>CP187551.1:0-1580187 GCA_049860595.2 Methanocaldococcus sp. 16A
CATAATATAAGTTTTGCCATTGATAAACCATTCCTAATGTTCTATTATCAAAGATACAAATAACAACTGGAATATCATACTCACTAATTGTTGCTAACTCTTGAGAATTCATTAAGAATCCTCCATCTCCAGTAATAGAGATAACATTAGCGTAAGGTTTAGCAACCTTAGCTCCTATTGCAGCAGGAAATCCAAAGCCCATAGTACCTAAACCACCAGAAGCTAAAAAGCTTCTAGGCATCTTTGTTTTAAAGAAATGAGCCATCCACATTTGATTTTGTCCAACGTCTGTTGTTATAATTGTGTTTTTTAATTTAGGGTCAATCTCATCTAAAACTTCCATTAAATCTTTAACAAATCTCTGTGGCTTTATTGGCTTGTCATCAAAATCCATCATTGGGATAGAGTGTTTTTTTAATTCATAAATCCTTTCAATCCATGCATCTTTATTTTTAATTTCCAATGCTATTAATGCAGCTAACAAATCTCTTAAAACATTTTTTGCATCTCCAACTATTGGAATATTTACTCTAACATTCTTCCCTATCTCAGCTGGGTCTATGTCTATATGAATAATTTTAGCTTCTGGGGCAAAGTATCTAACATCTCCAGTAACTCTATCTGAAAATCTACAGCCAATTGCTATGAGAACATCACATTCTGTAACTGCATAATTTGCAGCTTTAGTTCCATGCATTCCAATCATTCCTAATGATAGAGGATGGTCTTCTGGAAAGCTTCCTTTACCCATTAAAGTAGTGCAAACTGGGATTTTAACAAATTCAGCTAATCTCATCAATTCTTCTGAAGCTCCACTAATTATAACTCCTCCACCAGCTAAAATTACTGGTTTTTCAGCTTCAGCTATCAATTTAGCAGCTTTTTTTATCTGTAAAGGATGCCCAACAGTTTTTGGTTTGTAGCCAGGTAAATCAACCTTTGCTGGGATTGGATATCTTTCAACATCAATCTCTCCATCTTGCACATCTTTTGGAATGTCTATATGAACTGGCCCTGGCCTTCCAGTTGTAGCAATTTCAAAAGCAGCTCTAAAAGTTTCAGGAATCTCTTCAGGCTTTTTTATTTGGAAGTTGTGTTTTGTTATTGGCATAAATAAGCCAAGAGCATCAATCTCTTGAAATGCATCATTTCCAATTAACTTAGTAGGAACTTGCCCAGTCAAAGCAATAACTGGGGATGAATCCGCATAAGCCGTTGCTATCCCAGTAACTAAGTTTGTGGCTCCAGGACCTGAAGTAGAGACGCAAACTCCAGCCTCTCCACATGCTCTCGCAAATCCATCTGCTGCATGTGCTGCTGCCTGCTCATGCCTTGTTAATATATGGATTAAATCGCTATCATACAACGCATCGTAAAATGGTAGCATTGCCCCTCCTGGATAACCAAATATAATCTTAACTCCTTCAGCTTCTAATGCCTTTATAATTGCCTCAGCACCTTTCATCTAATCACCAAAAAATGAGTTGGAATAGGACAAAAGTCCTATTGGGAGTATCATAATGATAAAATTGAAATCATATATAAATTTTTATACTAAGGATTTAGTATAAGACTTTCGCATTTTATATATATTTCATGGTAATTATAGTTTTGTATAAAATAAACTAAACTTTAAAAAGGAACATTAGATTGTCTTCTAGAATCAAAAAATTATTTATGGCTTTGTTCTATCTTAATTATAACTTTGTATAGTTTTTAATGATAAATTAAAAATTTGGAGAGATATTATGTTATGTATAAGAAAACCTTCTGTAGCTTCAGCTTTTGACGAGTTAATTCCAAAGATTTTAAAAGAAGGAGATATAGTTGAGACAGAGTTTGGAGAGAGAACTAAAGAGATTAGGAATACTGTTATACAAATTACTAATCCAAAATTAAAAAAAGTTCCAGATAAATATCCTCTTGGAAAAATGGCTGTTGAGGAATACACAAAAAATCTACTTCATGGCTCAAAGAATACTTTCAGTTACGATTACCATGAGAGGCTTTTTAAATATCCTTATGCTGATGAAAAAATTAATCAAATAGAGTATATCATTGAAAAATTAAATCAACAAAAAAATAGTAGAAGAGCCATAGCAATTACATGGAACCCAAAGATAGATATTGAAGTTAGTAGAGATGAAAGAGGTTCTGTGCCTTGTTTGCAATTTATAGAATTTTTGATTAGAGAAAATAATCTATATATGACTGTAGTTTTTAGGAGTAATGATGCTTTATTAGCCTTTGTAGCAAATGCATTAGGATTAATTACTTTAGGAGAGTTAGTAGCTGAAAAAACAAATACTCAATTAAAGGAATATGTGCATCATTCTGTTAGTATGCATGTCTACATAGATAGGGATAGGGATTATATTAAAAAGTATTTTCCAGAATGTTTGAATCATATTGAATAAAAATTAAAGATTAATCTTTTTTACCTTCAACTTTTTCAACAATTCTTTCAACAATCTTTTTAAACTCTTCACTTGCTTTACAGTCAAGTAAAACCATTGGAATGCCTTTATCACTCGCTTCTCTTGCTTTAATGTCTAAAGGAATTCTTCCTAAAAACTCAACTCCCAACTCTTTAGCAGCTTTTTCTCCTCCCCCTCTACCAAATACATCCACAACTTTATTACAATGTGGACAAACAAACCCACTCATGTTTTCAATAATTCCAATAATTGGAATATTTAACATCTTAGCCATTGTAATTGATTTCTTAACATCTAATACAGAAACTTCTTCAGGTGTTGTAACTATTATAGCCCCATCGATATCAGGAATTGATTGCATAATTGTTAATTGCTCATCCCCAGTCCCTGGTGGAGTATCAATCAACAAATAATCAAGTTTTCCCCAAGCAACATCTGCTAAAAACTGTCTAATAGCTCCACTAACCTTTGGACCTCTCCAGATAACAGGTGTCTTATCATCTGGAAGTAAATATCCAATTGACATAGTTTTTATTCCTTCTTTTGTAGTTACTGGAAATATTCCTGCAGGCCCTACCATTGGTTGAACATTCTCAACTCCAAGCATCTTTGGGATGTTAGGGCCGTGTATATCAGCATCTAAAACTCCAACCTTCTTGCCCATTAAGTTTAAAGCTGCTGCTAAATTAACTGTTACTGTTGATTTACCTACACCTCCTTTACCACTCAAAATAACTATTTTATGTTTTATTTTTGACATATTCTCTCTAATTTTTGCATCTTGCTGGGCTATGAGCTTTTTTGTGTCTGGACAGGTATTTTTTAATTGGCATGATTCACACTTTCCATCACATTCTACCATAGTCTCACCCATTTTTCCTCATTTGAGTAAAAATAATAATAAAAGTAATAACCAATGAATAATAATGAAAAAAGGCATATAAAGTTATCTATTCTTATGCAATACAAAATATACTGTTAATATAAACAATAAATAAGAGATTTCAAAATAGTTTCTTAAAAACACTACATTATTTCATATGGATTTAACCATATCTTCTGTAAACTTTACCACACTATCACCAATGAAGTGTAGTATCAGATAAAATATTCGTGAAAAATGGTTAAAAAAGCTAAAAAATTTATAGAAATTGCTTTAATCTTAATTCTTTCCTTTTTCTTCCTCTAATTTTAATATTGCCTCAGCAATATCCCCATTGCATTCTTCTAATGCTTTTCTTGCCTCTTCTTTTGAAATATTGCATTGCTTAGCTACTAATTCAACATCTTCTTCAGTTATTTCAACTTTAACGTCCTCTTCTTCTAAGTTTTCTTTTTTAACTTTCTTAGGCCTTCCTGTTATTGAGTAAGTTTTAACTCCTAATATGTCCATGACCTGAACTTTTGGTTCTTCAAATACCCATTCCTCATCATCAAATACAAATATTACTTTTTTTGGATTTAAATCTTCAGTTTCCATTCCAAAATCTTTCATCATCTTTTGCATTTTCTTCAACATTCTTGGATTTACTTTACCTGGAAACATTCTTTCACCAAATTTTACTATTAAAATTCTTAATTTTTGTACCTATAACTATTTAGTTATCTATTAAAAACATTTCCTTTGGAATATTATTAATTCTATCATTTCTATCATTTAGATAGCACCAACAATAAATGCCAAAAGAACAATGTTCATTATGATTTTTAAAAATTTTGAAACCTTTGAAGCCGTGTCTCTATTTGGCTTTTTTAATAATAAAGCCATAGCATAGATAAACAAAATATCACATATTGCTATTAAAATTAGATAATATATACCAAATATTTTTAATATATAGGGAATAGGGCTTAATACAACCGCCAGAACTACCAAAAATGTGGCAAAATATAATGCTTTTTTACCATACATTATTGGTAGTGAAATTACTCCTTCTTTTTTATCCCCTTCCATGTCCTCAAAATCTTTAACTATTTCCCTACCCCAAATTGAAAGTAAAGAGCATAAAAACAAAATAATAACTGGCATAACATTTTTTCCAGCAACTCCACCAAATAGAAATACAGAGCCTGTTAAATAACCTATAATAAAATTCCCAATTGGTTTGTATCGTTTGTATTTTTTTGCATATAAATATAGGAAGATAGCATTAACCACTGCTATACTTAATGCATATATATTTATAAATATTGAAAGAGTTAAGCCAAAAATTAATAAAATGGCTGAAAATTTTTTTGCCTCATTTAATTTAATTTTTCCTGATGGTAATGGGCGAAATGGCTTATTTATCTTATCTATCTCAATATCAAAAATGTCATTTATCACATTCCCATAAGCACAAACAAAAAATACAACAAAAAATACTAAAAGACCTTTTAATATCTCAATCTCAAAGTTTGATGAAATTAAATAACCTATAATCCCGCCAATAGACGCAGTTACGCAATTTTTAGCTCTAATAAGCTCTAAATAACTACCTACCTTCCTCATAGAAATCCCCAAAATATACTCTTTATCCATAAAAAACTATAATAACAAAAACTATTTATATGTCCTTCACAAAAAGTATTTAGAAATATTAGGAGTTGATTAACTTGATTAAAAAAGGAGATTATGTTAAGGTAGACTACATTTTAGTTGTAGATGGGAAAGTTATTGATACATCAATTGAAGAAGTTGCTAAAGAAAATGGCATATACTATCCTGAAAGGGATTATGAGCCATTAGGTTTTATTGTAGGTAATGGAGATTTAATTGAAGGTTTTGAAGAAGCTGTTATGGGTATGAATGTTGGAGAAGAAAAAACTGTAACAATTCCTCCTGAAAAAGGTTATGGATTTAGAGATGAGAGATTAATCCAAGAAATCCCCAAAGATATGTTTGCTGATGCAGATTTTGAACCACAGGAGGGTATGTTAATCTTAGCCAGTGGAATTCCTGCAAAGATAATAAAAGTTACAGATGATACGGTAACCTTAGATTTCAACCATGAACTAGCTGGAAAGGAACTAACATTTACTATAAAGGTATGTGAAGTCCAACCAGCTGAGTCAGAATAATTAAATTAATAAATAAATAATTACTTCTTTATTATTTTTATTAAGATAGCTAAATAGCAAATACTTTTTTATACTAAATTTTAATAAGTTTTTTCAAATACTTTTTTCAAATACTATAGAACTTTCACAGTAATAAATTTTTAAAGGTAGTTTGATGCTTTTTAGCACCATAAATTCATTGCTAAATATAAATAAATAATATAATACTGCAAAAGTTCTATTAAAAATAAAACTTAGATATCCTCTATTTCAGTTATTATATAATTTCCTTCTTTTCCTTCAAATCCTCTAACTAAGAATGTTTTTCCATTTAATTTAAGGCAGATTTCTCTAATTGTATCATCAATTCCATATTCTTCAAGCATGTCTAAAATTCCTGGCATAAATTGCTCTAATGTTGCTGGTGGAATATAGCATCTTTTTGAAGAAGTTCCAAAGTGTATTTTTCCAAACACCTTAATTTTTACATCTACATCTTCTGGGTCTATCTCTCCACAGTTTCTACAAATATAAACTAATCCTCTTGGTTTAATCTTTGTCTCTACAATTCCCCTACATATTTTGCAGTAGTAATTTACAAATATTGTTGATTGAGAAACTTCCAATATGGCTGGCACCTTTACATCTAAAACTTCTCCTCTATTGTATAGTTGCTCTTTAGGAATTTCTGGAATTTCTCTTGGATATTTTACACCTTTAATAACTTTTTCAACTATTCTAACGCTTTTTTCTTCTGTTATTTTGCCAAATATCTCATAACACTTACCCTTTTCTAAGGGAATTGTTGTTATAAAATTCGCTACTCCATCTTTATCAACCATAGTTCCAATGTAAAATACAGCTCCTTCTTCACTCTCTTTCTTTCTAATATCTACAATCTTAACTTTCGTCAAAATTTGTGAATTTGGTAATAAGGAAGATATCTTTCCTAATACCATAGTTATCACCTAATAAAAATTAATAAATTAATTGCTTATTATCTCATCTTCTTCATCATATTCTTTATCATATTCTTTTTCTTCTTCAATCAATTCTGGGGCTACTCTTGGCAAAACTACTTCATCTATAAACTTTTTATGGACAATGTATTCCTTAGGTTGGACAATTACAGGCATGTCGTTTAATGTTAGAGATATTGCCTTTCTTATTTCCCCCTCTTCAGTTCTAAATTCAACAGCTCCAAATCTTACAAATCCTCTAATAAACATTCCAGTAAATACTTCTGGATTTGCTTTAATTCCAAATAACCTTAATCTTCCCCATCCATATCCATCAAATACTCTAAATATTGTATAATCTTTGCCTGTTGAAGTTTTTCTATGCTGAATTCCTACAACAATCCCTACAATGATTCCCCTTTGAATAGGAACGCCATTAATATCCATATATGTAATTCTTTCATCATCTTCGTCAATTCTTTTTAAATATTTAGCCCTACACAAAGATAATGGAATTGGAACAGCAGTTCTCATTTCTTGTCCTTTGACAACTTTTAAATCATCCAAATTTCCAACGAATCTTACATCTTTTTTTGGATATGGCTCATATCTTCCCAATATACTTTCATAATCATCAGCTCTAATTTGTAAGTAAGTTTCTTCTAACTCTTCAACACCCTCATCAGTATAGATAGTTGAGTATCTTACAATCTCTACCTTATCATCCTCAACTTTTATCCCATATTTCACCATAATCATCACCTGATAATAATTGATAATAATTATTTATGTAATTATATTACTATCTGAATTTCTATATATACTTACATATATACTTTTCGGCTAAACAAGTATATTTTATACAAAAACAGAAATCCTAGTAGATTTAGCAAAAAATAATTATATGTATCTAAATTCTAACAACAAATATTCAAACTGCGAAAGTCCTATTAAAAATAGGACTTGTCATTTCTTTTCCCACATCTTTATAGCATTAACAGGACATACTTCTACACATCTTCCGCATAGTATACATTCATCTTTATTAATCTTAACTTTATCTCCATCTTGTTCAATTACATTAACAGGACATTCTTCAACACAAACCATACATCCAACGCATAAATCTCTATTAACTTCAATGTCTCTTGTTTTTATCACATCTCCAATTTCACTTTCGACCTTTATACATTTTTTTGGACATACTTCAGCACAAGCCCCACAACCCATACATAAATCTAAATTAACATCAATACTCTTCCTTATAACTACTTTTATAGCATTTGTTGGGCAATACCTGGCACAAATTCCACATTTTACACATTTATCCTTATCAAGCTCATAGTTTTTTAATCTAATCTTTCTATGTGGAATAGTTTTTTCTTTTATTGTATAATGAACTTCATTACTTTTAATTTCCGCTTCTCCTTCTATAACGTATATTGCTCCAACAGGACATGTTTGAGCACAAATTTCACATTTAACACACTTATCATGTATTATTTTCACTGGTTTCTTAATTTTTGCCTTTTCAATAGCATCTACAGGACATTCTTTATAGCAGAGATTACATCTAACGCATTTAGTTTCATTAACATACAACAATTTATAATTTATAGGGGATATCTTTTGAGCTACTTCACTAATATACTTTTTATCCCCATCTATCTTCGATAATATTTCATCTAATGACTTTTTTATCTCAATCAATGTAATCACCTTGAATATCACAAAAATTTATTATTATATTTATTCTATTACCTTAGTATTATTGCATCTAACGGACAAACTTCTTCACATCTTCCACAGAGCTCACATTTATTTATATCAATTCTAATTTTATTTCCATATTCTTTAATAGCATTAAATGGACAGTTTTTTAAGCATACTAAGCAAGATGCACATTTTTCACTTATATATTCAATAAATTCATACTTATCTACTTCAATTATCTTTGCATCCTCATTAATCTCACATCTCAATCTTATTATCATAATAGCATCAGTTGGACAAACCTTTTTACATTTTCCACAGAAAATACATTTTTCTCTGTCAATAGTTACAAATAAACCACTCCCATCATAGGTTATTGCATTAACTGGGCAAACTTCAATACATCTTCCACAATTAATACATTTATCTTCCTTAACAATAATTTCTCTTTTATTTAAAATGATATTGAATTTAGGGAGTATTTGGATGTTTTTATTGTCTAAATTGAAATGTTTAGCTATTATTTCCTTTATCATACAACTCCCTCTTCATTTCCTTTATTCTTTTGTTTTCTTCATAAACTCTTCTCTTTAATTCTTCCTTCAACTTTTTGAGGGATAAATTCTCAATCTCTTCCTTAACCTTTCCAAACTTCTCAGTATATAGTATTAAATCTGATTCTATGATTTCAATTATCTTATCTTCTATTATTCTAACTTTAACAGCTTCTTTGGCTTCTTCTGGTTTAACAACCTTTATAGCTCCAACAGGACACTCTCTCTCACATACTCCACAACTAACACATGATTCTGGCACAATATATGGGAGTTTTGTTTCTCTGCTAATGTTAATTGCATTAACCTCACACACTTTCTGACAAATTCTACATCCTATACATAAATCTTCATCAATAACGTAGCAAATATCTCTCTTCTTAGGAATAACTGGAACATAAACTCTTATAGCAGTTGTTGGACAAACTTCAATACAGAGACCACATTTTACACACTTAACAACTTTTTTCTCATTTAAATCAATCTCTCCTACACATACATCTTTACAAGCTCCACAAGTTATACACAAACTTTTAACTATATGAGGGATATCTTCAATAACATTCTCCTTTAATTCCAATTTTCCAGCTATTTTTTTGTTTTTAATTTCAAAAGCTTTGTCTATTTTTTCTTTTAATGTTTTTTCATCAACTACAACTATGGCATTTTCTATTGGGCAAGCTTTAACACACTCCTTACATGAGATACATGAAGCCATATCTATTACATACTTCCCTTCTTTACGCTCAATTACATTAACTGGACAAGCTCTTTCACAATTTCCACACCTAACACATACTTCTTCATCAATTATAAGATTGTTATATTTAGGAATATCAAAAAACAATCCTTCTGTCTCAACTCTATGCTTATCCATTTCTAAAACTCCTGTTGGACAGGCTTCAATACAGTTAGCACAGGCAACACATGAGCCATCATCAATCTCTGGAAGTTTTTTATTATACTCCTCATTATATACCATTTCAATTGCAAAAGCAGGACAACTCTCTTTACAAGCTTCACAGCTTATACATTTTTCAGGAAATTTAATAATTGGAGGGATTTTTCTATACCTTTCTGGTGGAATATAAGAGCTTTTATCTGATTTTGAATCAATAAATCTCTTAATCCACTTTTTCCTTGCAAATTCATAAAGATACCAAAGAGCAGATGCCATAACAATCACCTAATATTAAATCTAAATTTTAATGGAATTTCCTTGCCATCTTTTATAGCAACAATACTTCTCTCTGTGCATGAAATGCAGGGGTCAATACTTGCATAAGCTGATAAAGCATCAGCTACTGTTGGACAGGTTTTTAGCATATATTTATAAGCTTCCAAGTTCATTACTGTTGGAGTTCTAATCATTATTCTTTTTATTATCCCACCATCTGTAACCTCTATTCTATATGTTACCTCCCCTCTAGGTGCCTCATTTCTCCATTCTCCTTTTCCTCCTTTAATCTCAGCTCTAACCCTAACATCTCCAGAACATTCCTCATAGAGTTCCAAAGCTTTTCTAATTAGCCTAATACTTTCTATAATCTCTTCATGTCTTACCATCATTCTTGCAAAATTATCTCCTTCTTCCCTCCACACTGGTTTAAATTTTAGCTCTTGATACGTTGGATGTCTCAATCTCCAATCACTCTCTGGTAATCCAGAACCTCTACATACAGGACCAACAGCCCTTGTTCTCATAATTTCGTGATAAGGCAATATAGCAATTCCTTTACTTCTCAAAGTGATTAATGGTCCAGTTTCAAATACCTCAATAATATTTTTTATTTCATCTTCAAAGATATCAAGTTTTTTGTGAATTTTGTCAATCATCTCTCTATTTATATCTCTCCTGACTCCCCCAATAACATTATAACCCATATTAACTCTATTCCCAGTTATCATTTCTAATAAATCCATAATTATTTCTCTAACATTCAAAAGCCACATTCCAAGTGTTTCATGTTCAATAGAAAAATTATATACTGCAGAAGCTATTAAATGACTATGTATTCTTTCTAACTCACAAGTTATTACTCTTAAATATCTCGCTTTGTCTGGAACCTCTATCTTTGATATATGTTCAATGCATTCAGCAAATGTCATTGTATGAATGTAAGAACAGATTCCACAAACCCTTTCAGCTAAATGTATCCCTTTATGACAGTGTTTCCCTTCCATAATTTTTTCTATACCTCTATGTACATAACCCATCTCAATTTCAGCATCAACAGGTTTTTCTCCATCTAAAACAAGTTTAATCCTCAATGGCTCTTTTAATATTGGATGAATTGGTCCTATAGGAATTGTTGCCATATTTTCACTCATCTTTGTTTTTAATAGGACTTTCACAGTTTAATATATTTGTTATTTGGAATTTAGACGCCTAAAGACTTTTATTCCTGTGAAAGTCCTGTTGTAGTTTCTTTTCTCTCATTGCTATAGCCTTAGGAGCAACTTTTAATATTGCTTCAATAATCTCAGAAGGTCTTGGAGGACAGCCTGGAATTTTTGCATCTACTGGAATTATTTTATGAACTCCTCCAACAACATGTCCTTCCTTAAAAATTCCTCCACTTAAAGCACATGCCCCTACAGCAACAACTACTTTTGGTTCAGGTGTTTTTTCATAAATTTCTTTTAGCCTTTCAGCCCATTGTAAAGTTACAGGCCCTGTAATAAGTAGAACATCAGCTTCTCTTGGGTTGTTATGAACATAAATCCCATACTGCTCTATATCATACCTTGGAGCTAAGCAAGAGACGATTTCAATATCACATCCATTACATCCCCCAGTATTGACAACACACACATGTATTGACCTTTTTCTAATTAGTTCTTTAACCATGGTTATTTCCTCCTAAATAATTTTAAGAGGGTATACCAATAGGGCGAAGCCCTATGGTTTCTGAATAGTTCTTTAATCATGGTTATTCCTCCTTCAGCAATTTAATAATCATCTGCCTACCCTCTTCTAAAGCTTCTTTATATGGTTTTTTATATAACAAATGGCTTTCAACAACCTTTTTTCTAATTAAATCGGCCTCTTCCTTTTTTATTAATCCAAAGAAATCACTAAGCCAACACAACCCTAAATCAATATCTACCTTCCTACCCAAACAACCCATCTTTGCCTGCTCTGCATAGGCTTGAAGTTCATAGCAAGAAGCAAAATCCAATTTTTTGGCAAATATTTCAACAACTTCATCAACATCAATTTTTAATGCCTTAGCTATTGGAATAAATACATCATCCATTAAAAATCTATTATCTTTAAGAACGTTTATTTTTTGCTTTAGAGCGTTTTCAACATATTTTTTGTCAATATCTACAATCTCAGTCATAAATTACCACCTCAAAATATAAAGCAATAAAGCTATAATCAATCCAACAATAAACTCAATCCTTCCATATCCTGGCCTCATTCCTAAAGGAAATCCAATTAATAAGCATCCAAGCAGATACAATGGGGAATTTACTAAAATCCCACCAAGTATTGATAAAGCTAAGGCAATTTTATCAATCTTCTTTTCCACATAAGGGGAAGAATATTTTCTATAACTGTATTCCAATCCAATAAAATTTCCAACAATAAACAAAATTATAGCTAAATTTAACTCAAATAATCCCATAATTCCACCTATGCAGGAATATATAGCTTATATAATGTGTATGCAAAGAAAGCTAAAACCAATAACATAAACAGAATTTCAAGAGTTTCCATTTTATGAGCTATTTTTTTGTTTGTAATTGAAATAGTTAATATTAAGATTAATCCAAATATCAAAACTACTGAAATAACATTAAATTGCATTAATGTTACAAGTATTCCATAAATCACTGCAATAATACAAGCGATTGCAAATAAATAAACATAATTTTTCATTTTTATCCCCCTGTTAGTAATCTATATAATACATCACACAATACAAGCCCAGCAATTGTCATTTGAAGCATAACTGAGTGGTGAGGAGCTAATAATGGTGTCAATCCATTAACAAATGCCAAAATTACTGTCATTATCACCATTGCTGTCAATGTCAATATAGGGCTATTTATTACTAAAGGACCTATAAATACAGCTATAAACAGCCAAAGCAATACAAAGTAAGCTATTGCATCAGCAATATAGATTATAGAGCCCAACAAACCATAATGTTCTGTCATATATCCACTAACAATATCTTTACCCTTAACTATTCCAAATGGACTGTTAGGAGACTTTGAAACAAGCAGTACAAAGAATGCAAATGCACAAATTGGCATTTTAAACAATAAACTTCCGTTTATTTCTTGAAATTTTAATATATCTGAAATTAAAACTGAGTGTGTAGTTAAATAGATAGCAGCAACAACAGCAAATAATGGAACTTCTGCAGCAGCTGAGAAAACACTTCTAACCCCTCCAAGCTTTCCATAAGGAGATCCAGAAGACAAACCACAACCATGCTCAACAATCTTTTGCAATACATAGATTCCTATAATTATAAGTAAAGAGGATTTGAAATCAATAGCTATAATTAATGCTGCTAACCATATAGTAATATCCAATAAAGCAACAAATATATAGAGAGGATTTCCAGCAGTTATTGGGAAAGTTACTTCTTTTACATAGAATTTTAGAGTATGTAATAGATATTGAATGATTGGAGGCCCAGGTCTACCTTGGATTCTTGCCATTATCTTTCTATGCAATCCAAGTAATAGAGAACCTACAAGAAATGCGTGAATTGTTAAGTTTATAGTTCCGATAAGTGCAGCATCCATAAAACCACCCAAATTTACTTTATAGATTTAATTTACACCTCCAAGCGTAAGCGAGGAGGTGTTAGCTTTGATGAAACTTTATTAAAGTTTCATTGATAGATTTATAGTTCCGATAAGTGCGGTATCCATAAAATCACCTAAATTTTTATTTAGTATCCTCTAAATGGCAATTTTCCAATATCTTTTCTTCTTGTTTTTGGAATAACAAATGCTCCAATTCCATACAACAGAGAAGGTACTGCAATAACATACAATATGTAACATATCAACCCACTAAACAAAATAATTCCAACAACACACAACAAACCTACAATTAATGAATACAGTCCAAGTTTTCTCTCTTCATCCATGTTTTTCACCTTAAATTGTTAATAGAATCTCAACAGTTCTAACAATCAATAATAATGAGGAAAGGTGTATCATCAATATGTATGGTGAGCCGGGAGCTCTAAACATCTCCGCCTTAGCAGCATAGAAAGGAGCTATTCCAGTTTCTCCAGCCATTCCTGCTGCAAAAATAATTTTTTCAAATAATAAAGATACAGAAGTTTTTGGTAATTCAAATAGTGATAATGTCCCAGTTTTAGCCAATATTAATCCAGCAGAGCCAAATAATGGAAGAGTGGATATTATTGCTATAAGCCCATATTGATAGCTTGCATTCAAAACCCATTCCCTTTTTACAGCAGAAACTATTCCAATATTTGCAATTCCAACTAATGTTAAGAATAAAGCATAATCAAACAAATCACAAGTAAGCATAGCTCCAGCAGTGGCTATCCCACAAACTATGGCCATCATTCTCCTAATTTTTAATTCTTTTAATGTAACAACTTCTAATTTATCTTCAACTTTAAATTTTTGAGCTTCTAATTGCTTTTCAGGTTTTGTTAAATATACAATGATTGTGAATATCACTGCAGTAATAAATCCAATAATTGAAAACTCTGAAAACCCAAATACAATATCTCCAAGAGGAACTATCCCCATTAGAAATCCAGATATTGTTTCAATCATTTTACTTCACCTATATACCCAATAAGCCCTAATTTTGAACCTACTTTTATAACCAAACCTAAACCTGCCATTAATAGGAATAAAAGCCACTTATCTGGAAATAGAAAGAAGCCTAAGAATCCTATAACCCATAGAGCCCATGCGATTCCTGATAGCCCAGATATTCCTTCCCACATAGTCTTTAACTCTTTTGAAATATCTAATCCAATAACTCTTTGAGATAATGCATAAAACAACAATCCAGTAGCTATAACAGCTCCCCCAGTAAATCCGCTCAATATAGCACCATAAACAATTAAAACTATTGATAAAAACTTAGGTGAAGTTTTTAAAACCTCCATTTGAACATTATATTTTAATTCTCCAGTATGTAGTGGAAGTTTAAATTCTTCAAACAATTTATAACTTCTTGGCTTAGGTCTTTTTGATTTTAGATATTTTTTTGTTATTAAAATCTCTGAAACAGCCATAAGTTCAGCTAAACTGACAACTAATCCAGGAAGAATTAATGCCTCAGCTAAATCAGTATCAACTCCAGCTATAATTATGAGCATAGCACATTCAATAATATCAGTCAATATTAAGGCATGTAAATCATCTTTTTGAAATCCAATAGCCAATAACGATAAAATTCCAATGGCAAACCCAATCAATATCGTTGGATGATAGAAATAAGTTATTATATCCATGTTTCTCACCTAATCCTTGTTGAAGAGCATCCAACTGAATATCATGAAAGATATTAGTAAGATAGTACTTTCAAGCACTGTATCCATACCTCTTGTGTAGTAGAGAATTTCATCCAATATCCCCCCAGGTGTTGAAACTATCGTTGTACCAAAGTAGTAGGTTTTATCCTTAATCCACTCAGCTATTGGTGTTAAATAAGCCGTTATTTTCCCAAGATTTGGGGAATATTGTGGATATTGAGCTTTTAATATTGCTGGCTCTTCTAATGGAATCCCTCCTCTATCATAAGGAGCTAATGGTGTTTTTAATGTCTGAGAGTGAGGAATTGGTTTAGGATAGAGTTGATTAGGATTTAAATAATGAGGCATCAATAATCCAAATATAAAGATTAAAGCTAAAAATACAGAGAATATCCTTGGAACAATCTTTGGTTTTGATAGGTAGTTCCATATTTTTCCTAATTGTTTCATTCTTTCCCCCTATTATTCATTTTCTTCAAATTCTGCATTTAATATCACAGCTCTAACCAAAATCAAACTTAAAACTGCATTAACTGCAATAAATGTCATTAATGCCAAAGTTTCGTCATAAGCTAAGAATATTAAAGAGACACCTATTGTTGGCACTTCCGCATTCATCATCCTAATCAATGGATTACCTACTTTTGGACCAATAATAGTTCCAAGAGTTCCAATAATAATCAATGCATATCCAATATAGAGAAGATATTCAACAAATTCCATAAAAATCCCCATATTTTATTTGTTTTTTGTTTAAATTATTTTATTTAGACAATATTGGAAGATTTCTTCCAGATTTTTTCTTCTTCTTTATGGTTGTTACATATTTTAGATATCCAAGCAATAAGATTATAGTGCAAATTGGTTCACAGAGTGAAGAGACTATAGCTATATCCAAGTAATAACTTGATACAATTAAACCAATCATCCCAATTTCCAATAACGCAAACATAATAATTTTATTTATTGGATTGGTATGTAAGATAACTCCAAGTCCTCCCAATATACAACATATTCCTGCTACTAATGGTAGAATTTCCAAAATTTCACCTATTCAACCTGTTTTGTCTGCTCTATTGTGTAAGCAATTGCATTAGATGATAAAGTCGAGCATATAAAGTAAATTATAGCTACAATTCCTCCCATTGGACTATTGACATATAAAGCAATCAATGCAGAGATACAAAAGCTTAAACAGCAAAGATAAAGCAATTTCCTTGCTCTACTTCTCTCTAAGAATATCCTTGCAGTCATTAACAATGCAATAAATCCAATAATTATTTCAACTATATCCATCATTCCCCTCTATTCATCTTTTTAGCTATCTTTCCAAGCAATATTGAAGCCCCTTTATGTTCAAATCCTTGTATTGTGAATATTGCCAAAACCATTCCTGCAATGAAATACTTTGCCTCAATTATTGGATTTAAGATGTAGATGATGAAAGTTATTGTTAAAGCTCCAATAGTTCCTGCATAACCAGGGTCTGCACATAAACGATTGCCAATCCAAACTAATAAAGCCGCTATAAATCCTCCTTCAACTCCCATTAAATAGCTCATTATTGAAGCTAATAATGTTCCTGCTGAAGCGTCTGGAGAGCAAACGATATTTCCCATAAAGTAGCCACCATGAATATTTCCACCAATATCTCTAATTTTCTCCCCTATTGTCTTAGCTCCTAAAACACCTGGCTTTTCTGGCAATCCAAAATAAGTATCAATGAGAACAAAGTTAAGCCAGCATATAATTCCTGCTACAATAACTTTTATAATCTCAAAGGCTTCCATTATGGCTCACCAAACAACTTATCTGCATATTTTGATAGCAAAGCTCCAAATAAGCCAGCAAAGATTGCTAAGCTTATATAATCTCCAAATAGATTTCTAAATATTGCCTCAATACCTAAAGCCAATATTGGTGTTGGAAACATAACAGATGTCTCAAAGCTAAACCTTATAGGCTTTTCTTTTGGAAGTAATGGAAGTTTTAAGATTAAAGCAACAATAATTGATGTTATTAAAGCTATTAGATACAAAATAATTATGTTCATCACCTTCTCACCAACAATGGATTATAATACAATCTTTATTTGTTGAATAAATTGGTGGAACCTCATCTTTTGGGAATACTTGAATAATAACTTTTTTACCTGTTTTTTTCATAAACTTTTTTTCCAATCTTCTAACATCTGAGCAATCTAAAAATATCTCAACATATTTATTATCAAGATGTTTTCCTATAATTCTTATCTTCCCTCTTGATAACTCTATACTTTCAATATCCATTACTTCCAATCTATTTTTCATCTCATTTAGTAGATTTTCTTTACTTATAATCAATACCGGATAGCCTTCAATTGTTCTCAAATATCTCCT
The DNA here is from genome assembly GCA_049860595.2 of Methanocaldococcus sp. 16A. GTDB lineage: Archaea > AGJL01 > Methanococci > Methanococcales > Methanocaldococcaceae > Methanocaldococcus. The sequence continues at coordinate 17,579 of CP187551.1, forward strand.
ATCACCTTTTTCAATAATCTCAGAAACAAAATCAGCGAAGGTGTCTTCAAATTTTAATAAAGAGAGAGTATCTAAAAGTTCAATTATTGGGTCTTCAACATTGTTTGATGAGAAGCATTTTAATAAACCAAGAGTTACTGCAGTTGCTATGAGTTTAGTTGCCTGTCTTTTACCTTTCTCTAACATACTAAGATGAGATTGGCTAATCCCACTTTCCTTAGCTAATTTTGATTGAGTAATTTTTAATTTTTCTCTAAACGCTTGAATGTATTGTGGATTTAGCAATATTGCTCTTTCAATAATTTCTAATTTTTTATACATGCTCTCACGGAATTATTATACTTTTGTGCAAAATAAACTAAACTCTATAAGGAAAATGTATTCCGCCATTTTTCATAATCAATCATTATATTATCGCTATGGAATAACATTATCCCATGAGAAATATATAAAAGTTACCCACAAAAAAGAAGACGAAAAGTTTATATATTAGATTGATTAAAAGTTCCCTTAGGTGATAAAATGGAGAATGTACAAAGATTGGACTGTCCAGTATGTGGAGGAAAAGGTACTTTTGTAATAACTTCTCATCAAATAGATATTCCTTACTTTGGCCCTGTACTGGAAACAACAATGATTTGTGAAAAATGTAATTTTAGAAGAAGTGATGTATTTCCATTAGAAGTTAGAGAACCAAAAAAGTATATGTTAAAAATTAAAAATGAGAGAGATTTAAATAAGAGAGTTGTTAGAAGTTCTTCTGCGTATATACAAATTCCTGAGCTTGGTGTAGAAATTAAACCTGGGCCATTAGCTGAAGGGTTTGTTAGCAATGTTGAAGGAGTTCTAAATAGAATTGATAATATATTACAAACTTTAATTAGATGGGCTGAGACAGAAGAACAAAAAAAGAAAGCTGAAGAGCTTAGAGAAAGGATAAAAAAATTAAAAGAAGGTAAAGATGAGGCAACTTTAATATTGATAGACCCATTAGGGCATAGTGCGATTATTGGAGATGGTGTTGAAGAAGAGATATTAAGCGAAGAAGAAGTTGAAAAATTAAAAGAAGGAATTGTAATCATGGACTTGGATAAGAAAAAATAGCGGCTCAGTTCGGGTAAGTATCATCACAGTTCAGCTAACCCTCTTTTCATCATTGCCATATTTACATATTGTTTTTTAAGTTTTTAATAGTTTTTGTTTTATTATTAAGATTTTCGCAGCTTATATATTATTATTAAATATTTATTCTTGCAAAGTTATATTACTTTTATCACAATCTTTTGTAAGTAAAAAGGTTTTTATTCCATGAACTCTAAAATTTATTATGTAATATTCTTAAAACTCAATTAAAGTACTAAGAAAGCAGAAATGGTGAAACCTTGTACAAAAAAATAGTCATTCCAACTGACGGCTCAGAAGTTTCATTAGAAGCTGCAAAGCATGCAATTAATATAGCTAAAGAATTTGATGCTGAGGTTTACGCAATATATGTTGTTGATGTCTCTCCATTTGTTGGGCTACCTGCAGAAGGAAGCTGGGAAATGATAAGTGAGCTACTAAAAGAGGAGGGGCATGAGGCTTTAAAAAAGGTTAAAAAATTAGCTGAAGAGTTTGGCGTAGAAATTCATACAGAGATGTTGGAGGGAATTCCTGCAAAAGAAATTGTTGAATTTGCTGAAAAGAAAAAAGCAGATTTAATTGTTATGGGTACTACAGGAAAAACAGGATTGGAGAGAATATTACTTGGTAGTGTTGCTGAAAGAGTTATTAAAAATTCTCATTGTCCGGTTTTAGTTGTCAAAAAGCCAAAGAAATAAACTTATAATAAATCTTTGAAGTATTTTAAAAGGGAAGGTTTTTTAGTTATTATTCTTTTAACAAATTTTTTCAAATCTATACCATCTAAACTCTCTCCTAAAGCTTCTGCTAAAGCATCCAACTCATCATCACTCATTTTCTCTAAGATTTTTCTATATTTTAGATGATTCATTAAATACTCATAATGCTTTTCTTTCCATCTCCTTTCATATTCTTTTAATGTTTTTTCAGTCCAGTCATTTGCTTTTATTGATTTACTTGCCACTTCTCCAGCTATTAATCCACAATCCATTGCTAAATAAATTCCTCCACCAGTTAATGGGCTTATTTGCCCAGCAGCATCTCCAACAACTAAAAGGCCATCAGTATAGGTTTTTTCTATAGGACCAGAAACAGGAGCTCCTCCAACTTTAAATTCTATTGGTGTTGCATTTTTTAATCTATCTTTAGCTAAGCCATTTTCTATAAATTCTTCTAAATAATCAATTGCCTTCTTTTTCTTATCTCTAACTCCTAAGCCAACATTTGCCGTATCTCCTTTAGGGAATATCCAAACATAACCTCCTGGAGCAACTTCATTCCCAAAATAGAATTCCATCATATTTTTATCCAACAATTCAACATTTGTCATTTCATATTCAGCACAGGAACAAACTTCTAATGGTTTTTTCTTTGCTTTTAGTCCTGCATATTCAGCAATATTGCTTTCTACTCCATCGGCAGCTATAACCACTTTAGTCTTTATAGCATACTCCTCTCCTAAGAAATCAACTATAACATTCCAATAATCCCCATCCCTCTCCAAACCTACAGCCGTTGTTTTTACTGCTACTTTAGCTCCAGCTTTAGCTGCTCTTATAGCTAAATATTTATCAAAAATCTTTCTCTCAACTATATATCCTTGAGCTTTATCTTGAGTTACTGTAATCTTTTTTCCAGATGGGGAGAAGAGAATTCCTCCCTTAATAATGTTTCTAACAAACTCTGGTTCAGGTTTTAATCCAAATTCCTCTATTGATGGAATTGCCTCAGCACACCTAACTGGCTCCCCAATCTCCTGAGATTTCTCAATTAATAGTGTTTTGGCTCCATTCTTTGCTGATGCATAACTAGCCATGCTTCCTCCTGGTCCAGCTCCAACAACCACTACATCATATACATCATTTAACTCTCTCATTATTCTCCCTCTAATGCATTTAATGGGCATACTATTGTGCATAACTTACAATTATTACATTTTTTTTCATCAATAACTATAATATGTTCCATTAAATTAATTGCCATCTTTTCACAAACTCCAACACATGCTCCACAATAACCACATTTTTTATGATTTATTTTTACCATAATTTCCCTCAATTTCTGCTATTGGTTAAATTATAACTTATAAGAACTACAAAATATAAAATATAGGTTGTTATTGTTTATTATCACATTGACTATAAAACCTTTATGTTACAAATTTAAGTAGTTTAAGTTGTTTTTAGTAAAAATTAAATTAAAATTAACTTAGATTAGATACTCTTCAACAATATTTTTAACATTTTCGACCATTGATTTGATTTCATTAGAATTAGCAATTGCATAATCTTCTAAATTACTTAATACATTTTCAGCATCAACGTAACCTTCTAAAAATGCTGGTGGGGCATACTTTAAACCTGCTCCATAACCTCCTTCTAAAACTGATACAACACCATATCTGCTTAGCTTAGCCCCTACAAACCTATAAAAAGTTTCAGTTAAGTCCATGCTTGCCAAACCATCATTCATAAAAGCATCAAAACCAGCTGAAACTAAAACAATACTTGGCTTAAAATAATCCAATATTGGTTCAACAATTTCATTCCATGCAAATATGTAATCAAAATCTGTTGAATGTGCTGGAAAAGGAAGATTTATTTTAGTTCCCTCTGCTTCTTTACCACCAATATCAAACACATCTCCTGTCCCTGGATATATATCTTTTTGATGAAAGTCGATATGTATAACATTCTCATCATTCCAAAAAATCTCTTGAGTTCCATTTCCATGATGTACATCAAAATCAATTATTATAACTTTTTTCATATACTTTTTAGCCAATTCTGCAGCTCCTGCTATATTATTAAAGATGCAAAAACCATTTGACATTGCTCCTAAAGCTCTACCAGAAATTCCTGCATGATGCCCAGGAGGTCTTGTTAAAGCAAAGTATAAATCTTTATTTTTTAGAGCTAATTTTATAGCTTCTTTTGCTAATTTAAAGGCAGTTAATGCCGCATCTAAAGTTCCTTTAGAGATGTAAGTGTCAGAGTCATAATAATTAAATGAATCGTTACAAAGCTTTACTATTGAATCCACATATTCTTTACTATGAATTTCTAAAATTTCATCAATAGAAGATTTTCCTTCAATTAAAAGAATATCTTCAAATCCTTTTAATTTTAAACTATTTAAAATAATTTCAACTCTCTCTGGATTTTCAACGTGATAAAATTCTGGTTTATGTTTTAAAACCTCTGGATTGTATAAGATTTTTGGCATTATAGACACCTAAAAATTAGCTGATTTAATATATTACAAAAAAAGAATTTATAATTTTTCAGCAAATTCATAACCTTTAGTAAATGCTAATAAATTCTTTTCTTCAGTTCCCTTTGGAACGCTATCTAAAATTGCTTTTTCCATACTCTCTTTTGAGACAATATTTGTTAATTTAGTTAAAGCTCCTAACATAACTATATTTGCAACAATAGGCAATTTTATTTCCTCTGAAGCTATTCTTGTAAATGGAATTTTATACATTGTTATATCAACATTAGGCATTTCCTCTGTAGAAACTAAATCTTCATCAACTAATATAATTCCTCCTTCTTTAATATCATCTTTATATTTATCATAAGCTTGCTGTGATAAACAAACCAAGATATCTGGCTTTATGACTTTTGGAAAATCTATTGGCTCATCGCTAATAACAACCTCTGATTTACTTGCTCCCCCTCTTGCCTCAGGTCCGTAAGATTGTGTTTGAACTGCCTCTTTTTTGTCATATAAAGCAGCTGCTCTTCCTAAGATAACCCCAGCTAAAATAATCCCCTGCCCACCAAAACCAGACAATCTTATTTCTTTTCTCATTTTAGCCCTCCTCTTTTAATTTTTGAAATTTTATGAATAATGGAATATTAAAAAATATTTATTTTTTTATTCTTTCATTTTCTCAATTAATTTATGCAATTCATCAACGAACTCTGGTTTCTCTATATCTAAAAACTCTCCAACAACTATTTTTCCATTTAATTCCTCCTCAGTTAAATTTTTTGCTTTATTTAAATGGATAGAGTTTTCTTTTAAGAATTTAATCATATCAGCTGGTTTTCTTGAGATGTTAAATCTTCCATAGTATGTTGGGCATTGAGATACAACTTCAATAAATGAAAAGCCCTTCTTTTGAAGTCCTTTTTTAATTGATTTAACGAGCTGAATTGGATGAGCTGTTGTCCATCTTGCTACATAAGTTGCTCCTGCTGCAATTGCTAACTTGCTTAAATCCATAGTATTTTCTATACTACCATAAGGAGCTGTTGTTGCCTTTTTACCATAAGGTGTTGTTGGTGAAACCTGCCCTCCAGTCATTCCATAGATATTGTTGTTTATACAGATGACAGTTAAATCTATATTCCTTCTACATCCATGGATGAAGTGATTCCCTCCTATAGCTGCTAAATCCCCATCCCCAGTAAATACAACAACATGTTTGTCTGGTCTTGCTATTTTAATTCCTGTTGCAAATGCTATTGGTCTTCCATGGGTTGTGTGTAAAGAATCACAATATAGATAGCCAGGAACTCTTGAAGAACATCCAATTCCTGAAACTGCTATATAATCTTCTGGCTTTATATTTAGCTCTTCAATTGCCTTTAAAAAGCAATTCATAACAATTCCATTTCCACATCCAGAACAAAAGATGTGTGGCAATCTATCTTTCCTCATGTATTTTAATGCAGGATGCAAACTACCACCTCAAAAAATTTTTAATCAACCTTTTATCTAAGCATAGAGTGAAACCCTCTATTGCTATACTCCACATCCATTAAGTTGCCCCTTTCAGGGGCAATTAATGTCCATTATGAGGAATTGCTGAGCATTATCGAGACAATGCATCTAACATAGAGACTACGACTCTACTGGCATACCCCAAAATTTTTTAATCAACCTTTTAGTAAATCTTCCAAAGGAGGCAAAAGCCTCTTAGATTCTTCTCATAATAACTGCATGACTAAGCTCGAACATCGCTCCAGACAGCTCATTACCTATATCTTGAATATCAGATAAGCTTAATTCTATCTCATCTATTTGAACTGATATAGCAACCGGTAAATACTTATATGCTATTTCAAAGAGTTCAAAAGGTTTTGTAAATAAATCAACGGCTATTAAGCCATTAAAACTTTTATCTTCATTGAAGTTTTGAGTTATAATCTTATTAATAATAATTTCATCTCTTTCTAAAGATGTTAGGAGATTTTTAATAACTTCCTCTTCATTTTTTCCAATTCCTTCAAACACAGCTTTAACTCTTATAAACCCTTCTTCTTCAAAATCAACGATTTCCTCTTCATCATATTTACCTTTTTTATATTCCTCTATATCAATATCTTTTTTCTCTTTAACATATACATTGAATCCAATCTTATAAGTATCAACAAATGATTTAAAAGCACTTATTACTAAAGCCAAAACCTCGTTTATCTCATTAGCCTTAAGTTTTAATTTTTCTGGTTTTATGACTTCAATATCAGCCCCATATTTTAAACAGAAGTTTATATAATCCTTGAAATTATTAAAATTTATCTCAAATTCTCCAATTTTTGTATAAAACTTTAAATTTCCATCTTCTTCTATATCTTCATCCACGTATCTAAGTTTAGCATTATATTTTTCTTTCAATTCATTAGTTAAGTTTTCAAATTCTTTTTCAACAATTTCTTTAGAATTTCCTTTAACTTCCTCTAATGCATGTATTTTTATCATCTTACCACCAAAAAATAAAAATTATTAAAAAACTTAATTTATTCTTCTAAATTATATCTTCTCATAACAAAATCCTTTCCAAGAGTTGCTAAGAAAGCCCCCAACTTTGGACCGTATTTTTTACCCAATAATATCATATACGATGCTTGAAATGCATCTCTTGGATTTAAGCCAAGTTCCTTTGCTGTTTGATAAATCAACTCATGCAAGTTTAATGCATCAAACTCAACTGTTTTTAATTTTTCAGCGAAGTATTTAATCCACTCTTTTTGTTTATCCTTCAATTTTTCATATATTTCTTTTGCTTCATTTATATCAATTATAACCAACTTCTCTCCATATTTTAAAGCCCAGTTTCTTGCCATTAACAATCTGTCTTTCAATTTTTGCAAGCTGAAATCATCAATATTATCTATGTTATAGTTATTTCTTCTTAATATCTCAAATACTCTTTCCATATCTACATCGTTCTTTTCTTCATTATAAGTTAGCTGGGCAATGATTGAGCAGAATCTATATGGTATAATAAACGGCTTACTTTCAGGGATTTTTGGTGTTGATAATTCATAAATTCTTATCTTCTCCTCTTCTTCTTCACTTAACTCATCTTTATCTTTATTATTAAAGTAGAATTCCTCTAATCTATCATATTCATCCACTAAGTCTGGAATTTTCTTTAAATCAAAGTCTATATGCTTAGTTGGCTTACTTCTCAATAATAAGAATCTTAAAATTTCTGGATGAGCTATATGTGTCCAATCTTTTACAGCAAACACAACCCCTTTTGAAGAACTCATTGGAATTGCTTTATCTCCAACTTTTAGTTGAATCCACTCATAAACAACCTTTTTTGGAGGTATATAGTTATAGATTTCTTTTGCAATTAAAACTCCAGTATCATAAGAGCCCCCAGCAGCTGCATGGTCTTTACCCATTGGCTCAATAGTTACATTAAATATACTCCACCTTGCAGGCCAATCAATCCTCCATGGAAGCTTAGCTCTTCCTTTGTATGGTTTTACCTCTCCAGAGTATCCACATGCCTCACATCTATAAGTTACTTCCTCCTTCTCACTATCATATTTTACGACCTTTGTCTTTAACTTTCCACATTTTTCACAAACTATATTTATTGGCCACCAATCATCTGGTAATGGTGAGGCTCTAAATTTATTTAAAATTTCCATGATTTTTTCTCTATTCTCTAAAGCAATCTTTATCTTCTCATCATAAAGTCCTTTTTTGTAGTTTTCATCAGCTCTATATGTTGTTAGCTCAACTCCTAAATCATCTAAGCTCACTAAATATGGATTTAAAAAGTGTTCAGCATAGTTTTTACAACAACCTTCTGGACATGGAATTTCACTTAATGGCATTCCTATATACTGCTCAAACTCTTTTGGTAAAAATGGATAGAGCTTTCTTAATGGGTCGTAAGTGTCTGCTATAAAGATTAACTCTGCCTCAACGCCTTTATTTATCAAACCTTTATAGATTGCATCTGCTGTCAATGTTTCTCTTGCATTTCCTACATGGATATGTCCTGAAGGAGTTATTCCACTCGCAACGATATATTTATCTGCCTTTCTCTCTTCAATCAGTTTTTCAGCAATTACATCAGCCCAATGCATAATTTCCCTCAAAATTTTTGTTTCTTCTTATATTATTTAGAATATAAAAATCAAAAAATTTAAATTCTTTTAAATTAGCGGTAATTTGCTAAAATAATAACTACTAAAAATAGTATAAATAACTTAGTTTTTGAATAAAAAAGATATATTAAATTAGTCATCCAAACTTTTTTATAGTTATAAATTCACTAATTAATAAAACCTCAACACAATCCTCTTATCTTCTCTGGTGTGAGCCAACTCTAACAAATCATCTAATATCTTTTCAATCTCGACCTCTATAATACCATACTTATCATGAACTAATCTTACCAATCCCTCATTGTAGTGCATTAGTTTTCCTTCAACATGAACTCTTCCAAAATATATTTCAATATACTCTCCATTATCTACATTTTTGAGATATTCCATAACTTCTTTTGGATTTTTTATATCAATTATTTCTTCAGTCATAGTAATAACCCCCATTTATTGTTATAATAATTTTATTGTTCTATAATTTATCTGTTTGAGCTAATTTTTTTAGTCTTTCTATACCTTTTATTTCTTTAATAACCTCAACAACTGCCTTGGGAACCAAATGCTCCCATTTCTCCCCATTTAACATTCTTCTTCTAATTTCAGTTCCTGAATATTCTTTTCTGTTAAACATCTCTGGCTTTTTTACCTTATATCCTCTCTCCTCAAATAAAACTCTAACTAATGGATTTCCACTATATACAATATCAAATGGAGGAGTTAAGGATTCAACATAAGAAACCCAAATAGAGTTGAATTCAATGTCTTTTATAGGTATTGGATAATATGTTAAGTTATAATCCTTAAGTGATTGAGTTATCATCAAAATTCTCTCACCAGCTGTAAATGGATTTTCTAAGGTATGGCTTTTTTGGGCACTACCTATTCCAATTATTATCTCATCAACCTCCTCAGCTATCTTTTTTATAACTTCTAAATGTCCCTTGTGGAATGGCTGAAACCTACCAATTATAAACCCTCTCAATATCTCACCAAAAAGAGAATGAATATTATAAAAGTACTACACAACAAAAATAAAAAAGTAAATAAAAATTTTCAAAATAAGATATTTATTCCTTCTCGAGGTATGATTTTCTTATATAGTTCAATATTACTTTCTGCTCAGTTCTTGCCACTACTCTTCTTATTGTTTCTACAGCATCAATGTTTGCTGACACACTATCTATTCCCCACTCAACCAATTTCTCAACTATGTGTGGTCTGCTTCCTGCCTGCCCACAGATTGATGTTTTTATACCATGTTTTTTGCATGTTTTAATTACATGCTCAACCAATTTTAACACTGCTGGGTGGTCTTCTTTGTAATACTTTGAGACCAACTCGTTGTTTCTATCTATTGCTATTGTGTATTGAGTTAAATCATTAGTTCCTAAGCTAACAAAGTTTATTCCTTCTTTTATAAAGTCTTCAATAATTAACGCTGCAGCAGGAGTTTCAACCATAATACCAAATGGAATATCCTTTCCTAACTCTAAACCAATTTCTCTTGCAATTTCTTTAACCTTCTTAACTTCATCTGGATGGGTTACGAGAGGAATCATTATTTCTATATTTTTGTATCCTTCTTCTCTTAATCTTTTAATTGCCTTTAACTCACATTTTAAGATATCTACTTCATCAAGACCTCTCCTAATACCTCTCCAACCCAACATTGGGTTGTGTTCTATTGGTTCGTTTTCTCCTCCTTCTAAGCCTCTAAACTCGTCTGTTGGAGCATCTAATGTTCTATAAGTTACAGGTCTTGGATAGAAGGCATCTGCTACCTTTCTAATTCCTTCCATTAACGCCTCTATTAATGCCTCTTCTCCCTCTTCCTCTAAAATTTTCCTTGGATGTTTACCCAATCCTAATATCATGTGCTCTGCTCTCAATAAACCAACTCCATCAGCTCCTGTTGCTGCTGCTCTTTCAGCCACTTCTGGCATACTGACATTAACTTTAACCTCTGTAGCTGTAATAATTGGAGCTTGCTGCTGTATAATAACCTCTGGCTTTTTCTCTTCAACTTTTTTAATCTCTCCTTCATATACAATTCCTTTCTCTCCATCAACTGTAACAACCATTCCATCTTTTAAAATCTCTGTTGCTTTTTTTGTTCCTACAACACATGGTGTTCCGAGCTCTCTTGAAACAATTGCCGCGTGACAGGTTAATCCTCCCTCATCTGTTATTATGGCAGCTGCTTTTTTCATAGCTGGAACCATATCTGGAGTAGTCATCTGTGTAACTAAGATATCTCCTTCTTTAACTTTGTCTATCTCGCTAACATCTTTAATTATTTTAACAGTTCCAGTGGCAATACCTGGAGAAGCTCCAATACCTTTTAATAATATTTTTGCTTCAATTTCCTCCTCTTTTACTTTTTTCTCTTTTTTACCTTTCTTCAATGTGGTTATAGGTCTTGCTTGAAGCATGTAGAATTTACCTTTTTCATAAGCCCATTCAACATCCATAGGTTTTCCATAGTGTTTTTCTATATTCAACCCAACTTTTGCGAGCTCTTTAATTTCCTCATCTGTTAAAACTTGCTTTTCCTTCATATCATCAGGAACTTCAACAACCTTTGTCTCTCCCTTCTCATCTTTAACAAACATTGTTTCCTTTCTTGCAATATACTTATCAACAATCTCTAATGTTTTCTTATTAACTATATAGGTGTCTGGAGAAACAGAACCGCTAACAACTCCCTCTCCTAATCCCCACGCAGCCTCAATAACCAACTCATCATAATTTTCAGTTATTGGATTAACTGTAAACATAACCCCTGCCTTTTCAGCATTAACCAACTTCTGAACAACTGCTGCTAAAGCAACCTCAAAGTGGTCAAACCCTTGCTGTTCTCTATAGAAAATAGCTCTTGGAGTAAATAAGGATGAGAAACATTTTTGAACATATTTAACTACATTTTCAGCTCCTTTAACATTTAAATATGTATCCTGCTGTCCAGCAAAACTTGCTTCAGGTAAATCTTCAGCAGTTGCAGAACTTCTAACAGCTACTGTTACTTCATCCTCATTGCACATCTCTGATAATTTGTTATAAGCCTCAATAATCGCCAATCTCAAATCTTCAGGCATCTCTGCCTCTTCAATTAATTTCCTAATTTTCTTTGACGCCTCTGTTAACGCATCTGTATCATTAACATCCAAACCGCTTAAAATTTCTTTTATTTTATCCATTAAACCTGTCTCTTTTATAAAATGCCTATAAGCATCAGCAGTAACGACAAATGCTGGTGGAACTGGTAATCCAGCGTTCCACATCTCACCTAATGAGGCTCCTTTACCTCCAGCAATATTAACATCTTCATTTGATAATTCATCCAACCATGCAATGAATTTCATTGTTATCCCCTTTTTTGTTTTAGACAATTAACAATATATAGGGGATTATATAAACTTTTTATTTTTTATATAAATTTAAATATATGGATAAATTTGTTAATGATAAAATAGCAATAGGCATTAAAGTTAATTGTTTAAAAATAGAAAAAAATGAATTAAGATTTTTACTGCTTAATTAATTCTTTTCCTTGCTCAATGACTATTCTACATGGAACAGGCAGTTTCATTGCTGCTCTTCTTAAAGCCTCTTTAGCATCTTGGAATTTGTCAGGGTTTACCCATACTGTTAAGATTGCTTGTCCTTCTTTAACTCTCGCAGCTGTTCCAATTGGTTTTCCAAATGCTAACCTCATACCATCTGAAATTCTATCTGCCCCAGCTCCTGTAGCCATTTTGTGCTCTCTCAATATTTGGTGTGGATAAACTCTAATTTGGAATTTATATCCCATTCTTCCGCATTTCTTTGTTAAATATTTGTTTGCAGCAACTCTTGCAGCTTCTAATGCATTGTGTCTTATTTGAATTGGTCTTGTAGCTACTAAATTAACCTTAACTGGGAATTCAGCTGATAAGTTACCCATAATGAAGTGAACAACTTTTGGTTGTGGAACCCCTTTAACATACTCTTTTCTTGTGTATGGTGGCTTATCAACATCTCTATAGCATCTGTTTGGTCTTAAAGAAGCCATTATCATCACCTATCTTTCGTGGCTGTTTCGTATAGGTAAAGATTAGGTCTTAGTGTTTGCAATTCCTATTATATATAAAAATTTATCTTGTTGCTTATATTCCTGACATACTATTTAAAGCTTACTGTTATTTTATTGCTCTGAAAAAATGAACTTTATAATCTGCTTAGCAACTTCTAAGATTTTCTTTGTAGTTATGTAAGAAATTGCCTCATCATGATACTCAACACTTACATATTCTTCAACAATCTTAGCTCCTTTTTTTGCTAATTGCAATGCAATAAAATGTTCTACTGCATAACCATCTCCAAAATTTATATCTTTTAAGAACTCTGCCTTTATTATCCTAAAGCCACACTGAACATCTCTAAAGAAATAAAACCTTTTTGAATATACAAACACTGCCAATGATGTTAAAATTGAAGCAAAGAAATTAGAAACCTGCCTATGCAATGGAATATGCTTATATTTTCTAACACCAAAAACAGCATCCGCATTCGTATCTTTTAATTTTTTTAATAATTTTGGGATATCCATAGGTTTATGCTGATAGTCTCCATCAATATATATAATATATTTGTATTTATTTAAAGACAATGCAAATCTTGTTCCTTTTTCTATTGCTTTTGCTTTACCTTGATTTTTTTTATTTTTTATCAAATAAACATTAATCTTAGAATTTTTTGCAAATTCTTCAACTACTTTTGAAGTGTTATCTTTAGAGCCATCATCCACTACTACAGCATCAACATTTAACTTTTCCAAATCTCTCAAAACCTTTAAAATATTTCTCTCTTCATTGAATGCTGGAATTATCGCAATCATAAGCTATCACAATAAAAGGCTATGTATAAGACTTTACGCAGGGAATAAACATTTAAAGGCTCTTCAGGCATCTAAATTCTATATATCATATATAAACTGCAAAAGTCCTATATAGTAAATTTAAAGTTAAAAACCCTTAAAAAAGTAACGTAAATTAAAAAATTTGCTAAAATAGATGATATTTAAAGTTTAATTAAATACATTGCAACAAATCCAAATACTATTCCCAGAACTAATCCAAAAATTCCATAAATTAACCAACTACCATAATGTGTAGTTTGAACATTTTCTGTTGAAGTTTCATTATTTACGTATAACTTTGACGAACCATTATTTTTTATTATATCTGTTGTATTTTTTATGGTATTGTCATTTATATTTGTCTTATTTGAGTTAACATTAATATTTATTGATATATTCGATACATTTGTAGAATTTATTATATTTGTACTTTTATTTTTGGAAATATTTTCAGTAATATTTTTTAGAATTGTTATATTATGATTTATTCCTGATACATTTTCAATTACATTTTTAGTTGTAATCTTAGACAGTGGTAATATTGTAATATTGACTAAAAACTTTTTCTTTACTGTTATTCCATCTACAAAATATTTCATCAGAATTTTAATTGTATGGTTTCCAGATTTTATAGCTTTACCTTCAAAGATATGTAGTATTCTGGCATCTTCAACAACTCCCGCATAATGTAATGTTGAGTTATTAAATTCTACAGCATCTGAAGAAACCGTAACATTAAAATCTTCAACAGTATAAGGAGCTCTCCATTGAAATATAACATACACGGAATTATTGACTAAACATTTTTCTGGAGTTATTAAAATTTCTGGATTTGAAGCATAATTTGGTAAAATAAAAAATAATAATAAGAAAGAGATTATAATCTTTTTCATCTTACCCCCCAATTTTCAATTTTCTTAACCTTTCATTTAGTTTATCAACCTCCTCTTTTGTTAATCTTGTAGCTTTTTTAACTTCTTCTAATTCTTTTTGAAGTATCATTACTTTAATACCAAGTATTACGTTTAGAGCTAAGCTAATAGCTACAATAACATATAATACTACCATATCCATATTTATCTCCTCCCAAACAACCCTTTAATAAATTTAGAGATGAATGACTCTTTCTTTTTCTTAAATTGTGCTTCATACTTAACACCAATTAACTTAGCAGCAATTTCCATGATTGCTTGAGCGGCTGGGGAGTCTGGATACATGATAACAAGAGGAGTACCAAATGCAGCTGCTTTTCTAACATGAGGGTCTTCTGGAACAACACCTATAACAGGAACTTCTAAAATAGTTTCTATAGCTTTAACTCCCAATTCTGTACTTTCATTTGAAACCCTATTAACAATAGCTCCAATAATATCAGTTCCTAATCTTTTTGTTATAGCTATAACTTTTAGTGCATCAGATATTGAAGAAATTTCTGGATTTACAACGACAATTAAACCATCTGCTGATGATATTGCTATCAATGTCTCTTTTCCAATACCTGCTGGGCAGTCAATAATTAAAATCTCAACTAAATCATATATTGCTTTTAAAACTTCTTCAAGTTTTTCGGGATTTGCCCTTCTAAATTTTTCCAATGAAACTCCAGCTGGAATAACTAAAACTCCTTCTGGCCCTTCATAAATTGCATCTTTTATATCTGCTTTGCCAGCTAACACATCATTCAAAGTTATTGGCTTTCCTTCTAACCCCATAATAAGTTCTAAGTTTGCCATTGCTATATCCGCATCTAAAACAGCCACTTTTTTTCCAAATTTTGCCATTGCTACGGCAAGATTTGCGGCAATTGTTGTTTTTCCAGTCCCTCCTTTTCCAGAAGCTATTGCAATAGCTATTGCCATTAATGTCACCTTCAAAATATTTCCTTAAACGGATGATATAAATGGCAGGTAATATATAAAGATTTAGTTTTTATTTCGTTATTTATGGCAAATTATATATTTAGTTGTTACTCTCTCGTTTGTCCCTTTTATTTTCATATCTCCATTTTCAATAACCACTATATCTCCATCTTTAAAGTTGCCTTCTATCTCTACAACCTTAAATATCTTTGGATTTGGGTCAATTTTATCAATAGCTATATATTCGTCATATAGGTGAAGTTTTCCATTTTTAATAACTCCAATTTCTCCATTTTTTACAATTTTATTAACTATAGCCATAACTTTTCCAAAATTAATAAGCTGTTTTCTCAGTTCTTCCCTATATTTAAATAAACTCTCAATATCTTTTTTAACTACATCCTCAAAATTTTTCTCATATTTACTTACTCTAAGGATATCATATTCCTTACTTATAGTTGGATTCCATTTTAATTTTTCAAAAATATTTCTTATTGTATCTTCTATTTGTTCTAGTGGCATCATTGGGAATAATTTTGCAGTATTTTTTAATTCTTCTTCAGCTTTCTTTTTTAAAAATCTATTTCCAAGAACTATAATTCCAAAACCTTCCTTTATTGTTTGATTAGTAACAGTGTCGTTTAGAATATCCACAATAGCACATTTTCCTTTTGTTGCATAAACTCTCCTTCTCTTTGCATCAATACCTATGCTTCTAACTTCTCCAACTACTACCGAATCAGATATTTTTCTAACCTTTTCTCTATTATCCTCAATTATAATCTTAATGTCTAGTTCTTTAGCTAATTTATAAAGCTCCTCTTCTGATTTAATTTCTCCATTATATAATTTTTCTTCTAAAATTTTTCTATTTTCTTCATTACCTCTAAAAAATATCTGCCTTTTATCTCCCCCTATTACTGCCCCATTTTTACCATAATAGCAGATAATTAAGCTCATTTTATTTCACCTATTTAACCAAATTATAATTAGTATTATTGATATAGTTAATCTTATATATTAGTTATTAAATAGTAATATTTATAAGCTCAAAAATAAACGGGGGAGACCATGACAGAGATGGATAGGATTAGCATTTCCTTACCTTCAAAACTCTTAAGAGAGTTTGATGAAATAATTGCTGAAAGGGGATATGCAAGTAGAAGTGAAGCAATAAGAGATGCTATTAGGGATTATATAATAAAACACAGGTGGATACACAGCTTAGAAGGAGAAAGAGCAGGGAGTATAAGCGTAATCTACAACCACCACGCATCAGACGTTATGGAAAAGATTACTGAGATTCAGCATAATTATACAGATATTATTGTTGCTACTTTGCATTTACACTTAGACCACGACCACTGCTTAGAAACTATATTAGTTAAGGGGGATGCTAAGAAAATTAGAGAATTAACAGATAAATTAACAGCTTTAAAAGGCGTTAAACAAGTGAGATTAAGTGTTATGGTCCCAGGAGGGCATATTCCAGAATAATCTTCTTATTTTATTTTACCATTTATTGTGATAAGAAACTCTGATTTATAGCTGAGATAACAATTTTCTTTCATCTCCTAAAGGGACTATATTTTTACTTTCTACTTCAATATATGCCTCCCACAACTTTTTACATTCGCATTCAATATTTAACACATTTAAATCTTGTGTTAAAGTGAATTTTTCTAACTTTTCTTTAATTAACTTGTTGCACTTGCATCCATATAGATTGTGAGCTCCTCTTTCACTTCCTACTCCTGATGTATCACACATAATTAATGTATTTGGATTATTTTCTTTAACCTTTTTTAATATTTCAATTACACTCCATAAGAATGGTGGTCTATATTGATTTTTATTAAAAAATAGTTCCATTACACTACCTTTATGGATTGTTGCTGGACAGAATGAAATTCTTGAACATCCTAACTCTATACATTTGTTTGCTGAATATATGGCATCTTCAATTGCTTCCTTTTCAGTTATAAATAAAGGTTTTATTAATAGATAAGCTTTTATCCCAATGTTGTAGTTTTTAGCTAACTCTATAGCTCTAATTATTTGCTCATTTGTTATTCCTTTGTTAATGGCTTTTTCTCTAATTTCTTCATTAAAACTTTCTATCCCTACTCCAATTTCAACATTAACATCCAAATAGTTTCTAATTTCATTTAATTTATCTTCATTAATAAATTCAGGTCTTGATTCAATAGCCACTTCTTTTAAATTGCAAAATTCACTAAGTTTTTTGAAAATGTAATCTCTTGCCTCTTTAGGAACCTCTCTATCATCTAAAAAACTTCCTGAGGTGAAGATTTTAACACTAAAATCTTTTAAATCTTCTAACTTTTCTCTATACTTCTCAATAGCATAATTAAACTGATTTATTATGTTTTCAGCAGTTATTTTCTCAGGAGAGGAATCCATTAAATAGGAACACATTAAACAGCCTCCTTCCTTTGCATAGTAACATCCATCTGTCCTTAAAATTATTGTTAGTGATTTTCCAATATTGAAATCCCTATATATATCATCTTGAATCCAAACAGCTATTGGTTTGTTTTTATCTTTTGGTTTTCTTCTCTTAAGATGTCTCTCTCTCAATTTCTTTAAAAACTCTTTATAATTATAATTAATTTGGTTCATTCTATCAACTCATCTATATTCTTTTTTAATTTCTCAATCCCATAATTTTCAACAAAATCAGCCATTCTACCTTTCCCAAACTTTGCATATAAACTTATCAATTCATCAATAACCAATAAAACATCATCTTCAGTTTTTAAATCTATTAGATGTTTTCCTTCTTTATATATTCTCCCACCCTTTCCTCCAACAAAAATACTAATAACCCTCTCAGCTTTAAAAGATTCACATAAACCGCAGCATTTTCCCTCTCCAGTACATGTATCTCTTATTATTTTATTTTCCCAATCTATAGCATTTAAATCACAAAAATCTTTACATTTTCCACAATTTGTACAAATATCCTTATCAATGGTTATTTTATATCTATAACATATTCCTATATCGCAAAATCTATGAAATGTGCATGAATTTGGACAACCACTAACATTTATTTTCACTTTTCTTGGAACCCAAACGCCTTCAAACTCTTCGTGAATCATTCTCGCTAAAGAAACTGAATCACCAATTGCATTATAACACTCTAAGCCAATACAAGATACTACTTGCCTTACTCTGGTTCCAGTTGAACCTAAGCTTAAATTAACGCAATTCAAGATTTTTTCAACATCTTCTAAATATTCTGGGGATATTTTAAATTCAATGCCTTGTCTTGTTGTTATATGGGCTTTGTTATCTCCAAAATGTTCAATGATATAAGCTATTGCCTTTAACTGCTCAGCATTTATGTATCCTGGTTTTAAAGAAACTCTTAATGAATATCCATCTTTTTTCATTATAACTCCATATTTTAGGTTTATATTGCAGTGCATCCTTTTCACCAAAAATTATAAAATTAAATTTTTAATGTAATTAACTAACTCATCTACATCATCAAAATAAATTGGATAATTAAATTTAGGTCTTTCAACAACAATAACCTTAGCTCCAGCTTCTAAAGCTCCATAAACCTTTTCTTCAAATCCTCCACTTTCTCCACTATCCTTAGTTATTATGGCATCACATCCATAATCTTTTATCAAATATTTGTTAAGCTCCTTAGAAAAAGTTCCATACATAGCTACAATATTTTTTTGTGGTAAAATTTTTAAAGCCTCATTTACTGATATGGGCAAAATTCTTGCTACAACCTTATCTTCTCCAACGATATCAACAACTGTCTTTAAATTCTTAATCCCTGCCATGTGAAATACTTTGTTTGCTTTTTTAGCCAATCTTGCAGCTTCGACAAAATCTTTAACATATATAACATTTGGATGCTCTATTTTTTCTTTTTTTCTCTCAAATCTTATATATTTTATGTTAAGCTCTTTACAAACATCAATGGCATTTTTGCTTGCGTTTATTGCAAATGGATGAGTAGCATCAACCAAAATATCTATATTATATTTTTTTACAACATCTTTTAACTCATTTTTATCTAAAGGCTTCGTTATAACATCATCAGCAAACTCTTCTCCTAACTTTCCGCCATAATTAGTTGTAGAAGTGTATAAAATAAAGATATCTCCTAAATTTTTCAACCTTTTACCAATTTCAACACTATCCTTAGTCCCTCCCATTAATAGCAATTTCATAACTTCACCATAAACATTTTATTTCTCATCTAACTATTATTTGTTAAGCATCATATAATATTATTAGGTGAAATTATGAGTGTTGTTGAATACTTAAAAAAGCTCTCAAAACTACATGGAATATCTGGAAGAGAGGATAGTGTTAGAGAGTTTATGAAAAAAGAGTTGGAAAAATATTGTGATGAAGTTATTATTGACAATTTTGGAAATTTAATTGCTAAAAGAGGTAATAGTGGAAAGAAAATTATGATAGCCGCTCACATGGATGAGATTGGTTTAATGGTTAAGTATATAGATGATAATGGTTTCTTAAAATTCACAAAAATTGGGGGAATTTATGACCCAACAATATTAAACCAAAAAGTTGTTGTTCATGGAAGTAAAGGGGACTTAATTGGGGTTCTTGGCTCAAAACCACCGCACAGAATGAAAGAAGAGGAAAAAACAAAAATAATCAAATATGAAGATATGTTTATAGATATAGGGGCTGAGAGTAGAGAAGAAGCTATAGAGATGGGGGTTAATATAGGGACATGGGTTTCTTTCTTAAGTGAGATTTATGATTTAGGGAAGTATAGATTAACTGGAAAGGCTTTTGACGATAGGGTTGGGTGTGCTGTTCTCTTAGAAGTTATGAAAAGATTATCTGAAGAAGATATTGATTGCCAAGTTTATGCTGTTGGAACAGTCCAAGAAGAAGTTGGATTAAAAGGGGCAAGGGTATCTGCCTTTAAAATAAATCCAGATGTTGCTATTGCATTAGATGTAACTATTGCAGGAGACCACCCTGGAATTAAAAAAGAAGATGCTCCAGTTGATTTAGGTAAAGGGCCAGTTGTTGGGATAGTGGATGCATCAGGAAGAGGATTGATAGCTCATCCAAAGGTTTTAGAGATGATTAGAGCAGTTTCTGAAAAGTATAAGATAGATGTTCAGTGGGAAGTTGGTGAAGGAGGAACAACTGACGCTACAGCAATACATTTAACAAGAGAAGGTATTCCAACAGGAGTTATTTCAGTTCCAGCAAGATACATCCATACACCAGTTGAAGTTATTGATAAAAGAGATTTAGAAAAAACTGTTGAATTAGTTTATAATTGCATAAAAGAAGTCAATAGCTTCTTCTAAACATCTTTATTATTATTTAACTTGTGATATTTTGTTTTTATTCCAGTATTGTTATTATAGAGATTTACAAGGTTTTTTAATTCTTTTATGATATATTTATAAAATAGTTCTATAATATCTTCCATATAGATAATACCCTCCAACTTCCCAAAAACTTTTTCAGGATATTTTGTGTTAATTACAGGTAGTAGGTTTAACTTTTTCTTAAATTTTATCATTTTTTCAAAGGCCGTAACTATATTTTCATCAGTAGTTGTATATGGAGGGTTTTTTATCATAACCTCCCCCACTTTGAGATAAGGGAAGTTTAGGTATTTTCCAATAATTCCTAATGTGACACATCCAATCATCACACCTCTATTGTCAATTACTGGCATTCCAGTAATATTGTATTTAATCATTTTATCAAATGCTTCGCTTACTGTGCTTTCAGGAGTTATAGTAATAACCTCCCCAGACAGCATAACATCTTTTACCATAATTTTTTGTAATTCCTTGTATCTATTTAGAGTTCTAACAAAATGTAGCTTTACAAGTTTCGACATATTCTCTACCTTATTCTATAGAAATAATTATATTTAAGAATTTTGATTTATTAAGTTATTAAAAGAAAAAGTACCTACAATTAAAAATTTTGATGTTATGATTTAAATAATTTATCCACATTAATTAACTTTATATTTTTGTTATTAATATTTATACACATATTTAGAAACTTAAAGTATAGCAAATTATTCCACAAACAGTCCAAGCCATTAAACCTTTATCATAGATGGCTATCTCCTCAATATCTCCAAGAACTTTATCTTTATCAATCTTTAGCTTTCCATAGGGAAATCCTCCAATTATAAAAGTGTCATATTCTTTCAAAAGCTTTGGATGTGTTAATTTACCTGTTTTTGTCATTAAAGCTATTTTTTCAGCATTTATATCATTTAATAAATCTTCTAAGGTTTTTTCTTCCATTTTTATTAAATGGTTTTTTTCTCCTTTCAAAACCTTCTCCATAACCCCCAAAAATCTAAAGTAATTTCTTGGCAGTCTTGTTTCAGGATTTATCTTCAAAACCTTATCATCATAAGTATGAATATAGATGTTTAGCTTTTTTTCATGGTTTATTGGACTATCTAAGATATTTAAAAGTGAGATGTGGATAATATCAGGTCTTCCCCTCATTTCCTTATCTTTTAAATTTTCCATTGCTCTATAATGATAGTTAGAATCTAAGATATCATATTTATAAACTCTAGACTTTTTTATTTTACTTTTTATTTCTTCTGGAATTAATTCAAGAGCTGATTTAGCTAAAATTATATTATACATCATTCTCTTTCCTCACGTCTTGTTTTCTTTAGTTGCATCTAATACAGTATAGCTAATTTTTGCATTATCAAGCTTTTTAATAACTTTCTCTGCCATTTTTCCAGTTATTAAAGCTATTACATTACAACCCCTATTGCATGCATTTACAATAGCTTCGGGAACAGCAAATCTTATGTCTGGTTTATACCCTAATTTGTTTGCAACAACGTAAGCAACAGTACCCATTGTTGCTACAACATAGTTATCTAAATCACCAATGTTCTTTTTTATTAAATCAAAATCTACAACCCTCGAACCACCAACGACTTCTGGTGGGATTCTAAAAACAATAACCTTCCCTTTAGGAACATCAATAATTCCTTTAATCTCACATACTGCTATATCTTCTTCTTTCTTTCCACCATATAATGCCTTTGCCTTTGCTTCTCCTTTAGGTTCTTTTGATGCATATAATAAACCATTTTTCATAAACAAATATACTGTTTCTCCATCTTCAATATCCTCATTAGCTATAGCCGGCCATATATCTTTATATCTATATACTGCCGAATTTATTTCATCTAAATACTCTCTAAACTCTGATATCCAATTTTTTAATTTTCTTAAACCTTTTTCAGTTACTACATACTCTCCCCTACCTCTTGATTTAACATAACCATCTTTAACTAAATTTCTTATATGCTCTGAAACTGCTTGAACAGTAATTCCCAAATTTTCGGCTATTTCTTTCTGCTTTATGTGAGGTTGTTTTCTTATAATTTCGGATAGGACTTGAAATTCAGTTATATTTCTTTTCTTCATTATCATCCCTCAAAAACCTTTTAATTACTTAACAATAAATATTATCTTTAAAGGTATTTAAATGTTAAAGATAACTTTAATAGGTGAGAATTATGGAAATATTGATAGTTAATGATGATGGCATTTACTCCCCTTCATTAATAGCATTATACAACGCTTTAAAAGAGAGATTTAGTGATGCAAACATAACTATAGTAGCTCCAACAAATCAGCAGAGTGGAATTGGAAGAGCAATAAGTTTATTTGAACCGCTGAGGATGACAAAGGTTAAGTTAGCAAAGGATATTATTGGTTATGCAGTTTCTGGAACACCAACTGATTGTGTAATCTTAGGAATCTATCAAATATTAAAAAAAGTTCCAGATTTAGTAATTTCTGGGATAAATATTGGGGAAAATCTTGGAACTGAAATAATGACTTCTGGAACTTTGGGAGCTGCGTTTGAAGCAGCACATCATGGAGCTAAATCTATAGCCTCTTCCTTACAAATAACTTCAGACCACTTAAAATTTAGAGAGTTGGAAATTCCAATAAACTTTGAAATTCCTGCAAAAATAACCGCAAAAATTGCTGAGAAATATTTAGATTATGATATGCCATGTGATGTTTTAAATATAAACATCCCAGAAAATGCAACCTTAGAAACCCCTATAGAAATAACAAGATTAGCAAAAAAGATGTACACAACCCACGTTGAGGAAAGAGTGGACCCAAGAGGGAGAAGTTACTATTGGATTGACGGCTATCCAATATTTGAGGAGGAGGAAGATACGGATGTTTATGTTTTAAGGAAGAAAGGGCATATTTCAATAACTCCTCTAACTTTAGATACAACTATTAAGAATTTAGATGAGTTTAAGAACAAATATGGAAAAATTCTTTGTGAAAATATAAAATAAAGAAATAATATAACTTCAATTTATACATTTTTATTATTCAATGTTAATTAACTTTAAATATTACAATTACAAAAAAATATAAGGTTTTGAACAGTGAAAAAGGTGATTTTATTGACCTGCACCATTATTGTAGGAGGACAATGGGGAGATGAAGGAAAAGGAAAGATAATAAGCTATATTTGTGATAAAGACAAGCCATCAATTATTGCAAGAGGAGGAGTAGGGCCAAATGCAGGACATACTGTAAATATTAGTGGAAAGAGTTATGGAATTAGAATGATACCTACTGGCTTTCCATACAAAGAGGCAAAGTTAGCTATAGGAGCTGGTGTTTTAGTAGACCCAGAAGTTTTGTTAAGAGAGGTTGAGATGCTTAAAGATTTTAATGTTAGAGAAAGATTAATCGTAGATTATAGATGTGGAATTATTGAAGAAAAACACAAAATTATGGATAGAAAGGATGAACACTTAGCTAAAGAGATTGGAACTACTGGAAGTGGCTGTGGTCCTGCAAATGTTGATAGAGTGTTAAGGATTTTGAAACAGGCGAAAGATATTGAAGAGTTAAGAGAATTTTTAGGAGATGTTTCTGAAGAAGTTAATAATGCTTTGGATAGGGATGAAAATGTTTTAATTGAAGGAACACAAGGGACTTTGCTTTCATTATACTACGGAACTTATCCTTATGTAACTTCTAAAGATACAACCGCATCATCATTTGCCGCTGATGTTGGAATAGGCCCTACAAAAGTAGATGAAGTTATTGTTGTATTCAAAAGCTTTCCTACAAGAGTAGGAGCCGGGCCATTCCCAACTGAAATGTCATTAGAAGAGGCTGAAGATTTAGGAATTGTTGAGTATGGAACAGTTACTGGAAGAAGGAGAAGAGTAGGGTATTTTGACTTTGAATTAGCAAGAAAAGCTTGCAGATTGAATGGAGCTACACAAATAGCCTTAACTGGATTAGATAAATATGATAAAGAGTGTTATGGAGTAACAGAATATAATAAGCTTAGTGAAAAAGCTAAAGAATTTATAAACAAGATTGAAGAAGCTACTGGAGTTCCAGTGACTATAATCTCTACAGGTCCAGAAATGCATCAAACAATTGATTTAAGAAGTGAGAAATTATAAAAATTCTATTAACTAAAAATCATTATTTATTTTTTAGACTTTCTTTGACCTCTTTTGCTATAGCCCTACTCAATATCGGAGGAACACTCTCTACCGAACCTTTTATTAAAAGCTTCACCAAAATATAACACCTCCTCGCTTCGCTCGGAGGTGTAAATTCTTATAATTTCTTTTTAATCTCTTTTGCTATTACTCTACTCAATATCGGAGGGACACTTTCTCCAATTTGATTATATTGAGCATCTCTTCCTCCAAAGAATACAAAATCATCAGGATAGCTCATTAGTCTTGCCTGTTCTCTTACAGTTAATAATCTATCTTCATAAGGATGAACAAATCTACTTCTTCCTTTAACAGTTGGAGCTAACTTATGAGGATGGAGACGATACCAATTAAACATTAGTTTCTTCTTCCCTCTATATCTATATAACGCCTCTTCCCATTTTAATTTTGATATCATTTCTATTTTTTCCTTAGAAAGTTTTTTAATCTCATGGTTTTTAGCATCTTTTGGAATATCTTTTAATGCCTCCTCCACAACAACAATTTTATAGTCTTTCTTTGGTTTTAATTTTATATTTGAAATAAACATCCTTGCTCTTTTTGAAGGATTTCCGTAATCTTCAGCTTTCAATATATTAAAATAAACCTTATGCCCTATGTCCCCAAACAACTTTTTTAGTTCATCTTTAATTTCTTTAATTTGTGGAACATTTTCCATAACAAATATTAAATCCTCATTTTTTTGTGTAAAGTAATCAACATAATTAATATAGTATAAAACTAACCTGCCGATTTTGTCTTTATACAATCTATCTAATGGATTGTCTTTAATTAGTTTATTTGCCTTTGTAAATGGCTCACATGGAGGAGAGCCGATAATTACATCAACTTTCTCATTTTTTATAAATTCATCAAATGCTTTTGGAGGAATTCTTTTTATATCATCCATCCACACTGGAGCTTTGATATTGTATAAATAAGTTTTTACAACAGGTTTAAAGTTTTCAATAGCTCCCAAAATTTTAAAGTTTTCATCTAAAAAACCTTTTGAAAATCCTCCACATCCACAAAATAAATCAATGACATTTATAGTTTCCATAATTTCACCACTAAATAAATTATTAAAAATCTTAATTAAAAAATTATTAAAAAATTATATCAAAAAATTAAATTAAAAACTAAATCTCTAAATCTTAAAATAATAAAAATAGATTTTTTATTTTTTATTGTTTATTTTTAACGAATTCAATGACTTTCTTCTTAATCTCCTCTATATCTCCTTCATATTTTCCTTGAGCTAAATGTTCTCTTCCTCCTCCTTTAGCAATATATCTTATAAGCTCATTCATCTTTATATCAACATTTTCTCCTCTTTTGCATAGTATATTGCCCTTATCATTTAATAATACAACTATAGCTTTTTCAGTAGCTAAGTTATCAGCTATATTCAACATTTCCTTTGGATTTGCATCAACTTTTTCAACTAAAACTTTGTAATTTCCAATTGTCTCAAACTTATTCATTAATTCAAATTTCTTAAGTTCTCCTATCTTTTTCTCTAACTCCTCTATCTTCTTTCTTTGTTCTTTCCACTCTTCAAAGAATCTCTTTATAACTTTTGGTAATTCTTCAGCAGGACATCTTAAAATTTCAGCACTCTCCTCTAAAGTATCTTCCATATCTTGAACTGCTTTTAAAGCACTTAAACCACTTGAATAAATCAGCCTTTCTACTCCATCTTGAACTCTTTCTGTCTTAATTATCTTTATAAACCCAACTTCTCCAGTCTTTTGGCAATGTGTTCCTCCACATGCTTGAACATCCACAATATCTCCATTTTCATCCTCAATAATAAGTATTCTCAAAACATTTCCTGGAACAACTCCCCCTTGATATATTCTAAATCCAAACTTCTCTTCAGCTTCATTTCTATCCATAAACACACTTTTTACATTGTAGTTATTTAGAACAATTTCATTAGCTATTCTCTCAATTTCTTTCAGTTCTTCTCTGCTTATTCTCTTATAGTGAGTTATGTCCAATCTTGCTTTATCTACATCAACATCTGAACCTGCCTGCCAAACATGCTTTCCTAAAACTTTTTGAGCTGCTGCATTTATAATGTGTGTTGCAGTGTGGTTTCTCATTAAACTCAACCTTCTATCCCAATCAATAACTCCTCTAATAATATCTCCTTCTTTTAATTCATCATTTAAGTTTTCTATTTTATGATATGCAATGTCATTTTCTTTCTGCACATCAATAACTCTAAACTTCTTATCTCCTTTTATTATATATCCTGTATCTGCCTTCTGCCCTCCTCCCTCTGGATAAAAGGCAGTTTTATCTAAGATTATATAATCATCAACAACCTTTAATATTTTTGCCTCAAACTCTTTCATTTTTGGATATTTGTAAAACAATAGTTCAGTTTTTTCAACATCAACTTCTGGCAATTTAATTTTTTCTTTAATTTCTTCTCTGTTTTCGTGTCTCTCAGCAACTATTGTATAAAAGTTATCTGGAATGCTAATATCTTTCCCTAAAGATTTAGCGACATCTTTAACTATTTCTGGAGGTAATCCATGGCTGTCATACAACTCAATTAAATTATCTAAATCTATGGTTTTTTTACTCTTTAACAATCTCTCCACAATACCTTTACCTCTTTCAATTGTCTGTCTATATTTATTTGTCTCAATTTCTAAGATTTCCATAATATAATCTTCCATATCCAATAGCTCTGGATATAAATCTTTCATATCTTTCAATTGCATTGCAACAATCTCAGTTATTGGTATTGAGAGGTTTAATCTATCCATATGTCTTAATGTTTTCCTTATAAGCATTCTAACTAAATATCCATCTTTAACGTTTGATGGTACTATTCCATCTCCTAACATGAAAGCTAAAGCTCTTGTGTGGTCTGCTATTGCATAGATATCTTCATAAGGAGCTATTAACTTGTCTAATTCATCAACTGGAATATTTACTTTATTAGCAACCTCCTCCCTCAACTTTCTTAAATCTCCAACATCCTTAACATCCATCAAACCAGCAACTTCAGTTATCTTAGCTAATATCTCCTTATCTATATCCTTAACTCCAGCATTTTCCTTCAATTTATTAACAACATTTTTAAATATGGCATCATATATTGTTGGTTCTCCAGTTGAAGCCCAGACAAACCTTTCAATTCCATAACCAGTATCAACTATTTTTAATGGTATCTCTTTATAGCTATCTCCAACTTTCTCATACTGCATAAAAACTAAAGTAGCTAATTCAACTCCATGTGTTATTACCTCATAGCACGGCCCAGCATTTCCTCCTCCTTCCCACCAACTCTCAATGAATGTTATAGATTTCTCATCAATTCCTAATTTTTTAAAGAAATTAAAACAAAGCTCAACAGTTTCATCCTGCCAATATTTAAAATCATCTTCTCTATTAAAAGCATGATGTCCTCCCATTGTGAAACATGTTAAATGCCTTCCAGTCCTTCCAACGTTATCTATATCGTTCAACCTAATACATGGCTGAGCTATAACTAAAGGATTAGCTTTTGGCTTCACTATACCTTTAGTAACCCATGGTTGAAATACTGCTATAGAAGCTATTGTTAATAAAATATCATCTCTCCATCTTCTTGCAGTTACAGGAGCTCTTTTTATTGGTTCATGCCCATGCTCTTTAAAGAAGTTTATAAATTCATTAACCATCTCTTTATAATCATAAGGCTTTTTAGTTATTGGTTTTCCTATAAAGGAATAGATATCACAAGGTGCATCCCCACATGTTTCTCTCTCCTCATCTAAAGTCCAAAAGTATTGCCCACATTTTTTACACTTCTTTCTTACAAATCCTAATTCATCAAACAATTTTACTTTGTAATTGTGCTCCATCCCATCACCTTAATGATTTTTATAAGCTAATCTATGATTTAGGTAAGTTATATTTAAATATTAATTAAGACTTTCGCAGGAATAAATAACATTATTATTGAATATAGAAACCTAAAGGTGTCAAAGTTTCAAACTTTAATGTATAAAGTGTAGGGATATATTTTAATATTCAAATAATATTTATCACGCTAAAACTTTTTTATTTTTAATTTAAATCTTTTTAAAAACTTATTTTTTGATTTTAAGGATTTTTAGGAAACTTCAAAGGGCGGTTTATTTTCAATATTTTATTTATTTGGATGTATTAAATTAGTAAGATTTTTATGGAATTTTAACTAATTACTTTTAGATTAAAATTTCTCCAATAAATAGTTTGATTTTTTAGTTAAGATGTTTTATTATGCTTTTTATTATGGATGCATAAAGTATTTATATTAGTTGTGGATTTATAAATAAAATAAGTAATTGAGTGGTAGAAATATATACCTCATAAATTAAAACCCTAAAAATGCTTAATTTCAATAAATTCAAAAAATGCCACCTATTAAAGTCAGACCGATTCGGTATGGAAAGATATATCTAGATAGTCAATATAGCTAATTGATACTATTATAATTAAAGTCAGACCGATTCGGTATGGAAAGATATCATGAATGCTAGTAAATGATTATAATTAAAGTCAGACCGATTCGGTATGGAAAGATAATATTAGACTAGATTCAGAATTATAGATTAAAGTCAGACCGATTCGGTATGGAAAGGGAAGAGTCAGAACATACTTGAAAAGAAGATATGGAATTAAAGTCAGACCGATTCGGTATGGAAAGTGTCTTTGAACATGTTCCCCCACCATAAGTTTAATTATTAAAGTCAGACCGATTCGGTATGGAAAGCAATCCTTGTTCATGGAAGTAATTACACAATTTTACATTAAAGTCAGACCGATTCGGTATGGAAAGGAATTTGGAGAGCAATATGCAAGATGGTTGGATAATTAAAGTCAGACCGATTCGGTATGGAAAGTTGAATCTCTAAGAAATACCATATTATTGTTCCAACGATAATTAAAGTCAGACCGATTCGGTATGGAAAGTTTTATAAAATCTATATTTTTCTGGAATATTGCCATTAAAGTCAGACCGATTCGGTATGGAAACGGGAAAGGATATTTATGAAACCATCTGGAATATAATATATTAAAGTCAGACCGATTCGGTATGGAAACATGGTTTATGGATTTGGACAAAAGTAAATATCTCTGCAAATTAAAGTCAGACCGATTCGGTATGGAAACACAATTACCGACGCAGTTCCACCTATAACTTCTGCAATTAAAGTCAGACCGATTCGGTATGGAAACTGAACAAGGATTGTGGGGGAAAGTAATAATTTACGATGAATTATTAAAGTCAGACCGATTCGGTATGGAAACTCTCCTTCATAAACACTAACAGTAATTGAGCTTGGATACATTATTAAAGTCAGACCGATTCGGTATGGAAACATAATACAATCAACAATATTGAAGAAAGTGTAAAGAATTAAAGTCAGACCGATTCGGTATGGAAACTAAGTTTAATTTTGTTCTTTAAATCCTTCAAAGTTATTCTATTAAAGTCAGACCGATTCGGTATGGAAACATGTTTATTTATGCATTAGTTATGATTGCTGTAGATTAAAGTCAGACCGATTCGGTATGGAAACCAGTTCTAAAATTCTTGCCATTGCTGATAATTCAATTAAAGTCAGACCGATTCGGTATGGAAACTTAAGAAATCAAGGTTTTGGGAATTGTTATGGAATTAAAGTCAGACCGATTCGGTATGGAAACCATCAGTATTGGAAAATAAACTAACATTAGCTTCAAATCATTAAAGTCAGACCGATTCGGTATGGAAACTTAAGAAATCAAGGTTTTGGGAATTGTTATGGAATTAAAGTCAGACCGATTCGGTATGGAAACCATCAGTATTGGAAAATAAACTAACATTAGCTTCAAATCATTAAAGTCAGACCGATTCGGTATGGAAACTATATTGCTTTTTCAGGAGGTAAGGATTCTACAGCATATTAAAGTCAGACCGATTCGGTATGGAAACAGCAGAGCTTCAAGCAGCACTTGCAGAAAGAAAAAGAAGAATTAAAGTCAGACCGATTCGGTATGGAAACCTTAGAGATTGGAGCTGGAAGGATGTTTGGGCTTAATTAAAGTCAGACCGATTCGGTATGGAAACTATTCTCAATGCTGACCTGCTAATAAATCTCTTCACATCTAATTAAAGTCAGACCGATTCGGTATGGAAACTTTTATCTCTTTACAAAGAGGAACGCACTTGCTGTTAAATTAAAGTCAGACCGATTCGGTATGGAAACCAGTATGGTTTAGTTCGTTATAGCTGAAGGCCTTAAATTAAAGTCAGACCGATTCGGTATGGAAACTTTATTACTGCATATATTGGTATGGTGGTGTTATTTATTAAAGTCAGACCGATTCGGTATGGAAACTTCTCTTGGTGTAACATTTTCACCAGCAAGAGCTCTAACTGATTAAAGTCAGACCGATTCGGTATGGAAACAGTGTTCCTGTTTTATAAATTTGTCCATTCACATATAATTAAAGTCAGACCGATTCGGTATGGAAACTGTTTGAATATACAATCTGTTTTTCTAAGTCGAATGTTATTAAAGTCAGACCGATTCGGTATGGAAACATTGCAAAAATAGCATATTATCATATAGTTTTGACAATTAAAGTCAGACCGATTCGGTATGGAAACTAGAAAGGTGTAGAAAAGAGCTAATATTATTTATGGTGAATTAAAGTCAGACCGATTCGGTATGGAAACTTGGGACTTCAGCTGAAGATGCTATATACGTCAGGAATTAAAGTCAGACCGATTCGGTATGGAAACCAAAAATTTTTTAGATTATGTAAGGAATAACTGTAACTATTAAAGTCAGACCGATTCGGTATGGAAACTTGTTTTTGCCCTGATTTGGTTAGATAGATAAAAAAATTAAAATTAAAGTCAGACCGATTCGGTATGGAAACTACTTTACAAGAAAAGCAGATTATACTGGAAACTATTAAAGTCAGACCGATTCGGTATGGAAACGGAGTTGGGAAAACTGTGATGATGAGGAAAGTTGCTCAAATTATTAAAGTCAGACCGATTCGGTATGGAAACAGCTTCTTTTTCACTCCCATTTTCAATGAGTTCTTTAAATTAAAGTCAGACCGATTCGGTATGGAAACTACAGCTTGCTTTAGAGCTTGATAAAACATTCGACTTAGAATTAAAGTCAGACCGATTCGGTATGGAAACAAAGTTTTAGGCAATCCAATGACGTCAGCTAATTTATTAAAGTCAGACCGATTCGGTATGGAAACTCACAGCCAATAAAAAAAGCAAGATGAGATTAATAAAATAATTAAAGTCAGACCGATTCGGTATGGAAACGAGGAAGTTTTGGAACTGAAAACCAATGCAATGAGAAGATTAAAGTCAGACCGATTCGGTATGGAAACACGATTAATGTGACAACATTAGCAAATACTGTAATGAATTAAAGTCAGACCGATTCGGTATGGAAACTTGCAAATTTAAAAAACAAATAAAATAAAGCTCTATTAAACATTAAAGTCAGACCGATTCGGTATGGAAACAGCTCTTCAAGTAATTGTTTTTGCATCTTAAGATATTGAATTATTAAAGTCAGACCGATTCGGTATGGAAACTTCAACCCCCCCAATTTTTGTTGATAATATATGACAAATTAAAGTCAGACCGATTCGGTATGGAAACCAACAATTAGGATTTATGGATAAATTAGCTCTATCATTAAAGTCAGACCGATTCGGTATGGAAACTTAATGCATCTTCTGGTTTTAAATTTAGGATTTCGTCTAACATTAAAGTCAGACCGATTCGGTATGGAAACCCAACTGTTGAAGAAATACATCAAAAACAAATGCTATTAAAGTCAGACCGATTCGGTATGGAAACAGAAATTAGGTTACAAGAGCCGATAGAAGAAACATGATTAAAGTCAGACCGATTCGGTATGGAAACTCATATCTACAACTTTGTCGATTATTT
This sequence comes from Methanocaldococcus sp. 16A, assembly GCA_049860595.2. Taxonomy (GTDB): domain Archaea; phylum AGJL01; class Methanococci; order Methanococcales; family Methanocaldococcaceae; genus Methanocaldococcus. The sequence continues at coordinate 50,334 of CP187551.1, forward strand.
CCACAAGAAATTAAAGTCAGACCGATTCGGTATGGAAACATCTAATTGACTTTATTCTCTTCTCAATATCATCATCCTTCTCATTAAAGTCAGACCGATTCGGTATGGAAACATACATAAGCTGTTACTTTTGTGATATGAACACAGTTCTCATTAAAGTCAGACCGATTCGGTATGGAAACTTTAAGAATTACAAAGTATTTAGATAATTCATTATTATTAAAGTCAGACCGATTCGGTATGGAAACATATTCTTTTTGTGATGCAAAGTATAAATTCCAGTATTAAAGTCAGACCGATTCGGTATGGAAACATATTCTTTTTGTGATGCAAAGTATAAATTCCAGTATTAAAGTCAGACCGATTCGGTATGGAAACTCAATCCAATGTCCATTTTCTTCATCTTCTCTACAACCACAATTAAAGTCAGACCGATTCGGTATGGAAACCTCTGTCTTTTCATCAAAATAACAAATCCCGCATCTATTAAAGTCAGACCGATTCGGTATGGAAATATCCAAAAAGACGATGATGATATTGAGAGTATGATTATTAAAGTCAGACCGATTCGGTATGGAAATATCCAAAAAGACGATGATGATATTGAGAGTATGATTATTAAAGTCAGACCGATTCGGTATGGAAATATCCAAAAAGACGATGATGATATTGAGAGTATGATTATTAAAGTCAGACCGATTCGGTATGGAAATATCCAAAAAGACGATGATGATATTGAGAGTATGATTATTAAAGTCAGACCGATTCGGTATGGAAATAAGGGGCTTAATTGGACATAGAACATATACACATACTTTATAATTAAAATCAGATCGATACAGTATGGAAACGTTTTAGAAGTCCATAACTCAAAGAAATCGGTGTTATAATTTTATTAAAATCAGACTGATAATGTAGGGGATATAGTTTTCTTTTTTCTTTAATAAAAATGGATTCTATTTTTTTAGCTACCCTAATTAAAACCATACTAATTCAAAACATTGACTTTTTTATAAACCTCATAGATTTTACATTAAATTCTCGCATAATCGTTTTGATTTCTAAATTTAAAATAAACAATTACCTTATTTTCTTTAAAACTTCGATTTCCTTTATCAGAATATTCTCCTCGAAAAGGTAAAATATTTTTGAAATATATTACAATTATTTTGATATAAAAAACTCAACTTTTTTATACAGTTTATTCAAACTATAACACAAAAAATATTTGGGGATAGAATGCCAAAGTTGATGTTAGCCCTCGATGTTTTAAATAAAGAGGATGCCTTAAAGATAACTGAAGAGGTTAAAGATTACGTTGATGCTATAAAAGTTGGATACCCTTTAGTTTTATCTGCTGGAATAGAAATTATAGAAGAAATAAAAAAAATCTGCAATAAGGAGGTTATATGCGATTTTAAGGTTGCAGATATTCCATCAACAAATGAGAAGATAGCAAAGATAGCTTTAAAATATGCTGATGGGATAATAGTCCATGGTTTTGTTGGAGAAGACTCTGTTAAAGCAGTTCAAGATGTTGCTAAAAAATTAAATAAAAAAGTAATAATGGTTACTGAAATGAGTCATCCTGGAGCTGTTCAATTTTTACAACCAATAGCTGATAAATTGGCAGAGATGGCTAAAAAGCTTAAAGTTGATGCTATTGTAGCCCCATCAACAAGACCAGAGAGGCTTAAAGAAATTAAAGAAATTGCAGAATTGCCAGTTATAACTCCAGGTGTTGGAGCTCAGGGAGGAAAAGTTGAAGATATAATAAATATCTTAGATGAAAATGATTACGTCATTGTTGGAAGGGCTATATATCAATCAAAAAATCCTAAAGAAGCAGCTAAAAAATTTAAAGAAATGCTAACCAAGTGATAAAATGAAAAAGAAAAAAGATATACTAATTGTTGGTTGTGGAAATCTCTTATTTGGAGATGACGGCTTTGGTTGTGAGGTTGTTAGCAGATTGGAAAAAATGGAACTCCCAGAGAACGTTGAAGTTATTGATGCTGGGGCTAGTGGAGCTTATTATTTAATGACCTTAGTTGATGAAGATATTAAAAAAATAATAGTTGTTGATGCTATTGATTTTAATTTAGAACCTGGAACAATAAAAAAGATAGATGTTGATGAACTACCAAATATTAGGAAATATTCCTTTGATGCTCACAACGTTCCATTAGCACCATTTCTCAAAGAGTTGCATGATAAAGGAATTGAAGTCGTAATTATTGGCTGCCAAGGTAAAGAATTTACAATGCCTGATATAAAACCAGGGCTCTCTGAAGAAGTAGCTAAAGCTGTAGATAAAGCAATAGAAATGATTTTAGAAGAGATAAAGAAATAAGGGATTTTACATGCTTAGAGAGATTTTGCAAGGAAACGCTGAAAAAGGGACAATAACTCAAATTTATGGACCACCAGGAGTAGGTAAGACAAATATATGCATTATAAACTCTATAAATGCTGTTAATTTTGGGAAGGTAATTTATATTGATACTGAAGGAGGCTTATCAATAGAGAGGATTAAACAAATAGTCCCAGACAATTACCAAAAAGTTTTAGAAAGTATGATAATATACGATGTTTTTGATTTTTATGAGCAAGATAAAGTTATACAAAAAGAGCTTCCATTAATCGCCAATAATGCAAGTTTAATTGTGGTTGATAACATTACCTCTTTATATAGGTTAGAGTTGGGCGATGAAGCTAACAAAAACATCATGCTCAATAAAATGCTCGGTAATCAAGTAAAAACTTTATTAAAATTGGCTAAAACAAAAAACTTAGCTGTTATAATAACAAATCAAGTAAGGGAAACTGTTAATGGCTTTGAAGCTTCTGGAGGGACTTTATTAGAATATTGGAGTAAATGTATTGTTAGATTAGAAAAACTTAATGGAGATAGGTTAGCAATATTGGAAAAACATAGACATGCTGGAGAAGAAAATGTAAGGTTTAAGATAGTTGAAAGAGGTATAGAGATTCTTGATTGAACTTTTTAATTTTTTAATTTATACCTTCCCAAATGTGTCTCCTCTTAATCCTCTTCTTAATGTCTCTAAACTTATAACCTCATCAAAGGCAATATTTGCCAAATTAACTGAACTGCCAAACTTCAATATAAAAGCCACCTGCTGATTCTTCTGAGGGGCTTCAAAGATAACTTTCTTAATATCAACATTTTTAGCTAAGACATCTAATTCCTTTTCCTTTATCTTTCCCTCTTTATCAAACAGTCCAATACATTTACCGCTCTCTCTACCCTCAATAATAACGTAATCTGCTCCGGCATCTAAATCAAAGTTTATTAACTTAATTCTATCCTCTATAGTTAGTAGTCTATCTTTCTCTGGTAATTTTTTACCTACTTCAGTTAATACAATAAATTCATTATCTTTAGCTTTCTCTATAGCTTTTTTTCTTTCTTCTAAGCTTATATCTGAAGAACCATCAGAGATTTCAATTGCCTCAAAGCCAAGTTTTTCACATTCATTTAAAAATTCATCAAATTTGTTTTTAATGTAGGCGTATTCAAATAATGTTCCTCCAGGATAAACCTTAATATCCCAATCTTTATAGTAGTTAATTTTTTCTTTAACAACATCTCTATTAATAACTGCAGAGGTTCCCCATCCAAACTTTACAAAATCTATATAATCACCACAAACTTTTAAATAATCCTCAACAAATTTTGGAGGCAAACCTTTATCTAACACAACTGTCAAACCTCTATCAAAATCTTCATATAGGAATTCAAAAGCTTTCATAATTTATCACCTTTTCTTTTAAGAAATTTTTATATATGATTTTTTTCTTATAATGTAAATATATTATAAAATTATAAAAAGTTTGATAGTAAATAGCAGAATTAAGTATATATTTTTTATGATTTATTTCCAAAATGGTTTAACTGGTTGAATGTAAAAGCATAATTTTATAGTAAAAGTAGAGGGATAATATGAGAGGTAGCTTAGCAATCTACAATGCCTTAAAAGAGGCGAATATAGATTTTATATGCTCTGTTCCATGTGCAAATCTAAAAAATTTGTTAAAATTAATTGATGAAGATAAAAATATCATCCATATACCAGCAACAAGAGAGGAAGAAGCATTTGGAATATGTGCTGGAGCATATTTAGCAGGAAAGAAAACAGCAATATTACTACAGAATTCAGGAATTGGAAATTCAATAAATGCAATTGCTTCATTATACAAAACTTTCCAAATTCCTACATTATTAATAATCAGTCATAGAGGAGATTTGAAAGAGCAGATACCTGCTCAAATACCTATGGGAAGATGGATTGAAAAACTGTTAGATGTTTGTGAAATCCCTACTTACAAACCAAAAACTCCAGAAGAAGCTTATAAATTAATAAAATATGCTTCTTCCTATATGTATAAAATATCTTATCCTGTAGCTTTGTTATTTGATGCGTTATATTGGGAGTATGATTTAGAACAAAAGTAAAAAATAAGAGATGATACTATGTATCCAAAGAGAATAGACATAATTAAAAAGATTGTTGAAAATGTTGGAGAAAAGGAAATAATAGTTAGCAATATTGGAATACCATCTAAAGAGGTGTATTATGTAAAAGATAGAGAAAGAAACTTTTATATGCTTGGTTCAATGGGATTAGCATCTTCTATTGGCTTAGGATTGGCTTTAAATTGTGAAGATAAGGTTATAGTTATAGATGGTGATGGCTCTATATTGATGAATTTAGGTTCCCTTTCTACAATAGGATATACAAATCCAAAAAATTATATATTGGTTATAATAGATAATTCTGCTTATGGTTCTACAGGTAATCAAAAAACTCATACAAGCAAAAACACTAACTTAGAGAAGATAGCTAAGGGCTGTGGTTTAGATGCAATAACAACATATAGCTTAGAGGAATTTGAAAAAGAGTTTAAAAAAGCTTTAAATGAAAATAAATGCAAGGTTATTATTGCTAAAGCAATCCCATACAATGAAAAATGTCCTAACATAGAGATTCCACCGGTTGTTTTAAAGTATAGATTTATGCAATCTTTAAAGTGAGAATATGATTCCAGAAGAAATTTACAAAATTTTGAGGAAGCAGAGATATCAAATAGACAATCACACAGCAGTTAAGTTATGTGGATGGGTTAGAAAAAAGATGTTGGAAGATAAAAATTGCTATAAATCAAAATTTTATGGTATTGAGACACACAGATGTATTCAATGCACCCCATCAGTTATTTGGTGTCAGCAAAATTGTATATTCTGTTGGAGAGTTTTGCCAATGGATATTGGCATAAACATAAATGAAATTAAAGAACCAAAATGGGATGAGCCAAAGGAAGTGTATGAGAAAATTTTAGCCATGCATAGAAGAATAATTTTAGGATATAAGGGAGTATTGGATAGAGTTGGAGAGAAAAAATTTAAAGAGGCTTTAGAGCCAAAGCATGTTGCTATATCTTTATCAGGAGAACCTACTCTTTATCCATACTTAGATGAATTAATAAAAATATTCCATAAGAATGGATTTACAACATTTGTTGTCTCAAATGGAATCTTAACTGATGTTATTGAAAAAATAGAGCCAACTCAGCTATATATCTCATTGGATGCCTATGATTTGGATAGCTATAGAAGAATATGCGGAGGAAAGAAAGAGCATTGGGAAAATATCTTAAATACCTTAGACATTTTAAAAGAGAAAAAAAGAAGTTGTATAAGGACTACTTTAATTAGGGGCTGTAATGATGACATTTTAAAGTTTATGGAGTTATATGAAAGAGCTAATGTCCATTTCATTGAGTTAAAGTCATATATGCATGTAGGTTATTCACAAAAAAGATTGAAAAAAGAAGATATGCTACAACATGATGAAATCCTAAAATTAGCTAAGATGTTAGAAGAAAACAGCTCATATAAATTAATTGATGATTGTGAAGATAGTAGAGTAGCGTTATTACAAAATGAAAATAGAAAGATAAATCCAAAGATTTTTAATTAATTAATTATTTTATTTTTTCTCTAAGAATAACTAAAGAGTTTTTATTTATATCATTTTCATTAAATCTCTCAATATATTCTCCATCTAAATAATTTAAAAGTTCTCTTCCAATCTCTCCAACAAATATGTATTGACAGTTAAAGTTTTTTAAAGCTTCAGATAGCTTTTTTACATCAATTTCTTCACAAACTACTCCAAAATCTCCGCCAATATAGATATCACCATCAAACACTTCTAAAAAATCTTTTATGGCATAATAGATAGCTTTTACATCCAAACCAGGATTAATATTTTTTATTAAAATATTTTCATTAACTTTTTTAATTTCCATTCTATTTTTTATGGTGAAGGTTTTTAATCTTTCTTTTATCTCATCCACATCAACCAAATTTTTACAAATCTCTATTGCAAATAATGAATTTTCTACAAAATGTAATCCAAAGATGTTCTTGCTGAACTCAAATATTTCATCAAAGTATTCAAATTTTAGAGGATATTTGTTTAAAATCTTTGCCTTATCTACATCAACAATATTTAGACATTTATGGTTTATTTTTAAGTTATATCTGTTAATATCCCTCTTATTTATAAAAGATATTTCAGCATTTTTTAAAGAGCCAAATTTTGCAGTTAATGCGTCTCTTAATCCTTTTGCTATTTTATAATTTTCTAATACATTTGTTATAGCTCCATATTTACATTTAATTAGTCCTAATGAAGTTTCAAATATAAAAAAGTCATATTTATCAACATCCAAACGATTTAATACCTTTAGAATAGTTGGTGGAGCAATTGAGCCATAATTCGAGTTGTGTAAGTAAGTTGTATATTCTTCTTTTAAGATATGGTTTATTAATGATGTTGTTGTAGTCTTTCCCTTAACTCCAGTGATATTTATTATTTTTTTATGGATATTTCCAAATTTTTCCTTTAATATTTCAGATACTGCATCAGTAAATGGAATAAAGTTAATATCTATTGGACAGTGTATAGGAGCTATAATTTTATCATACCTTTCAAAGTTTGGAGGTTCAAAAAATAGATTGAATTTATTTTTAAATCTTTCTTTTAATTTTAAATACCTTTCCTTAAAATCATCAGATTTTTTTATTTTTTGATAAATATCCCACACATCAACATCATAGCCCAAATTTAAATATTCTTCAGCTAAATTCAATGCTCCATGATTAACATCAACAATCAACATAAAAAACACCAAAAAAAATTTTAAATGGAAATTTTTGGAAAGGTCTTTAATTTGCACTTCCTTTAAGCATTGCTATGACAAACCTCGTCTCTGCCTTATCCATCTCTTTTAATGAATTTCCTTCAATTATAAATGTATTGTTTATTCTTGTTATCGTTGCATTATGTTGTGTTCTTATAAACTTTATAACCATTGTTTTATTGTTGTGAATTAAATATTCACTCTCATTTATTTTAAGTTTATCTATTGATGTTTTTCCATTTGCAAAGATACTTTTTACAGTTACGGTTGTGTTTGTTCTGTTTAATTCAACAACTATATTGTGAGGATAAAGCTGATTAAACCACTCTAATTTTGTTATTAAATCAACTATTGAAACTCCTCCTTCATCTGGCTTTAAACTTAAATTTCCATAAATGTAAATCAATATTTTAGAGTGATAGTAATCATAAATCTCTTTATCAGTTGTATTTATCAACTTTACTTCTTTTGCTTCACCAATTGTAGCTCTTAAAGGAACTTTTATTGGAGTTCCATTAAACTCAATTACAATATCTTTTTTTAAATCATTCATATTTTTAGAGGTAATGCACATAGACATTGAAGTTATTAATACAATTACTCCAAGAATTAATAGCAGTTTTTTCATTTTTTCCCTCCTTTTATGTAATCATATCCATAATAAAGCAGGATAAACAAAATTACTAAATACCAATATTCTTTAACCCAGATTGATAAATAACCCAAATATGGAATTACCAAAGGATGTCCATTTATAACTACAACTCTCTGCTTTATTTGGTTAACTGAAACGAGCTCTGGGTCGTGTATATTGTTATTGTCTCCTTTTATTATAAAGTAAGTGTTATTATTAAATTTAACCTTATCAATGACTCTATGAATTACAGGTTTTGTAGGACTTTTAGAAATATTAACCTCTAATATTTTATAATTACCTTTATCTGTTTTTAAATCACCTAAGACGTTTATTGAGATTTCTTTATTATCATAATTTTCTTTAAATATACATAGAGTTTTAGTTGGATTTAGATAAAGTTTATAATCTATTTCATATAACAAATATTGATAATAAGGCCAGTGAGCTTTATAAACAACAATATCTCCAACTTTAACATCATTTGGATTAAATTCAAAGCCAGCATTTTCTACTACAACCAAATCTCCTCTCTTCATTATTGGATACATACTATCAGAGACTACGACATTTACATGGCTCCAAATTAAAAACAAAACTACTAAGAATATTATCCATTCAACAATATCTTTTTTACTGATTTTTAAGTTAATGTTTTCACCTCTCTAATATAAATGAGCATTTTTCATCATCCTTGGAATTAAAGCCATTATAACACTTTCTCTGCATAAATCTTTTCTTGTTATGTTATTATCAGTTAGATAACCAATTAAACCAATATTTTTTCCAATATCTTTAATTCCCGAAATTTTTTCAGCTATTTTTCCACCTTCAATTCCATTTAACACATTCTCAGCTACAATCTTTGGATATTCAAAGCCCTGAGATAAACCAACAGTCTCTTTAATTCCATCAAAAACAACACATACATGGATATCTATATAGTGTTCTCCCACTTTTATTAAACCTGCTTCTATTCCTACTGCATAAGTACATTGAACTTTTTCAAATGCATTTTTAGCTCTGTTTAATGCTCCTAAATACGTTTCTTCCAGTCCAATAGGATGAGCTGAGACATTACTATCCACATCAACTCCAACAACTTCAACAGTCCCTAAAACCTTTTCAAAACCTTCTTTAACCGCCTCTATTTTAACAGGATTTGTTGAACCAACAGCAACAACTCTCAACTTATGCCTTGCCATGCTCAGCTTTTTAGCTTCCTCAATACATTTTTCATTTTTACATAAAAATCTTCCAAATAAAAAAATTTCTGCTTTTTCACCACAAATCTCACATTTTTTATTCTCAAATTCCATTACAATCCCTTATTTATTTTTGAATTAATGTATTCGTAACTTATATATAAGCTATATGTTATTATCTATACCACCAACAAAAATATTTATTTGTTTGTTATTTGATTATTAAGATTATTAAATAGAACTCTAGAATAAATACTAAACAGCATTTTAATGCCTATAACATCATTTTTTCATTAGAATTGTAATAATTTTCAAAAATCTAATTTAAGTTCTTTACAATATATTAGAAAAATACTATGGGGGATTATTATGGCTAAAAAATCTAAAAAAAATAATGAAAATAAAAGTAATCTAAGATGTCCAATAGTTTGTGTTTTGGGGCATGTTGACCATGGAAAGTGTTTAATGCCTAACGAGAAAGTATTAACTCCTTTGGGAGAAATAAAAATAGAAGATTTATTTAAACAAGGAAAAGAGATTATTGAAAAAGATAATAATAAAATGATAAAAAAATTGGATATAGATGTTTATACATTAGATGAAAATGGAAAAATTAAGATAATAAAAGCTCCTTATGTATGGAGATTAAAGCATAACGGAAAAATGATAAAGGTAAAGTTAAGAAATTGGCATGCTATAACAACAACACCTGAACATCCATTTTTAACAAATAATGGATGGATTAAGGCTGAAAATATTAAAAAAGGAGACTTTATAGCCATACCAAAAAAATTAGATAATAATATAAGCTTTAAAAAATTTGTAGAATTTTGTAAAGATAAATTTGATAATGAAAATATTTCATTGCCTAAATCATTAGATGAGTGGAAAACCATATTTTATTTTGCTGGAAAGATATTTGGAGGCTATAAAGAATTTAAAAATGATAAACTAAATGAATTGGAAAAATTAATTAAGATTCTATTTGACCTAAACATATTAAAAAATATCACATCATTTCCAAAGATATTATATATTGCTCCAAAGGAATTAGTTGCAGAGTTTATTAAAGGATACTTTGAAATGGCTGGAAAAATTAATGCAAAACAAAATAGAGTTGAGATTTTTGGAATTTCAGAAGAATTTATTAGAGGATTTTCTATAATATTGTTGAGATTTGGAGTAATTTCAAAAATTTATATTAGAAATAACAATGGCACAAAATATTACCAATTAAATATTGTAGGTAAAAGAAATTTAATAAACTTCAAAAATATTGGATTTGAGATAGATATTTTAGACAAAATTATCGAAAAGAGCAGAAAGAGTGAGAAATATCCAATATATAAAGATATGAGAAGATTAAGAATTCTATTTGGATTAACGAAGAGTGAAGTAAATATTCCATATTATGAAAAATATGGGAATGGAGAAGAAATTCCTTCTTATGAAATTATTGAAAAATTTTTAAACTCATTAAAGCCAAAGAACTTAGATAAGAAGATAAGAGTGTTAGAAGGGATAGAAAAAGATTTCAATTATTTAAAATCCTTTGAAAGTGATGGGTTAATAAAAGATAATAACTTAACTGAATTAGGAAAAGAGGCATTAAATATTTGGAAAAATCATGAATTTGGTGAAGATGATATTAAATACATGAAAAATTTAATTGAAAATATTGCATTTGTTGAAGTTGAAGATGTTGAAGTTATTGATTATGAGGGCTATGTGTATGATTTAACAACAGAAACACACAATTTTATAGCAAATGGTATTGTTGTACATAACACAACCCTATTAGATAAGATTAGAAAAACAAGAGTTGCTCAAAGAGAAGCTGGAGGAATAACCCAACATATTGGAGCGAGTGAGATTCCAATTGATGTTATAAAAAGAGTGTGTGGAGATTTATTAAAGATGTTAAAAGCTGATTTAAAAATTCCTGGATTATTAGTTATTGACACTCCAGGACATGAAGCATTCACTTCATTAAGAAAAAGAGGAGGAGCTTTGGCTGATATAGCTATATTAGTTGTTGATATAAACGAGGGCTTTAAACCTCAAACTATAGAAGCAGTTAATATATTAAGGCAATGTAAAACCCCATTTGTTGTAGCGGCAAATAAAATTGACTTAATCCCAGGATGGAACTCTAAAGAAATTCCATTTATATTAAACTTTAATGAAAAGGCTCAACATCCTAATGCTTTAACTGAATTTGAAATAAGATTGTATGAGAATGTAATAAAACCATTAAATGAGCTTGGTTTTGATGCTGATTTATATTCAAGAGTTCAAGATGTTACTAGAACTGTATGTATAATCCCTGTCTCGGCAGTAACTGGTGAAGGAATTCCTGATTTATTGATGATGGTTGCTGGATTAGCTCAGAGGTTTTTGGAAGATAGATTAAAGCTCAACGTTGAGGGGTATGCAAAAGGGACAATATTAGAGGTTAAAGAGGAAAAAGGATTAGGAACTACAATAGATGCAATAATTTACGATGGAATAGCTAATAGAGGAGATTATTTAGTTGTAGGATTACCAGACGGTGTTTTAGTGACAAGAGTTAAAGCCTTATTAAAACCAAAACCATTGGATGAAATGAGAGACCCAAGAGATAAATTTAAGCCTGTAAATGAAGTTACTGCTGCTGCAGGGGTTAAGATAGCAGCTCCAGATTTGGATAAAGTTATTGCTGGATGTCCAATAAGGATTGTTCCAAAGGATATGATAGAGGAAGCAAAAGAAGAGGTAATGAGAGAGGTTGAAGAAGCAAAGATTGAGGTTGATAATGAAGGAATTTTAATTAAAGCAGATACTCTTGGTTCATTAGAAGCTTTAGCTAATGAATTAAGGAAAGCAGGAGTTAAAATTAAGAAGGCAGAAGTTGGAGATATAACTAAAAAAGATGTTATTGAGGTTGCATCATACAAGCAGAGTAATCCATTACATGGAGCAATAGTAGGATTTAATGTAAAAATCTTACCTGAAGCTCAGAAAGAAATTGAAAAATATGACATAAAAGTGTTTTTAGATAATATTATCTACAAGTTAGTTGAGGACTTCACAGAATGGGTTAAAAAAGAGGAAGAGAGAATTAAATATGGTGAATTTGAAAAGCTCATTAAACCAGCTATTGTTAGAATTCTACCAGATTGTATATTTAGACAAAAAGACCCTGCAATTTGTGGAGTTGAAGTTATCTCTGGAACATTAAAAGTTGGTTATCCTTTAATGAGAGAGGATGGAATGCAACTTGGTTATGTTAGAGAGATAAAAGATAGAGGAGAAAATGTCAAAGAGGCAAAAGCAGGTAAAGCTGTTTCAATAGCTATAGAAGGAAGAATTACATTAAAAAGGCATGTTGATGAAGGAGATTATATGTATGTAGCAGTTCCAGAAAGCCATGTTAGAGAGCTATATCACAAATACATGGATAGATTGAGAAACGACGAAAAAGAGGCATTATTAAAATACATGGAATTAATGCAAAAACTGACAAATAATATATTCTGGGGAAGATAATTCCTATTTTTTTAGATTTTATTATTATCTAATATTTTATTGTATATATCAATAGCCTCTTCAATTCTACCCAATTTTTCAAGTATTCTCGCTTTTTTTATCAGTGAATTAGTTAGTATAAAATTATTGTATTTTAATTCTGAAATAAGCTCATCATAAATTTTTAATGCTTCATCAAGTTTTTTTAAATGTTCATATACAACAGCTTTATAAAATTTTGCTTCAATATCTTTAGGAAACTTCTCTAAATATTTATTAAGACTTTTTAGGGCATCTTCATAATTTCCAGCAATTAATTCAATATATCCAATATCTTTATATGCATGTATCCAATCTTCATTTAATTCAACTGCAATATATAAACATTTAAGCGCCTCTTTGTATTTTCCCAATTTTTTTAACATTTTCCCTTTTAAATACCACGCATACGCATCATTTTTATTAATCTCTATCACTTTATCCAAGCATTTAATTGTCTCTTCAACTTTTCCAATATCGTTGAGTAATATTGCTTTTTGTCTCCAAACTGATGACAACCTATCATTCAAAGACAAAAGTTCATCAAAATTTTTTAATGCTTCTTCATATCTCCCCAATTCAATAAATATTAACGCTTTATGGAATGGAGATAGATAGCATTTTGATGATACTTTTGAGAGTTTATCACTATACTTTAATGTTTTTTCATAATCTCCTTTAACAAAATTTAAACATATCAAATTTGCCCAAGATAACGGAGATTTTTCTTTCCCATTAGCTATTTTTTCAAAATATTTCATGGATGTTTCCATATCCCCCATAACTTTTAAAATTATGGCTTTTATATATAGAACTAAAGAATTTTTTGGGTCTAATAATAAAGCTTCATCCAAATATTTTATTGCTTTTTCAAAATCCCCTTTATCAGAAGATTCAATCGCTTTAATAACATTTTTTAAAACTTCAAGAGTTTTTATCATATCATTACAGTCCATTTACATCACTTTTATAATTTAGATTCGTAGATAAATATTTATAAATATTAAAATGAAACCAAAATATTTTAAACACTGTATTATTGAGTATAGATGAATATATATACCTTTTGGAAGATTTTCGAACATGAACCATTTGAATATAGCTAAAATAATATGAAATTATCAAAATATAGCTATAGTCTAATATAGTCTATAGAACTTTCACAAGATTGTTGATTCCCTTTAAGCATCTTATTCAATATATAACGTGCGAAAGTCCTATAGTCTATTCAACCACTAATAAAAAATAAAATAGTTGCATAAAACTAAAATTTTAACTAAAAAATTTATTTAGAATAGGATTTTCGCAGTTTATATATTAAATTTGGAACTTTAATACTTTTAGGTGTCTATATTCATAAAATATATTTATTCCTACGAAAGTCCTATTAGAAATTCCTTTAATTTCTACCATATATAGCATACAACCTGCTAAACTTATCAAGAGTGTTGCATAACTTATTATTTAATATTTCTTCAAGGGTTTCAATAGCCCCTGTAGGACATACTTCTTTACAAATTTCAACATCTCTCTTATAGCATCCATCACATTTTATTGCTATTCCATCAATTCTTATAGCTCCAAACGGACATGCTAAGGCACATAAACCACATCCAATGCATTTATCTTTTATAACTACTACTTTATCGTCAATCCTCTCTATAGCATTTTCTGGACATGCATATAAGCAGGGATTTTTATCACAATGCATACATTTTATTGGGAATTCGTTAAAGGTGATTCCATTTATTGGGCAACTTCTCTCGCATCTTCTACAACCAATGCAAGAGCCAATATTAACTACTACCATAATTTCACCAAATTATGGTTGAACTTTTGCATCTATGGTTATTTTTGAAATTAAGCTGTTATCTGTTTTTTGTGATGGTAGAGACATCTTTCCAAATAAATCTAAGGATTTGTCTCTCTTAGCAAATATTAGCTCATTTACATCAACAAGCTCTAAGCATCTCTTTGAGCATGCTTTAACACATGCAGGCTCGTCTCCATCGCATAAAATACACTTGTATGCTTTGTCTTCCATTAATATAGCACCAAATGGACATGCTAAGGCACATAAACCACATCCAATACAAACTTCCTCATTTAAATATACATAACCATCTTTATGCTCAATTGCTAAGACTGGGCAGACTTCTTTACATGGAGCTGAAGCACATTGCTGACAAAGAATTGGGATGTATTTACCATCTTTCTCCATTATACTTATTCTTCCTACTTTATTTTTTTGCATACATGCTTTAACACAATCTCCACAGTTATCACAGTTGTAGTTTGCCATTATTATTTTTTTCATCTCTATCACCTCTAAATTCAAAAATATAATAGAAGAAAATGAAAGAAACTTTAAAGAAAGTTTCACCAAAAATAAATTATTTATATCTCTTTTATAGCCCCAACAACTTACATTTTTCATCAATATATCTCCAAATGAAACTTTAAGAAAGTTTCATCAAAGCTAACACCTCCTCGCTATGCTCGGAGGTGTAAATTAAAATATTATAAACCTAACAACTTACACTTTTCGTCTATATATCTTTGAATTCTTTCAATATCCTCGTCAGTTAAGTGTCTATATCTTTTCTGCATCTTCAAATACTCTCTAACTGGCTTTCTCTTAGCTGGTTTGTATGTAATTCTAAATTCCCCATTTTCAATCTCATAAAGTGGGAAAACTCCAGTTTCAACAGCCAATCTTCCAATTTCTATTGTTTTTTCTGGAGGATATCCCCAACCTGTTGTACAAGGCTGTAATACTTGTATGAATTTAGGCCCTTCGATACTTAAAGCTTTTTTAACCTTTCTCATGAAATCTTCAGGATATGAGATGCAAGCAGTAGCTACATAAGGAATGCCATGAGCTGCCATTATCATTGTCATGTCTTTTTTAGGTCTATCCTCTCCTCTAATTTTTGAACCTGCTGGAGAGGTTGTTGTAGCAGCCATAAATGGAGTTGAGGAACTTCTCTGTATTCCAGTGTTCATGTAAGCTTCGTTATCGTACATAATATACAATATATCGTGCCCTCTCTCCATAGCACCACTTAATGCCTGAAAACCAATATCTGCTGTTCCACCATCTCCTCCAATAGCTATAACATTTATTTTTTTATCAGCATATTTTCCTCTCTTTCTTTTTAATGCTTTTACAGCTGCCTCAATACCACTTGCTGTTGCTGCAGCGTTTTCAAATGCTGTATGTATCCACGGAACTCTCCATGATGTTTCTGGGTAGGGTGTTGTCATAACCTCTAAACATCCAGTAGCGGTTGATATAATTGTGTTTTTTCCAGCCACTTTTAGCAGTAACCTTGCTACAATTGCAGCTCCACAACCAGCACATCCTCTATGCCCAGGGGCAAAGTATTCCTCTCTTGGAAATTGCATTACAATCACCTTATAAAAATTATTAAATTAAATTATTAGTAGTATTTACTCTTTTAATCCAATCCAAACAGTTTCATCATCTTCTGCCTTTTCAACATGGTTAATTATTGTTTTTATATCCTCTACCTTAATATCTCTTCCACCCAATCCAACAATGTAGTTGCAAACCTTCTTATTCTTTAAAATTGATGCCATTTCAATTCCTAAAGCTCCCTTATTAAATCCAAATGAGATATTTTTATCTAACACAGCTATATTTTCTGCATCTTTTAAAAGTTCCTTAACGTCTTCTTTTGGGAATGGTCTATAAGTTTTTATCCTCAACAATCCAACTTCTTTTCCTTCTTTTTTAAGCTCATCAATAACATGCTTTATAGTTCCACAAACAGAACCCATTGCTACTAAAATTGTATCTGCATTATCTAAGTTGTATGCCTCAAGTAATCCATTTCCATATTTTCTCTTAAATCTTTCAGCAAACTCCTCATTAACTTCTTTAATTACTTTCTTAGCTCTCTCCATAGCTTCCTCTATTTGCTTTCTTGTTTCCATGTAGCAATCTGGAACTCCTACAGGTCCTTGAGTTATTGGCCTATCAGGGTCTAAATATGCGTGTTTTGGCTCATAAACTCCTAAGAATTCTCTAACTCTCTCTGCTTTTGGAATTGTTACTGGCTCTACTGTATGCGTTAATATAAATCCATCTAAACAAACCATAACTGGCAATAAAACATCTTCATTCTCAGCTATTTTGTAAGCTTGAATAATGCTATCGAGTGTTTCTTGGTTATCTTCAACATATATCTGAATCCATCCACTATCTCTCTCTGCTATTGAATCTTGGTGGTCGTTCCATATATTTATAGGAGCTGATAAAGCTCTGTTAGCAACCATCATAACTATTGGTAATCTCATTCCAGAGGCTATAAATAACATTTCATGCATCAAAGCTAAACCCTGTGAAGCTGTTGCTGTAAATGTCCTTGCTCCAGTTGCAGCAGCTCCAATACAGGCAGACATTGCTGAGTGCTCGCTCTCTACTTTTATATATTCAGCATCCAACTCTCCATTAGCTACAAACTCAGCTAACTTCTCAACACATGTTGTCTGAGGAGTTATTGGATAAGCAGCTATAACATCAACATCAGCTAATTTAGCCGCTTCAGCAGCTGCTGAAGTCCCTGTAATAACTTTAACTTCACACATCTTTTCCACCTTTAATTATTTAATTTATTTCTCTTCTCTAACCTTTGTTATTGCATTTACAGGACATTCATTCATACAAATTAAACATCCTTTACAGTAATCATAGTCTATTTTAAAGTTTCCATTTTCATCTTCTTGAATAGCTCCTTCAGGGCAGAATATATAACAATTTTCACACTTTACACATTTTTCGTTGTCTAAAATTGGTCTAAAAGTTCTCCAGCCCCCAGTCTTGTTTTTAATTGAATTTCCAGCCTCATATATAATAGCTGCAATTGTAACCATTCAATCCACCTCAATAGTTTATCCATATTTTTTTAACATCTCATTGTAAGCTACTTCAGCAGCTTTGGCATTCTTCTCTCCCAATTTTCCTTTGAATGTGTCTAATATAGCTTTTTTAACTGATTCTAATGTAACTAATTTTGTAGCTCCAGCAAATGCTCCGACCATTGCAGTATTTACTATAGGAATTCCTAAAACATCTAAAGCTATTCCTGTAGCATCAATTGTATATGTTTTAAATCCTAAATCTAAATCATCTTTAACGGTGTTAATTACAACAGCACCATTTTCCTTTAACCCCTCAACAACATTAACACTTTCAAGCAGTGTAGCATCTTGAACTACAACATAATCTGGGTTGTAGATTTGACTTCTCAATCTGATTTTTTTATCATCTATTCTTGTAAATGCCATAACTGGAGCTCCTCTTCTCTCAACACCAAAGAATGGAAATGCTTGGCAATATTTTCCATCATAAAAAGCAGCTTTAGCTAATATTTGAGCGGCAGTAACAGCACCTTGCCCTCCTCTTCCGTGAAATCTAATTTCTATCATACGCTCACCCTAAATTGTCATTATCAATCATTAACAATTGCAAAGGTACTATATAAAGTTTTGGAGATTAAGTTAATTGACGAAAATGATTTAGACATAGATAAAAATTTTATATGGAAATTTTTATATACTGAAATGTTAAATAAACTTGACATAATATAAATGAGGTGAATGCTATGAATAAAATTATTCTTGGATTTTTTGTAGGGTTTTTAGTAACGGCATCAACAATTTTACTTGTATTTTTGAATTTAGGGGAAGTAGCAAATTTATTAATATTTTTAATAATATTTGGAGTATTTATCTACACTGCTAAAAAGAATCATCCGTTATTTGGAGATAAAGGAGAGCAATTAATGATTCTTTTAGTGGGAGCATTATGTGGATTATTTTGGTTTTTTGAAGTTTATTTATCTTTTAAATTCAAAAATTTTATGTCATTTGGTGTATATATTATATTATTCTCAGCAATTGTTGAGATGATAGTTAAAAAATCAAAAAAGATTAGAATAGATGAAGAGCTTATTGATGAATTAAAAATAACTATTTCAGAAAAAAGTGCATTTAAGGCAATGTTTTCATTTATAATTTCATATGTAGTGCTTTGGTATCTATCAATCTCTTCTGGATTAAATTTAAAAATTTCTATTTCTAATGTGTCTTTTTTACCACTAATGCTTTTAATCTCACAGTTTATAATTTTTAAGGTATATTATACTTTAAAATTTAGTTAGGTGGTTCTATAAATTTACTAAAATAAAACCTATTTTAGCTATCGATATTTTAGCAGTTAATTATTTACTCTATTAAAAATCTGAGGATGGTATTATATTCTCTATTTATACTTAAAAGTTCTTATAGTGAAAAAATGAAAAATAAACTAAAATATTTCAGAGCTTTACATAATCTAACTCAAGAAGATTTAGCAAAAAAATTGGGGGTTAGTAGGCAAACAATTATAGCTATAGAAAAAGGAAAGTACTGTCCATCGCTAAAATTGGCATTTAAAATAGCAAAATTTTTTGGAGTTAAGATTGAAGATATATTTATTTATGATGAAGATGAATGATTGATAGTATATTTAAGAAATTAATAAGCATTAGAATTTTATAAATCCAAATTACAATCTAATTTGTCTAAGAAAATATTTTAATGGTGAGAAAAGTGATTAAAGAAGTAACTGAGGAAAAATTAGAAAATTACTTTAAAAGAACTGAGGAAGCTATAAAAATCATTAAAAAAGGTTTGCCACCAAAGAGGAGTTTATTGTATGATGTAGCTAAAGATTTTTTATTGATGATAGAGAGTTATTTTGAAGATGCTAAAGCATTTAAAGAGAGAGGAGACTATGTAACTGCATTTGCCTCATTAAATTATGCCTATGGCTGGATTGATGCAGGTGTTAGATTAGGAATTTTTGATGTTGGAGATGATGATGTAAGATTTACACTTGCTAAATAAAATTTTTATATCTAATCAACTTACTATGAAATGGATAAAATGTTGATTTGGTGAGAGTATGGAAAGTTACATACAAAACTTATTTGCTGAGAGAATTGGTGGAAAAAAGTTTGGAAAAGAAGATGTAATTTACAAGTTTGAAAAGATAAAGAGAGCTAAGCAAGAAGCTATGAAAAGACATCCAGACATGGAATTAATAGACATGGGGGTTGGGGAGCCAGATGAAATGGCAGACCCAGAAGTTATAAGAGTTTTGTGTGAAGAAGCTAAAAAATGGGAAAATAGAGGATATGCAGATAACGGAATTCAGGAGTTAAAAGATGCCGTACCTCCTTACATGGAAAAAGTTTATGGTGTTAAAGATATAGACCCAGTTAATGAGGTTATACACTCAATGGGTTCAAAGCCAGCATTGGCATATATAACCTCAGCATTTATAAATCCTGGAGATGTTTGTTTAATGACAGTTCCTGGCTATCCAGTTACAGCAACACACACAAAATGGTATGGGGGGGAAGTTTATAATTTACCTTTATTAGAGGAAAACAACTTTTTACCAGATTTAGAGAGCATTCCAGAGGATATTAAGAAGAGAGCAAAAATACTCTATCTCAATTATCCAAACAACCCAACAGGAGCTCAGGCAACAAAAAAGTTTTACAAAGAAGTTGTAGATTTTGCATTTGAAAATGAGGTTATTGTTGTTCAAGATGCTGCTTATGGAGCTTTGGTTTATGATGGAAAGCCTCTCTCATTTTTATCAGTTAAAGATGCAAAAGAGGTTGGAGTTGAAATCCACAGCTTCTCAAAGGCATTTAACATGACTGGTTGGAGATTAGCATTTTTAGTAGGAAATGAGCTTATAATTAAAGCGTTTGCAACTGTAAAGGATAACTTTGATAGCGGGCAATTTATTCCAATCCAAAAAGCTGGAATATACTGTTTGCAACATCCAGAAATTACTGAAAGAATCAGACAGAAATATGAGAGAAGGTTAAGAAAGATGGTTAAGATATTAAATGAAGTTGGATTCAAAGCAAGAATGCCTGGAGGAACATTCTATTTATATGTTAAATCACCAAGAAGAGCTAATGGCATTGAATTTGAAACTGCAGAAGATTTCTCACAATATTTAATTAAAGAGAAGCTTATTTCAACAGTTCCATGGGATGATGCTGGACATTATTTAAGATTAGCTGCTTGCTTTGTAGCAAGAGATGAAAATGGAAATCCTACAACAGAAGAAAAGTATGAAGATATAGTTTTAGAAGAATTTAAGAGAAGATTAGAAGATTTAGATTTGGAGTTTGAATAAGTTTTTATATTTTTTCTTAGAGTTATTTTTTAATTTATTTTATTTAAGTAAGACTTTTTATAATTGAATATAATTTGTGAATATCCCATTTAAGTTCCCTCTCTCCAATCTTCTAAATATCTTTTCTGCTCTTCAGTTAATTCATCTATCTCAATTCCCATAGATTTTAGCTTTAGAGAGGCAATCATCAAATCTTGCTCATAAGGAATGTTATAAACTCTTGGCTCTAATTTATCATGGTTCTTTAAAATATATTCAGCCCCTAAAGCTTGGTTTGCAAAGCTCATATCCATAACTTCACATGGATGTCCATCTGCACATGCTAAATTAACCAATCTTCCTTCTCCTAATAGGTATATTTTCTTATCTCCTAAATCATATTCAGTTACACAATTTCTAACTTCTTTTATTGATTTAGCTAACTCCTCTAAGTGCTTTTTATTAATTTCATTGTCAAAGTGTCCAGCATTTGCTAAGATGGCTCCATTTTTCATCTTTAATATGTGTTCTTTTCTAATAACATCTTTACATCCAGTTGTTGTTATAAATATATCTCCAATCTCTGCAGCTTTTTCCATTTTCATGACTCTAAATCCATCCATTCTTGCCTCTAAAGCTCTAATAGGGTTTATTTCAGTAACAACAACTTCAGCTCCTAATCCCTTGGCTCTCATTGCTACTCCTCTACCACACCATCCATAACCTGCAACTACAACTGTTTTTCCAGCAATTAATAAGTTTGTAGCTCTCAAAATCCCATCTAAGGCACTCTGTCCAGTACCATATCTGTTGTCAAATAGATGTTTTGTGTATGCATCATTTACATCCATAACTGGGAATTTTAAAGCTCCTTCTTTCTCCATTGCTTTAAGCCTTATAATTCCAGTTGTTGTTTCCTCACAACCTCCCAAAATTTTATCTAAAAGCTCTGTTCTCTTTGTATGCAACAAAAATATTAAATCGCAACCATCATCTATAATAATATCTGGCTTATGGTCTAAGACTTTGTTTAAATTAGCGTAGTATTCTTCAACAGTCTCTCCTCTCCATGCATAGACGTGCATACCTTTCTTAGCACATGCTGCAGCAACATCATCTTGAGTAGAAAGAGGATTACAACCAGTTATAGCAATTTCTGCTCCTCCCTTCATTAAAGTTTCTGCTAAAACAGCTGTCTTTGCCTCTAAATGCAAAGCCATTCCTATTGTTATTCCTTCAAATGGTTTTTCTTCTTTAAATCTCTCTCTAATTAAACCTAAAACAGGCATGTGTTGTTTTGCCCATTGGATTTTTCTCTCTCCTTCTTTCCAAAGGTTTATATCCCTAACTTCATACATACATTTCACCTAAAAATTATTTTTAAAAATTAGTAGAATAGCAATGATATATAAATTACTATTTGTATATTTTTTCATAATTTGTTAATTTTGAATATGTAAATTTATATTTCATTATCTTATTATATCATATTCTCTTGGTTTTAAACTTGAAATATAGTAAAACTTCCATAGAAATGAATATGTGTTATCCTTCAACATAATTATCAATACAACAAAATTAAGGTGTGTGGTAAAAGAAAATTTGTTCTAATTACTGCCATCATTTTCTAATAAAATCTGGATGTGGGAGATAAATATGGTTTTATAAACTTAAAGAAAAAACTATAAAAAATAAGAAACAAAAAAGGCAGGGATATATATGGAAAGTAAAAATGATTTCATGATAAACATATTTAAGATTGACACTAAAAATATAAACTTGCCTAAAAAAGCATATTTATACAAAATAAACATTGAAGAAAATCTTGGTGAACAAAAACTACAAGAAATCTACAAGACTTTAGCTAATACTTATGGGCATGTTGATGAGAATAATATACTCTATTCTTATAGAAGAGTAAAATACCTCCCACCAAACATTAAAAATGTAACACTCATTACCCATGATACTTTAAACTTAGATGAATTACCTAACGAAATTTCAAGAGAAGTTTTAAGAGTATATTTCAAAAATGTTTTAAAAAAAGATGTTAGAACAATATTACGAAACCTTGAAGAGAAGTATTTACCAAAAAATACTGTAGGTAATTGGAATATATATTAAGAGAATATCCTATGGTTAAAAGAGGTATTTTATATGAAACTCTAAAAGATAAGGGAAAAATAGAAGAGTTTGATGATAACCAACCAGTAATTGCTGGAAAAAAGTCTAAAATCTATACTGATGTTCTATATTTCCTACCACAATATTGTTACCCGGCATACCACCCATACTTGGTAAAAAATTATGAATTGGCTGGAATTAACAATATAAAAAAAAATAGTAAGTTATAACAAACCATTTATATTACAAGATGTGTGTAAAATGTTAGACTATTTAGAATTCTCAGAAGATTATCAAATAATCCCACTAAGAGAACCGAAACTCAAGGCTATGTTCATACAAAACAATACTATAACAACAAAAACTGTCTCATCAACTGCAAAATTATTTGGAAACATTACACAATTAGCAAAAGGAATATATCCTAACTCTCTACCATGCCCACTCAAAATTCCAGATTATTTAAAAAACGCTGAAAAAATAATAGTATTCATATTAGTCCTCGATAACCTTACACAACAAGAAAAAGAAAACTTTGTGAAAATTCTCAAAACTGCCTTTGGAATATATAATAACATGAGAGATGTGTGGATAGAATTTAAAATTCCCATGCCATATTTTGATTTTCGTAAAAAGATAATCTATTTTGAAAACTCAAAAAAAGGAATTTCAGAAGCTATAAAAAAGATAAACAACATTTGTAAAAATCACAATATAGATTTCAATACTGTAAAATTTGCATTCATATTTGGAAAACGCAGTAATAATGATTTTGATTATTATCAGCCTTTAAAAAAAGCATTATTTGATAACCATATACTAAGTCAAAATATCTTAGTTGATGATACTAAATCTCTCTATGCATACTCAAATATTATTTACGACATGCTCACTAAATTAGGTTATAAGTTTCTTGCCCTCGAAAAAGAGTTACCTTATGATTACATTTTAGGAGTGGATGTAGGTTACAGTGAGGCATATACAGGAAGAGTTGCTTGTTGCACTGCTATATTTGATAGTAATGGACTACTAAAAAATCTCATTCCTATAAGCATAGAGAATTTCCCAAACTCTGAAAGTGCGAGAATAGGAGAACTATTAAGAAGAATTGATGATAGTCTAATATATAATGATATTAATTTTAGCAATTCAAGAATATTATTACTTAGAGATGGGTATTTACAAAGAAGAGAAATAAAAGAACTAGAAGAGTTTTCAAAAGAGAGGGATTGTGAAATTACATACATTGGAGTTAAGAAAAATATACCATTCCAATTATTTGTCAGCCAAGAGGAAAATAACAATAAGAGAAAATTCATTTATTACCCATTGTGTGTTCGTTTAGGAGATATATATTTACTCTGTGCTCATAAGACAACCTATGGTTATCCACGATTTATAAAAATTCATGAAAAATATGAGATAAAAAATGGTATTGGAAAAAAAACACCAATAAGTGAAAAGGATATTAATATAATATATCAACTAACCGCATTAAACCACTCTTCAGTAGGTAATCCAAGCAATCTAAGATTACCATGTCCAATATATTATTCAGATATGTTAGCTAAAGCCCTAAAAAAAGGTTGGAAATTGAGAGAAGAATTATTAAAAGAGGGTGTATTGTATTTTATTTAAAAAATCCTCTTTAATATATGATTAACATTAAACACCAATAACATTATAGTATATAAAAAAATAAGAAGGTAACTTTGGCAGTTATGGGATATAAATGTGGAATTGTGGGGATTTGTGGTGATAATGTGAAGTTCATAGTTAAATATATCCTTCTCTATTTTCCCCTTTAATATCTTTATCATAAGTTCTATATTTTTCATATATTTACACATATTATTAATTATTATCTTAACATCCTCTGCAATAATTTAAATAATAAAAGCTTTTTTCCTAAAAAAACCAAATTATTTATCGAGAAAATCTTAATTTAAAAATAATTATCTAAAATCTTATAAAAATTTTACTAATTTAATGTATCCAAATAAACAAAATATTAAAAATAAGCTACCCATAAAAATTATCTAAAAATCCTTAAATCTAAAAAATAACCATTTAAAAAGATTTAAATTAAAAATAAAAAATTTTCAGCGTGATAACAAAAATTTAAAAAATTAATAAACATCAAATAACTCTCCTAATGTTATTTTTTTATCTGTCTTAACTAACTCTGGAATTTTTCCTTTAATACCAACTTTATCTCTAACAACAACAAAAACTCCATCTATCTTTTCTATTTCATCTGCCTTTTCTAATGCGTTGTTTATCATCTCTTCCTCATCTCTTCCTCTTGAAGCGTTACATATTGATGTTGCTGCTGCATCTGCTATAGCAGAGCTTTTAGCAAAAACAGTAACTGCATCAGCCTCTCCAAAACTTATTGAATGCCCTACTGTTGCTGATGAAGTACAAACACCATAAATATTTTTAATTTTCTCCTTCTTTAATTTAAATCCAACTTCTCCAGTAATTTTAGAGTTTCCAGCATATAAGCCAACAACAACATCTTTTTTAGCCCTCAGGCATATATCTCCACCATTTTCAGCAATGATGTTTTTTGCCCCAATATTTTTAATTAGCATCTCCGCTATAGCTCCAGCAACACTCGCCATAGGTCCTACATTAGCAATTTCTCCAGCCATAGCCATTAACTTTACAATTTCTGGAGAATCTGCATCTATAGAAATTGGATAGTAAGATGTTAAGAAATAAGGATTTTTTAATATATATCTCTCCAATTCTAATCTATTTTTTAAGATAATTTCTTCTGCTTTCTTGAAATACCTCTTATCATCTACCTTTAAAAGTATATTCGTTTCTTTTATTATGATTCTTTTTTTAAACCACATGTTATTCCACCAAATTATAAAAATCTACAATCATTTTTAAGTCATCTTCTAAAATTCTACCTTTTGTAGTTAAATAATTTCCAACCATTAATCCATCCAAAGCCATTAAAGCATAGGATTGTAAATCTCTCAAATTATATACTCTTCCACCAGCCAATCTAATTTCTGCATAAGGCATAATTATTTTATATAAAGCCAAAGACTTTAGAGCATCTGAAATACCTATTGGCTTAATTTCTCCATTTTTTATTTTTTCATAAGCTTTAGTTCCTTCAATTGGGTGTAAAATATTTATTGGGACACTATCAACTCTTAACTCTTTAAGTTCAAAAGCCATTTTTATTCTTTCTTCTAAGCTTTCTCCAAGTCCAAATATCCCACCACTACAAACTTCTAAGCCAAGCTTTTTAGCCTCTTTTATTATTTTAACTTTATCTTCATAAGAATGAGTTGAGCATATGTTTTTAAAGTGGTTTTTTGATGTTTCTAAGTTGTTGTGCAATCTCACATTTAATTTTTTTAATTCCTTTAATTTTTCTTTCTCTAATAAACCCAAAGAACAACATACTTTTAAATTTGTTTCTTCTTTTATGAGCTCTAGAGCTTCAAGAATTTCTATAAATTCATCATCATTAATTTTTTTACCACTTGTAACTATGCTAAATCTTTCAACGATTCCATCAAAATTTTTAGCATATTCTAAAATCTCCCTTTTTGATTTTAATGGATATATTGGGATGTTGCAATTATTGTGAATTGACTGAGAGCAGAAAATACAATTCTCTGAACATTTTCCACTTTTAGCGTTTATTATAGCACATAATTTAATTTTATCATTA
This sequence comes from Methanocaldococcus sp. 16A, assembly GCA_049860595.2. Lineage (GTDB taxonomy): Archaea > AGJL01 > Methanococci > Methanococcales > Methanocaldococcaceae > Methanocaldococcus. The sequence goes on from CP187551.1 coordinate 76,988, forward strand.
TTTTTTACTTTATTTTTTATCTTAAAAGATAAATATAGCAAATCTATGGCATTGAAGTTTTTGTAAAGATATATGGCGTCATCAAAACTTATCCTATTTTTTAAAGATTTTTCTAAAAAAGTTTCAACATCCATAAAAATCACCTTCCATCAGTAATAAAAATAAGATTTAAAGTTTATCTTAAAAATAGGACTTTCATAGGAATAAATATATCTATCGACATCCAACTATCCTTATAATATAAATTGCGAAAGTTCTATTTAAAAGTCTCTTTGTAGTATTTCTCTGTTATATCTCCAAATATTGGAAATTTATATTTTTCTCCATTGTAAGCTTTAATCATTCCAACAATCCACAAGATAATCATAGCGATATCTATTAAAGTAGAAGCAATCCATCCTACTATTATAATCTTTGAAACGAATAAATCCACCAAATTTAAACTTAAAAATGTTATAAATGACTGCATTGCATGAAATCTAATAAAATCATCTTCTTTTTCTAACAATAAAAATATCAATCCACTAACCCAAAACAGCAGATAACATAAAGCCCCCTCTACATTTTTATCTAATCCAAAAGCCATAATATCACCAAAAAAAAATATAAAATATTATTATAATATAAAAATATATTTAGATAAATTTAATCAGTTCTCTTATAGCTCCTTCAACATCTTTTGCCTTAACAACTCCAGAAGCCAATAAAACTCCTTCAGCCCCTAAATCAAGGGCAGCTTTAACATCCTCCCCCTTAGATATTCCAGCCCCACATAAAACTTTAACATCTTTATTTATTTCTTTAACCGCTTTAACAGTTCCTTCAACAATCTCAGGATTTGCTTTTGATACTGGAATTCCTGTCCCTATAAGTTCTGGTGGCTCAATTGCAATGTAATCTGGATTTAGAGTTGCAACTGCCTTAGAAGTGTTTATATTATTTGTGCAGACAATTGTTTCTAATTCAAGGGCTTTACATTTATTTATAACTGCCTCAATATCTGCCAACAACATCCTTTTCTCTGAGTGGTTTATTAAACTTCCCTTACATCCACAATCTTTAATAGCTTCAGCTAATATATGTCCTGTGTGGCTTCCAGGGTTTATATTATCTATATGTTGAGCATAAACAGGAATATTGACATTTTCAACAATCATTCTCAAATCTACGAATTGTGGAGCTACTCCAAGTGTTACTCCACTTTCTTCACTAACTTTTTCAGCAGCTTTAGCTATTTCCAATCCTCTCTTTCCAATACTTTCCTTGTATGTCTTGTAGTTAATTACTATCAACATAGGTTTTCACCGTGAGAGTATGGTAATTCAGACTAAGATAGTTCAGATAAAAGATTATTTCATAGGGATAGTATTTAAAGATAATCAATTAGTTAAGAATACAATCCCTCTAAGAAGAGAAGAGATATCCAAATTTTTCAATGGAGAGATTAGTAGGGAGAGTAAATATTTAAGAGTGGCAGAAATTATATTAGAACTATATCTTGGAAAAATGGATGATAAAGAAGCAAGAAGGATAATAAACTATAAATTAGAAGTTTCAGAATTTACAAAAAAGGTTTTAGATGTTGTTAAAGATATAGAATTTGGGGAGGTATTAACTTATGGAGATATAGCCAAAAAACTAAACACTTCACCAAGAGCTGTTGGAAGGGCATTAAAAGCTAATCCTTTACCTTTAATAATCCCTTGCCATAGAGTTGTTGCTAAAAATTCTTTAGGCGGATATTCTTATGGTGTGGATAAAAAAAGATTTATCTTAGAGATAGAAAAAATTAGAAAAAATAGAAAAATAATAAAAAATAAACAGTAAAAAATAACAGGCAATTTAATTAATTAGTGGGAACATGATAATAAGAAAATTTACATCTAATGATTTAGATGCTGTTGAAGAAATTGAAAAAGAAGCATTTAAAACTCCTTATCCTACTGAGTTAATTTTAGGAATATGGGCTATGTATCCAAACTGTTTTTATGTGGCAGAGGTTGATAGAAAAGTTGTTGGCTATATTTTAGGAAGTATGGATTGGGGAAATGGACATATTGTATCATTAGCCGTCAAAAAGGAATATAGAGGGCTTGGAATAGGAACGGCTTTATTAAAAACATTAGAAAACTATTATTTCAATGTAGCCAATTGTAATTATATAGTTTTGGAGGTTAGAGTTTCAAACATTGTTGCAAGAAAATTTTATTATAAGATGGGTTATAAAGATAGAAAGCTCCTTCCAGAATATTATGAAGATGGAGAAGATGCCATACTAATGATAAAAAAGAAACCTAATGCTATAGGACCATTAATAATAACCTTATGGTGATTTAAATGATAATAATTCCTGCAGTTGATTTAAAAGATAAAAAGTGTGTTCAATTAATTCAAGGAGACCCTAATAAAAAGCATTTGGAGATAGATAATCCAGTTGAAGTTGCTAAAAAATTTGTAAATGAAGGGGCTGAGTATTTGCACATAGTTGATTTAGATGCCGCATTGGGAAGTGGGAATAATAGAGATATTATTAAAAACATTATAAAAGAAGTTAATGTTCCAGTTGAAGTTGGAGGAGGAATTAGAAGTTTAGAGATAGCAAAAGAATTAGTTGATATAGGTGTTGATAGAATTGTAGTAGGAACTAAGGCAATTTTAGAGCCAAAATTTATAGATGAGTTAAATAAAGAGATTGGAAAGGATAAGATTGTTTTAGCCGTAGAATGTAAAAATGGAAAAGTAGCAGTTAAAGGATGGAAAGAAACTATTGATAAAACTCCAATTCAAGTTATTAAAGAATTTGAAGATAAAATTGGCTATATATTATTTACAAATGTAGATGTTGAAGGTTTATTAAAGGGAGTAAAGGTTGATGTAATTAAAGAAATAATAGACAAAACAGATATTCCTATTATTTATTCTGGTGGAATTACTACCTTAGAAGATATAAAAGCATTAAAAGAACTTGGCATTCATGGAGTAGTTATTGGTTCAGCGCTATATAAAGGGTTGATTGATTTAAAGGAAGCTATAAAAATAGCTAAAAGTTAAAAACCACAAAACGAAGTTTCTAATTAAATACTTTTAATAAGACTTTCGTAGTTAATGTATTATTTTTGGAACTTTGACACCTTTAGGAGTCTATATTCATAGCAAATATATTTATTCCTGCGAAAGTTCTATTTTAAATTACTAAGAGGCATTACTTCCAAAGGAAGCAATGCATCCTGGGGTATACCAATAGGGGCGTAGCTCCAATGGAAAGTTAATTTTTTACTGAATATCCACATATATATCCCTTCCCTCATCCATTGCATCTAAAAGTTCTTTTCCTACCTTTGTTTTTTTGTTTATCCTTACTGTCCCATCATTTCTAACAGTTACAGTTGTTAATAACTTTCCATCTATGTATATCCTTATATTCTCTCCTGCAAAGTCTTCCCCAACATCCACAATTACATATTTATCAGTTTCATAAATTTTTGTTGATTCAAGCTCATTTACAAATTCATACTTTCTATATATTCTATCTAAATCTTTTTCTTCTTCTTTTTCCTTTTCTTTGACTGAAATCTTTAATCCAAGCATATCCTCTAATTTTGATATCTCCCTACCACCTTTACCTATAATAGCTCCAACATATTTCTCTGGAACAATTAAATCAATTGAATTATCTCCAGTAACTTTTACCATTGGCTTTGCCTTCCTTGGAAGAAGTTTTCTCAATATCTCCTCCAATTTCTCTTCAGCATATCCGTATATTGGAGCTTTTTTATTATCCTCTTCTTTAATTGGCATAACAACTACTTGCTCTCCATAGGTATAGATTTCATACTCAACTTTTCCAGTTTCAAAGTCTTTAACTTCAATAACTGGCCTTGCCAAATCTTCTTCAACCATTCCATAAGGCACTTTAACTGTAAAGTCTATTTCATAAACCTTCTGTATTTTTCCATCCTTTATGAATATCACTGTATCAACAACTTGCGGAATAACTCCAAGCTCAACTCTCCCAATTAATCTTTGTATAGCATCTATTGGTTTTGAGGCATGAACTACCCCAACCATTCCAACGCCAGCCATCCTCATGTCTGCAAATATCTCAAAGTCTCTTGTCTTTCTAACTTCATCATAAATTGTGTAATCAGGTCTAACCAATAATAATATGTCGCATGTTTTCTCCATATCTCCTTCCAATGGGGCATATTGAGTTATCTCCTTACTAACCTGTAAATCTCTTGGACTTTCCATTGTCTTAACTATCTTTCCTTGACTTCTATAAAACTCCGCTAAAGCAGCAACAAATGTAGATTTTCCGCTTCCTGGAGGTCCAGAAACAAAAATTCCCTCTGCTCTTTCTTTTAATCTCTGCATTAATTTCTCTGACAATTCGTAATCCTCCAATGAAGCTTTAACTACTGGTCTAACTGCTGTAACTTCCAAAGCCTCAGAAAATGGTGGCCTTGCGATTGAAATCCTGATATTACCTAACTGAATAACTGTAGCCCCTTTTCTCTGAATTTCAAAGAATCCATTGTTTTGTTCAGCATACTTTATAATGTTGTCAATAATATCTTCCATTTCTTCTTTAGTTAGCTCTTTCTCTCCAATAGGTACAAGCTTTACAGCTCCTGGCTTACCTTTTTTAGCATAAGGAAGACAGCCCTCTTTTAAATGCACAGACATTGTTTCTTCATCAAAGTATTTATCTAATACAAGCTCAACTTCTTCTTCCATAGCTTCTAAGAAGTAAGCTTCAATACCCTGTGCTTTAGCTAAGTTGTATTGAATCCAATCACTTGTTAATAATATAGAGTTTGTCTCTTTAGCTACTTTTCTAATCATTGCATCTATCTCTCCACTTTTTGCTAAAAATATCTCTTCTCTTGTAGGTCTTTCTCCACAGTATTCAACTTTAATGTTATGTTCGTTAGCTTTCTCTGTTAATTTTCTAAGCTCTTCTATTCCTTTATATCCAATTTCTCTTCCCATATTCGCTTGATATTCTAATTCAGAGACTACAGCCTCTGGAATAATTATTGTAGCATCTTTCAGTTTACCTCTCTCAATTAATTCAGTTATTCTGCCATCTATAACTACACATGTATCAACACAAACCTTTTTTCCGATTAAATCTAATTCATCTATAGACTTTGTTTCCATTTTCTTTCTTTCTTCAAGATTCATACCTGTCACCTTCAAATTAAGCTTATAATGTAATTTAGAATTAAGATGATGATTTGAACAATTACAAATTTGTGATAAACTTCCTAAATATTATTTATATTATTTAAATGGTTTTGACATTTAAACATTTTTTTAGAATTAAATATTTTTTTAGATAAATTAATAACCCCTATCAGAAATTTTTACCTCTATAAATATTTTTCGATTTGTGGTAAATAGAAAACTTAATTACTACCATAAAATGATAATATAATAATTGTGGTTAATACACAGGACTTTCGCAGGAATAAATATATTTGTATGAATATAGACTCCTAAAGGTGTCAAAGTTCCAAAAATAATACATTAACTGCGAAAGTCCTGTGACAAAAAATTGAGGGTGAGATTGTGAAGTTTGGTATTGAATTTGTCCCAAATGAACCAATACAAAAACTCTGCTACTATGTTAAGTTAGCAGAAGATAATGGGTTTGAATACTGTTGGATTACAGACCACTACAACAACAGAAATGTCTACATGGCTTTAACAGCTATTGCAATGAACACAAACAAAATTAAGTTAGGGCCAGGAGTTACAAACCCATACGTTAGAAATCCAGCAATAACAGCATCAGCTATTGCAACATTAGATGAGATATCAGGAGGAAGAGCTGTTTTAGGTATTGGTCCAGGAGATAAAGCTACCTTTGATGCCTTAGGAATTGAGTGGGTTAAGCCTGTTACAACATTAAAAGAATCAATTGATGTTATGAGAAAGTTATTAGCTGGAGAGAGAGTTTCATTTGAAGGAAAAGTTGTTAAAGTTGCAGGTGCAGCGTTAGCAGTTAAGCCAATTCAAAAGAAAGTTCCTGTTTATGTTGGGGCTCAAGGACCAAAGATGTTAGAAACAGCAGGAATGATTGCTGATGGAGTTTTAATTAACGCATCAAATCCAAAGGACTTTGAGGCAGCAATTCCATTAATTAAGAAAGGAGCTGATGCTGCTGGAAGAAGCATGGATGAAATTGACGTTGCTGCTTATGCATGTATGTCAGTTGATAAGAATGCAGAAAAAGCTAAACAAGCAGCAGTTCCAGTTGTTGCCTTCATTGCTGCAGGTTCTCCACCAGTTGTCTTAGAGAGACATGGAATTGATACTGAAAAAGTTGAGAAGATTAGAGAGGCATTGAAGAAAGGAGACTTCGGAACAGCATTCGGAACAGTTGACGATGCTATGTTAGAAGCATTCTCAATCTACGGAACACCAGAAGACGTTGTTGAGAAGTGTAAGAAATTAGCTGAAATGGGAGTTACCCAAATCGTTGCTGGTTCACCAATTGGACCAAACAAAGAAACAGCAATTAAATTAATTGGTAAGAAAATAATTCCAGCATTAAAAGAGTAAATTAAGAGAATAAAAATTTTCTCCTAAATTTTTCTTTTTTATTTATCTTTAAATAGAATTAAAAAAATTATTTTAAGATTTTTAGAGATTTACAATTTTTGCAGATATTTAATAACATTTGCCATAGCTACACATCCATCTCCTACAGCTTTTGCTACTTGCATAACCCCTCCCCTAACATCCCCTACAGCATAAATTCCATCTATATTTGTTTTACAGTTTTCATCTGTTTTAATAAATCCTCTTTTATCTAATTCTATTCCACTATCTCTTAAAAATTCAGTATTTGGAACATGTCCCAAGCTTATAAATATCCCATCTGCTTTTATTATTTCTTCCTTTCCATTAACTAATATTTTTACTCCTTCTGCTCTCTCATTCCCAATGATTTCTAACGGTTTTGCATTGTATATTATTTCAACGTTATTAGCTTCTTTAAGCTTATCTAACATTATCGGCTCAGCAGCTTTTAACTCTGATTTATCAGTAATTACAATAACTTTTTTAGCAATGTCTTTTAAATTTATAGCACTCATTATTGCTGGAGTGTCTCTTCCAACAACAATAACCTCCTTATTTAAATAGAAGAAAGCATCACACATTGTGCAGTAACTAACTCCTCTACCTATAAATTTATCTTCATTTAAACCAAGTTTTTTAGACCTTGTTCCAGTTGCTATAACTATAGTTTTAGTTTCATAGGATGAATTTTTTGTTATAACTTTAAACGGCCTATCTTTAGTATCTATTTTAACAACCTCATCATACACTATAGGAAGTTTAAACTTTTCAGCATGAGTTTTGAATTTTTCAGCTAATTCATATCCCCTAATCTCTTCAAATCCTGGATAGTTTTCAACAATTCCAGCTTCAGCAATCCTTCCCCCAGCATTTTCCTTTTCTATGCATAAAGCTTTTAGCTTACCTCTCATGGCATAAATTCCAGCGGTTAATCCCCCAGGTCCAGCACCAATAATTATTGTGTCATAAATCATTTTTTCACCCCATAATTTTTAATATTTTTAATTTTATTTATAAAGATTTCTAAACACTCTTTACAATTTTTATTGCAACATATTGGGGAATTTAGGAATAAAAGGTTGTGGAATAATGAGCAACCCCACTTTGTTCTCGTTCCATAGGTTAGTTTTTTTATTTCTTCATCTATGTTGTTGTTTAAGTAAAATATCTCATTCTCATTTCCTTCATTCATAATTGGTTTTAAATTTAAAGTTGGTGGGCTTCTAACAACAATTCCACTAACTTCTGAAATTTTATTAGCTAACAACATTCCCTCAATACTTGAAACTGGCTCAACTATCGTAGAGTTATCTTTATTTATCGCTTCTGGAAGGAATGAAACTTTAATTCTCAACCAAGTAGATTCTTCAGGGTTGTTTTTTATTATTTCTTTCCCTTTCTTTGAAATGTTTGCATTCTCTAAGTAATATTTGTAATGCTCATTACAAAGTTCCCTCAACCTTCTGTCAAATGATTTTTTGTGCGTTAAATAATATTTTGCCTTGACTTTCTTTTTGTAATATTTTTTAAAATTCTTTGCACTGAGTCTTGTTAATTTCAATGCCTCTTCAAAAGGTATGTTTGTTTTATATTCAACAAGTTTTGCATATTCGTAAGTTTCAATTATTATGTGGTTTTTATATCCCTTATTTGTCTCAACAGCCACTGATACATAATCTTCAAATGTTGGATGTCTTAAAAACATCTTCTTAACGTCTTCAAAATCCATATTAGGATTGAGCTTTCTAATTTCTTTTGGGGTTAAAAGACAAGGTCCTGTTGTGATATTCTTTGAAATAAAATCTCCAACCATTCCCACAAACCTATAATAAGGTAAAGATGTGAAGTCATAAGAGATTATTCTATTGAGCTTATACTTCTCAATAACCCTATTCCAAAATTGAGGGTAAGTGTGATTATAATACTCCTCTCCAATGTTGCAGTTGCAGTTATAACAATATGATTTTAAATTCATTGATATCATAATACCACCTTGATTGTGCCACATCTATACACTATTATTAACATTATCTACTATATATACTTTACCCCATATAAAAATAGCTGAGGGATATCATGCTAATTATATTAACAGGACTCCCAGGGGCTGGGAAATCAACATTCTCAAAAAATTTGGCAAAAATTTTGAGTAAAAATAACATTGACGTTATAATTTTAGGAAGTGATTTAATTAGAGAGAGTTTTCCAATTTGGAAAGAAAAATATGAGGAATTTATTAGGAAGGAAACTTATCGCCTAATAGACTCTGCTTTAAAACACTACTGGGTTATTGTAGATGACACTAATTATTATAACTCAATGAGAAGGGATTTAATAAATATAGCTAAAAAATACAACAAAAATTATGCTATAATATATTTAAAAGCCCCTTTAGATGTTTTAATTAAAAGAAATATAGAGAGAGGGGAAAAAATACCAAATGAGGTAATTAAAAAGATATATGAAAAGTATGATGAACCAGGGAAAAAATACAGATGGGATGAACCGTTTTTAATAATAGATACGACAAAAGATATTAATTTTGATGAGATAGCTAAAAAATTAATTGAAAAAAGTAAAGAAATTCCTAAGTTTTATGTTGAAGATGAAAATAAAAATAAAAACAATAATATTTTTGATAAAATTGATAAAGAAACGAGAAAAATCGTAAGTGAATATATAAAATCAGGTAAATTTGATAAGGATAATATTAAAGATATTATAGAGCTAAGAAAAGAATTTTTAAAGAAAATAAAAAAGATAGAAGATATTGATATTGACAGTGCCTTGAGAGAATTTAAAAATATGCTTGATAACTATTGAAGAAATAGATACCTTTAAATATAACCAATATTAAATAATTAATTACAACTAATAAAAATCGTGGGGGATTATTATGTCAGAAGGAAAAGAAGTTAAAGAAATAAAAATTGAAGTTCCTAAAGAAATTGCAGAAAAGATAGAAAAAATAACTAACTTCTTAAATAGTCTAAAAGAAAAGAAAGATGTAGTCTCAAAAGAAAAAGTCGAAGAGATGTTAAAGCTTATTGATGAAGTTAAAGATAAATTACCTAAAGTTAATGTAGATATTGAAAAAATAGCTAAAGTTTTAGAGGGAAGTGGTAGTGAGGTTAAAATTGTATTTAACAAATTAACCATTGATGGAGAGGTTGGTTTAAAAATTGTTCCTTTAAAGAAAGAGAAAAAAGAATAAATAAGTGAGATTTTGCTTGATAAACTTAATTATCTATTTTTATTTCAGAGATTGATAAAAAAAGGTAGCTTAGAGATAGCATTAGTCAATATTTTTTCTTTAGTGATTAATAGAGATTATATTATTGTAGATGTTGAGAATACAAAATCACTAAAGGAAATTATAGAAGCAGTTTCTCCAAAATCAGATAATGAAAAATTAATAAGCTTTTTTGATAAAATCGAAGATTTAAAATCTTTTTTATCAAAAATTTCAAAAATAGCTGAGATTTTAGTTAAAGAGAAAAAAACTTTTATTTTAAAATATAATGGAAAAGAGGTTTTAATTGTTGGTTATGATGCAAAAGGCGGAATAATTTTAAAAAATATAAAAATTGTTAATAAACTGCTTTTGATAAAGATGTTGGATGAATTTAGAGGTTAAATTGATTAGTTTCTCAAAATCTCATACATCTCTTCAGCTTTTTCATATACCTTTTCTTCATCAACAGTTAAAATCTTTCCATCTCTCATAACAATATTTCCATCTATGATAACATCATCCACAAAGCCATTGAATGCATAAACCAAATGGGATATTATATTCTCTTTTGGATACAAGTAAGGCTTATCTAAGTTTATTAGAACAATATCTGCTAAATATCCTTCTTTTATTTCTCCAGCTTTTATATTCAATGCTTTAGCTGCATTTTTAGTGGCAAAGTTAAATGCTTCCTCTGCTTTAACAACAGTTGGATTTAAATTAATTCCCTTATGTAAAATAGCTGATACCTTTATCTCTTCAAATAAGTTTAGATTGTTGTTACTTCCACATCCATCAGTTCCTAAGGTAATGTTTATTCCTTCATTTAAAAGCTTTAGAATTGGAGCTATTCCAGAAGCTAATTTTAAATTACTAATTGGATTATGAGAAACATTTATGTTTTTTTCTTTCATTATCTTAATTTCTTCATCTGTTAAATGTACGCAGTGAGCAGCTATTACATTAACATCATCAAAGAAACCAAATGAATTTAAATAAACAAAGGGCTCCATGCCAGTCTTCTCTTTAACCATTTTAATCTCATCCAAGGTTTCATTCATATGTATATGGATAGGGACATTATATTTTTTAGCTAAACTATTAACTTCCATTAAAAGCTCTTTAGAGCAAGTATAAGGAGCGTGAGGGCCTAAAGCAGGGAGTATTCTACTGTTATTTAATTTGTTTATATAGTTTATATACTTCTCAGCATTTTTAATTTCTTTCTCTCTTTTCTCTTCATCAAATAAATCTATCATTCCGTAAGCTAAAACAGCTCTCATTCCACTTTCATCTACAGCCTTAGCAATTCCTTCTAAAAAGAAGTACATATCGTTGAATGTTGTTGTACCACTTCTAATCATCTCCACACAACCCAACAAAGTTCCCCAATAGACAATTTCTTCATTAAGCTTTGCTTCCATAGGCCAAATATAGTTGTTTAACCACTCCATTAGAGGTAAGTCATCAGCAACTCCTCTAAATAGAGTCATTGGTATATGAGTGTGAGTATTTATCAACCCAGGAATTGCTATTTTGTTCTTCCCATCTATGATTTCAGCATCCTCTATTTCCTCTTTTTTAATCTCACCAATCTTTTTTATTTTATTACCTTCAATTAAAATATCCTGCCTTTTTCCATTTACATATACCTCTTTTATCAATAACACATTTTCACCTTTCAAAAATTTTTTAAAATATAGGATTTTCGCAGTTTATATATTAAATAAGGAACTTTGACACCTTTAAGTGTCTATATTCAATAAAAAATTTATTACTGCGAAAGTCCTATAATTACCTTCCTATACCATAAATCTTTAGTTATGAATAGACCGAAAATCTTATATTATTTAGTAGTTAATAGATGTAGCGATATTTAAATAAAAAATATCTTGTGGTGATAAAAATGGTTAAAATATTCTATGACAATGATGTAACCTTTGATGCAGTTAAAGATAAAACAATAGCAGTTATTGGTTATGGTAGTCAAGGAAGAGCTCAAGCATTGAACATGAAGGATAGTGGATTAAATGTTATAGTAGGTTTGAGACCTAATGGGGCTTCATGGAACAAGGCAATTAAAGATGGACACACAGTTATGACAATTGAAGAAGCAGCTGAAAAAGCAGATATCATCCATATATTAATACCAGATGAAGCTCAGCCAGCAGTTTATAAAAAGCAGATTGAGCCTTATTTAACAGAAGGAAAAACCATAAGCTTCTCTCATGGATACAACATCCACTATGGGTTAATAAGACCACCAGAGAATGTTAATATAACAATGGTTGCACCAAAAAGCCCAGGAGCAATGGTTAGAAAAACTTATGAAGAAGGATTTGGAGTTCCTGGATTGGTTGCTGTTGAGAGAGATTACACAGGAGACGCTTTACAAATTGCCTTAGGAATGGCTAAAGGTATTGGATTAACAAGAGTTGGAGTAATACAAACAACATTTAGAGAAGAGACAGAGACAGATTTATTTGGAGAACAGGTTGTTTTATGTGGGGGAGTTACTGAGTTAATTAAAGCTGCATTTGAAACATTAGTTGAAGCTGGTTACGCTCCAGAGATGGCATACTTTGAAACATGCCATGAGTTAAAGCTAATAGTTGATTTAATCTACCAAAAAGGATTACAAGGAATGTGGGAGAACGTTTCAAACACTGCTGAGTATGGAGGATTAACAAGAAGAGCAAGAGTCATAAATGAAGAGTCAAGAAAGGCAATGAAAGAGATATTAAAAGAAATTCAAGATGGTAGATTTGCAAAAGAGTGGGGCTTAGAAAATATTGCTGGAGCTCCACAGTTGAATGCATTAAGAAGATTAGAGAAAGAGCATTTAATTGAGAAAGTAGGAAAAGAATTAAGAAAGATGTGCGGGTTGGAGAAAGAATAAGTTTTAATTTTTTATTATTTTAGTTTATAACTTTTTATTTCTTTATTTTTAATTTTTACTGTTTTATTTAAATGAAAGAAATCATTATAATTTTTCGTTTTCTCATTAAACTTATATATTTACATATTTGTACATTAGCATATATATTTTCAAATATATATTCCGACAATAAACATAATACATTTCTACAAAATCAAAAACTTTATATAATCATTAATATCTATTTTTATTTGTGATTAATATGGAGAAAGTGGCTATGTACATTATAGGAGATATTGTTTTAGCTGAAAATACTGGAAAGGCATTAAAAAAATGGAGGAATTTATTTAACATTCAACAGATTGAATTGGCTAAATACTTAAACGTTTCACCATCAGTTATAAGTGATTATGAGGTAGGTAGGAGAAAAAATCCTGGAGTGAATATTATAAAAAAGTATGTTTTAGCATTGATAGAGATTGACAAAGAAAAAGGAGGACAAACAATAAAAGCATTAAAGAGAATTTTAGAAAAAAGTCCTTCAATGAAAGCAATTTTATCAATAAAAGAGTATGAAAATCCTATAACACTCGAAAAATTTGTAGAATTTATCAATGGTGAGATTGTCGTTGGAGAAAATTTAGAGACCCCAATATATGGGCACACAGTTGTTGATAGTATAAAGGCAATATTAGAAATGACTGGAGAGGATTTTTATCATTTATATGGATGGACTACTGAAAGAGCTTTGATATTCACAAATGTCTCAACTGGAAGAAGTCCAATGGTTGCTGTTAGGGTTAGTGTAATGAAGCCGAGAGTTGTAGTTTTGCAAGGAATAGATAAAAATAAAATAGACAACTTGGCATTAAAATTGGCTGAGATTGATAATATTCCTCTAATAACTACTCACTTAGATATAAAAGAGCTCATAAAAAGATTAAATGAGATAAAATAAGGGGGAAATTATGGTAGGTATTGTTGGTTATGGAGCATATATTCCAAAGTATAGAATAAAAGTTGAAGATATTGCAAGAGTATGGAATAAGGACCCAAATGCAATAAAAAATGGGCTATTGGTTTATGAAAAATCTGTGCCAGGTATAGATGAAGATACTGCAACTATAGCCGTTGAAGCTGCAAGAAATGCATTAAAAAGAGCTGAAATAAATCCAAAAGACATTGGGGCAGTTTATGTGGGAAGTGAGAGTCATCCTTATGCTGTAAAACCAACAGCTACAATAGTTGCTGAGGCAATTGATGCTACACCAGAACTAACAGCTGCAGATTTAGAGTTTGCTTGCAAAGCTGGAACAGCTGGTATTCAGATGTGCATGGGATTGGTTGAAAGTGGTTTAATCAAATATGGATTGGCTATTGGGGCAGATACAGCACAAGGAGCTCCAGGAGATGCTTTAGAATACACAGCAGCTGCTGGAGGAGCGGCATATATAATTGGAAAATCTAATGTAATAGCTGAATTTAATGGAACCTATTCTTACACAACTGACACTCCTGATTTTTGGAGAAGGGAAGGGAAGCCATATCCAAGACATGGTGGGAGATTTACAGGAGAGCCTGCTTATTTTAGACATGTAATTAATGCAGCTAAAGGATTAATGGAGAAAATGGGAACAAATCCAGAGGATTATGACTACTGTGTATTTCATCAACCAAACGGAAAATTCTATGTTAGAGTTGCTAAGATTTTAGGGTTTAAGGAGGAGCAGTATAAAATTGGATTATTAACTCCATATATTGGAAATACTTACTCAGGGGCTGTACCTTTAGGATTGTCAAATGTATTAGATAACTGTGAAGGTGGGGAGAGAATTTTAGCTGTTTCTTATGGAAGTGGGGCTGGAAGTGATGCCTTTGATATTACAGTAACTGATAGAATAAACAAAGTTAAAGAAAAAGCCCCAAAAACTTCCTATTATATAGAAAGAAAAGAATACATTGATTATGCACTATATGCCAAATTTAGAAAGAAAATTAAGATGTAATTATGGTGGAAGAATGAGAGATGTAGCTATTATTGGTTATGGTCAAACAAAGTTTGGTGAATTGTGGGAAAGAAGCTTTAGGAGTTTAATTGTTGAGGCAGGAGTTAAAGCAGTTGAATCTGCAGGAATAGATGGAAAAGATATTGATGAGATGTATGTTGGAAATATGAGTGCTGGTTTGTTTGTTGGACAGGAACATATAGCTTCATTAATAGCTGAGCATGCAGGTTTAAATCCTATACCCTCAACAAGAGTTGAAGCGGCATGTGCATCTGGTAGTTTAGCTTTAAGGCAGGCAGTTTTAAATGTAGCGAGTGGAAATGCTGATGTTGTATTAGTCGGTGGAGTAGAGAAAATGACTGATATTGTTGATGCAACCTCTGCTATCTCATCAGCTTCAGACCAAGAATGGGAGGCTTTATTTGGAGCTACATTCCCATCATTATATGCCATGATGGCTCAAAGATACATGTATGAATATGGTTTAACTTTAGAAGAGCTTTCTATGTGGAGCGTTATTATGCATGAAAACGCTTCAAAGAATAGATATGCCCAATTTCCATTTAAAGTTACATTGGAGCAAGTTCTTAACTCTTCACCAGTTGCTGAGCCTTTAAGATTATTACATTGCTCACCAGTTTCAGATGGTGCAGCTGCCCTTATAGTATGTGAGGCAGAGAAAGCCAAGGAGTTTGTTAGTAGTGATGATATCATCTATATTAAAGCAAGTGTTCAAGCATCAGATACAATTGCTTTACACAGTAGAGAGAGTATCACAAGCTTAAAAGCTGCAAGAGTGGCAAGTGAAAAAGCATATAAAATGGCAAATATAGAGCCAAAAGATATAGATGTTGCTGAAGTCCATGATTGCTTTGCTATAAATGGTCTAATATTGATGGAAGAACTCGGCTTCTGCAAAAAAGGAGAAGCTGGAAAAGTAGTTTATGAGGAAAAGATAGCTATTGATTATGATAACTTCCCAACAATAAATCCAAGTGGTGGATTAAAAGCTGCTGGACATGCCTTAGGAGCTACAGGAATTAGACAAGTTGGAGAAATTTATTGGCAGTTAAAGCAAGATAAAGAGGTTAAAGATAGACAAGCAGAAATTAAAAATGGATATGGAATTACTGCAAATGTTGGAGGTACTGGAGGAACAGTTTGTGTTCATATTCTTTCAAATAAAAAATAATTCGGCGATATTATGGATAAAATTCTTAAAAAAATTATTATATTAGTAGTTGGGAGTATTTTATTCATTATATCTGACTTTATTATTGAGTATTATTTGTTTGATGGACTAAGTGTATTTCTATGGATTTCTGCAATAATATTTGTCTGTTTGTTTATAGTTGGATTTATAATATATGATAAAATTAAATTAAACATTCCTTATCTTCCATTTAATAAAAATAATAAAAATAAAAACGTGAGAGATTGACAGAGAAATTCTGCCCGTTTATTAAAGGGATTTGTAAGAAAGATAGATGTATAATGTGGATTGGAGGAGAATGTAAGTTGGTTATGCTTATAGATTTATATATCTCATCAAAAATCTACGAGCTTTATGGTTATGAAGATGGAACTATAGAGGTTGATGTTGAAGAAGAACAAGATGCGAGTTGATGGTTATGTGCAGCTGTAATTTATATTTTAATGGAGAATTGGTTATGGAAGATGTCTTGGTTGTAGAAAAAGTAGGAGACAAAATTATAGCCATTGATTTATTTGGAGAGAAAAAAGAATTTGCAGGAGAAATTAAAAAAATTGACTTAAATGAGAATAAGATTTTTATTGAGGGATAAATATGGTTGTTAGAAGTTGGAGGCATATAAGAGAGAGATATAATTTAATCGGAGTTAGATGTAAGAATTGTGGAACTGTCTATTTTCCAACAAGGGAAATATGTCCAAAATGTAGAAGAAAGACAGAGTTTGAAGAAATAAAATTGAGTGGAAAAGGGAAAATTTATACATACTCAGTTGTTCATGTTCCACCAAAGGATTTTGAAAAACAAGCTCCTTATGTAATAGCAATAGTTGAATTAGAAGAAGGTCCAAAAATTACTGGGCAGATAGTAGATTGCAAGCCAGAAGATGTTTATATAGGCATGCCTGTTGAAGCTGTATTTAGAAGAATCAAAGAAGATGGGGATGATGGGGTTATAACTTATGGTTATAAATTTAAACCTATTGAGAGTTAATTTTTAAAATTTTTTATTTTAGATTATAATTTATATATTTAAATATATGGATAATATAAAATCTTAGAGAAACTATAAAAATCATTATACTATTATAGGACTTTCGCAGGAATAATAGTATTTATTAAAAAACACATAATACAATGGTGAATAAAATGAAGTGGAGAAGAAGCCATTACTCAGCAGAAATTACACCAGAAATGGATGGACAAGAAGTTATTGTAATGGGTTGGGTTCATTCAATTAGAGCCTTAGGAAAGATTATATTCGTTATATTGAGAGATAGAGAAGGAATGGTTCAAATTGTAGCTCCAAAACAAAAAGTTGGAGAGGAATTATTTAGCCAAATAAAGAAGCTTGGAGCTGAAGATGTTATAGCTGTCAGAGGAAAAGTTATAGCTAACGAGAAAGCACCAAATGGATTTGAGATATTACCATTAGAGTTAGAAGTTTTAAACACTGCCCAAAGACCTCTACCTTTAGACCCTACTGAAAAAGTTCCAGCTGAGTTAGATACAAGATTAGAAAACAGATTTTTAGATTTGAGAAGACCAAAAATTCAAGCAATATTTAAGATTAGAAGTGAAATGCTAAAATCTGTAAGAAAAACATTATATGAAGAAGGATTTGTTGAAGTAAATACTCCAAAATTAGTCGCAAGTTGTACTGAAGGAGGGACAGAGCTCTTCCCAATATCATACTTTGAGAGAGAGGCATTTTTAGGGCAGAGTCCTCAACTTTACAAGCAGATGTTAATGGCTACTGGATTAGATAGAGTATTTGAGATAGCCCCAATATTTAGAGCTGAAGAGCACAACACAAGAAGACATTTAAATGAGGCTACATCAATAGACATTGAGATGGCATTTGCTGATGATAAAGATGCTATGGATATATTAGAAAAGGTTGTTTATAACGCATTTATGGATGTTTATGAAAACAGAAAGAAAGAGATTGAAACTTTGGGAATAGAGTTTAATCTTCCAGATAAAAAGTTTGATAGAATCACTTATGATGAAGCTATCGATATTGCAAATGCAAAGGGTGTTGAAATAGAATGGGGACAAGATTTGAGTAGAGAGGCAGAGAAAGCAATTGGAGAGGAGATGGGAGGTCTTTACTTTATAACCGACTGGCCAACAGAGACAAGGCCATTTTACACAATGCCAGATGAGAAAAATCCAAATATATGTAAGGCATTTGACTTAATGTATAAAGATTTGGAAATCTCTTCAGGAGCTCAAAGAATTCATCTCTATGATTTATTAGTTGAAAATATTAAGAAAAAAGGATTAAACCCAGATGGATTTACTTACTACTTAGAAGCATTTAAGTATGGTATGCCACCACACGCTGGATGGGGTTTAGGAGCTGATAGATTCACTATGGTTTTAACTCAGCAAGAAAACATTAGAGAGTGTGTCCTATTCCCAAGAGATAGACAGAGATTGACTCCATAATTTTTGAATACAATTTTTCTATTTTTGTAACTTTTAGGATAATTTTATTAAATAGGACTTTCGCAGGAATAAATTTTTTATTGAACATGGAGACACCTTTAAGGTGTTTAAATTCCAAATTAATATATAAAGCTGCGAAAGTCCTATTAAAACTACTATTTTTTATTGTGATATTTATGAAATATCAAAAGATTGGAGATGTAGTTATAGTTAAAAAAGAATTAAATGAAGAAGAGATTAAGGAGATTATAAAAAGAACAAAATGTAAAACAATTGTTTTATACACAACACAAATAACTGGGGAGTTTAGAACTCCACATGTAAAAATCTTGTTTGGAAAAGAGACAGAAACAATACATAAAGAGTATGGATGCTTATTTAAGTTAGATATATCTAAAATTATGTGGAGTCAGGGAAATATTGAGGAAAGAAAAAGAATGGCATTTATTAGCAATGAAAATGAAGTAGTTGTCGATATGTTTGCTGGAATTGGTTATTTTACAATCCCATTAGCTAAATACTCAAAACCAAAGTTAATTTATGCTATAGAAAAGAATCCTACAGCTTATCACTATTTATGTGAAAATATTAAGCTAAATAAACTAAACAATGTAATTCCAATTTTAGCTGATAATAGAGAAGTTGAATTAAAAGATGTCGCTGATAGAGTAATTATGGGATATGTTCATAAGACGCACAAATTTTTAGATAAAGCATTTGAGTTTTTGAAAAATAAGGGAGTTATACACTATCATGAGACAGTTGCTGAAAAGATTATGTATGAAAGACCTATAGAGAGATTGAAGTTTTATGCCGAAAAAAATGGCTACAAACTTATAGACTATGAAATTAGAAAAATTAAAAAATATGCCCCAGGCGTTTGGCATGTTGTTGTAGATGCTGAATTTAAATCCTATGCATGTATTTAAATATATCTTCATGTTGAACAATAACCTTAACTCCTAACTCCTCTCCAGCTTTTTCAAGCTCATTTTTTAGGGTTGTAAAATCTACTTTGGCATTTGATATATCAACAAGCATAATCATGGCAAATAAATTATCCATAATAGTTTGGCTTATATCCAATATGTTCACATTATTTTCAGCTAAAACCTTTGAAATCCCAGCAACTATTCCAGTTCTATCTTGTCCAATAACTGAAACAACGACTCTACTCATTTTCTCTCCTCTGTTAAATTTGATTAGTAAGTTATGATTTATACTTAATATATTAGATTTAAAGATTATGGTGGGAATAATGAGAATATTTATAACTGGAATGCCAGGAGTTGGAAAAACTACATTAGTTTTAAAAATAGCTGAAAAATTAAAAGATTTTGGATATAAAGTTGGAGGATTTATAACAAAAGAAATTAGAAAAGATAGAAAAAGGGTAGGTTTTAAGATAATAACCTTGGATACTAATGAAGATGTTATATTGGCTTATATAGGGAAAGGAAAGATAAAAGTTGGAAAATATTGTGTTTTTGTAGAAAATTTAGACAAAGTTGGTGTTGAAGCAATAAAAAGAGCTTTAGAAGATGCTGATATAATAATTATAGATGAAATAGGCGCTATGGAATTTAAAAGTAAAAAATTTTCTAATGTTGTTAATGAAGTTATTAAAAGTGATAAGCCATTATTAGCAACATTACATAGAAACTGGGTAGATAAATTTAAGGATAAAGGAGATATATATACCTTAACTGTTGAAAATAGGGACGAATTGTTTGAAAAAATATTAAATAAAGTGCTGAATGAATTGAAATAATTATCTCACTATTCTTAAATAGCTTATAATTCCAACAATAATTGAAAATATTGCTGAAAATTTATACATATTTGCTATCCCCAAAATATCAGCCAAAAATCCAAACGATACTGCACCAATAAACATGCCAATGTTTATACTCGTTGTAAAAATCCCCATAGCTTCTCCTTTTCTATGTGTTGGAATGTCTTTAACTGCGAGAGATGTTGTTGCAGTGGATGATATTGAGCTACCAACTGCTACAATTATTAAAGAAATTATCATACTCAAAAAAGTTGTTGAGATTGAAAGCAAATACATTCCAAGAGATATCATAAAAATTCCTATAATTATCATCACATTTCCAAATTTATCATAAAGCTTTCCAAAACTTCTTTGAAGCAAAGCCATTAAGATATTTGTTGATGCAATCATAACTCCTACTTGTGATAAAGTTATACCATAGTTAGTTGCATACAATGCCAAATAAGCAAAAATTCCTGCATTTATCATTACATTAGATGTGTTAATAATAAAAGAAGCCAAAAAATTTCTATTTTTTAAAAATTCAAATGAAAATAAATTGGATATATTTTTAGCATCCATCTTTTTTGTATTTTCATTGAAAACAATATCTTCCAACTTCATATAGCTTATAATTGCCGCCAAAATCCCTAAAAATCCACAAAAGTAAAATGGTGTTTTAATCCCATATATATCTGCAAGAAATCCGCCTATAAAAGGACCTACACCAAAACCTAATGTAATTGCAGAATTAAAGATTCCCATGTATTCTCCTAATCTTGTTTTTGGAGCTATTGCAGCTATATAAGAACCTGCTACTGGCGTTACAAAGGATGAAAAAATTCCTGTGAAAGTCCTTACAATTAAAAGACCTAAAACTGTACTAACAAAATTATACATTAAGGTAAAAACTCCATAAAAAAATGTCCCGCAAACAATAAAAAACTTCTTTCCATATATATCAGATAAAACTCCAACAGGAATTTGAGCTACTGTTCTCGCTAATGCAAATGAACCAAATATCAAACCAATTTGTAAATTTGTAGCTCCCAATGTTTGGGCATATATCGCCATAATTGGAGCTATAAAACCAACACCAAGCATGGTTGTAAAGGTAGTAATCCAGATAACAAATACATTCTTCTCTAATTTTCCCATAAAACCACCTAAACATCAAAATAAAAAATAATAATTTTAAAATTAATAAAATTAAAATTAAAAAAGGAAAAATAAATTATTTTTATTGTTCTTTTATTCTATTTTTTCTTCTAAATTTATATCCTACAGCTAATACAATGGCAATAACTGCTATTATTCCAAACAATATCCAATAACTTCTTGAATTTGGGTTATTAACTACTATAACCTTTAACGGCTCTTGATAGACATAGACGTTGTCATCTCCCTCTTCACTATCTCCTGCACATCTTATTTCAATAGTTATTATATAAGGTTTTGATTTGGCAGATTTATCTACATCTATAACTATAGCTCCTGTTCCTGTTTGGTTAGGGTAAAGAGTTCCTATAGAATCACTTTTAATCGGATAATCAAAAGGCTGTCCAGAGTTTCTAATTGCTGAAATCTTAACTCTCTCTGCCTTCTCACTTCCTATATTTTTTATTTTTATATAAACGGTGTTTTCTTTTCCAGCAGTTACATTAACTTCTTTTGTTATAATCTCAAATAATGGCTTTGGTTTAACATAGATATCTATTGTTTTTTCAGTTTTGTATTCTTTATCTGAGGGGTCTAAATAGCTAATTTCAATTGGAAGCTTATAGTGTTTAGCGGAGGCATATTTATCTACATCTACATAGAAAGAAACTGTTTTTGAAACTCCTGGTAATAAGTTGCCAACATCTTTTATATTACAGTTGCTCCAGCTATCTTTAAATGGATTATTCGCTATTAATTTTAATTTAACATCCTTCGCCTCTGCATGGCCATTGTTAGTTATTGTTACATCAATTCTCACATAGGTTGTTCCTGGCTTTATCTCTTTTGGGTCAGTAACAACATTTGATATTCCCAATAAGATATCTCCTTTTACATAAGCTCCAATAGATATTTGCTCTGCCCTTTTTGTTCCATCTTCATCTATCCATGTAATCACTGCTGGGATTTGATAACAGCCATCAACTAAATTGCTTGCGGTGTGTAATTTTAAATTAATTACTCTACTATCATCAGGTTTTAAAGCTCCTAAGTAATACTTTGTTTCTCCAACTGGTGAGATTGGTAGATTAGATATAGGAATAGGGGTTGGGTAGTAAATAGTTTCTTCTATGTTTTTTGTTGTTCCGTAAGCAGAGATAGTTGTTGATTCAGTTCCGGCATTAATTGAGTTTAAAGAATATCCAATATACAGATTAACTTCTTTAGCTGTCCCTGTTCCAGTATTTTTAATTATAATTGGAACTGTTTGAGTTTTTGAAGGAATTAAGCTAAAATTCCCATTAATCTCAAAACTTGCAATTCCATAAACTGGGAGATAATATGGTTTAGTAAATTCATAGTGATGAGTTATCTCTTCACCATTTTCTTTATCAACCTCATCATAACTTACTTTTACATCTATTCTATAATCTCTTGAAGGAGCATTCTCATCTACATGTAGTTTGAAATATACAGTATCTGATTCTCCAGGATTTAGATGGCTAATTGTTGCTCTCCCTTTAATTGGATTTACTTGCTTTAACTCAAATGGATAATGTGGAGATATCTCAACAACTATATTTTTCACTTCATTATCATAATTATTATTAGTTATTTTAATCCACAAATCTACATCATCCCCTGGATGAATAATATTTGGCTGATACTGGATTTCATCTACTTGTAAAGCATAAACACTTGAAATAAAAACTAAAGATAATAAAAATATTTTTATTTTATTGGTTATCATTAGACATCACCTTTTAATCTCTTAATAAATTGCATTATGTATTTTTCTTCAATAACAATCAAAGCTGGTAATAATGTAAGAACAACAACCATACAGAATGTTATCCCTAAAGCACAGACCTTTCCTAAGTTTGCCATCATTGGTAATGGAGCTAAAACCAAAGCTAAGAAACCAACTACTGTTGTTGCTGTTGTAGCCATAACTGCAGTTCCTGTTTCAACTACAGCTGTTTCTATTGCCTTATCTATTGAAGCTCCTTTTTTTCTTTCTTCATCATACCTATGCATCAAATGGATACCATAATCAATACCCAACCCTAATATTAGAGAGCCAATTCCAGCCGTTGCCATATCCAACGGAATATCTAAAAGCCCCATAGCCCCTCCAGTCCATATAACAGCTATAAGCACTGGTAAGAGAGGCATTATTGAAGATAAAGGCTTTCTGAAGTAGATAATTAATATTATTAAAATCCCAATTAGACCTACTGTCGTTGTAAATCTCTGGCTTTCTTTCATCAACTCATCCAACAATTTTCTCATTGGAGGAGTTCCTGTTGCTATAACTTCAACTCCTGGAGGAAAGGGAGTATCTTCAATTCTTTCATTCACATCCTCCATAACTCTCATGAGCTTTTTCTGGTCTCCCCCTGCATCTGTATAAGCATTAACAATAGTCATTGAATAATCAGAATTGAATATCTTCTTTCTCTCATCTTCTGGAAGCTTAGATAGAATATTTTTAACTGTATCTATGTCATTTGGCACAACACCATTATTTTTTTGAATTATAATATCAACAGGAGAATTTACATTAGTTATTCCATCCACATATCGTAAATTGTCTTCCAATTCTTTAATTGCCTTCAAAACTCTTGGGTCTCTTATATCAACAACTTTATCACTGCTATCCGAAGGTTTTAGTTTTATACAAATAGTTATGACATCAGTTCCCCCAAATTCATCCCTAACTTCATATAAAGTTTTTATTATAGGATTATCTTGAGGAAGCATTTTCTCAAAGGCTGTTTGGGATTTAACATTAGTTGCTGATACCCCAGCAAATACTGTTATAATTAAGATGATTAGAAGCATTAAGAATGGCTTTTGTTCGGAAAAATGAGCAACTTTTTTTAATATTTCTCTAAGCATCAATACCACCATTATAAAAAAATTAATCATCTAAATCATTGAGAGCTTCCAAAATCTTCTCTGAAACTTTTTTCATTCTTTCAATTCCTCTAATTTTTTGTTTTATGAACTCTTTCTCTTCTTCGTTGCATTTTTCTTCTAATTTTTTTAAATCTTCATAAGTTTTTGCAATTAAATCGTGTTTTTTCTTTGCAATATCCTTAATTGATGAAAAACCATCAATAGCAGTGTAATAATTCCTTCTCTCTCCTTTAATCCAAACCTTTTTTACAAATCCAAGCTCTTCAAGCTTTTTTAAAGACATACTGACATTTCCCTTGCTAATCTTTAGCTCTTCCATAATGTCTGAGATTGTTAATGGCTTATCTGACAAGTAGAGGATGGCATAAACTGCTCCCACTGATTTATTCAACCCATGAATCTTTGCAATTTCTGAAAATAACTCAATAATTAATTTTTTTGCTTCTTCCATACTTATTCCTTCATAATCTTTTCAAAACACTCTTTACAGACAATTTTTCCATCTATAATCCTTCCTTTAATTTCCATAAAGTATTCTCCACACTCTTGACATTTTATTGATGGGAAGAGCTTAGCTTTCTTTAGCTGTTCAATTTCAACCTCTTTTACATCAAATAACTCATCATCTTTAGCATTTAAGATGTTGTTAGTAGCTTCAGACTTTATTTTTTTAAATAACTCTAATTCCTCTCTATTTAAATTTCCAGAGTTGTATTTTTTAAGCAACTCTTTAACAGGATATCTATCATTAAACTCATCAAAAATTTCTTTTTTAACATAAATTCTAATTGCTTTTCCAGTATTTCTTGAGTAAAATGTATAAACGTGCTTTCCATTATCTTTAAATATTAAATTTCCTTTTCCAAATGTACAACTTAGCATGTACTGTATTGCATCAACACTGCAGGAATTATTTTCAACTATAGCGACTAACTCTTCATCCTCTGATTTTTTGAAGAATTTTTTGACATATTTAGCTACTCTATAACCTATAGCTAATCCTGGGCAGAGATGTCCGTGGAATTCTATAACTTTTTTTAATTCTTCATCCATAATATCACCAGTTTAGAATGTTCAAAAATTTTTGAACTAATTGAATAAAATGTAATTAATGGAAATATATAGGCTTTACTAAAATCAGTTAAATTAAATATTAAAACCTATAATTAAAAATAATTAAAAAGATGAAAAAGTTATTTGTATCCTTATAGCTTTTTATTTATTATAAACAAAAACATAAGGTGATGTTATGGAAGTCATAATTAAAGCAAAAGTAAAACCAACTGAAGACAAATACAAAGTTAAAAAAGCTATCTTAAATATATTTCCAAGGGCAAAACTAAACTTTATTAAAGAAGATAACGAGTTTGGAAAATGGGAGGGAAAAACTAAGAATGTAGAGAAGCTAAAGGAGCTTTTAAGAAGTCAAGCAATATTAGATGCTGCAAGAATGGTTTTAGAGAAAGGAATGACAGAAAATTCAACTAAATTTTATTTAAATAAACAGGCAGCCTATGTAGGAGCTGTGAATTTTGACATAGACACACATGGTGGAATATTTGTTAAGATAATCGCTGATGAAAATGAAGACATTATGAAGATAATTAAAGACATCGCCCCAAGAACTAAAGGAGGAGTTATAATTAACGAAGATGAATTAGAAAATGAAGAAGAAAAAGAAGAGACTGAGGAAGTTAAAGATGAAGATAGCAATTTAAAAATAAAAATAATAGATAATTCAGCCGGTGATTAGATGAACAATAATGAAATTATTGGATACACAATAGGAGAAACAAGGATTGATGAACTAACATTTTTGGCTAAAGAAGCTCCTAAAGTAGGGGATTATGTTAAAATAAATTATGACAACTCTGAGCTATTAGGAATGGTTGAAAGCACAATTCAAGGAAACATGGCTTTAGAAGATATTTTAAGTATAGAGCATTTAGAGAAGATTAGAGAATTTGAAGATAATTCCTCTTATTATATTTTAGGAAAGATAAAAGTTTTAGGGGATATTAGGGAATTAAATAATAAAAATGGGGCTTTAAAGTTGCCAAGAGTTCCACCAAAGCCAGGAATACCAATTTATAGAGCAGATGATAATATATTAAAAAAGGTTTTTGGTAATGGACATTTAAAAATAGGGCATTTAGTTACAAGAGAGGATGTTGAAGTTAAGTTAGATGCAAATAAATTATGTTCAAGGCATTTGGCAATATTGGCAATGACTGGGATGGGTAAATCAAATACTGTAGCTGTTTTGTTGAGAGAGCTAAATAAGCTTAAAGCAACTGTTTTAGTTTTTGATATGCATGGAGAGTATAGAGACATATATTGTGAAAGTGAAAAACTTAGAGTTCATGTTATTGAGCCAAAGATAAACATCTATAGAATAAATGATGATGATTTATGTGATTTGGCTGGCGTAGATGTTCAAGCAACAAAGCAAAGGCCATACATAAGAAAGGCGATTAAAGAAATTAAAGAGAAATTTAAGGAAAGTGATTTCAGCACAGTTGAAGAATATGTAAATGCAATTATTGGAAAGTTAGAAGAATATAAGGTAGATGACAACTATAAAAAAGATGAAAGCAGCATACAAACAGCGATATTTAGATTGGAAGATATGTTGCAGTTTAGGAAAAATATTATAACTCTCCACTATAATCCAATAAATGACATTAGAGAGCATTATATCAACATAATTCCAATGGAAGAATTGGATGAGAACGCTGTAGATATTGTTGTTTCATATATAGCAAAGGCAGTTTTAGATGATAGAAAAAGGATTATTATAGAGAGAGGAAGAGATTTTGCAAAACCAATATTCATGATTTTTGAAGAAGCTCATTTAATAGCCCCACAAAATAGAAAAACAAGGGCTAAGTATTATTTAAGCAGAATAGCAAGAGAGGGTAGAAAGTTTGGAGTGGGCTTATGTTTAGTTTCACAAAGACCTAAAACCTTAGATGCTGAAACTTTATCACAGTGTTCTAACTTAATAATATCTAAGCTTATTGAGCCAACTGACCAAAAACATGTTCAAATGGCTTCAGAAAATTTGAGTGAAGATTTGGTTAAACAATTAACAAGCTTAAACATTGGAGAAGCTATAATATTAGGACCTTGTATAAAAGTACCTGCAATAGTTAAAGTAGATAAATTTGATGGAAAATATGGAGGAGAAGATTTAAAAATTGTTGAACTTTGGGAAAAAGATTATATAGAATCAATAAATACAAAAAAATCTGATAAAATAGACGATAGTGCATTTGGAGATGATGATTTATTTTCTTAATATTTTCTTTTTCCTATGCTCAATAATAATCTTTCCAATGTAAATTCCAAGTATTGTAACAGACAACATTATCCAAAAATCTAATGGAAATCCAAATATTTTAGTGTGATGCAATATCTCCTCCTTCCCAGAAGTTAATAGCAAAACATGAGCTGCTTCCAAAGCATAGACACCAAAAATACCAATCTCTAAAACTTCCATTGCCTCTCCAATAGCTACTTGATATTTGGTATTTTCAGCTAATTGATTAGCAATCTTTCTTTCTAAATCTTCAGATATAGTTGTTAACAACCTTGTTAAGCTTGTTGCCAGGCTACTATTACTTGCTAAAATGTTTTCTATCTCTGCAATTCTATAAATAAGACGTTTTAACTTTCTTTCCGCATCAACTTTCTCCAAAATCATTAAATCAAAATCTCCAAAGTTTGGAGGATATGAGGAGTTTAAAAATTCAATAATTTCTTTTAAATATCCACAAGTAATCTCTATAACTGATAGTTCTCTATCTATCCTACTTAACTCTCCTCTAATTTCAGTTATGTCTTCTAAATCTACACCTGATTCTAAAGTATTACTAATAACTTCCAACTTTGATGCTATAGTGTTGAGTTTAAAGAATAAATCTCTTGAAACTCCAGTAATACTCCTTATAAATGGATAGTAGTAGATGAACTTTTCAAATTTCTCTGGGTTTGGATTGGAGATTAAGATTCCAAAGTCTCCAAAGATTATTAAGCCATCATCTACCTCAATTACATTTTTAACTGCTCCAATAACTTGACTAATCTCTACCAAAGTTTTTTCATTTATGTCTATTTTTGTTTCTGTTAAAATGGTAACATGCTTATAAACTTTTATTTCTCCATATAATGTCTCTAAGATATATCTTTGTGGTGGAGCAATTAAATGAGATATAATTCTTGAAGAATCTAAGATTAAATCAGGGATTATAAATGAGAGGTTGTCTAAGCTTATAAAATCCTCTTCATTTTCAGCTTTAGTTATTTCAGATGCATAAATACATCTTCCAAGGTAATCAACATATATAAAAACATCCTTCTTCCCTTCTCCTTTCATTTCAGCAGTGAATTTTACAGAAGTTTCTGGAATAAAATCAATAATATTTACTGTTGTTTGATATTCAGTAGTTTCAAAAATTGCTTTATCCCTTATATCTCTTTTCTTTGATGCTGTGAAATATTTAATTCTCTTTCTTTGATACTCCTTCAAAGTAATCCTATCTATGAATTCTGTCATGTAGTTTTTACCAAAAGGAATCCACTCAGTCAAAATTACCTTTGGATTTTTTATTTTCACAGCCCTGTATCCCATAATGATACCTTCATTATGTAGCTTTTTGATTTGTAGCTGATTTTATCAATGTTTGTAATTTTTATCTCTATGTTTTCTTCTTTTTTTGATTTTATTATTATCCCATCTTCAGTAATTTGAATTTCTTTTAAATATCCATTTTCTAATAATGTATTATCAATTATTTCTTTATCTTTTTGGCTAAAATTGTAATCTATCTTTTTTCCAATGCTATATCCAATAATAAATTCATTTAAACCTCTAACTGATAACAAAATCTCATTTAAATAGTTGTTATCTAAAAGGTAGTTTAAATCGTTTATTGCATCGTAAGAGATATTTATGAATTTTATATTATCTTCCCACATAAACGGTGTTGGAGCATAGTCATATTCTTTAAAAACATCCAATTTTATAAAATAATATATAAGAGCATATAAAACTGTTTGTTTTATCCACTTCTTATTGTCTCCATTTGTTAATAAGTTGATGATGTAGTGTATCTTTTGCCTGTTTTCATTCATTGCTACCACTCATTAATAACTTCATATATAGGGCCGTTTGGAGTTAAAGTTGATTTATAAAGCTTTATGTGTTTTGCTTCAAATTCTCCAAAGTCAATATCTTTATATTTCTCAATTCTATCTTTTAATTTTTTCTTATTGTCAATGAATTTAACTCTTCCTATTGTTAAATGTGGAACATATTCTCTCTCTTTTTTAAATCCTAAGTTTGATAGTTTTTTATCAATGTTTTTAAAAATCTCTATAAGTTTCTCATTCTCAGCTCCAATCCAAATAACTCTTATATAGTTAGAGTTTGGGAAAGTTCCAATGTGTTTTAATTTTATTTTTATTGGCTCAATTGATAAATCCAAATCCAATATTTCTTTTAATTTTTCTTCATCAACTTCTCCCAAAAATTTAACTGTTATATGCAGATTCTCTTTTTCAACTAACTTTATCCCTTTCATTTTAAAATGCTCCTGAAATTTGGCAATCTCTTCTTTTAAATTTTCTGGAATATCTATAGCTAAAAATAATCTCATACTACCCCTCAATATCTTATTAATATAGGAATTCCATCAACTATATCATAAGCTCTATTGCATTTTTTACATATTAACTTATTTTTGTCCTTATCTAAATATAAATCTCCTCTGCAATAGGGACATTGTAATATTTCTATATATTTCTCAATCCAATTCATGGTATCCCACTATTTCTTTATTAACAAACTTTTAAATTTTATAATAATATTCTTTATCTTAATTCAAGACATTTTTAATAAAAATTTAACAAAAAAGTTTAAATAGTATTAAATACATTAAGTATGATGTTAATAGATTTGAGTAATAATTAAAAGGGTGGTAGAATGCACATACCAGATGGATATTTAGGACCAATAACTTGCGCATTTTTTTATTTAATAATGTTATACTTTTGGTATAGAGGAATAAAAGAATTGAAAAAGTTACATCCAAAGCAAATACCCTTGTTAGGGATATTAACAGCGTTTTCATTCTTGGTAATGATGTATAATCTTCCTGTTCCAGATGGAACAACTGCCCATATGGTTGGTGGGACATTAATAGCCATATTAATGGACAACCCTTGGGTAGCAACAATAGCAATATCTATTGTACTATTTATTCAAGCAATATTCTTTGGTGATGGAGGAATAACAGCATTAGGAGCTAATTGTTTTAATATGGGTGTAGTTTTACCATTCGTTGGTTATTACACTTATAAATTCTTAAGAAATAAGGTTGGTGATGTTATAGCAAGTGGTATAGGAGCATATGTGGGAATAGTAACAGCAGCAATTGTTGCTGGCTTTGAGTTTGGATTACAACCATTTATCCAGCCAGGTTATTGTCCATATCCATTTACAGTATCAGTTCCTGCAATGGCATTTGCTCACTTAACAACAGCTGGTCCTGCAGCTGCGGTTGTAACTGCAGTAGTTGTATGGTATGTTAAAAAGGCAAGACCTGATTTATTCGAATTAACGAAGAAATCTATGGAGGTGAGCTAATTTGATAGATTTTAAAGATCCATTAGTTAAAAAATTTTTATATGTGATTATTGCCATGATTATATTATGTCCTCTTGGAATTCTATTAGTATGGAACTATGGTGATGCTTGGGGAGAATGGGATGTTCATGAATTGGCAGAAAAAGTTCATGCTAATATTCAAGGTATGGAAGAACTTTCAGGAATTTGGAGTTATGCAATCCTTCCAGATTATGATGTTCCAGGATGGGATGACCCAGTTAAAGCGTCAATTGGTTATATAATTTCTGCAATTGTTGGAGTTATCTTATGCTTAGGGGCGTTTTATGGATTAACTAAAATCGTATATGCAAATCGTACATAATTATTTTTAATATTATTTTTTTATTTTTTTAATAAATTAGTTGGTGAAGCATGTGAAATTAATAAATAAAACAATTGAGCATGTAATAAAATATATCAGTGAGGCCGTTTTTTCAGAAAAATTTGCAAGAAATAAAGATGGTTTTTTACAAAAATTAGACCCAAGGATGAAAATGATGGGGTTAATTTTGTTAGTTATAACAACCGTTTCAATTAAGCACATTGAAGTGTTGTTATTTTTATATTTTGTATCTTTAATTTTTTGTTTATTATCAAGAATTCCTTTGATTTATTATATAAAAAGAGTTTGGCTATTTATTCCTTTATTTACTGGGATAATAATATTTCCAGTAATATTTTTGACTCCAGGACATCCAATTTATGTAGTTTTAAAAAAACCTTATGTAGCCATTACCTATGAAGGTGTAAAATATGCATTATTATTTACACTTAGGGTAGCCACTGCAATATCATATACAGTTTTAATTACATTAACCACGAGATGGGACGAGATAATGAAGGCACTTAACAGTTTAGGAGTTCCAGATATTGTTATAACTATAATGACGCTCGCATATAGGTATATATTTCTTTTATTAAACAATGTTTTAGAAATGATGTATTCAAAAAAATCAAGATTATGTAGAAATTTAAAATTAAAGGAAAGTTGGATTGTGGCTGGTAAAAGTATGGGAGCTCTTTTTATAAAAACTCAAAGAATGGGAGAAGATATTTATTATTCTATGCTTTCAAGAGGATACTTAAATGAACCAAAGATTTTTACAGATTTTAAAATTAAATATTATGACATAATCTTTCTATGTTTTATAATATTAATATCATTTATTTCATTAGGTTATGATAGGTTGATACTATGAAACCATTGTATGAATTAAAGAATGTATCTTATCACTATCCCGATAAAACAGTAGCTTTGGATAATATTAATATGAAAATTTATGAAGGAGAGGTAGTGGCAATTATAGGACCAAATGGAGCTGGAAAAACTACGCTTTTAAAAATATTAGATGCCTTAGAATTTCCAAAAAAAGGAGAGGTATATTTTGAAGGAAAAAAATTAGAGGAAAGATTATTAAATAATAATGAATTTATGAAATATTTCAGAAAAAAGGTTGGATTTATATTTCAAGATCCAGATACTATGTTATTTAGCCCAACTGTTTGGGACGATGTGGCATTTGCTCCATTGCATCTTTATGATAAAGAGACAGCAATAAAAGTTACGGAAAAAATCATAAATGAAATGAATTTAAATCATATAAAAGATAAGCATCCCTACAACATTAGCGGTGGAGAAAAAAAGAAGTCATCAATTGCAGCTGTTTTATCAATAACCCCTGATGTCATACTTATGGATGAACCAACATCATATTTAGACCCAAAAAGTAGAAACTATATAATAGATTTAATAAAAAATTTAAAAAGTAAAAACAAAACTATAGTATTTGTTAGCCACGACCCAAATCTTATAACTCTCGCGGATAGATGTTATATTTTAAATAAAAAAATTATTGCTGAGGGAACTCCAAAAGAAATATTTAGCAATATAGAAATCTTAGAGAAAAATAATTTGGATGTGCCTGAAATAACAAAATTATTTAAACTTCTATTAGAGGATAAAGATTTAAAAAATAAAATTGATACAAATAAATTACCTATAACAGTTGACGAGGCATACACTATATTAAAGGATTTATTAAGATAGATATTTTATTTTTTTAATATTTTAACTTTTTGGTGAAAAAATGGATATTTTTGAGAGGTTGAAATCTTTTGGAATAACTATTGATAGCTTATTAAATGCAGGAATGGCTTTGTATATAGGGAATGATGAAGAAAAGAATAAGGTTAAAGAAAAACTTAAAGAGATATTGCTTAAAGAGTTAAATAATCCCAATGTCTCAACTTTATTAATTGCAGCAATTTTATTGGATAAAGAAGGGAAAGCTAATAATTTGCCATTCAACTATAAAGAAGACCCCAATTATGTATATGTTGATGAAGTTATTGGCTTAGCTATAGCAAATGAAATTGCTGGAACAAAGGCAATATTCAACTTTAGATTTTATGATGCTAAAAAACCAGGGATAATTGGGAAATTGGACAAAGAAGGTTTTATGTTTTTGGATGATGCCATAGCTGGATTGTTAGCTGGCTGTATGAGTAAGGTGTTTGAATAAATAAAAATAATTATTTTGCAGCAGAAACTATTTTAATTATATCATTATGATTTAATTCGTAATCAGCTCCAACTCTAATTTTCTTCTTTGCATCTATTGCGTAAATAAATTTGTCTCCTAACTCTGTATGCACTTTATAAGCCAATTCCTTTGCAGTAGTACCTTTTTTAACTAAAAAAGCGTCTGGTAATACATTACCTTGCTTATCTGAAAATTTATTCTCATCTTCAACTGGATAAACAACAATCATATTTAACAAATCAAAGTATGCTCTATTTATACACTCTTGAACTCCTGTTCCTCCATATTTCTCTAAAAACTCTTTTATATAATCAAAAGCCCTTCTCATTTGCTCATTCACTTTACTTTCATCAATTATCTCAAAGTCATTTCCTTTTCTTTTTATAATTCCAGCTTTTTCTGCTCTTTTTAAAGCCAACTCTATTTCTGCAGATGTAGGAATAACAATATAATCTTCAAACTCTTTCTTTAACCTTTCAATATTCTTCTCTGCATCTGGATGGTCTGCTTTATTCGCTGCAATAATCATTGGCTTTGATATCTTTCTTAATTTTTTAGCCAAGTTTAGTAAATCTTCTTCAGTCCATTTAATTGGGCTTTCATCCATATCTCTAATAGCCATCTTTATATCATCTTCATCTATATTCAACCCACTCAATTGGTCTTTTAAAGCCTTAACTATATTCTTTTCTTGCTGAGCTCTTCTTGCCAATTTATCCCAATTTTTAGTTAAAATTCCATAAATCCACATATCTATTTCATTTAACAAAAATTTAACATCTTCAACCGGGTTATAGTTTTCTGTTGGATTTCCTTCAGCGTCTGTCTTTCCAGAGGCATCTACAACTAAGATAAATGCATCTGCTTGCCTTAAATCATCTAAGAACTTATTTCCCATTCCCCTACCTTCATGTGCTCCAGGAACTAAACCTGCAACATCTATCACTTCTACTGGAATATATCTTATCCCATCTATACATTTTGAATTTCTTGGATTACACTTTATATTTAATTCCTTACAAGGGCAAGGGCTTGTTATATATGCTATTCCCTTATTAGGGTTTATTGTTGTAAATGGATAATTCCCAATCTCAGCAGGCTTTTCAGTTAAAGCATTAAACATTGTTGATTTTCCTACATTTGGCTTTCCTACTAATCCAATCATTGCCAAGTTCTCACCGCTTTCTTGTGATTAATAAACAAAATTATTTATATAACAATAGTATGATAAAGTATTTGATATTATTGTTTATACATGTCATGAATTACATGGTGAAATAATGCCTTCTGAAAAAATTCAAGAAATAATAAATGAATTAGATAATTTGAAAAATAGAGAAGGAAAATACATTGAGTTAATTGCTACAGTTGAATATCTCTTAAACTTGGTAGAGCCTTCAAAAAGAGAAAAATTTAAAGAAGCATTGTATGATGCTGAAACTGTTGAAGATGTTTATGAGCTTATAAAAGCAATAAAATTACAGCTTGGAATACAAGGTGCAAGAAGGTATTTATTATCTTCTACTGAGTAATAATAAATTTATTTTATTATTTTTAATTTAATTTGAGATGGAGAGTAATATAACTCCAATGATTATAAAAATTACACCAATCATCTGTGATATTGATAATGTCTCTTTTAAAAATAGTATTGATAAAGCTACTGTTATTGCTGGACCTATTGATGATAATGGAACTACAATACTCGCTTTTCCTTTATATAATGCATAATATAACAATAAAGAGCCAACCACTACCAATACTGCTGATATTATCGCATAAGTAAGAATTTTTTGCTCAGTTATAATTATATTTTTATATTTGATTAGTATAAATATACATAATATAATTCCAACTATATTTACCACTATCCATTGAAATAAAGGGTTTTTTTCACAAACGATTTTTGCAAAAAATGTCCCAATACCATAAAATACAGCAACTAAGAGACCTAAAATTATAGCAATATCCATAATATCCCACAAAAATTATAGTTTTATGATAAATATAATAACAAATAAAATATTATTTAAAAAATTATAGATTCTTAACAAACTCCTTTAAAAATTCTTTAAATTCTGGACACTTTTCAACACCAATCTCTACATTTGCTTTCAACCATCCAAGAACATCTCCAATATCGTATCTCTTACAGTTAATTTCAACTCCTATAATATCTTCCTCTTTTAATAACAAGTTCATAGCATCTGTAATTTGAACTTCTCCCCCTCTTCCTGGTGGAGTTTGTTTAATTTTTTCAAATATTTTTGGAGAGAGTAAATAAGCCCCTGTTATAATTAAATTTGAAGGAGCTTCTTCTACTTTTGGTTTTTCTACCATATTTTTTATTTTATAAATTCCTTCCTCTATTTCTTCCCCATCAATTACTCCATACTTATAAACATCTTCCTTAGGAACTCTCTCTAAGGCTATAACTGAACAACCATATTTTTCATGGGCTTTTATTAAATCTTTTACAATATTTTTAGAGTAAATTGTATCTCCAACCATTGCTATAAAGTATTCTTCTCCAACAAACTTCTCTCCGTATAAAATAGCATCTCCCAACCCTTTCTGCTCTTTCTGCCTTACATAAAAAATATTTCCTAAATTATCAATTTCTTTAATAATTTTTAAAAGCTCAAATTTTCCAGATTTTTCTAATTTACATTCTAACTCATAATTCATATCAAAATGATTTTCTATTGCATGCTTTCCCTTTCCTGTTACAAATAAAATATCTCTTATTCCTGCTTCCACCAAATCTTCAACAACATACTGGACTATTGGCTTATTAACTACTGGAAGCATCTCTTTTGGTTGTGCCTTAGTTATTGGCAACAATCGGGTTCCAAAACCTGCTACTGGAATCACGGCTTTCTTTATCATGTTCTCCCTTTAAGTAAATTTATTTAAAGTAATAGTTATATTTTATTTATTGGGTGTATAAATAACTTTCAAAAAATGTGTAGGTGGAAGAGATGCTGAATAGGTTGAAATATTATCTCATTATTTTTGTTGTTTTATCTTTATCTATAGCTAATGCCCAAAATCATATAAATCCAGAAGAGTTAGAGAAAGATGATGAATTTACCTACAACTATTTTAATGATATTCTTAAAGAATTTGCAGATGTTTTGAATGAGATGGTTTTTGATAATCCAGAGTATTTAAATGATTCAATAGATATTTATAAAAAACTTGAAAAAACACGAGAGGAGATATTAATATATAAGTCAAAAAATATAGAGAGTCCTTCAGAATATATTATTAATCCCTTTTATGAATTTTCAAAAGAGCTTATGCATTTATGTGAGTTGAATAAAGAGTTAGAAGATGATTTATCTAAAAATACAACTGACAGTTTGCATACTGCAACATTAAAAATTGTTGAAATAGATAAAACGATAAATAATATGGAAACACTGTTAGATGAAATAGATAATATCTCTATATTAAAGAAAGGAAATGAAACGTTAAAGTTTAATACCTTAGATGTTAGAAAATATTTGGAATTGTATAAGAAGAGGTTTTCAAAATATGAAAACATAACAATAACAAATCTAACAATAGATGTATCAAACAAAAATCCTGTATTATTTGAAAATATAACAATATATGGAATTGGAGAGAATGGATACGTTATAATACATATAGATAATGAAGAAAATAAAACTTACAATCTAACAGTAAAAAATCATTCATTTCTAATGAAGTATAGCTTTAATAGGACCGGAATCTATAAAATATATGCTACACAAAATGGGAATATGTCTAATATAGTTTATGTTAATGTGTCAAGGATTCCAAGTTATATAGTTGTAGATAATAACTACACAGCTTATGTTGGTGAGGAAATAAAAATTAATGGAAAGTTAATAGATTACTATGGAAATCCTATAAAAAATACTACAATCTTTGTAAATAATAAAATTATACATGTAGATGATAATGGAACATTTACTATTGTTGAGTTTTCTCTAATACCATTATTGAAACACATTAATTTAATATTTAAAGGAAATGAAATTTATAAACCAGCTAATAAAACAGTTAATGTTGAGTTTTTAAAGTATCCTGTAAAAATAACTATCTATACAGATAAAAACAACATCTCTATTAATGAACCATTAACGATTTATGGTAATGTTGAGGGATTAAAGAGAACTTCTGACATTTGTATATTTGTTAATGACAATTTATATAAAATAGTAAAAACTAATGGAACTTTTAAGACGAATATATCCTTTAACTCCTCGGGAGATTATGTAATTTATGCGTTTTATAATGGAGATGAGTACCATGAAAGTTGTAAATCAAACATTATAAAAATTCATGTTAAAGAAAATTCTCCTATAGTATTTATTATATTAGGAATTGTAGCATTGGGATTGATAATTGGTTATCTATATAAAAATAAAGTATCTAAACAGCCTAAGTATGATGAAGAGGAAATAGTTGTTAAAGAGAGTATTGTAGAACCTAAAGAAGTAGAAGAAAAAAATGACGAAGAAATACCTAATGATATTAGAGAAGCGTATAAATTTATTTTCAATAAAATTACATCAAGATATAATTTGCCAAAAAATCTAACTCCAAGAGAACTTCTCAACATTATAAAAGAGAAAAAACCTGATTTATATGATGATTTGAAGATTATAACTAAAATTCATGAAAATTGTGTTTATAGAGGAATTGAAGTTAATTCCAGTTTAAGAGAAGAGTTTTTTAAAAGAATAAATAAAATCTTGAGGGAAATTAATGAATAAGTATTTGAAATATGTGATTCTTGCATGTATTGGAGTGGCGTTGTTATCTTTACCTGTTGGAGTACCTACAATAAAAACTTTTGCTGATTATAGTATATTTAATACAAAATGGAACGGATGTTCAAAATTTGCCAAGATGGTTTACGAAAAAGGAAAAATAACTCCTTTAATCTCCCCTTACAACACCTATGATTTTTCAAAAATGAATGGTGTTTTGTTTATTATTGGGCCTAATCTTGATTTTTCTAAGTATGAAATTGAAAATATAAAAAAATTTTTAGAAAATGGAAATACAGTTGTTATAGCGGATGATTTTGGCACAGCAAATGAAATTCTTAAAGGTTTAAATTTATCATTGAGAATATCAAATACTAAGGTTAATGACCTCTTTTATTATAAAAATGATAATTTAATAGTAACATGCAAAGTTAAAAATTTCAATGGAAATGTTACATTGAATATTCCAGCATATATTAACGCAAATAATGGTATAATATTAACAAGTTCCGTTTCTGTTAGCAAAGGTAAACAAAGGGCTTATCCAATAATGGTTGAAACCAACTACTCAAATGGAAAGATTATTATAATCTCAGACCCTGACATTTTTATAAATGGAATGTATAAATTTAATAGTAAATTTTGGGAAGATTTTTTAAGACATATAAACGCTGGGACTTATTATTTTGATGAGGTTCATCATTCAGGATTTAGTCCTTATGATATTGGTGTTGTTTATATACACAGTTCAGTCTCAAAAAATGAAATGTTTATAATATTTTTTATTGTAATGGTTTTTGGGTATTTAAATGAAAGTGGATTTCTTGTTAAGATACTTAATAGATTAGCTAAGGTTTTAAACAGAGGAAATAATTTAGATATTAAAAAAATTGCTGAAGAAAACAACATTAATTATGAAGATTTGAAAGAGTTCCTTGAAATAGTTAGAGAAGGTAGAAAATATGGAAGGAAAAGAGTTTCTTAAAAAAATAGAAAAAGAAATGGAAAAATGTATTGTCGGAAAAAAAGAGGTTATAAAACTTTTAACAATAGCTTTATTAGCTAATGGGCATGTCCTATTGGAAGGGAATCCAGGAATTGCGAAAACAACAATAGCCAAAAATTTTGCAAAGTTATTTGGCTTAAAATTTTCAAGAATACAACTGACTCCAGATACAATGCCAAGTGACATTATTGGGATAAATTATTATAATCAAAAGACTGGAAACTTTGAGATTAAAAAAGGCCCAATATTTGCAAATATTGTGTTGGCAGATGAGATAAATAGAACTCCTCCAAAAACACAATCCGCTTTATTGGAGGCTATGCAAGAAAGACAAGTAACTATTGAAGGAAATGTTTTTGAACTTCCTAAGCCATTTATGCTAATAGCAACAAAAAATCCAATAGAGCATGAAGGTGTTTATGAACTACCTGAAGCACAGTTAGATAGGTTTATGTTTAAGATTAATTTAGAGTATCCTAAGAAGGATGAAGAAATTGAAATGTTAAAAAAGAAACATTTAGGTAATTTTTGGGAAGTAAATTCCGTAATATCGGAGGTTGATTTAAAGTATGCATACATTGGAGTTAAAGATGTTCATGTAAGTGATGAGATTTTGGAATATATAGTTAATATTGTTAATGCAACAAGGACTGATGATAGATTGCTTTATGGTGCTTCCCCAAGAGCTTCGGAGCATTTACTATTTGCCTCAAAGGCCTTAGCTTTTTTAAATGGAAGGAAGTATGTTATTCCAGATGATGTTAAAG
This sequence comes from Methanocaldococcus sp. 16A, assembly GCA_049860595.2. Lineage (GTDB taxonomy): Archaea > AGJL01 > Methanococci > Methanococcales > Methanocaldococcaceae > Methanocaldococcus. The sequence goes on from CP187551.1 coordinate 116,967, forward strand.
AACTTGCATTCTATGTTTTAAATCATAAAATTAGAGTTAAGGCAGAGTATGAAATGGAAGATATTAATGTAAAAGATGTTATTGAAGATATATTAAAAAACACTGAAGTTCCAAAGTGATTTTTATGAATAAAGAAGATTTGTTAATTTTTACAAGTATTTTATTATTTGCTCAAGGATATTTATTTGTTAATGTAATTCCCCCACTACTTGGATTGAGTATTATTTTGTTTTTATTGGGTTTGAGATATTCATTCAATCCATTAATTAGTTGTGATGTTGAAATATTAAATAAAGAGGTTATTGAAAATGATGAAATAAGGTTTATATTTAAGATAAAGAATATGTCAAAAATTCCTTTAAAAATTAGAATTTTTGGAAGTAATGATGATTTTTTTTGGGAGGTTCCAAGTTTGTTGTTAAATTCTGGAGAGTATAGAGAGGCTGAGGTTAAATTAAAACCTAAGAAAAAGGGCAGTTTTACAATTAAAGAATTCATCTTAAAAGTTTGTGATGTTTATGAAATATACTCCAAAGACATCTTTATAAAAAAGGAATTTACTGTAAATGTATATCCATCTATTGATAGTATTAAAAAGGGAGTTATAAGAGATAAAAATATAAAACTTGGTATGGATGCGTTGACATCACTAAAAATTGGTATGAGAAGTTTAGAGTTTGATTCTTTGAGGGAATATCAAATAGGAGATGACATTAAATATATTGATTGGAAGGCAACGGCAAAAACAGGGGAGTTGATAGTAAGAGAATTTTTGAGGGAACATTATGGAGATTTATATATCCTTGTGGATGTTAGTAGAGAGTTTCTAAAAGAGATTACTTCAAAGAAATCAAAGGTTGATTATTTGAGTTTGTTGATATCTCAATTAGCTTATTTCTTCACATCAAAAAATATAAACTTTGAAATAATATTCTTTGATAATGTTAAAGTTAAAAAGACAATATCTAATCCTAAAATTGAAGTTATAAAAAATTTTATTGAAGAACTTAAACCTTCAAAGGGGATTCCAAGTTTAAAAATTTCTTTTGAGAATAAAATAAATTTAAAATTTTTAAAGTTCGTATCTCCATTATTAAAGGGTTCTATTAGTGGAATTACATTGGCATCCAATAAAGTAAAACCAAATAGTTCAGTTATTATTATAACTGATATTGGGTTAAGAGGGAGGGAATTGGTAGGGGTTATTAATAATCTCAAAAAGAAAAATGTTAAAGTATATGTTTTATCCTTAAATCCAATACTGTTTATTGATGAGGATAGATTGGATGAATATAATATCCCAAAACTTTATAGAAGATATATTGAGAGGGAGGAGTTGATTAAAAAGATAACATCTCTTTGTCCTATTTTAGATGTAGGTCCTGGAGATTTAGTTGATAATATGTTGGAGGGCATAAAATGAAAATAAACTTAACTTCTTTAATTTGTGCAATTGTTGGGGGATTGTTTATTAACTTTTATGCTCCAATTTTTCTTGTATTTGTTTATGTTTTAAAGAATTTTAATAAAAATCTATCTTTATTTGTTTTTATTTTTTATTTATTATTTATTGGGTTTTTAGTTAGTTTTAAATCCTTATATACAAATTGGGAAGTAATATTTTTTGTAGTAATTCCACATCTACTTATTTTAAGAGATATGTTGAAAGAGGTAGAGGATAATCAAAATATTATTGTTGCATTTATGTTGTTGTTGAGTTATTTTTATAAGTATTTATTTTTTATTTTAGTTTTATACCTATTATTTAATGCTTTTTATAAAGAATTTGATATAAGGGGAGTTATTATTCCTATAGGGTTTGTTATATTGGGAATTTTTATCTTTTGGCAATACATTAATTTGTTGAGTTATGATTATTTAACTCAAGTTATGGTTTTAATTGGAATTGGATTAGTTTCATTCTTTATATTCTTGTTTAAAAAAGAATGATTGATTTTAGAGGAAATAATTATTACGCTATTAAAAGACTAAATTATTTATATGACATATATATGACTCATAAATAATAAATTCACAAATATTACGAACTATAAATTTTATAAGGTGAAACTAATGAAAACTCTAATCTTAGCGGGAGGTGTCGGGAGTAGATTATTTCCATTGAGTAGAGAATATTATCCAAAACAGTTTATAAAATTTAAAGCATTTAAAAAATCTCTTTTTCAATTAACTTTTGAGAGGGCTTTAAAGGTATCGGATATAGAAGATATTTACATAGTAACCAATGACAAGCATAAGTTTCTGGTTTTAGGACAAATAGAAGAATTGGGTTATAATTTTAAAGAAAATAATATATTAGTAGAGCCTATAGGGAAAAATACATTGCCTGCAATCTATTATGGAGTTAAGGTTATAAAAGAGATAGATGGAGATGATTATGTAGCTGTATTTCCATCAGACCATTTAATTGAGAATGAAGAGGAATTTATAAAAGCTGTTAAAGAAGGAGAGAAATTAGCTGATAATTATTTAATAACATTTGGAATAAAGCCAAATAAACCACACACTGGCTATGGATATATAAAACCTGGAGAGAAGTTAGATATTGGTTATAAAGTAGATGAATTTAAAGAAAAGCCAGATTTAGAAACTGCTAAAAAATATATTGAGAGAGGTTATTTATGGAACAGTGGGATGTTTCTATTTAAAACTGATATTTTTGAAGAAGAAGTTAAAAGATATTGCCCTGAAATTTATGAAGCTTTTAAAGAAGAGGATATTAATGAAATTTATAAAAAAGTCCCTGACATCTCTATAGATTATGGTATCATGGAGAAATCTGATAGAGTAGCAGTTATCCCAATAAATATAAAATGGAGTGATTTGGGTAGTTTTGATGCTATATATGATGTTTTTGATAAGGATGATAATGGAAATATTATTTATGGAGAAAATGTTATCTTAAATTCAAAAAATAATTTAGTATATTCTCATGATGGAAAATTAGTTTCTTTAATTGGTGTAGATAATTTAATTGTTGTTGATACAAAAGACGCTTTATTAATTTGTAATAAAGGTTATAGTCAGAAGGTTAAGGATATAGTTAAATATTTAAAACTAAAAAATGATGAGAGAGTTTTATTCCACAAAAAAGTTTATAGACCTTGGGGATGGTATGAGGTTTTGGAGGAGGGGAGATTTTATAAGGTTAAAAAGATAACCGTCTTACCAGGAAAAAAGTTAAGTTATCAACTACACTATCATAGAAGTGAGCACTGGGTTGTTGTTAAAGGAATGGCTAAAGTAACTATTGAGGGAGAAGAAAAGTTCGTTAGAAGTGGAGAAAGTATTTTTGTTAGAAGTGGTTTAAAGCATAGATTAGAAAATCCTGGAAAGATTCCTTTAGAAGTTATTGAAATTCAAGTTGGTGAGTATTTGGGGGAGGATGATATCGTTAGATTCAATGACGATTGGGGGAGGAAATAAAAAATTTTAATATTTGGTGGAATATAATGTATGTTTCAGTTATTGGTACAGGATATGTAGGACTAATACAAGCGGTAGGATTAGCTGAGTTAGGGTTCAAAGTAGTAGGGATAGATATAGATGAAACAAAAATTAAAGCATTAAATAAGGGAGAGAGTCCATTATATGAAGAAGGATTAGAAGAGTTGTTAAAAAAGCATGTAAACAAAAATTTAACATTTACAACATCTTATGAGCCGATTAAAGAATCAGAAGTTATATTTTTATGTGTGGGGACGCCACAAGATAAGGATGGAAATGCAGATTTAAGATTTTTATTCTCAGCTGTAGAAAAAATAAAAGAAACAATTGATAAAAATGACTATAAAGTTGTTGTTATAAAATCAACGGTCCCTGTTGGAACTAATAGGAAAGTTAAAGAACTTTTAAAAGATTATAATGTTGATATAGTGTCTAATCCCGAATTTTTAAGAGAAGGAAAAGCAGTATATTACTTCTTTAATCCAGAGAGAATAGTATTAGGTTTTGAAAATTTAGAGAAAAAAAGTGCAATTGAAATAATGAAAAGAATATATAAATATTTTGAAGAGAAAGGAGTTCCATTTGTAATAACCAATTGGGAAACATCTGAGTTAATAAAATATGCTTCTAATGCTTTCTTAGCAACAAAAATATCATTTATAAATGAATTAGCAAAATTAGCTGATAAAGTTAAAGCAGATATAAAAACAATAAGTTATGCTATGGGATTAGATGAAAGGATAGGTAATAAATTCTTAAATGCTGGAATTGGGTATGGTGGGAGCTGTTTTCCGAAAGATGTTAAAGCTTTGATAAAACAGTTTGAAAAGAATAATATTGATCCTATATTAATTAAAGCTACAGATACAGTTAATGAAAAGCAAATAGAATGGTTCTTTGAAAAAATTAAAAACTATTATAAAAACTTAGATGGAAAGGTTTTTGCTGTCTTAGGATTAGCTTTTAAGCCAAATACTGATGATTTAAGAGAAAGTAGGGCTATAAAATTAATAGATATGTTGTTGGAAAATGGTGCTATCGTTAAAGGCTTTGATTATGTAAAAAAAGCAAGAGAAAACGCTATTAACCTGTATAAATTAGATAAGTCAAAAGGCTATTATGGTTATAATTTCTATGTATTTGATAACTTATACGAAACTGTTAAAGATGTCGATGGGATTGTTATAGCTGTTGAATATAATGAGTTTAATAAAGAAGATTGGGAAAGAATAGCTAACTTAGTTAAAGAAAAGGTTATTTTCGATGGTAGAAATATCTTAGATCCTGAAAAAATCTTAAAATTGGGTTTTAGATATTTTGGGGTGGGTAGATAAAGCTTTGAGAAGGAATAATGAAAATCTTAATTACAGGAGGGGAAGGATTTATGGGGTTAAAGTTAGCATTAAAATTGCAAGATAAGGAACATGAAGTTATAGTTATAGACGACTTCTCAAAGAATATATAAATAATCCATATCAAGAGTTTTATCAAGAACATACTGAGGCTGATTTAACTAACGCCAAAAAATATTTGGGATATAAACCTAAATGGAATTTTGAAGATGCGGTTAAAGACTATATTGAATGGTTGAGAGATAATGATTACGTATTGAGATAAAGTTAAACAATAAAAAATAGGTGATATAATGAAAAATAAAATTGCTCTTATTACAGGAATTACAGGACAAGATGGATATTTTTTAACAAAATTATTATTAGAAAAAGGTTACGAAGTTCATGGTATTGTAAGAAGAAATAGCCAAAATTCTTTAGGAAACTTAGAATACTTATCAGAGGAAGAAAAAGAACAGATAAATATCCATTGGGGAGATGTTACAGACAATTTATTTATAGATGAAGTTATTAAAAAAATCCAGCCAGATGAAGTTTATCACTTAGCTGCACAGAGTTTTGTATGGTTTAGTTTTAAAAATCCAAGATTTACTTATGATGTTAATATAGGCGGGACATTAAATGTCGTTAATGCTATAAAGGAGTACTCTCCAGATTCAAGGATGTATTTTGCTGCAACATCTGAACTTTATGGTAAAGTTCAGGAGATTCCTCAAAAAGAGACTACACCTTTCTATCCAAGAAGTCCATATGCTGTCTCCAAATTAGCAGGTTTTTGGACAGTTAAAAATTATAGAGAAAGTTATGGTTTGTTTATGAGTAATGGTATTCTGTTTAATCACGAAAGTGAAATGAGAGGTCCTGAATTTGTTACAAGAAAAATAAGTTTAGGAGTAGCTAAAATTTATTACGGCTTGCAGGATTGCATAGAATTAGGTAATTTAAACGCTAAAAGGGATTGGGGTTATGCAAAAGATTATGTTTATGGAATGTGGTTGATATTACAACATAATAAACCGGATGACTTCGTTCTTGCTACTGGAGAAACACATTCTGTTAGGGAATTTGTTGAAGAAGCTTTTAAAGTTGTAGGTATTGATATTGAATGGGAAGGAGAGGGAGTTAATGAGATTGGTAAAGATGCTAGGACTGGAAAAGTTTTGGTAAAAGTCAATCCTGAGTTTTTCAGACCTGCGGAAGTTGATATATTAGTGGGAGATTACTCAAAGGCAAAAAGGGAATTAGGTTGGGAACCAAAAGTTAAATTTAAGGATTTAGTTAAAATAATGGTTGAAAAAGATTTAGAAAGAATAGAAAATGGAATTATTAAATAATTAATATTTGGGGTTTATTATGGCAAATAAAAAAATTTTAGCAATAATTCCTGCTTACAATGAAGAGAAGTCTATTAAGATAGTTATTAAAAATATTAAAGATATTGTTGATGGTATTTTAGTAATTGATGATGGAAGTGAAGACAACACATATAAATATGCAAAAGAGTGTGGAGTTGAGGTTATAAGGTTTGAGAAGAATAGAGGGAAAGGAGCTGCCATAAGAGAAGGTTATAAGTATTTTATGAATTCTAATTATGATATTTGTGTAATTTATGATGCAGATGGGCAATATAGAAAGGAAGATATTCCTAAGGTTTGTGAGCCAATTATTAAAGATGAAGCTGATATTGTTGTAGGTTCAAGATTTTTAGGAAAATATAAAGAAGGAGCTAACGTAAATTATAAATTAAGGATTTTATGTAATAATATATCAACTTTTGTGACTCGATTGATGAGTGGATTACCTACCACAGATGCGCAAAGTGGTTTAGTGGCAATTAATAAATATGCTGCTAAAGTTTTAGATTTAAAAGCTGATAGGTGGGGAATACATCAAGAAATTATTATAAGAGCTGGAAAAAAAGGTTTAAGATATAAAGAGGTTCCAATAGTATTTGAGAAGAGATTGCATGGGGTTTCTCGGTTGAAGGTTTTGAAATATCCGTTTATTGCATTTCCTGTGATGTTGAAAGCATGGATTAGGAGATAAATTGGGATATTTATGAAAATACTATACATTTGTGGAAGAGAGCCAACATATACAAGAAATTCAGTAATATTAAATGGGTTAATATTACAAAATATTGATGTTATAAAATGCACAAGTGTTGCGAATACTTATCCAAAAAGATATCTTGAAGTGCTGACTAAATATATATCAAAAATAAATGAAAATTATGATGTCATATTTATTGGATTTCTTGGACAGCCGTTGGTTCCAATTATAAAACGACTAACTAACAAACCTATAATTTTTGATGCGTTTATTTCTATATACGATACTCTGTGTTATGATAGAAAAAAATTTAACCCAAATTCATTTACAGGGAAACTATTTTATTACATAGATAAAAAATCATGTGAGTTTTCAGATATAACATTACTAGATACAAATGCACATATAGATTACTTTGTTGAAACTTTTAGATTAGATAAAAATAAATTTAAAAGAATATTTGTTGGTGCAGATACAGATCTTTTTTATCCAAGAAATATTAGAAAAGAAAATAAAGATACATTTAATGTTTTTTATTATGGAACATATTTACCTTTACATGGAATTGAGTATATAATTCATTCAGCAAAAATTTTAGAGAAATACAAAGAGATAAAATTTAAAATTATTGGGAATGGGTTGGAATATCAAAAAATTATGAAACTTGCAAAAAGTTTGGATGTGAAAAACATAGAATTTATAGATTGGATTCCCTATACTGAATTACCAATCGAAATAGCCAAAGCAGATATTTGTTTAGGAGGTCATTTTTCGAATATCGACAAAGCAAAAAGAGTTATCTCTGGAAAAACATTTCAATTTTTAGCCATGAAAAAACCGGTTATTGTTGGGGATAATCCAGCAAATAGGGAATTGCTTGAAGATAGAAAAAGTGCATTATTTGTAGAGCATTCTAATCCTGAAGATTTAGCTGAAAAAATTTTAGAATTAAAAGATAATGAAAAATTGAGAGAAAAAATTGCAGAAAATGGATATAAAATTTTTAAAGAGAATTGTACGCCAGAAGTTATTGGAAAGGAATTATTGAAAATTATTGAAAAGGTTATCTAATGTGGTATGTATGAAGGTAGGAATTGTATCAGATAGATTAAACAGAACATTAACCGGAGTGGGAAATTATGTTTATAATTTAATAAAGGAGCTATCAAAAATTGATAAAAATATTTATTTAATAAATTATAAAGAAAATAATTTATTTCCAGAATTAAATAAAATTATTATAAAAAATCCTTTTGATATATTCCCAAAAAAATATTCTTACTATTTTTGGCATCTATATTTAAATTATTATTTAAACACTGAAAAAATTGATTTGGACATTGTACACAGTCCTGAAAATGTATCGTTATTTATTAAATTTAAAAAAACTAAAAAAATTATAACAATCTATGACATCATGGCTTTTTGTTTTCCTGATGTATGTAATTTCATAACTCGTAATAGGTATAAAATACTATTACCGAAAACACTAAAAACATCTGATAAAATTATATCAATATCTAACCATACAAAACAAGACTTAATAAAACACTTTAAGATTCCAGAAGATAAAATAAAAGTTATACATTTAGCAGCAAATGAGGACTACAAACCATTAAAAGAAAATGAAATAAATAAAATTAAACAAAAATATAATTTAAATTATCCGTTTATTTTATATGTTGGAGGATTAGCACCAAATAAAAATATTGAAAGATTGATACAAGCATTTTACAAACTCAAAAAGCAAGGGATTAATCATAAATTAATACTAACTGGGATAAAAAGGTATAAATACAAATCCATCTTTGAAACCATAGAAAAACTAAACTTACAAAAGGATGTTATATTTACAGGTTATGTTCCAGATGAGGATTTACCAGGCTTATATAATGCAGCAGATTTATTCGTTTATCCTTCTCTTTATGAAGGGTTTGGATTACCACCATTAGAAGCTATGGCTTGCGGAACGCCAGTAATAACTTCAAATACTTCATCATTACCAGAAGTCGTTGGAGATGCTGGAATAATGGTCAATCCTTACGATGTCGATGAATTAGCTAAAGCTATGTATGAAGTTTTAACTAATGACGGATTAAGAGAAGAACTATCTAAAAAAGGATTAGAACGAGCTAAATTATTCAGTTGGAAAAAATGTGCAGAGGAACATTTAAAAGTTTATGAAGAAGTTTATAATATGAAATAGGGGGAATTGTATGAAAATAGGTATTATTGCAAATCCAATAGATGATATAAAAACAGGTATAGGTTCATATACATATAATGTATTATCGGAACTTTTTAAAATAGAATATGAAAAAAATAACGATAATAAATATACTATAATCCATCGTAAAAAATGCGAACATTTGAATAATATGTTAAATAAATACAATTTTTTAAATGAAATTATAATACCAGTACCTAAAATACCATTTGGACACGAAATTCAAAAGATGATAATTACACCTAAAGTATTAAAAAATCATGATTTTGATATAGTCCATGATGTATATCATTTTGGACCTTTTTTATTTTTAAAAAAACCTAAGAGAATTTTAACTGTTTATGATTTAACTCCATTACTGTATTCTAAAACTCATAAAAAAAGTAAAGTATTAATGCATAAATATTATTTTCCATTAGTTTTAAAAGTAACAGATAAAATAATTGCAATATCACATCACACAAAAAACGATATAATAAAACACTTCAAAATTCCAGAAGATAAAATAAGAGTTATACACTTAGCAGCGAATGAAAACTACAGACCATTAAAAGAAAATGAAATAAATAAAATTAAACAAAAGTATAATTTAAATGATCCATTTATTTTATATGTTGGAACATTAGAACCAAGAAAAAACATTCTAAACTTATTGAAAGCATTTTACAAACTCAAAAAACAAGGAATAAAACATAAATTAGTAATAACTGGTAAAAAAGGCTGGAAGTATAGAAATATTTTTGAACTTATTGATAAACTAAACCTACAAAAGGAAGTTATATTTACAGGTTATGTTCCAGATGAGGATTTACCAGGTTTATATAACGCAGCAGATTTATTCGTTTATCCTTCTCTTTATGAAGGGTTTGGATTACCACCATTAGAAGCTATGGCTTGCGGAACGCCAGTAATAACTTCAAATACTTCATCATTACCAGAAGTCGTTGGAGATGCTGGAATAATGGTCAATCCTTACGATGTCGATGAATTAGCTAAAGCTATGTATGAAGTTTTAACTAATGACGGATTAAGAGAAGAACTATCTAAAAAAGGATTAGAACGAGCTAAATTATTCAGTTGGAAAAAATGTGCAGAGGAACATTTAAAAGTCTATGAAGAAGTTTATAATATGAGATGAGGGGAATTGTATGAAGTTTGAAAATCCATTTAAATTACAGAATTGGAAATTTAAAAAATTTTTAATAATCATCTTATTTTTCCAAATATCTTTATTGGGATTATTCGCATTAAACAAGTTAGGAATGGATACTCCAATTATAAGACCGTTAATTGGATTTATTTATTTATCCTTCGTTCCGGGTTATTTATTGTTAAGAATCTTAAGATTACATAATTTAAGTAGTATTGAAAGTTTCTTATATGCTCTTGGATTGAGTTTATTTATAGATATGTTCGTTGGATTTTTAATGAATATGTTTTATCCAATTTTAGGAATAACAGATAAACCAATTTCAGAAATTCCAATAGTCTTAACAATGGCAGGAGTTGTGTTCTTGTTGTATATTATTGCATATCTTAGAGATAAAGATTATGATAATCCCGATTTTATAGATTTAAAAGATATTTTAAATCCACAGGTTTTATTTTTAAGTTTAATTCCATTTATGGCGATATTTGGAACCTATTTGGTGAATTATTATCACAATAATATTTTGTTAATGATAATGATTGTTGTTATTGCATTGGTTGCTTTAGTTATTGGATTTACTAATTGGATTGATGAAAAATATTATCCTTATGCTATTTGGGTTATGGCGATTGCGTTGATTTTTCATGTTAGTTTATTTACAAATTATATACCTGTCCAAGATGTTTATGGTGAATTTTATATTGCCAATAGTGTTATAGGTAATCATATTTGGAACTATAATCTTTCCTCTAGCTATAATTCCGTCTTAAGTGATACTCTACTACCTTCTTTTTTATATTATATTTGTAAAATTAGTCTAAATTGGACATATAAAATAATCTTCCCACTTCTTGCATCTTTTCTACCAATTGGGCTATATTCCATATACTCAAAACATCTAAGTAAAAAATCAGCATTTTTAGCATCTTATCTGTTTATAATTATTCAGCCATTTTATATACTTATCCCATTCCTAACAAAACAACTAACTGCTGAAATATTTTTACTACTAATTTTGATGTTATTTTCTTCTAAATTGTATAAATCCAAAAAAATAATATTATTTGTTATTTTTGCCATGTCTTTAATTGTATCACATTATGGAACATCATATTTAGTTATGTTCATGTTTTTATTTACCGTAGTATTTCTAAAAATATTTGAAGCTATGAAAAAAGAAGAAATGAAAAATCAGATTTCTAATGGGATAGTTGCATTCACATTAATTTATGTAGTATTCACTTTGGGATGGTATATTTATATTTCAAACTCAGTATCTTTTGCTTCATTAGTGGGTATTGGAAAAACAATAGCACATACAATATTTACCGAATTTTTGAATCCCGAGTATTCAAGAGGTGCCTATACTTTAACAAAACAGTTGCCTTTATTGGGTCAGTTGTTAAAATATATGTATCTAATCATTTCAGGTTTAATATTTGTAGGTTATTTAAAAACATTGTTTGATATATTAAAATCAAAATCAAACTTTAGCCCAATTTATTTGGCTTTTTCTACATACTGGATAGGTATTCTTGGAGCAGCTGTAGCTGTTCCATTTTTTGCGGTTATGAACCCATACCGATTATATCATTTAGCATTTTTTACCTTGGCACCATTTAGTATTGTAGGTACTATTTTTGTATTTAATTTAATTAAAAAAATTAGAATAATAACTATTAATTATAATGAGGTATTAAAAATTTTAACAGTATTTTTTGTTATTTTCATGCTTTTAAATACAGAATTTATTAGTGAAATAGTAAAACAACCGCCGTATTCGAGATACTTAAGTGAAAATACCATACTGAATCAAAAACAAATTAACATCAATGAAACTGGAAAACTTTACAGTGGTATTATGACAACATATGATGTACTTGGGGCTAAATGGATTTCAGAACATGGTAAAAAGAATAACTTTATATATTCTGGCTCATGGGCTTTTGGTAATGCTCCATTACATGCGTATGGTGGAATACCATTATATAGAGTCAAAGATATAACCCTAACACCCGTAAATGGAAGTTATATATTTTTTATGGAACTGTTAGTAAAATATAAGATTTGGTATTATAATGACCCATTAGCTGCTAAATGTTTAATATATTATAATGCAACATCTTACTATAATATTTTAATTAAAAAATACAACAAAATCTACGATAATGGAGGATGTCAAATATTATTATCCTAAACTCCTTTTCCATATTTTCCTCGAATTCCATCCCAAATTCCTTTATAGAAATATTTTAATAAATAAGGTTTTTTCTGTAAAAACACAAAATTAATTAATCTTCGAGAGTGTTTATAGGTTAAAAACCATATTAAAAACAACAAATACTTTACAAGATTATTATGTTTTTTTACATATAAAATTCTATTTCTATGTCCATAATAAATAGAAGTTGGAGAAAACTCACCGCCTGAGCTTATAGAAACTTTATGCCATAAAATAGATTTAGTAGCACAAACTAATTTATAACCTAAATTTTTACATCTAATGGATAAGTCAGTATCTTCATAATAGCAAAAATAATTCTCATCAAAACCATCCAATACTTTTAAAACATTATTTCGAATCAACATTGAACATCCTGTAATATAACCGCATTCAACAATATCATTATATTTTTTATAATCTATTTTTTTAAAATAATAATGCCAAACCCTTCCAGTTTTTAAATCAACTCCTCCCCCACCTAGTCCCCAAATCACATCACTTCTGCCATTATAATCATAATAATAAATCTTACTTCCAACTATCCCAATCTTTTCATCACTTTCAGCAACTTTAACCATTTCAATTAAAAAATTCTTATCTACAACAGTATCATTATTTAACAACAAAACATAATCAGGATTTAAAACATTTAATGCAAATTTAATGCCTATGTTATTACCTCCAGCAAAACCATAGTTATCTTTATTTTTTATTAGAATCATTCTTTTATTTGGTTCTAATGTTTCATATTTTTCTTTATCTAAAAATTTATTGGTTCTTGCTTCATCTTCCGAAAGTTCAAAAACTTTTATAGGTTTATTTTCTTTAGAATATTTAAAGAACTTTGAATTTACTTCTATTTTTCCATTACAATATTCTTTTATCTTTTCAATAGATTCATCCTTAGAATCATTATCTACAACTATTACATCATAATTTGGATAATTAATTCTGTAAAGGGATTCTAAACATTCTATTGTATCTCTCCAACCATTCCAATTTAAAATTATTATTGATACTCTTGGAAACATTTAAATACACCCGAAACTTTTAAATTAATGTATAGTTCCTTTACATTTATATTTATATTAAGTATATGAGACTATCTATAATTCTCACTTTGCTAAAGACATAAACAGGAGGAGGTAGACAGATTTCAAAATTAGATATAGATCTCTAAAAGATTTACAATGAAGCTGATTATGAAAAATGTTTTTTAGATTTATCTCATGTTAACATTTAGGTGTTCTTTACCCAAATAAATATTAAGCTAATTCCAATATAAGACTTTTGAGGTATGCAAATACTTGTTGAGGAATATATTTGAAAAAACTATGCTTACAATATAGAAAACTTAACTAATTGGTGATTAAATGAGAATATTACAAGTTGTTCATGGATTTCCTCCAAAGCAGAGGGCCGGAACAGAAATGTATACTTATTATCTATCAAAAGAATTAGCTAAAAAACATGAAGTTCATGTTTTTTATCCCACGCGGGATAAAGGTAAAAAATCAATTACAATACATTCCTTTGAAAGAGAAAAATTACACTTACATGAGTTAGTTATACCTAATGATTTTATATGGAAGATAAAGAGGTTCTGGGATTTGTTATTAATTAAAAATACTTATATAAACAAAAGTGTTGAAGGGATATTCAGAACCCTTTTGAGAAGGATAAAGCCAGACATAATCCATTTTGAGCATTTAATTGGGTTATCTACCACTTTAATAAATATTGCTAAAGAAGAATTTAACATTCCAATTGTCCTTACACTACATGATTATTGGTTTATGTGCCCAAATATTCAATTAATTACATATGAACATATAATCTGTAAAGAGCCAGATCCAAGCAAATGTCGTGAGTGTTGGGTTAAAAATCGGGCAAAAGATATTTCCAAAGCATTAGGAGTGTATTATATTCCAAAATCTTTAACAGAAAGACCATTAGAGATAGTTTTGAAGATATTCAATCATCCAGAAAAATTTGAAAAAAGAAACAAATATCTCAAGTCTTTGCTTTTAAAGGCGGATAAAATTATATCCCCTTCTAAATTTTTGAGAGAAACATTCATTAGATATGGAATCTCAGAAGATAAGATAATATACTCTGAAAATGGATATAACTTAGAAGTTTTTAAGGGATTTAAGAAAAAAAAGAATAGTACTAATAAAATTATTTTTGGGTTTGCTGGAAATGTTATTCCAATTAAAGGGGTTCATGTTTTAGTGGATGCATTTTTAAAAGTGCCAGAAGAAAAAGCAGAACTGAGAATATATGGATATTACAATCCTAAGTCGGAATATGTGAAAAAAATTTTAACAAAAGCAAAAAGAAAGAAAAACATAAAATTTATGGGAAGGTTTGAAGATATAAAAGAGCCATATTCGGGGATTGATGTTCTTATATTTCCCTCTATATGGTACGAAAACTGTCCTTTAGTTTTGGCAGAAGCACGAGCTACTAAAACACCAGTTATAGCATCTAACTTAGGAGCAATTCCAGAATTTGTAAAACATGGAAAAACAGGTTTATTATTCGAACCAAATAATCCAGAAGATTTGTATGAAAAAATTATGCAAATTATTCAAAATCCTAAACTGATAGAAAAGTTTAAAGCAAACATAAAACTACCAAGAAGTATTGAAGAGCAAGCCAAAGAAATCGAAGAGATATATAAATCACTTATGAGGTGTTATCATGAAAACCGATAAATTTCAAACTGCTCTTAAGAAATATTTTGATAAATATAAAACTCATCCCAGATATGAATTTTGGATTAAAGATCACCTATGGAAAGTAGGCATTCCCAATTCTGAGGTGCTAGATTATATTTATAATATTGTAGAATATATTCATAAAAACTACCTATCCTCTTTTAAAAAAAATGAGATTAAAATCTTAGATCTTGGTTGTGGTATGGGTGAGTTTGCAGTATTCTTATCCTTATCAGGCTATTATGTTGTTGGAGTTGACATGGATAAAGAACAACTAAAAATAGCAAAAATTCTTAAAGAAGAAAATAAAGCTAAAGTTGAGTTTATTAATACTGATGCAACGAAATTACCATTCAAAGATGAAGAATTCGATATTATTATCTGTTTTGATGTTTTTGAGCATGTAGATGATTTGCAACCCATATGTAACGAAATGTGGAGGATATTAAAGAACGATGGAGTAATTTTTCTCAGATTTCCAAACAAATTAAAAGGCTATGAAGATCATGTCGGTCTACCTTTACTTCCTTTACTCCCGGAAAGAATCTTTCAATTTGTTTTTAGAAAAATAATAAAAAGTCGAAAATATTACCAAGAGGGTCTATATGTCTATTATAGAAGATTCTCAGAAGTTTATCAAGTATTAACGGCTGCAAATTTTCACATTTCTCAGCTACCCGAACATTTAATGTTTCCTCGATTACCTAGAATGTACAAACGATTGATTCGAAATAACGTTCAATACATACCAATAATCTCACCATATTTTCATTTTTTGCTTACAAAGAAACCTGTTGATAGTTCATTACAAAATCTAGATATAAGGAAAATAAAATTATTCGAGTTCATATGGTGGTTCTTCGTTTTGATCATTTCCATTGCTAGTGTTTTTAAAAATACAATATCCAAAAAGAACAGGAGGTAACAAAATGTCACCAAAAGTTCTAGTTATTGGTTTAGATGGAGCAACATGGAATCTAATCAAACCTTGGACTGATAAAGGAGAATTACCAACATTTAAAAAACTAATGGAAAATGGAGTTTGGGGTAATTTGGAATCCACGATTCCGCCTTGGACTATTCCTGCCTGGGAATCCATGAGTACTGGAAAGAATCCAAAAAAACTGGGTTTTGCTACATTTATGGTGAAAGACGGCTACAAATTCGTCCCTCATAACTTCAAGCACAAACGACAAAAAATGATATGGGATATTCTATCTGACTCCAATTATAATGTTGTTGTAGCTAATTTGCCGAATATTTACGTAGCTCAAAAAATTAATGGATGCATGATTGCTGGATGGCTTTGCTTGGATAAGAATCGTATTACGTATCCTCCTAATCTAATCAATGAACTAAATGAGCATTGCAATGGATATGAAATTGATATTTTTGATGTTGATTTTGAGAATGGTCGAATAACTGATGGTCCTGGAGATAATGAATACTTAAAACGCTGTGAAGAGTTATTAGAAAAACATTTTTTTGCCTTTACATACCTACTGAAGAAATATATGTGGGATTTTGGATTTATTGTGTTTGTAACCCCTGACAGAATTCAACATAAATACTGGAATAGTAATATTTTACTTGAACATTACAAGAAGATAGATTCAAAATTGAAAGAATTACTTGACAAAATAAATGATGAAACTATCATTTTTTTAGTTTCAGATCATGGATTCGGATGTGTTAAATACATACTTAACATAAATGAATTCCTTATAAAAGAGGGTTATCTAAAATTAAAAAAACCACCAAAACAAATGTTATCTAGGCTATTCACCATTATAAAGGAGAGTACACTGCTGCCTATTGCAAAAGCTCTTGTTAATCGACTGCCTCACACTATAGCCAAATACTTGAAGAAAAAAGCATCACCTATAAGCTTTGAAAAAATGGATATAGATTGGAGTTACACAAAAGCCTTTGCATATGGTGTTTTTGGAGATGTATATCTAAATGTTAAAGGAAGAGAACCAAATGGTATTGTAGATCCTGATGAATATGATAAAGTACGAGAAGAAATTATTGAAAAGATAAAAAACATAGAATATAAAGGGAAAAAACTAAACATACAAATTTTTAAAAAAGAAGAAGTTTATCCAAATGCTACTTTATGGGATAATCTTCCAGATTTAGTAATAGTACCTACTGATGATGGCATACATGCAATAAATCCGAACATTGGAAGCGGTAAGATAATAACAGAATCAAACGGATCTAATGGAGATCACAGACTTTATGGTATCTTCCTTGCTTATGGCCCAGGAATTAAGAAGGGTTACAAAATAGAAAATGTTAAAGTTTATGATATAGCGCCAACAATCCTCCATATCTTCAGCTTACCAATCCCAAATGATATGGACGGAAAAGTGTTAACGAATATATTTGAAAAAGACTCGGAATTTGCAAAGAAAGAGATTAAATATGTGGATACAAGTTATTACGAGAAAAAACAAGAAGATGAAAAACTCAAAAAAGCTATTAAAAACCTAAGGCTCAAAGGAAAAATCTAAAACTTCTTGTCAAGTATTGTTCTCAATTTCTTCCTTTCATCTTCTTTAAGCATTTTATTTAACTTGTCCACGAATATTGATGTAACCTCCTTATCTGTTATTGGATGCTGTTCAAAAGGGTCTTTCTTGAGGTCAAAGAGCCACTGGACGCCATCATCTGGAGCGTAGAGGAGCTTGTACCTCCCCAGAATTAAGACCTTCTTCTCATACCCATAACCAGCCGCCTCGGAGAGCAAAGGCCTTTTCTTGTTATTAACCTCAAAAAGATTCTGTCCATCAAAAGTTAAATTATGAGAAACACCCAGCAGATCCAAAATTGTAGGCATAACATCAACGGAACTAACCCTGTTTTCAGTAAAATCACCTTTTTTCTTAATAGCTCCATCAAATAAAACCGGCACCTCAATAATCTCATTGAAAACATTATGCCCATGCCCCACACCGTAATAACCTCTAGGATCATAGAAATTATCAGCCTCAAGTTTTGCATGCTCCCAGAACTCCTCGCCATGATCCGATGTAATCAAGAGAATTGTAGAATTCAACAAGCCAGAGTCTTCAAGAAATGCATAAAAACTCTCTATAGCGTAATCAACGTATCTAAGTGTATTGTTATAAAGCAACATTCTATTTCTTCTATATTTCTCAAATTCTTTTCCTTTTTGTTCTTCAGGCCTTCTGAAATCCCACCGCTCAATATTTGGAATATTCCCCACTTGTCCAAAGTAATTCCTAAACTTTTCTGGCGGTACTATGGGCTCATGAACATCTCCAAGGTGCAGATATACAAAGAAGGAGTTTTTTCTTTTTGATATCCATTTTCTCAGGTCATTCAGTAGTTCTTCAGCGAGAGTATCTCCAAGATAGAACTTGGGGACAACCCTACTTTTCAAAGGGTAGCTTGCAACATCAATCGCTGTTCCAAAGTATATCTCATATCCAAGTGCAAAGAGTATTTCGGGCAGAGTCAGCACACTTTTCTTAATTGGCTTAAATGCTTTAAGAATATCTAAATTTTTTATCTTGCTGTGAATATAGGCGTTGTGGTTGTGGGGGTAAAGACCTGTTAAAATCGACGCTACTGAAGGATATGTCCATGGTGCAGCTGAAATTGCTCTAAACTTTGCCTTCAGAGAATCCATGAAGGGCGTTGTTTCTCTTTGATACCCAGTAAATGAGAGGTTGGAATAGCGGAGGCAGTCCACTGTTAGAATAATCACATTCAAGTCGGGCTTATTTGAAGTGTCAATATACTCGTCAAAATTTATGTTTTTGATCCTCGAATAGAGATCCTTTTTAGCTTTTCTCCCTTGATACTGGTTGTAAACTCTAAGTGCAAGCCTTTTTGTGGTATCATTCCGTTTAACAATACTCTTGGCAATAGTGGTTATATACTTAAATACCATAGCACTCCCTCCATTTTTCCCTTTCAAACAAACTTCCTTAAAATTTTCTTTATTATCTTTAAATCAACCTCCAATTTCTTCTCTATCTCCAAAAACAGCTTAACGTCCTCTTTATCAACACTTCTACTAAGCAAAACCAAGAAGAAGTAAACTCCCAAAAACACTGTAAGGACAGGAATTGCATACCATATGCTTGGTACTTTCAGGTGCAAGCTCTGAATTAGTCCCAATAGAACAAAACTTATTACCAAAGGCTTCACGTAATTCCAGCTGAAGGGATGAATTTTAGTCTCCTTATAGAGCTTTAGCGAGTTTAGAACATTTCCAACAAAGTAAGATATAGCGGTAGCTATTGCAGCTCCCTCCATACCATAAATCGGAATTAAGAAAGTATTTAGTATAACATTAAAGACTGCAGAAACTAGACCTGATACCATAATAAATTTGCTTTTTCCGATCACAAGGAGACTCAGTCCGTTTAATCCTAAGAAAGTGTGAAACATAAAACCCATAGCCAAGATTTGAAGCGCTTTACATGCTTCCAAATACTTTTCTCCGAAGAAAAATCCAATTGTAGCCTCTGGGAAGAGAAACATTAAAATAAACAAAGGTAATGTGACAAAAAATATCCACTTTGTTAATACTTGATAAACCCTACTCATTTCTTTAATTTTTCCCTGAGCATAGAGAGCTGTAGCTAAGGGAGGGTAGATGAAACCAGCAGAATATAAAACTATAGGTAAAAGCTTTGCTAATGGAGCTGCAGCATTGTATAATCCAACAGCTTCTGAAGTTTTATAGTATCCAAGCATCAAAGTATCTGTCCATGTCATTATAAATCCAGCAATTCCTGTAAACATCAGAGGAATCGAAAATCTTATCAATTCTTTTCCTAATTTTAAATTGATAGAATCAAGTTTAAACAATCCTCGTCTAAACACATTTATAACTAATGCAAAGAACGTAATAACTTGAGCTATTAAATATGCTACAAAAATGTAATAAAACTCTACTTTCATAATAACTCCAATTCCTATAAAAGAAAACCATAGAAGTGGATACAATATATTCTGAAAATAAACTTTTTCCCTAACTCTTCCGAATCCTTGAGAAATTGATATAAAAGTACCTGTTAAAGCCAAAAAAGGAAGTGCAAGCGATATTAACTTCAAAGCATAAGTCAATCGTTCTTCATTGAATATCTGAGCAAGATAAGCAGACCCAAAAATCAGAAATGCTGTAAAAGCTAAACTTGTTAATAATATAATTATTAAAGCAGTTGATATTAAAGATCCTATTTTTGAAGGTTCTTTTTCCTTATAAAAAGCAATTTCCCTTGGAAGAGAATTTGGAAATCCAAGCGTAGCAATTATAATAGCTATATTGAGAATTGTCAAGGCTAAGTTATAAACTCCATATTCAGCAGTAGAAAAATACCTTGCTATAATTACCACGCTTAAAAACCCAAAGAACATTGAAATGATTGTCCCCACAAATACTATTCCAGCTCCTCTCGCAATTCCATGCAGAACTTTATTAACTTCACTCAATATTTCCCAACCTCTTAATAATTTTAACTAAAAATTAAGTATCCAATTTATAAATACTTTATCCGAGTGTGTCTAAAATCGAGTAATATTTATATATTAATATAATAACGAAATAAAAAAATATGGTAGCAAAAAGATGGGATACGAGAATATATGATATAAACGAGATATTGGAGGTTTTTGATGACGTTATGGGGAGTATAAAATTACCTAAGGAATTAAAGCCAAGAAAATATTGTATCGAACTACTACTTAAAGTTTCTGTTATTAAGGAGTTTTTAGGAGTATCGTTAAGAGCTATGGAAATCTTGACAGAGGTGTTTTTTGGAGCTAAAATTGACCATTCAGTAATCTATTACTGGGAAAAGAAACTAAATAACTATATTATATCGATAGTAAATCAAATTCTTAGGAAACTATGGAGTTTCTATCTTAGACATACTCTCCGTAAAAAATATATACCTAATGCAATTTAATTAAATATCATTAAATATAATTAAGGTGAAAAGATGTCAGATGAGAGGAAATATACTACTGTTTCAATACCAATCCAACTTTATGAAAAGATTAAAAAAAGAATTGAAGGTACTGGATTTACATCTGTCTCAGATTATGTAACCTATGTTTTGAGGGAAGTTTTAGCAAGTTTAGAAGAGGAAGAGAAAGAAGAAGTATTTAGTGAGGAGGAAGAGGAGAAGGTTAAAGAGAGATTAAGAGCATTAGGATATTTAGACTAATAGATTTTTTGCATATTTTTTATTTTTAATTAAACTTAATTAAATATCATTATGGTGATAATAATGGTCTCAAAGCCACATGGAGGAAAATTAGTTAGAAAATTATTATCTGAGAAAAGTAAAGAGAGAATTTTAGAAGAAAAAGATGAATATCAAAAAATAAGTATTAGGGAAGGAACTGCAATAGACATTGAAAATATTGCACATGGAATATACTCCCCACTTGAAGGGTTTTTAAGAGAAGAAGAATTTCAACATGTTTTAGATAATATGAGATTGCCTGATGATTTACCATGGAGCATTCCTATAGTTTTAGATGTAAAAGAAGAGGATTTAAAATTTGATGTTGGAGATGAAATCCTTTTATATCATGGAGATATTCCAGTTGCAGTTATGAATGTTGATGATATCTACAAATATGATAAGAAAGAATTTGCTCAAAAAGTCTTTAAAACAACAGATATAGATCATCCTGGAGTAGCAAAAGTTTATAATATGAATGAATATCTTGTTGGTGGAGAGATTAGACTTTTAAATGAATTGCCTAACCCCTTTGAAAAATACACCTTAAGACCAATAGAAACAAGAGTGTTATTTAAAGAGAGAAAATTTGAAACTATTGTAGCATTTCAAACGAGGAATGTTCCTCATTTAGGGCATGAATATTTACAAAAATCTGCATTAACCTTTGTTGATGGATTGTTTATAAACCCAGTTTTAGGAAAGAAAAAGAAAGGCGATTATAAAGATGAAGTTATTTTGAAAGCATATGAAACATTATTTAAGCACTACTATCCAAAGGATTCAGCAGTTTTGGCAACAGTTAGATATGAGATGAGATATGCCGGGCCAAGAGAAGCAATACACCACGCAATAATGAGGAAGAATTTTGGATGCACACACTTTATTGTTGGAAGAGACCATGCAGGGGTTGGAAATTATTACGGTCCTTACGAAGCACAAGAAATATTTAAAAACTTCCCTGATTTGGGAATAACGCCAATGTTCTTTAAAGAATTCTTCTATTGTAAGAAATGTAAAGGAATAGTAAATGAAAGAATCTGTCCTCACCCAATGGAAGATAGAGAATATTTCAGTGGAACTAAAATCAGAAATATGATTGTTAATGGTGAAATACCTCCAGAATACTTCATGAGAAAAGAGGTTTATGAAACAATAATGAGTTTTGAAAACCCATTTGTGGATGGTTAATATGCTAATAATTCACCATTGGGATACTGATGGAATAACTTCAGCAGCTTTAACAGTTAAAGCTTTAAATTTAGAGGATTTTATAAATGTAATTCCACCAATTGGTGAGTTTAGATTTGATGAAAGAATATGGAAAAAAATTGAACAGGCAGAAAAAGTTTATGTTTTGGATTTAAATCTCCCGCAAGAAGTAGAAAATATTAACAAGGAAACAATATTCATCGATCATCACATACAAAAAAGGATTGAAAATCCAAATGTTAAGCAAATAAATCCAGTTTTAGAAGGTAAAAATTTTCCATCTGCATCTTTTGTGGTTTCAGATTATTTCTCATACTGGAACTGTTTATCTGCACTTGGAGCTGTGGGGGATATTGGAGAGAAGGCATTTAACATTTCAAAAGTTAAAAAACTTCTGAATTTGGAAGAAATTGATAGGGAAGATGCATTAAAATTGGTTCAATTGATTGATTCAAATTATATTGTAATGGAAAGAGATGAGGTTGAAAATGCCGTGAAAGTTATTTTAAACTTAGAGCCAAAAGAACTTTTAGAGTATGAAAAATGGAATAAGAATCTTGAAAAAATCAATGATGCAATAGAAGATGCAATTTCAAATATAATAGTTAAAAATGGAATCGCATTTATTAAATTTGAGAGTAAATTTAACATTATCTCAAAAGTTGCAAGGAAAGTCGTTTGGAAAATGGGTTATGATGGAGCAGTAGTTGTAAATGAAGATTTTAACGGAAAAGCACAGATATATTTCAGAATTTCATCTAATTTAACTGACAAAATAAAGATGGCTGAACTTATCCAAACATTAAAAGACAAAAATTACAACGCTGGTGGGAAGAAGGATGTCTTAGGATGTATTTTGGAAAAAAGTGATGTTGATGATGTTTTGAAAATTATTAATACATATTTAAGGTGATAGAATGGAGAATGTAAAAAAAGCATTTGTTATTGGCTTAGATTCTGCACCTCCAGAACTTTTATTTGATAAGTTATTAGATAAATTGCCAAACATAAAAAAACTTTTAGAGAAATCAATATATGGCCCTATGAAAAGTTGTATTCCTGCTATAACCATTCCTGCCTGGATGGTGATGGCTACTGGTAAAACTCCAGGAGAATTAGGGCTTTATGGATTTAGGCATAGAAAAAAAGGAACTTATAATGATATTTGGATTGCTCACAGTTTGATGGTTAAAGAAAAAGCAGTATGGGATTATTTAGGGGAAGTAGGGAAAAAATCAATCTTAGTTGGCGTTCCTCCAAGTTATCCTCCAAAGCCTATTAAAGGACATTTGATTTCTTGCTTTATAACCCCTGATGCATCAGTTAATTACACTTACCCAAAATCTCTCAAAAGTGAAATAGAAAACCTCGTTGGAGAGTATATATTTGACGTGGTTTTTAGGAAGGACAATAGAGATGAGGTAAAAGAATTACTTTGGGAGATGACTGAGAAGAGGTTTGAAGTTATAAGATACCTAATTCAAGAAAAAGATTGGGACTATTTCCAATTTGTTGAAATTGGTTTGGATAGAGTCCATCATGCATTCTGGAAGTATTTTGATGAAAATCATCATTTATATCCAGGGGATGACAATCCCTACAAAAATGTTATTCCGGATTATTACAAACTTCTCGATAAGGAAATTGGAAAAACTTTAAAATTATTAGATTTGGATGAAACCGCTGTTATTATCGTTTCAGACCATGGTATAAAGGCGATGAAAGGGGCTTTTGCAATAAACCAGTGGTTGATTGAGGAAGGGTTATTAAAGATTAAAAATCCAGAGATTTTAGAATCTGGAAAACAGGTGAGATTTGAAGATTTGGATGTGGATTGGAAGAATACAATAGCATGGGCTTGGGGAGGTTATTACGCAAGAATCTTCCTCAATGTTGAGGGAAGAGAACCAAATGGTATAATAAAACCAGAAGATTACCATAAAGTTAGAGATGAAGTTGCTGAAATTATTAGAAGCATTAGGGGGCCAAATGGAGAGAGATGGGATACTAAGGTGTTCTATCCAGAGGATATATATCCAGAAACAAATGGAGATAAGCCAGATATGATGGTTTATTTAGACAATTTGTGTTGGAGGTCTGCTGGAACTTTGGGTTATGATAGCCCATATCTTTTAGAGAATGATACAGGGCCTGATGATGCGGTTCATTCTGAATATGGGGTATTTTCTATTTATTTACCAGGAATGGAGGAAAGTAAGCAAATTACCTCAACTATTTATGACTTTGCTCCTACGGTTTTAAAGCTCTTTGGGATAGAAAAAAATCTTAGGGGGAGAAGTATAGTATGAAGCAGGAAAAATCTTATATGGGATTTACAATCTGGCTCACAGGTCCTAGTGGTGCTGGAAAAACCACATTAGCTAATGCTTTAAAGAAAAAACTTAAAGAAATGGGTTACAAAGTTGAGATCTTAGATGGAGATGAAATAAGAAATTCCCTATATCCAAATTTGGGGTTTAGTAAAGAGGCAAGAGAGATGCATAATAAAGTAGTTATTCACATGGCTAAATTGTTATCAAGAAATGGAGTAATTGCAATAGTCTCTCTAATTTCTCCCTACAAATCTGTTAGGGAGTATGCGAGAAAAGAGATTGGGAGATTTATGGAGGTTTATGTTTATGCTCCTTTAGAGGAAAGAATTAAAAGAGACCCAAAAGGACTTTATGCTAAGGCATTGAAAGGAGAAATAAAAGGATTAACTGGCTATGATGGAGTTTATGAAGAGCCAGATAATCCAGAAGTTAAAGTTGACACTTCCAAAATGAGTGTTGATGAGGAAGTTGAAATAGTAATCAAAAAGGCAAAGGAATTAAATTATCTTTAAAGTGAGCCCTATGGAATTCATATTTATAATTCTTGGGTTTGTTGTTGGGTTTCTTGTGGGTTTAACTGGAATTGGGGGAGGCGTTTTAATGACTCCTTTATTAATATTTTTGGGAGTGGAACCTCTTATAGCAGTTGGGACTGATTTACTGTATGCTGCAATAACCAAGATTGTAGGGGCTATTTTACACAATAAAAAAGGGAATATAAATATTAACATTGCTCTAAAATTATTCTTAGGGAGTTTACCAGCTATAATAGTTGGTTCTATAGTTTTAAGGTTGGTTGATAGAGTGGAGATAAACAATTTTTTAACAATAATACTTGGTGTAATTTTAATAATCACTTCTATTATAAATTTGAAAGGACGATTTGTAAAAAAAATATGCTTTAGTTCATCTGTTTTAGTGTTCTTTGGATTTTTAGTAGGTTTGATAGTCCAATTTACATCAGTTGGTAGTGGTGTTTTAGTAACTCTTGCATTAACGAATTTCACAAAACTTTTACCAAGATCTGTTGTTGGAACAAGTATTTTCTATGGCCTCTTATTAACTTCGCTCAGTACTTTGAGCCATATAAGTTTGGGAAATGTTGATTACAGTTTAGCTTTATCGCTAATACTTGGAACCATTCCTGGAGTTTATGTTGGGACCTATGTGAATTCTAACATCCCACAGGACAAACTTAGGAAATTTATTAATTTGATAATTTTATTTATGGGAATTTATATTTTAGAATGTAACCTATTAAAATTTGTTTAAAGCTTTTAAAAATGGAATTTGGACAATTTGTAGAATTTTAGAGTTTAAAATTAATATTAATTTTAATTTTAGACTTTAAACAGAATACTTAAGTATTTCAATAATTCTTAATAATTATAAAATTCTTTTTATAGCATTCCAAATTAAGAAAGATTGAGGCTTTAAACTTCCATCTATTGGATTTAAAAACAATATATTTTTTTTAATTAAGAATTCTTTGGTGTCCTCATCAATCAAGTATTCGTCAATTGTGTAGGTATCTTTGAATAAAGAAAGTGCTTTAACAACGTTATCATAGGATATATTTTCAAACTTGTTATTTTTTATTTTTATAAGTAATTTCTTTATCTTTGATTTTTCTATGTTTAACATCGTCTCTAAAATTTCTTTAAGCTTATTATATCTCATTTTATCTATAACTTTTAAAATTAAAATGGGCTTTCCCCCCACATAAGAGTAAATTAACTCTTTCTCTTCGTTAGAGAGATTTCTATTTAACAACTCTTTAGCTAAGATATCCATAAACTTAAAAGCAGTCTCTCTATCGAAATCATCCACCAAAATATAATCAGCTCTATCATTGAGCATTGCCTCATTATAAACCTTCTCAATAAATAAGCTATCAGAGCTTAAACAGAAAACATGGCATAGATGTTTGTGCTTAGTTAAAGAGATGAAGTAGTTAAAAAGTTCATATATTAAAAATCCATTAATTTTCATGTCACCAATTTTTTGTAATTCGTCGAGGATAATAACTGGCTGTTTGCCTTGCTTTTTTAACTCTAACAAAATATTAGTTATATATTTGAAAACATTTTTAGTTGTTTTTTTATTTAACAACTCATTTAACGTATTTTTAGGTACAGGAATGCCACTAACAACAGGAATATCTTTAATTAGCCCTTTAATAATCTCTAATGGTTTTTTATCTCCGCTGTATTCTTCAAACAACACCTCTATAAACTCCTCATATTTTGATAAAAATATCTCCCTCAAATCAAAATAAAAAACTATATACCTATTTTTATCCAACCTGTTGTTAATTATCTCATTAATTAATGCTGTCTTTCCACTGTTTATAGGGCCAAATATAAAGTAAATAAAATTAGGCTCCCCTTCTATAATAGATAAAATTTCTTTTATTTCCTTTTCTCTATCAAAGAATTTCATTTTTAACACCCTAATTAAAGTATTTCTTTTATAGCGTTCCAAACTAAGAAAGACTGAGGTTTTAAACTTCCTTCAATAGGATTCAAAAATAAAATATTTCTTTTAATTAAGAACTCTCTAATTTTTTTAGGTATTTTTATATCTTCAATTTTATACTCTTTCTTAAATAAACTTAAATTATCAACAACCTTTTTATAGAGTTCTTCATCTTCTTCTTTAACATCTTCTAAGAAGTATTTTAATTTCTGAATTTCTTCTTTTAACATTAAATCTAAAATTTCTTTTAACTCTTTAAATTTCCTTTCTTCAACAACATACTTTATATCCTTTGCTTTTCCACCTACATAAGAATAGATTAATTCTTTATCCTCATTAGTCAAGTTTATATTATTTTCTTTAGCTAAAAAATCCATAAACTTTAGAGCTTTATCTTTAGAGAAATCATCTACTAAAACATATTTAGCTCTACCCTCCAACATTGCCTCATTATAAACTCTCTCAATAAATAAACTATCTGAACTTAAACAAAAAACATAAGCTACATGTAACTCTTTAGTTAATCTAACAAAAAAGTTAAAAAGTTTATAAATTAAAAATCCATTAATCTTCAAATCACCAATAACTTGCAATTCGTCTATAATTAAAATAGATTTTTTGCCTTTTTTATTTATTTCAATAAAATACTCTTCTAAGAATTCAAAAATATCCTCTATATTGTCTTTTTTCAACAATAGTTGTGTTAATAAATTTTTAGGTATTGGTATTCCGCTAACAACTCCTCCTGATAACTTAGATATTATAGTTGATTTTATAACCTCTGGAAGGTCTTTTACTAAAGACAATAGAGCAGTTTTTATCTTATCAATCAAAGATTCCTCATAAACATTAAATAAAACCTTTAAAAACTTATCATAATCATCAATAAACCTTCCCCTAAGATTTATATAAAATACTACATACTTATTTTTATCTAACCTATTGTTAATTATCTCATTAATTAAGGCAGTTTTACCACTATTTAATGGACCATAAATAAAATAAATATCATCCGATTCCTTATTTAAAATATGCAATATCTCATCAATTTCTTTTTCTCTATCAAAAAGTTTCATTAGATTCACCATTTAATAACCTTCAAAACTTATTTTCAATAGGACTTCGCAGTTTATATATTTATTAATGAAAAAAATGATGCCAAAGGCATCAAATATTCCTTCTAATATTTATTCCTGCGAAAGTCTTATTCAATTCATTTAATGCTTCATCAACATTTTTTAATTTAATATTCAACAATTTTTCAACTTTCTCACTATTTAAAGATGTATCTTTTGGTCTCTTAGCTTTCCATCCCAATTCAGAACTTTTAATTGGTTTTATTAGGTCTTTGTTATAACCAAAAACCTCAGCAACTTTCAAAGCAAACTCATACCTACTAACTTTTTCTCCCCCACCGAAGTGCAATAATCCATTAATATCATTTTCATAAATTTTGATAATTCCCTCAACTAACTCATTAACATAAGTAGGAGTGTTCCATTGGTCAATTACTGCTTTTATAACCTCATTATTTTTCAATTTTTCTAAAACCCACATAAAGAAATTAACTTTAATTGGACTTATACAGTAAGGAACAGATATTCTAACAATAGATATTGCATCATAATCTAATTCATTTAATAATCTCTCCCCTTCTGCTTTTGTATATCCATAATAATTTATGGGATTGATTATATCCTCTTCTGTGTAATTTCCTTTTTCTCCATCAAAAACATAATCGGTAGAGATGTGGCATAAATTACAACCAATTTCTTTACAAATCTCTCCAATATATTTAGCTCCTAAGGCATTTATTTTATAAGCTAAATCCCTCTCAATTTCACACAAATCAACATTTGTCATTGCTGCAGTATTTATAACAAAATCAGGATTTATTTTTCTTATTGTTTCTTTGATTTTATTTTCAATGGTTATGTCAACAAAATATTTTTTTACATCTTTAAAAAATCCTTTATCACTTCTTGTTATAATATAAATTTCATAATCATCCAATTCCAAATATTTCTTAACTAACTCATAGCCAATCATCCCTAAGCCAATAACGGCTACTTTTTCCATAAAATCACCATTTTAACTTCCAAGGTGTTGGATGTAAAACCTTCTCATTAATTAATGGCTTCCACCACCACTCGTTGTTAAGATACCATTCAACTGTCTCTCTCAACCCCTCTTTAAATTCAAACTTTGGTTTCCAACCAAGTTCTTTTATTTTAGTGGCATCTAAGCTGTATCTTATATCATGCCCTGGTCTGTCCTCAACAAATTCTATTAAATCATAAGATTTATTCATAATCTTTAATATTTCCTTAACAACATCTATATTCTTTTTCTCTTGATTTGAAGCTATATTATAAATTTCTCTCTTTTCCCCTTTCTCCAAAACTAACTCTATTCCTCTACAGTGGTCTAAAACATAAAGCCAATCTCTAACATTCTCTCCTTTTCCATATACTGGTATTTTTAAATCCATTTTAGCCCTAATTATTGTTTTAGGAATCAATTTTTCTGGAAATTGGTAAGGCCCATAATTGTTTGAACATCTTGTTATCTTTGCATTTAAGTTGTAGGTTCTTGCCCATCCTAAAACAAGCATATCTCCTCCTGCTTTACTTGCAGAGTAAGGAGATGATGGTAGTAATCTATCATTTTCTGTAAAAGATCCTTCTTCAATATCTCCATAAATCTCATCCGTACTGACCTGAACAAAATTTACTTCTGGATTATACTTCCTAATTGCCTCTAATATTGTATAAACTCCAATAATATTACTCTCTATGAATGAATAAGGATTGGATATACTCCTATCCACATGAGTCTCTGCTGCGAAATTTACAACTGCATCAACCCCTTTAATAATCTCCGAGACTAACTCAAAGTCAGTAATATCTCCTTTAATAAATTTATGTCTATCCTCATCTATTCCCTTCAAATTCTCCAAGTTTGAACCATATCCAAGTTTATCCAAATTTATAACTTCCCAATCTTTGTGTTTATCTAAAATATATCTTATAAAATTACTCCCTATAAAACCAGCCCCTCCTGTTACCAATATTCTCATTTTTACCCCTCATTTGCTAATCTTTCTAAATATCTTCCATAGTCAGTTTTTAATAATGGTTTAGCAAGCTCCAATAACTGTTCTTTAGTTATCCATCCATTTCTATATGCAATCTCTTCCAAGCAACCTATCATTAACCCCTGCCTTTTTTCAATTGCTGCAACAAAGTTTGTCGCTTCTAATAAACTTTCATGAGTCCCAGCATCAAACCATGCAATTCCTCTTGGTAAAAGCTTAACTTTCAGCTTTCCTTTTTTTAGATATTCATTGTTTATATCAGTTATTTCCAATTCCCCCCTCCAAGAAGGTTTTACATTTTTAGCTATTTCAATAACCTCATTATCATAGAAATATAATCCAATGACTGCATAGTTTGATGGAGGATTCTTAGGTTTTTCTATTATTGATTTTACATTTTTATTTTCATCAAATTCAATAACTCCATATCTCTCTGGGTCATTTACATACTGCCCAAATACAACCCCTCCCCCTTCTTTTTCTAACTCTTCTTTTGCTTCAAGTAAAAGTCCAGTTAATCCACTACCATATAAAATATTGTCTCCCAAAATTAGGCAAACATTATCATCTCCTATAAAATCCTCTCCAATAATAAATGCCTCCGCCAATCCTCTTGGTTCTTTCTGCTCTTTATATTGCAAATTTATTCCAAATTGACTTCCATCTCCTAAGAGTTTTTTAAATCTTGGTAAATCTTCAGGAGTTGAGATTATCAATATATCTTTAATCTGAGCTAACATCAAAATTGATAATGGATAATATATCATTGGTTTATTGTATATTGGAATTAGATGTTTATTTCCAGCATAGGTTATTGGATATAACCTTGTTCCTGATCCTCCAGCCAATACAATCCCTTTCATATTATCACCTTTTTATTTTTCATAAACAAAGTTAATATCTGCCTCTCTTAATGGAGGATGTTTTTTATCTTTTTCAGACAAAATAGGATTTTTTATTGGCCAATCTATGCCAATATCTTCATCATTCCATATTATTCCTCTATCATCCTCTGGTGAATACTCTGCAGTGCATTTATAAATAATCTCCGCTTCATCACTCAAAACACAAAATCCATGTGCAAATCCCTTTGGGATATATAGCATTCTTTTATTTTCTTCTGATAAAATAACTCCCACCCACTTTCCATAGGTTGGAGACCCCTTTCTTATATCTACGGCAACATCAAATATCTCCCCCCTTATACACCTCACTAATTTACCTTGAGCATTAGGATTTTTTTGATAATGCAAGCCTCTCAAAACACCTTTTTTTGACTTAGAATGATTATCTTGAACAAAGATTTCCTTAATCCCAAATTTTGAAAACTCGCTGTATTTGTAAGTTTCCATAAAAAATCCTCTTTCATCTTCAAAGACAACTGGCTCTATTAAAATAACTTCTGGAATCTCTAATCTTTTGAATTTAAAGGGCATTTTTTCACCATATTTTATATCTTTTTAACATTAACATTCAATTTTAAACTTTGAATAGTCCCGTTTATTGCTTCTATAATTCTCATTTCAGCAGTGGTGTTGGCATAATCTCCATTGATAGGCTCTGGTAATTTAGGTCTTTCATCCTTAAACAACAAAAACCAAATTTGCCATTTTCCAGGTTTATTTATTGTGAAGGTATAATTTTTCTCCCATTGAGGAGTCCAATTACCTTCAATATTCACTGGCTTTGGAGGAAGAGTTACATTAAAATTATCTAATAAATACATATTATATATATGTGTCTTATTTGTATTAAAATCATAACTTAAATTAACCAACCAAACTTCCACATAGTAGGTAACATTTCTATATTCATGATTCACAATCCCAATAATCACTCTCCCCTCTTCACCAACAAATAACTCTGTTGGATAGTCAGCAGCTTTTCCATTGGGGCCAAGTATATAAAATTCAGTAAATTTTTCTCCTGGCTTAGGATGTGTTATAATATAGCAAAGGGTAGCTATTGAAGAGATTATTGCAATTAATAATATTACCGTTAATGCTTTATCTAATTTGCTTGCCTTATCCCACTCAAGTTCTTTTTTAAGTTTTTCAATATCAATTAGTGGAATCCATGGCTCTCTTGCTTTTGCTCTTCTATATATTGCTAAAATCCCAAATATTAAATTGAAGATAGTTAAACTAACTAATATCGGGATTAATCTTATTCCCCAAGGTGTATAATTTAAAATTAAACCAATTAATGGCACAATTGCTATACTCAACCCAAAACTCAAAGCCAACCTTTCAATATTATCCAACTCTTTCTTTTTTGGAAATAGTGCATTTATAAATACATAACCAGGAAAGAATATAACAAATGCCATTCCCAAACCTTTCCTAACAATACTATCTGGATAATATTCAATAACAAACAACAGCAATAATGATAAACCTATAACCACTATTAAATCCCAATACTTCTTTAAATTCACATTACCACCAGCTATAATAAGTTATTACTCTAATATAAACACAAATGAATTAAAAATTAAAAATTTATTTATAACATTCTAAATAAAATTGGGTTCTCTTTCTAAGATTGATAATGTTTTATTAATTTCTCTATTAAAGAATTTCATTTTTAGCACTAAAAAATTTTGTATGATTTACATAATTGATGGGATACTATATAACTCTATAGTTAAATAATACCATCAACATATGTCTGAGGGGTGATATTATAAATAAACATGCCTCTAAAAACATAATTTTGGGGATTTCAATTATTGCACTTGGTATATTTCTTATCTATTGGGGAGTAAATTATGAAACTATATCCTTCATAAATTTAGGTTTTGCAGGGATTTTTATTGGGATTCTTATATTGGCATTTATCCCTTCAAATTTAATAAGTTATGAAACTTATGAGTGCACTATAAACCCTTATCTATCTTTTTTTGAAAATTTTATTAACAATCTGCCTTTAGAAGGCAATGCTATATATATCCCCCCTTATGAAAATTTACCAAAAGGTGGAACATTTATACCTGCAAATGAAGATTTTGAAATAAACCTTGGAAATTTTGATGAAGAGATAGTTTTCTTAACAAATGTTGGAAGAGGAAAAGAAATGGGTATCTTAATTTCTCCACCTTTAGGATATAATCTTGTAAAAAAATTTGAAGAATATGCAAATATGGAATTAGATAATATTGAATTAAGTTTGGCAATATCTGCTGCTTCATCAGTTTTAAAGGCATTGGAATTAATTAATGGCATTGATTTTATAGAAGAAAATGATAAAATAGAATTAATTATAGAGAATGTTAAACCAAAGTACTGTTACAATATTGACTGCAAAGTTTGTGAAAAAGTAAGCTGTCCAATATGCTCATCAGTATTATTTGCAATTGCAAAATCCCAAAATCAGTTAATATTAGTCGATAAATTTGAAAAGAATGAGAATTTTATTAAAATAATTATAAAAAAATTAGGAAAAATAGATGATTTTCTATAATAATTGAGGGGATAAAATGAAAGTAGATTATATAATAATAGTATTCTTATCATTATGGGCTATTTTAGATGCATTGTTCTCTCCATCTGTAGATATTTTCTTTACAATACTATTAATAGGAACTCTTATCTGCTTGGAAATTGGAGATTTCTTTATAAATAGGAGAAGTAAAGAAATCTTAAAATCAATAAGTTATTTGTTAATGGGAGTTTTTGTATTTATTGTTATAAATAAAATTTACAACATAATTAAATAGAGGAAAAATTATAAAACAACATTAGAAATAATGAATAGCTAACATAACGAACATAAAATGCACTAACAACATTGATAAAAAGATAAATTAAAATATACTAAAATATACTTTTTTTATATTAGTTCATTATTAATTACATAAATACATAAATATGGATATTTACAATCTAAAACATAATATACAACCTTTTAATTAGAATTTAAAAATGAAGTATAAATGTCGGACATTATATTATATATTATGCAATGTATTCTACAAAATACAAAAGATTTAAATATAAGTAAATACAACAGAACATATTAATAGAATATTTTGAGTAGAATGAAGTATATCCAACGATATCGAACATCTAATAATATCGGAGGGAGATTATGAGAATAGCCTCTATAATAGTATCCATATTAATAATTGTTGGAGTATTGCCTTTAAGCTTTGCCTCAAGTGAAAATGTAGCAATTATAGTGTCAAAGCCAGCAGATGCTATAGTTGCAGCACCCTATGCTAAGGCTATGGGATATATGCTTATCTACACTCCACCAGATAAGTTGTCAGATGAAGCTAAAAGAGAACTCGAAAGAAATCATATAACTAAAGTTATAATAGTTGGGGGTCCTGTTGCAGTAAGCAACAATGTAGAAAACCAGCTAAAACTTGATTTGAAATTGAATACTGAGAGAATCTGGGGGGAGACAAGAGTTGAAACCTCCCAAAAAGTATTTGAAACCCTAATAAAAGAAAAACCAGAAATGGCAAAAAATCTCGTGATTGTTGAAGGATTTAACGAGAAGATATCACCAGTAGCTGTAAGCTTTGATGCTCCAGTCCTTTACTATGCTCCAGGTAAAGAGAAAGAAGTTGCAGAAACCTTAAAATCAGTTAAAGTAGAAAATACTGTAATCCTTGGAACTAAAATTCCAAAAGAAATACAGAAAGTTGCAACATCTGTATCAAAAAATACAATAATTGCTTATGGTAAAAATGATGAAATTATAAAAACTGCATTATCATATGTTCCTAAATTAAACCCAGAAGTTAAGGACAAGAAAGCTGCAATTGTTTATTCAGAAAAATCTGTTAATCCTATTATAAATAGTATATTACAGTTTGTTAAAGGGAATATAGGAGCAATTATTCCACTTCCTGAAAAAAATGAAAATGTAATAAAGTCTATTATAAGTAAGATAACAACCTTTACTTCAACAACTATAGTATCTACTGACACTCCTGAGATAAGTACCATAGTCTCTAACATTGCGTCTAATTTGGGTATTTCATCAGAAACTATTGCCGAAACTGGAGTTTCTGGAGGGGGAGGGGGCGGTTACTACTATACAACTCCTACTGCTCCAACTACACCACCAACACAAAAATACACGGTAATATCAATAAATAATGGAGAAAAAGTTATAAAAATTGCTGATATTGGAGATAGCAAAGAAGATGGAAATTATGTTGAAGTTATAGGAGATACTCAAATAAAATTACCTGAAATAAAGATAATAACAAATGCTGTTGATAAAGAATATTCAATAAATGGAAATAACGTTTCAATAAAATTCGAAGGTAATGCAAATGCACTAAACTTAATCTATCCAATAGAATTTGGAGCTGTAACCTACGGAGATAACGTTAAAGTTAACTTCTATGGTTCAAAGGCACTTGCTAACAAAGAAATTACTTTGCATGTGATAACCAACAGACAAGAGTTAAGAGATGCAATGAACGATTTATTAAACGGAAATGCTACAACTTTAATCAATCTGTTGAATAACAGTCCAGTTAAAATAACAAAAACAACAGATTCAAATGGAGATGCAACATTCACAGTAGCTCCACAAAACTACGGTGAAAACATAATTGTAATAACTGAAGGTAATGGAAACATAGGAAATGATGTTACAATATTAGGTGTTGGGGGATTTGAATATCTCAAGTATAGACTATCATTAGATTTAATTAACATTATGCCAGAAGATCTTACTAACATGACAACATTAACATTTAATATGTCCTTAAATCAAACTCCATCAAACTCTGTAAGATATGGATTATTGGTAATTACAAAAGATGGATACAAAGGTACAATAGAAGTTGTTGGAACTACACCAAATGATAAATACTTCAATGTATCAGTTGTTGGAGATAAGGGTTCAGAAACAATTGTAGAAAACTCTGATTTAATAGCATTAAATGCTTCTAAAGTAAAGAATATTGCTGATGTAATATTTGGAGATACAACAGCAGGTGCAGAATATTCAGAAATAACAACGAATAGCACTATACAAATAAGTGTACCATTAGCAGACATTCCAGCAGGAACAGAATGTTATGCTATTGGAATAGTTTATGATACTAAGGATAAGAAAATTGTTGCATTAAACCAAACTGAAATAACAATACAGTAAATCCTAACCTTACTTTCTTTTAATTTTTTATTTTATTTTTTTTTGTTGATTAAAAAATAGTATTTTAAGAAATATTATGGTGATGTTTTATGATAAAGAAGTTATTAATTCTATTTTCAATATTCTTAATAATTATTCCTGCTTATGCTGTATCTGACATTGAAATTACTCCAGAACATCCAAAAGTTGGAGATACTATAACAATAACTGGAAAGGCTAATCCAAATGAAGAGATACCTTGCCAAGCATGGTTTGAGATAACTCCAATAATTTCTCCTCCATATTATGGATACATAATGGAAGATGTCGAAATTCCAATTACTCCAAATAACTTTAAAGTTATCGCTGAAAATGTGAATAACTTAAATGTCTATGTTAAAATGGGTTTTTGGATAAAAAAAAGTGCTACTGCCAATGATGAAGGAATAGCTGTTGTTTCACAATCAAATGTTCCGCCAGGAACTTATGAAATAAGAATTGGAGGAACAATTAAAGACCCTTCAAAACCTGTAAAACTAAAAATCATTGCATCTACAACCATAAAAGCAGATGAGAATGGTAATTTTGAATATTCATACAGAGCAAATAACATTCCTGCTGGGACTGTTGTTCATTTGAATATTGGAGGAATTCAGAAGGATATTTTAATTGAATCAGA
The DNA here is from genome assembly GCA_049860595.2 of Methanocaldococcus sp. 16A. Taxonomy (GTDB): domain Archaea; phylum AGJL01; class Methanococci; order Methanococcales; family Methanocaldococcaceae; genus Methanocaldococcus. The sequence continues at coordinate 154,297 of CP187551.1, forward strand.
TATTCCTACCCCTCCCCCAATAGTAACTGATAATAACACAACAAATGAAACCGTTGATAAAGAACCTCCAAAAATAACAATATTATCTCCAACGAAAAGAGAATTTAACTACTCAAAAGTAAATTTTGATATAGTTGTTGAAGACGACTCACCTTATTCAGTTGATATTTACTTAAATGGTAATAAAATTAGTTACAATAAGATAAATAACCACTACACTGGAACATTAACATTAAATGTTGGTGAAAATACACTTAAAATAATTGCAGTAGATAACTACAGTAACAGAAATGAAAAAATATTACACTTAATTTATAAAAAGGCTACAACAAATAATGAAAGCTCTTTAAATGAAAAATTAGAAAGCTCATCAATAAAAGTTACAACAAATGATAATAAAAATCCTATAAAAGAAGTAAATAACAACAATCAAAACAATAAACCAAAAGAAAACATTGTAGAGGGAACAATAATAAAACATATTGGAGAAAATGCAACTTTGATAATCCAACATGGTACAAAAATAACCAAAGATGGAGAAATACAAATTAAAGAAATACATCTCCCAAACATAACATTGGCATATTATATATCTCCAAAAGGTGCAGAATTTAGTATTCCATTAACATTAAAGGTTAAAATTGGTAATATAAAAAATAAAGAAATAAAAGTTCTCTATTATGATGAAAAATTGAAATCATGGGTAAATATTCCATACATAGTAGATAAGGAAAACAATATAGTAATAAAAATAAATAAGTCAGGTTACTACGCAATTAAAGAAAAAGAAATTAATGTTAATGAGGTTAATAAAGAACCAATATATATGCAAATCATTGAACTTATAAAAGCAGTTATAAATATAATAATACATAAAATGTTCAATTTTTTCAATTTTTAAGATTTTGATTTTTTGTGCCAAAAATCTTTTTTTAGTTTGGCTTATTGGGAAAAGGAGGGGCAAATTAAAGGACATTGTTGATTTGCCATTAATAGTTCCATCTAATGACACAGCAAGGATACAGGAATGCCATTTAACAATTTATCATGTAATTTGTGAAGTAGTTGAAAAAAGGTTATTTATGTAGTTAAGTTTATTGTATTTTGCAAAACATTTTTGCGCAATCACATATACGTCCTTTGGGCTTATAAAGTCCTTTATAAACTTTTTGACAAGATAATAATTGCTTTGGTTATAATCTTAGCAATATATGTTTTTGAAATAATTGTTTAAATAAAAAACCAAATATTTTTTGAAATAATGGAGATCATGATAATTGAAGATAGGAAATCATTAGAAAATATAATTAAAGAGTTAAAAAACCAAAATTTAAAGATAGTTTTTACAAATGGATATTTTGATATAATACATAGGGGGCATGTAGAGTATTTAAATAGTGGATAAATATTGAAGCAGATAGATTGAAATATAATAGATAACACTAATTTAAATGAAGAAATGATTTATTTCTTATTATTACAAATTCAAAGAATGACATAACTCTTAACTACAAAAAAACGTTAAAAAAGAGGAAATGCCTTATTTAAAATTCTTAATTAATAATTAATAATGAAATATTGTCTTATGATGTTATTAATGGTATAATTAAGCCAATATCAATAAAAAATGGTATGCCATAAAAAAGCTAATTAAGAGGCATTAATTGAGGCTGAAAGTCTCTAATTTAGTTGGTATATTAAATAAGGAACTTTAACACCATCCAATACAATATATTTATTCCTGCGAAAGTCCTATTTAAGTCTCTTCGTAATAAAGCAAAGCACACTTTATTTAATAATAATTCAATAATTTATGAACAAATCCTATAAATTTGGTGATGATGTGGGTTATGAAAAAAGAGCAATTAAAGGCATTAGTTGGAATTTTTTGTTGATAATGTTGGCTGCTCCTATTGGATATGCTGTGAGAATGCTCTACTCTCATGAAATTCCTAAGTTAGAAGTAGTAGGTTTATTTTATGCAGTTTTAGATTTTTATGCCATATTAGGAATATTTAGGGATTTAGGATTAAGTTCAGCTTTGGTAAGATTTATACCAGAGTTTTTACATAAAAATTTAATACCCTAAATTAAAAGAAAAAGACAATGCCTATGATTCACATTTTTGGAATTTTAACTCTCCACTTCATAATAAATAACTTCTCCAAATCATTAAAATCAATTCTTTTTTTAATCTTCTTTTTTTTCTCTAAGAATTTTTTAAGATCTCTATATGCATCAATTTTTGCTTTAATAATTACTGATTTCCCTCTCAGTAAATTAATTCCTATTTGAGCCAATTCCGCTAAAATGATTAAATAGAGATGCTTAATTATATATCGATTAGGTAAATTTTTAAATAATGTTAGTGTGTAATTTCTTCCTCCATAATATACCGTAAAGTCACTTACAACTCCTCCTGTACCCCCTCTATAATGATAAACTATCGCCTTTGGACAATACCATGCTTTCCATCCTGCCCATCGTAATCTAAAAGCTAAATCAAAATCCTCATAATATGCAAAAAAGTCCTCATCAAAATATTCATCATCTATTTTAATATCCTCTAATGCTTCTCTTCTATATAAACACGCTCCAGCACAACATCCAAATATTTCTTCTTCTTTGTTATATTTATCAACAGGTTCATAAGCTCCCCTGTTAAATCCAAGACCATTTTTTGAATATTCTATGCCTGCAGAATCTATGAGTTCTGGATATAATCCCCAAATCATCTTTGCTTGGATACTACCTGCATCAGGATGTCTTTCTGCACATTTAATAAGCTCTTCCAAAAAATTAAGTTCCGCTTTTATATCATTATTTAAACAAACAACGTATTTGCATTCTTTATCTTCAAAAGCTTTTTGGATCCCTATATTTGTTGCTTTTGCAAATCCATAATTTTTTGGATTTTTGATGATGATTATTTTTTCTTCTTTCATTTTATCTGCATAATTCTTTTTTATATAATCTACCGAATCATTATTGGGAGAATTATCCACAAAAATAATTTTAAAATTTTGGTATGTTTGATTAAATAGTGAATCAAAATAATTCTTTAAAAATTTCACCCCATTATAGTTAGGAGTAACTATGTAGGTTTCTACCATATCCACACCTCATTTTTGTAATACATGTAGTATTTTGCTATATACTTTATTAACATCTATAGAATTCATGCATTTTTTCTTATAAGGGCAGGATTTTGGATGTCCTCCCCACAAATCATAACAAGGATTATATCCAATTTGTTTCCATAAATAAATACTTTTTTTATGCAATGGAGCTTTTTCTATAGGATTTGTTGGACCAAATATACTAATAATTTTTTCATTTACTGCTGCTGCTAAATGTATTGGACCAGAATCATTACAAATCACAGCATTACATTTTTTTAATTAAAGAGGTACTTTCTTTTAAAGAAGTTTTTCCTATAGCAGAAATACATTTAACTTCTTTTAAAATTTTATTTTCAATCTCTTTATCTGTTTTCCCCAAATTAATAAACCTAGTCTCTTTTAAAGTATGTTTTTGAGTAGTAATATAATTTTAACAAGTTTTATAAACTTTTTCAATTTCTTCAACTACTTTATCCCATACAAACATCTTTTCAACTTTTTTTCTTCCATATTTTCCCATTTCTTCCGCAATATCTTTATTTTCCAACAAAAATTTTATTTTTTCACTTAACTCATAAATGTTTCTCTCCTCTACCAAAAAACCATTGAGATTATCATCAATAACCTCAACAACTCCTCCAGATTTATACGCAATTACTGGCTTATAGCAGGCATTAGCTTCCACTAAAACCATGCCAAATCCCTCTCTTGTAGATGGAAGAACCAAAAGTTCTGATTTCTTTATCTCCTTAATTACATCCTTATATTCCTCCAATTTTCCAAAAAATTTAACATTATTCTCTAATTTTAATTCTTTTACTAAACTTTTTAAGTTATCCTTAGTAATGCCATCACCTATTATTTTTAATTTTACATCTGGAATATCTTTAACTATTAATGATACAGCTTTGATTAAATCGTCAACGTGCTTGTGTGGAACTAACCTTCCAACAAAAATTATTGAATTTACATCAACATCCGTACATTCCACAGAATCTATTAAATTTAAATCAACACCATTGTGGACAACACATATTTTATCGCTTGAAATGCCATATTCTTTATTTAAAATCTCTTTTATAACATTACTAACCGTAATTACCTTTTTAAATGGTAGTTTATATAAAAATCTTTCAATGAAATATGCAATATTTCCATAATATAACCATTGATTTTTGTCTTTTTTATGGCTTACATCATGGATTGTTCCTATAACATTTTTTTGGATTTTAAAAATATAACACAAAGACGCTGGAATTAATGGAACAAATGCTTGTGCATCAACAATATCATACCTATTTGTTATTAACCATTTAAATACGGATATAGTAAATTTTAGAAAATCCAATGGAGACCTATATGGCGGATTTTTTATAGTTGGTCCTAAGTGGTAAACATTTATTCCATCAATATTTTCATAATTGGGAACATTATTAATTTTCATGCATAGAACATCCACACTGTGACCTTTTTTCACCAATCTTTTCGCTATCTCATAGAGTCTTCTTTCCCCTCCTCCCTGATAATGTGGAACAAAAAAATCTATAATATAACAAATTTTCATTATTCCACCAATTTATATGATTGTATCTTAATTTATTTAATTTTCAATCGTGTTAATGTCATATTTATTTTCATACTCCTAAAACATCAAAATATATATTCTCTACTTTTTTAACTAACTTCTTCCAGTCGTATTTTTTAGACAATTCTAAGCATTCTTTTTGTTTTTTAGAGTACAAATCTTTATCTTCTAAGAACATTTTAATTTTAGTGGTTAAATCATTAACATTTTCAGGTTCAAATAACAACCCGCCTTTTCCATTTTCGGTAATTTCAATAGTTGGTGGAATGGCTGAATTTACATAAGGTGTTTCAGATGCAACACTCTCTATAGTTACCATTCCAAATCCTTCAACAATACTTGGTAGTGAGAAAATAGTTGAAGACTTAATATGTTTTATAACATCCTCATGTTTCTCTACAAATCCTAAAAATTCAACATTATCTTCTAAATGCAAACTTTTAACCATTTTTTCCAAGTTTTCTCTTTCTGGACCAGTACCAATAATTTTCAATTTGATATCTGGAAAATCAGTTTTAATAATATTTACTGACTTAATCAAATCATCAATTTTTTTATATTTAACCAATCTTCCCACATAACATATGGTATTGTTTTCCTTATGGACTTTTATTTTTTGATATTCTTCTAAATTAACTCCATTATAAACTATTTCTATATTGTTTCCATCAATACCAGCACTTATTAATTTTTCCTTTGTGTATCCACTTACTGCAATAAATTTGTCCCATTTTTTTGAGAGAACATACCTCTCTAAAATTTCGCCAAATATTCCAAAAAATCCGATGTTTTTTATCCAATCCCCACCAAGCCAAACATCATGATATGTAGCTATTCTTGGAATACCTAATTTTTCTGATATCTTATACGCTACGGGATAAGTAATAAAATTATATCCATCTACGATATCAACATCTAATTTTTTTCCAATTTTTACGGCATCTTTCATAAAACTTAATCTTTCGGTAAAACTTCCACACTGGCTATATTTCCTTTGTTTTCCACATCTTATTACATTAATTCCACAAATTTCATCTTTTTGTGGTAGCCCTTCTTCCCAAGATGTTATAATATACACATTATGATTTTCTGCGAGATTTTTTGCTATATAAAATGCTCTCGCCTCAACACCACCCTTTACATTGCATTCTTCCGATGAAGGAAAATATTCTGTAACAATTAGTATGTCCATTTTCTCCCCACTCTTCATTAAACCATATAATATTCTACCTCTTAAGTATTCCCTAGTGTATTAAAGTGTTTAAGTCAACGTCTAACACACACGACTATTACACAAAGTTCTTTTTTGGTGAATACAAAATAATCAACCCAATTAAAATTAAAGTTAAAAAAACACTTCCAAAAGTTATAGAAGTTTTCATAGGCTCATCTATATAACATTCATCTAACACATAATAAGGATGATAAGTTTCATTTCCTTTAATGTTAATCCCTTCAACCTTTAAAACATTTTCTCCATTTTCTAAATAATCTGTTATATCTATAATTACTTTTTTCTTATAATTTCCTGAACCATCATTAGCATCATCAATAGTATAAATTAAATTATCGTTTAGGTATATTTTTACCTTCATATTTTCATTTATATTACCATAATGGACAAAATAAAGTTTGTACTTGTAATTTTCATCTTTATTTATTTTAAAATCTTTTTCATATAGTAAAGTGTTCTCATTTACTTTTATGTATCCAAAGTAATAGCCATAAATGCTATTCAAAAATAATAGGTGTAATAAAATCAATAAAATTTTTCTCATAACCTTCCTTTTTCTATAAGTTGATAAAATTTATCGTTATCCCAATTTCCAAAATATACATATTTTCCTTTTAAATTTAAATGATTTAATGATAACCCATATTTTAAATAAATTAGTTTTGGAACTTTTGCATAAACTGAAATATCCCCCTTATTGACAAATATAAAAAATGGTTTTAGAAAATCAACTTTTTTATATGAATAAGAAACATTAACCAAAGTTGGATAATATTTTAGTTCAATTCCTTCTCCAAACAAACTAAAGACTTTGTCCCATGTTGATTGTTTAATATAGATATATTGGCATTTAAAGTTTTTGTTATTAAATTTTAAGTTAAAGTAATTTATTTCATAGTTATCTAATTTTTTCTTAAATAAGCTAATTTTCTTTGCCAATTTCTTCTTATACTTTTTAATGTCTCTATCATCAGGTACTTCTCTATTAATTATCAATTTTTTTACTTTCTTTTTCTTACCAATTTTGTACATTCCATTTAAAGCAGAGACATACTCCTTTAAATTCATTTCTTTAAAATAATACTCTTTTCCAAATATCAAATGAGGAATATAACCAACATATTCTTTTGGAACTATAGTTATGCATTTTTTTATGAATTCATTTCCTAATTTTATCTTCTCTTTATAGTTTAAAGAGTTTAAACTATTTGTTGGAGATAGCCCAATACTCTTTAAAAATAAAATGCTTTCTTTCTCTTCCCTAAATACTGGAATTTCATTATAAAATAGCAAAGTTTTAAATAATGGATAATTTTTTCCATAAAATAACAAATCATCTTTCTCAATGATATTAAATTTTTTAAGGTTAATATATTTAAATTTGTCATATTCATTTAAATAAATTAATTTTAATATATAAGCGAATTCTTTCGCATCTTCATTTTTTTGCATAATTTCATCACATAGTTTATCAAAACTCATGAACTTCACTTATATTTTTTATTTAAACCTAATAAAATTTTATTGATTCAATAGCATTAGGATTAGTTATTATTTATAGCAAATGATACAATTTATGTTCAATTATTTTTCTAGTAAGCATTATGTGGGATTTACTCTTTTTCAGTTATATATTTAAAGATTTTATCAACATCTATTCTCTCATCCTCTTTATCAATCTTATACTTTTTGAAGTATCTTATTACATTCCAAATATCTCTTTTTAAGTAGAATTCAGCATCTGGATGATATGTAGGAATCGCTTGAGGCCAATCTATAATAACAAAATCTCCACTCTCATCTAATAAGATGTTGAATTCACTCAAATCACCATGTATATAGCCAATTTTATAAGCTTTTTTAACCTCTTCAATAATCTTCCAGAATAAATCTCTAATTTCCTCTTTACTCATAAATTCTGATAAATCTAATCTCTTCAGCTCTTCACCAACAACTTTTCCCATAATTATAGCATGCCTATTCCATTCTATTGGCTCAGGAACTTTAACTGTTGGAAAAAGCTCATTTAATATCTCAAATTCTTGTTGAGCTGTTAATCTTGAAACATAGAGCCAGCTTATATGATGTTTATCAGCTAAATATCCCCTATATCTTTTTCCTCTTGTAAAGCACGTCCTACCATGCTTATGGAATTTTAAAACCGCCTCTCTTCCATCTTCTAACAATACATTATAAACATCTCCCTCCTTACCAACTCCTAACTTATTACCTATAGCCTTTAAGATACCTTTTTTAACAAATGCATTTACAGCTAAGGCATCATAACCTCCCATTGATACAGCATATCCATAAACACTTCTAACAACAAATCCAAATTTATTTAATCTTTTTAATCTATATAACACATCCTTTTCTGGCATCTTTGCTTTTCTAACAATCTCATCTAATGGCACCCACTCATGATATCTCATTGACAGTTCTATAATTTTTAATATTTTAAAATCTTCATCTTGTGCCTGTTTCAATGCTTCAATTAGTTTTTTAATTATGATTATCCCCTCCTTTTATGTTAATTTAGTATTTATATATAACAATAATAATTCAAGATAAAACTCTTTTTATAGCATTCCAAACTAAGAAAGATTGAGGTTTTAGAGTATCTTCTATTGGATTTAAAAATAAAATATTTCTTTTAATTAGAAACTCTCTAATTTTTTTAGGTATTTTATCACACTCAATTATATAACTTTCCTTAAATAGAGACAATGCCTTAACTACTTCATTATATAATCCTTTGTCATCCTCTTTAACTTCTTCTAAAAAGTATTTCAATTTTGAAGTTTCTATTTTTAACATTTCATTTAGAATTTTATTTAATTTTTTATACCTCATTTTGTCAATAATTTTATAAATTGATACTGGTTTCCCACCGACGTAAGCGTAAATTAATTCTTTTTCTTCATTAGAGAGACTTTTATTTAATATCTCATTAGCTAAAAAGTCCATAAAACTAAAGGCTGTTTCTTTATTAAAATCATCTACTAATATATAATCTGCCCTCTCTTCTAATTCCCCAGCGTTATAAACATATTCAATAAATAAACTATCAGAGCTTATACAAAAAACATGACATAGATGTTGAACTTTAGTTAATGCTACTAAGAATTGGAATAGACTCCATAACAATAATCTATTACCGTTTAATGTAATTTCTTTAATCATTTGGAGTTCATCAAAAATTAATATAGGTTTTTTACCTTTTTCATTTAATTTAGCAAATAAGTATTCAATATATTGATAAACGTCTCCTGATTTATCCTTCTTATTAAATATCTTATCAAAAAATGATTTAGGAATCTTTATCGGCATGCCTAAATAATACTTACTAATATCTTCCGAACCTTTAGCTAACATCTCTGCCAAACTTTTTGCATACTCTCTAAAATCATCTATCTTCGATTTCTCATCCACTTCAAATAAACATTCAATAAAGTTATCAACATTTACTATATTTCTCGTCCTAAAATCAATAAAAAATGGGATATGTTTGGATTTATCTAATCTATTTGTTACTATCTCTCTTATCAATGTCGATTTTCCACTGTTTATAGGACCAAAAATAAAATAAATAAAATTAGGCTCCCCCTCTATAATGGACAAAATTTCTTTTATCTCTTTTTCTCTGTTAAAAAATTTCATTTTATTCACCAAAGGTATTTATGTTTAATTTTTAATTTTAATTAAATCTTATGTTTTTTCTCTAATTAAACTCTCAATGGTTTTAACATTAGCCATACCCTTTCTCTCTGTCTCTTCCCATTCATTTTCTGGAATTGAATCAGCTACAATTCCTGCTCCTACTTGAATATAGCCTTTATTTTTTGAGATTACAAAGGTTCTGATGGTTATTGCTAAGTCCATTAAATCATCCCATCCGAAATAGCCTACTCCTCCTCCATAAGGCCCTCTATATGTTTTTTCAAGTTCTTCAATAATCTCCATAGCCCTAACTTTTGGAGCTCCACTCAAAGTTCCCGCTGGGAAAGTAGCTTTTACAGCTAAGAAAGAGTCATAATTATCTTTTAACTCTCCAACAACATTACTTACAATATGCTGAACATGAGAATATTTCTCTATTACCATGAAATCAGTTACTTTGACAGTTCCAAATTTTGATATCTTTCCAATATCATTTCTTGCTAAATCTACAAGCATAACATGCTCAGCTCTCTCTTTCTCATCATTTAGTAGCTTTTTCTCTAATTCTTTGTCTTCCTCTTCTGTTCTACCCCTCTTAATTGTCCCAGCTATAGGTCTTGTTATAACTAATCTTTTTCCATCTTTATAATCTGTTCTTACCAAAATCTCTGGAGAGGAGCCAATAATCTTTCTATCACCAAAATCTAAGTAATACATATATGGAGAGGGATTAATCTCTCTAACTTTTTTATATATTTCTAAATAATCTAAATTATCCAAATCTATTTCAATCCTTCTTGATAAAACTACCTGGAATATATCTCCCGCAAAAATATACTCCTTAGCTTTTTTAACGGCTTCAATAAATTCTTCCTTACTCATATTAGATTTTATTTTTAATTCATTATTTTCTATAGTTTTTTCTTTTTTCTTCTCGTCATTATTGATTTTTGCATTCTCCACAATTTTTTCAAGGTTTTTAATTCCTTCTTCATCTTCTGCTATTAAATTAATTACTTTCTCTTTTAAATCAAATGAAATAAAGTCTTTAACAATAAAAAACTCTGCATCTGGAAATTTTAAATCATTAATTGGCTTTGGATTAATATTAGATAAATCAATCCAATATCTGATAATATCATAGCTTAAATACCCAACCAAACCTCCCTTAAATCTCGGTATTGGCTCAATGTTCTCTATATTTATATATTTAAGATATTCATTTCTAACATCTCTTAAGGCATCTAATGGGCAATCATATTTCCCTTCTAAATCTTTAACTTTATCTCCAAATTCTGTAAAGCTTTCAACTTTTAGCTTATTTTCTTTAAATATTACTTTTCCTTCAGCTTTTCCTAATATTGAATATCTCGCAACCTTTGGAACTCCTTCAGCTGATTCCAACAAAAATGTATTCTCTCCTCTAATTTGCTCATAAACATCTAATGGAGAAATATCCATTTTTATTTTTTTAATTATCATTAAATCACCTATTTTTCTAAAATTTCTTTTATGGCATACCATTTTTTTATTGATGTCGGCTTAATTATCCCATTAATAACATCATAAAACAAAATCTCATTCTCAATTAAAAATTTTATATATTTCGTTTCCTCTTTTTTTACATCTGTTTTATAGTTAATTTTTATTTTATCCTTAAACTTAGAAAGAACACTATAAATCTCTTCTTCATTTAAATCGGAAGTATCTATTAAATATTTTATCTTATCCGCATCTATATTAATCCACTGATTTATTGTTTCTTCAACTGACAAGCCCAATTTTTTGTTTTCGATTAAATCAACTATTTCATAAGGTAATGATATAAATTTTGATGCATATTTTGTTTCATCCTCACTAAAGCCTTCTTCTTTTAAAATCTTCTTAATATTTTTTTTATTTAGCCAGTCAATTAAATAATATTTTGCAGCATTTTCTAATGTAGAATTCCTATAAATCTCTTCAATAAATAAAGTATCAGAAGTTAGGCAGATAACATGACATAAATGCCTAACTTTTGTTAAATGAACAAATAAATTGAATAGCTCATTTAGTAGGGACTTTCCTCCATTAAAATAGATATTTTTCAACTTCTGCAATTCATCAATTATTAAAACAGGTTTTTTACTCTCTTTTATAACTGCTTCAATACTTTCATAGATTTTGTCAAAAACATCATTTAAAGATAAATTATTAAAGTCAAAATTCTCTTCTATACCAAACTTAAATATTTTTAAGTCAATTTCAAATTTATTTAAAAGATATTTCTTATCTCCTTTTTCAAAAAATATTTTTAAAAACTCTTCCTTTGTAGGAGTGGCATACCTTCTTAAGTCATAATAGAAAAATACTATATCATCCTTTTTGTTTAGTTCTTCTATAACTTTGAGCATTACTCTAGTTTTACCTGATGATTTTGGTCCATAAACGAATAATATGGAGTTCGGCTCTAATTGACAGTAGGTTTTTAGATAGTTGAGTTCTTTTTCTCTATCGAAAAATCTCATAGTTTCACCTATATAGTAGGAAATATTAAACAAATTGGGGTGTATCCCAATAGAGGGGCAAAGCCCCTCTATGATTAGTAGAATTCCATTTTATCACCAAACAGTTAAAAAATAATAAAAAAAGTTTATTCATCTTTTTTAGGCCATGTTATTAATTGTGGAACTTCAGGCAATTTTTTTATCTTTTTCTTTATAATAGGATGCCAATCATCAAAATCAAACCCATATTGGGCTAAATATCCAACAACCCATCTTGTTATTCCATATCCAGTACAACCTGTCCAAACTTTTCTACCTTTGTAATCCTTAATTCTAAATCCTTCAACAAAGTGTGTTCCATGAACATTTGCTGATGTTACAGCTACTCCTTTTCTCTCATCTTTTATATATGGAAGAGCTAACCTCATCTCATACTTTGGCACGTCTGGGAATTCAATTCCTCTATCTTCTTTCTTTCTACCTTCTAAATAGAATGGATCATCTCCAACCTCAACCCAATATTCTAAATCAAGTTTTTCTGCTAATTTTTCAGCATATTTTAATGTTTTATCTCTTGTTTCTTCAACAAACTCTGGACTACCTATCCAAACACACTCAATTCTCAAGAATTCATTAACCCTATCTAAACCTCTTGCTCCTCCTCCTTCCCATCTATAAGTCCATCCACTTCTATCAAAGAACATTATTGGTTTATCAACATCTATAACCTCCCCTTCAAAGAATTGGTAGAATGGCTCACATTGAGCTGGAGCTAATACATAGCCAGGGTCTCTAAGTAGAGTTTTTAATTTTTCAATTGGAATCTCCTTTTTAATCATCATTTCATTTACAAACTCTTTGAAAAGCTCTGGTTCTCTTTTAGGTGGGCATACATAATACATTCCTTCTGGCAAACCCTCTAAATATCTCATCTTATACATAATTTCCAATGGAATGAGTTTTGGGAATAAACATTCTTCAAATCCTATTTTTTTAACGACTTCTTCAACTATCAACTCCTCTAAAGCTCTAAACAATGCGGTTATTGGTGGAGCATAGAACCACTGCCCTCTTCCAGGGAATTTTTTAACCCATCCTAATTTTTCAGCAACATCTGTTGGGTCCTTGTCAAATGTTATCTTCCTTCTAGCTTTATATTCACTAACTATTGTCCCTGGTGGAATCTTACAAACTTTAAATGTCAAATCCTCTTCTTCTTTCTCTAACTCTGTTTTTACAAACTTTATTGCTCTATCAATAATATTTCTCTTTAATTCACTCTCTCCAATGTCTTTAAATGTTAATATAATTTTATTCCCTTCAACTTTTGCTTCGCACTCTGGAACTTTAATGCCCTCTAATTTTTTAGCTTTATCATCTTCTGTTTCAATTGTTATTACATAATTATCTATTTCAATTCCTCTAACTCCAATTCTAAAGTTTCTTCCTAATTTTTCAGCTAACGGCTTTCTTAATCTAATTAATCCTTCATGAGCTCTTGTATAAGTTCCAGATACAATTTTTAATTTTAATGTATTTCCTTCAAACTCATAGCTTATTATTTTTGAAGCCTCATTTTCTTTACCCTTTGGAACTCCTTTTAAAAATATTTGGTCAGCATTTTTTAAAATCTCTTCTACTGCTTTTTTAGCATCCTCACTTAACTCCTTGCTAAATATTATCTTCCCATCTAAGTCAAATGTAAGTTTCATTATGTATCACCAATAACATTTTATTGTTTTTATCTCCTATAGTTTTTAAAAAGGTAAGATAAATTTTTGAAATATAGGTTATAAAGCATTAAGTTTCTTATAATAGGACTTTCGCAGGAATAAATTTTTTAATTAAATATAGACACCTAAAGGTGTCAATGTTCTAAATTTAATTATATTAAACTGCAAAAGTCCTATTATTATTCATTAATGATATATATAGAAAAGTCCTACTTAGATTCTTTTAGAATATTTCCCTCAACGATATAAAACATTATCGCCCCAAACAAAACAACTGAGAAATATGATATTAAACGATATAAAATAAGAACAGCAAAGGCATTATTTTCATCTATACTTTTCAGTTTTAATATATAAATTAACGCATACTCTACAATTCCCAATCCTGATGGTGTTATAGGAATTGCAGTTAATAAAGAAGACGCTAAATCAGAAAATACTCCAAATAATATTTCTAAATTTAGATTTAATGCTAAAAATATAAAATAAATAGTTAGACCCTCAATAAACCATCCAATAAATGATAAAGTTATTAATAAGGGAAAAGTATTTAGTTTTACAGCTTTTAAACCTTTCTCAAAGTTAATCAATATTGCCTCTAATTTTTTATTTTTTAAATTTATCTTACTATTAACCACTAAAAAACCAAAAATTAGAAAAATCAAAAATAAAATTATAATAACTCCCCATTTTATTGAATAAAGAATTTCCTTTGGAATATCTGATTTAAATGATAAGTAAGCAGAGATAAATAATAAACTAATCATCGCTACCAAGTCAAAAACTCTTTCAATAAAAACAGTCCCAAATCCCAATGATATTGACTTATTAGTTTTCTTTTTTAATAAGTATCCTCTATAAATATCCCCTAACTTAGCAGGAACTAATGAATTCACAAACATTGAAAGATAATACACTATAAAAGCATCTTTTAACTTTAAAATAATATTCACATTTTTTAAGAAAATTCTCCAACGATAGCTTCTAATTAATATTGAAATATAGAACATTGCTATTGCAAAAAAATAATAAATAATTTTTGTATGTTTTAAAATTAATATTAATTTATCCAAATCTATCTTTGAAAAGATATATAGAACTATTCCCAAAGATATTATAAAAGAAAGTATCGTTCTTTTATTTAAAATCTGACTTTTTAAATCCATATTATCCCACTAAAAAATACAATATCGTTGGAAATATTAAGACGTTCATCATATTTGATAGCTTTGATTGACTTTTTAATGCTAAAAGCCCTATACAAATTGATGTTAAATATACAATAATATGATAACTTAAATATGTGTTATAGCTTCCAATAACTATAATAAAGGAACAAAACACTATAAAAAATAGAGATAGATATTTAAAATTAACTTTTCTAATATAAATAAGGATGTATTTGGATAAATTTATTAGAATAATTAATGCAATTGTAGAAGAAATTAGAATTGAAAATATTTCTATATTTAGATTAATATTTGCATGCAAATGTTGTATCGCTCTTGCAACTCCACTTCTACCAATTCCTATAAAAATTATAGAGAGTAAAGAAAAAACTTCATTAGACAAAATAATACTTCCCTGAGAAATAATAAAGTTTTTCAAATCCTTTTCACTTAAAATTTTACTCAAAATATAGTTTAATTGAGCTCCACTCACACCTGGCAAAAATATTCTAAAAAATCCTACAATAGAAGCAAAAAAAGACGATTTTAAAAACTTTATATCAAAATCAGGGAACGTTATGATCTGACTTTTTATTTTGTAGGTTCTTAAATTATTTATAAGTAAAGGAATCCCAAACATTCCAGTAAATATTGCTGTTAATGTTATATTATAAGCATCACTGCAATATAAAACAGCTATTCCAAAAATTCCTGATAAAAATATAACCAAAATTTCCCAGATTGATTTTGATGTTAAAATTTGATATAGAACAAAAGTAATTAAAATAAAAGGAATGAATGATTTTGCTGAATGATAAAAAGAGTCAATATCAACATTCAAGATGAAAATTAAAAATAAAGTAATAATTATTGAAAAAATAACTCCTAAATAGCTTCCGAATCCTGCTAATACAATTGCTTCAAAACCATTTCCATTTAAAGTTAATCTATGCATTGGTAAAACAGATGTTGCAGTTTCATCATCAGGCACACCTAAAAAAGCTGAAGGAATAAAATTTATAAAATAATGGGTTATAACTAAACCAATTAAAAATGGAACGTAATTATCTATTCCAAAATATGGCAAAATTAAAAATGACAAAGCAACTATGTTATTTGGATGAATACCTGGAAATAAACCAGTTATAGTACCACATATTATACCTAAAATTAAATATGGAAGATTTAGCATTATAATTCACCAAGTATTGTTAGGTGAATGTTATGGAAATAATACTATTTACATTAATTTATTGATAATTTATTAAATCCTTTAGATAGCGAGGAAAAATTAATAACAACTTAGTAGATATTGGTCATATCCTTCTGGTTTTCATTCTTTAATATATTTTTTATCTTATTCTAAAGATGTTAAAAAATTCCTAATTCTACATAGATAGTATTATTTGTGTTAGCACATTATTACGTAGGGGAAAGTTTAAAGAAAGGTCTAGGTTTATATACTGCATTATTTGTTTCATTAAATTATGAATTTTATAGAATAATTTTAAGAGCCATATATCCAAATACTTTAGGATATTATATATTTTTAATATTAATTGCTTCTTTAATGAAATTTAGGGCTAATAAAAATACTACTTATTTATATTTATTTAGTTTTGGAGTATTCTCTAATCTTTACTCATTCTTTTCTATTTTTAATGTTAGTGTTATTTCTTATTTCATTAATTTTGTGGGAACTTATTTATAAAAAACTTATGAAAATATAGTTTTTTTTAATTTCTGTGAAGTCATCAATGGTTATTATATATACAAAGCTATTGAAAGATATAATCATTACTCTCACTATGAATAATATCCACAAAAGTTATGTAGTTTATAAACTGTTAGTATGTATAACACTATTAGGTGCTTTATGTACGAAATCTTTTGTATGTTTAGTATATTATCAAAATCCAATTATTTGTATTCAATTATATTTATTACTAAATAATAAAAAAATCACATGTGAATTATAAATTCTTTAAAAATACTTCGTATTTTGAAAAAATATACTGAAAAAATAATATAACTATTTAAAAATAATAAAGTAAAATCCTATTAAAATTTTTTAAATCTCCATTTTATAAGTGTTAAAATAGCCTCAAATCCATCTTTCCATCTAATTTTTTTTCCTTCTTTTAATGTTCTTGGGTAATAATTTATAGGAACCTCATAGATTTTATAACCTTTTCTTAAAATTTTTGCAGTAACTTCCGGCTCCCAATCAAATCTATTACCTTCAGCATTTATAAGTATATCCTTTAAATCTTTATGAAATACTTTATAACACGTAGGCTCATCCGTCAAAAATGTAAAATAAAGAATATTTGTAATTAATGTTATACAAATCCCTCCTATTAAAAAAGATATATGAGAAAATTTATTTTCAATCTTTCTTAATCTTGAGCCATATACAACTTTGGCTTTCCCTTCTAAGATTGGTTTTATTAGTTTTGGATAATCGTTTGGGTCATATTCTAAATCTGCATCTTGAATGATTATTATATCTCCAGTTGAATGTTTAATTCCTACTTTTAGAGCACTACCTTTTCCTTCATTTTTTTTATTTATGAGTTTAATATTTTCGTTAGGATGGTTTTTAATAAAATTTTCAATGATTTCTTTAGTTCTATCAGTGGAACCATCATTTACAACAATAATTTCTTTTTCTAAAGGTAATTTTACATTTAAAACCTTTTCTAAGATTTTTTCTATAGTTTTTTCTTCATTATATGCAGGAATCACTATTGAAACTTTTTTCATAATATCCCCAGTGTTTATTTAATTTTTTAATAATTAATTTGAATTTGAAATATTTATTTTATACAATACAGCAATTTTTTTATCATTATATGTATAATTCCAAACTTCTACCAAATATTTATTTAAATCAGGTTTCCAAGGGTTTGTAAAATTGTAATAGTTTTGTGGAGATATAATTAAAATATGAAACTTCCTAACATTTGGATACCTCGTAGAGGGGTCTATCCAATAATACATTGGAATATATTTAACTCCATATTCATCTAAATATTCTCTATTTTCTTTTGTATCGTATGTCATTAATGGGTCGTACATTCCAATAATTCGCCCATATTTATCAAATTGAAACTCAGAATTAATCCAATAATAGTCCCAATATAGATATTTTACCTTATACTTTTTAATTAACTCCAATTTTTTCTTTGTATCATTTCCATACAAGATTATAGCGGCATCCATATCTCTTTGAGGTAAATTAATGTAAGGGTCGTTTTGTTGTGCCCATCTATTAACCATTACCTTCCTTCCACTAATTGAATTAATTACAAAGCTTAATTCTTTTGTTGATAAGATTACATCATTTACATCTGTATGTGTTAATAAATATTGTTGTAAGGATTTATATACTTCAGGCATTGGATATTTTCCTACTTTAGCCCATTTATTATTGTTTATATAATTCAAAAATGCAAATGTAGTGTTAGCAAATAATAGAATAAATAAAATTCCAAATACAATAATATTTTTATTATCATATAGTTTAAAGTGCTCTTTTATATATTTTAATCCGAATAATCCTATAAGGATAGCTAACAACCATAAATAAAATCCATGCATATAGGTAGGGATAAAGTTAATTTTAAGCAAGGGTTCAGTTATGAAATAGCAGAATGTAGCAAATAAAGAACCAATTCCAAATATTTTAACAAACTCTTTCTCTATAGTGTCATCTGATTTATAATATGCATATATCCCCAACCAAACTAATAAAGTGCTTATAATAGCCCCAATAGATGAAAAATTTAATAAATATGTTTTAATCATATCAAACAAAAAGTTTATTTGTACATCTAACCTGCCAAAATCTATAACATCCATATGTGATCTATCATAAGAGCTATGTAGATGGTATATAAATAATGGCTTATACCAGTAAAGCATCAATATAGGCACTGCAATAATTCCAAAAATCCCCCATTTTATTATATTTTCTTTTAAATAGTCAATAATTTTATCTCTGTTTTTATATATTTCATAAACAATGAAGATTAATAATATCAAAGTAGCTCCAACAAATGCAACCATGTGAGATAGGGTTAATAAACCATAAATTAATCCCAACAAAGCATAATAAATTATCTTTCTTTCTTTAAATGTTAGATATAGAGCAATAACAAATAAAGGCACCATAACTTGATGTGTGAATGGTGTATATTTTAATATTGGATATGAACTTATTCCATTAGCTAAAACCACACCAATTAATGCAATCCAATCATCTTTAAATAAAACTCTAAATAAATAAAACCATATAACACTACTTACAATAAATATAACTATTGAAAAATAAAACATTCCATTCATTGTATCTAAATTAAACAAATCACAAAATTTAGCACACAGATATCCATAAACTGGAAGATATCCAGGTAATCCTCCGAGTATTGATGAACTTTCTAATGGGTTACCACCTTCTCTAATATGCCAAATAACCCCCATCTGATAATAGTAATCTCCTCCATAAATTGGAGATGGTAGTGATTTAAATTGTGATATTCCATTATATTGAATAAATGCTCCTAATATAATATATAAGATTAGCAATAAAATTGATAACTTACTTTTAACATCCATATTACTCTCACCTTAAAATTGTAGTATACGTTGTTATTTATATATAAAACTATTTAAAAGTTACCTTAATCTCTAATAATGAACTTTGGTGAGATAATGTTATTTAAATTCCAAATAAAAACAAATAAAAGGGAAGAGTTGGTAGATATAACTTCCCAAATAGTTTCAGCAATATCTGAATCAAAGGTTAAAGATGGGATAGCAGTTATTTATGTTCCACACACAACCGCTGGAATAACTATAAATGAAAATGCCGACCCATCAGTGAAGCATGATATAATAAACTTTCTCTCTCATCTTATTCCTAAAAATTGGAATTTTACGCACTTAGAAGGCAATTCAGATGCACATATAAAAAGCTCTTTAGTTGGCTGTTCTCAAACAATTATTATTAAAGATGGAAAACCATTATTAGGAACTTGGCAGGGAGTATTTTTTGCTGAATTTGATGGACCAAGAAGAAGAGAGTTTTATGTAAAAATAATACCTGATAAAGAAAAATAAAAACAAAGTCATGTACATTGTGATATCATGAAGGATTTTATCATAAATAGGCTAAAAAAATTTACCATTGAAGATTTGATGAGATGTATTTTAGGACTACAAGAGATTGAAATAAAGGTTTATTTTGACCTTTTAGAGAATGGAGAGGGTAGTGTATTAGAGATAGCTGAGAGAGTTAATAGGGATAGAACTACTGTGCAGAAAGCTTTAAGAAGCTTAATGAACTGTGGTTTAGTTAATAGAAAAAAAGTAACTGAAAAAGTAGGATATAAATATATATACAACGCTGTAGAGTTAGATAAAGTGAGCGATATAATTGAGGAGCTATTAGATGATTGGTATCAAAATGTTAAAAAATGGCTTAACTATTTTAGAGAAAGTAGATACAATGAGAAAAATTATTAAACCCATTTTGACAAATAAAGTGGTAATGATAATAATATTATATGCTATGAGGTGAGAGATATGAAAGTTATAGGGATAAGTGGTAGTCCAAGACCTGAAGGAAATACAACTTTATTAGTTAGAGAGGCTTTAAATGCTATTGCTGAGGAAGGAATTGAAACAGAATTTATCTCCTTAGCTGATAAAGAACTAAATCCATGTATTGCTTGCAATATATGTAAAGATACTGGAAGTTGTCAAATAATTGATGACGTTGAGGAAATATTAGAAAAGATGAAAAAAGCTGATGGGATTATTCTCGGCTCACCAGTTTACTTTGGTGGAGTTTCAGCTCAGTTAAAGATGTTGATGGATAGATCAAGACCTTTAAGAGTGGGCTTTCAATTAAAAAATAAAGTTGGGGGAGCTATAGCAGTTGGAGCTAGTAGAAATGGAGGACAAGAGACAACAATTCAACAAATCCATAATTTCTTTTTAATACATTCAATGATAGTTGTTGGAGATAATGACCCAACAGCTCACTATGGAGGAACAGGTGTAGGAAAAGCTCCAGGAGATTGTAAAGATGATGATATTGGCTTAGAAACTGCAAGAAACTTAGGTAAAAAGATAGCTGAAGTTATTAAATTAATTAAAAAGTAAATTTATTTTAAATTTTTGTTTTTATAAAAAACAAATAGTGATAATAATGATAGATGCAAAAACTAAGGTTATAGGGTTGATAGGTCATCCAGTAGAGCATTCTTTTTCACCAATAATACACAATGCAGCTTTTAAAGATAAAGGATTAAACTATGTTTATGTAGCTTTTGATGTCTTGCCAGAAAATTTAAAGTATGTGATAGATGGGGCTAAAGCTCTTGGGATAGTCGGATTTAATGTAACCATTCCACACAAAATAGAAATTATGAAGTATTTGGATGAGATAGATAAAGATGCTCAATTACTTGGGGCAGTTAATACAATAAAAATAGAGGATGGAAAAGCAATTGGCTATAATACAGATGGTATTGGAGCAAGGATGGCTTTAGAGGAAGAGGTTGGAAAAGTTAAAGATAAGAACATAGTTATTTTTGGGGCTGGGGGAGCTGCAAGAGCTGTAGCTTTTGAATTGGCAAAAGATAACAATATTATAATAGCCAATAGAACAGTTGAAAAAGCAGAAAACTTAGCTAAGGAGATAGCTAAAAAATTGAATAAAAAATTTGGTGAAGAAGTTAAATTTAGTGGGTTAGATGTAGATTTAAAGGATATTGATATAATAATTAATGCAACACCAATTGGAATGTATCCAAATGTTGATGTTGAACCAATAGTTAAAGCTGATAAGTTAAGAGAAGATATGGTAGTTATGGATTTAATTTATAATCCATTAGAAACAGTTTTATTAAAAGAGGCTAAAAAAGTTAATGCAAAAACAATAAATGGATTAGGAATGTTGATATATCAAGGGGCTGTTGCATTTAAAATATGGACTGGTGTAGAACCTAATGTAGAAGTTATGAAAGAGAGTCTTAAAAAATGTTTATAATATATGTGATAGTATGAGAGTAAGAATAAGAGACTTTATAGAGACAGTTGAAGGACTATATTTCGCTGTAAATACATATTATCATCCAGAAGATAGATTTTTTGCTTTTTTAAGATATGTTCCCTATGAATTTGTAGATTTTGAAGTAGATAAAAACAATATTAGAGAAATTAATGGAAGAAAGTATGTAAAGATGGCTGAATCCCAAAAAGCTTACAAATTTTTAAAAGAAAAATTTAACAAATATCTTTTTTACGATGAAACAATCAATGTTTTAATGCATGCTATTCCAAAAGAAGATATTGAAAGAATTTTAAGTCCAAAAGATAGGTTAAATGATATTGTTAATGAAGAAAACAATTTAAGTGAATTGGAAGAAAAATGTAGAAAATTAGCTTTAATTTTAGAAGAGTATGGTATTCCAATTAAAAGTATGGGAGTTAGTGGATCTCTATTACTAAAATTAAATAATAAAAATTCAGATATCGATTTTGTAATTTATGGGAAAGATATGCATAAAAAAGGAAGGGAAGCTCTAAAACAGGCATTTGAAGATAATAAGTTAAAGCCATTATCAGATAATTTTTGGAAAATAGCTTATGAAAAGAGAATCAAAGATGGAACTTTAACTTATGAGGAATTTGTATTTTATGAAAAGAGAAAGTTTAATAGAGGGATTATAGACAATACAATGTTTGATTTATTATTTACGAGAGAATGGAATGAAATTAATGAAAAATATGGTGATAAACAATATAAAAACTTAGGTTTTATAAAAGTAGAGGGTAGAGTTTTAAATGATGACTTTGCCTTTGACAATCCAGCTGTTTATAAGATAGAGTGCTATAATGATGAAGATATAAAAGAGGTTGTTTCCTTCACCCACACTTATGCTGGACAGTGCTTTAATGGTGAAGAAATTATTGCAAGAGGTAAATTAGAGGAAGTTATTGATAAAAATGGAAATAAATACAAAAGAGTTGTTGTAGGGACTACAAGGGAAGCATTTAACGAATACATAAAAATAAAGAGATAAAGTAGGGCTTATTATGATAATTGAAACTCCATCAAAGGTTATATTATTTGGAGAGCATGCAGTTGTTTATGGTTATAGAGCTATAGCAATGGCTATTGATTTAACATCAATTATTGAAATTAGAGAATTAGATAGAAATGAAATAATTTTAAATTTAAATGACTTAAATAAAAGCTTAAAGTTAAATTTAGATGATATAAAAAATATTAATCCCAATAACTATGATGATTTCAAATACTGCCTCTGTGCAATAAAAAACACTATAAATTATTTAAATATAAAACCAAAAACAGGGTTTGAGATAAATATCTGTTCAAAAATTCCAATAAGTTGTGGTTTGGGTAGCTCTGCCTCAATAACAATTGGAACAATAAAGGCAGTTAGCAGATTTTGTAATAAACAGCTTAAAGATGATGAGATTGCAAAACTTGGTTATACAGTAGAGAAAGAGATTCAAGGAAAGGCGAGTATTACAGACACTTCAACAATAACATATAGGGGCATCTTAGAGATAAAAAACAACAAATTTAAAAAAATTAAAGGAGATTTTGAGAAATTCTTAAAAAGTTGTAAATTTTTAATAGTCTATGCTGAAAAAAGAAAGAAAAAAACTGCAGAGTTGGTTAATGAAGTGGCAAAAATTGAAAATAAGGATGAAATATTTAAAGAAATAGATAAGATTATTGAAAACGCCTTGAAAACAGATAATAAAGAAGATTTTGGAAAATTAATGTCTAAAAACCATGAACTCTTAAAGAAATTAAATATCTCAACTCCAAAACTTGATAAAATCGTTGATATTGGAAATAAATTTGGTTTTGGAGCAAAATTAACAGGAGCTGGAGGAGGAGGTTGTGTAATAATCTTAGTTGATGAAAATAGAGAAAAAGAGTTGATAAGAGAATTAAATAAAGAGAATGTAAAAATTTTTAAATGTAAAATGATAAATTAGCACATTTCTTTTAAATATTTAGCTAAATTTTTTCTAACTTCTCCAATAGTGAAGCCCCATTCAATAGGGATATTATCTTCTTTATTCAAAATCTCAATTAAGTGAGCAACTCTTGGTAATCTTAAGTTCGCTTTTCTTATTGTCTCAACGTCACTAAAAACTTCTTTTGGCTCCCCTTCTTTCAAAATCTTTCCATCATACATAACATAAACCTTATCAGCATACACAGGAACTAAATCCACATCATGAGTTGAAATTATTATAGTCATTCCTTTTTTATTTAAATCATATAAAAGCTTCATTATCTTCGATGCCCCAACTGGGTCTAAACCAGAGGTAGGCTCATCTAAAACAATAACCTCTGGTTGCATTGCCAAAATTCCTGCTATTGCCACTCTCTTTTTTTGCCCTCCACTTAAATGGTGTGGAGGTTTATTTTCAAATCCTTCCATACCTACAGCTTTTAATGCCTCTCTAACCCTTCTCTCAACTTCATCTTTTGGTAATCCTAAGTTTAAAGGTCCGAAAGCTACATCCTCTTTAACCGTAGGGGCAAAGATTTGGTCGTCAGGATTTTGAAAAACTAAACCAACAGTCTTTCTGACTTCTATTAAACTTTTTTTATCATATTTTATTGGTTTTCCTTTTATTAAAACCTCTCCTTTAGTAGGTCTTAAAATTCCATTGAAATGCAAAAATAATGTTGATTTACCAACACCATTAGGTCCTAATATAGAAACCATCTCCCCTTTTTTTACTTTAAAATTTATACCTTTTAAAACCTCTGTTCCATCAGGGTATCTAAAATATAAATCTCTTGTTTCAATCATATTCATTCTAAAACACCTTTATATTTTTAGTAAGATATGCAAGTAATATCAAAAATAGTCCTATTAATATTACCACTATGATATATATAGATTTTGGGTTATCTATGTCCTCAAGAGTTTTGAATGTCCCATTATAATTTCGTGATTCCATTGCAATGTATATTTTCTCTCCTTTATTCCAAGCTCTTATAAATAAATTTGCTAAAACTATACCTAAGGATTTATAGCTTGTCTTTATGTTTTTAAATCCTAATTTAACCTCAGCAGCATTTTTCATATTAATAAATTCATCTAATAAGACAAATATATATCTATACATCATCAACACCATGTCAATAAAAATACTTGGAAATTTTAATTCTTGGAGAATTTTAAATAATTGATGAATCGGCGTAGTTAGTGCCATGAATAGCATACACGAGGAACAACCAAGAATTCTTGAAAATACCAATATACCCATATTTAACCCAGTTTTTTTAAATGTTATAAATCCTAACTTAAAAATTACATCATTTCCATACCATACACCCATAAAAATCAAATTAAAAAATCCAAATGCGATTATTGAACCTATTAAACCTAAATATATTGGATATACTTTTTTGTCTAATGCATATAATGTTAATATGAACATAATGGCAAAAATTAATATAGGAACTACGAATGATTTTGAAAACAAAGATATTAAGAGCAACAATAACGCAAAAATAACTTTTAATTTTGGATTTACTTTTAAGAGTCTATTCTTATGAGCGATATCATCCAATATATACATATCATCACCATGCATTAATTAGAGTATATACTCACCATTAAAAAATCTAAACTTTAAATTACAATTATATATTAAACAAATTAAATAAAAATGAAAAAGATTAATTTGATAATGTTTGTTTAGCTCTAAAATATCCGATATAATAACCTATAATTATAGCACCAATTGCAGCTTGTAATGCAAATAATAAACTTTCTATTTCACCACTAGGTGGTTCCCAAATAGGTTTAAACCATGGATGATAATTTGGGTCTATTTTTTCAATCATCTCAGTACCTTGATCATCAGAACCTTCATATTCTCCTTTAACAAATAGTAATGGAAACGCTATCAATAATGCTACGATACCTAATAATATAATATGTTTTATTTCCACATTATTCACCCCCTACATCGAGAGTATTTACAGCAATATTTAATTCATTTTCATTAACTACGCCTAATTTAGATAGTATATCTGGTCTTAATTTTTTGATATAGTCCCAAATTACCATTGTTAAAATACCTTCAGCAATAGCTAATGGTACTTGTGTTACTGCATAAATTGCTAAAAAACCTAAGCATGTATAGACTGGATTAGTTCCTGGAAATGCTAATGTTAATTGTATAGCAGTTGTTACATAGGTTAACCAATCAGAGAATACAGCTGCAATACCTATAGCGTAGGTAGAGTTTATTCCTAATTTTTTATGTAACAAACTATAAGTTAGCCATCCAAAGAAAGGCCCTACTATTCCCATTGAGAAATCATTAGCTCCTAATGTAGTAATCCCCCCATGAGCTAAAAATAATGCCTGAAATAACAATACAATAGATGCCAACGCTGCTGTAACTGGTACTCCAAATAACACTGCACCCAAACCATTACCACAAGGGTGTGAGCAACTTCCAGTAACTGATGGCATCTTTAAAGAACTCAAAACAAACATATATGCTCCAGAAATAGCAATTAGTGGTTTTGATTCTGGAATCTCCTCAGATATCTTTTTTATTCTATAAAATCCATAGGCAATTATTGGTAGAGCTAATGCATACCAAAAGGCACACCACATTGGTGGAAGATACCCTTCCATTATGTGCAAAGTATCACCCAATATTATGTTATTTAATATTATTAAAGGAAACTTTATATTTTTACAGTATTCTTTATCTTATATATATTTAACGGTATTTTATCATTAGTAAAATAATTTTTAATTGTATTATTTTTAATGAATTTTTTCTATTTTTTATTATTTTTTATTATCATTTTAAATTAAAGACATTTTTAGTGTTGATTAAGTTTTCTTTTTTAGTAATAAACTATTTAAATAATAAGGTAGTTTAAGTAATATCAAGTATTACAAAAAAGGATTTATATAAAAATAAGTTATTACGGTGATGGTTGTGGAATTTCTATACGCAATAACTGCATTCATACTCGGAATGTTGCATGCTTTAGAGCCAGGACATGGGAAAAGTGTTTTAGCTGCTTATATTTTAGGAACAAAAACAGCCCTAAAAGATGCCATTTTATTGGGAATAACTATAACTATATCCCACACAGCAGTGATATTTTTATTAGGAATTTTGTCATTATATCTATTAACAAACCTAAATGTGGAGTTAGTTCATGATATGATGAATATTTTAGGAGGAATAATATTAATTACCGTGGGGATTTGGATAATAAAAAGCTATTTACATCCACATGAGCATAAAATTGATGCAAAAAAGGGAATTATTGCTATAGGTTTATCTGCAGGTTTAGTTCCTTGTCCAGCAGCGT
Organism: Methanocaldococcus sp. 16A; assembly: GCA_049860595.2. Taxonomy (GTDB): domain Archaea; phylum AGJL01; class Methanococci; order Methanococcales; family Methanocaldococcaceae; genus Methanocaldococcus. The sequence goes on from CP187551.1 coordinate 181,707, forward strand.
TAGCAGTTTTATTGTTATCTATAACCTTAGGAGATTTATTTGGAGGATTATTTTATGTAGCAATATTTAGTATCGGATTAGCATTAGCTCTAACTACATTGGCAGTAATGTTCGTTAAAAGTAAAGAATTTATTCAAAAATATATTAGAAGTAAAAAGATATCAAAAATTCCATTAATTAGTGGAGGTATTATAATATTAATTGGATTATATACTTTATCTCATTCTATCCTTCACTATTTGGAAATAATTTAACTTTATAATATTTATTAATAATATTTATTATATATGCTTATAGATATAAATTTATTAATATAGAAAACTTTTAAATTATGCAAAATATAGAAATTAGAAGGATATTTAAAAAATAATAAATGTGGTAATATGGATGCAAAAAATACAAAGATGTTAAAATTTTCCCATATAACAAAAGTTCATCCATGCTTTAACGAAAAAATTCATGATAAAGTTGGTAGAATTCACTTACCAGTAGCTCCAAGATGCAATATAGCATGTAAATTTTGTAGAAGAAGTTTAGGTAAAGAGGCGTGTGAGCATAGGCCAGGGGTAGCTTTATCCGTCTTAAAACCAGAAGATGTTGAAAATTATTTAAATAAAGTATTAAAAGAGATTCCAAACGTTAAAGTTGTTGGTATTGCTGGACCTGGGGATAGTTTATTTAACAAAGAGACATTTGAAACACTTGAGATTATTGATGAGAAGTTTCCAGATTTAATAAAATGTCTCTCTACAAATGGGTTGCTATTAAATAAATACTATAAGAAATTATCTGATTTAAATGTAAAGACAGTCACTGTTACTGTAAATGCTATAAATCCAGAGATTTTAAAAGATATAGTTGAATGGGTATATTATGATAAAAAAATACATCATGGCATTGAAGGGGCTAAAATACTGATAGAGAACCAAATAGACGGGATAAAAAAAGCTTATGATGAAGGTTTAATAATAAAAATAAATACTGTTCTAATCCCACAGATAAATATGGAACATGTTGTTGATATTGCCAAAGAATTAAAAGATTTTGCTTATATGCAAAATATTATTCCTCTAATCCCACTATACAAAATGAAACATCTGAGAGCTCCAACATGTGAAGAAATAAAGAGAATTAGAGAAGAGTGTGAAAAATATATTCCGCAGTTTAGAGCTTGTGGGCAGTGTAGAGCGGATTCAGTAGGTTTAATAAAAGAAAGGAAAATATTAGAAGACTTCTTCAAAGAAAAAAATAAAGAACAAAATAAAAAATTAGATGTATTTGATTTGAAGCATTTCTCTCATTAACTCATTATAAGGTTAATTAAAAGATTAATAATATACTCTTTTAACCCTTTCTAAGGCATTTTTTGATAATCTATCCCTATCCATTGTATAAACTTCCATTTTTGGAATTATAACTCTAACTGCATCAACACCAACCTTATTTAAATCAACATATATTAATTTATCAAACCCAAATTCTGAGATTTTATCTTTTATAAATTCTAAATCCTTTTTTAAATCATATCTTGCATTGTTTGGCATATCTGCAATATTTATCTCTTCTTCAAATTCAAACCACTTTCTATGAATTCTTTTTAATCTCTCATAGGAGATTTTTGAAGTAAATTCTTTCCTCAACTTAGCATCTCTTCTAAATTCATGTAATTGGGAAGCTCTACTTTGAGCAACCTCAGTTAATGCCCTTAAAATAGCTATCTCTGGATGTAAATGGCATCCTACACCTATACACAGCATTAGAGGATTTTTACATGAATCGTCACTTATGGCAGCAACAACTGGAATCTCAAACTCTGACGTTAAATCTTTCAAAATTACTTCAACTCCAGCTTTTTCAAACTTTTCAATTAACTCATGAATCAATGGATTTTTTGCATCTTCAGGATTAATCTTTTTTGGAATTCTTCTTGCTAAATCTGCTAAACTCCATGCATCCCTCTCAATAATCTCTAAAGTAGCATGTAAAATAGCTTCATATAAATTGTTTCCACTTGCTAATCCATTGGTGTTTCCTCTAAACAATTTTCCATTTGTAGGATAAAAAACAGCTTCTGCTGGAACATCAACAACCTCATCATTAATAATATCAATTCCTTCAACCCATTCTTTGACATTTTTATCTGCATATTGTGGCAATATTAAATCTTCAATGTTTATTGGATTATCTGCTTTTTCTTTAACTTTATTTTTATCATAACTTGCTGAAAATCTCTCTATTGCTTCCATGCATGCAGAGACCTTTGCTTGAATATCATTAGCCCCCTTTCCATAATGCACAGCCTCTCCTTCTTTCCCATCCACAACAACTCTTCTTTTTAAATAATAAACTGGAATTCCCAATTTATCTAAATGTTGTATATTTCCAATTTCTATTGTTTGTATCTTTTTTAATGCCTCTTGTATCTTTTCAAATGTCTCCTCTGGATTGCAAATCCTATAACTTGCTAATTTGTATGTTATATCCATTTAACCTCAACCCCTTATTATTTATTTTATATTTATTTTATTTCTTTACTATATATTAATTACAAATATTACAACTTTATATAACTCTACTCTATTAAATCTATTAACTGTATTGGTTTACTTAAATGCCTCCTTGCAGAGCCAGGCACTTCATAAAATCCAATCTTTATATCTCTCTCAACCTCTATCTTTTTGATTTCATTGTAAGCAATAGATTTTTTGCATTTTCTGCATTTATAACCAGCTTTTTTACCCTTTGCTTTTAATGTACCTCCACAATATGGACATATTTTATCCTTAACAAACTTTTTTTCCAATTTTAAGATTTTTATTTTTTCAATATTTATTCCTAATGGCTTTTCTCTTACAGTTCCATAAACTGCCACATAATCTCCAACTATTAACTTTCTTATAATATCCCTAAATCCTTTTGTTGGCTCATAAGCTACACAATCAATTTCTCCAGTTCCATCTGATAATTTAAATATTACATGCCCACCTTCTATATCTTTTGGCATCTCTATTATTTTTCCATAAACAATAACTCCTGTATTTGGATAAATATCCTTAATATTCATTCTTCTTAGATGAATATCAGTTCCATGATTTGTTTTAAAAATCATAAATCTCTCTGGTTTTTCACCTTCAATCATGTTCATAGCTTTTAATAAAATCTCTGTATTAATACCTCTAATTCCAAATAAAACTGGGCATGGTGTGTTTGGTGTTATTAAAACCTTATTATTTTCGTAATCATAGTTGTCAAATGTGTAAGGGAATGTTTCTTTATCCATTTTTATAACACTATTTTCATCAATTACTCTCTTCTTTCCCCACATCTCCTTCTTTCTGTAAGCTAAAAGCTCGTAGGTGTAAGGTGGAGTTGATGATATAGCTCCTAAAGCTCCAATTATTCCTCTACCCAATTTATATTTTATAAACTCCCCCCCAACCTTTAAGATGAATTTTTCAGCATAATCAACGCTAACTATATCATAAAGGACTTTTTTATAATAATGGATAAGTTTTTCTCTATTCTCTTTATATTTTATTTCATCTAAAAACACAATTCCAGGATTTGTATTCTCACATTCAAAATCAGTGTATTTTTCAACTAAACTAATGGTTATATTTTTAATCTCTTCCTTATCTTTTGAATATAGCTCATCTAAAACATGTATTGCTACTCCTCCATTACCTCTTGTTTTATATTTAACCATTGGATTCATTCTAATGAGTTTTGGCATATCTACACTGTATCCATGGCTTTTTAACTCCTCTATTAATAAAGTTGCTATATATGTAGTGCAGTATTTGTTTGGGCTGTCTGTATCGTCAATTCCGATAAACATCATACATCACCAATAAATTTCATAAACCAATATGGAATTATTCCATTACTCTCCTAAAGAAACACCTCTACTTTAGGCAAAGGGCTGTCGTGAAAATATTAATATTTATATATTTAATTCATACATCCAAATCTAAAATTCCAAAAACTTTTTATAACATTCTTAATATAGGACTTTCGCAGTTTATGTTATTCTTTTTTAAGGTATTTAGATGCCTTTGGGTCTCAATATTCATTATAAGATATTTATATAAGTATTTATTCCTACGAAAGTCCTATAATATTTCAATAACAACACCACAAAAAAGCTTAATAGGGGATAACTGTGTCAAATGAAGATTTAAAATTAAAAGTAGCTAAAGAAGCCGTAAAGTTAGTTAAAGATGGGATGGTTATTGGATTGGGAACTGGTTCAACAGCAGCTTTATTTATCAGAGAACTTGGGAATAGAATTCAAGAAGAGGAACTAACTGTATTTGGAATCCCTACATCATTTGAAGCCAAAATGTTGGCTATGCAATATGAAATACCATTGGTTACCTTAGATGAGTATGATGTAGATATTGCATTTGATGGCGCTGATGAAGTTGAAGAAAAGACTTTATTTTTAATAAAAGGTGGCGGAGGTTGTCATACTCAGGAGAAGATAGTAGATTACAACGCAAATGAATTTGTAGTTTTAGTAGATGAAAGTAAATTAGTTAAAAAATTGGGAGAAAAGTTTCCAATACCTGTAGAGGTTTTACCTTCAGCGTATAGAGTGGTAATTAGAGCTTTATCAGAAATGGGAGGAGAAGCTGTGATTAGATTGGGAGATAGAAAAAGAGGACCAGTTATAACAGACAATGGAAATATGATTATAGATGTTTTTATGAAAAATATTAACGACCCTATAGAGCTTGAGAAAGAAATTAACAACATCCCCGGAGTAGTTGAAAATGGTATCTTTACAAAGGTGGATAAAGTATTAGTAGGGACAAAAAAAGGTGTAAAAACATTAAAACCATAGAACATTATTAACACAGGATGTATTTCGCTCGCTTGATAATACCTCTTTTCTTTAAAATAGGACTTTCGCAGTTTATATGCTTAATAAGGAAAAAATGATGCCTAAGGCATCGAATATACCTTAAAAAATTTATTCCTGCGAGAGTCCTATTAAAGTATCTTATTTTAATTCCTTTTTATTTAACAGAGAGACATAATAGACAAACGCACCACTTGATATTGTATCTCCTAAACCAACAGTTGATTTTGGCTTTTCAACATATCTTGAAGGAGATAAAACTACTTTATAACTATCATCGTTAAATTTTTCAGCAATCTCTTTTAATAAATCCCCATATTTGTTGTGAGGGATTTTTAAACCTTCATATAAATCATCTATAGATTTTATATTTCCTAATTTTGCTTTTGTTGATGCTAAAATTGTGGAAAACTCTAAACATTCTTCAAGTTCTTCCTTAGATAGAGGATTATCGGCCCTACAAACAAAAAGTATATAGTAGATAGTATGAATTTGAATAACCTCTAAGTTTTTAAATTTCTCAAGTAATATTTTAGCCCCCTCTATTACATCCTCAACAAAACTGTCTTTTAGAATTTTGTTGCTTAATTCCTCATAACCCATAGTATGTAAAACATTTGCTATTTCTGTTTCGTCCATACCTACACTCTCTACATTGCTTAGGATATAATCAACAACCATCTTTCTAATCTCTATATTTGATATAGAGGCAAATTCCAAATGTGTTCTAATGTTTTTATTTTTCTTTAACAATTTTATGTCCTTTTCAGCCCTTTCAAAGTAATATTTTGCTGTCTTCCCATCGTTGTATTTTTCTTTAATTGCCTGATATCCAGATAAAAATGCACAATCCACCATCTCTCCAATTTTTGGCAAATATTCTCTAACATCATCTTTTATTTCAATTCTCAAATTTTCTGGTCTTGAGGCTACAATAAACCTTGTAGCTTGATTAGCTATAATAGTTTCTCCATTTAATTTAAATTTAAGTCCTTTTTTAAACTCAAATATTCTGTTTATCTTTATTGGGTCATCTTTATAGGCATCTCTAACTTTTTTTAATATAAGCTTATTATTTTCAACTAAAGGATAAAGTAAATTATCATAATCAACAAACATCTCCGCCTGTTTTTTTGATAAAAATGGAGTATAGACGATTATTTTATCTATATTCAGAGTAGCCATTAAGTTAGAAACAATTCCAGCCTGTCCCCCCATCCTTTCCTCATCATATTTAATTTTATTAAACCACTCATGTAACTCTTTGTCATCTTTTAATGGAACCTCTGCTGGCTTCCCTGTTTTTATACTATAAACTAACCTTGCTACAAAATCCAACGGCTCTTCAATAATTCTAGGATATTCTTCCATTCTTTTTATTATATCTTTATGATTAAACTTATCCACCAATTTTTGAATATCCTCATTTTTCAAATATTTTATTGCATCTACATTTGTATTATAGGCTGTGAAAAGCTTAACTCCTTTTATAGTTTCAATAAATCTATTTATTATCATAGTCACCACATTTTTTGATTAGTTCCCAACATATTCTCTTTTCTTCTTCAACTGCTGGTTGATTGTAAGAATTTACATTGTAGAGCTCTCCCATAAACCCTACCTGCATCTCATACATATATAACAGAGCCCCCATCGTCATTTCATTTATTTTATCAAGAGTAATTTTTACATTAGGAACTCCATTATTTGTTAAGGCAATTTCTGTAGCTTCCTGCTCACATTTAATAATATCCGAAAGCATACAAGAAATTTTTTCATCTTCTAAATTTTCAAATATCACTTCTTCATCCAATCTATATTTCTTAGCAGTAATAAATGTAATAATTTTATCTTTTTTTCCATCCATATACAATTGCAAGAGAGAATGTTGGTCTTTAGCTCCAATTGATAATAATGGTGTTAATCCTTTTCCATTTTTTCCTAAGCTTTCTCCAATAAGCTGTATATACCACTCTCCAAAACATTTTAAGCTTTCAATATAGCTCATAATTACTGAAATATCCTTCCCTTTTTTATCATATAAGTAGTGTATAACACCATTCAACAACGCTGGATTTTTTAATATATCTTCATTTTGACATATTTTGTCCATTTTTTTAGCTCCTTTTAATATTTCTGATATATCTAATCCTAAAGAGCACAACGGGGCTAAACCAACAGCAGTGAAGACAGAAAATCTTCCAGGAACATTTTCAGGAATTGAAAGTATCTCATAATTATTTTTTTCCGCCTCTCTCTTTAATTTTCCTCCATTGGTAATAAAAACAATCTTTCCATCAAATGAATCCAATTTCTCTATCCTTTTCTTAATTAAATAATAATTAACCAGGGTTTCTAATGTATTACCTGACTTACTAATAATATAGATTATAGAATCATTCAAATCTACTTTTTTTAATATTGAGAGAGTTTTTTCAGGGTCACTATTGTCTATAAAATAGGCATTATTCTTAAATGCTGAAACTGCATAATAAATAGCCATAGTTCCTAATATAGAGCCCCCCATTCCTACAACCACAACATTTTTGTATCCATTAAGGAATTTGTATTTATCCAAATTCTCGTTGTATATTACATCTCTAAATCCAACAACTCCATTATCTAACTTCTCCATCAACTTTGAATATGCATTGATAAAATCTACCTTATTTATGTCATCGAAACTTATCTCTCCGGTTTTTAAAGCATTTTTATAATCATAGCTTAGCATATTCCCCCCATAACCTCATTATTATTTTGTATTCATTAGTATGTTTATTTTAAATTCATATAATGATTGTAAATTGCCCCACCAAATAAACCTTTATATTTTCTTATAGATGGAGAGTTCTGCCAACTTAAGTTTCTAAATACATGATAGTAGCAGTTTTTCATCATCATAGGGAGAGGGGCATTTTCATCATAAGGATGCTTAGGGCATTTGTATCTTTCATACTGCATAAACATACATATTTCATTAAGTTTATAAAATGTCCAATTTAATGCATGCTCTACTCCCCAAATAAACCCCATCTTATCTGGAACTTTAAATAAAACGCCTGTTGCCTTATCAAAGTTTGAATGCTCATAAGGATTATGATATAAAGGAATTATAGTGTCTTTTAAACCCCCAGTTTCTGTAGCTATAACCGGAGTGCAATAGGCCATAGCCTCCATCTGCACTAGACCACACGGCTCCCAATATGAAGGCATAACCATCCAATCACTTCCCGCAAATACTAAAGAAGACAATGGAAGGCAATATCCAATTAAAGCTAAAATCTTTCCATCATATTCATTAGCAAGATTTTTTAGTTTGTCTTCAATATCTTTCTCTCCCTTTGTTAAAAACACAAATCTTATATCATATTTCTCTAAAAGTTCTGGGATTGCTTCAAACATCGTGTTAAATCCTTTCTGATATGTGGCTCTTCCAACGAACCCAATCAATGGAGTTTCTATATCTCCTTTTAATCCCCCATATACTTCAACTTCAGTAGCTGAAATTCCTCTATCTATTATTTTATTCCAATCCTCAACATATTCATAAACTCCCCCCTTATAAAACCATGAATATTTTATTTTTGGCTTTATATTATAAGCATCTTCAGCTAAGTATGGAGAGATATAGGCATAGTTTCTTGGGTCGAGTTTGTTATTTGAGAGGATTATCATCCTATCCATTATTTTCATAGGGTCGTATTCATCAATGTCAATACCATTTAAAATTCCAACAAAGGGTTTATTATCCAAATATTTCTTTATATATTGGCAGTTTTTTATCTCTTCAGCATGTGTAGGGCTTACAGTATTAACGGCATCGGCATATTTTATTCCCAACTCTAAAAAAGTCAAAACTTCTCCTTTATACTCAACAACCTCCCCCTTAAATGCTTCATTATGTATAGTTAGAGTAGTGGGCAAATCTAAGATATCTTTACATTTGGCTATAGCTAAACCACACATCCAATCATGTCCAGATACAACATCAACATCTTTAATATCATCCAAATAACTAACAATCAAGTCAGCAAAAATTTCATACTTAATAGCATCCCAAACATTTAAATTATTAACGCTTTCATTACTAAATACAATTAAATCAACTCCTGTTGTCGGATGTTTTGTTTTTAAAATATCAAATTTAATCTTAGAACCCTTATAAACAACAGTTATTTTTTTAATAACTTCATGGGGAAGATTATTGTATCTATTATAATGGTTAAGGGTTAAAACTAAAACATCATTATCTTTTTTTAAAAATTGTGGCAAATCTCTCATTACATCCCCTAACCCTCCATAAGAAACAATAGGAGTTATCGTTGGAGCAAGAATAGCTATTTTCATAGTTATCACAATGTTTTTATATTATTATTGTTATATTTATAATTTAAAGTATTATTAAAAGATTTATATAAACCTTACCACAAACCTTATGATGATATTATGAAAATTGCTATGATAACATGGGAATATCCTCCAAGAATAATAGGAGGTTTAGCTATTCATTGTAAAGGCTTAGCAGAGGGTTTAGTTAGAAATGGGCATGAAGTGGATGTTATATCTGTTGGTTACGATTTACCTGATTATGAAAATATAAATGGAGTAAATGTCTATAGAGTCAAACCAATAGCTCATCCACATTTTTTAACTTGGGCAATATTTATGGCTGAAGAAATGGAAAAGAAGTTAGGAATCTTAGGAATTGATAATTATGATGTTATCCACTGTCATGATTGGATGACACATTTTGTAGGGGCTAATTTAAAGCATTCATGTAAAATGCCGTATGTTCAGTCAATACACAGCACAGAGATTGGGAGATGTGGGGGATTGTATTCAGATGACTCAAAAGCTATACATACAATAGAATATCTTTCAACCTATGAATCATGCCAAGTAATAACTGTAAGTCATTCTTTAAAGGAAGAAATCTGCTCAACATTTAATACTCCAGAAGATAAAGTTAAAGTAATTTATAACGGCATAAATCCATGGGAATTTGATATTAATTTTAGTTGGGAAGAGATATTAAATTTTAGGAGAAGTATAGGAGTTGATGATAATGAAAAAATGATTTTGTTTGTTGGAAGATTAACATATCAAAAAGGAGTTGAGTATTTAATAAGAGCAATGCCTAAAATTCTTCAAAAGTATAATGCAAAGTTAGTTATAGCCGGAAATGGAGATATGATAAATTATTTAGAAGATTTATGCTATCAATTGGGTATTAGGCATAAAGTAGTTTTTTTAGGATTTGTTGATGGAAATATGTTAAAAAAACTCTATAAATCAGCAGATGTTGTTGTAATTCCATCAGTTTATGAGCCCTTTGGAATTGTTGCCTTAGAGGCGATGGCTGCTGGCACACCTGTGGTTGTTAGCTCGGTTGGAGGGTTGATGGAAATTATAAAGCATGAGGTCAATGGTGTTTGGGTTTATCCAAAAAATCCAGACTCAATTGCTTGGGGTGTTGATAGGGTTTTATCAGATTTTAGTTTTAGAGAGTATATAGTTAATAATGCCAAAAAAGATGTCTATGAAAAATATAACTGGGACAATATAGCTAAAGAGACAATAAATGTTTATAAAATAGCTATGGAAATGATGGGAAAATAACCAAGGTGATAAAATGCAAGATATGTGGGGAAAAATTGGTGAAACTGCTGGAAGAATCTACCATTTATTAGAAAAAGGGGAAAAGAGCTTATCTCAAATAGAAAAAACTCTTAAAAAAGAAGGTTATAATTCCAATATTGTGAAAATGGCTATTGGATGGTTAGCAAGAGAAGACAAAATATCTATATTGAAAGATGAGAAAAAGTGGGTTATTAAACTGAAATAAAAACCTTAACTTTATTTTTAATAGCGTGATTTATATGAGTGGAGTTGTTGGAAATAACAGTTTATTAGCTAAAATTGGAGATTATGGAGAAATTAGCTACATTTTTTATCCACATGTGGGTTATGAAACTCACTTCTTTGACTCTGCATTAGCCATTTATGATAAAAAGGTAAAATGGCATTGGGATGATGATTGGGACATATCTCAAAAATATATTGAAGGCACGAATATATTCAAAACCATATTAGAAGATGATAAAATTATATTGACAATTAAAGACTTTGTTCCTGTTTCTCATAATGTAATCATTAGAAGATTACATATAAAAAATAAACTTGATAAAAAATTGAATTTTAAATTATTTTTTTATGAAAGTTTGAGAATTGGTGAAAATCCTTCAGAAAATACTGTAAGATTTTTAGAAGATGGATGTATTGTTAAGTATGATGAAAAATACGTTTTTTGTATAGGAAGTGATAAAAAGATAGATTCATTCCAGTGTGGAAATAGATACAGCAAAAATAGTGCATATATAGATATTGAAAATGGAATACTAATGGAGCATAAAGAAAGCTATGGATTAATGACTGATAGTGCCATATCGTGGAATATAGAAATTGATGAGAAAAGAAGTTTGGCATTCAACATCTATATTCTTCCACAAAAATTTGATGGAAACTTTGAGATAATTACTGAACAACTAAAGATTATAATGAACAACAATGAGCATATTAAAAATCTCTCAATGAATTATTGGAAAAATATTATAGGAGACATAAAAAGATTTATTCATCCTGAATTTAGCTCAAATAAAGATATTCTTTCTATAGCCAAAAGGGCATTAATGACTCTCTTAATGTTATGTGATAAAAATGGGGGAATTATTGCTGCTCCTTCTTTGCATCCCGATTATAGGTACGTATGGGGGAGAGATGGAAGTTACATAGCAATTGCATTAGATTTATTTGGAATTAGAGGAATTCCAGTAAGATTTTTTGAATTCATGACTAAAATTCAAAATGCTGATGGTTCATGGCTACAAAACTATTATGTTAATGGAAAACCAAGATTAACTGCTATGCAAATAGACCAAGTAGGCTCTGTGTTGTGGGCTATGGATGTGCATTATAGATTAAGTGGAGATAGAAAATTTGTTAAGAGATACTGGGATACTATTGAAAAGGCTGGAAATTATTTAAATTTGGCTGCTTTAAACTTCACGCCATGCTTTGATTTATGGGAAGAAAAATTTGGAGTTTTTGCATATACGATGGGAGCTATCTACGCTGGGTTGAAATGTGCTTATAGCATGAGTAAGGCTGTTGATAAAATAGATAAAGTTAAACATTGGGAAAAGACACTTGAATTCTTAAAATCAGAAACTTCAAAGAGATTTTATTTAGAAGAGGAAGGTAGATTTATTAAATCAATAAATCCATTAAATAGGGAGATAGATACAAGCATTTTGGGTTTAAGTTATCCTTTCAATTTAATTGATATTGATGATGAAAGGATGATAAAAACAGCTAATGCTATTGAAAAGGCATTTAAATACAAAGTGGGGGGAATTGGGAGGTATCCAGGAGATATATACTTTGGAGGTAATCCATGGATTATAACCACACTGTGGCTTTCTCTATATTATAGAAAGTTATCTAAAGTTTTAAAAGAGAAAAATGATGATAGGGCAGATATATATTTACAAAAATCTAAAAAATTATTTGATTGGGCAGTTAAATATAGTTTTAATGGTTTGTTTCCAGAACAGATACATAAGGACCTCGGTATTCCAATGTCTGCAATGCCTCTGGGATGGAGCAATGCAATGTTTCTTATCTATATATATGAAAATGATGATATTATAATACCATAAAAATATATGCAAAATTTTGTGATGTGATAGCATGTTAATAACATTTAATTTTGAAGTTCATCAGCCACATAGATTAAATAAAGATATTAACATGAAAAGAACATTATGGGAAAAATATGTGGATACAAAATTAAATAAAGAAATTTTTAATAAGGTTGCTAATAAATGCTACATTCCAGCAAATGAACTAATGTTAGAGCTTATTGATGAATATGATTTTAAAGTAAATTATTCAATTACAGGAATTTTTATAGAACAGGCACTAGAATTTAATGATTACGTGTTAGATTTATTCAAAGATTTGGTAAAAACTGGAAATGTAGAACTTATTGCTGAAACTTATCATCACTCATTATCAAGTTTGTTTGAAAGTGAAGAAGAGTTTATTGAAGATATTGAGATGCATAGGAAACTATACAAAGATGTGTTTAGTTTTAAAGCTAAGGTATTTAGAAATACTGAGCTAATATACAATAATAGAATCGCAAAAATAGCTAAAGATTTAGGTTTTAAAGCTATATTTACAGAGGGAATAGAAAAAATTTTGGGTTGGAGAAGTCCAAACTATTTATATCAATCGCCAGATGGTATGAAGATTTTGCTGAGGAATTATAGGTTGAGTGATGATATTGGTTTTAGATTTTCAGCAAGAGATTGGAATGAATATCCATTAACGGCTGATAAATATGCTACATGGTTAGCATCAACACCTGGGGAAGTTATAAACATTTATATGGACTATGAGACATTTGGAGAGCATCACTGGAAAGAAACTGGGATATTTGAATTTTTAAGATATTTGCCTATAGAGATAGCTAAGCATGAGCATTTAGAGGTTGTTAATGTTAGTGAAGTTGTTGAGAGATTAAAGCCGAGAGGAGAAATTTATGTGCATGAATTCTCTACAATATCTTGGGCAGATACTGAAAGAGATGTAAGTGCATGGTTAGGAAATAAGATGCAGAGGATATCTTTTGAAAAATTAAAGGATATTGGAAAATTTATAAAAGAAAATAAAAATAAATTAAAGAAATTAGGAAAATTTGATGAAATTTATAAGATATACAAAGTTCTACAAACAAGTGACAACTTCTATTATCAATGCACTAAAGGTTTTGGAGACATGGATGTTCATAATTATTTCAGTCACTTTGACATACCTTTTGATGCGTATGCAAGTTATTTAAACATTTTATATGATTTTGAATATCATATAAAGGAAATGTTAATTAAATTAGAAATTAACAAAGAAGGTATTGACAAAAACACCAATACCAACAATCAGAAAGAAAAAGATACAAAAAATATAACTGAAGAAAATTCAATAAAACCATCCATCATAATAGCAAACGATGATATAAAGGATACAGAAAGTATTTATAACCAAGATAAAAAAGAAGATAAAGATAAAAATGATAAAAAACATGATGCATTTGGAGGATTTATAATTGTGTGAGGGAGAGAATGAAAGGAAAGTGTGTTATATTTATTATAGATGGGTTAGGAGATAGACCAAACGAGAGAGGATTAACTCCTTTAAAAGAGGCGAAGACTCCAACAATGGATAGAATTGCTAAAGAAGGAATTTGTGGATTAATGAATGCCATAGATATTGGTGTAAGACCGGGAAGTGATACAGCTCACTTAGCTATTTTGGGCTACAATCCTTACGAGGTTTATACTGGTAGGGGGCCATTAGAAGCTTATGGTGTTGGTTTAGATTTAAAAGAAGGAGATGTAGCATTTAGATGTAATTTTGCTACTGTTGATGAGAACTTTGTTGTTTTAGATAGAAGAGCTGGAAGAATAAGTCCAGAAGAAGCTAAAGAGTTAGAAAAGGAGATTGATGGTTTAGAGATTGATGGAGTTAAAATTATTTTTAAATCTTCAAAAGGATATAGAGGAGCTTTAGTTTTGAGAGGAGAAGGTTTGTCATGCAGAGTTAGTGATGGAGACCCGCATGAAGAAGGAGTTAAAGTTAGCGAGATAAAGCCATTAGATGATTCAGAAGAAGCGAAAAGAACTGCTAACATCTTAAACAAATTATTAAAAATTGTTTATGAAAAACTAAATAATCATCCTATAAATGAAGAAAGAAGGAAAAAAGGATTACCACCAGCTAACATGATATTACCAAGAGGTGCCGGAGTAGTTCCAAAGATAGAGAAGTTCTCTAAAAGATACAATATGAGAGGAGCTTGCATCTGTGGAACTGGACTAATAAAAGGGATGGCTAAAATGATTGGTTTAGATGTTATAGAAGTTGAAGGAGCTACAGGAACACCAAAAACAAACTTTATGGGCAAAGCAAAGGCATTGATTGAAGCATTAAAAGAATATGATTTCGTCTTAGTGAATGTTAAAGGAGCTGATGAAGCAAGCCATGATGGCAAATATGAACTTAAAAAAGAGGTTTTAGAAAAAATAGATGAGATGCTTTCCTATGTATTTGAGCATATTAACAAAGATGATGTTTACTTTGTATTAACTGGAGACCATTCAACACCAATAGAGGTAAAAGACCACTCAGCAGACCCAGTTCCAATAGTTATTTGGGGAAAGAGTGTTAGAGTTGATGATGTTACAGAATTTAATGAATTCAGCTGTGCAAAAGGAGCTTTGCATTGGATTAAAGGAGAGCATGTAATGAAGATTTTATTAGATTTAACTGGAAGAAATGAGAAATTTGGTGCATAACTACTCTCTATGAGAGCTTTCTACATCTTAGAGAATATTAGAATAGATAATAGATAAAGTAGTTTATAATAAAATTTTACTTTCTCCATTTTTTAATAACAAAACGTTTCCTCCAAAAGCTCGTTTAAACAGCTCTGAATTTTCAGTATGCACTGGAATTATATAATCTGGGTCTATCCTCTTTATAATCTTCCCCAAATCCTCTTTTGAAACATGTCCAGATGTGTGTAGAGTTTTATCAAAAATTGGTTTTCCATTCTCATCAACTTTAAAACCATGAATTTCAAAGTTAAAGTGTTTAACCCAATTACACAATCTCAAAAAGCTGAACTCTTGTTCTTCTCCAAATGCTTCACTTGAAGAGTAAATATAAACTCCTCCATTTGGATTAATAATCTAATAAATGAGGCATGTCATAGAATGAAAAGCAAAGAATATAGCTTTCTTGATTGTTTCTAATATCAAATGGTAAATGATATTGAAAAAATTAGAGGAGGAGTTCATATAGCAGTTCAAGGATATGAAGTAGATAGAATTACTGAAATTCCAATATTAAGAAGAGCTGAGAAGGTTTATTTAATATGTATGCCTGAAAACATAGATTCTGAATTATGTAATTCCTAAAAAACTCTTAGATGATTTATCTGATAAAGAGAAAGAAGAGCTAAAAAAAAGAATATTTACATAAATATAATTGTTCATATCTTCCAAGAAGTTTTGGACTTAATGAAGTTAAGATAATTTATCCTTTTGAAGTAACTTTACCAAGAGAAGAGTTATTAATATTCTTAAAATTTATTGGAAGAGCAGAGAATAGGGGTTTAACTATAAAAGAGCTTAGCATTCTAACAAAAGAGGAATTCTTAAATGTAGATTTAAATAATGAAGAAAGTATAAAGAAGTTGATAGAATCCACAGAAGATAGTACATCTATTAGTAAGAATAAGTTAGAGAATATGAAAAATACTATTATGAAATTAAAAGAACTTGTTGGTAGTGATATTGAAGATTTAAAAAAGATTATCAATTGGAGAAAAATTAGTAAAAGTTCAAATAAATCATCAAAACATAATAATTTAGTTTGGATTAATAAAAATGTTGTTGAAAAATTATTAGAACTTGAATTAATTGAAAAACCTGAAAAAATAGGTAGGTCAAAATATGTAAAAATTAGTGAAAAAGGAAAAATATTATTAAACTATGTTGGATAAGTGGTGGAATTATGTATCTAACTAAAGAAGAAGAGAAAATATTAGATGGAGAGTATGGAGAGGCTTTAAGAAGATGTATGAATTTGTTAGTGTCTTTGGGAGACATTTATGGAGCTGAAAAATTAATTCCAATAAACTCAGCTCAAATTTCAGGAGTTTCATACAAAACCATTGGAGATATTGGATTAGAATTTTTAGAAGATTTTGCTAAAGAAAATGTTAAAGTTAAAGTTCATTCTACTCTAAATCCTGCTGGAATGGATTTAGATATATGGAAAGAGCTTAGAATAGAAGAGGAATTTGCCAAAAAGCAGTTAAAAATAATAGAGGCATTTAAAAAAATGGGAGTTGAAATTGGATGTACTTGCACACCTTACTTAGTTGGAAATCTTCCAAAATTTGGAGAGCATATAAGTTGGGCTGAAAGTTCAGCTGTGAGTTTTGCAAACTCTGTTTTAGGAGCTAAGACAAATAGAGAAGGAGGACCGTCTGCATTAGCATCAGCAATAATTGGAAAAACACCATATTATGGCTATCACTTAGATGAAAATAGAAAAGCAACACATATCATTGAATTAGATAATCAATTAATATCTAACTTTAAATTTGGAGAGAGTTTTTATGGAGCTTTAGGTTATTTAGTTGGAAAGATTGTAAAAAATGGAGTGCCATATTTTGAAAATCTATATAAATTGCTTCCAAATAATGATGATTTAAAATCTTTAGGGGCTGCAATGGCGGCAAGTGGAGGAGTAGCTTTATATCATGCAAAACATTTAACAGCTGAGTGTAAGGTTAAGGAAGTTATTGATGATAAAGTTGAGAAAATATCTATTGGAGTTGATGAGATAATTGAAGCTTATGAAAAATTAAATACAACAAATGAAGAACCAGATTTAATCTGTGTTGGCTGTCCTCACTGCAGTTTAATGGAAATTAAAAAAATAGCAGAGATTTTAAAAGATAAAAAATTAGATGCTGATTTATGGGTTTGTTGCTCTTTACATATTAAAGCAATAGCAGATAGAATGGGATATTCTAAAATCATTGAAAAAGCTGGAGGAAAAATAATTAAAGATACTTGTATGGTAGTTTCACCAATAGAAGATTTAGGATATAAAAAAGTAGCAACAAATTCAGGTAAAGCAGCAGTATATTTGCCTAATTTTTGTAAAAGTGAGGTAATTTTTGGAGATATTGTTGAGATAGTTAAAAATAATGTAAAATAATTAAAAATAAGTGAGAATAGTAAAAAAATTAGGGAATATACTTGTATAGAGATTCGCCCTCTCTATGGAGTGGAGATAATGCTAAATCCAATAATTTTATTTGAACCTTTTAAAAAAAGGTTCATCAAAATCACCTTAGATAGTTTTATAAGTGTGAAATTATGTTAAATCCGATAATTCTATTTTTAACTGTTATCTTTGATAGAATTATTGGAGAACTGCCAGAGAAAATTCATCCAACGGTTTGGATAGGGAATTTAATAGCTTTTTTAGAGAATATATTTAAATCTACAAATTGTAAAAATATATATAGAGATTTTTTATTTGGCATCTTAACTACAACTATAACAATAGGAGTTGTAGGAATTATATCAATTTTTTTAGAAAAATTTATCTTATTATTGCCATTTCCTTTAAATTATCTTATCTATGCCTTTGTTTTATCAACAACCATTGGATACAAATCATTATTTGAGTTCTGCAGAAAGCCAATTGAATATATTAAAAATAAAGATATAGAGAAAGCGAGGGAAGCTGTTCAACACATTGTTAGCAGAGATGCATCAAAATTGGATGAAGAGCATATACTATCAGCAGCAGTAGAGAGTTTGTCTGAAAACATAACTGATAGCATAATAGGGGCTTTATTCTATGCTATTATTTTTGGATTGCCTGGAGCTTTTGTATATAGAGCAATAAATACCTTAGATGCAATGATTGGCTATAAAAATGAAAAATATTTATGGTATGGAAAATTAGCAGCAAGATTAGATGATATTGTCAATTTTATTCCATCAAGGATAGCGGGGATTTTGCTAATTATTGCTTCCCCATTTTATAAAGGAAATATCAAGAGAGCAATATATGGATTTTTAGAGGAAGCTAATAGAGTACCTTCACCAAATTCTGGATATACAATGGCTACATTAGCAAATGCTTTAAATATAACATTAGAAAAGATTGGATATTATAAACTTGGTAGTGGAAAGATAGATGTTAAAAAATCTTTAAATGCATTTAAGGCCGTTGATTGTGTAGTAATTATATTTTTAATAATTTACAGTTTAATCTGGTGGGTATTATGATGAACAAATCTCATTATCCATCAGAAGTTCCAGATGATAGATTTGAGGTTTTAAATAATCTTAAAGATTGTCAAAAGCCTATTAAAATTCTATTACTTGGAGGGGTTGATAGTGGCAAAACTACTCTAACTACTTTTTTAGCTAATGAACTTTTAAATTATGGCTTTAAAGTGTCTATAATTGATTGTGATATTGGACAAAAAAGTATTTTACCTCCAGCAACTATAAGCTTATCATTTCCAGAAACAAATTTTAGCAATTTGTATGAAATTAAACCTTATAAAAGTTATTTTGTTGGTTCAACAGCTCCAATTCAATTTTTTGGAGAGATGGTTGTAGGAACTAAGTTGCTGTGTGATTATGCCAAGGATAAGGCTGATGTTGTTATAGTTGATACCACTGGGTTGATATCAGGTTCTGGAGCTGATTTAAAGAGGATGAAAATAGAGATGATTAAGCCAGATATTATAATAGCATTGCAAAAAAGAAATGAACTTAGACAGATATTAAAGCCCTTTGAAGATAAAATTAAGGTTTTTTACTTAAAAGTTTATGAAAATGCAAAATCATTTAGTAGGGAAGAGAGGAAAGAAATTAGAGCAGAAAAATGGAAAGAATACTTCAAAAACTCAAAAATTTATAATATTGGTTTTAATGATGTAGTTATTAGTGGAACTAAGATATTTCAAGGAGAGAAGATTTTGGAAGATGAAAAATACCTATTAGAATCACTTTTTAAATGGAAAATACTCTATGGAAGTAAATGTGAGGGAAGATATACAATAGTAAAAAGAGATTTGGTAAATATGCCAAGACAGGTTGATAAAAACATTCTATACTATATTGAGCCAGAAAGATTTAACAACTTAATAGTTGGATTGATTGATGAAGAGGGCTTTTGCATTGGATTGGGTATTTTAAAAGCTATTGATTTTGAGAATGAAACATTAGAGATTATATCACCAATAAATGAAGATGAAATTAAAAATCTTAAAGAAATAAGGTTTGGAAGAATAAAAGTTAATGAAAATGGGGAAGAACTTGGTTTATTAGATAGAGATTTAATATAGGACTTTTGCAGTTTATATAATTAATAAGAAACTTCGCATCTTTAGGTGTCTATATTCATATCAAAAATCATTCCTACGAAAGTCCTATAATATAATGTTTATAGATGTGAGATATATGCTTAAAGAATTATTAAATAAAATCTTTTGGCATCCTAAGTATAAAAAAGAAGATTTTGAAGTTATTATATTGCATAGAGGAGCTGAAGAAAATAAAAAAATCATTCCTTTGGATGATGTTGAACTTAAAGGGAACTATCTGATATATTTTGATACCTATATTCCACTACATAGAATATTAGAGATTAGAAATAATAAGACTGGTGAAATTTTGTATAAGAAATTAGGTTTTCAAAAATAACAACAACAAACCTGAAAATATTGCTAAGAAACTTCCATATAAAAATGTTATTTCTGGATTTATTTTCCATAGATAACCAGCTATCAAACTTGCAGGTAAGCTCGTTAATCCTACTACAGTATAAAACAGCCCCAAAGCTGTAGCTCTAATATCTTCTGACGATAAATCAGATACATAAGCTTTCTGATTTCCAGCAAATGAGGCATAGGCAATTCCATATAAAGCAAACAACAATATTAAGCTTTTTTGAGACATAAAGTAAGCAAATCCTAAAGAAGTAATTCCATAAAGTATATATCCTAACGTTAAAACACTTTTTCTTCCAATTTTGTCTGATAAAATTCCAAATGGGATTGAAAATGTGGCATAAAAGATGTTATATAAAATATAAAGAGCTATAGGAATTACAATAGCCATCTTCTCATCCACTATCATTAAAAATTCTTGAGCTCTTAAAATATAAAACATATAGCTAAAATTACTTAAAGTAAATATGGCTGAGATTAGAATAAATAGCTTTAACTCTTTTGACAAGTTTTTAATTCCAACTCTAAATGTTATTTTGTTATTATTATTGGAAACTATCTTTTTTTCTTTAACAAAGTATAAAGGAATTACAGCGAGAAATCCAATAACTGCTGCTATTAAAATTATCTGATTAAATTTATACTGGAAAAATAATATACACAATAGCGAAATAGTAGAGCCCAATATAGCTCCTGCAGTATCAAAAGCTCTCTGTATTCCAAAACCTTTACCCAAAGTTTTAGGCATACTTTCAGATATTATTGCATCTCTTGGGGCAGTTCTTATTCCTTTTCCCATTCTTTCAAGGGATGAAAATATAATTGCCGATAACCAGCTTTTTGATAAACCTAATAGCAGTTTAAACATTGAAGATGTTAAGTAACCTAAAATGACAAATATCTTTCTTTTTCTTACTTTATCTGAATAATAACCAATTAAAACCATCAAAATATTTGAGATAAATTCCCTCAGACCTCCAACTAAACCAATTGATAAACTTCCCCCTCCAAAACTTGTAATAAGCATTGGCAAAATTGGCATTATCATCTCACTACTCATATCATTCAAAAAGCTTGTAAATCCTAATAAATAGACATTTTTAGATAATTCCTTATTATTCTTTTGTAAATTTTGTTTTTCCACATTTCTCACCATAAAATAATGGAAAAGAAGTTAAATAGAATTTTCTCAATTTATATGCTTAATTATAAAGATTTTATTTCTATTTCTACAAAAATTTTATTAAAAAATAGTAATGGCTAAGTAATAGGACTCTCGCAGTTTATACATTTATTTTTGTGAGAGTCCTATTAAGTAGAAACTTTTCTTGCAATGTATCCGCCTACAAACCCTATCAATCCTCCAACTATTGCAGATATGATGACAGCAATACCGTTATTTTGTTTTGTAGCAGTTTCTTCATTAGCACTAACAATATTCTCATTTGTATTAATTATATTAATTTCATTCTCAAAACTTTCTTTAGTTCCTTTATTATCTTTATTCAACTCTTTTACCACATCTATATCCATTTGGGCATAGTAAGAGCTATATTTATAGTACATAATCTTTGATATGTTGTCATCTAAGCTATTTGCATATTCATAATAACCAAGGGCTGATATTGGAGTTATTCCTAAGTTTTCAGCCAAGTTTATTTTATTTCTTGAATATTTTTTTAAATATTCTATATCTCCAAATATAACTAATGGTATCTCTGCTTTTACGCAAGTGTCTATGCTTTTAGCTATTGCCAATAGATAATCTTTTTGATTATAAGCTTTTTTTGCAGATTCTAAATCATTTTCAAGCTCTCCAGTAACTAAGTTAGGATATAATGTCTCTACATAAGTTGAAATTGTTTCAGCATTATCTAAATACTGCTGAGCTAAAGATTTTAATTTAGATTCAGATATTCTTTCACTTTCATTGTTTTCATATAAAGAAACCCACCACACTGCACTATCTCCTCTTAACTTTGCAAAGCTACCGTATTTTATTGCATCATCATAATGCCCTAAGTAATAGGATTTCCAAGCTTTGTCTAAGAGCTCTTCAGCTTCAGCAATTCTAACCCTTCCTGCCAGTATCTCTTCAAAGTTATCTACAGTTAAATTTTTTGAATAAACTACTTCTTTATCATAGTTTATCTTATTTTGAACATTTAAGAGGTAATTTTTTATATCTTCTTCACCAGTTAAGTATTTTAAGGTGTGTTCAATAGTTTCAAGTTTAATTAATGCATTAAATGCTGAACATGTTGCAGAATAATATTTGTTATTAATATATTCTTGATTAGCTTTCTCTAATAAGGTTTTTGAAGCTGTTAGCTCAGACAACAACATTTTTTGATATTCATAACTAACATACACATCCTCTAATTCTTTGGATACATTTTCATACTTTTTATTGGCTATTTTTAAGACTTCTTCACTTAATTGTTTCATTATTTTTTGGTATTTATCCTCAATAATAGGATTTTTAGGATATTCTTTCATCAAAATTTTTTTATTTGTAAAGTAAGGAATTGCATCATAAATACTTCCAACTTCTATAACCTTAATCCCCAATTTTTTACCAAATTCTACTGCATCTACTTTATTACCATCAACTTCAATATACCTCTGCCCTTTTGGTATTAGCATAATTGTACAGTTTGCTTTTTTAGCTGCTTCTATTTTTTCCAAAATTCCTCCAACAGGTCCTATACTACCATCCGGATTTATTGCACCAGTCATCATAACATTTCTATTTAAAGTCCAATTCATTAATGCACAGATAATCCCTATAGTCATTGTTCCTCCTGCTGATGGCCCTCCAACAACTGGAACATCACTTCTAACAATAATGTAGGTATTGTATTTGTTTATGTCTTTTCCTGTTACTTCTCCTGCCACTCTCGCAGCGATTCTTGCAGAGCCCTGCATGTCTAATTCAGTTAAAGGCATAGTATCCATGAAAACGTGCCCATCTCCTTCAGTAACATTTATTTGTATATTTATTGGAACCCCCACATATCCTACATCTGTTAAAGACACTGCTGGAGCTTTTATAATTACTGCAAAAGCTGAATTTAAAAGAAATGTTATTAACAGCAAAGCCAGCATTTTTTTCATAATCTCCCTCCAAATATTCATAAAACTACATTAACAACATTAATACATAAATAATTAACCTTCCCATAAATAAAAATAGTATAGGACTTTCACAGTATATGTATTAAATTTGGAACTTTGACACTTTTAGGTATCTATATTCATAACATAAAATATAGAAATATAGTTTATTTCTCGTGAAAGTCCTATAGTAAAGAAAATGTAGTGATGATTATGGAAAGAGAAAGTTGGAGTACTAATTTGGGATTTATATTGGCAAGTGTTGGTTCCGCTATTGGATTAGGGAATATTTGGAGATTTGGATATATGGTTTATACAAATGGTGGGGGGGCTTTTTTAATTCCTTATATAGTTGCTTTACTCTGTGTGTAGGGATTCTATTAATGGTTCTTGAATTTGCTATTGGGCATTATACAAAAAAATCTGCACCTTTAGCTTTAGAAAAATTATATAAGGGTTCAGAATGGGCAGGATGGTTTGCAGTTATTTCAGGGTTTATTATAACAAGTTATTATGTAGTTATCATAGCTTGGTGTCTCTATTATTTGATAATTTTAGTTATCTATGGCTACCCATCTGACCCTAATACTTATTTTTTCCATAATATATTGCAAATATCATCTGGTGTGGAGGATATTGGTGGAATTTCTTATGGAATATTGGCATCTACTTTATTAGTTTGGGGAATTGTAGCTTTAATTATAAGTGCTGGAGTTAAAAATGGATTGGAAAAAGCAAATAAGATAATGATACCTTTCCTTTTGTTTTTAGTGATTTTGTTAGTTTTAAACGCTTTAACTTTGCCAGGGGCTTTAACTGGGATTGAGTGGTATCTAACTCCTAATTTTTCAGCACTACTTGATTACAATGTATGGTTAAGTGCATTTTCACAAATATTCTTCAGTTTATCTTTAGGATTTGGTATTTTAATTGCCTATGCAAGCTATCTACCTAAAAAAAGTGACTTAACAATAAATGCATTTACAGTATCTCTATTAAACTGTGGTTTCTCATTTTTGACAGGTTTTGCAGTATTTGGGACACTTGGATATATGAGCTACATAAGTGGAATTCCTTTAGATAAAGTTGTTTCTGAAGGAATAGGATTGGCGTTTGTTACATTTCCAAAGGCATTATCTCTATTACCATTTGGAAGTAAGATATTTGGGATAATATTCTTCTTAGCTTTGGTTTTTGCTGGAATATCATCAGCTGTTTCAATTGTAGAAGCTAGTGTCTCAGCAATTATGGATAAGTTTTCATTAAGTAGAAAAAAAGCTCTGCTCTATGTTTTAGCTTTATTTGTTATTATTTCACCAATATTTACAACTGGAGCTGGGCTGTATTATTTAGACATCATTGACCATTTTGCTTCAGGATATCTCCTCCCAATAGCTGCAATTTTAGAAATTATAGTTGCTATATGGTTATTTGGTGGAGATAAGATTAGAGAGTATGTCAATAAACTTTCAGAGATAAAGTTAGGAGTCTGGTGGAACTACTCAGTAGGAATTGTTTCACCAATGATATTAGCAGCTGTTGTGTTGTTAGACGCTTCAAATATCATAACATCAGGTTATGGAGGCTATAAAACAATATATGTTATATTGGGGGCTTTAGTTATTCCATTAACGTTTGTTATAAGTGTTATACTTCAAAGATTAAAAAAATAGAGTAGAGGGATAAAGAATGAATCTTGGAGCAATAGCAATGTTTATATTTGGTGCGGTAATTTTATGGGGAGGAGCAATTTATTTCTTATGGAGGTCTATGAAAAGTAAAAATAACATGAAAGAGGAAGAAACAAAGTAATCATTTATTTATACCATTCCAAAAACTTCAAAATATTTTTTCTGCCTAACAACCATTACTGGAATGTTGTTTTCTATTAATTTTTCTTTAAGTTCTTTATCATTTGTTGCTACAATGACATTTTCGTTTTCTTTTGCATAATTTAATATTGCTTCATCTGCATAACCTTCATGGTTAATTAATTTATAGTTTTTTATTTTTGCAAGAGCTAAATTAATTGCTAATTTTTCCTTACCTTTTAAATCTCCGCTTCTTAATAACTTCTCCAACTCTTCCTTTACAGGAGAGAGAATAACAATTTCAAATTTTGAATTTATAGCTCTTTCTATTTCATAATCAAAGTTTATCTTATGCTTAAAAACATAAATTAAAAAGTTAGTATCAGGAACTATTTTGTATATGGCTATCACCCGAAATAATTATTCTAATAGAACTTTTGCAGGAAAAATTTTTTGATTGAATATAGACCTTTAGGTGTCAAAGCTCCTTATTTAATATATAAACTGCGAAAGTCCTATTCTAAGAATTTTAGGATTCATTAACCTTAACCTTTGAAATTCCACTTTCTTTTGTTACGTTGATTATAGTGTCTGCAACATCTTCAAGTTCTCTATGGTGGGTTATAATTATCATCTGTGGAATGCTTTTAACTTTTCTAAATATTTCAGCTAACTTAGCTCTTCTATTTTCATCTAAATATACTGTTGGTTCATCTAAGATAATACAGTCAATTTTACTCCCAATTAAAGCGTTAGCTATAGCCAATCTTAAAGAGAGAGCAACAGCTATCTGTTCTCCTCCACTTAAATTATCTATAGTTAAAATGCCGTTTGGTGAATGAACCTTTATCTCAAAATCTTCAGTAAGTTCTACAAAGCTATATGGTAAATCAAACTCGTTAAATGCTTCATTTAAATATTTCTGGATTAATGGAACATATTTCTTCCTAAGATACTTTTGAAATCCATCTCTACTAAACACACTTCTAACTTTATTTAAATAGTTAATGAACTTTATTAATTTCTCTTTTTCTTTTTCCAACTCATATAATTCCTTTAATTTTTTGTTTATATTTTCAATATCGTCTTTTAAATATTTTATTTGAGATTCTATTTTTCCCATTTCTATTTCAGCATTTTTAAGTTCATTCTGCTTTTTTTCAAACTCTTTCTCTATTTCTATATATTTTTCATCAGAATAATTTATCTCATTGAGTTTTTGATTTATATAGTTAATTCTCTCTTCTATGTCTTTAATTTTTTCATTAACTTCTAAAATTTTATTGTTTAAGTAATTTTCAATATCTTCTTCTCCATATCTTTTTTTGATGTTGTTTAAAGTAATTTCTGCTGAATTGCATCTCTTATATATATCCTCAAGCTCATACGCTCTCTTTTTATAGCTCTCTAATTTTTCATTTAGTGATAAATATTCCTTATACATTCCTAACTTTAATAACATTTTATTTTCAATTTCTTTGAATTCATTTTCTTTCTTTTTAAGCTCTATAATTTTATCTTTTAAATAAGACACTTCTTTTTCTTTTTCTCTTAGTTTTTTTAGTTCTTCTCTGCATTTTTCTTTATTCCATCCTTTAACTATCTCTTTAATGTTTTCAATTCTCTCTTTAAGATTTTCTTCATTAACACTATTCAAATATTTCATTGCAGACACATACTCGTTATATTTATCTTTAATTTCATTTAATTTGGATTTAGCTTCCTCTAACAATTCATTTATTGATTTTCCATTGATAACATAGATGGACAGCTGATTTTCAACATCTTTTAGCTCTTTTTCAAGCTCATCCAATTTTAACTTTAAACTTTCCAAATTCTTTTGTCTTTCATAGTATTTAGTTTCAAGCTCTCTAAGCTTTTTCTCTTTACCAATTTCATTATTTATTTTGTTTATTTCATTCTCAATTTCAATAATTTTTCTTTTTATTTCTTCTAATTCATTGTATTTATTATTTAATTGAGCTTTATGGGAATATATTAAATCCTGCTTTTTATTCTCGTCTATTGGTGTTTTACACAATGGACATTTTCCTTCAACATCTTTAAGCTCTTCTAAAACTTTATTTATATTTTTAATTTCATTATTAATTTCACCAATTTTTTGTTTCAACTCTTCTTTTTGTTTTTGTAATTGAACAAGTTCATCTTTCTTTTTCTCAATATCTTCTAATGATTTTTTGATTTCTTCAATATTCATAGCATTTAACTCAATCTCAATTTTTTCAATTTCATAGGAAATATTTTTTATATTATCTTCTAATGATTTTTTATTTTGCATTAATTTAGTGCATTCTAAGTTTAATTTGCTATATTCGTCTATTTTCTTCTCCAATTCTAAGTATTTCTCATAGTATTCTTTATATTCATTAGCAACTTTTTTATATTTCTCAATCTCATCAAGCTTTTCATGTAGATTTTCAAGCTCTCCAAGTAGTTCCATAATATTCTCAATTTTCTCAATATTTCCTTTAATATTCTCTAAAATCTCATCTAATTTATCAATCTTATCTTTATATTTACTTTTATTAATATATTCTTTTAAATTTTTAATATCCTCTTCAATAGTTTCTAATCTCTTAGACAACTTTAAGTATTCTTCATAAGTTGGTTGTAAATCTCTTAATCTTCTCTCAATTATTCTAATTTCATCAATTAAGGATTTATATTCTTCATATTCATTTTTATACGCTTTTAAGATATCTTTTACTTTTAAAACTTCATTTAAATCATATTTTAAGTTTTCAAGTTCATTAGTGGCGAGTTCTAAAGCTTTGTTTCTTTCTTCAAGTTTAGTTATTAATTTTTCATACAAGGATTTTTTATTTTTCCAATCTTCAAAATTCTTTTTAGCAGTTTCAAATTCATCCCTACTTTTATCTATCCTACTTTTGATTATTTCAAGCTCTTTTTCTTTTTCAGATAACTCATTTTCTTTATTTTTTAATTCATTCTCATAATTTTTTTTCTGATTTAGATTACCTTCAATTTCTCTTAACTGTTTTTCATACTCACTAATAACATCTTTCATTTTTTGGTAGCATTTTTCTAAATCATCAATTCCCAAAAGCTTTCCAATAACTTCTTTTCTTTCAGATGGCTGTAAATTTAAAAGATTCGCTATTTCTCCCTGCTTAATATATATGGAATTTAAAAATATGTCCTTATCTATTCCCAAAATATCAGAAATTGCTTTATTAACCTCACTAACTGTTCTTGCATATAAAGTTCCGTTTTTATATAATTTAGCTGAACTTCTTCCGTTGTATTCTCTAATAATTTTATAGTTATTTCCATTAACTTTAAAATCAAGTTCTACTGTCATTGCTTTTCTATTTTTAGTTATAACTGCATCATAACTTAATCCCATTTTCTTTAAAGCATCAGCCCCAAATAAAGCAAAAAACATAGCCTCAAATATTGATGACTTTCCACTACCGTTTTCTCCAATAATAGCAATAATTCCTTCATTAAAGTCTATTTTTGTATTAACATGGCTTTTAAAGTTGTTCATTTTTATACTATTTATTATCATAAACATCCCCTAAATTTAGAGTTTATTTGCATTAAAAAATTTTTTGTAATAGTTATCTAATAGTTCTTTCCAATCTTCATTATTAACAAGAGATTTATACAAATTTAAAACCAAATCTCCATCAAGATTTTGTTTTTTAGCATAATCCAACAAAAGTTCTTTAATATTTATGGATTCAATGTCAATATCTTCTGAAATATCAATTAGTTCATCATCCACTACAACAACTTTATTAACTAAAATTTTTTCTTTTAAAGTCTCAAACCATGGTTTAAATTCTCTTTTAATCTTTCCAAAAACAATTGGTTTATTTTTGCATTTGTTTATCTTTTCTATAGCATCACTAAGAGTTTTTTGGTCTCTAATATTCACTTCTATAAATTCTCTACACTCAATATTAATTTTTTCAATATCATTAATGTCTAAAGAATTTTTACTAAAATCAACTAAATAAAAACCTTTTCCATTCTTTTTGTAATCTTCATACTCATTTCTATAAATAATTTCTGTTGAACCACCATAAGATAAAATTCCATCATTAAATCTCTCTAAAATCCTATTATGTATATGCCCAAACGCATAGTAAGAAAATTTTGGTAAATCAAAATGCTCTAACTCATAATCAAATGGAATATATGGATTAATTCCCTGATGAAGCATCAATATTTTCTTTTTATATTTGTTAGATTCAACTTCAAATTTTTTTAATTTCTCTACTAATTCCTCTCTTTTGCTCTTTCTGTGATAGTATGTTCCACAGATAAATATCTCCTCTCCATTTACATTTATGACATCATAACCATTTAATATTTTAACATAGTCCTTTAATAAAGCTAATGGTGATTCTCTTCCCAATCTTTTAGGCATTTCATGGTTTCCCCCAATAATATAAACTTTTATATTTTTCTCATGCAATTTTTTAAATGCCTGCATGGCTATTCTTAAAGCCTTTATTGGAGGCCTTAAATCATTAAATAAATCCCCACTATGCAAAACAACGTCTGGCTTTATTTCTAAAATTTCTTTTATACATGAAATAAATGAGTTGTATATGTCTTCCTCTCTTTCATCTAAATTATACTGTCTATAACCTAAGTGATTATCAGCTATATGAACAAACTGCATTACCTCACCTCATTTATAAAGTTTAGTTTATAGGACTTCGAGACTGTCAAGATAAAGATTAAATAAATATGTGTAAATAAAGGAAGATATGAAACTTACGATAGAAATGTTAAAGGAAGGGATTAAGAAGATAGTTAAAAGGAATAAGAAGTCGATAGAGATTAAAATTTTAGCTGGAATTTTGTATTATTTAGGATTATCGTTAAGAAAGGTTAGTTTGTTTCTTTCTCAATTTGAAAGTATAAGTCATGAATCGGTTAGAACATATTATCACAAGATTAAGGAGATTTTAAACGAGCCTGAAAGAAAGACAAGAAACCTAATAGCAATCGATGAAACTAAACTAAAGATTGGAAATGAAACTATTTATGTATGGTCTGCTATCGATGTGGGTTCTAAAGAATGTTTAGGTATCTATGTCTCTAAAACAAGATGCTACCTCGATACAATCTTATTCGTAAAAAATATATTAAAATTTTGCTCGAATAAACCAAAGATTTTAGTCGATGGTGGCAAATGGTATCCGTGGGCACTGCAAAGATTAGGACTAAAATTCGAAAGAGTTCGATTCGGTTTAAGAAATTGTGTCGAAAGTTTCTTTTCCCTACTCAAACGAAGAACTAAATCTTTCTATAATCGATTCCCAAGTAATACTAAATTCTCAACCGTCATTAGCTGGCTCGTATCTTTCTCCTCTTTCTATAACTTCTTTCTCTCCTTATCTTGACATCGTCTAGGACTTCTAAAGGAATAAAAATCCATGAGGAAAGTTGATGCCTTTGAAAATCTAAATATCTTAACAAATATATAAGTGCGAAATTCCTATAATAGCAATATAAATTATTTTAGCATAAAATTTAAATATGTTAAATTTGCTTTAACAGTTTTTGATATCAATGGTGGTAATTATGAGAGTTATAGGAGTTATAGGCTATAAGGATTCTGGTAAAACTACACTAATTGAAGAAATTTTAAAACAATCTGATAAAAAAATAGCTGTTATTAAACATGCAGGAGAAGATATAGAAGTAGATAGAGAAAAAACTGACACTTACAGACTATCAAATGCAGGGGCTAAAGTAACTGTTTTATCAACTGACAGCAAAACAGTATTTTTTACAGGTAAGATGGATTTAGAGAATATTTTAGCAGAGTTATCAGATTATGATATAGATTTTGTTATCATAGAAGGTTTTAAAGAAGCTTTAAAAAGATTAAATATTCCTAAGATAGTTATGCTTAAAGATAAAGAGGGTAGTGAGCTAATTGATGAACATACAGCAATGGTAATTGAAGATTACAACTACAACATTGATGATGTTTTAAAGATTATTTATGAAAAAGCTACAATCCCCACAATGAACTTAAACTGTAAACACTGCGGGTATAATTGTAAAACATTTGTTAAGGCAGTTGTTA
This sequence comes from Methanocaldococcus sp. 16A, assembly GCA_049860595.2. Taxonomy (GTDB): domain Archaea; phylum AGJL01; class Methanococci; order Methanococcales; family Methanocaldococcaceae; genus Methanocaldococcus. Next base: position 212,990 of record CP187551.1, read on the forward strand.
AGGGAGAGGCTAAGTGGGATGATTGTGTATTAGCGAAAGGTATAAAAATAATTGTTGATGGTAAAATAATCCCGGCTGTTCCTTTTGTATCTAAGATTGTTGGTAACACAATTAAAGCAATGGTTGAGTCATTAAAAGGTGTTGATAATCCAAAGACCATTAAGGTTGTGATTGACATTTCTAAGATAAAATAAACAAAACCAAAATATTTAAATACTAGTAGTGTATTATAGTAAAGTTGGTTACAATTTAAACATCAATATGAAGGAATATAAATTCCGCTGTATCTATAAATATTTTGTGATATATAAATAAAAATATAAAAATATGCAGGTGAGGGATATCATGGAGAAATACGAAAAAGCAGCAGAGATATTTAAGGCATTTGGAGACCCAACAAGATTAATGATTTTAAAGCTATTAGCTGAGAATGGAAGCATGTGTGTTTGTAAGATAATAGATGAATTAAAAAAGCCACAACCAACAATCTCACACCATTTAAACATTTTAAAGAAAGCTGGAATTGTTAAAGCAAGAAAAGAAGGAACATGGAACTTTTACTACATAGTTGATGATAGAGTTAAGGAAATTATCAAGTTAGTTGACGAATTATAAATTTCTCTTTTAAAATTTAAATTGAAGTGTTTTATTTTTTCTTTTTTAACTTTAAAAAATATTTATATCTTTTTTAGATTAATATTATAAATCCTTAGAAGCTTATATTGTAATTCTAATTAATGATATCAATTGCAATAATATTTAAATTTTATTTTAAATTTATAATTAATAACGAATTATTTTCATAATTAAGGTGAAATTATGGGAATTGAAGAGGAAATTAGAAGAATAGAAGAGGAATTAAAAAAAACACCCTATAACAAAGCTACACAGAAACACATTGGTAGGTTGAAAGCTAAGTTGGCTAAATTGAGAGAGCAAGCACAAAGTAGAGGGGGAGGTGGAGGAGGTAAGGGATATGCTGTAAAGAAGAGTGGAGATGCTACTGCAGCTTTTGTAGGATTTCCATCTGTTGGAAAATCAACCTTGCTAAATAAATTAACAAATGCTAAATCAGAAGTCGGAGCTTATGCATTCACAACACTAACAATTGTTCCAGGAGTTTTAGAACATAAGGGAGCTAAAATTCAGCTTTTAGATGCGCCGGGAATTATTGTTGGAGCCTCATCAGGAAAAGGTAGAGGGACTGAGGTTTTATCTGCAGTAAGAAGTGCTGATTTAATTCTATTGACGGTTGATATTTACACCTTAGAACATCTTCCAGTTATTGAAAAAGAGCTTTACAATGTAGGAATTAGATTAGACCAAAGACCGCCAGATGTTAAAATTAAAGTTAAAGATAGAGGAGGGATTGATGTTAGCTCAACCGTTCCATTAACACATATAGACGAAGATACGATTGAAGCAATCTTAAATGAATATAGAATACATAATGCAGATGTTGTTATAAGGGAGGATATAACATTAGAACAATTTATTGATGTTGTAGCAGGGAATAGAGTTTATATCCCGTCTTTAGTAGTTGTAAATAAGATAGACTTAGCAGATGAGGAATATCTAAAATATATAAAACAAAAATTAGAGGAATTTGGTAAAGAGTATGTTTTAGTTTCAGGAAATAAAAATATTAATTTAGATTTATTGAAAGATAAAATCTATGAAAAGTTAGGATTTATAAAGATTTATTTAAAACCACAAGGAAAAAAGCCAGATTTCGATGAACCACTGATTATGAGAAAGGGGGCTACTGTAAAGGATGTTTGTGAGAAGTTGCATAAAGATTTTGTTAGGAATTTTAGATATGCTCAAGTATGGGGAAAGTCTGCAAAACATCCTGGGCAGAGAGTTGGATTAGACCATAAATTAGAGGACGAGGATATTTTAACAATTGTTATAATAAAATAATTATCGAAATAATAAAAAATAGAGAGAATATCAATAAAGAAAGCAGAACACTCTATAGAATAAGAGGCAGAGACCTATGGTTTGGGAGATGAAAGTATGGAGATTGAAGGCTATGAAAAAATTATAGAGGCGGGAAAAATAGCTTCTAAGGTTAGAGAAGAAGCAACAAAACTAATAAAACCAGGAGTTAAGTTATTAGAAGTTGCTGAATTTGTTGAAAATAGAATTAGAGAGTTAGGAGGAGAACCTGCTTTTCCATGCAACATATCAATTAATGAGATAGCTGCCCATTATACACCAAAATTGAATGATAACTTAGAGTTTAAAGAGGAAGATGTTGTTAAATTGGATTTAGGAGTTCATGTAGATGGATATATTGCAGATACAGCAATAACAGTAGATTTATCAAACTCTTATAAAGATTTGGTAAAAGCTTCTGAAGATGCATTAAACACAGTTATTAAAGAGATAAATCCACCAATGAACATTGGAGAGATGGGAAGAATTATTCAAGAGGTTATTGAAAGTTATGGCTATAAACCAATTTCCAATCTCTCTGGACATGTAATGTATAGATATGAGTTGCATACAGGAATAAGCATACCAAACGTTTATGAACGAACAAATCAATATATTGATGTTGGAGATTTAGTGGCTATAGAACCATTTGCAACAGATGGATTTGGTATGGTTAAAGATGGAAATCTTGGGAATATTTATAAGTTCTTAGCTAAGAGACCTATTAGATTGCCACAAGCAAGAAAACTTTTAGATGTTATATCAAAAAACTATGCCTATTTACCATTTGCTGAGAGATGGGTTTTAAAAAGTGAGAGTGATAGGTTAGCTTTAAACTCTTTAATAAGAGCATCTTGCATATATGGGTATCCAATATTGAAAGAGAGAGAAAATGGTATAGTTAGCCAAGCAGAGCACACAATATTAATAACTGAAAACGGCGTTGAGATAACAACAAAATAGATTATGGTGATAAGATGATTGTTATTTTAGACAATGGAGGACAGTATGTTCATAGAATACACAGAAGTTTAAAATATATTGGAGTTAGCTCAAAAATTATCCCAAATACAACACCATTAGAAGAAATTGAAAGTAATGAAGAGGTTAAAGGGATAATATTAAGTGGAGGTCCAGATATAGAAAAAGCAAAGAGCTGTATAGATGTTGCTTTAAATGCAAAACTTCCTATTTTAGGGATTTGTTTAGGGCATCAGTTAATTGCATTAGCATATGGTGGAGAAGTTGGGAGGGCTGAAGCTGAAGAATATGCATTAACAAAAGTTTATGTTGATAAGGAAAATGATTTGTTCAAAAATGTTCCAAAGGAGTTTAATGCATGGGCTTCACATAAGGATGAAGTTAAAAAAATCCCAGAAGGTTTTGAAATTTTAGCTCATTCAGATATATGTAATGTTGAGGCAATGAAGCATAAAACAAAACCAATTTATGGTGTTCAATTCCATCCTGAAGTGGCACATACAGAATACGGAAGTGAAATTTTGAAAAACTTTTGTAAGGTTTGCGGTTATAATTTTGAATAATAACAAAATTTATATATGCTGATAACAACATATATCTAAATAATTCAAATCTTTTTTGGTGGGATTAATGCCATTATTACTAATTGTTGTTGGTTTAATCATCACATTGATTATTTTAGGTATTGTAATTTATGTTATCTCAATATATAACAGATTTCAGACATTAAAAAATGGGGCTGAAGCAACATTAGGACAGATAAGAGTAGCTTTAAAAAAGAGATTGGATATGATTAATCAGCTTGTTGAAGCGGTTAAAAGCTATGCAAGTTTTGAGAAGGAGACATTAACAAAAATAACTGAATTAAGAAGTAGTGTTTTAAAGGCAAACACAACAGAAGAAATTCAAAATATTGAGAGAGAATCAAGAAATATTTTGGGAAATATTTTAGTTGCTGTTGAAAACTATCCAGAGTTAAAAACATCTGAGACAGTTAAAGAACTAATGAAAGCTATAAGAGAGATAGAGGATGAGATTGCAAGACATAGATACACATACAACAATATAGTTCAGGAATTTAACACAAAAATTGATGTGTTCCCTTCAAATATTGTAGCAAATATATTTGGATTTAGAAAGATGGATTACTTACAGTTTGAAGAAGAAATCTACGAAAGACCTAAAATTAACTTTTAAATTTTTTAATTTTGAGGGATTTTTATGAGAGAAGAAAAGAAAATGGTTATCTTTTGCATAGTTATTTTTGTTGTTGGAGTTTTAGGCATATTATTTGTAAATTCAGATATATTTAGTTACTCTTCTGATGTTTATGTCAAAAATTATGAAGCAAATCTATATATTGACAAAAACTTAACCTTAGAGGAATCATATACCTATGAAATTTTAGCAAATAAAAAATATAAAATGCTATATAGAGATTGGAAGGTCCCACTAACATATAATGAAACCTTAAAAACTCCTTATGTGGAGTTATTGAATCTTTCAGCATTTTCAAAAAATATGTATGGTTATGTTGTAGATTATAAAGGAAGAGTATATCTTTTTGGTGGGGATACCATAGTTAAATATAATCTTCTAAGTCTTATAAATTACTACAACATAAAGAATGAAGTAGGTTTTTACAATCCAAACCATTACGGTGTAGGTAATTATAATATGCATTATAAATTTTTTATTTATCCACCAATTGAAACAGACAATAAAACATCTCACATAAATTTATTGATAGCAGATGAACACATACCTTACGAAAATGTGAAAATAAACATAATTGATAAAAATAAAAGTATTTTAAATTTATTTGTCTATCCAGATACATACAAAGTACACAAAACTAGTTTTGGTTATGTTATTGAAGGTAAAAGTGGAAAAGATGAGCCTATAGAGTTAGAATTTCTTTTAAAACCAAATACAGTTAATGGTTATGTAACCTATTATGGTTATATAGCAGATGTCAGAGAGAAAACAATTTCAGCATATAGAAACTATCAAATGATAAACAATTTTTCAATAATATTGAAATACTTCCTAATGTTTTTAATATTAGTATTTCCTTTGATAGCCTACTATATATATTTAAAATATGGAAAGGAGAAATTTTATGTTGTTCCAGAGTATTTAAGCTATGTTCCAAACAAAAATAGAAAGCCATGGGTAGTTAATCTTATATTTAATGGTGAAGTGGGAAATTTTGATAAAAATGGATTTTATGCTACATTATTAGATTTACATAATAGAGGCTACATAAAGATAATTAGGGATAACGGAGATATAAAAATAAAAATTTTAAAGAAAGATGAAGAATTAAATGATTTAGACCTATATGAGAAAGAAGTTATGGACTTTTTGATTAGATATGCTAAAGATGATGAGTTCAATCCAAAAGACCTTGAAAATTCTATTTCAAAGGTAAGAGATGAATATAAAATTAAAAGGTTGTGGAATGAGATTAATAGCGTTATGAAATATCCTCCATTTTCATCAACATTAACAAAGATGTTCTTAGAAACAAAAGGTAAAGATATATTATGGATATCTTTGGCTGTCTCTATAGGATTGGCGTTAATTTTATTTGGTATCTCAATGAATTACTCTAAATACTACCCAGCACTTAAAGATATTCCATATCTCTCAATTATCTTAGTTATACAGAACATAATATTGATATTAACTCCAAAATCTCTATTTGGAAGATGGAAAAACGACTACTATAAAGAAAAACTTGAATGGGATGCATTTAAAAAATTTCTATCTGACCTTGCGATGATTAAAAAATATTCTCCAGAAGATATTTCAATTTGGAAAGATTGGTTAATATATGGAACTGCTTTAGGCGTGGGAAATAAAGTTGTAGAGGCTATGAAATCATTAAATATAAATATTCCTGAAGCAGATATAGCTCCAGCAGTTTATATTGCATATGGTTCAATGTATTCTTCCATAAATAATGCTTATAGCTCTACTGTCGCAAGTTCTTCTTCAAGTTCTATTGGTGGCTTTGGAGCTGGAGGAGGATTTGGTGGCGGTGGAGGAGGAGCAAGATAAATAGAGGGAAATTATGGAAAAAAAGGTTATAATAGTTGGAGCAGGTCCAGGGGACCCAGAGTTAATAACAATCAAAGGTAAAAAGGCAATAGAAGAGGCAGATGTTATTATTTATGCTGGCTCGTTAGTTAATGAAAAGCTTTTAGAATATAACAAAAAAAATGCTGAAATTTACAACAGTGCAAATATGGATTTAGAAGAAATTGTTAATGTAATGGTTAAAGCAGTTGAACAAGGAAAAAAAGTTGTTAGATTGCACACAGGAGACCCATCTATTTATGGAGCTATAAAGGAGCAGATTGATGAATTAGCAAAACATGGAATAGATGTTGAAATAATTCCAGGAGTTAGTTCTTTATTTGCAGCAACTGCATCATTGAAGGTTGAACTAACTCTTCCAGAAGTCTCTCAGACAGTTATTATTACAAGACCTGAAGGAAGAACCCCAATGCCAGAAAAAGAAAAGCTTAGAGATTTGGCTAAGCACCAATCAACAATGGCTATTTTTTTAGGAGTTTCAATGATTGATAAAGTTGTTAAAGAACTAATTGAGGGAGGTTATAAAGAAGAAACTCCTGTAGCTGTTGTATATCACGCCTCATGGGATGATGAGAAAATTGTTAAAGGAACTTTAAAAGATATTGCTGAAAAGGTAAAAAAAGAGGGGATTAAAAAAACTGCCTTAATAATTGTTGGAGAAGTTTTAAATCCTAAGCATTATGCATATTCAAAACTTTACGATAAAGAATTTGAGCATGGATACAGAAAGAAAAAATAATTTTGATGATGAAACTTTTTTTAAAAGCATAGAAGGAAACCCTCTATTGCTATACACCACGTCCATTAAGTTGCCCCTAAAAGGGGCAATTAATGTCCAATATTATTGTGAGGCATTTCCGAGCGTAGCGAGGCAATGCATCCGTTTTGATGAAACTTTTTTTAAAAGTTTCATTTAAAGCTCTACAACAAAGAGTTTGAGCATGGCTATAGAAAAAAGAAATGACTACTTATTTTTTCTCTCTTCTATTTTTTCAAGCAATATTTTTAAATCAGTTTTTTTAGTTATGTTGGTTTCTTTTTCTAAGAGCTCTTTAACTTTTTGTTCAAGCTCTTCTAAGCTTTCAACACTTTCTAAAAGCCCTTTAATAAACTCCATATTCGCCATATAAGGCAAAGCATCAAGCATCAACAATTTAATCTCTTCTTTTTGGCTCATATCTATCCCTTATAGCAATTTCTCTAACTATATGGGTTATCTGCCTCTCTAAGGCATCAATCTTAGCATACAACCTATAAATTAAGTAGAATAGAAGTACAATTGATATATACATGAGAGCATCTACTCCTCTTCCAACCCCTAAAATATTAGCTACATATCCAAAGAATTCTGGAAATATTAAGAATACAACAACAGAACTCCAAACAAAAATCCAGAATAAACCTTCATTTAGTGTCATACTTCTCTTTTTTAACTGTAATATAACCCTTGACAATGCAAACAATGCAAATGCAATCCCAACTATCTGAATCAATCCCATAATCTTTCCTCCAAAATTTTTATAAACTTCTTACTTTATTAATACTTCTACTAAGGTCATATATATTTTTAGTTAGGGATTGTTATGAGGCATCTAATTTCAATGAAAGACATGGGGAAGAATGAGATTTTAGAGATTTTAGAAGAAGCTAAGAAGATGGAAGAGCTTTTAAATACAAAGAAACCTTTAAAGTTGTTGGAAGGGAAGATATTAGCTACTGTTTTTTATGAACCCTCAACAAGAACACGGCTGAGTTTTGAAACAGCCATGAAGAGGTTAGGAGGAGAAGTAATAACAATGACTGATTTAAAAAGCTCCTCTGTTGCAAAAGGAGAGAGTTTAATTGATACAATTAGAGTGATTAGCGGCTACGCAGATATAATTGTTTTGAGGCATCCAAGTGAAGGAGCTGCAAGATTGGCAAGTGAGTATTCAGAAGTTCCAATTATAAATGCTGGAGATGGTAGCAATCAGCATCCAACCCAGACACTTTTAGATTTATACACAATAATGAGAGAGATTGGAAAAATAGATGGAATAAAAATAGCTTTTGTTGGAGATTTGAAATATGGAAGAACTGTCCACTCCTTAGTTTATGCTCTCTCTTTATTTGACAATGTTGAGATGTATTTTGTATCCCCAAAAGAATTAAAGATGCCAAGAGATATAATTGAGGATTTGAAATTTAAGAATATAAAATTCTATGAAAAAGAAAGTTTAGATGAAATTAATGAGGATATAGATGTTTTGTATGTGACAAGAATTCAAAAAGAGAGATTCCCAGACCCCAATGAATATGAAAAGGTTAAGGGTAGCTATAAAATAAAAAGAGAATATGTTGAAGGAAAAAAGTTTATAATCATGCATCCTTTGCCAAGAGTTGATGAGATTGATTATGATGTTGATGATTTACCTCAAGCAAAGTATTTTAAACAGAGTTTTTATGGAATTCCAGTAAGAATGGCTATTTTGAAGAAATTACTGTTAAGTTAAAAAATTAAAATAAAAATCTTTTTAACTCAATAGCATTGTACGGACACATCTCATGACAACAATAGCAGTTTATGCATTTTTTCCTATCTATTTTCAAATTAATTATTGCATTAACTGGGCAAACCTTTTCACAGATTCTACACTTTAGGCAGTTGCTTCTATTTATCTTTGGTTTTGGTGTCATAAGATTGAAAATTATTTTAATTATTTGAGGAGGCAATATAGAATTTAAAAAAACTGTGTCTGGTTTTTTAAATTTGATAGGTTTTATTTCATTGAGAGATTTTTTCTCATTTTTATCTGCATCTATTACTTCGAAATCAACTTTAAGCAATCTATTTGTTAAAATGTCGTCCATATTATAACCAATATAATAGGAAGCAAATAAATCAACTGCAACAGGATTTGTAGAGCTTATAACTATCTTTGAATGCTTTGGCTTTCCGTTACTTGGTCCGTTTCCTTCCATTCCCCAAATTCCATCCATTATGGTTATAATTTTCCTATTCTTGGTTATAAATTTATAAAGCTCTACCAACAACTCTGCAAAATTTTCTTCCTTTGGAAAATGTCCATGAAGTTTTGGCTTTAAACCTCCAGGAATACAGCCGTATAAATTTTTAACAGCTCCAGTAAATTTCATTAAAATGTGAGTTTTTAATTTTGGGATATTTATTATTAAATCACTCTCAATAACCGTTTTTGGAATTGGGATTTCTTTATCAAGAATTTTTATTTTTACGTGCTCATCTTTCTCAAATGGAATATATTCTATACCATATTTTATGCAAACATCTTCAATTCCAGAAACTCTAAAAGATTTTCTTGTTGAATATCCAGATGACTCTCCAACAATAATTTCTCCATTAAAATTATTCTGTAGATATTTTATAATCCACTCTAAGAATTTTGGATGTGTTGTAACTGCTCTCTCAGGAGGATAAGGTCCAAGAATATTTGGCTTTATTAATATTTTATCAAATTCTTTAAGATTGCAAGATTTAAATGTTAAATCTAAAATGTTATTATCTAATGAGTCATAATTTTCCCTTATTGCATAATAAACTTTTTCCATTTTATCCCTCATTAAAATTATTTAATTTATTATTTAGGTGGTTCTATGATTTATGTTGATGCCCACTGTCATATAGAGGATAAAGCATTTAATAAAAATAGAGATGAAGTAATTGAGAGAGCTAAAAAAGAGAATGTTATAATAGTAACAAGTGGAGCAAGCTTAGGAGGATGTTTAAGAGCTTTAGAATTTAAGAAAAAATATAATATTTATATTTATTTAACTTTAGGTTATCATCCTTCAAGGGTTAAAGCTGATGATAAAGTTGTAGAGAAGGTTTATAATTTAATTAAAAATAATGAGAATGAGATTTTAGCTGTTGGAGAGATTGGGATGGATATTAAAGATGAAAACTATGAAAGGCAAGAAGAAATATTTAAAAAATTTTTATCATTAGCAGAAGAGCTTGACAAACCAATTGTAGTTCATGCAAGAGGTTTTGAGAGGAAGATATTTGATATAGCTAAAGATAAAGTTGATATTATGTTCCACTGCTATAGTGGAGATGTAGAGTTAGCTAAGGAAATAATTAAGGAGGAGCATTTAATATCAATCTCAACATTGGTTTGCTTTTCAGAACATCACAAAAAACTTGTTGAGAGCTTAGATTTGGATTATTTAACAACAGAAACTGATAGCCCTTATTTATCTCCTATTAAAGGTACTAAAAATGAACCAAAAAATGTTAAATTGGTTGTTGAAGAGATAGCTAAAATTAAAGAGATGGATGTTGAAGAAGTGGCAGATATCATTTATAAAAATACTTGCAAATTTTTTAAGAGGAGATTATAATGTTTTACTTAAAACCTATTGGAATTGTAGAGCAGAATGAGAATTATACTATTTTAGAGATATTTGATGAATATATAGATGGATTAGATGGTTTAAAAGAAAGAGATTATATTATTATTCTCCTTTGGTTTCACAAAAGTGATGATGAGGAAAAAAGAAAAATTTTAAAGGTTCATCCAAAAGGGAATATAAAAAATCCATTAAAGGGAGTGTTTGCTACTCGCTCTCCATATAGACCAAATCCTATTGGAAAATACACAGTAAAAATCCACAAAATTAATAAAAATAAAATTTTTATTGATAAAATTGATGCTTATGATAAGACACCAATTATTGATATAAAAATATTTTCAGAAGAGTTGGATTGTCCAAAATAATTATTTTCTATCTCCATAATATATCTTTAATGCCTCTTCTAAACTCTTTCCTTCAATAGTTATTGCATATATTGCGTTGCACATCCTTATAGCATCATCTAATGGTTTTTGATGGATATTTCTTCCTGTTGCATTACCCCTTGCTCCACTAATATTTATCTGCTCCCAAATCTGCCTTAAGAATTTCTCCGGCTCTATACTTTTTCCTCCAGCACATAAAACTCCTGTTCTCCCTGCAGCTAAAACTGCCTCTTTAAATCTCTCTGCTGGATTATCACACTTTGGATAATTAACTTTAACAAAATCAGCACCTAAGCATGCTGCAACTCCTGCAGCTCCAGCAATTAAATGAGGGTCTTTTTCATCTTTAACATTCTTACCCCTTGGATAACTCCAAATTATTGCAATTAATCCATGCCTATGAGCTTCTAATATAACTTTAGATGCCTCTTCAAACATAATATGTTCATATTCACTTCCTGGATATATAGTGTAGCCAACTCCTAATATATTTAGCCCAGAGTTTTCTTTAAACTCAACAACATCTCTAACCGTTACTAACGCTCTGCTTATAGGGTCTCTACTTTTTACTAAATGTGTCTTTGAATTAATCTTTACAATATAAGGAATCTTTTTATAATCCATTCCATATCTTGCTATTAAACCAAGTTGGGTGGCAAAAGCACAAATCTTTCCCTTACTTGCTATATTAAATAAATGCTCAGGAGTTGCATCTTCTTTAGCAATATTTTCCCCAAAGAAGTCATCATTTAAATGCTCCATCTTTTGGTCTCCAGCAAATAACATAACATTTCCTGTCTTTTTTGTTAGTTCTAAATAGTTGCTAATATACTCTTTTTTAACGGTTTCTGGAACAGTTAATGGAATTTTTACATCTCTCTTTCTAAGTTTTTTTACCATAAAAACCCCCACAATTAATATATGTATTATACCAAAATAGTATATTATTAACAACATCCTATTAATAAATTCCTGTTGGGGGAAAGTATGGAACTATTTGAGACACTAAAGAAAAAAATTCCTAAAAAAGAAGTTATAACACCTGAAGAAATGGCAATTATTGATGATAATGCAGAATATTTAGGAATTCCAAAAATATTGCTAATGGAAAATGCTGGAAAGGCTGTTTATGAAGAAATTAAAGATATTGACGCTGAGGAGTATGTTATATTCTGTGGAACTGGAAATAACGGGGGAGATGGGTTTGTTGTGGCAAGGCATTTGGGAAGAGGGGAAGTTATATTAATAGGAAAAGAATCAGAGATAAAAACTTATGAAGCAAGAGAAAACTTTAAAATACTAAAAAATTTGGCTGAGTTTGGAAATATTAATATTAGAGAAATTAAAAGGGCTGAGGAAGTTGAAGATATATTTGAAAGATTAAAGGATAAAAAGGCTGTTATTGTGGATGCGATGATTGGAACTGGAGTTAAAGGAGAGCTGAGAGAGCCGTTTAAAACAATTGTTGATAAAATTAACGAATTAAAAAAAATAAACAAAGATATTTTCGTTGTTAGTGTAGATGTTGAAACTGGAAACTTAGAGAGTGATTTAACCATAACTTTCCACAAAAGAAAGACGATAAATAAAGATAATTCCATTGTAAAAGAGATTGGTATTCCAAAAGAGGCTGAGTATATAGTCGGCTGGGGAGATTTAAAAGCTTTAAAAAGAAGAGATAAGAATAGTCATAAAGGGCAGAATGGAAAAGTTTTAATTATTGGAGGTAGTAGAGATTTCTTTGGGGCTCCAATATTAGCTGGCTTAGCGGCATTAAAAATTGCTGATTTGGTTGGAATTTTATCAGTTGATAAAGTTATAGACAAGCTAAATCATCCAGAGTTTATTTTATATAGAGTTGAAGGAGATTATTTAAGCTCTCAACATGTTGATTATGCTTTAAATATAGCTAAAAAGTATGATGTTGTTATTTTGGGTAATGGTTTATCAGCTAACAATAGAACTAAAGCATTTGTAAATGAATTCCTATCAAAATATGATAAAAAGGTTGTAATTGATGCTGACGCAATTAAAGTTATTGATTACAGCAACTTTGTATTTAAGGAGAATTATATCTTCACTCCACATAAAAAAGAGTTTGAATACATGAATATTGACTTAGATAATATTGAAGAAATAAAATCAACAATTGTGTTAAAGGGAAGATATGATATAATATTTAACGCCGATAATTTAAAAATAAATAAAACTGGAAATGCTGGTTTAACAAAGGGGGGAACTGGAGATGTCTTAGCTGGTTTAATTGGAGCGTTGTTTGCTGTTAATGAACCATTTATTTCAGCATGCTGTGGGGCTTTTATTAATGGCTATGCTGGAGATTTGTTATTGAAAGAGAAAGGTTATTACTATACTCCCCTTGATTTAATTGAGAAAATCCCTAATGTCTTAAAAATCTTTAAATAGGAGGGATTATGAAGGCGGATTTGCATATACACACAAAATATTCAGGAATTTGTAGATTTTGGAAACTTAAATTTCCCGACTCTGTTGAAGAGCCGAGAAATATATTAAAAGTTGCTAAGAAAAGAGGTATTGAAATTATAGCAATAACAGACCACAATACAATTAGGGGAGGAGTGGAAACAAAAAAATTAGAGAAAGAGTTTGGAGTAGAGGTTATTGTAGGAAGCGAAATTATGACTACTGAGGGGGAAATTATAGGATTATTTTTAAATGAGGATATACCAAAATATTTAACTCCTGAGGAGACAATAGAAAGAATTAAAGAACAAGGAGGTTTAGCTATAGCCCCACATCCATATAGCCCAATATGTAAAGCCCTTGGGGATAGAATATTTGATTTAGATTTAGATGGAGTTGAGGTTTTTAATGCCTATCATAGAGATGGAATTGTAAATAATATAGCTTTAAATAAGGTTATAAAAAATTATTACAAAAAGCCATTTGCATTTATTGGTAGTAGTGATGCCCATATATCAAAAATGGTTGGTAATGCATACACCCTATTTGAAGGTAATTCAGCTGATGATTTATATAAAGCAATAATTAAAAAAAGAACAACTTTTGGAGGAAAACCTACTCCTTTATATCAAGCCATATTATGGAGTTATGATATTGTTTATGAGTCAGAGAAAATGTTAATAAAATCTTTAATATTTAAGATAGATGATGACACTATAGATTCAATAAAATTTCATAAAAAGATTTTAGGAGTTTTTGGAGGATTTATCTATATGTTTACACCTCTTCCAATAGTTTCAGGATTTTTAGGGAATTATTATCTTAAAAAGAAAGCAAAAGAAAAAATGAAAGAAATATAAAATGTAATTTATAGTTTGAGAACATGATGATGGGGTCTGTCCAACATGTATAGCTTAACATCTATATTGGACTTGGGCGTCATCAACATCGCCTCCCTCTGGGTTCATTGGGAGGCTCTTCATCAGTCTCTGCCCCTGTCGAGGGGACCCCAACTCCTCCCATTACTTAAATTCGATAATAACTGCCCCTCTTGGGACTTCATTTTCTCCCGCATCTGGGGCAGTTATAACTTCTATTTCTTATATATGGATATATATAAACCTTTTGGTAATGAAAATCCATTAATCCATATGCTTATTGATGGACAGTTTCAAATGGCATTGCAGATATTTATAAAGATACTACCAATAATGTTTTTTGGAATTCTTTTAGCAAATCTTATGTGCCATCTAAATATTTTATACAAACTTCAAAAATATATAAAAAATAAATACTTCCCAATAATTGCTGTCTTTTTTGTTAGCTCAACATCAGGTAGTTTTTTATTAAAAAATTTATTAAATAAGGGAGCAATTTCAGAAGAAAATCTTTTGCCAATCTACTTTTTAGGGATGTTTGTATTTGGAATCCACATAATTTTATTTTATGCCATACCAATGGCTACAAGTTTGGGTTGGTATGTTGGAGGCAGCTATGTGCTAATAAAATTTTTAGTAACATGCAATTATTTGATTATAAGTGTTTTAATGCTTAAAAAAAGGAAATATGATATTGATATTGAATTTAAATCAAAATCAGAAGGTTTATATGGAGCTATAAGAGATACATTTAAGCAGTATTTTAGAGTTTTAACTTCGTTTGTCCCATCAGTTTTGATAATAACCTATCTGATAGAGCATGGTCTATTGGATGTTGTTGAAAATTTTGCAGGTTCTTTATTAAATGCCTTAAATTTATCCCCTACTATTTTAGTAATAGTGCTTACAGGGTTAGCTACAATTTCAGGGGCTATAGGTATTGCATCTGGACTTTTAGATGAAAATATATTATCCCCAAATGAAGTTCTCTTTTCATTATTTCTTGCGGAATTTTTGAATAGGATAGTACTTTATTTGAGAAAGTATTTACCAATACAGCTCTCAATATTTGGAAAAATTGGGGCAAAGTTAGCTACTTTGCATTTAATTGTTTATGAGGTATCTTTTTTAATTGTAATGGTTATTTGGTATCTCTTTTTTATTCTATAATGTTAAGAATTTAGTTTTAAAATTTATTTTTAAACATCCCAATTAATTTTTCTAATAACCAAATATCCATTAGATTTTTTTACAAAAAATTTTTTATAATTAGAAATTTTAAATAAACCATAGCATCTTCTAAATACCATATTAAAAAACCTAAAGATGGTGAGGAAATGAGAATTTCCCCATTAACAGCAGGGTTGATAGGAGGTTTTACAGCAGCAATGTTGCAAGCATTGTTTAAAGTGTTTCCACCTCCAGCTTATGGTATCTGTATAGCATGTCACACAAGAGATTTAGTAAATTGGATTGTCAATCACTTATTTGGAACTTCATTAGGTTTAGCTCCTGTATCAAAAGTTTTTCCTGTTTTAACTGTTGTAGGTATCTTTATTGGGGCTTTAATAGCCGCATTTGTTCATAAAGAGTTTAAAATAAAACAAACCCACAACCCAGCTATTGGTTTTATTTTAGGAATTTTGGTTATTAATTTTGCCCTATTAATGGGAGGTTGTCCTGTTAGAGAGACTTTAAGAACAGCTTATGGAGATATTATAGCGTTGATTAGTTTAATAGCTATGTTTGCTGGGGTAGTTGTAGCTAGTGAGGTTTACTTAAAAAGAAACCTCTAAAAATGTTTAGGGTGGTTTTATGGAATATCTTCACGTAATTGGAACATTTGTATTTGGAATAATTTTAGGTTATTTATTCCAGAGAGCAAGAATGTGTTTTGTTGGAGGAATGAGAGATTTCTATTTAATAAAAGATACATGGTTAATCAAAGGTTTATTTGGGTTCTTTGCTGGAGCATTAATTGGATATATTATATTTAGTGCTGCTGGATTAATTTCAGCATTTCCATGGTTTGTTGATAAAGGATTATCCCCAATACCAGGAGACCCATTGGGCGCAAGTGGAACTTTAATGGGGCATTTAATAGTGGCTATTATTGGTGGATTTGGAGTAGGATTTTTCTCAGTTATTCAAGGAGGTTGCCCATTAAGAAACTACGTTATGGCTGCTGAAGGGAATAAAACAGCTATTGCCTACGTGTTTGGATTAGCCGTTGGAGCAGTTATATTCCATAAGTTTGTAGCTCCATTAGTAAAAGCAATATTAATTTAAAAATTTAAATCTCTTTTTTTCTTTTGTGAGAGTATGAAAGGAAAAAAGATAGCTATTGTTTCTCACTGCATATTAAATCAAAATAGTGTTGTTAATGGTTTAGAGAGAGCTGAAGGGGCTTTTAATGAGGTTGTTGAAATTCTTTTAAAGAATAATTATGCTATAATCCAATTACCATGTCCAGAGTTGCTATATTTAGGAATTAATAGAGAAGGAAAAACAAAAGAGGAATATGACACAAAAGAATATAGAAAACTATGCAGAGAACTTTTAAAGCCGATAATTAAATATCTGCAAGAATATACAAAAGATGACTTCAAATTTATTTTAATTGGAATAGAAAACTCTCCAACATGTGATATTTTTAAAAATAGAGGAATCTTAATGGAAGAACTTTTAAAAGAGATTGAGATATTAGACATTGATGTTGAGATAATTGCATATCCAAAAAATGAAGAAGATTATGAAGAATTTATAAAAAATTTAAAGAAGATGATAGAATGATTTTGGGAATAGATGTTGGCTCTACAACAACAAAAATGGTTTTAATAGAAGATGAGAGAATAGTTTGGTATAAAATAGAGGATATTGGAGTTGTTATTGAAGAAGATATTTTATTAAAAATGGTTAAAGAAATTGAGCAGAAATATTCAATAGATAAAATTATAGCAACTGGATATGGAAGGCATAAGATTAGTTTTGCAGATAAAGTAGTTCCAGAAGTTATTGCTTTAGGAAAAGGAGCTAATTATTTCTTTAATGATGCGGATGGAGTTGTAGATATTGGAGGACAGGATACAAAGGTTTTAAAAATTAATAAAGATGGAAAAGTTATTGATTTTATCCTATCAGATAAATGTGCCGCTGGAACTGGAAAATTCTTAGAAAAATCTTTAGATATTTTAAAAATTAATAAAAATGAAGTAAATAAATATAAATCAGATAATGTTGCTAAAATATCATCAATGTGTGCAGTTTTTGCTGAAAGTGAAATAATAAGCTTACTGTCTAAAAAAATTCCAAAAGAAGAGATTTTAATGGGAGTTTATGATAGTATAATAAATAGAGTTATTCCAATGATAAACAAGCTTAAAATACATAATATAGTATTTAGTGGTGGAGTCGCTAAAAATAAAGTTTTCGTTGATATGTTTGAAAAAAAGTTAAATAAAAAGCTTTTAATTCCAGAAGAACCGCAAATTGTTTGCTGCGTTGGAGCCATATTAGTGTAAATTTAATATTATTATTTTTCACTTAAGAATAACGGTGGCAAGCTATCATCAACACCTGGAACATAACCAAAGGTATCTCTAATCTTCAACTGCATTCTGTGGAATATATAAGCTAAAGGGATATCCATTGGGCAGACATCTTCGCATTGCCCACAATTTATACAGCTTTGAGATATATGGCTCAATCTAATCCCCTGGAACATTAAAGGATTTGGCGGGATTTTTCCTTTTTCATCAATATAATCTTTCTCTAATCTACATTCAACACAGAAGCAGAGTGGGCAGTTGTCTCTACAACCATAACACTTTATACACCTATTCCAATATTTCTGCCACTCTTTAAGATTTGGATATTCATCTTCCAAATGTATTTTTTGGAATTTTTTAGCCAACTTTATCATGACATTCTCTATTTTCTCTCTAATTTGAATTGCCTTTTCTGAAGGTTCTTTAATTTTGATATAGCCTTCTTTTTCAGCATCCTCAACTAATTTTTTTCCTTTTTCTGAACAGATTTCAACAAACGTCCAGCCCTTTTCAGCTCCCCAATTTCCACAAGCTAAATCAGCCATTCTTGGAACCATAACTTCACATCTTTGGCAGTTCTTCCTTCTACCAAAACCTTTTTCTTCTAACTCATCTATTTTGATAGCTTTATGTTCTCCATTTTTTAATTCAATAATAAACTTCCCCTTATCTATTTCTTCCTTAACAACATCTAATGGATTAACTTCATAAAATAGCTCAATCATTTTCATAGCAGTTATTGGACTTATTGTCCCTCCACAATTCAAACCAATCATATAGATGTTATCTAAATTTACCTGGTTTAACTTTGCCAACTCTCTAATCGCCATCGCATCACATGGTTTAGTAGAGACAGCAATTTTTTTATTACTCAAATATTTGCTAATTATCTTTCCAAAATTTGTTGGTGCACAGTGCAAAGAGCCAGCAGTTTCTATCAATTCATCAGAATTCGTTATAAATGCTGGAATTCCATCATAAATATCTTCTCCTCTCTTTAAAGCTAAAACTCCATCAACAAGCTTGTTATCTAATAAATATTTAAATAGGGCTGTTACTGCCCCTCCACATTCTGCTCTCTTTAAAATTTCATTATCTGTAGCTTGGATTAATGCATATTTCATAATACCACCTTAGTTATTTCTTTTTGAATGTCTTCTAATGAATTGAACCCTAAATCAATTCCAAGCTTTTCAGCTAAGCTTTTTATTATAAGATAATCATCCATAGCTTCTCCAGGAGGGTTTACAGCTTTGTTTATTTTTTGAATTCTTTTATCAGTGTTTGTAAAGGTTCCCTCTTTCTCAGCCCAACAAGTTGAGGGTAGAACTACATCAGCTAATTCAGCTGTTTCACTCATTATAATATCTTGGACAACTAAAAATTCAGTATTTTTTAGTGCATCTTTATCGATTAAAGCTGGATTTTCCCCCATTATGTATAAGAACTTTGAGTTTTTCAATAACTCAAAATATTCATCTTTATTTAAAGGAGGAATGCCAATAAGTGTTGCCCCTACAGTATTGCAGTGCTTAGCAACTGGCAAAACTTTAGCAATTTTAGGCATTTTATCAACATCTATTGGTGCATTGATTATAATAATAGTGTTTTCATCAACATTACCTAAATCAATATCCTCATAGCTATCAACCTTTACGAACTTGTCGGCATTTAATTTTAGGATATCTTTCTCCTCTATATTGAAAATTGTTACCTTAGCCCCTTTATCCTTTGCCCTAACAACCTTTCTTCCAATTAATGCATGTTGCCCAAAAACATCACCAATAATTATGATGTTTTTTGCGTTCTCAATGTCATCAATTGTTGTAGAAATTTCAGCATAATTGGCTTTAGGAGAATTGCAGATACAATGCCCAATTTTAGCTTTTAAATTATCAGCCAACTTTTTTAATGCATAGTTGTCTTCATTTGTACATTTTCCAGAGGCAATAAATGTTATGTCATCAGCATCATAGCTCTTTAATTTCTCTGCAATAAAGCTTAAAGCTTCATCCCAACTGACTTCAACAAACTTTCCATTCTTTTTAATTAATGGCTTTTTTAATCTTTTCTCATGGTAGATTATTTTGTAGCTATTTTTTCCATTTAGACAGTTTTTTCCTTCACTTATTGGATGTCTCTTGTATGGATAAGTACCAACAACTTTGTTATCTTTGACGATCAAATCAATTCCACACCCAACACTACAAGTTGGGCAAATTGTATGAACAACCTTCATGTTATCACCTTATTATTATTCATGAGGCAACCTTTTGAGCTGAGATCTCAACAACTGGAATTGTCTTGATTTCAACATGCATTTCCTTTGTGAGATTTATCATGCCTACTAAAATTTGAAGCAATCTATCCAATATTGATTGTGAGATGTCCTTTGAAATACAGTCAATATTTTCATCGAACTCTACAACTCCCTCAACAATAAACGATATTGAAAGTTCATCTATTTTTAAATTGTATACATAACCATATGAGTTGTCACTAATTTTCTTGTATTCAATGTTCCAATCCATATCTAACTCCAACCTCTGATTTTTTGGATTTTCTTTTGGTCTTACTAATCTTAGCTTTTCTATGCTTATTTTCATATTCATTATAATCACCGTATTACTCATACATTAATATCACCTCCCATTTTTGTATATAAAATTTACTACTTAATTCAAATTATTATTACTAAAATAATACAAAATTTTAAAAAGTATTACTCAACTGACAAAAAATTATAATTGGGCATTATTAATCTACAAAAACTCCTTAACTTTCTTAATGAGCATCTTTAATATCTCTCTATCTGGTAAAACTCCATCTGGAGGGTCTATAACCTTCTTTAACTGAATTGGAACTCCATCCATTCTATAGGCAGTTCCTTCGCATTCTACTCCTGCAATTGCTGGTGGGATAATGATGTTAGCCAACTCTGATGTAGGTGTGTTATGAGGGTCTATGCAAATTAATGGGATTTCTGCCATTCTTTCAACTGCTTTTTGTGGAAAGTGTGCTCCAGGGTCTGAGGCAATGTTGAGCATAGCATCTGCCTCTTTTCTAATTAATAAATCTGTTATACTCGTATCTCCTGGATTGAATCTCGGATAGCCTCTTGAAAAATCTACACATAATGGAAAACCAGTAACCCATGTACATACTTGATTAAATCCATTTACGTTGTAGTGTCCTCTCATTGGCATTAGTTCAAATTTTGTATAAGCATTTAAATCAATGATTAATTGTATAGCATTATCTATATTCCTATGCTTACCTCTTGATTGAGTAACTCCCATACCAAAGAATAAACATCCAAACTGAGCTTTTTTACAAATTTCCATTGCTTCATAGATTAAATCTGCTGGAACTCCAGCGACTCTATCTACTTGCAATTCAAATCCTTTTAACACTGCTCTCATTGCACTAACTAATTCATAATCCTTATGCTGTTCAACTTGCAAGTGTATATCTGCTAATTTTGCAGTATCTGTCTCTCTTGGGTCTACAACAATAACTGTTCTATCTTCTCTTCCTCTTTCTCTGAAAAATCCTCTTGCAAATACTGAATATCTACTCATATGTCTTGGGTGGGCGTGCATTGGATTGCTACCCCAAAAGATAATTACATCAGCTCTATTTTTAACCTCTCCTAATGTACAAACTGGGTATCCTACATCTTGCAATGCCCAAACACTTGGACCGTGGCAAACTTCTGCTGTATTACTAACAACTCCTCTAATCAATTCTGCCAATTCTATACCATATACATGTGCATGGCATTCAGTAGCAGAGAATCCATAAATTACAGGTAAATTTGATTCAGCCAATATTCTTGCTGTCTCTTCAATTGCTGTGTCAATATCAACTTTTTTGAAGTTATCTTTCTTGTTTTCTCTCATTAATGGCTCTCTCCATCTAATTGCCCCTTCAAAATGCATGAACTTAGCATGTCCAATTCTACAAGCATTTCTTGTTCCTATAATATGCCCATCATCATCCACTATAACTACAATATCATCACATAATGTTCCACAGAATGGACAGACAACATTTTTTATCTCTCTCATCTTTATCACCCTTAAAAAAGATTTAAAAATTTAAGCAGGGTCTTTGAAAGCTCCTTCAATTTGTTTATACAGTTGAATTGTTTTGAAGTGATTCTGCTCTAAAGCTCCACTTGGACATCCTGCAACGCAAGTTCCACATCCTTTGCATAACGCAGCAATAACCTCACAAACTACTCTGCCATCTTTCTCAACCAACCTTGGAGCTCCATAAGGGCATTGTTTTACACAAACTCCACAGCCCCCACAGATTTCTTCATTTACTGTTGCAACTATAGGTTCTACTTCAACCTCCCCCTTAGCTAATGGAATTGCTGCCCTTGCAGCTGCTGCAGAACCTTGTGCAACTGATGCTGGAATATCCTTTGGCCCTTGACAAGCTCCTGCTAAATAAACTCCATCTGTTGCTGTATCAACTGGTCTCAATTTTGGGTGTGCCTCCATGAAGAAATTATCCGGAGTTCTTGAAATTCCTAATATTCTTTGGATTTCATCTGCTGATTTTGTTGGAACCATTCCTACAGATAAAACAACCAAATCATACTCCTTCTCAATAATTTCTCCTAATAAAGTATCTTCTGCTCTAATAATGAGATTTTTAGTTTTTGGGTCCTCTAAGATTTGAGCAGGTCTTCCTCTTATGAAGTTAATGCCATATTGCTTTGCACTCCTTTCGTAAAACTCTTCATATCCTTTGCTAAATGCCCTAATATCCATATAGTAAATATCTATCTCAGTATCTGGAGATTTTTCTTTGATTAATTGAGAGTTTTTCATTGCATACATACAGCAGACATTGGAGCAGTATTTGTTTCCAACTTTTGCATCTCTTGAACCAACACATTGAATGAATGCAATTCTTTTTGGCTTTTTGCCATCACTTAACCTAATAACCTTTCCTCCTGTTGGACCAGAAGCATTAATCATCCTTTCTAATTCAAGAGCTGTTATAACATTATCGTAAATTCCATATCCATACTCTTCCCTAACTGTTGGGTCAAATACATCATAACCAATAGCACAAATTATTGTACCTACTTCAACCTCAATGTACTCTGGTTTTTGATTAAAGTTTATAGCTTTAGGACCGCAAACTTTAGCACATAATCCACATTCTATACAGTGCTCTTTGTCAATTGTGTATTTTGATGGAACTGCCTGTGGAAATGGCTTGTAGATAGCTTTTCTCATCCCTAAGCCCATATCAAATTCATTCGGCACTTCTATTGGGCAAACTTCTGCACACTGTCCACAACCCGTGCATTTTGTCTCATCAATGTATCTTGGCTTTTTCATAATCGTAACTTTAAAATTCCCTATGTATCCTTGAACATCTACAACCTCTGAGTATGCATAAAGTTTTATGTTAGGATGTTTTGCAACATCAACCATCTTTGGAGCTAAGATACAGATAGAGCAATCATTTGTTGGGAAAGTTTTATCTAGTTGAGCCATTCTACCTCCAACAGAAGGAGATTTCTCAACCAATATTGTTTCAAATCCCATATCTCCCAAATCCAATGCCGCTTGAATTCCTGCTACCCCTCCTCCAATAACCAATGCTCTCTTTGTAACTCCAACTTTAATAAATTCTAATGGCTCTAACAGCCTTGCTTTTGCAACAGCCATTCTAACTAAATCTTTTGCTTTTTCAGTAGCTTTCTCTTTTTCATGCATATGAACCCATGAACAATGTTCCCTTATATTTGCAAACTCAAATAAAAATGGGTTGAGACCAGCTTCAGCAACACATCTTCTAAATGTTGGTTCGTGCAACCTTGGAGAGCAAGCTGCGACAACAACTCTGTTTAGATTGTATTCTTTAATGTCTCTTTTAATCATCTCTTGCCCAGGATCTGCACACATATACTTATAATCTCTCGCAACAACGACATTTTTTAATGTCTTGGCAAATTCAGCAACTTCCTTGCAATCAACTACTCCTCCAATATTTACCCCACAATGGCAAACATAAACACCAATTCTTGGTTCTTCCATATTACCACCTTCAATATGGCAATTAGATTTTCTAATAGGTTGAAGAATGAAATTATAATGATGAATCTTAATATATTAAAAAATTTATTTCAACTCTAAAACTTTCTTTTTTTCGGCTTCAGCGCAGGAGAGACAGAGGAGGCACATTACGCAATAACCTTTTAGAGGCAATTTGCCTCTTGATAATCTTAAGGTTTTCATTGGGCAGACTTCGACACATTTTCCGCATTTATCACACAAGTATGGGCTAAATTCAATTCTGTTGTATTCCTTACCATTATGCTCTATCTTACCCAACTTTAAAGCACCAGTTGGGCAAGCTACAGTACATGCTCCACAGACAATACACATTCTAACTTCTTTTTTCTTATCATCTACAACAATCGCTTCAGTTGGACAGACAGAAGCACATTTCTTCAATACATCGAAATCCTCTTCTACAATAACTAAACCTTCATCAGTTATCGGATGTGGAGAGGCTAATTTAACATCCAATTCTAAAGCATCGACTGGACAGATATTTACACATAGCTTACAAGCAGGACATGATTTTGGTGGAACAACAATCATATTTTCCTCATCGACCTTAATCATATCTCCTGGACAGATTTCAACACACTTTAGACAGTAAATACATTTTTCTGCATCAACATCAAATTTCTTAACTTCTTTTCTCCTCTTCTTAGGTATCTTACCTGCTACAAAGATGGCATTCCATGGACACGTTTGGGCACAAATACTGCAGTAAATACACTTGCTTTTATCAATAACTGCCTTGTTATCTTCTAAGGTTATTGCATCTACAGGACATTCTGGAACACAGATTCCGCAGCCTACACAAGCGTCTGTAACCGCTATAGGTTCTTTTGGAGCTTTAACTTCTTTTTTAGGTTTGTCTATAATCCCTGGTAAAGAGATAATTTCAATTGGACAAACTTCTATACATTTTTGACATAAAACGCAATGTCCTTTTGAGTAAGGGAAATCATCATCAACCTTCTTAATCCCTACAGGACATACCTCCGCACAGGCTCCACACTTCTCACACTTATGAGCTAAGTAATTAACTCTCTTCACAGTTTTTCCTTCAATCTCTATCTCTTCCTCTACTAACGCCCCTGTCGGGCATACATTGACACACTGCATGCATAATGTACACACATTAAAACTGTCTATATCTATCGCTTTTGTCGGACATTCTGCCTGACATGCATAGCACACTAAACACGCTTCTCTCTGGATTGATACTCCACTCATATTATCCCACTATTTTCTTTAATAATCTACTTCCTTGGAAGATTTCTAATGATAATTTGCTTTCACCGCCAATTATGTGGGTTGCACATGATAAGCATGGGTCGTAAGCTCTAATTACCATTTCCATATAGTTTAAAACTTGGGAAGTAGCATCTTCAGGTCTTCCAATGTATTTTTCAGCAACTTTTCTAACACCAATATCCATAGCAGGGTTGTTTTGAACTGTCGCAACTATTAGGTTTGCATCAGTTATAATTCCATCTTCATTTGTCTTGAAGTGGTGAATTAAAGTGCCTCTTGGTGCTTCTACACATCCCACACCTTCTCCAACAATATCCTCTGGTTCTGCTCTAATGTCAGTATCCACAATCTTATCATTCTCTAAAAGCTCTTTTACTTTTTCAGAACTTGATAAAAGCTCTATTAACCTTGCATAGTGGAAGAGCATTGGATAATGGCATGGCTTTCCAAATTCTTTAATGAATTCTTCATAATACTTTTGTGCTAATGGTGTAGCCATTTTATCTGCAACATTTAGTCTTGATAAGGTATTTACTCTATATATTCCCTCTTCTGGGCCTTTATCTTTTAAGTATGGGAATTTTAAATAAGAGTAGGGTTTAACTCCCTCAGCTATATAATTTAGATACTCTGATGGATGAAATTCATACTCAACTTTTCCCTCTGCATTTACAACTCTCAATTTTCCATCGTAGAGTTCATGAACTCCATCATTCACCATTCCCATATGGTAGGATTCAAAATATCCAATATCTAACAAATCATTTTCTTTTAAGTTTTCAATAAGTTTTTTTCCAATTTCAATGGATTTTTCAGAAAGTTCAATCGCTCTTTCTGAGAGTTTTAATAGTTCATCCCTCTCTTCTTCTTTTAACGGTTTTGACTGACCTCCAACAACTGCTGTAACTGGGTGGATTGCCCTACCTCCAACAACTTTAACAATTGTCTGCCCTATTTTTCTCAACTCTATTGCATCTTTAACAATTTCCTTATTTTCCTTAGAAATTGTCAAGATGTTTCTTTTTAAAATATCATCTGTTGTTGGGAACATTAAATCAGGAGAAGCTAAGAAATAAAAGTGTAGAGCATGACTGTGGATTGTTGCCCCTTGATGCATTAAATTTCTTAAAAGTTCAGCAGTTTCAGGAATTTTTACACCAAAAACTTCATCAACAGCCTTAGCACTTGCTAAATGGTGAGCTACTTGGCAAATTCCACATATTCTTGGAGTGTAGATTGGTGCATCCTCTATATATCTCCCTTCCAAAAATTTTTCAAATCCCCTTACTTCAACAACATGAAAATGAACTTTATCTAAATTCCCATTCTCATCAAAGGATATTGTTATTTTTCCATGCCCTTCGACTCTTGTTACTGGTTCAACTGACAATTTTACCATCTTACCACCTAAATTATCTTAATTTTCCAGGAATTAAAGCACTTGGAAGAGTAAATTTGTAAAAACTACCAATTTTATCTTTTATTGATTTTGGCAATGTAGTTGGGTCTGTTTCTCTATCTTTATCAATTCCA
This sequence comes from Methanocaldococcus sp. 16A, assembly GCA_049860595.2. Taxonomy (GTDB): domain Archaea; phylum AGJL01; class Methanococci; order Methanococcales; family Methanocaldococcaceae; genus Methanocaldococcus. Next base: position 239,518 of record CP187551.1, read on the forward strand.
AAGTCTGAGCATAAGGCGGAAATCATCTTAGCCCCTTGGTCAATAACAGCATCTGTTTTACCATAACAACCGCTACATGGAACTCCAACTTTTGGGCATATAGCTCCACAACCAGCTCTTGTTGCAACACCTAAACAAAGATAACCCTGTTCTAAAAGACATATCTCTGGGTCTACTTTCCCTTCATATTTTCTTTTTATTGTTTCAATTACAACACCATCACTACTTTTTTTCCTTGGACACTCATCACATAAGTTTTTCTTTGGCAATTCTGGTTTTTTACCTTCTAATAATGCTTTAAATACCTTGGCTATAATTTCTGGATTTGGTGGGCATCCAGGGATGAAATAATCAACATCTATAACTTCAGAGAGCGGTTTAACTCTTGAAGTTAATTGAGGAACTTCTTCACTTGGGATAATGCCTTCATCATTCTTTGTTGATAGAGTTGTTTTATACACCTTCTCCAAGATTTCGTCTTTTGAATATAGGTTTCCTAAACCAGGAACTCCCCCATAAACAGCACAAGTTCCAAAAGCAATAACTATTTTTGCCTTTTCTCTCATTTCTTTTGCAATTTCTAAGTTCTCTTCATTTCTTATTCCACCTTCAATTAATGCGATATCAATCTCATCCGGAATTTCCTTAACATCCATTAACACTGGGCAATGAATGAGCTCAACATTCTCTAACAAGTTTAAAAGCTCTTCATGTAAATCTAACAAGCTTATATGGCATCCAGAGCAACAGCAAAGCCAAGTAGTTGCTATTTTCACTACAATCACCTATTCTTTTAATTTTTCATTTAATTTTAATGGACCGAGAGATTTTATTGTATTGTAGAATTCAATCATTGTTTGCTGGAATTTTTCTCCCTCTGATGCTGAAATCCATTCAAATCTAAATCTCTCTGGCTCAATTCCAAACTCTGGAAGTAATTCTTTTAAGAAAATAGATCTTCTTTGCCATTTGTAGTTTCCAGCATCATAGTGGCAATCTCCTAAGTGGCAACCTCCAACAAAAACACCATCTGCCCCCTCTTTAAAAGCCTTTAAAACAAGAGATGGCTCAATTCTTCCAGAGCACATCACTCTAATTATCCTTATACTTGGAGGATACTGCATTCTACCAACTCCAGCAGTATCTGCCCCTCCATATGTGCACCAGTTACAACAAAAGCCTATAATTTTTGGCTCCCACTCCATCCTCTCACCTATTAGAAAAATTAATATGTATATTACTTTTTTCAATATTTGCTTAAAACATAACCAATATTTAAAAAATACTATTGAAATCAAATAGAAAATTTTATATATGATATTATACTATTTAATATTGTTAATTTACATATATAAATTTTATACCATCACATTTTCTAATAATTACTAAGACATCAAGAAAATTGAAGGTAAAATTTTTAATATTGGCAATATAGTTTTTTAGTAAAAATTTTCAAAAATTTGGACAAAATATATACAATATATTAGAAAATCTAATGACTAAATAGATATTAGATTTGGTGATATAATGCAACTAAAGGCAATAGAAAAATTAATGCAAAAATTTTCTAATAGAAAAGAACAACTCTATAAGCAAAAAGAAGAAGGGAGAAAAGTTTTTGGAATGTTCTGTGCTTATGTTCCAATAGAAATAATTTTAGCAGCAAATGCAATTCCTGTTGGTTTATGTGGAGGTAAAAATGACACAATCCCAATAGCAGAGGAGGATTTACCAAGAAATCTCTGCCCATTAATAAAATCATCCTATGGATTTAAGAAGGCAAAATCATGTCCTTACTTTGAAGCATCAGATATTGTTATTGGTGAAACTACTTGTGAAGGGAAGAAAAAGATGTTTGAATTAATGGAAAGGCTCGTTCCTATGCATATAATGCATCTTCCACATATGAAAGATGAAGAATCTTTAAAAATCTGGATTAATGAAGTTGAAAAGTTAAAAGAGTTGGTTGAAAAAGAAACAGGGAATGAAATAACTGAAGAGAAATTAAAAGAAGCTATAGATAAAGTAAATAAACTTAGAGAGTTATTCTATAAGCTTTATGAATTAAGAAAAAATAAACCAGTCCCAATTAAAGGATTAGATGTTTTAAAAATATTCCAATTTGCTTACTTATTAGATATTGATGACACAATAGAAGTTTTAGAAGATTTAATTAAAGAGTTAGAAGAGAGAGCTAAGAAAGGAGAAGGTTTTGAAGGAAAGAGAATCCTAATAACTGGCTGTCCTATGGTTGCTGGAAACACTAAAATTGTTGAACTCATTGAAGAAGTTGGTGGAGTTGTGGTTGGTGAAGAAAGCTGTACTGGAACAAGATTCTTTGAAAACTTTGTTGAAGGTTATAGTATAAAAGATATAGCAAAAAGATACTTCAAAATACCTTGTGCTTGTAGATATAAGAATAATGAGAGAATAGAGAATATAAAAAGATTGGCTAAAGAGTTGGATGTTGATGGGGTTGTTTATTACACATTACAGTGCTGTCACACATTCAATATTGAAGGAACTAAAGTAGAAGAGGCATTAAAAGAGGAAGGCATTCCAATTATTAGAATTGAAACTGATTACTCTGAAAGTGATAGAGAGCAGTTAAAAACCAGGTTGGAGGCATTTATTGAGATGATTTAAAATAAAAATCCTTTAATTTTCTATTTTTAATTTCCAACTGGCAAGTTTCTATATCATAAGATATTAGATTTCTTAATATCCAATTTTATATATCTTAATTACATTAATACATTTTTTGTGAGAACATGATAGGAATTTGCATGCGCTCCGAGAAAGAATATACTTTTAATAATAAATTGGTGGATTGGGGTTTACATTATAATCCAAAAATAGTTAAAAAAAATAATATTATAGGCTATCATGCACCAATTTTAAATTTGGATGAAAAAGAGAGTGTTTTTATTTTAAAAAATATAATTGAAAATATTAAAGGAAGAGATTATTTAACAATCCACCTACATAATGGAAAAAATAAAGATATTGATAAAGAACTTTTAATTGAAAATCTATCAATAGTTAATGAATTTGCACAAAAAAATAATGTAAAATTATGCATAGAAAATTTAAGAGAAGGTTTTTCATCTAATCCAAACAATATAACTGAGATAGCAGATGAAATTAACTGCTTTATAACATTTGATATTGGACATATCCCATACAACAAACGATTAGAATTTTTAGACATTTGCTCTGATAGAATTTACAACTCCCACGTTTATGAGATTGAAATGAATGGAAAACATCTACCTCCTAAAAATCTTAACAATTTAAAACCAATATTAGATGCTCTCTTAGACGTTAAATGTAAAATGTTTTTAATTGAATTAATGGATATTAATGAGATTTTAAGTACTGAAAAGATGATAAAAGAATACTTAGAAACTTATAAATAAATTCAAAAGCTAAGGATAAAGGTGGATAAGTTATGTTATTTCATCAAAACCTCCAAAATTTTATTGATTTTAAGAAATCTTTTAAAGAGCTAACGCTATCTGATGAAACATTTAAAATAATTGAAGAAAATGGTATAAAGTTAAAAGATATTGCCATAGGAGAATTTTCAGGTAGAGATAGTGTAGCAGCAATAATTAAAGCTATGGATGAAGGTATCGATTTCGTTTTGCCAGTTGTTGCATTTACTGGAACTGATTATGGAAATATAAACATTTTTTACAAAAACTGGGAAATTACAAATAAAAGAGTTAAAGAAATTGATAGAGATAAAGTTTTATTGCCATTACATTTTATGTTCGAACCAAAACTTTGGAATGCATTAAATGGAAGATGGGCAGTTTTACTTTCAAAAAAATATAACTATTACAGCCCATGTATTGGATGCCATGCATATTTGAGGATATTGAGAATCCCTTTGACTAAGCATTTAGGAAATAAAATAATCAGTGGGGAGAGGGTTTATCATAACGGAGATTTTAAAATCGACCAAATAGAAGAAGTTTTAGATGTTTATAGTAAAATTTGTAGAGAATTTGATGTTGAGCTAATTTTGCCTATAAGATACATAAAAGAGGGAAAGAAAATCAAAGAAATTATAGGAGATGAATGGGAACAAGGACAAAATCAATTTTCATGTGTTTTTAGTGGAAATTATAGAGATAAAGACGGAAAAGTAATTTTTGAGAAAGATAGCATTTTAAAGTTATTAAATGAGTTTATATATCCTGCATCAATTGAGATTTTAAAAGAAGGATACAGAGGGAATTTTAATTATCAGAATATTGTAAAAAAGTTCCTTTAGTGAGAAAATGAGGGCTATTTTAATATTATTAGATGGTTTAGGAGACAGGGGTTGTGAGATTTTAGATAACAAAACACCATTACAATTTGCAAAAACACCAAACTTAGATAAATTGGCTGAAAATGGCATGTGCGGTTTAATGACAACATATAAAGAAGGAATTCCCTTAGGAACTGAAGTTGCCCATTTTTTACTTTGGGGTTATTCCTTAGAAGAATTTCCGGGAAGAGGAGTTATTGAGGCATTAGGAGAGGATATAGAAATAGAGGAAAATGCCATATATTTGAGGGCTTCTTTAGGATTCGTAAAAAAGGATGAGAAAGGATTTTTAGTTGTAGATAGAAGAGCTAAAGATATCAGCAGAGAAGAAATTGAGAATTTAATAAATTCTTTACCTACATGCATAGATGGATATAAGTTTGAGCTATTCTATTCTTTTGATGTCCATTTTATATTAAAAATTAAAGAAAAAAATGGATGGATTTCAGATAAAATCTCTGATTCTGACCCATTCTATAAAAATAGATATGTTATGAAAGTTCAACCAATAAAAGAGTTATGCAAAAGTAGTGTAGAATATAACAAAGCAAAAGACACTGCAAGGGCTTTAAACAAATATCTTTTAAATGTTTATAAAACCCTACAAAATCATAAAATAAATAGAAAAAGAAGAAAAATGGAAAAAATGCCTGCTAATTTTTTATTAACAAAATGGGCATCAAGATATAAAAAGGTAGAGAGTTTTAAAGAAAGATGGGGTATGAATGCTGTAGTTTTAGGTAGTAGTTCATTATTTAAAGGATTAGCAAAATTCTTAGGAATGGATTTTATAAAGATTGAAAGTTTTGAGGAAGGAATAAATTTAATTCCTGAGCTAAATTATGATTTCATTCACTTGCATACAAAAGAAACTGATGAGGCTGCCCACACAAAAAATCCCTTAAATAAAGTAAAAGTTATTGAAAAGATTGATAAACTTATAGGCAATTTAAAATTAAATGATGATGATTTACTTATAATAACTGCAGACCACTCAACACCTTCTGTTGGAGATTTAATTCATTCTGGTGAAAGTGTTCCAATAATATTTTATGGAAAAAACGTTAGAATCGATAATGTTAAAGAATTTAATGAAATAGCCTGCTCAAATGGACATTTAAGAATAAAAGGTGAAGAATTAATGCCTCTAATTTTAAACTATACAAATAGGGCACTATTATATGGTTTAAGAGCTGGAAATAGGTTAAGATACTATATTCCAAAGGATGATGACATAGAACTTTTGCAGGACTAAGTTTTTTGAATGGTATCCAATTTCTAAAATATTTAATTATAAAAGTCATATGATTGAGCTGTTGGAGGGATAATTTGATAGGAAAATTAAAGAGTATGTTTGGATTAAAAAAAGAAAAAGAAACAGAAAAAGATAGCTTAGAAGGAAAGGGATTAATTATATTTGAAAATACAAAGGATGCCATGAAGGCAGAGAATATTTTAAAAGATAAATATAAAATTAAGGTGGTTGCTCCTCCAGTAGAGATTAGAGAGGGATGTGATTTGGCAATAGAATATGAGTTAATTGACGAATTTGGAATTAAAAGAGAATTAGAGAATAACAACATAAAACCTTTAAAATTTATCTCTTTAAATGATTATTCTTTAAAACCATTAGAGTTAATAAAAATTAAAGAAGTTGATGGATTTATTTTAGTTAGATGTGGAAATATGAAGATAACTATTGATAAAGAAGGAAATATAGTTAATATCTCTGGTGGTGGTTGTCCTGATGTTCCTTATTTAGCATTAAAATTAAAAGGAAGAAATATTAAGGATATTAAAGAAGATGAAACTCCAAAAAATTTAGGCTTTACCTTATGTGCATACACATTAAATAAAGCATTTGAAAAGGCAAAAGAATTAATATCTTAAACTTATCTTTATTTTTTATTGTGGTTTTTTCTATTAGTTTTTTCGTTATTTAATAACTATTTTTGGAGTTTATTCTATTAACCATTCGTTTTTATGGATTAGTTCTATTATTTTATAACTATTTTAAAATATGGTATTTACTATTCTAAATATAAAACCACAAAATACACAACCATTAAAACGAGTCCAATTGGTTCACCAGTTTTCACCTACTCATTCATTATAATTCCCAACTATCCTACTGTCACAATGATTGGTATGTTTTTTATTCTTTATAATAGTTTTAAATATTTTGTAACCCAAAATCGACAATACTTAAAAGATATTTACTAGAGAGCTCTTATGGTTGCTATAACATCATTATACACAATACACAGACAGTGGAAGAAAAAATCATAATTAAATAATCATAACGATTAAATATTCATTATAATAATAAAAATAAAATTAAGATAAACTAAATCCACAAGCTAAGAAGGGTGTTATCATAAATGAGTCGCTATAGAGTTGGTATCGATATTGGTGGGACATTTACGGACTTAGTTTACTTTGATGAGAAATCCAAGGAGTTCTCTGTGGTTAAGGTACCTACAACTCCAAAAAAACCTGCAGATGGTGCACTTAAAGCTATAGAGACTGCCAAAATTGAGCTAAAGGATATCTATATGCTAATTCATGCTACAACACTTGGAACAAATATGTTTCTTGGTCAGGAAGGTCTAAACCCACCAAAGCTTGCCCTAATAACTACAAAGGGATTTAGAGACATTGTTGAAATTGGAAGGCAGAGAAGAGCCGATTTATACAATCTATTCTTTGAAAAGCCAAAGCCAATAGTGCTGAGAAGAGACAGGTACGAAGTTGAAGAAAGAATCAATGCAAAAGGAGAAATTATCACACCACTTAACGAAGAAGAGTTACGTAGGATTGTTAGGGAGATCTACAGTAAGGGATACGAAATCATAGTAGTGTCGTTCCTACACAGCTACAGAAACCCTATCCACGAAATTAAAGCTAAAAAGATAATAAAAGAAGTATGCCCGGAGATTGAAGTAATTACATCACATGAAATCAACCCCGAATATAAGGAGTATGAGAGAACTAGTACAGCCATCATCAACGCATTTCTAAGGCCAATGATGTCTAAATATTTAACAGCCCTTTTGGAAGCTTTAAAGAGCAAAGGATTCAAAGGTAGATTCTTCGTAATGCAGAGCAGTGGTGGAATTTCCACCATAGACTACGTAATCAAAAAATCAGCGGCGTTTGTAGAATCTGGACCGGCTGCTGGAGCAATAGCTGTTGCTTACTACTCTAAAATTACGGGAGATTCGAATATAATCGGATTTGACATGGGTGGAACAACAGCTAAAGCTTCTACAGTCATAAATCACGAGCCGTCAATAACGACAGAGTATGAGATCGGTGGCAAGGTTCATGCTGGAAGGCTTGTAAAAGGTTCTGGATATCCTGTTAGGTTTCCGTTTATAGATTTGGCTGAAGTAAGTGCAGGTGGAGGCACTATAGCCTGGGTTGATGAAGGAGGAGCTTTAAGAGTAGGGCCTATTAGTGCTGGGGCTGATCCTGGACCAGTTTGCTATGGAAGAGGTAATACAAAGCCAACGATTACCGATGCAAACTTTATTTTGGGTAGGCTAGGAGATAAGCTTGGTGGAGGAGTATTAACACTTAGAAGGGATTTAGCTGAAGATGCATTATCTAAGCTTGCAGATCAGCTTGGAATGAGCTTGGAAGAGACAGCATTCGGGATAATAAAGCTTGCAAATACCGTGATGGCTAAAGCTTTGAGAATTGTTACTGTTGAGAGAGGTTATGATCCAAGAGACTTTACGATGTTCGTCTTTGGAGGAGCTGGAGGTTTGCACGGTGTTGAACTCGCTGAAGAACTGAATGTTAAATCCGTGCTGATTCCACAACACGCTGGAGTGTTCTCAGCTTTAGGACTTCTGCTTTCAGACTACAGAGTAGACAAGGTTAAGAGTGTAATAAAGGTAGTTGATGATATCAGTGAGGATGAAATAGAAAAAATATACACAAAGCTTGTTGATGAAGCCGTTAAAGAAGTTAGAGTTGAGAACGCAGAGATAAAAGTAATTAAACAAGTAGATATACGTTATAAAGGACAAGCTTATGAGATTACTATTCCTTGGTTGGGTAATATTGATGAATGCGTAGAGGCTTTCCACAAAAAGCATGAAGCACTTTACAGTTTCAGCTCTCCAGATGAGAATGTTGAGATTGTAAATCTAAGAGTTACAGCTATCGGTGTTATGCTTAAACCAGAGATAAAGCCTGAGAAAGTTGTAGAATATATACCAAAGCCTGAATATCACAGAGAAGTCTATTTCAGTGATGGTTGGATGAACTCGCCAATATATGCTCGTAATAAGCTAAAAGCTGGAGCTAAGATTGAAGGTCCGGCTGTGATTGAAGACTATGACACTACAATAGTCATTCCTCCGAACTATACAGCTTTTGTTGATGGCCACTTCAACATAAGGATTGTAAGGGATTAGAATGGATGCTGTAACGATTGAAATTATAAGAAACTCTACAGAGTATATCGCTGAGGAGATGGGAATAGTTCTAAGAAATACAGCTTACTCTCCAAACATAAGGGACAGAATGGACTGTAGCTGTGCTGTTTTGTCTGCTAAAGGAGAGCTTGTTGCTCAAGCTGAGCACATTCCAGTCCATTTGGGTAGTATGGCTGTTGGAGCGAAAAACATAGTAGAATACATCGAAAAAGAAGGTATAGAGATTGAAGACGGCGATGTAATAGTCGTAAATGATCCATATATAGCTGGAACGCATCTAAACGACATAACTCTACTCAAGCCGATATTTTACAACAGCAGAATGCTCGGTTTCGTTGCGAATAAAGCCCACCATGTCGATGTTGGTGGGAGAGTTCCAGGAAGCATAGGTATCAATGCAAAGGAGTTTGTTGAGGAAGGTATAGTTATTCCACCCACAAAGCTAGTCAAGAAGGGCAAGCTCGACAACGAGATCCTTAGGCTGATAGCTTCGAACGTCAGAGTTCCCAAGTGTACTATTGGAGATCTAAAGGCTCAAATAGCCTCACTAAACATCGGAACGAAGAGGATTTTGGAGTTAGTAAAGAAATATGGCTATGAATGCGTTGTTGAAGCTTGGAATAGGAGCTTGGATTATACGGAGAACTATCTAAAGTCTAAGATAGATCAGATTCCAGATTGTGAAAGCGAAGCTGTAGATTACCTTGAGCTGGGTGATGAACTGATTAACATAAACGCTAAGATCGAAATAAAAGGCAACAGACTTAGAGTAGATTTTACGGGGACTCATGAGCAAATTGACGCTCCACTGAATGCCGTTTACGGAGTAACAGTTGCATCAACATCCTTCGCATTGAAGGCTGTTTTAGATCCAGATCTACCTATGAACTACGGCTTTTTTAGAGCGGTTGATATCTACGCTCCAGAAGAGACAATTGTAAATCCAGTAAAACCAGCTCCGGTATCGGCAGGTAATGTCGAAACTTCTCAGCGTATTGTAGATGTTCTTCTGAAAGCTTTATCGGAGATATTTCCAGATAGGGTGCCAGCCGCTTCGCATGGAAGTATGAACAACGTAGTTATCGGTAGTCAAACTTGGACTTTCTACGAAACGCTCGGAGGAGGTATGGGAGCTCGGCCTAGTAAAGATGGAGTAGATGGTGTACATACGAACATGACAAATACTATGAATACGCCAATAGAGGTTATTGAAAACGAATATCCGATACTCGTGCTCGAATATTCTCTGCGAGATGATTCTGGAGGGGCTGGAAAGTTCAGAGGTGGGTTGGGCATAAAAAGGGTCTACAAGGTTCTATCTAACGCTGTTCTATCGATTATAGCTGAAAGAGTGAAACTCAGACCTTGGGGACTTAAGGGGGGCATGGACGGAGCTTCTGGTGAGCATTACGTGATAAAAGCTAATGGAAAAAAGATTCAGCTTTCTGGTAAGGATACTGCTACCTTAAGTAAGGGAGATGTGGTTGTCATAAACACCCCTAGTGGAGGTGGCTATGGCAAGCCAGAGGAGAGAGATCCATATTTAGTTTTAGAGGATGTTAAGGATGGTAAGATTTCATTGTCTTCCGCGTATGAGCAATATCTGGTTAAAATTGTTGAGAAAAATGGAAAACTTATTGTCGATTTTGATGAAACTGAAAGGATGAGAAGATTTGGCTTGAAAGGTGATTAGAGAGATTGATAACCTTATGAAATAGATTTTGTAGTCTTCTACATCTTGATGATATAACATCTAATAGTACAACCACAAACATCGTCGCTCTTAATCTTTCCCAATATTGAATCAACTATTGCAACAAATCGTTATCTAAAATATCGAGAGGTTAGATAGTTGATTAGAGGCCTTCTATTTATTAGAATATCATTTGTGTTGCTAACTTATTCTTTATCACTGTTTTTTATGAAGTATTTAAGTTATATCTATTTCTATTTTTTTGATTTTAAGGCAGATATCGTTAATTCACACTCAGTAAAATATGGTGTAGTGTGATAATATAAATATTACAAAAATTTTGTCACCTAAAATATTACTAAACAAATAGAAATTATTATATATTGATGACTATTATGCATATAATTATTTGTAAAAATTTTAAAAATGTGATATTTTGAATATGAAAAGAATTAGAATTTTGTTATGGGGATTATGCGATTTGAGGCAGTGATTTTTACATAATGATAAATCATATCCTACAAAATGCTGTAATACCAATAATTCCTCTTGTAACTCTAATGTATTGCTAGTTTGAGTTTTCTTGGTTGGGTGTTCAGCTACAACTCCTGAACTAGGGCTTATGTTGAAAGAAAATGACATACATGGATACAGCATCACGGTTGATGTTTTTTCTAGGTTTGTTGTTGTCAATTTGCATATTATTATTTAATACTCTTGGAAATGCACTAAGAGGCATTCTCGATCCAGGAAGGGAAAAATGTAATATAAAGATATTATCAAAAAAGGTGATATAATGGATATTAAAGAATATATTAAATCAAGATGGGATCATCATGCAAAAAACTACGATGATATACCAGCACACGGTATAAATTCTGAAAAAGATAAAAAAGTTATTAAAAATGCTTTACAGAACATACTTGGAAAAGGAAAAAAAGTTCTTGATGTTGGGTGTGGAACAGGTTTTTTATCATTAATCTTGGCTGAATTAGGACATGAAGTTATAGGTGTTGATATATCGGAAGGGATGATAAGTAAAGCGAAAAAGAAAGCCAAAGAGAAGGGATATGATATTTTATTTATGATTGCAGATGCAGAAAATTTGCCTTTTGAAAATAACTCTTTTGATGCAGTTGTGGAGAGACACATACTATGGACACTCCCAAATCCAGAAAAAGCCATTAGTGGATGGTCTAAACTTCTAAAAAATGGAGGTAAATTAATATTAATCGAAAGTGAAAAAAAGGAAGAAAATATTGCCAGCCACCATTACAATGAAGAAATTGCAAAGAAACTCCCTTTTTCAAACGGTATAGATTTGGAAAAATTCAAAGAGATTGCAAATAAATGCAATTTAACATTTAAAGTAGAAACTTTGGACTGCGAAAGAATAAATTTAATGATTATTTGTGAAAAAATTTTCTAATTTTTTTGTTTATTTAATTTATTTAATTTTGATGTTATTGTTAATTGTATATAATATGTGCGTAATTAAGATTATTAAAAAATTAATTTTTGGTTGTAGAATGATAGGACTGTTAGAGTATTTAATTGAATCCTTGATATACAATTGAAAAGATTCATGTAGAATTTTCTTCATTGTATCCAATGCTATTAAAAAATCTAATTGCTAAATTATTAAAATTATTTATACCAATTCATCCCAAAAAAAAAATAAGAAGTTTCAAACAGCAAAAGAATTGGTGATGAAAAATGAAAGTTAAAATTAAAGTTAAGGATTTTGAAGTTGAAGCAGAGCTTTATGAAGATATTGCCCCAAAAACGGTAAGTGCAATAGCTAAAGCACTACCAATAAAAGGTGTTGTGAATAGATGGGGAGATGAGATTTATTTTGAAACTGATGTTGTTGTTAATGAAGAGGAGAATTCAAAGGAATATGTTGAGTTAGGAGACATTGCTTATTGGATTCCTGGAAGAGCTATTTGTATCTTCTTTGGAAAGACACCAATAAGCGATGACGACAAAATAAAACCTGCGAGTGCTGTAAATGTTATTGGGAAAGTTAAGGACTGGAAGAAGTTTAAAGATGTTTGGGATGGAGAGATAATTGAAATTGTTAAGGCATAATTAAACTTTATGCCCTTCAACAAGGAAATAAGATTTATTTTTCCAAGCTATTCTGTATAGATATGGAACATTTTTATTTAACTCTTCTCTAATCCATTTAAGATTTTTTACAGAAATATTAGTTAAATTTGCATTTTTAAATAAATTTACAATATCTTCTGGATTTGAACCTCCATAAAATGGGAGTTTTTTATTAATCTCTTTGTCATAGATATTTTTATTTTTCCAAGGATTTCTTTTTTCATATATCATTATTGCTATCTGTCCAATAAGTTTTCTAATTTTTTCTTCAAAAGTCTTTTCCATCCATTTACCATCAATAGCAACAACCTTACCTCCTTTCTTCACAACTCTACTCCACTCATTAATAGCTTTTTGTGGATTTGGCAGAGTCCATAAGAGATGCCTATTTATAACAGCATCAAACTCTTTATCATCAAATGGTAGGTTTTCAGCATCTGCAATCATAAATTCTATATCTAAACCTCTATCTTTAGCCTTATTTTTAGCCCTTTCAAGCATTTTTTCAGATAAATCGATACCAACAACCTCATGCCCTAACTCTGCCAATAAAATTGCCAAAAATCCAGTTCCTGTCCCTACATCCAATATCCTCAATTTTTTATCTCCAAATGTCTCATATAATACACTTTTCCAGACTTCTGGCAAACCAGAGTGTCCTGGTGAGTTATCATAAGTTTCACTTCTCATGTCCCAATATTTTTTGATATAATTTTTTACATCTTCCATAATATCCCTCTTTATGCATATAAGTGGCATCTAACCTTTCTTTTTTTATCAACTTCAACCAATGGAGGAGTTTCTTTTAGGCATTTTTCACAGCGTTGTGGGCAGAGATTGTAATATTTACAACCCTCGACAAAACCTAAGCTTTTTTTAATCTCCAATTCTGTATCGGCTATTTCTTCCTCCATCTTTAGAGATTTTACAAGGAGTTGTGTGTATGGATGTAAAGGCTCATCCAAAATATCTTTTCCTTCTTCAACAATCTGCCCAGCATACATTACAGCCATTCTATGCCCCATTATGTTTGCAACATCCAAATCATGGGTTATAAATAGATAAGAGAGATTTCTCTCTTTCTGTAATTCTATAAGGAGATTAAGGATAGATGCCTGAACAGAAACATCTAACATAGATGTTGGCTCATCACAGACAATAAATTTAGGGTTTAAGGACATTGCCCTTGCTATAACTGCTCTCTGTAGTTCCCCTCCACTAAGCTCATGTGGAAATCTATTTAAATGGTCTTCTTTTAACCCAACAACTTCTATGAGTTCTTTAATTTTATCATACTCATTATCTGCAATTTTGTGAATCCTTAACGGCTCTGCAATGCTATCATATATTGTCCATCTTGGGTCTAATGCAGTATCTGGATATTGAGGAATTAGCTGCATTTCCTTCCTAATCTTCCTTAATTCTGATTTCTTCATTTTTGTGAGGTTTTTTCCTTCAAAGATAACCTCTCCTTTAGTTGGTTCTGTTAGCATTAACAGCATTCTACCCAATGTTGATTTCCCACTACCACTCTCACCAATCAACGCCAATGTTTCTCCTTTTTTAATTTCTATATCAACCCCATCAACTGCAACAACCCTTCGTTTTGAAAATATTCCAAATTCAAAGATCTTATACAAATTTTTACCTTCAATCATAGAGATAGCACCTCACAAAGTTCCCATTATGTTCAAAGAATGGGGGCTCTTTTAGACATTTTTCTGTAGCAAATTCACATCTTGGATGAAACTTGCAACCTTTTGGAGGATTTATCATACTTGGGGAGTTTCCTGGAATTGGTTTTAATCCATTGGATGGAAGGGATTCTAAGAGGGCTTTTGAATATGGGTGTAAAGGATTTTTAAAGAAATCTTCTGCTTTACTAATCTCAACCACTTGCCCACAATACATAACTGCAACTCTATCAGCCAATTTTTTAGCAAATGGGATGTCATGAGTTATTAAAAGCAGAGAAAGCTTATCATTATCTTTTTTAATCTTTTCAAAAAGCTTAACAACTCTAACTTTCTTTATTACATCAACACCCTTTGTCGGCTCATCTGCAATAATTAGCTTAGGTTTTGTTGAAGTTCCCATAGCCACTAAAGCCCTCTGCCGCATTCCTCCACTGTATTGGTGAGGGTATTCGTAAGCTCTCTTTCTTGCAGGATGAATGCCAAAGTAATCTAAAAGCTCAACAGACCTTTCTAATGCATCTTTTTTGTTTAATTTTAGATGTAACATCATCGGCTCCGCTACTTGATAACCAACTTTTAATACTGGATTTAGAGATGTTGAAGGACTTTGAGGAACCCATGCTATTTCTTTCCCCCTAATCTTTCTCATTTCCCTCTCTGGCAGAGAGAGGAGGTTTTTTCCATTAAAGATTATTTCTCCACTAATCTCAGTATTTTCTGGCAATAATCTTAGTATTGAAAGTCCCAAAACAGATTTCCCACTACCACTCTCTCCTATTAGGCAGAGAGTTTCACCCTCTTTTATGCTAATGCTAACACCATTAACTGCCCTAACTTTAACATCCTCTAACAAAAAATTCACATATAGATTTTTAACAATCAGCAAATCATTCATTATGTCACTCTCCTTGATTTTGGCTCTAAAACATCTCTTAAACCATCACCAAGTAAGTTAAATCCAAGTATAGCAAGCATTATAGCTAAACCAGGAAATACCATAATCCAAGGAGCTGTTGTTAGATAGTTTTTTCCAGAGTTTAGAATTTGTCCCCATTCTGGTGTTGGTGGCTGAATCCCTAAGCCTAAAAAACCTAAACTGGCTATGGTCATAATCACATTTCCAACATTTAGTGTGGCAAGTACAATTATTGGTGGAATTGCATTTGGGATAATATGCTTTAATAAAATCCATAAATCAGAAGCTCCCATCATCCTTGCAGAGGTTATAAATTCCCTCTCTTTTATTGATAAAACAATTCCTCTTGTTAACCTTGCATAGGTAACCCAGTTCGTAAATATAATTGCAAATATAACAACCCAAATTGAGGATGTGGATTCTAAAACCACGCACAAAACTCCAACCAATGCAATGTTGAATATAAGTTCTGGAATCGCCAAAAATACATCTATAATTCTCCCAATAATGTCATCTACTACTCCTCCAACATATCCACTTATAGCTCCAATTAAACATCCAACAGTTAATGAAATGATTGATATTGTTATAGCAACAATTAGAGTTACTCTTGCCCCATAAACAATCCTTGAGAACAAATCCCTTCCCAATTGGTCTGTGCCAAATGGATGTTCTAATGATGGAGGTGACAATCTTTCAACCATGTTTGTTTTGTAAGGGTCTTTTGCTATTATTGGGGCTAATAAACCAGCTAATGTTATTAAAGAGATAATTATCAAACCCGCAAGACATGTTTTGTTTTTTAGCATTGCCTTTATTGTATCCTTCAATCTAATCACCATATCTTATTCTTGGGTCTATGATTGCATAGAGAATATCAACAATCAAGTTTGTTAGTGTAAAGATTACTGCACTTAATAGCACTAAAGCCTGAACTACTGGAAAATCCCTCTCTAAAACAGATTTTACAAATAAAGACCCTAAACCAGGCCAGGCAAATACAACCTCAACCATAACAGAACCTATAATTAAATGGCTTATTGACATGGAGAGATAGGTTAAAATTGGGATTAAGGCATTTCTCAATGCATGTTTTAAGACAACAGCTTTTTCAGAAAGTCCTTTAGCCCTTGCGGTTAAAATATAATCCTCATTTAAAATATCTAAAAGAACTGCCCTAATAAACCTTGATTTAATTGCCATAAAGGATATGGACCAAGTGATAACTGGGAGTATGGCATGTTTAATTGTTCCATACCCATAAGATGGCAAAAGATGTAAATGGACTGCAAACAACCATATAAACATTAAACCCAACCAAAAACTTGGAATACTTATACCAATAAGTGACCAAATCCTGCAGAGATGGTCTATTCCTTTATTTCTATATAATGCAGAAACGATACCAAACAAAAACGCAAATGCAACTGAAATTATAAACGTTGAAAAAAACAACTCTGCAGATGCCGGAAATTTCTCTAAAATCTCATTTAAAACAGGCTCTCCACTACACCATGAAGTTCCAAAATCTCCTCTAACAACATGAGATAACCAATTTATATACTGAACAATTAATGGCTTATCTAAACCTGCCTCAACTCTAAATCTCTCAATCTCTTCTGGGCTTGGCTCTGTTCCTGTATTTATCGTTAATATAAACTCTGCCGGGTCACCAGGAAATACATAAAGTAAAGAAAATGATAAAAAAGATGCTCCTATAAGCGTTGGAATTATCTGTAAGATTCTTTTTAGAATGTATTTTTTCATCTTACCACCAAAAAACTTTAAATTAAATTTAAAATTAAAAAATTAAAAGAGAAAAATTATTTTTTAACTCCAACTTCAGCAAAGAATGGCTCTCCACTGATTGTGAAGAATTTGTCTGGGCTTGGAGCATCTACCTTTGGACTCATTACTGCTGTCATAATATCATGGTAGAGTGGAACAACTCCCATCTCATCATACAACGCCTTGTAGAACTCAATTAAATCCTTCTTTCTAACTTCTGGATTAATATCTGCTGGATCTTCAAGGATTTTTTTGCATAAGCTACAGACCTTTTCACTTTCGTATGCATCCCATTTTCCTCCTGGGTAGAATCTCCAATACAATCTTAAGTAGAATCTTCTGTCAGTACCTCCAATGTAATATAACCTCATGTCATAATCTCCAGAATCTCTCTTCTGCTTGTAAGCTCCACTTTCTAAGATTTCAAGTTCTGGGTTAAATCCAGCTTTCTTAAGTTGTTCTTGAATGAGTTGGGCTACTAATATTTGGTCTCCTTGGCTCTTATCAACTATGAATTTAACTTTCACGCCCTCTAAACCTTTCTTCTTTAATATTTCTCTAGCCTTCTCTGGGTTGTATTCATACTTAATGCCTGCTTCTTTCATTCCTGGAGCTTCTGGAACAAACATACCATTCCATGCAGGTCTAACTTGATTACCAAATATCTTAACAATTTCATCTCTGTTTATTGCTAAACTGACAGCTTTTCTAACCTCTGGGTCGTTAAATGGAGCTTTCTTGTAGTTGAAGGCAATAACCCATGTAATTGGCACATCATGCTTATAAACCTTGAAGCCATCTTTTTCTAATAATGGGAGTTGGTTTCTTGGAGTGTATTCAGAACCTCCATGAACATAGTCAGAGATTGCATCAACTTCCCCACTTCTTAAAGCCATGACTCTTGTATCCTCATCTGGAATGATTTTAACAACAAATCTCTTGAATTTTGGTGTAATGTTATGTCTTTCATACCAGTATGGGTTTGGTTCATAGATTGCGTATTGGTCTTTTTTGTAATCTACAACCTTAAATGGTCCAGTTCCAATTGGCTTAACCAATGTTCCGTTAGGGTCTCCAACTGGATTAACTGATGTAGGTGCCATTATTCCAAGGTGATACTCTGCCATCTTAGCCAAGTTGAAGAATCCTGGTTTTTCAAAGTGTATAGCAACTGTATAGTTGTCTATAACATCACACCCCCTTGGAGCTAAGCTATGCTTTTTCACAATCAATCTATCCATTGTGAATTTTACAGCATAGGCATTGAATTCAAATCCATCAGAAAATTTAATTCCTTTTTTAAGGTGGAAGATTATTGTTTTACCTCCATCCTTAATTTCCCAGCTTTCTGCTAATGCTGGGACTATCTTATCATGTGCCATATCATATTCTACCAATCTCTCAAGGACATGAGTTTTTGGGAAGAACCCTATTCCCCATTTACCTCCTGTAAGTCTATGGTCTTTTCCATAGCCTAAGATGAAGGTATCTTTGTATTCAACAGCCTTGGTCTCTGCAGGTTTGGTTTCAGTGGTTGTTGGTTTTGTTTCTTCAGTACTTACTTCAGTTTTTTGTGTACAGCCTGCTATAGCTACGCTTCCAAGTAGTAGGAGGGCTATAGTCAATATAGATATTACCTTTTTCATATGCCCACCTCATACTTATGTGCTATTTTATATTATTTAATCATAGCATTTTTAAAAAACATTACTTTAGGTATATAAAATTTTCTATTTTATATTATTAAATATGAATAATTAAAATTTTTATATTACACAAATTACAAAAATGAAAATAAAGAAAAACGATTCAGAACAAAGAGTATTTATAATTACGATGCCAAACTGTTAAATAAATTACACAAAAGGTTGATATCATGATTATAGCGGGAACTATGCCAATAAAAGGTTTAGAATTAATAGAAGGAAAACCAGAGTTAAAAGGAAATAAAATAATAATTAACAACAAAGAGTTTCCGATATCTATGGGGACTGGTGCTTTGATAGGAGCAGTTTTAAAAACGTTGGAATATTTTGACGATGATGATGTTAGAGTAATAACTGCTGGGGATATTGGAGAAGGAGATGGAAGTTTAAAGATTTATGATGCGTTAAAAGATGTTGATGATGATTTATTAGTTATTCATTACATAAAACCAAAAATATCAAAAATTAAGGAGATTGATTTCTCTCCAAAGATTATTGCAGATGCTGGAGGAATGTATGTAGCAAAAGCGGCAAACATAGGGGATAAGTTTTATCTGTTTCTACCAGATGTTGGTGAATTGGCATTTTTGGCAGATGAGAAAGCTACACATCCTGCCTATGTTAGAGGCTTTATATCTGAGATTGACGATAAAGAAGTTCCTAAATTAATAGAAAGAGCTTACAAATTGAAAATGCCTAAGTATATGGTTGTTAAAGGAGAAACTGATTATGTTGTCAATGAAGGAAAAATAATTGACACAATAAAAGAACCAAAAATAGAGGCAATGGAGTGTATAGGAGGTACAGGAGACACTTTAACAGGAATAATATCCTCCTTAATAAGTGTTGGATTTAAGACAGAAGATGCTATGAGCTTAGGATGTAAAATAAATAGAAAACTTGGAGAAGTTGTCAATGCTAAGCCAGATACACAGATTGTGGAAATAATTAACGCCATTCCTAAGGTTTTAGAAGAATATATAAAATAAAAATCTTTTTTATTAAAAAAAGGTTATTAATAAAAGTAATAGCAAATTATATTTTTTTTAATATCATTAACAATCTATGAACCTTATTAGAAAAAATAATAAAATATTTATAGCAAATTTCTAAACTTTATTATGCAAAACCTATAACGTTGAAGGTTGAGAATATGAAAGTGTCTGTTTATGGAGCTGGAAATCAAAATTTATATATAAACCAGTTAAATCTACCAGAAAAATTTGGTGGGGAACCTCCCTACGGTGGAGCAAGAATGGCTATAGAGTTTGCTAAAGCCGGGCATGATGTTATCTTAGCAGAACCAAATAAAGATATAATGAGCGATGATTTATGGAAGAAAGTTGAAGATGCAGGAGTTAAAGTTGTTAGTGATGATATAGAAGCAGCAAAGCATGGAGAAGTGCATATCTTATTTACACCGTTCGGTAAAACAACATTTAACATAGCAAAAACTATTATTGAGTATATTCCCGAAAATGCTGTTATTTGTAATACTTGTACAGTTTCACCTGTTGTTTTATACTATTCTTTAGAACCGATTTTAAGAACAAAAAGAAAAGATGTAGGAATTAGCTCAATGCATCCAGCAGCTGTTCCTGGGACTCCACAACATGGACATTATGTTATTGGTGGGAAAACAACCGATGGTAGAGAATTAGCAAGCGAAAGTCAAATAAACAAATTGGTAGAGCTTGCTAAAAGTGCTGGAAAAGAGGCCTATGTAGTTCCTGCTGATGTATCTTCAGTTGTTTCGGATATGGGTTCTTTGGTAACAGCAGTAGCGTTATCTGGAGTTTTAGATTACTATACTGTGGGGAGTAAAATTATAAAAGCTCCTAAAAAGATGATTGAACAGCAAGTTATTATGACTTTACAAACAATGGCATCTCTTGTAGAAACTTCAGGTATTGAAGGCTTGATAAAAGCGTTAAATCCAGAGTTGCTAATAAGAAGTGCTTCATCAATGAAGTTGTTAGATATGCAGAAAGATTTAGACGCTGCTTTAGAAATTCTTAAAAACTTAGATGAAACTTTGAAAAAAGATATTGAAAATGCAGAGATAAAACCTACAACGCTTGTAGCGGCTCAATCATTAGTTAACGAGATAAAAACATTAATAGGAGGAGCTGCTGCTGAAGGAGCAATAAAAAGAAGTGCAAGAAAACTATTTGAGCGTTAAATTGAATTATTATTTATTTTTAGGGGAGATTTATGAAGAAAGTTGGGGAAATAAAAGTTGTAGTAGTTGGTTCAAGTGATGTTGGAAAAACCACATTAATGGAAAATTTAATTGGTAGAATTGGAAAAGTTGAACATAATGGCATTACAACAGCCATTGATTATGGTTCATTAACAATAAATGCTAAAAAAATTCACTTCTTTGGAACTCCAGGTCAAAAAAGGTTTGAATTTATGAGAGAATTAGCATTAAAAGGAACAAATTTAGCTTTAGTAGTTTTAGATGCATCAAGAGGAATAACTAAAGAAGACGAAGAAATAATAAAACTATTAGAATCTAAACAAATCCCATACGGAGTTTTTATAAACAAAACAGATATTGGGAAAATTAACATAAATGAAGTCTATAATTTATGTAACCCAAAATTTGTGGTTAAAGGTTGTGCAATAAAAAAAGAAGGATTTGATGAGCTTATCAACAATATTATATCACACATTTAGTGAAAAAATTTAAAAAATTTTATATAACAAAAGTACATAACTTATAGGGTTAAGGTATTTAATAAGGTGAAAATATGATTGATAGAGTATTAATAGAGCTAAATAAAACAGAAGGGATTAAAGGTTCAATGGTTGTAGGAAAAGATGGTTTGGTTATAGCTACTCAATTGCCAGGGAATGTTGATGCCGAGTTAGTAGGGGCTATGGCATCAGCAGCATTTGGGGCTGCTGAGAGAACAGCTGCAGAAATTGGTATGGGTAATTTAGAACAAACAATGATTGAAGGGGAGCATGGTAAAACTTTAATGGTCGATGCAGGAGAGGGAATCTTAGTTGTTTTAACAGATGCAAAAGTTAATTTAGGTCTAATTAGAATTACTATGAAAAGAGCTGCAGAGAAAATAAAAGCTATGTTCTAAGTTTATAATGTTATAATATAGAATTTAATAATACAATGATTTCATTTATAACTTCTTTGTTTAGCTCTGAAACATCAATTTTCTTTGTTTCAAATACAATTCCATTTTTTAAAACCCTATCATAATTTGGGCATATTGTAGTTATTGATTTTTTGTTGTCTAATTTTATTAGGCTGTTAATTTTTTTAGACATATTTTTTGGATTTTCGCATTCAATAAATATAGATATTCCTTCATATTCTTTAAAATAAGCGTTTTCAATTTCATTTTTAATCACTTCATTTGCCATAATATATTTTTTGTAGGTTTTTTTAGCGTTCAATAGTTCTTCTTTTAAAAGACCAAAATAATTTATTGTTTTATATGTTTTGGATATTATTTTAATATCATTTAAAGCATTTCCTAATTTTTCTTCGATTTCTTTACTTATTCCTAAAAAACCACCGTATTCACAATTTAATATCTTTGGACTTCCAGTGGAACAAACAATAATATCACCATATCCGCAATCTCCACCAATTTTTCCTGAAATATCTTCAATAAACAAAATTTCTTTCTCTTCACATAATTTTTTTATTTCTTTTAATGGTTGTGGAGCTAAATATCCTGCTAATGATGTTAAAATAACAGATGAATTTTCTTTTATGGCTTTATCCAAATTTTCTATATCGACAATCCCCAAATTTGTTTTTAGCGTTCTAGTCTTTAAATTCAATACTTTTGGAAATTTTAAAAACCCTTGCCAACCTCCCATATCAGGGATTAAAATCTCATCACTATAAGTTTTTGCTATCCACATTGATAGAAATACTGCAGAACTTCCTGATGGGAGAAAAGTTATTTTGTAATCCCTATTTAATAGCTCATTTATAATCATCTCAACTTCTTCTTTATTCCCTTCTTTATTTATTAATCCATAGGTATTCGGTCTTCTATGCTTAAGAATCATTATATCACCACTATTTACTATCAACGAAATCAACAAGAAGTATTTACTAATGATTAATAAAAGAAAAATAACCGCATTTATGGTAAAAGAATTAAATAAAGAAGTATGATACATATTTAAATGGAAGAAAAATTATACTAGGAAGGGATATTAAAGTTAAAAGAAAATATCTCACAAATAAATAATAAATTTAGGTTGTTGCAGAATTAATATGGGCTATTGAGAATACTTGTATTTATACTAATCGCTGATATGCTTGGAAATCTTAATCTATTTATCTGAAGAAAAAATAACTGAAGATAAATTAAAAAAATATAAAAAAGTTTTAGACTAATCTTTTTTACTAAATTTTTTAAGTTACTAAAAAAGAAAAAAAGTAAAGAAAAAGAGTTTAGTATAATTTTTACCCCTCCCCCGTAAATTATGATTAAATTAATCGTTATAAACTTAATTATTAAAGAAAGGGATAATATAATTTAGAGGACAGTTTCTTCTGGGTAAGCAGGCATCTTGTGCTCTGCCAAGTCCAATCCTATTTTCTCTTCTTCTTCACTAACTCTCAATCCTCCAAGAACTATTCCTACAATCTTAGCAAGTATAAATCCTAAACCAGTTCCGTAAATGATACAGAATATTGATGCAATAATTTGTTCAACTAAATTGACATCTCCAGTACCTCCTAAAGCAGTCATTCCAAAGATTCCTGCTAATATAGCTCCAACAACTCCTGCAGTTCCATGAACTGGAACGACACCACAGACATCATCTATACCATACTTTTCAAGTAATCTGTAGACAATTGGAACTTGTAATCCTGCAATTAAACCTATCAATAATCCACCAATTGGACTTACAATATCTGTTCCTGAACAGATAGCTACTAAACCAGCAACAATTCCGTTAGCTGTAAAGAGGACATCTTTCTTTGAAGCAATTAAAGCTCCAATTCCTCCTCCAGCCATTGCCAAGGTTGTTGTTGCACATACGAGTCCTGAGATATCTCCTAATGCTAATGAACTACCTACGTTGAATCCATACCAACCAATAGCCAATGCCAATGCTCCAAAGACAGCCATTGGTATGTTATGCCCTAATATTGGCACTGGTTTTCCATTAACGAATCTTCCTACTCTTGGACCTAATGCCATTATAGCTCCTAAAGCTAAGAATCCTCCCAAACCGTGTACTACCAAACTTCCAGCATAGTCATGCCATGGGACAATTCCAGCTCCCCAAGGTCCTAAATATACAAAGAACGGATACAAGAACGCTGTAATAATCAAAGATATTAATACATAAGCACTAAATTTAATTCTCTCTGCAACTCCTCCAGATACAATTGTTGCCGCTGTTGCACAGAATACCAAACCAAAGAACCAGTTTGCCAACTCTAAACCATTATCTACTAAGAAAGGTGATGCTGAGAATATTTTACTCCACCAGTCAATGAAATCAGCTGGATTTATTGAGGCATATAAAACTCCACCAATTAATAACCATGAAACACAACCAATAAACCAATCAACCATGTTTTTCATCATAACATTATTAACATTTTTCTTTCTAACCTGCCCTCCTTCAAGCATTGCAAAGCCCCACTGCATCATGAAGACAAGAACACCCATAACAACAAGGAAGAAAACATCTGAAGCATTAGCCATTACAGTCAAGGCCTGAACTATTGAATTTATATCAGTTGCATTTGCTAATAAATCTGCTGTAGCCATTGCCTTCACCTCTATGTTTTATTTTTTAATCTTAGAGAACTTCTCTTCCTTCTTCCTTTGTTCTTACCCTTACAACTCTCTCTACTGGAATAACGAATATCTTTCCATCTCCAGGATTTCCAGTTTTTGCATTTTCGCAAATTATATCAATAACCTTATCAACATCTTCTTCTTTTACAACTAACTCAATTTTAACTTTTTGTAACAAATCAACAATATACTCTCTTCCTCTGTATCTCTCAATGATACCTCCCTGAACTCCTCTACCTTTAACTTCACTAACAGTCATTCCAACATAACCAGCATCAGCTAAGGCTTTTTTGACAATCTCTAATTTTTCAGGTCTTATGATTGCCTCAACTTTTTTCATAGTATCGACCCCCTATATCATACTTGGAAACGGAAATCTTATTCTTAGGGAAAAGGAAATTACATTCCTATCTACTCTAAAAAATGGTATAAAAACTTTTCGGTAATTTGTAAAAATAAATATAAAAATTTATAATAACTAAATTATATAAATTTATCAATAATAAGGAAGATAAAAGAAGCTGTTGAATGTTACAATAATACTTAAAATTCATAAATAAATTCTATTTTTTAATTTTTAATTTTTTACAAAATCAAATATAAAAATAAAAATAAATGTTTTAAGATATGGAAAAGTATATATTTCTGCACCTTATTTTAATAATATTATAAATTATAGTTATTATTATTGACGAAATTCGTAGATTATATTGTTAACTTATCTTATTATTAAAATCGGGGGAGGGGAGAGCTATGGAAATGCACAATGAAAGCATTTTATGGGATGAATATTTTGATGCACTTGAAAAAAAGAACTACGAAAAAGCTCTTTATCTAATAGACAAAATCTTAGAAATTAGAAAAGCTCCAGACATCTACGTAAGAAAAGGAAAAATATTAAGAACAATAGGAAAAAATGACGAAGCATTAGAATACTTCAATAAAGCATTAAAAATAAAACCAAAATACATCTTGGCAAATTTCTTAAAAGGGGCTTTATTAGTAAGTTTAGGTAGATTAGAAGAAGCAAAAGAAGTGTTTTTAAAATTATATAAATTAAAAAAATCTGACTTATCTGTCAAATATGCTATTGCTTTTATACTAAAAAAACTTGGAGAATATGATTCAGCATTAAAAATTCTTGAAGATATATTAGAAAAATATCCAAACTCAGCCATTGCCTGGGCAGAGAAAGGAGAGATATTATATAGAGAAGGAAAGCTTAAAAAATCTTTAGAATGCTTTGATAAAGCTCTAAAAATAAATCCTAATGATTGTCAATCTTTACAATACAAAGGAGAAATATTATTTAAACTTGGAAGGTATGGAGAGGCGTTAAAATGCTTTAAAAAGGTTTTTGAGAGAAGTGGTAAAGATATACGCGCATTAATGTACATAATACAGATTTTAATTTACCTTGGGAGATTAAGTCAAGCTCTCGAATATACAAAAAAAGCTCTAAAATTAAACCCAGAAGACCCACTACTATATTTATATAAAGGAATTATCTTAAACAAATTAGGAAAATATGAAGAAGCTATAAAGTGTTTTGATAAAGTATTAGAGATTAATCCAAATTTCCCAGAAGCTTGGAATGGTAAAGCTGTAGCTCTTGAAAAACTTGGAAGAATCAATGAAGCTATAGAATGCTACAATAGAGCACTTGAAATCTATGAATAGATTTTTATATTTTTATATGTTATTTAATACTGAATTATACCGTAAATTATATATATATGGAAGTAGGAAACTTACTTCCAGAATTTGCATTGGGGGATAGAAATGAATGTCGAACAAGCAATAGAATATGTAAAGAAGAACAATGTTAAGTTCATAAGATTTCAGTTTGTTGACATATTAGGATTCCCAAAGAACGTTGCATATCCTGTTAAAGCTGGAGAAAAGGGAATTGAAGAATTAAGAGATATCTTTGAAAATGGAGTTTGGTTTGACGGTTCATCAATTACTGGTTTTGTAGGTATTGAAGAATCAGATATGTTATTAAAACCAGACTTATCAACACTCTCTGTTTTACCATGGAGACCAGAAGAGAAAAGCGTTGCGAGAGTTATCTGTGATGTTTACAAAGATGAGAAAACACCATTCGAAGGAGACCCAAGAAGCAGATTAAAAGCTATTTTAAATGAGTTAAAAGAAGAAATGAATGGAGAGTTTTTCGTTGGTCCAGAGCCAGAGTTCTTCTTGTTAAAGAGAGACCCACACAACCCACACAGATGGATTCCTGCAGATGATGGTGGCTACTTCGATGTTGAGCCATTAGACGATGCTCCAGACATTAGAAGAGATATAGTCTTAGCTTTAGAAAACTTAGGATTCCATGTTGAAGCATCCCACCACGAAGTAGCTCCAGGACAGCACGAAGTTGATTTCAAATTCGACAACGCTTTAAAAACTGCTGACAGTGTTGTAACCTTCAAGATGACAATTAAAAACATTGCTAAGAAACATGGCTTAAGAGCTACATTCATGCCAAAACCATTCTTTGGAATGAACGGAAACGGAATGCACTGCCACCAGAGTGTTTGGTTTAATGGAGAACCATCATTCTACGACCCAGAAGGTCCATACAATGGATTAAGTGAAACATGTTTAAGCTACATTGCAGGTATTTTAAGCCACGCTAAGGCATTAGTTGCTATAACAAACCCAACAGTCAACTCATACAAAAGATTGGTCCCTGGTTACGAAGCTCCAGTAAACATTGCATGGGCTAACAAGAACAGAAGTGCTATCATCAGAGTCCCAGCTGCAAGAGGAAAAGCTACAAGAATCGAGTTCAGAGCTCCAGACCCAACATGCAACCCATACTTAGCATTTGCTTGTATGTTAGCAGCTGGATTAGATGGAATTAAGAAGAAAATGGAAGCTCCAGAACCTGTTGAGAGAAACATCTTTAGAATGTCAGAAGAAGAGAAAAAGCAGTTAGGAATTGAGTCAGTTCCTGCAAACTTGGCTGCTGCATTAGATGAGTTAGAATGTGATGAAGTCTTGCAAAAAGCTTTAGGTAAGCACATCTACGAAAACTACATGGAGATTAAGAGAGCTGAATGGGATGATTTCAGAACATCAGTTACAGACTGGGAGTTTGGTAAATACTTAGTCTACTAAATTCCTAAATCTCTAACTTTATCTTTTTTTATTCAAACAAAATTTTAAAAATTTCAATTATTCAATCTAAAAAAGGATGAGATTATGAAAGCGATAACTGTTTTAAGTGGGGGGTTAGATTCTACAGTAGCTACATTGATAGCTAAAGATTTAGGTTATGAGATTACAGCAATAACTTTCAATTATGGGCAGAAATCTGTTAAAAGAGAGATTAATTCAGCAAAGAAAATTTGTGAGATTTTAGGGATTGAGCATATTGTTGTTGATTTACCTTTTATTAAGCAGTTTAAAAAAAGCTCTTTAATAACTGAAAAAGAAATTCCTTCACTAAAAATAGAAGAGTTAGATAGTGAAAAAGCTTATGAAACAATGAAAGCAGTATGGGTTCCAGCAAGGAATTTAATAATGTTTAGTATAGCAAGTGGTTTTGCTGAGGCATTAGATGCAAAGAAGGTATTTATTGGAATAAATAAGGAGGAAGGAGTAACTTTCCCAGACAACACAATAGAATTTGTTGAATCATTAAATAAAGCCTTAGAATATGGAACCCTAAATAAGGTTAAAATAGAGGCTCCTTTATATGATAAAACAAAAGAGGAAATTGTTAAAATTGGTCATGAGATAGAGAAAAAGCTTGGCGTAGAGGTTTTGAAGTATAGTTATTCATGTTATAGAGATAATGGAGAGGACTTTTTACATTGTGGGAAGTGTGAGAGTTGTATGAGGAGGAAAAGAGCTTTTTTAATATCGGGAGTTGAAGATAAAACAAAATATATTGAATAAATTATTAATTTTTATTATTCTCCTCTTTTTTTCTTCAATTCAACAAGTTTTTTAACTGCATCTAAATTAACATTCTCATCGTAGGTTATATAACCGTTATAAACAGCTCTCTTAAAGAACCCTTCTCCCCATTTGTTTCTTATTAAGACAGTTGAATATCCTTCATCACTACCTACATTACCCACAGAAATATCTGATGTCAAGCCAGTAAAATCTTTACAAACCTTACAGCCCTCTCTCATTGCAAATTCAACATCTTTCAGCTTATATTCGATAACATCCCCGTTAACTAATGTAACCTTCAATTTTCCTGATTCAATATCCATCTTTTTAATTTCCCATGGTTCTATTCCATCTGTTTTAAGCTTTTTAATCATCTTACTATAATCATAAGTTTCAAAACAGAATAAAGCAATTTTTAACCTTATAGCTTCCCTAAATGGCTTTAATAAATCATTATCTGATGATAGTATTTGATAAATTGCATTTATTACACATGGTGTTCCTACAACAGCCAATTTTTTTAATTTCTTATCCATAACCGCTGTTTTTAATGCTTTTAATATTGGCCCCTTCCATAGATATTTACTTCCAGCTGCTTTAATAACATCTTCTTTTGATAATGCTAAGCATGACTCTGGCTCTAATGTCCATTTATCATCAATCATTACAATAGCTCCATCAATTAATCCTTCATCAAATGCATTAGCTAATATAGCTGTTACAACTCCTCCATTTTGAGCATTTTTTATTTCTATGGATGCCTTTGCCTTTACAGCTTTTAATATATTTCCTAAATCTGTTGGTTTAGGAACTGACGATTTTTTTATTCTTGGACATGCATCGTAGCAAGCTCCACAAGGGACATCATAAACTACAGTTTTACAAAACTCTGCTGAAATTGGATGCTCAATAATATCTGCTGGGACTATTATGCAAGAGCAGTCATCACACTCAAACTTTACTGGACTTTCCTCTCTAAAATATAGATTATTTACTGGACAGACAGCTACACAAGCTCCACAACCGCTACATATATTTGTATCCCAGACTTCCTCTTTTAAATTTTTATATGATTTCATTAATCTCACCTAAGGCCTATTTTGGTGTTTCTTCTCCTAATAATCTTAAAAAATTGATAAAAATTTTGATATATCACTACATAAAATTACATTAAGTCAGGAGTATAGAGTTTTCCAAATGGTCTCTTTGAAATTGGTGCTATTTTTGTCCATTTTGAATTTAACAATTTATTTTTAACATCTTCTGGCAGATTAAACCATTTGCAGAATTCTTCAATATATGGTTTTATTTTTTCTAAATCTTCTTGAGTAAATTCTTTTATATCAGCTGCAACACCTAATTGGTCTTTGTCTATCTCCCCTCTAATGTAAATAGCTCCTCCATGAATTCCAGTTCCTATCATTCTTCCCTTAACTTTTCCTAAGTCATTTCCTTTTTCATCAATGTTTAAAACAATTATAATACCTCCAGCCATATATTCTCCTAAGAAATCCTTAGCTCTTCCTCCTATCACAAGAACAGGGACTTTATCTTTATAAGCTTTCATATGTATACCGCTTCTATAACCAACATCCCCTCTAACAAAAACCTTTCCTCCTCTCATTGAATGGGCTGTTACATCTCCACTACTACCATAGATAACTATTGTTCCATCATCCATAGTGTTTCCTGGGGCAAATTCAGCATTTCCATGAACTATTATTGTAGGACCGCTCATAAACATTCCTAAATCTCCGCCAGGAATTCCGTAAATCTCTATAGTCAAATCCTTCTTCTGTAATCCATTCCCAATAAATCTCTGCCCTAAAACATTTTTCAATACAATTTTTTTGATATCAGGATTTTCTTTTAAAATTTGGTGTATTTTTTCATTTAACTCCCTATAATGCATGTCCTTTGCATCTATAACAACCTCTTCCATGTCTTTCACCTTTTAAAAAATTGAAAATATTTTTACTCTCCAGCAGCTTTTATTCCTAAAACTTCTAACTCCTTCTCATTTAGTCCAACTCCTCTCAACCTATCTCTGTTTCCTCTTAAGCTTTCAATTGAGTTAATTCCAGCAGCTCCTAAGAGTTCTTTAATTTCATGTGTCCATGCTTTAATTAAGTTAGCAACTCTTTTAGCTCCAACTTCTGGGTCTAATCTCTTAACTAACTCTGGTCTTTGTGTAGCTATTCCCCAAGCACACAATCCAGTGTAACATCTTCCACAAACTCTACAGCCAAGAGCAACCATTGCAGCAGTTCCAATATAAACAGCATCTGCTCCTAAAGCTATAGCTTTAAATACATCTGCTGAACATCTGATTCCTCCACTTGCTATAATACTGATTTCATTTCTCAACCCTTCCTCTCTCAATCTTTGGTCTACTGCGGCAATAGCCATCTCTATTGGAATTCCTACATGGTCTCTAAATACCTTTGGAGCAGCTCCAGTACCTCCCTTATATCCATCAATAACAACTGCATCAGCATCACTTGTTGCTATTCCAACAGCTATAGCTGGGGCATTATGGACTGCTGCAATTTTAACAAACACTGGCTTTTTCCATCTTGTTGCTTCTTTTAAACTTCTAACTAATTGAGCCAAATCCTCAATTGAGTAAATGTCATGATGAGGAGCTGGAGAAATTGCATCAGAACCTTCAGGAATCATTCTTGTTGCAGATATTTCAGCAGTAACTTTCTCTCCAGGCAAGTGCCCTCCAATTCCTGGCTTAGCCCCTTGTCCTATTTTAATCTCTATTGCAGAACCTTTCATTAAATATTCTTCATTAACTCCGAATCTTCCACTTGCAACTTGTGTAATTATGTGGTCAGCATAAGGATAGAGAGCTTTTGGCAACCCTCCTTCACCAGTTCCCATGAATGTTCCACATTCTTTAACTGCTTTAGCAAATGATAAGTGAGCGTTTAAAGATAAAGCCCCATAGGACATGTGAGCAATCATTATTGGCGTATCTAACTTTAAGTTTGGAGCTATTTTTGTTTTTAACTTAGCTTTTTTAATCTTCTTACCATCAATCTCCTCTTCAACAAATTCAAACTCTAATTGCTTTGGTTTTTTACCAATGTAGGTTCTCAATTCCATTGGCTCTCTTAGAGGGTCGATAGATGGATTTGTAACTTGGCAAGCATCTAAAACAATCTTATCAAAATAGATTGGATGGTCTTTAGCGTTAGCCATTCCACTCAATAAAATACATCCTGTTTTTGCTTGGTTGTAAATATCTGCTCTCGCATCGATATCCCATAATGGATGGCTTCTCCAAGATACAGCATTTTCTTTAATTGTTATAGCATCTCTTGGACACATAGCAACACATCTATGGCAAGCTCCGCATCTGTTTGAATAACTAATTATTCTATCTCCTTCTCTTCTATGAACTCCCCAAGAACACTCTATTGTACATCTTTCACATAGCATACATTTGTTTGGGTCTACCTCTACCTTATACTTTGGTGGAACATAGCTTGGAATCATGTTTTCACATCCCAAGTATTTTTTTTGATATTATTTGTTTTATTGTTATGTTGAGCATATTTTATTTCCAAGGTCTTGCAATAACTGGCATTCCAGCATCAGGCATCCAAACTCTATCTAAATCAGGGCATATTCTTCTTATGGCAGATTCCTCACTTGAAATAAATAGCATATCATCTTTTTCAGCAGCTATTAAAGGTCTTAACTTAATTCTATCTGTTAAACCAAACATAGTTGTATCTTTTTCAACGTCTCCATTCATGAATAACAAACCATGCGGTGTTCCAGCAGCAATAGCGAAAGGCCCATTTAGCATGGCTCCTCCATAAGTTAATCTTATTGCGGTATGCAATTCTCTCTCTTCCTCTGGCATCTTATCTATCTCATCCCAGAATCTTGGTGCTAAAGCAGATAATGCATATTCAACAGGGATTTTGTGTTTTCTCATCAATAAATCTAAGATATAGGCAACAACTTCAGTATCAGTCAATAATCTACACTTATAACCAAACATTTCAACAAATCTCTTGTTTGTTCCATAGCTTGTTATCTCTCCATTATGAACTACACTCCAATTTAATAAATTGAATGGGTGAGCTCCTCCCCACCATGCCTTTGTGTTTGTTGGATATCTTGCATGAGCTAACCACATATAACCTTCATATTTATCTATTCTGTAAAACTCAGCAACCTCATTTGGCCATCCAACGGCTTTAAAAACACCTAAATCTTTACCACTTGAAATGACAAAAGCTCCATCAATCTTATCGTTTATCTCCATAACGATATCTACGACAACATCTTCTTCTCTATCTGAATATTTTTCATCAACTTCATAGAAGTATCTCCAAGGAATCTGGACTTTTTCAATTATTCCATCCTCTGTTGGAATTTCCTCATCTTTAACTATAGTCCCATACTGTTCTAAAACATTCTCAACTTCCACCTTTATCTTTTCAAATTTTGGGGTGTTGTCAATTAAAATATGGAAAGCATAGCAATCTTTATATTTTGTTGGGTATATCCCATAACCTACATAACCAGAACCTTTTCCGTTTCCCCTCTCTTTTAAACTATCTAAAGCTAAGGCTATCTTGTCCCCTTTTATCATTCTTTTTTTTCTACTCATAAAACCGATAATACCACACATAAACAACCCTCCATAATTAGGTATAAAAGAGATAGTTTTTGGGTTTTGTAAATATTGGTTGAAGTTATATTTAAATAATTATGGTTTGAAAAGTATTTATTATAAATTCCAATATAAAAATCAATATTCTTAATGGCTTTTGTCTTTCAATAATTTTGATTGATAGTAATAGGATTTTCGCAGGAATAAATATTAAAAGGCATTTTTGATGCCTTTAGCATCATTTTTTCATTACTTAATATATAAACTGCGAAAGTCCTATTAGCAAGTCATCATATCCATAACTTTTTAGTAAATCCTCAATATTTTTAACAGTTTTTTTAACTCTTTCCATGTAATCTTCTCCATTTATATTTGCATATTCTTGAACTAATAGAACAATGTCTAAAGATTTTTTAAATATTTTTATAAAATCATCTTTATCAAGAATTTTTATGCTTTCCTTTATAATCACTTCTAAAATATTCAGCAACTCATCAAAAAATTTATAAATTTTATCGTTTGGAGTTTTTGTTAATAATTCCTCTGAAATTTTATTTAAATTTTTTAAAGCGTATAATACAATTATTTTTATCCTACTTTTATTTTCAGTATTAATATTAGCTAATACTATTTTTTTTATTCCTTTTAATGCATAAATTGCTCTATTTACATTGTTAGATAGCTCATAAGCAATTATCTTTTTTAAGGATATCATTGCCTCTCTGGTAATTGAAATTGGTGAATCTGTGGATAAACAGGCTATTTTAACAATAATATCAATGTATATCCTAAAAAACCTCTCATCTTGGTTTTTTGTTTTAGCATTTAGCTCTTCATAATAACTTCCTAATAAAATCATCGCATTTCTTACAGTCATATAATGTTTTAAATATAATGCCTTTTCTATTATATAATAAACTGTTCTTAAAGGATTCCTTGGAATATCTTTTGCTGATTGGTAATTCACATATTCAGAATTCACTAACCTATAGTTTTCAATTTCCTTCTTATCAATTGATTTTATTAACTTCTCTATAACAACTTCAGGTCTTAAATTGTAGATTGTGCTTTTTATATATGGGATTACAATTAAAAAATCAAAGTATGCAAAGAAAAACACTAAAGCTACTAAAAAATTGTATGGAATTGTGAAACTTCCAATAATAATATCTTTTTTTACTGGTAAAAAACCTAAAGCAAAAACCTCATAACCCATTGAAATTAAATAAGATAAAATAAATGCCCAAAATGTTTTGTTTAATATTATATGCCCAATTCTTGTTGAATATTGCTGACTAACCATCTGTATAGCAATAATTGTAATTGAAACTATTATTCCAATCATCCCTGCCTGAGTTTGTAGTAAAGCGCTTAAAATATATCTAACATTATCTGAAAATCCCTCATCCCAAGAAAAGCAGTGTATGGAGATTATTGCAAGGATTACTGCAATTATTGAAATAAAAATTATATTTTTTAACTCATCCTCTTTAAATCTTTCAACAATTCTCAATAAATCCAAGTTTATCACCAAATTAGTTAAAATTTAAAAGGCCTTTAGTAGAGAATTAATTTTTAAAGACATAGTGCGAAAGTCCTATTTAAAAATAGTAAGAAAATTTATAAATTTAATTAGTTAAATCTCTGGTGTTGGAGGAAGAGTTCTTTTATGCTCACTCTTTTTAATTAAATCAAATACATGTTCAACATCATCTATTGGGATATTTAGCTCTTTAGAAATTTCTTCTGCAGATTTGCCTTCTTCATACAATTTCAATATTTTATCTAAAGTTTCATATTTAATGCCAAGCTCTCCCTCATCAGTTTGCCCTTCCCAAAGCCCAGCTGATGGAGGTTTTTCAATAATCTCTTTTGGAACACCAAGATATTTAGCAAGCTCTCTAACCTCTGTTTTAAACAAATTACCTATTGGTCTTATATCACAAGCAATATCCCCATGCTTTGTACCATAACCAACATAAATCTCTGATTTATTAGAAGTTCCTGCAACTAATAAATTGTATTTGTTTGCAAAGTAATAGAGAATACACATTCTAATTCTTGCCTTTAAATTTCCATCAGCTATTTTATCAAATTCTTTTGTTGGAACATAACCTCCAGCTCCAAATGCTTTTAAAATATCAGTTATATCTGAGATAATATATTTTATTCCTAAACGCTCAGCAACCATCTTTGCATGTCCAACATCTCTTGGATTAGTGTTTTTCTCTGGCATTATTATTCCAAGAACCTTATCTTTTCCAAGTGCTTGAACGCATAGATAGGCAGTAACTGAAGAATCAATACCACCACTCAATCCAACAACAACTCCATTAGCCTTTGCTTCCTCAACCTTCTCTTTGATAAAATTCGTTATTTTTTTAACAATCTCTTCCATTTTCTCACCTATATTAATAGGAAATATATTTCCTATTTTAGTATATAAATTTTTATAAGTTAATTTTTTCAATCTTTACGGCACATGCTTTAAGCTCTGGAATCTTACATAGCTCATCTAATGAAGTATTAGTCAATAAATTAGGATTTGCTTCAACAAAGTGGAATGGCATAAATACTACTCCTTTTTTGATATCTTCAGTAATTTTTGCCTTTACAATTAACTCTCCTCTTCTTGAACTAACCTTTATTAAATCTCCATCTCTAATTTTTAGTAATTTGGCATCATCAGGATTTATCTCTATGAAGGGCTCATTAATCTCTTCAACTAAATTTCTACTTCTTCTTGTCATTGTTCCTGTATGGTAATGAAAAATAATCCTACCTGTGGTTAAGATGAATGGATAATCTTTATTAGGTAATTCAGCTATTTCTCTATACTCAACAGGAAATATTTTTCCTCTACCATTATCTGTTAAAAATCTATCTCTATACAAAATTTTTGTCCCTACATAATTTTCATCCAAACAAGGCCAGTGAATTCCTCCAGTTTTTAATCTATTATAAGTTATTCCTCTATATTGAGGAACAGTTATTCTAATCTCATTGAATATGTCTTCAGCCATATTATAGTTGAATTTATATTTATAATCAAGTTTTTCAGCCAATTTTTTAATTATTATCCAATCTTCTAAAGCTTTTCCTGGTGGATCTATAGCTTTTCTTATTAATTGAACTCTTCTATCAGTATTTGTAAATGTTCCATCTTTCTCTGCCCAACATGCAGCTGGCAACACTATATCTGCCAATTCAGCTGTTTCAGTTAAGAATATATCCTGAACTACTAAAAAATCTAAGCTTTTTAATGCCTTTTCAACATGCTTAACATCTGGGTCTGAAACCATTGGATTCTCTCCAACAATATATAAAGATTTAATTTCTCTTCCAGCCTTTTCAATCATTTCTGGTATAGTTAAACCAGGATTTGGATTTAAATCAGTTCTCCAATACTCTTCAAATAATTTATAGCTATCTTCAACTTTCTGATAGCCAGGAAATACATTTGGCAAAGCTCCCATATCACAAGCTCCTTGGACATTATTCTGCCCTCTTAATGGATTAACTCCAGCTCCTTCTTTACCAATATTTCCTGTTATCATAGCTAAATTACATAATGCTTTAACAGCATCAACACCATGTGTAAATTGAGTAACTCCCATACAGTATATTATAGATGCCTTCTCAGCATTTCCATAAATTTTGGCACTCTCAATTATTAGCTCTTTATCAACTCCGCATATTTTTGAGGCATACTCTGGATTATATTTTTCAACAACCTCTTTTAATTTCTCAAAGTTTTCAGTTCTATTTTTTATAAATTCTTCATCTATCAATCCTTCTTTTATAATTACATGAATCATGGCATTTATTAAAGCTACATTTGTCCCAGGAATTATTTGAAGATATATATCAGAGTTTTTTGCAGTCATTGTTTTTCTTGGGTCAATAACAATAATCTTCGCCCCTTTATCTTTAGCTCGCATTATTCTTCTTGCAATTAATGGATGTTGTTCAAAAGTATTAGAGCCAATTATCAATATGCAATCTGCTTTTTCTATATCTTCTATAGTGTTTGTCATAGCACCAGACCCGAAGCATGCACTCATTCCAGTAACAGTTGCTGAGTGTCAAAGCCTTGCACAATGGTCAATATTGTTTGTCTTTAAAACAACTCTTGCAAATTTTTGTAAAATGTAGTTGTCTTCATTTGTGCATCTTGCAGATGAGAAAAAGCCAATTTCATCTCTATAGGCCTTTAAATATTCTGCTATTATGTTTAGTGCTTTATTCCAAGTAGTTTCAACAAAACCACTTTCTTTTTTTATCAATGGCTTTGTTAATCTATCTTTGCTATGTATAAATTGATAACAATAATTTCCTTTAGCACACAACTTTCCCTCGTTTATTGGATGCCTTTTGTTAGGATGAACACCAACAACTCTATTATTTTTAACTATTAAACCTAAACCACAACCAACACCACAATAAGGGCATATAGTATTTACAATCTTAAATTCCATGGTTTCACCTATTTTTTTATATTTTGGTGCATGCTTCGGGTCTTTTTTCGCCACCTGCTCCTAAAAAGGTTCGCAGGGTGGCGGGTGCTATGACATAAATAATTCAATAAAATAGAGTCATTTTTAACTAAAATTTTTAAATTTTAATTTAAAATTGATTATTAGCAAAGTTTTTTGAGTTCTCCAGTTTCAATATCTATCAGATATCCTTCAACAGTTATGTCCTTTGGAATTGCAGGATGGTTTTTTATTATGTTTACACCTTCAATTACATTTTTCTCTTCATCGTCAATCTTGCCTAACCAACATTTGAGATTTGGAATGAAGTAAGGATTAGCCCCTCTCTCAATCATCTTCTTCTTAATTTCTTCAACATCAATGGATTTCATTCCACAATCCGTATGCCCAACAACTAAAACCTTTTCTACACCTAAACAATAAATTGCAACAACAAGAGACCTTATTACATCATCAGTTACTATGTTTCCTGCATTTTTGATAACTTTGGCATCTCCTCTTTTTATTCCTAATTTTTCAGATAGGAAATTTACAAGACGAGCATCCATACATGTAACTACAGCAAGCTTTTTCTTTGGTTTTGCGTTCCCCATTTTTATCCCTCATTAGTGGATATTTAATCAATTTAAATAGAACTTTTATATATATTCCTGCGAAAGTCCTATTATAGTTGTGTGCAAAATAAAATAAAGTTTAAAAAGGAAAATTTGAATGCCTTCCTTTTGGAAGGCATTCTTTAATTCCTTATTTTAATTAAGATACTTTTGCACACAACTATAAAAAAACCTTGATACTTGATTTTAGCAAGTTTTATTTTTATCTTTTATTTTTATAAATTTTGCAAATATTTTATTATTTAAATTAATCAATTATAGAAAAGTTTTTATAGAACTTCATAAACATAAAAAAATTAAGAACTTTAAGTAATAAAAAATGAACATAATTTGAAAATATTAGAATTGCAGAGGTGAAATATTGTTCCTAAAAAAGAGACACTTAGAAATATTGAAAAAGATGAAAGAGACAGAACTGCAAAATGAGATAGAAAAAGCTCTACCAGAAGAGTTTAAAACAAGAGCTTTAGAGTTATTTATATTAGGATTTGCTGAATTAAAAGATAATAAAATAATATTTACCGAAGCTGGAAAAAGATTGATGGAAATTGTTGATAAAATTGATTTAGAAAAAATACCTGATGTGTTTGTAGATACTGAAATCATAAAAATTATGGAATTATTAGACGAAACTGGAAATATTCCAGATGAATGGATGGTAATGTTAAAAGAGAGATTCTTAGCAGACGAGAATGGATTAACAGATATTGGAAAAGAGATTTTGAAAATATATAAAGAGACTCATCCAGTTGTTTATCTAACTCCTGAGATATTGGCATTTATAAAAGATATGCCAAAGATAGGGATTTATAATGAGCTAATAGCATACAAAAACACTAAAGAATATGGGGACAATATAATTAATGCACTTCAAGCTATGAGGTTGCTTTTAATCTCACCAAAAACAGAAGGTAGGGCATTTACTACAACAAAAGCTTTAAACTATGCTTTAAAAGTAGCTTCATTAGTTCCAAACTTAAATAGGGCATTGATATTGAGAAATGAAGACTTTGAAATTTTAAAGAGAGGAGAAACTACTGAAGAGATGACAGAAAGCGGTTTCTATGCTGAAGGAAAAGTTACTGAATTAGGGCAAGCTATGATGAATACCTATAAAGAAATGGGTAAAGTTGAAGAGAAAACTCTTCCTATCTATATCTTAGATGATGAAATTAAAGTTTTGAAGGCTATTGAAGAGATTAAAGAAAAGTATGAAACTAATCCAGAGATTCTTCCAACATACAATGAGATTAAAAAGAGAACAAATATTGATGATTTAGGAGCTATATTGCATACTCTTGAATCAAAAGAATTGATAAAGAGAGAAGTTATTAAAAATAAAGATACCTATTGGATAACAGAGTTTGGAGAAAAGGTTAAGGAGCTTGGAGAAGTATCAACAGATGGAATGAAAGCTATAACCTATCCAGAAAGTGGAGATGTTCCAATTGTTGAATGGGTAATTAAAAGTAAAGAAGAGGGAACAGTAAATAGAGGAATAACAGAAAAAGGTAAATACCTAATAAAATTATCAAAAACAATTAAAAGAAAGCCATATCTAACAAAATATGATATCTCAACTCTTATTAAGATTCCAAGAAAGAGATACATTCACAGAGATGATTTAGTTAAATTAATCCAAGACCATGTTGGTGGAGATGAGAAGGAGATTATCAAAGCTTTAAATGAGGCGGAATCAAAAGGATTTATTAAAGAGTTGCAAAATAAAATGATTAAATTGACAGAGTTGGGGGAGAATATAAAAGATGCTATAGAGATGGCGAAGGTTCAAGAGTTATTGGCTACAAAGTTTGCAGTAACTCCAACAACATTCAATATATTAAAAACAATCTATGAGCACAAAGAAGAGTTTGATAAGGTTTGGAAGGAGAAAAAAGAGGATGAAGTTGAGTTATTAGCCAAATATCTATCATTAACAAAAGAAGAGATTAAAAAGAATTTGGTTATATTGAGAAATGTTGGTTTAATTGGTAAAAAAGGACTAACAGATGCTGGAGTTAAATTGGTAGAGGCATATACGAAACTTTGGTAAATTATTTATTTTTTCTTCTTTTTTACAAGATTCTCTAAATAATTTAAATTCTCTTCAGTTCCAAATGCATATATTATATCACCAGGTTTTATAACAAATTCTGGATAAGGATTTATATAAAAATCATTTCCTCTCTTTATTCCCAAAATAGTAGCTCCTGTTTTTCCCCTAATATTTGCCTGTTTTAAGTTTTTATATGCCAATTCAGAATCTTTTTCAATAACAAATTTTTTTAACTCAATATCTTCTTCATATTCATCCTTAGCTATTTTAATAAATGTACTTAGAAAATCTAAAACTCCTGGTCTGACAGAAACTTCAGCCATTCTTAATCCTCCAATTAAATATGGCGACACTACTCTATTAGCCCCTGCTATTTTTAATTTTCTTATAGCTTCTTTCTCATCCGCTTTAGCAGTAATTAAAATATTTGGATTTAATTCTCTTGCAGTTAATGTAACAAACACATTATCAGCATCACTTGGTAAAGTGGCAATTAATCCCTTTGCCTTATCAATTTTTGCTTTTTTCAGCACTTCATCTTTTTTAGCATCCCCCACTATGTATAAAAACTTATCTGGATATTTTTCATACTCTTCCTTTAAAATATCTTCATTAATATCTATAGCTATAAACGGCACACCTTCTTGAATAAATTTCTCCCCCACAACTCTCCCCAATCTTCCATACCCACAAATAATATAATGGTCTTTTAGAGTTTTAATTTTGTTTTTCATCTTTTTCAACCTCATAATCTCTTCAAATTTACCTTCAACAATAAACTCCGCTATTAAGCTAAAAAGATACATCACTATACCGACACCAATACATAAGTAAATTACAGTTAATGCCCTCCCTATAAACGTTTTTGGAGTAAAATCTCCATAACCTGTTGTTGTTATTGTAATAACACTAAAGTATAATGCAGTGAAGTAATCAACTCCTTCAATTATACTTATTAAATAGGCATAAGTCAAAATTAATGTAATAGAAAGAACTACAACAATTACTACCTTTTTTGACGTCTCCATGGTTTCACAATAATTACTTTATTTAAATTTATATTGAATTATATAATTTATTATGGATTTTCTATTTTTTCTTTTAGTTCATTAACTTTTTCAGCATATTTCTTATTAAATATTCTTGCAATTCTCTCTATAGCATCTAAGAGGTTTAATAACTGTTCTAAGTAATAGTAGATGTCTCCTGAATATGTTTGAATTTTAAACTCTTCATATAATGTTTTTGAAATTTGCCCTGGAGTTTTTCCTGAAATTCTTAGATTAATAATCATCTCTAAAATTTTTTCCTCAACTTCAACTCCTTCAAATTCCATAATAATTATTGTTAATTCATCTTTTAATTTTTTGTCCCTAATTTTTTCCATCCCCTCCCTAATAACTTCCAAAGCATCAAAGAACCTTGAAGGGACATTTATATTCAAAATTTTTGAAAGCTTTATTTTTAAATTGTTTGAAAGATAAACGTTTTCAAATGGCATAATCTCCGTGATTAATTTAATGATGTGTTTATTTTCAGCAATTCCTTCTCTAATTTTTTCAGCAATCTTTGGATATAAAAATGAGATTGCAACAGCCTTTCCATAATTTGTTAATTTCACATCATTATTAACTTTTATCATTCCGTAACTCTCCAAATTCCCTAAAATTTTGTTTAAAGAAAATGCCCTTCCAATATATGGAACTCTATCTATATCATTCCTATTAGTTATTCCAGCTGAGATTGTTGCCAATATCTGCTCTTCTTCTTCATCTTCGCTATACTCAACCTTAACATCTTCAGGAACTGCATTCAATAATTTAAAAGCAATTTCATCCTCAGTATTTTCCATCTTTGCATGATACTTCTTTCCTATTTCTACCAAAAGATAAACTTTTCCAATTTCATGCATGCCCTTTCTTCCAGCCCTTCCACACATTTGCTGGAATTCAGCAGGAGTTAGCCAATCTCCCCCCATTGCTAAGCTTTCCAAAATAACAGTAGATGCTGGAAAATCTACTCCTGCAGATAACGCTGCAGTTGTAACAACACACTGAATTTTTTGATTTGCAAAATCATCTTCAACTTTCCTCCTCCTTATATATTCCATTCCTCCATGGTAAAATTCTGCTTTAATCCCCTTAGATTTCAAAGCTTTAGCTAAATGCTCTGCTCTCTTTCTTGAGTAAGTGAAAATTAAGCACTGCCCCCTATATCCAAATTTTGAAATACTCTGCCACTCTCTTTTAACAATTTCTTTGATAATATTTAGCTTAGCAAAGTCATTTTTA
Organism: Methanocaldococcus sp. 16A; assembly: GCA_049860595.2. Taxonomy (GTDB): domain Archaea; phylum AGJL01; class Methanococci; order Methanococcales; family Methanocaldococcaceae; genus Methanocaldococcus. The sequence goes on from CP187551.1 coordinate 282,017, forward strand.
CAAAATATAAGATGTCTCTCTAAAGGAACAGGTCTTCCATTGTATAAAACTAATTTAGCATTTAATTGCTTAGCCAACTCCTTTGGATTTCCAATTGTTGCTGATAAATATATTTTTTGAGCATCTTTAAATAAAAATCTTAACCTACCAATTAAACCATCTAATCTGGCTCCTCTTTCCTCTAAATTTAAAGAGTGGATTTCATCAATAACGACAGTTCCAATATCTTTTAATCTTTTAGTCCTAATTAAATAATCAATCCCTTCGTAAGTCCCAACTATAATATCAGCATCTAATGATGTCTCAACATCACATTTCTTTCCAATTCTTCCCAATCCTACTCTTAAACTAACTTTTAAACCCAATTTTTCATATCTTTCTTTAAATTCTAAGTATTTTTGATTAGCTAAAGCCACTAAAGGAACTAAAAATAGAAATTTTCCTTTTCCTTCAATTAAATTTTTAATTCCTGCTAATTCCCCAATTAAAGTTTTTCCTGAAGAAGTTGCTGAGACAATTAATAAATTCTCTCCTTTTAATAAACCCGCTTTAACAGCCAACGTTTGTACTGGCAAAAGCTCATAAATATTTCTACTTTTTATTAGCTCTTTAAGTTTTTCTGGGATATCTAACTCGTCTATTTTATAATTTTCAATTTTGTCCTCTTCACTACCAGTTATAATATCATATCTTGTCAATTCTGGGTTATCTAATGGATTTCTTATTCTTAACAAAGATAAAACTTTATCAACATCTTTAAATTTTTTTAAAAATTTTTCTATAAATTCCTCATTAAGTTTAACTTCTTCTTTAATTTCATTAACCCCACAACTTATACAGATTTCTAAATTTCCATACCTACATCTATTATTTCTTGTTAATCTTTTGTAAATATTTTTTAATAAGCAAAATGGACAAAGTTCTATGTAATCAAACTTTAAATTGTATGATTTTAAAACATCTTCTACTTCTTCATTTTCTTTTAATATGAATATTTTGTCAGATTTTAATATATCTAAAACCTTAGATGGCTGAATTAACTTATCACCAACTCTACACCTATATAGCTTGTATTTATCACCAACTTTTTTATAGTTGGCAAATATTTTTTGGTTATTCTTAATCTCTATTCCATCTTCTATTTTTCCTTCAACCTTAACTATTTCAATCTCATCCTTCTTCTTTTTTGGCTTCCTAACGATAAGCATTATAAACCACCATTTGTAAAAATATTAATTACATTAATAAAACCTTATTTATGTGATAAAATGATATTTATAAAATCTAATAAAGGACAGATATCTCTCGAGTTCTCTATGATTGTTATGGTAGTTATACTTTCGGCATTGATAGTTGGATATTATTTAATATCAACAGCCATTGAAACGAAAAAAGCTAATGTAGAGATTATAAATCATAGTTCTAATGTGGCAGAGGAAGCTTTAAGTAAAGTATCATAGATTTATAGTTTTATGCAAAAGTATTTAGAAATGAATTAGTATATATGATTTTCACACTTTATATTATCGAATAAGGAAAAAATAATGCCAAAGGCATCAAATAACGGTCTGAATGCATTATTAAACATATACTAAGGTACTTTGAAGCCATGGGATTCATATCTTGGGACTTTTGCAATTTATATTTCATTTATTTATATTTCATTTAAGGTATTTATGATACTAAAAGCATCAAAGTTCATTATTACTTTTTCCTGCGAAAGTCCCTATAGTAAGATAATTTATTACTATTTAAAACTTTACAAGGGAAGAATATGCTACTAATAGGTATTACAGGAATGCCTGGTGCTGGAAAAAGTGCAATAAATGAAGTAGCAAAAAAATATAATCTGCCAGTAGTTTCTATGGGAGACGTTGTTAGGTATGAAACAAAAAAAAGGGGTTTAGAGTTAAATCCTGAAAATGTTGGAAATACTGCTATAAAGTTGAGGGAAGAATTTGGAAATGAAGCAATTGCAGTAGCATGTCTAAGATATATAGAGGAAAATTTAAAAGATAAGGATGTGGTTATTGTTGAGGGTATAAGAAGTTTATATGAAGTAAATTATTTTAGAAAACATAAACCATTGGTTTTAATAGCTATCCATTCCTCTCCATTAACAAGATTTGAGAGGTTGAAGAGAAGAGGAAGAGAAGACGATTCAACAAATTGGGAGGTGTTTGTAGAGAGGGACTTAAGGGAATTAGGATTTAGTATTGGCCATGCTATTGCGTTGGCTGATTTTGTTGTAATAAATGAAGGTAGTTTTGAGGATTGTATAAACCAGTTGGATAATATTTTAAATGAAATTTTAAATAATTTAGAAAAATACAAAAAATATGATTTCATTTATGAAATTCTAAAATAGATTCATCTATATAATATATGATTCTATTTTTCTCTTCTTTATGTTTTACAATTCCAAGAGTCTCTAATTTTCTTAAATTGTATCTTACAGTTTCAACATTAAGGTTTAAGTCTTCAGCTATTTTTCTTATATGTGCAGGATTTTTTAATAGATATTCAAATATTCTTTTTTGTGTTTCATTTAAAAATAATAAAGGTATATCTCTCATATTCATATTTGCAGGATAGTAGATTAATCTATTTCTAAATTTTTTACTTTTAATTAGTTTAGCCTTCTCTAAGATTCTTAAATGCCAAATAAGTGTTGAAACAGGTTTATTTAAGTTTTTAGATATTTCTCTCAAATAAGTTCCTGGATTATCCGATATATACTTATAAATTTCCTTTCTTGTATCATTTAAGAGAACTTCCTTTTCATCGAAGGTATTTAAACGGAATATAATAAACGCTTTTATTGATGCTAATTTGGATAGTAATCCCAAATATTTCTTTTTTAGAGTTTCTTGAAAAGTTATTATTAAGGATATAAAGGATAAAAAAACAAACAAGAGTATATAAGGTAGGGGATTTGATGTCTTCTTAACTATATGGATATATATAAGATTAGCTAAAACTTCCTCATTTGGTTTAAAACCAACATATATTTTGTTGTTTATCTTTACTGCTGCAGGCATTCCGTTTTTGTATCTTGCTATAATCTCTCCTTTTTCAGGTAGTATATATAAAGCTTCAACATTTGATTTCTTTAATCTAAGTGGATCATTTATCCATAAAATCGTTTTATTCCCATAAAATTTTTTTGAACCATTTATTGGTGCAAAAATAATTGCCATTTTATCTGTATTTACATCTGTACTTGTAACAATTAAATTATACGATTTATTATTTAATTTAAATTTTAGTTGTTTGATTAAAGGAGATATATTTTTATCAGATTTTATATATGGAGGAATAATTACAAACTCCTTTTTTTCTCCAATATAAAAATAAGGAATGTCATTTTCATAGGAAAGATAGATTGAAGTATTATAAATATATTTATTAACATTCTCCAAGCTAATATTAAAAACATGAGCTGCATTATCAATATTCACCAAAAATACTAAAATCATAACCAACAAAACAATTTTTTTCATTATTTCACTCAATAACTATTGGTGGAACATGAACAATTAGATATATCCCTACAGACAAAAAAACTAATGAAATTAACAATAACATCAATCCAATGTTTATATCTATTTCAAACATGCCAACAAATATAAGTATTGACGCTTCAGACAATATTATAGCCATGGAAACCAAAAATGAGCCAATGAGTGTTCTCTTTTTTCTAATTTTTCTAATCGTTTTTAATCTTTCTATAATTTCTTCATCACTCGTCATTTAGTTCACCTCATTAAAAAAGTATGCTTCAAGACCTATTTTAAGAGCTAGTCTATAAGCTTTTTTATCACTCAAAAATATCCTACCTCCATATTTAACACCTAAAATCATAGCTTTAGCTGAATTTATTGGAATATCGTAAATATCATGTAAATCTTTTGCGACTTCATTTTCTGTATCAGTAAGTTGAATAACAGATATCCCTCCAGGTAATATTTTTCCAAGTTCACAACCTTCTGGAACATATATTGTACTATGTAATATTTTAAGTTCATCAATAGTAAAAATCCCTTTATCAGCTATATCTGGGGATCTTCTAAACAGTGGAGGAATAAACATTAAAGTTAATGTAGTAGTTGTAGTTACTGTAGCAACAGCCACTTTTTTTATTTTTTCTTTTTTTTCTTCTTCAATAATTACTGGGAATTCTCTACTTTCTTGTTTATATCCTTCACTTTTATGTATTTCTTCTTTGTTTGATGTAGTTTTTTCTTTACCTTCTTTTTGTCTTTGTTCTCCAGTTTTATATGAAGTTCTCTTTCCACTTTTTGTTACTACTTCATTTTTTAATATTGCCTCTTTATTATTTCCCTCAATTTTTTTTCTGTATGCTATATTAAAATTTACATCTTTTACTTTTGCTATACCAATAATGTATGAGTTCCCTACTTTAAGTGCAGGCTTTATTTTTATATTCTTATAAATATCTCTACAAGCATAGAATTTTAGATAAAAAATGGGGACATGATCTGAGACAATTTTAAATGACTGTGTAATATTTTCGTTAGGATTTAAAGTGTATGAATAATTCCCAAAATTAATTTTTTTATTATTTACATTAGCCCAATAACTAACATTTACATTTAAAGATACATTTTTGTCATTTTTTATAATATAAATAGCAGTCCATTCAATTGAACCATTACTTAAAATTCTACTTGACTTTATTATAGAAAATGGTATAGACAAGGAGTATCTTATTTTAACTCTTGTAGGTACCTCAAAACTTATGTTATGTTCTCCAAAATATAAGGTATTTGAATTTTGTATTTTTGATAGTGTTACTACTCTATAAGAGTTAGCTGGAACTAAAATTGACATATTTTTAATATTAAATCCCTCTGGAAATGAAACATTAAATAAAATATCTTGGGAGTAATTATTTGTTATTTTATAATATACTTCCCATTCGTCTTCATTAATTTTATTTGCAAATATAGTTACAGATATGTTAAATTTTTGGGGAGATAAATCAATAGTTATATTTTTTGGATATGAAAGATAAGTAGTAGTATTTCTATAAAATATATAAATACTAAAAGATTCTGAGTTTTCGTAATCTACATACAATTTAGATATATCAATAGTTTGTGTACCGTTTGGATAAAATACTACATCCCTATACTCATATATCTCCCCAAAACTTAAAGAGAATATTGCAAAAAATATTATTGGAAGTATTAAATATACTGGCTTCATATTCTCAAACATGATTTTTATTATAGTTATTTTAAAATTATTTTAAATAAAGTAACATTAAAGTATTTAAAATTTATAAAACAATTTTTAGACATTTTCTGTACCTAACATTTAATTATACATTTATATAAGTTTAATAGGACTTTTACATTTTATATTTTTAGAGTAGTTGAATTCTTTTAGGCTTCAAAATGCTTTGAAAATTTATTCCTGCAAAAGTCCTATGTTAATAGCATATCATTAAAATCTACCGTATATATATTGACTGAGGATGTGAAATTAGTAAATTATTATCCTTCAACATATTTTTTTAACTTCTCAAGTTGTTCTTTAGTACCAAAAGCATATATTATATCCCCAACATTAATTACTGTATCAGAAGGAGGGCTCGTAATCATTTTATCTCCTTTTTTAATAGCTAAAACGGTAGCTCCAGTATTTTCTCTAATTTTTGAATTTTTTAAAAGTTTATTGTCAAGTTCTTTATTTTTTAAAATATACCTCCTAACTTCCATATCTTCTTCTGTAGCTACTAAGGAATGGAGAAATTCAACAACATCTGGATTTAAGGCTATTCTCGCAATTTCCATTCCTCCAACTATATATGGACATACAGCCCTATCAGCACCTGCTTTTATTAACTTATCAAGAGTCGAGGGTTTTTCTGCTTTTGCAACTACATAAATACTTGGATTTAGCTTCTTTGCTGAAAGAGTAATAAAAACGTTTTCAGCATCTGAAGTAACTACTGAAATTAATCCTTTAGCTTTTTCAATCTTTGCTTTTTTTAAAATATCGTCTGATGTGGCATCTCCTACAATACATATAAGATTTGGGTCTTTTTCAAGAGCTTCTTCCAATATTTTCTCATCTGAATCAATTACAACAAATGGAACTCCACATTTTTTTAATTCTTCGACTATAACTTTTCCCAATCTTCCATAACCACATATTATATAATGGTTGTTTAGTTTTTTGATTTTATCCATCATTTTTCTCAACCTAAAGTATTTTCTAAAATGCCCCTCAATAAAAAACCCCGCTATATTTCCCATAGTATATGCAACTGCCCCTACACCAGCAAATATGTAGATTATGATAGAGAGCTTTCCAATAAATGTCTTTGGTGTGTAATCTCCATAACCAACTGTTGAGATTGTAACAACTGCTGCATAAAAAGCTGTGAAGAAATCCCAACCCTCAACGGTCATCAATATTACTGATTCAATTAATATGAGTAAGATAATTACAAATATACCAAGTTCTATTTTTTCATGAGTCTCCATTTAATCTCCCTTTAAATTCTTTTATAACCATAGGGGCTACGCCCCTATTGGTATACCCCAAAAATTTACACCTCTGCCTTTGGCAGAGGCGTAAGGGAGTATCCCAATAGAGGGGGCGTAGCCTTTTCTATGGTTACTTTCCCTTTAAAGCCTTTTGTAATGAAGTAATTAAGCCAGAAATAAAGAATAGGACAGAGAATATTATTATTAACTTTCCGGCATCTGTTTTTGGAGTTATATCTCCATAACCTACTGTTGTTATAGATATTGTTGTGAAATAAAAAGCATCAAAAAAATTGTTTATTGCTGGATTTACATCTGATTCAGCAATCCATATTAAACATGAAGAAATAAAGCAGATTATTAATAGAGATAAGAAATTAAATAGTCCTTGATTTTCTTTTAATCTCCTCAGCTTAATTATTCTAAGTAGAACCAATATTCTTAAAATATTTATTACTCTTAGCCCTAAAAACGCTTTTGAATAAAATATCTCCAAAGAATATAGCAGGAATGCGATTATAACTATGGCATCAACAATATTATAAACATCTTTAAAAAATTTTGCTTTATCTTTAGCATAATAGAAGTTGTATATAAATTCAAAGGTAAAGAATATTATCGAAATATAATCTAATCTTATTAACAAATCTTGATAGGGAGGGTTATAAGTTGATAATATAAAAGAAATAACTATCTCAAATGTAAAAATTAAACTTATTAACATTTCTATAATCTTCCTCAACATTATATCTTTTAAATCCATTTATATCACAATTAGTATTTTTTATAGCTTATATTTGGTGATAATTTATGGAAATTGGCATTTTAGATATAAAAGGTTCCCTACCATTATTTGAAGATTTTGGAAATCTACCAACAAAAATTATAGATGAAAAAAACTACAAAGAAATTAAAGACTTGGATGCTTTAATAATACCTGGAGGTAGTTTAGTTGAAAGCAAATCATTAAATGAAGAGATAAAAAAAGAAATAATTAACTTTGATGGTTATATAATAGGAATATGTAGTGGATTCCAAATATTATCAAAAAAAATAGACATTGGAAGGAAAAGTGTAGTTCCAATTGTTAGAGAGGGTTTAGGTTTGTTAGATGTTGAATTTTATCCATTGGTTTGTACGGATAGAGTTGAATTTGAGATGAAAAAATCAATATTCGGGGAAGGAAAAGGGGAGGGGTTTCACTGTCACACCTATGGAGATATTAAAATAGTTGATAAAGAAACAAAAATTTTTACAATTTCAAAAGTAAGAAAACTAAATTATAAATTAAGTAAAGAACAAGAAATAATTTCTGGAGCTTTTAAAGGCAAAGTGTTTGGGACGATGGTTCATAACTTCTTAGACAATGAATTTATTAGAGATAATTTTTTAAAGTTTATGGGAGTTACAGAGGATGAAAAAGAGAAAATTTCTGAAAAAAATAAAAAAATTAAAGAAGAATTAAAAAGAAGGAGTTTAAAATACAGATTAAATCCAGGAAGTATTAATATTTCCTCTAAAAATTCCAAGAAAAATAAAAATAAAAAAAGAGGAATTATTTTATTGGCTACATCATCAAATAGTGGAAAGACATTTTTAACCACTGCTATATCAGCAAAATTAAAGGGAAGGGTTTTTGTTGCTAAGATTGGGGGGGATGTTAGAGATATAGTGCCGGCTTTATATTTATTGAGAGAGAGGATGACAAAATACAATAGTATAAAGATTGGAGAGAGAGGATGGGTAGATGTTTCTGAATTTCTAGATTATATAAAAAAATCAGATTATGATTATATTATTGTTGAGGGAGTTATGGGGGCTTTTACAGCTGCATTAAAAAATATCTCCTCATACCAAATTGCCAAAAAGCTTGGATTTCCAGTTTATATAATTAGTCCCTGTAATATAAGTGGAATAGAAGGGGCTTTTATAGAAGCAATGGCATATTACAGCTTACTTAAAGATTTAGGGATTAAAGTTGAGGGTATAATTTTAAATAAAGTGTATGATTGGAATTTATTTGAGAAATTAAAAAATTTGGCTGAAAAATATAATATAAGAGTTTATGGAATAAAAAAAGTGGCTAATGAGAGTAGAGGATTAATTCCAGAGGTAGAAATTGATTATGAAAGCTTCTGCAGAAATGCCTTTAATGTTGATTTAGAAATAGAAATCCCAGAAACTGAAATAGACAATAATATAAATGATAAAGAAGATAATTTTTTAGAGATGTTAGATAAATGGATAAAGAAAATAATAATTTAAGAGGCATTGCTTCCCTTAGGAAGCAATGCATCCTGGGTATAGCAATAGGGCGAAGTCCTATGCGAAGGTAATTTTTTAAAAAGATTAGATAAATGGATAAAGAAATTTATTTTAAGTGGGGGATAATAATGGATATGTTTAGTGGTTTTATTGGCTCATTAATTTGGTGGCTTCTATTCTTTTATTTAGTTATGGCTCCACAAATACAATATAAACAATTACAGCTTGCAAGATTAAAAATCCTTAAAGAACTATCAAATAAGAGGAATTCAACAGTAATAACAATGATACACAGGCAAGAAAGCATTGGTTTATTTGGGATTCCAGTTTATAAATTTATAACCATTGAAGATAGTGAAGAGATTTTGAGAGCTATAAGGTCTGCTCCAAAAGATAAACCAATAGATTTAATTATACACACACCAGGAGGTTTAGTTTTAGCAGCTACTCAAATAGCTAAAGCATTAAAGGCCCATCCAGCAGAGACGAGGGTTATAGTCCCACATTATGCAATGAGTGGGGGAACTTTAATAGCTTTAGCCGCAGATAAAATAATTATGGATGAAAATGCCGTCTTAGGACCTGTAGACCCACAACTTGGGCAGTATCCTGCTCCAAGTATTGTTAAGGCTGTTGAGCAGAAAGGTGTTGAAAAAGTAGATGACCAGACTTTAATATTATCAGACATTGCTAAAAAAGCAATAAATCAAGTTCAGAATTTCGTATATAATTTATTAAAGGATAAATATGGGGAAGAAAAAGCTAAAGAGCTATCTAAGACATTAACAGAAGGTAGATGGACTCATGACTATCCAATAACTGTTGAAGAAGCTAAAAAACTTGGTTTAAATGTAGATACAAATGTTCCTGAAGAGGTTTATATTCTAATGGAGTTGTATAAGCAGCCAATAAGGCAGAGAGGAACGGTTGAGTTCATGCCTTATCCAACAGCACAGGATACTGGGAATAAAAAATAAAAATCAATAATCAACAAAATTAATTATCTTTTTGTAGCTTGATAAATATGGATTAAATCACTTAAAATAGCTGATGCTGTCTCTATAGGCCCAGCTCCCCTTCCAACAACCACAACCTCTTTTGCCAAATCAGTTTCAAACATTGCAACATTTAAAGTTCCTTTGACATTTAATGGATTGTCTATTGGAACAAGCATTGGCTCAACGATTAAGTGTTTATCTTTAATTTGCCCAATTAATTTTATTGTATATCCTCTCTTATTAGCTAAAAATAGAGCTTCTGGAGTTATCCTTTTAATTCCTTTAACCTTTACATCTTTTATTGTTTTATCCATTCCTATAATTGAATTAGCTAAAATAACAATCTTTGCTGCAGTGTCTAAACCTTCAATATCTTGAGTTGGGTCTGTTTCAGCTATCCCTAATTCCTTAGCTTCTTTTAATGCAGTTTCAAAATCTAAACCCTCTTTTTCCATCTTTGTTAATATGTAGTTGGTTGTTCCATTTAAAATTCCTCTTATTGATAAAATTTTATTTCCAGCTAATGTTTCCTTAGCTAAGTTTATTATTGGCATGGCTCCTCCAACTGATGCCTCGTGTCTAAAAATAACATTATATTTTTTTGCTTCTTCAATCAGCTCTTTATAACATAAAGCTAATGGCCCCTTATTAGCTGTTACAACATGTTTTTTATTTTTAAAGCTTTCTAAGATGTGGGTTTTAGCAGGTTCTCCAGTCTCTAAGTTTGATGGTGTTACTTCAACAACAACATCTGCATCAACATTTCTTATAACATCTATAGAGCTTATTTCTTTCCCTTTTTCTGGATAATTTTTAATTTTTCCTGTCTTCTCTTTAACTTCTATTGCCTTCAGTAAATCTAAGCCATTTTCATCTATTGCAGCTCCAGAGCTATCTGTTATAGCAACAACCCTAAACTCTTCATAGTTTTTCTTTAAATATTCTCTCTTTTCATGCAAAACCTTAGCAACTCCCTTCCCTATAGCTCCAAATCCAACAATAATTATATCCATTCTCTCACCAATAAATATTTAAAACATGGATTTTATAAATAACAGACCTTTTTCTTTTTCTAATTCTTCAAATAGATAAAATAGTTCTTCTATTTTATCTTCATCAATAATAATTCTCATCATTGCTGATGATTCTTTATCTGGATGTGGCATAATTAAATCTAAATCCTCAACAAGACCTATTTCATTTATTCTATCTATTGTATCTCTTATATTAGTGTCAACAACGTGCCCTATAACAACAACATCCAAATAAACCTTTTTATCCTTTCCATCAATTTTTTTAATTATAGCCCCTTCCTTTTCTAAATCCTCTAAAATATTTTTTAGTTTTTCTTTATCATCGACATCAATAACAATCCTTACAGGAACTTTACCTCCTCTCTTTTCTTCTCTTGAATGTATAACACTTATTACATTAGCCCCATGCTTTGAGATTGGTGTTAAAACTCTCAATAATTCTCCAGGTTTATCTTTTAACTCAATATCTATAGTTATCATTTCTACCACCAAACATCTTTAATTCCCAATTTATAAGCGATTATATTTCCAAGCAAATGTATAAACACTGTAAATAGACAGATTATAATTACCATTTCATGTGGTATTGGAGCAACAATATAACCAAATGCTAAAGCTCCAATTACAAAATCAAGCTGGTCTAATAATGGAGCTGGTTTCCCTCTATCAATATTTAATCTTCTTTTTATAAAACTACCTACTGCATCACCAACAACAGCCCCAGTAGATAAAAAGAAAGCTAATATTGCATGGTCAATAACAGAGCCATAAAAATCTAAGCTGTTAAAAATATTAAAATTTACTAAAATTCCTTGTATTACTCCAACTAAGGTTCCACATAGGATTCCAAAAACACTGCCTTTATATGTTACTCCATTACCTATCAATCTTCTTCCATCAATAAAATTTTTTCCTAAATCTACTGGAGTTCCTCCACCAAATATACACGCTGATGCGTTTGCCACATAAGCTGGCAATATATACCAAAGTGATGCAAACAATAACTTATAAAACATTCATCTCCCCTTAACATTAATTTAATATTATAATTTTTGATAAATTTTCATCCACATATAAAATGTTATCTGTGATATTATGGAATGTTCAATCTGTGTCCATACATCAAAAACAAAAAAGATAGTTAATCATGAAGGCAAACCAATATGTGTAGATTGTTTAACAATGCTAAAGTATCCTCCAAATTTCGATAAGATGAGAGAAGAGGTTGAAGAAATTCTATTTAATTTAAAAAAAGAAGGTGGGAAATATCATTGTGTTTTGGCATTTTCTGGTGGAAAAGATAGTGTTTTAGCATTAAAACTATTAAAAGAGAAATTTAAACTAAATCCATTATGTGTTATGGTTGATAATAGGTATATGGCCAAAGAAGCAATAGAAAACGCTTTAAATGTAACTAAACATTACAATGTTGATTTAATGATATTAAATAGGGATTATACAGAATTATTTGAAGATGCTATAGAAAGAGGAGAAAGCCCTTGTAGAAGATGCTCAAAATTAACATTAAGAGAAGTTTGGAGAGTTGCTAAATTATTAGGGTTGAGGTATGTAATTACAGGGCATGAATTACCTTTCGGACATTCAGCAATAAGGGAAATGAAAGAAGGCATAAAGATGATAAGGTTATTAGCCCCTTACAAATTTAAAGAAGAGGAGAAATATAAAATGTTGGAAGATTTACCATGGAAAAAACCAGATTTGGGAGGATATACAACAAATTGTTTAGTGCTTGGTGTGGCATTGGAGAGATTTTATGATAAATATGGATTTAGCTTTGAGATTGATAGAGTAGCAACACTTGTTAGATTGGGTTTGTTATCAAAAGAAAATGCCAAAAAAATTTTAGAAAAACCTAAAGTACCTTATGAAGTTTATGAAGAGTTGAGAAAAAGAGGGCTAAATATATAGTTTTGTGCAAAAGTGTTTATAATGAATAAAGCATTGATGAATGTCTTCCTTTTGGAAGACATTCAAATTTTCCTTTTTAAAGTTTAGTTTATTTTGCACAAAACTATAATAATGAGGGATAAAAATGCACATAATAGCAATAAATGAAAATGGATTTTTAGATAAAATTAAAGGAAAAAATCCATTATTTACTTGTGTAATTTCATCAATAGAGACTACAACATACATACCAATATCTGGAGTCCACAGAGATGTTATTAAATACACACCATCTGCAGATGTTGAGCTTGTTTTTTATGGAAAGTCATTAACTTTAAAAACTCCACCTATAGATGCTACAGGTTCTCCAAGCCCAGCAACTATTACAAGGGCATGTGTTGAGCTAAAAAATATAAAAAACTTACATATAGATGCTGGAGCTTTTATTAAACCAAAGATTCCTTTTATAGAAGTTGATGAAAAACCTACTGGTAAAATAGAGGAAGGTAAAGCAATGAATAACTCAAAAGAATTATTTAAAAAAGGTTATCTTTTAGGAAAAAACTTAGATGCTGATATGCTAATAGTTGGAGAAAGTGTTCCTGGAGGAACTACAACAGCCTTAGGAGTTTTATTAGGTTTAGGATATGATGCCGAGGGAAAGGTTAGCTCTGGCTCTGTAAATAACCCTCATGAATTAAAAATAAAGGTTGTTAGAGAGGGTTTAAAGAAAGCAAATATAAATGAAAACTCATCAGTCTTTGATGTTTTAAATGCGGTTGGAGATAAGATGATGCCTGTTGTTGCTGGTTTAGCAATAAGCTTTTCTGAAAAAAATAAGCCCGTTATATTAGCAGGAGGTACTCAGATGAGTGCTGTTCTTTCAATTATAAAAGAAATCAATCGAGAAATTTTAGATAAAAACTTAATAGCCATAGGTACTACTGAATTTGTTTTAAATGATAAAAAAGGAGATTTAAAAGGGATAGTTGAGCAAATTGGAGAAATTCCAATATTAGCATCTAAGTTTTATTTTGAAGATGCGAAAATTGAAGGGTTAAAAAATTACTGCAAAGGTTCAGTAAAAGAGGGTGTTGGAGCTGGAGGAGTAGCAGTTTATAGTATAGCTAATGGTTTAGAACCTATAAAAATCAGAGAATTTATTGAAAATAAATTTAATGAGTGGTATAGAAAGAATTAACACCAAAAATCCTAAAAGTTTTATAGTGTAGTGAAATAAATCCTATTTTTTGATATTTTTAGAAAACAAAAAACTTTTATCATCTTATTATTAAAAACATAAAATCAAAAAAAGTAAAGGAATTAAATAGAACTTTTTGAAATTTAATAGTATTAAAGTGCGAACGTTCTATTAAATCAATCCTAAAGCATCTTCAATCATTAAAAGCTCTGGCCCTGTTGTGTCACCACCAACTACAGCACCTTTAGAGTTTGCAATAATACAAGCTCCAACAGAAGTAGTTCCTTTATTTGCTGTTCCTTTACCAATATATTCTACTTTAAACAAGTTTTTTAAAAATTCAAGTTCTTCATCTTCAACTAATGGATGAGTCAAACATCCTTTATTTGTTACCACAGCATTACTTCCAACAGTAGGAAGCTCGGCAATAGTGCCAATTTCAACCTCAACATTTAAAGCATCTTCAATATCTTTCTTAAAATCTTTTAACTCTGGAGATATTAAAGCTCCTTTATCATTAGTTAATATTAAGTTACCTAAAGCCGTGTTTTTTGAATTTACAATTTCAATATTTAAATCCAAATCATTTTCCTTCAAGAAATTTTTTATTTTGTTTAATTCTTCATCATCAGCTATTTTTGGTAATAATAGACCATATTTATTTGCTGCTGATAAAGAACCAACTAATGAACTACCTCCAATATTAACCTGAAGGCATTTAGTTTCTAAAACTTCAGATACTTCATTAACGTCATTTTTATCAAGAAAAATTGGTAATAAGGTAATTTCTTCAGTTGTCAATGCCAATACACCAATTGTAGAAATTCCTGAGAAGTATTTCCTTATAATCATAGTTATCACATAGTATAGATTTAAATTTAATACTTTACTCTGCAAGTGTTGCTATAACAACGTTTCCGTCTTTAACAGCTTTAACTCTAACTCTTGCTGGTGGTTTTTGAATTCCTCTTTCCCAAATCTTTTCATTTAATTCGTTGTCTATTTTAACAATCTCTGCTTTCATGTGTCTCATTAAAAACTGTTTTATTTTCTTTATAGCTCTTGGAGCTCTCTTAGTTCTAACTGATTTGTTTATAACATCTCTCAATGGGATTGTATATATTCTCTCTTCCATCATCAACACCTCCAAAATAGTTAGATAATAAATATACCTACCTTAGAGATATTGAAATAGATATTTAAAGATTACGGTGATTTAGTTTTATATTATTTCTTTTTTCTATATTTTATTTTAATTGCTTTAATCTTTAATGGATTTAATATATTTTTCTTTTTTAGATTTTAACTCATTTATCTCGTTATTTATGTATTCCACATCTTTATCATTTTTATATGATTCTAAAATCCATTCTAATCTCGTTATTTTTCGTTCAATATCTCTAATATGCTTAACTACTATTTTTCTTTCATAATCGTTCATTATATGACCTACAAACAAAATTTAATATTTTTAAATAGGGCTTTAGCAATTTATATATGCACTTTGGAATTTTGACATCTTTAGGTGTCTATATTCAATAAAAAATTTATTTCTGCGAAAGTCCTATTTAAATTTAAGAAGTTTAGTATTTTATATCAAACACAATATATATAACTTTTTATTATATTTTTTACATTTTAATCAATCTTTTTTAATAATTTTTAATGTTTCAATAAGATTATCAATATGCTCTTTTTTAATGTGTGGCATAACAACAATTCTCAAAGCTTTAACACAATTACAAACTGAGACATAAATACCCTTATCTCTAAGTTTTTTACAAACGTCTTTATAATTTTCATCTTCAATTGCAACAATATTTAATATAGGTTCAATAACTGGCTTAAAATTATTTTCTTTTAATTTTTTGTAAAGATAGAATGTGTTTTCCATACACTCATTAACTATCTTCCTCTGCCCTTCTTTACCTAAATATTTTAAAACTGCATAAGTGCATGCTCCTCCAAATCCTACTCTTGTCCCTAAAATTGTTGCTTGCCTGGTTTCTGTTAGATAAGGAGCATTAACATCCAAATATTTTCTATAACTTATATTTTTAAACAAAATACCTCCACTTGGAATTGGACAATGTCCCATTTTATGAGGGTCTATGGTTATAGAATCTACTCCCAAAGAGAAGTCAAACTTATAATTTACTTCTCTTTTTTTGTATTTATCCTCCAAAAATGGAATTACAAATCCTCCAAATGCTGCATCTACATGGATATAAATATCATTTTCCTTAGCTATTTTGCTTAGCTCTTCTATATTATCTATAGTTCCAAGCTCAGTTGTTCCTGCTATCCCAATAATTCCATTTATCTCATAATCCTCCACTACATCTCTAACAAATTTTTCATCTATTGTATAATCTTTTTTAATTGGAACATAGATATAATCTAAATCCATCATATCTCTTCCTTTCTCAAATGAGAAGTGGGCAGTTACTGGAACAATAATTTTAGGATGTTCATTTTTTGATAGTCCTTTTCTTTTTTTCTCCCTCCATATATTTTTTATACATCTCAATGCCATTAAATTAGCCTCAGTACCTCCACTAACTATATGTCCATAGGCATTTTTATTGTTTAACAGAGAGCCCAATAATTCTATAGCTTTTTCTTCTAACAATTTAGTTCCTTTAAATAAACCTGGGTCTCCCAAGTTTGTTTCTAAGAACATATCTACTATTTTTCTTGTTATTGGTAGTATATTTGAACACATTGAACCGAAAATCTTTCCATCTTCATACTTTAAATCCAAATCTCTGTATTTAATTAACTCTTCCAAAATTTCTCTCTCACTAACTCCCTTTTCTTGCATAATTCTCACGTTTATAGCTCTCTGTATTATTAGGATAATTTATAGTGATTTTCAAAATTATTCACAATTTCTAAGGTATAGATATAAAAGCCTTTGGCTTTTATTAATTGTCTTTTTCTACAGAACCTTTTGAAAAAGACTATATTCTTTAGCTTTATATATTATTTTTACTAATAATATTATAAAGAAAATTAAAGGTAATCTTTAGTATTTACTAAATTGGTGGCACAATGGTTACTAATGTTCCAGTAGTAGTTGCTATGACAGAACCTCTATTTATTAGACGCTCTATATCTGCTTATGAAGCTATGAAGATGATGATGAATAAAGGAAAAAGATACTGTATTCTCCTTGATGAAAATAACACTCCTGTGGGGATACTAACAATAACTGATATTATAAAGCATATACTCTTAGAAAGAGCAAATCCAGAAAATGTTAAAGTTTATGAAATAGCTACAAAAAAAATTATAACTATTTCTCCAGATACCTCAATAGAGGAAGCGTTAGAAATTATGAAAAAATATGGAGTGTCAAAATTACCAATAGTAGATAAAGGAAAAATCGTTGGAATTGTAACCGAAAATGAATTAATAGAACTTCTACCATATATAATTGACCCTTTAAAAGAACTTGTAGATTATTTAATAGGAATAATTAATAGTGAATTGCAAGAATCAAACAAGAAAAAAGATGTTAAAAAAATGTTATTAAAAGTTTGTAATAAATGAATAATAGCATAAAAATAAAAAAATAAAATTTTAAATACTTTCATCTAAATTTATAATTCCTTAAAGGAGAGCTTCTTAGCGACACTAATGGAAAAAATTATAATTCATTACTTACTGTGAGATTATGAAGATGGTTGTAGTTATAAGAAATGATTTAGGTATGGGAAAAGGAAAAATGGTAGCCCAAGGAGGGCATGCGATAATAGAAGCTTTCTTAAATGCTAAGAAGATGAATCCAAAAGCTGTTGAGGAATGGCTAAGAGAGGGACAGAAAAAAGTAGTAGTTAAAGTAAATTCTGAAAAGGAGTTAATAGATATTTATAACAAAGCAAAAAGTGAAGGTTTACCTTGTTCAATAATTAGAGATGCTGGGCATACACAATTAGAGCCAGGAACTTTAACTGCTGTTGCTATAGGTCCAGAAAAGGATGAAGAGATAGATAAAATTACAGGACATTTAAAACTTTTATAAAAATAGATTTATTCTTTATTTTGCTTATTTTATTTATTTATTGCGTGTTTAAATGCTTTAAATCCACCTATTAATCTTTTAACATTAAAACCTAATAGTTGTAAAATTAAAGCCATTGTTTGACTTCTCATTCCTCCTCTTGCACAGAAAACAACAATTAATTTATCTCTATCAAGTTTTTTTGCTTTATTTAAAATCCTTTTTAATCCTTTCTCAATAATATCTGTAGCTACATCCATAGCTTTTTCTCTACCTTCCTGTTTATACACTCTTCCAATTAACGCATGCTCTTCATCTAAAAATAAAGGAATATTTATGGCTCCTGGGATTGTATCTTCCTTATATTCTCTTGGACTTCTTGTATCTACTATAATAACATCTTCATTATCCATTAATTTCAAAAGGTCATTAACGGTTATAGTATTTTTAACAAACTCTCCACCAATTGACTTTAAAAACTTATTTATATTAATTCTTTCAAAGTATATATCATAGTTTTTAAATTTTTTTACACCAACCTTTTTATCATTTAAAAATTCTTTAGAAGCGTTTAATATAAAAGAAGCTAGCTCTCCCTCAATTTTTCCAGCTAATATTTTTTTACCATTTGTTATCATCTTCCTCCCATCATTTAAAACAATGCATAAAACTACATCTTCTGTAAATGTTATTAGCCGAGCTAAAATTTCCTCGTCCATGTTTTCTCCCTCAAATTAAACCATGTTCTTTTAATTTTTCTTTGATGAATTTATCAATTATTTTAGCTGATTTCTTAACATCTTCATTATAAATTACTAAATCAGGTTTTATTTTCTTCACATTTCTCATATAATGCTCTCTATATAGTTTTTCTTCAATTAATTTTGCTGCTTCGTAGTATTTATCTTGTTTTATAAGTTCAATGATTTTTTCAACTGCCTCAACGATTTCTGGCTTTTTAAAACTTCCCCTCAATATCAAAAATTTGTTTATCAAAATTTCTTTCTCTTTTTCATTTTTTGGCTTATAAATAGAGACTAATCTGCTTATTTGACACTCATAAGGACAGTCTATTAAGATTTTGTAGGTATAGTTTTTAATATCTGCCAACAATTCAGGAATTTTTAATTTTTTCTCTCCACCAATCTTTCTTCCTTCATATTCAACCACTGCATAGCCAAATTTTTTAGCTTTTTCAATCTCTTTATTTATGAGCTCATCAAACTCTTCTTGGCTTCTCATACTTAAGTGATATAAATCTCCCAAAATACTACCTCTTGTTCTTGCAATTTCTTCAATATCAATAACAGGATGGTGTTTTTTTAATTCTTGTAATATTTCTGTCTTTCCACAACCTGTTTTTCCAAATAATCCAAAGATAATCATAGTTTCACCGCTATATCTATCACACATTTTGGTATAAATATGTTATTAAAAATATTGATAAATACAAACTCTTTGTTTTGATGTAAATAACAATAATAGAAATAAAAATAAAAGAAATAAAGTAAAAACAAAAATCATTTTTTAACTATCTCACAACCTCCAGGAGGAAGTACTCTTAAAATGTCTTCATCATCAACATCATAATCTTTAAATATCTCTTTAAGCTCTTTAACAACCTTTCCTTTCTCTTTATTACCAGGTTTTAATAGAACCCACTTAATAAAGCTCTTTTGTAAAGTTTTTGGTGGAGCTGTTGTAATTTTTAAAGAGCCATCATATTCAATAATTCCAATACCCAACTCTAATGGTGTGTTCCTATAATAATGTCTCTCTCCTCTAATTACAAACGCCCCTCTTTTTAAATACTCCCCACTTTCAGCTGTTTTTGATATCTGTTCAGGTTTAACCCAGTAAGTGTCTATAGCCCCATATCCAAGCTTCCAAGCCCTTGAATGGGAGACAGAAAATTTAGCAACCTCTTCTAATGTTTCTTCATCAACCTCTCTACCATTTGTTTTTATGACTGTGAATGGAGCTCCTTGAATATCTGCGTGGAATACAATATCATCTTTATCAGTGTATTTTTTAATAATAATCTCGTTTGTTATTGCATCCTTTCCAGCAATTACTAAAAATCCATTGATAACAGTCCATTTAAACTTCTCATACCATTTTCTCTCTTTTCTAACTTTTTTCTTCATCTGCATTTCTTCTTTTTCTTTTAACTCTTCTTCACCTTTCTTTTTAAGCTCTTCTATTTTCTTCTTGGTTAATTCGATGGCCTTTTCTATTCCTTCAATTTTACCTCTAAGCTTCTTAGCTTTTTCATAATAGCTTTCAGCATTTTCAAAGGCATTTTTCCTTATATCTAAAGAAACTCTCTCCTCTATAACCTTATCATCAACTTCTGCCTTTAGTCTAATAACTATTTCCCCAACATTCTCATTTATATTCTCAATCAATCCTAAGATTGGATGCTCTTTATTTTCTCTAATTATTTTTTTAATTTTTGCCCATTCCATTTTTTCTCTTGCCTGCCTTATAGCATTTAATAGCTCTTCAACAATTTGATAGTTGGCATAAATTAAATCCCCTTTAATTTGGTTTTTCTCTGCATCTTCTTTATACTTCCTCAAAGTTTCTAACTGCCTTTTTAATATATTTTCTTGTTTTTCAATTTCTCTCTCTAATTTTGATTTTTCTTTTTTAACTACAACGTTTGTTAAAAATTTGGCAAAGTAGTCATCAACCGCCTCTAAAAAACTATTATAATACTTTTTCTCCAAATCTTGATATTTTTTTAAATCAATAGGCACAACATCAAAGTATTCGTTATCTTTTAAAACAATTTGTGGCTTTCTATTGTTAAATATTTCATTAAATAGATTTTTAGAAGCTTCAAACAACTTTTTAATCTCCTCTTCATTTAAATCTTTCTTTTTCTTATCTATTCCTGCCCTTTCACAAATCTCTTCAGCATAAAGCCCTCCAATACCAAAAACTCTTGATATTAATCTAACACATTCTACACCTTTATTATTTAAGAAGTAGTCTCTAAATACCTCATAAGCTATAGAAAAATCTAAATTATATGGATTTAATGGCTTTTGTGGAGGGAACTTATACTTTTCCTTAGGAACTATATTTCTTGTGCTCCATCTCTCCACTCTAAGCGGAGCTATAATTGTATCTTCACTATTCAAAAATATAACATTCCCTTCACCAAATAGCTCAGCAACTAATTTATAAATTCCCTCTTTTGTTTCAAAATACATTATAATTATTCTATCAAAATTTACTTGCTCAATTTTGATTAATTTGGCATTCTTTAAATATTTTCTTAATAGCATGGCAAAAGATGGTGGAAGTTTTGGCTTTTCCCTTTCATAATTTGTTAAAGTTATATATTTGTATTTACCAATACTTATAACAAGCTCTCTACTCCCACCTTCAGGAACATGGATTTTTAATATCAATTCTTTATTCTGCTCATTATCAATTAAAAATGCCTTATCCAACCTACCATTAACCAAGTTCTGTAATTCATTTACAACACAACATACATCAACATTAGTCATCTCGCTTTTCATAATTTCACCAGAAAAGTTTATTTATAGTTGTGTGCAAAAGTGTTTATAATGAATAAGGTATTAGTGAATGTCTTCCTTTTGAAAGATATTCAAATTTTCCTTCTATAAAGTTTAGTTTATTTTGCACACAACTATATTTTTCCTGTGATAATAATATCAATAAATATTAATCATACATAATATTTGTGATAACATGAAAAAGGAAGAGTTTTTAAAATATTTAAGGCAAGGTAAATATGACAAATTATCTAAGTTAATTAATAATAATCCTGATATTTTAAGTTTTTTAGATGAATTATTTATTAGCAACGAAAAAGATGATATTAGGAGGGCTTTATTAGTTTTAAAAAGGTTAAATAATAAACTAATTGAAAGATATTTATTTTATATAATCTCAGCTCTAAATGAAAAAAAATCTATATCTAAAGAAGCGGAAGAGATATTAAAAAAGATAAGTAATAAAGAGAATGTTGAAGAAGCAATAATTGAAATTACAAAAAAACATTTGGATGAAAAGATTATTTACCTATTTATAAAAAATATGGAATATGATAATGTATTTTTTAGAGCCATTCTTGAATATACAAAAACTAAAAATATAAATGAAGGAATAAAAGTTTTATTAAAAAATTATAATTCAGATGAGATATTAAAAATCTTGGCTAATAAGCTATATTCTCAAAAAAAGGATGAGAAAGAGTTTGTATTAGATATATTGTTAAATATAGTTGATTCCTTAGATGATAAACAAAAAGATATCTTGAAGCGTTGTTTAAATCTAACCTTGTTAGGAGATGAAAGCAAAAGACTATACAAAAAATTTAAACAATTATTTGGGAAATTAAATATTCAAGTGAAATTTTCAAATGAACAAATAAAATCACTATTAAAATCACATGGAAAAACTGCTTTGAATATAATTTTAAGAGAGAATATTGAAATTCCATCTAATTTTTATGATAGAGAGTTTTTAAGAGAGTTTTTATATACTGGAAATGAAGAACATCAGTTTGTTGGGGTTAAATTAATATCTTTAAAGAAAGATTCAAAAAATAAGGTTGATTTATTATTTAAATTTTTAAATTATGGGTATGGAAAAGCAAAGACCTCTGCCATAAGAGAACTTAAAAAAATAGCTCAAAATAATGATGATTTAAGAGATTATATTGAAAATAAAGCGTTGATGTATGCAAAAAAAATGAATTTGAGTTTAAAAATTTCATCTCTAAGAATATTAAAGGAGTTTGCTAAGAGAGAACATTTAATGTTTTTAATTAATGAGCATAAAAGATTGAAAGAGCTAATTTATAAATTAGATGAAGAGAAGTTTATGGGCGGATTTAGACATATGTTAATGATGGAAGAGGAAATAAGGAAGTGTAGAGTAGCTATGGGATTGATAGAAGAGATTGTGGCTGAGATTTGTGTAAAATATGATATTCACTATAGTAGTTTAAGAATTTCTGAAAAACTTGGCTATGAGTTTTATAAAACGATAGAGTTAATAGGAGCTAAAAATTTAGATTTAATAAATATACATGAGTTTTTAGAGGATGTTAGAAGACATGGGGAACTTATAGTTCATTTAGCGGGGATTGTAAGTAATAATAAAATAAACGATGATTTAGCTAAAGAAATTTTAGAAGTAATTGAAAAAGTAGATATGGAAGATAAAGATTTATTAAATGCAAATAAAATCATGATTTATGCCTCTTTAAATAGAGTGGATAAAATTGGAGAAATTATGAATATGGCTGTTGGCTATTATTCAAAATTAGCTTTTATCAATGCAGTTAAAAAGTTTATTAGTGAAAATCTTTTAGATGTTGAGATGATAAATCTACTAATCCCAAAAATTGCTGAGATGATATATGCAACAAAAAAATTAAGGTTAATGGCTTTAGAATTTTTTAAAGACTATCCTAATGAGCTTGTTATTCCAATACTAATTAATGAAATTGGAAATTATAGGGGAGAAGAAAAGATAATGATAGAAGTTATTTCAAACGCTATATTTAAATATCCGAATAGCATACATAATATTAGGGATTTATTAAATACTGATAAAAGGAGAACTTGCTTAAAGATAATGCTCAAAGTTAGTGAAGGAAAGCCTGAGCTTTTAGAGGATTATATATATTTACTTGCATCAATGTATAGTTCTGCAGAGGTAGAGGATAAAAAATTAATAAAGAAGATTTTGAAAAATATTTGTAAAGAAGAGCAAAAATCTATTTTAGAGCCTATTGTTGGTAAGCTATAAACAATAAAAATTTTTGGAAGATGGATATGAGAAGGGATGAATACTTCGAAAAATTGTTGGAAGTTATTGAAGAATTAAAAATTGAAGCAGAAGAGAAACCAATTATTGTTGAAGGTAAAAGAGATGTTGAAAGCTTAGAAAAATTAGGTGTTGAAGGAACTTTTATTATAATAGCTAAGACACCAGTTTATTTAATAGCTGATGAACTTGTAAGAAGAGGAGTTAAAGAGGTTATTCTATTAACTGACTTTGATAGAAGAGGTAGAATGTTAGCTAAGGCAATAGTAGAGGAGTTTAGACATAGAGGAATTAAGGTAAATACAAAAATCAGGCAGGAGATATTTATTTACACAAATAGTGGAATTAGAGATATAGAGAGTTTATTTTCCTATGTGAATAAAAGAAGTTTATTTTAAATTATAAATCAGCTTCTTTTATAGCATCATATAAAGAATCGCATAGATAAATAATCTCTTCTTCTGTTATTGACAATGGTGGAACTAAGATAACCACATTACCTATAGGTCTCATATAGATACCTTTTTCAAGCAATTTTTCAGCAACTCTATAGCCAGCTTTATAACCATAAGGATATGGCTCTTTTGTCTTTTTATCTTTTACAAGCTCTATTCCAACCATAAAACCCCTTCCTCTAATATCTCCAACATGTTCAAGTTCTTTTAATTTTTTAAGCTCTTTGTGGAAAAGCTTTATTTTTGGCTGGATATTTTCTATCACATTATCTTTTTCAAAAATTTCCAATGTTGCTAAAGCAGCAGAGCATAAAAGTTGATTTCCAGTGTATGTATGCCCATGATAAAACTGCTTACTCTCTCCAAATTCTCCTAAGAATTGATTATAGATTTCATCAGTTGTTAGTGTTGCAGCTAAAGGTAAATAACCTCCAGTTATTCCTTTACCAAGACAAAGGATATCTGGCTTTTCTAATTTTTTTAGCTCTTCATTATCACAAAAGAACATCTTTCCAGTTCTTCCAAATCCAGTGGCAACTTCATCAAGAATAAAGATTATATCATTCTCCTTACACGCCTTTGCTACTCCCTCAATATATCCATCTGGAAATGGTATCATTCCAGCAGAGCCCATAACTCCTCCTTCAAGGATAACACAAAATACTTCATCAGCATGCTTTTCAATTAGATTAATCATCTCATTTAAACATTCCATATTACAGCCTTTTTCGTTTCTCTCATCAGTATCTTTAAAGTTATAGTATTTGCATCTATAACAGTATGGAGGATTTGCATGATAGCCTTTAAACAAAAGAGGTTTAAATACTCCATGGAATAATTCGCTTCCTCCAACACTCATTGCTCCAAAAGTATCTCCATGATAACCCTCTTTAACTGAAATGAATTTAGTTCTTCCTTTATCTCCTCTCAAAACATAATATTGATATGCCATTTTAACTGCAATCTCAACAGCCTCTGCCCCATCCTCAGAATAAAACACCTTTGTTAAATGCTTTGGAGTAATGTCTATTAATTTTTTTGCTAATAAAATAGAAGGGACGTTTCCACAACCTAAGAGTGTTGAGTGACAAATCTTTTCAGCCTGATTTTTTATTGCTTCAATAATTTCCCTCCTATTGTGTCCAAATAGATTACACCATATAGATGAAACAGCATCTAAGTATTTATTTCCATAAATATCAATTAAATAATTTCCTTCCCCTCTCTCTATAATTAAGTTTTTTGATTCCTTATATTCTTTCATTTGTGTATATGGATGCCAAACATATTCTTTATCCCATTTTTCAAGTAAATTTTTATCAATATTCATTTTATTCACCTGATAATATTTTTTTAAAGTCAATCACAAAATCTTCTTTATTTTTGACGATACCAATTATCTCAATATCCCCAACTTTTTCAATAGTTTCAAAAGTTTTTTCATAATATAAAACTTCACTCAAATCAGTTATGCAGTTAATAATAACTCCTCTAACATTGATATTTTTATTCCTCAAATGCTCAATAGTTAGTAAAGTGTGATTTATAGTCCCTAAATTAGGTCTTGAAACTACAACTGCATCCAAATCCAAAAACTTAATCAAATCACTCATTAAAAAGTTTTCTTTGATAGGGACGCAAACCCCTCCTGCTCCTTCAACAATTAAAAAATCGTATTTGTTTTTTAAAGTTTTATAGGCATTCATTATTTTCTCTTTTATCTCATCTAAAGTTAAATGAACATTTTCAACTTCAAACGCAATATTTGGAGACAAAGGAAGTTTTAAATTTATTGGATTCATCAAATCCAAATCATCATCATTCTTTAAGACATTTTTTAAAGTTAAAGTATCTTCCCTCCCTCCAGTCTCAACTGGCTTTAAATATCCAACATTAACTCCCATTTTTTTCAAATTCTCTGCCAAAATTGATGAAACGTAAGTTTTTCCTACACCTGTATCTGTTCCTGTTACAAATATCATGGTATCACTTTTAGATTTTTAAATAGTTGGAGAGCTCTGAAAGTTTCCAATAATTTAAATAATTCTTTTTCGATTTTTGAAAATCTTTTTACATATTGGTGAGCTCATACTATCGCTAAACACTTATATCCTCATTATGATAATTTTTTGTAAAGGTTAGAGTAAGGTTTCTACCATTTTGAAGAGGTTAATATATTTATAATTGCTTTTATATTCATCACATTTTAATATATGGTCTTTTAATAATAAAAATTTACAAAAATTAATTAAAATTTCATTTTCATCATGTTCGAATTGGTCAATATACTTAGATAAATAATTACCATATTCTATATGAAATTTATTAGTTTTTATTTCTGATGGCGTAAATATTGTTATTAATTTAACTAAATCTTCCCTATCAGGATTTGCATGTTTATCTTTGGTAATGCTTTTATACATTTCTTCAAAAGTAATTTTGTTATAATTGACATGTTTTAAATCATCCATTATTATATCAATACTCTTATACCCATCACCGGTCTCCTTTTTCGATTTTGAATATCCTCCCTCACTTACTACGTGATATTTACTATATTTTGCCAGTTTATCTTCATAATTTTTTATTTCTTTATATTTTTCAGGATAAAACACATAGAGAATTATAAAATATAGTGTAAAAATTGTGTCAAATAAATATCCATCGTTATTCCCTGTTATTATGTCTGGAATTAAATTTTTTAACTCATCACTTATTTTATTGGATATTTTAATTTTGACCAAATAATCATATTTGTTTAAAACTTTCTTTAAATGTCTTGGATTTGTAAAATTAATTGCTTCAAAGAATTCTGCGAGTTTTTTAGCATCGTAATCATTAAATCCATACTGTTTGACAAATTTTTCTACATTAAATGTTTTTGGCATATTAAATGAAAAGTTAAAAATCTTTTCTAAATATTCCTCTGCTTTTTCTCCATCGTTGTATTTATGTTCAAGTGCTTCTTTTACTGCTTCTTTATCTACAGCACAGATGTAATTTATATTATCTCCACTGGTGAAAAATAATTTAAGAGAAGACAAAAATTTTAAGATATTTTCCTTTTCGCATCTATCTAACTCATCTATAAAAACTATAAGCCGTTTATTATTTTTACTGAGAATATTGGATATTTTATTAAGTCCATTTTTTAAATTTTCTACTTCTTTATATCTTTCGTTACCACATTCAAAATTAAAACCAAAAAATCCAGCATTAACACTAACAGATTTTAAAACTATTGCACCAGATTTTAAAATTTCATTTTTTATTGCTTTAATTTCATATTTTATATCTGCATCTTTTTCTAATTCTTCAATTATTTTATTTAATAAAGCATATGCTATATTATCTTCGTTTTCATACTCCCAAGCATCAAATTTAATCAATATCAATTTTTCTTTTTTATTGATAGATTCGTTGGATAATTCATTTATTATCAATTCTGTTAATTTTTTAATTCCATAATCTTTTTTAATGCATTGAATCACTTTATTTTCTGAATCTAATTCCTTCATTAATGTTTTAATTACACTACTTTTACCACATCCCCAATTTCCATATAATGCTATGATTTTATAGCTATTTAGTATATTTTTAGATATGCCTTCTTTAATCATTTCAACTTTTTTTAAAGTATCAAAACAATCTGTATCTTTGGTTAATGGAATTGGTTCATCTATTTTATGGTCGTAATTATTAGTAGTTATAATTCTGTCTATTATTTTTTCTTCAAAAACTTTTTTCAACCATGGTTTTAATTTTAGAATTGTGGTGATTAATATATTACTTTTGATGGATAATATATTATAAAAATTAAAACTTAAAAATAATAACATACCCCCATACATTACAAACCAATAATGCATGTTACTATACAATATATTCAATAAGAATAATGCGAATATCCATATTATTGGATTTACATTGCTTAAAGCTATTCTTATTTTATTTGGCATATTTTTAAAAATAAAACAATATATAATATCTATTATTATTATAAAAATAACAACTGCCATAATACCTAAAAATATCCAAAATGATTTAAAAAATTCAATATTGTATAATAAAAATAATGAACCTACCAATAATAAACTATATTGGACTAATATGGATATGTTACTAAAATAGCCATCTATGCTATTTTTTGATACAGTCTCTGCTGTTTGAAATGAATGATATTTTTTATTTAAAATATACCCATATACATCATTAAAAATAGCCTCTATCCAACATAAAGCAGTGAATGAATATCCTACTATAAATAAAAGAATAGATATTAATATATCATGATATTTGGCAAGAATATCATTTAATGCTGTAATTTCAGGATATATGCTATATAATATGCCATATAATAATAAACACCCCGCCAATATTCCTAAAATAATCCTAAGATACCCATATCTCTCCACAATATTTTTAACATTAATTTTAACATTAAATACCATTCTATCACTTTAACAAAATATTTTCTGTATTCTATTTTTACCTCATTATATTTAAGTTTTTAATGGTATATTCTCAAAAACCCATAAAAATGATAATTTCAATTATCATAATTATAATTATCATTAAGTGGTTGTTATGTTCATCAACAGAGAGGACGAATTAAAAGCACTAAATGAGAAGCTTAACAGTAATAAGTTTGAATTTGTAGTTATTTATGGGAGAAGAAGGATAGGAAAAACAAAATTAGTATTGAAAAGTGTAGAAAATAGAGAACATATTTATTACTTAGCAGTTGAGGGAGATAATTTAAAACATTTTAAAAGATATGCATCAAAGGTTGTTCCAACAATTGAGTATGCCAAAGAAGATTGGGAGGCATATTTTAATTTTTTAAAGGATAAAATCATAATTATTGATGAATTTCCAAATTTAATTAAAGAAAATCCAAATATTTTATCATTATTCCAAAGAATCGTAGATATTCATTTGAAAGATACAAAAACAAAACTAATAATTCTTGGCTCTTCACTGTCTATGATGGGAGAGAAAGTTTTAAGTTATAAATCCCCACTTTATGGAAGAAAAACAGGCGTTTTAAAAATCAGACCGTTAAAGTTTAAGCATTTAAAGGAATTTTTCCCTAACGCTACTTGGGAAGAGTTAGTTGAGATTTATGGATTTGCTGATGGCATTCCATATTATCTTGAGAAAATAAAGCTTCCATTTTGGAAATACTTAAATGAGGAACTTAAGAGAGTAGATAGCTTTTTGAGATATGAGGTTGATTTTTTGATGAAGTATGAGTTTGAAGAGCCAACAACTTACAAAAAAATACTTGAGGCAATTGCATTTGGTAATCATACACTTGGAGAGATAAAGAATTATTTAGGCATTAAGCATTCAGATTTAACACCGTATTTAAAAAACTTGATTGAAGTTGAATTTGTAGAGAGAGAAATCCCTATAACTGAAAGTCCAAAAACAAAAAAAGGAAGATACTACATTAAGGATAATTTTATTACATTTTATTTTAGATACATTTTTCCAAACCTATCTGCAATTGAAGAGGGAATTTTTGAGATTGATGAAATAAAAGCTGACTATAATCAATATTTAGGCTTTGTTTTTGGAAAAGTTGCTAAGGAATTTTTGATTGAGTTAAATAAAATGAACAAATTGCCATTTAAATTTTTAAACATTGGAAGATGGTGGAAAAAAGGAGAAGAGATTGACTTAATTGCTTTAAATAAAAATGAGAAAAAGGCATTATTTATTGAAGTTAAATGGAAGAACTTGAAAGATAGGGATGTTAAAAGAATACTCAATAATTTAGAAAGAAAATCAGAACTCGTTGGATTGAGTGATTATGAAAAATACTATGCCATCATAGGAAAAGAAATTAAAAATAAAGAAAATCTTAAAGATTATTTAGTGTTTGATTTGGAAGATTTTAATAAACTTCTTTAATCTTCTCACACAACAACTCAAAATCCTCCTTTTTATGTCCAACATTTATACTTACTCTTATTCTTTCTAAACCTTTAGGAACTGTTGGATATCTAATTCCCACGCAAAAGATGTTATTCTTTATTAAATGCTCTGCTATCTCCATAGTTCTTTCTTTAAAAATGAATGGATAAATTGGAGTTAAATTATCCTCCTTAATAAACCCATTTTTCTTAAAAATCTCATTTGCTATTTTTATGTTTTTTTGGAGTTTTTTAACAACATCTCCCCTTTCAATAATCTCAAATGCCTTAATGCAGCCTTCAACAACATGTGGAGGTAGAGCAGTTGAAAAAATAAAACTCCTTGAAGTGTTTATTAAATACTCTATAACTTCCTCAATTCCACAAACAAATCCTCCTAATCCTCCAATTGCCTTTGATAATGTCCCAATTTGAATAATGTTGTCAGAAGGTTTTAAATTAAAGTGCTTTAAACTTCCTTTCCCATCTCCCAAAACCCCTGTACCGTGTGCATCGTCAATAATTAAAATGGCATTAAACTCATCCGCTATCTTCTTTAAATCTTTAAGTGGAGCAATATCTCCATCCATACTAAAAACGCTGTCAGTTATAATGAATAAATTGTTGTATTTTTTCCAATTTTCTTCAATTAAATTGGTTAAATGCTCTACATCACAATGATTGTAAATCAAAACATCCGCCTTACTTAACCTACAGCCATCTATGATAGAGGCATGATTAAGTTTATCACTCAAAATTAAATCCCCTTTTTTGCATAATGCAGAGATAACTCCAACATTTGTTGCATAGCCAGAGGAATAAACCAAAGCCCTCTCTGTTTCTTTAAACTCAGCAATCTTTTCCTCCAATCTTTGATGATTTATATTTCCAGATGTTAATCTTGAGCCAGTTGCTCCTACTCCATATTTTAGTCCTTCTTTAACTGCCTCAACAACCTCTGGATGTTTTGATAGGCATAGATAATCATTTGAAGAAAAATCTAAAATATTATCTCCTTTTTCTCTCAAAAATCTATACAATCCATTGTTTTTTATGACTTCAATCTTTCTCTTTAATTTTTCTCTAAACATAAAAATCCCTTTTTATTTTATAATGAATGGCTTATTTTCTAATTTGTTTATTAAGTCCTCTATATCAACATCATTTTTAACAAAAAATACTCTTCCTCCATTCTCTCCATATTCTTTTAAATTTGTAATCCTAAAATAGCCCTTTTTAGTTGCAACATAACCAGTTGTGTAACTTTTATTATCTGAGGTGCATAACTCAGCTATAACTCCCAAATGAATAACCTTAGATGCTATTGCAATGGCATCAACAGTCCTTTCTGTTCCTAAATTTTCTTTTAAAATCTTCTCTTTTAGTTCTTTTGTTGTATCTATATTTTTAACTCTAACACCTCTTTCTTTATCTGGCTCTAACCTATCCCCTCTTAAATTTAAAATTGCCGCCCCCCTCATTCCTCCCTTATCAATAATCTCAAATGCATAATCTATTACTTTATCTGGAATGCCCTCATTTTTTAATAACTCTCTTGCCTTTTCTCTTGCCTCTTCTTTATTTTTACATTCTATTGTTTTTATTGGCAAGTGGTTGATATAAGTTATATTTTCCTTAATCTCCTCAATCTTTAGGTTTATAAAATCTGGTGTTCCATTTTCGTGTGTTAAAGCTCTTCTTATCAACTCTTTTGCTACTTCTTCAATCTCTTCCTTATTTACAATCCTTTCTGCCCCAGAAATGTGTTTCCCATCTTTTGAAGCCCTCATTTTTATGCTATACATATTCTCACATTTTAGTTTAATCTCTCATTTTAGTCCATGCTCCCTCATCTCCTAAAACACATATTCCCAAATCAGCATTTTTTAACAATAGTTTGTCATTTGCCCCATTCCCAAAGGTGATGATTTTTTTATTTTTGTATTTTTCTCTAATCTCTTTAAAATTTCATTTTTTGCTATTTTCTCACCATTAAACTTTTCTTTATTAATTTTTATTCCTTTTACTCCTAACTCTCTTTCTATATCTTTCAATGTTACAAATGTATCAGCAGATAATATAAAAATTTGATGATTTTTACATTAATAAGTATTTTGAAAGATACTGTTGATATAAGGAGTTGTTATTGGTAATAGTTCAGTTTTTATAGGTTTGGCAAAGTTTTTAGGAATGGATTATATTGAATGTGAGGATTTTAAAAAAGCTGTTGAGATGGCAATTAATTTAGATTATGATTTCATCCACATTCATACAAAAGAGATTGATGAAGCTGCTCACACAAAGAATCCAGAATTTAAAAAAGAAATTATTGAGAAGATTGATAAATGTTTAGAGCCATTATTGAGTTTAGAGGATGATTTAATTATTATTACAGCAGATCACTCAATGCCTTCTGTAGGGGATTTAATCCACTCTGGGGAAAGTGTTCCTATAGTAATAGTTGGGAAGAATATTAGGAGAGATGATGTTAAGGAATTTAATGAAAGGGCTTGTGCAAAGGGAAGTTTATATATAAAGGCAAATGATTTAATGAATATTATTTTAAATTACACAGATAGGGCTTTATTGTATGGAGTAAGGCCAAATAAAATTTTAAGATACATTCCAGATGACAGTAAAACAAAACATTTAAAAATAGAGTAATTTTTGGCTTTTTAATAAATCTAAATAATCTTCTTTTTTGACAAAAAAATATTAATGATTTTTTCAATAGAAATATTTATGATTTATATTGTTAGATTTAATGAAAATTCCCTAACAAAGTTCTTTACTCCTTTTATATTTACTATCATAAAGTGGTAGAATGGAAAAGGATAACAAACAAAAAGATAGGAATAAAGTTGATTCATTGGATGATTGGATAAAGGATCATAAACTATGTGTTGGAAGTTTCATAATATTTTTAGGCTTTTTTATTGGTAGTTTAATTGCTTTTTGGTTGCACTCCTTAACAGGACTTGGTATTATGGGAACTTGCATTCTCTTTTCTGTATTGATTGGAGCAAATTTCCTTTCAAAAGAAAAGGATCTAACAACTGGAGAAGTTAGAAGAGCCATAACAATCTCATTCATATCAGTATTTTTTGGTTTGTTAGCATTTGGAGATACAATTAAAACAGATAATAGAATTATTAACTCTATTTTAGAAAACTTCTGGTGGATAATCGTAACTATAATTGGATTTTATTTCGGTGGAAGATCAGCTGAGAATATCGTTGAGAATATAACTAAAAGATGGTCTAAAAATTCTTCTGGAAATAGTGTAGAAAAACTTGAAAAAAAATGAAATGTTAATAATTCTAAAAAGAAGAATCATTTCAGGGGCAGATTAGGTTATAAATCAATAATATCAAAGTTATAGATGTTTATGTGCATTATCTAAAAATAAATACTCATTTTTTTAATGTTTTTTAGTGTTTAGTTTTACAAATCCACTAAACTAAAAATTAAATCCGATTTTTTACAGTATCTTTTTAATCGTTCTTTGACTTCATAAGATTTTCCAAGTACAGGCCAAAGAATAGAATCTATGTGAAGTGGAGGAATATTAGTTTCCTTACCAATTTTTTTCCAAAATTTTATAGGATCTTCATTGGTAAATTTTTTTGTATATTTTTCAATTCTGCTATCTTTTGGTATCTCTATTTCCATAGGGTAGGGGATGAAGCTATTAAACGATATCCTTGATGCGTATCCAAACATTTTAACTGTAAATACTACTGTTTTAGATTCTTTTTTTGTTTTTAACTGGTTTGCTAAGTGATTTCTAAATACATTCATATTTTGATAATATTCTTTAATATCATCAATATTTAGATTTTCTAAGAAAGGTTTTATTTTATCAATTCTTTTTATTTTTGCATTTAGAAGCCTTCTATTACTTTTACAATTTACTAAAAAATCTTTATATTTTTTAAAAATATCTTCTTTAATCTCTTTATTTGGCCAATAATTTGAAAATTCTTTCCACCAAAGTTCTCCAGTTGATGATAGTTGATAACTAACCAATGCATTGAGAATAACCAATTTAATAAATAATTCATCATCTTTAAGATTTTTTTGGAGATTTTTTAAATACAAATACTGTAAATCAACATTTTCCTCTAATTCTTTTGCAGTATCTATTCCTAGTTCTTTTAATATTGATTTTAGTTTCTCTATTTTTTCACTGTTCATAATAAAACTCACCATTTATAACTAATTATCAATCTAAAAAATAAATATAATTAAGCTAAATTATGTTGAAAAATCTTAATAAAGATATTTAACTTTATCTAAATTTGTATCAAATGATTGGTGATAAGATGAGATACGATTTTCATACACATACTGTATTTAGTGATGGAGAGTTAATTCCTTCTGAATTGGTTAGAAGGGCTATGGTTTTAAAGCATAAGGCAATAGCAATAACTGACCACGCAGATGCAAGTAACTATAAGGAGTTAATTGAAAAAACAATCCTTGCAAAAGAGGAGTTAAAAAACTACTGGGATATTGAGGTTATAGTAGGAGTTGAATTAACTCACATCCCACCAAAATCAATACCAAAGATGGCAAAAAAAGCTAAAGATTTGGGGGCTGAGATTGTTGTAGTTCATGGAGAGACAGTTGTTGAGCCAGTTGAAGAAGGAACAAACTATTATGCATCAATATCTGAAGATGTTGATATATTGGCTCATCCTGGATTTATTGATAAAGAGGTTGCTGAAAATTTGAAGGAGAATGATATATTTGTTGAAATTACTTCAAGAAGAGGGCATAATATAACAAATGGTTTTGTAGCTAATATTGCAAGAGAATTTGGATTAAAAACTTTGATAAATACTGACACTCACTCCCCAGATGATTTAATTGATGTTGAATTTGCAAAAAAGGTTGGTTTAGGAGCAGGATTAACAAATAAAGAATTGGAAAATACACTATTACATTATCCAAAAGAGTTATTGAAGAGAATAAAATAATATTTTGCTATTAATTTATTATTTATCCACATTTTGGTGGAGATTATGGTTAAAATTGAAAATAAATTGGATATAAAATCCACTCTAAAATCTATTCTATTAGGCATAATAAAACTATTTTTAAGCATAATTAAATATGTGTTCTATTTATTTTGTGATATTATAAAAACAACATGGGGATTATGGATTCCTTCAGTTTTTGTAATAACTATTAATTGGACAAAGACATATAACATTTTAATTTTCATTTTATTTTTAATTATTTTTTTAATAGGTATTTTCATGTTTAAATTATATAAAAAAGATGATAATGTAAAAAAAGAAGATTACAAAGGAAATATTGATAAACATGTTAGAAAAAACTTTGAAATTCTTGGAGAAAAGCTTTTATTACCATTATTAAAAGTTTTATTTGTGATATATTTTATTTTTGTATTAATTATTATTAAATATGCCAATTATTTGGAATACATATATTCAATAGTTGAATTATTTAGAATTGATTCAATAAAATCATTTTTCGTGACATTATGGAGTGAAAATCCTACGATTTTGTTATCTATAATAGTAACTGTAATATCTGCTTATATCTATATGTTAGACTATATGGCACAACATAGACGACTTATGTTCAGTAGAGAATGGGTAGGAAAAAAATATCTGTTATTTATGAAATATCTTTATGGATACTTTAATTATTTTATAATTCCATTTATTATGCTTCCATTTATGATTCATAAACATTTATGGCTGGAAATATTTTTCATTATTTTAATGTATTATCTAACCACTAAATACTTTATTCCTATAATTCATTATTATAGTATAGCAACATGTTCATATGAGTTTATCAATAGATTTAATATTGCTCGAAAAAAAGATGAAATTCAAACTTTAATGGAGGTGTTATTTTTAATACTTAACTATGAAAAATCCAAAAAGGATATTAAGATTTATGAGAAAATAGAGACATTTTTAAGAAAGAGTATCTTAATATTTATTGAAAATGTTGATTTATTGCAAAAATTACTGATTTCACTAATAGTTCTACTTTCTATTATATTTTGGTTTTTAAAATTTAATTTCCTAACGATTCTCTATATATTTCTAACATTAACTTATTGTTATATGATTATTTGCTATGCTCTTCAAGATTTTCCTAATTACAAAGCTGATATTTACTTAAATAACAATGAAAAAATAAAAGATGTTTATATCATAGAGGACAATCCAGAGGGTTATATTGTAGTTTTAGATAAAAATGATAGAATTACAAAAATTATGAAAAGTAGTATAATTAAAATAGAATACAAAAACCCATAATTTAGGTGAAAGAATGAAAATCTCTGATGTTGTTGTTGAATTGTTTAGGGAAGCAGTTATTTATCTACCAAAAGATGTAAAAGATGCATTAAAAGAGGCTTGTATTAAAGAAAGTAGTGAAATATCAAAAAATACTTTAAAAGCAATTGTAGAAAACAATGAAATTGCTGAAGAAAAGCAAGTTCCTTTATGTCAAGATACTGGTGTTCCAATAATATTTTTAAAAATTGGGAAAAACATAAATTCATCAGAAATTATGAAAATCATTGAGGATTTAAAAGAAGGTGTAAAAAAGGCAACAAAAGAGATTCCTTTAAGGCCTAATGTAGTTCATCCTTTAACAAGAGAGAATTTTAAAACTAATGTTGGATTAAATGCTCCTTTTATAAACATAGAGTTTGATGAAAGCTTAGATAGAGAGATTGAGATAATTGCATTCCCAAAAGGGGCTGGTAGCGAGAATATGAGTGCTTTAAAGATGCTAAAGCCATCTGATGGCATAGAAGGAATAAAGAAATTTGTCCTTGAAACTGTAGCTAACGCTGGGGGTAAACCTTGCCCACCAATAGTTATTGGAATAGGTATTGGTGGAACTGCAGATGTGGCATTAAAATTAGCTAAAAAGGCATTATTAAGAGATATTGGAGAAAGGCATAGAGATAAAGAAATAGCTGAGCTTGAAAAAGAGTTGTTAGAGAAGATAAATAGCTTAGGAATAGGTGTTATGGGTTTAGGTGGAAATACAACTGCCT
Source organism: Methanocaldococcus sp. 16A (assembly GCA_049860595.2). GTDB lineage: Archaea > AGJL01 > Methanococci > Methanococcales > Methanocaldococcaceae > Methanocaldococcus. Next base: position 319,200 of record CP187551.1, read on the forward strand.
TAGATGTATTTATTGAAATTGCTGGCTGCCACACAGCTTCTCTACCTGTTGGAATTTGTATTCAATGCTGGGCGGATAGAAAAGCACGTAAAAAAATAAAAATAGATGAAGTTGAATAGCAAGAATAAGTAATATATTTTAGTGCATTATTCAATATATCAAACTATTTTTAATACATTTAAACATTTAAACATAAAATATATAAAACAAAGTTAAATTTCATATTCTGCACTTAAAGTTTAAATATTAAATGCGTTATAATATTAATCACCAAAAAATTCTGTTAAAAGGTGAGATTAATGTTAAATGAACCAGTAAAAGAAATAATGACAAAAGATGTAGTTACAGTAACACCTGATACTCCTGTTTCAAAGGCACTTGGTATAATGGAAGAGAACGGATTTCATCATTTAATAGTTGTTGATAACAAAGATGGCAAAGAAGAATACTACTTAATAAGCATGAGAGATTTGTTGTTGGCATCATCAGTCCATGAGGAAGTAGGTTCATTAATGTATAAAGCACACTGTATACATGAAGAAACACCATTCTTAGATGCAGTTTGCGAGATGTTAGATAGTGGGCAGAGAGCAGCTCCAATTGTTGATGATAATGGTAAATTAGTAGGAATTATTACTGACTATGACATAATGGCAAGAGCTGCGAAATCAATAATAATGAGGGATACAAAAGTTACAAAAATAATGACAAGGAATGTTATAACAATAAAAGAAGATGATTCAATTGGTAAGGCAAGAGCTTTAATGAGAGATAACAACATTGGTAGATTAGTTGTAGTAGATGATGAAGGAAATCCAATTGGAATGGTTACTGAAGTTGATATACTAAAGAAAATCTTTAAACCAAAGAAAAAAATGACTGTTGGTGAATTTAAAGGAGAAAAAGTTCCAAGAATGGGTCAGCCAGTTAAATTAATTATGAACTCTCCACTAATTACAGTTGATGTTGATGCAAGTGCTGCAGATGCTGCAAGAGTTATGCAGGAATATGATATTAGGGGGGTTCCTGTTGTTAAAGGCAAATCTTTAAGAGGAATTGTTACAAGATTAGATATTATAAAATACATTGCTGACTTAAAGAAAGGAGCAATGATTGAAGTTGAATTACATGGAATGCTTGACCCTGAATTTAAAGACCTTGCTGAGAGAATTATCGCAACAGAAGTTAAGAAGATGATTAAGCATGCAGGAAAAATCCACTGGATAAAGATAACCATTAAAAAAGATAGGGATAAAGGAGGGGTCCCATACTACAGAATAACAACCTACGTTAAAACACCAAACAAATTGTATGTTGGAGAAGGTAGACCTAAAGCTTCATTACCAAACAAATTAAAGGCAGAAGGTGAAGATATAGAATACACTTCAGAACATGAAAGATGGGAATTCATTGACATATTAAAAGAATCATTAGAATCAGTATTAAGACAGTTAGAAGCTGATTTTGAAAAACACCACCCAAAATATGCTGGTAGAGTAATTAAAGGTCAGATTCCTGAAGAATTTAACCCAGAAGAGTTTAAAAGAGATTAAGTCAATTTATTTTATTTTATTATTTTAATTATTTTGTTTAATTTTTAATCTGAATAGTATTAAGTGATTTTTATGAACGAGTTAAAGGTAAAGAGAATTGCAAATGGGACAGTTATAGACCATATAGATGCAGGAAAAGCATTAATAGTTTTTAAGGTTTTAAATGTCCCAAAAGAAACTTCTGTAATGATAGCTATAAATGTCCCATCAAAAAAGAAAGGGAAGAAAGATATTTTAAAAATTGAGGGCATTGAACTAAAAAAAGAAGATGTAGATAAAATATCCCTAATTTCTCCAGATGTAACTATCAATATCATTAGAAATTGTAAAGTGGTTAAAAAATTAAAACCTCAAATTCCAGACAATATAGAGGGAATATTAAAATGTACAAACCCTAACTGCATAACCAATAAAGAAAAAATTAGAGGAAAATTTAAAATAGAGAGTAAAAACCCATTAAAGATTAGATGTTATTATTGTGAGAAGTTTTTAAATGAAGTGGTTTTTGAATGATAATAATTTAAAGGGAGAGTATGGAATTAAAAGGAAGGAGTATTTCGAAAGGAGTTATTGAAGGAATAGCAATCGTTTCAAAAAAACCATTCTCTTTTTTAGGGGGTGTTGATAAAGAAGGAAATATTATTGATAAAGACAGTGATTTATATGGGCAATCCTTAAAAGGAAAAATTTTCGTCTTTCCTTATGGTAGAGGAAGCACGGTAGGTTCTTATGTAATTTATGGTTTAGCAAAGAAAGGGATATTAAAGGGAATAGTTAATAAAGAATGTGAGCCAATAGTTGCTACTGGAGCTATTTTAGGGGGGATTCCATTAGTTGATAAAATAGAGATAGAGAAAATAAAAACTGGAGATAGGATTGTTGTTGATGGAAATAAAGGAGTTGTGAAAATTTTAAGATAATATCAAATAACAAAGTATGAATGAATATTGATTTTTAAATTTTAGGTTTAGTTTATAATCTATTTTAAAAACTTTTTTGGTGATAATTTATGAGTAGAGATGCTAATCCATTCAAAAAAATGCCAACAATCTTAATGCCTGATGAATTGATGGCTAAAGCTTTAAGAAGAGGAGAAAAAGTTGCAAATGAGATGAGAAAAAAAGAATTGCCCTGGCTATTGAAAGCAAGATTTGTGGAAGAACATAAAGTAAGAACAATAGCCTCAGTTGTTGCTGATAACTTACAAAAAGTTATAGATAAAACTCCCCCTGTAAGGAAATTACCTAAATTTTATCAGGAGATGGTTGAAGTTTTAGTAGGAATAGATGATTTCAAAAAATCTATGGGAGCATTTAAATGGGCATCTGAATTAGTTAGAAAATTAGGTAATGAATATGCAAGAAAAATTAGAAAAGCAAGAACTCCACAACAGGCAGGAAAATTAAGGAAGGAATTTGTTGGTAGGGTTAAATCTATATTAAAACAGATACATCCAGAGATGGCGTTTGTTGCTGTAGCAAGAGAGAAGTTAAAAGATTTGCCAACATTCAAAGACCTTCCAACTGTTGTTATTGCAGGTTATCCAAATGTTGGTAAATCAACATTACTAAAAAAACTTACTGGAGCTGATGTTGAAATAAATAGCTATCCTTTCACAACTAAGGGAATAAATGTTGGTTATATGGGAGAGATTCAGATGGTTGATACTCCTGGATTGTTAGATAGACCTTTATATGAAAGGAACGATATTGAGTTGCAGGCTATTTTAGCTCTCAACTATTTGGCTAATTTAATTTTATTTATAATAGATGCCAGTGAATTTTGTGGTTATACTATAGATGAGCAAATAAATCTATTAAAAGAAATAAAAGAGTTGTTTAAAGCCCCCATTGTTGTAGCCATAAATAAAATTGATTTAGTGGATGAAGAAAGAATAAAAGAAATTGAAGAGAAATTAAAAGAAGTAGGAATTGAAAAAATATTAAAAATCTCTGCTGATAAAGGTGTTGGATTGGAAGAATTAAATAACTCACTTCATAACCTTATTATTCAACAACTCAGAGAGCATGACTTCAACTGAATAAGCAGCTCTTGTAATTCCCATACTTCTTGGGTCTGCATCAGTTCCAACAATATAAAAACTGTCATTTATTTTTGGATAAACAAAAAACTGTCCTATACAGCAAGATGCCTGCTCAGGAATTGCCTTCTGTATATGCAAAAAATCAACTTTATCAACGTCTATATTTAAATATTTTTCAATAGCTTCATAAGCCTCTTTCTCTGTTTTATTGACAAATGAAACTCCTATCAATGCTTTACCTTTAGGGGCTAAGGATTTATCGTAATTGGTTATACACTTTGCCCATGCAGGTGGGTCTATCCAAATCTCTGAACCTTTGTATTTTAAAGAATTTTTTTCTTCATCAATACCAAACCACACAGTTAGTGAGTTTGTGAATTTTATATTTCTTAGACATTTCTCCAATTTTTTTATTTCGTCAATATTTTTTGCAATATCAGGGAGAGTTCTTGAAGGTGCTGAAAAGCAAATAATATCAACAACATAGTTATCTTCATTTGTTTCAATAACATAACCATTTTCTTTATCATTCTTTTCAATTGATGTAACTTCTTCATACCTTATTGTTGTATTTTCTAAGGAGTTTAGTATGCAGTTGGTTATTGATTGAATCCCTCCAAGTGGATAACCTTGGGTAGAATATCTCTCTCCACTTATGAATTTTGATATATAGTTTTTAGAGCCATCCTTTATAGTTCTTAGAAATCCTTTTGATAATATACTCTTTATCCTTTCAGGATTAATTTTTTTTGTTAATATTGACTTCATTGGATTTATCTTAGAATCTTTGTAAATAAAAGGTAGTATATCATCTTCAGGAATGTATCCAGCTCCTGTAAATAACCTCCACAATGGTGTATTTTCCATACTCTCTCCAGATAAAAAATAGGAAATTGTGTCAAAAAATTTTAATGACACTTCACTTAATCCCAAAGTTTTTACTACATCATAAACTGATGTTTCTTTCTCAAAACCTGTGCTCATTAAATCCATTATCTTTGTAGTAATCAATATCTTATCTTTATGTGGAATTATAGGTGTTGTTAGCCATTCTTGTAAAGAAACAGGTATTTTATGTAGTTCGTTATTCAATCTTATGTAGTAATCACCATAAGGTCTAAAATTTGGTAAATATTTAGAATATTTTTTTAACAACCTTATTAAAGGCCCGTTATTTAGCATGGTTATTGCATGAACTCCAATATCAACTTGATAACCATTTATTTTTTCACTCCTGCATAAACCACCTATTTTATCTTTCTCAAATAACATAACCTCATAACCTTCTCTCTCTAAAGATAAGGCACTTAAAAGCCCTGATATTCCCCCACCAACAATCCCCACTCTCATAAAAATTCCTCATTTATTCATTCTCTATTTCATTTATTAGGTTTAAAGACTCAGTATCTCCATATTTACTTGCAATATCCTTAATTTTTTCAAGAACTTTTGGTTTTTTATTGGTTAATTTTTTCAATTCCTTGCAGTATTTTATTATATCTTTATATCCAACCTCTAAGAATTTACTTTTGAATCTTGATAACTCGTAAGCCAAAAGCCCTCTTAATACATCATCATTTGAGAATAAGAATACTGGATGAATCCAGATTATTATTCTTTCATCATCCTTTTCCACAAAGTTTTCAATTTTATTCACATCCATAAATACATCAATATAGACAGAAATTTCTTCTTCAACATCAATTTCCTCTAATAGTTCTTCAAGAATCTCATTCATCTTTGTATCAAACTCTATAATTTTTTCATCCAATTCATCATCTTCCAACTCCATCCACTTTAGCATCCTCTCTTTAAACTCTATGGTTGTATCGTTTGATGGGTAGATTATTGAGTATTCATCTGCCTCAAACTTATATTCTTTACTTGCTCTTGAAGATAGATTTATTATCATCAAACCATCATCTAAGTTTTTTAAATTAATGCTTTTTAGTTTATATTTCCTCATCTCCACATCAAAATCTTCCAAATTCTCAAAATCATCCAAATTCCTAATATAAGCTTTTTCTCCGTTTTTTCCTTTTAGGTAGAATCCTTTAAATTCAATGTCTGCCAAATCTCCTCTAATTACATCCTTTGAAAATTCATCTAAGTTTTTGTAAATATCTAATAAAATTTTTTGAGCCAATTCTTTTGCTTTCATTATTCCACCTATTAAATTTAAATTAATGATATAATCAATAATGGCAATGCAAATATTTAAATCGTCTATTTTTTAATGTCCTTAGCTATCCCCCCTCTCTCAAATACCATCCCTTATCCTTTATATTTTTAATCATCTTTCCATCTAAGAATCCAATTCCCAAAAATTCTCTATTTTTATTAAAAATAGCTATTCTTCCAGAGCCTTTAACCTCTATAATTGATTCTTTAAATATGTCTCTTCCATACAAAAACAATGTTTCTCCCTTTTCATTTACAATTGCATAATTATTTATTATATGTTGGGATATTAATGTAAATCCCTCTAAGGATAATCTAAATTTCCTCTTAATCTCACCAAAAACATTACCTACTGAAAATATCTCATGAAACATATTTAAATTTCTTATTGTTTGTTTATTTGCATAACAAACAGTTAGCCATTTCCCTTCCAAAATTGCTAAATTTTCATAATCAAAATTTTTAACAAAATCTTCATTGGTGTATTTGCTTAATTCCTCTTTTATTAAATTAATTTCTCTTTTTTTTAGTTCTCTAACTTTCATAATCCCACAGTGATGATAGAGGTACTTAAGCTTTTTATTATAGGACTTTCGCAGGAGTAAACTAATAAGGTATCTTTATATATTTAGGGATTATTATAAATTACGAAAATTCCATATTAGTTATTGAAAATAGATAAATTTAATTATTTCAATATTTTGTATTTTAATAAAAAGATTTTTTGTTGTTGAATAATTTTTTCAAATTAATAAAAAAGAAATATATTTCATACCGTATCGGTCTGATTTTAATACTCCTCCAAAATCCTTCAGTTTCATCATGAATCTCATTTCCATACCGAATCGGTCTGATTTTAATCTCCAGTCCTTTTTTGTTTATTGGCCTCCTCCAATAATTTCCATACCGAATCGGTCTGATTTTAATGATTACAATAGCGCAAAAATAAACTTAAAAAAATGACTAAAAATTTCCATACCGAATCGGTCTGATTTTAATTTTCTATAATCAACAATAAGCTTAGCTTTCTTCACATTATTTCCATACCGAATCGGTCTGATTTTAATACCATTTCGTAGTTTTTAGCTATTTTGTAATACTTATTTCCATACCGAATCGGTCTGATTTTAATTTACAATTTTGGGAGGATGTTTGTAATTATAAAAGAATATTTCCATACCGAATCGGTCTGATTTTAATGTATCCATTTCTTTAATCTCATTAATTGTTGCTAAAATATTTCCATACCGAATCGGTCTGATTTTAATCAAGATGCAATATCTCAAAATGCTGTGCAAGTGGATTTCCATACCGAATCGGTCTGATTTTAATTTAATATTCAACTCCATTCCATTCATTAACCTCCTCTATTTCCATACCGAATCGGTCTGATTTTAATCAAGATGCAATATCTCAAAATGCTGTGCAAGTGGATTTCCATACCGAATCGGTCTGATTTTAATTTAATATTCAACTCCATTCCATTCATTAACCTCCTCTATTTCCATACCGAATCGGTCTGATTTTAATCAAGCAATAGCAAGTGGTTCAATTGATATTAGAGCTATTTCCATACCGAATCGGTCTGATTTTAATATTATTGATTGTGTTGGGTCTTGCTGCTGTCCTTGTGTTGCATTTCCATACCGAATCGGTCTGATTTTAATAGATAAAAGAATGTTCAATGACAAAGAAACATCAGTAAATTTCCATACCGAATCGGTCTGATTTTAATTTGTATCCAAACTTGTTCCATTAAAATCATCAAAAAACATTTCCATACCGAATCGGTCTGATTTTAATAGAAACTAATACATAACCTTCTTTGAGCCTTTCTATTTCCATACCGAATCGGTCTGATTTTAATTAAAGATATAGGTTATTTGACATGGTGGGGAGAACAATTAATATTTCCATACCGAATCGGTCTGATTTTAATTTTTAATATTATTTTAATATTATATACAATATACCTATTTCCATACCGAATCGGTCTGATTTTAATGGAGGTGGTCAATAATGGCTTTTGGATTGGAAAGAAGTCAATTTCCATACCGAATCGGTCTGATTTTAATATAAAGAAGAACTTGAAGAGCTTTTAAAAGGGCTTCCATTTCCATACCGAATCGGTCTGATTTTAATCATTGTTGATTTTATAAGAATTGTAATTTATATTTGTATTATTTCCATACCGAATCGGTCTGATTTTAATAGTCTTATGAGGATTAATGCAACAATAATTGCAAGATTTCCATACCGAATCGGTCTGATTTTAATACATTTTTTAGCAATCTCTATTATCTCTTTTTCCAAATTTCCATACCGAATCGGTCTGATTTTAATTCCTCTTTGCTAATTTCTCAATTTTTTCAATATCTTCATTTCCATACCGAATCGGTCTGATTTTAATTTCCTTATTTGACTGCATAAACCACAACCTCCCAAAGATTTCCATACCGAATCGGTCTGATTTTAATACATTTTTTAGCAATCTCTATTATCTCTTTTTCCAAATTTCCATACCGAATCGGTCTGATTTTAATTTAAAGTATTTAGCATAATATCATTTCAGTAATTATGAAAATTTCCATACCGAATCGGTCTGATTTTAATAGGTAGCATTTTTTGAATTAATTGAAATTAGTCTTTTTTAAATCTTTATTTTATAGGGGATTTATTACAACTCCCTAATTACTTGTTTTGTTTATATACCCAAACTAATATATATACTTTATGACATTATGATAATTAGCATAATAAAAACTTTTTAACTAAAAAACCAAATTATCCATTGGGGAAATCTCAATCTAAAGATAATTACTAAAAATCTAATAAAAATCTTATTAATTCAATATATCCAAATAAATAAAATATCTAAAATAAGCTATCCTTAAAAATTAGTTAAAAACTCTTAAATCTAAAAAATAAGTTTTTAAAAATCTTATAATTAAGAATAAAAATTTTTTAGTGAGATAAATGTCACTTAAATATACAAATTATTCAATTTTAACTGCATGGGCACATTTTTCAGCTAACTCTCTTGCTTTCTCTACGGAATCAGCGTAAGCTAAAGCAACACCCATCCTTCTACCAACTTTTGCATTTGGCTTACCAAACAATCTTAACTTAGTATTTGGCACTTTTAAAGCTTCTTCTATATGATATTTTGGAGCGTATTTGTTAATATCAGCTTTTATCACATGGCTTGCTCCTGGATGAATAAGATTTGTTGATACTGGCAACCCTAATATAGCTCTAACGTGAATCTCGAATTCACTCATCTCTTGGGTAATCATTGTAACCATTCCTGTATCATGAGGTCTTGGTGAAACCTCGCTGAATATAACCTCATCTCCTTTAACAAACAACTCAACTCCAAAGATTCCATATCCTCCTAATGCATCAGTAACCTTTTTGGCTATATCTTGAGCTTGTTCTTTTAATTCATCAGGCATATCGTGAGGTTGCCAACTTTCGTGGTAGTCTCCATCTATTTGGATATGCCCTATTGGCTCACAAAACTTAGTTCCTTCAGCAGTTCTCGCAGTTAATAGGGTGATCTCATAATCAAAGTTTATAAACTCTTCTACAATAACTCTATTTCCTATTCCCCTTGCCCCTTCTTTTGCAATTATCCAAGCTTTTTCTATATCCTCTTCTTTTTTAATTACACTCTGCCCCTTTCCAGATGAAGACATGATTGGTTTTACAACACAAGGCAAGCCAAGTTTTTCTACTGCCTCTTTCAACTCTTCTAATGAATCTGCAAATTCATATTTGGCAGTTCTTAATTTCAATTTTTCAGCTGCTAATCTTCTTATTAACTCTCTATTCATGGTTATTTTTGTTGCTTCAGCTGTTGGAATAACAGTATAACCCATTTTTTCAGCATCTATTAATGCATCTGTATTTATTGCTTCAATTTCAGGAACAATGTAATCTGGCTCTTCCTTCTCAATAATTGCCATCAACGCATCATAATCTTTCATATCAATAACATAGCTTTTGTGAGCTACTTGCATAGCTGGGGCATTTTGGTATCTATCTACTGCTATACACTCAACCCCTAATCTTTGAGCTTCAATAACTACTTCTTTTCCTAATTCACCACTACCTAACAACAAAAATTTTACACTACCCTTCAAAAGGGGTGTCCCAATTGCCATAAATTCCACCAAAAAATTTTAGCTTATATACTTAACTATTAATAGAATACTTAATTATATAGTTTTTCAAAATAAATACGAAAAATTTAAATATTATCTTACTTCATAAAATACGAATTGGCATAACTTTTAATGAGGTGATATTATTAAAAAGATAATTGCCCTGTTATTGGGGGCTATTCTCATAGGAAGCGTGTTTTTAGCAGGATGTACACAAAAACAAGAAGAAGAAAACGTTATTAAAGTTGGATTGTTGGTTGATTTATCCGGAGGTTTAGCAACCTATGGAAACAATGAAAAGCATATCTGTGAAATTGCTGAAGAGAAGATAAATAAATACTTTGAAGAGAAAGGAATACCTTACAAAGTTAAGCTCTATGTTGAAGACACAAAGGCAGACCCAAAAGTTTGTTTAGATAAAATGCAAGCACTTCATGCTCAGGGGATAAACTTTTTCTTAGGTCCAATGGCTAGTGGAGAAGTTAAGAACGTTAAAAACTTCGTAAATTCAAACAAACTTGTAATTATATCACCATCTTCTACAGCTCCACCGGAAGCTATTGGATGTGCTAAGCCAGAAGATAAAAAGTACATCTTTAGATTTGTCCCAACAGACAACTTCCAAGGAAATGCTATAGGTGATTTAGCTAAAGAACTTGGTTTAAAGAATGTTATTGTTATTTATAGAAAAGATGCATGGGGAGATGGTTTAGAGAAAGCTACTGTTGAGAAATTAAAAGCTAATGGAATAAATGTTATAGATGAAATACCTTATGACCCTAACATTGGAGATTGGAGTCCAATAATTCAAACAGCAACAAATGACATTAGTGGAAAAGGAAATGATACAGGAATAATATTCATTGGTTATGAAGAAGTTGCAACACTCTTGGCTCAGATAAAAGATGACTCACCTTTATTAAACTACAAGTGGGTTGGATGTGATGGAACAGCAAACAGTAAAAAAGTTTTAGAAGAAGTTAAGAATAAAGCTGTAAAAGTTGGTTTATATTCAACAATGTTCCAATCAGAGACTGATGAAGCTGAAAAGATAAAAGAAGAATTTAAGAAGAGGGGTTATGGAGAACCAGACCAGTATGCATTAAACGTCTATGATGCATTTTGGGTTGGAGCTATTTCATATGCTGAAATGTTACAAGAAGCTGGAAAATATGATGCTGATTTATTAGCTAAGAAGATAAAAGATAATGCAGTTAAATATTCAGAGGGTCAGTTTGGTGTTAAGTCAGTAACCGGATACATAAAATTAAATGAATGGAATGATAGAGCAAGTGGAAACTATGGAATCTTTGCAGTAACAGAAGATGGATGGAAGTTGGTTGGAATATGGGACTCAACCACTGGAAAAATCAGCTGGCAATAAATTTAATTCAATTTTATAATTTTTTTAATTTTTGTTTTGTTTTTATAATGTTAACGTTCAATTCATTGAAATAAATTAATGGTTAAGCGAAAACTTTTAATAACCTATTTTAAAATAAATATACTCGGAAAACCATTTCCTCTATATAAGGTGATATCATGAGGAAAATGTTGGTAATACCAATATCCATCTTTTTAATACTTGGAGTATTTTTTGCAGGATGTACAGAGAAAACTGAAAATGTCAATGAGAATGTAATAAAGATAGGAGTTTTAACTGACTTATCAGGTTCTTTATCCACTGATGGAAATCAGATAAAAAATGCATTAGAAATTGGTAAGGATGAGGTAAATAAATACTTTAAAGAGAAGGGATTACCTTACAAGGTAGAACTTTACTTTGAAGACACTCAAACAAACCCATCATTATGTCTCCAAAAAGTTCAGGCATTGAAGGCAAAAGGTGTTAAGTTTATTATAGGACCTACATCAAGTAGTGAAGTTAAAAATATCAAAAACTATGTAATGTCAAACGGAATGGTTATAATCTCACCATCTTCAACAGCTATTCCTACAATGATTGGATTTTCAAAGCCAGAGGATAAAAAATACATCTTTAGATTTGTTCCAAACGATGAATTCCAAGGAAAGGCAATTGCTGGAGAAATAAAAGACATGGGAATTAAAGAAGTTGTTGTTATCTACAGAGAGGATGCTTGGGGTAAAGGTTTAGAAAAAGCTGCTGTTGAAAACTTGAAAAAAGAAGGAATAAATGTTATTGATGAGATACCATATCCAAGCACTCCAGAGCCATCAGATTGGAGCCCATACATCCAAAAGTTAGAAAATGACATCAATGGAAAAGACCCAAAAACCACAGCTATATTAGCTATTGGATTTGAGGAATTAGCAACATTATTATCACAAATAAAAGATGACTCACCATTATTAAACTACAAATGGTTTGGTTCAGATGGAATTGTTGATAGTGAAAAAGTCATGGAAGAGGCAAAAGATAAGGCAGTAAAAGTTGGCTTGTACTCAACAATATTCCATGGAGTTAGTGATGAAGCTAAGAAGTTAGAGGAAGAATATAAGAATAGAGGTTATGGAAAAGAAGTAAAACAGTATGCTTTAGTTGCTTACGATGCCTTGTGGGTTGGAGCTATATCCTATGCTGAAATGTTACAAGAAGCTGGAAAATATGATGCTGATTTATTAGCTAAGAAGATAAAAGATAATGTTGTTAAATATACAAACGGTGAGTTTGGAGTTAAACCAGTTACTGGAGATTTATATCTAAATGAATGGAACGATAGAGCAAGTGGAAACTATGGAATCCACGCTGTAACAGAAGATGGATGGAAGTTAGTTGGAATATGGGACTACAAAACAGGAAAAATAACTTGGTTAGAAGAGTAACTTAATCAACCTATTTTTTAAATTTTTTAGTTTTTATCAATAAAGTATAAAAATTATAATTTTTTATTTTTTAAATAGTGTTTTAATGCCAATTACTTTTTGAGGGATAAAATGGAAATTTTGAGAACAGAAAATATTGTAAAGTGTTTTGGGGAGTTTAGAGCTTTAAATGGAGTGTCTATAAGTGTAAATAAAGGAGATGTTACTTTAATTATAGGGCCGAATGGGAGTGGAAAATCAACACTAATAAATGTCATCACTGGGTTTTTAAAGGCAGATGATGGGAAGGTTTATTTTGAAAATAAAGATATAACAAACAAAGAGCCAGCAGAACTCTATCATCATGGAATCGTTAGAACTTTCCAAACACCACAACCTTTAAAGGAGATGACAGTTCTTGAAAATTTGTTAATAGGAGAGATTAATCCAGGAGAAAGTCCATTAAAAGCTCTGTTTTATAAAAAATGGATTCCAAAAGAGGAAGAGATGGTTGAAAAGGCATTCAAAATATTGGAATTTTTGAAATTATCTCACTTATATGATAGAAAGGCTGGAGAGTTGAGTGGAGGGCAAATGAAACTTGTTGAAATTGGAAGAGCTTTAATGACAAATCCAAAAATGATTGTTATGGATGAGCCAATAGCTGGAGTAGCTCCAGGTTTTGCTCATGATATATTTAATCATGTCCTTGAATTGAAAGAGAAGGGAATAACTTTTCTAATTATTGAACACAGGTTGGATATTGTTTTGAACTATATAGACCATTTATATGTTATGTTCAATGGGCAGATTATTGCTGAAGGTAGAGGAGAAGAAGAGATTAAGAAGGTTTTATCAGACCCAAAAGTCGTGGAAATTTATATTGGAGAATAATATTTGGTGATGAATATGATAAAGGTAAAAAACCTAAATGCTGGATATGGAAAATTACAGATACTATTTGATGTGAATGCAAAAATAGAAAAAGGAAAGATTACAACTGTTGTAGGCCCTAATGGAAGTGGAAAATCTACATTTTTAAAAACTTTGTTTGGTTTAACAAAGATATATTCTGGAGAGATTATATTTAAAGATAAGGATATAGCAAAAATTCCTCCTCACAAAAAAGCAAGGATGAAAATAGCTTATTTACCACAAACAAACAACGTATTTGCTAATTTAACTGTTGAAGAAAACCTAAAGATTGCTGGTTATGTGTTAGATAAAGATAAAGTTAAAGAGAGGATTGAAATTGCTTTAAATGTATTTCCAGAGCTTAAAGATATTTTAAAGAGAAAAGCAGGAACACTAAGTGGAGGACAAAGACAATTTTTAGCTATGGGAATGGCATTGGTTAGAGATGCTGAAGTTTTAATGTTAGATGAGCCAACGGCCCAACTATCACCAAAACTTGCAGAAGTGATTTTTGAAAAGATTATTGAGATGAGAGATAACTTTGGATTAACAATTTTATTAGTTGAGCAAAATGCAAAGAGAGCTTTAGAGATTAGTGATAACGGATATATGTTTGTTAGTGGAAGAGTAGCATTTGAAGGTACTGCTGAAGAATTATTGAATCATGAGAAGTTTAAAGAATATTCATTAGGAATAACCGCTATTTAAGGTGAAAACATGATTTTAGAGGGAGCAATTATTTATTCCAACCTTTTAGTTTTATTGGCTTTAGGATTAACTCTAACTTATATAACAACAAACGTTCCAAACTTTGCCCAAGGAAGTTATGCAATAGTTGGGAGTTATGTTGCTTTAACCATGTTAAAGTTGTTTGATATAAGTCCTTATCTTTCTCTGCCAGTATTATTTGTTGTTGGGGCAGTTGTTGGTTTAATAACTTACTTAGCTTTAAAGCCATTGATAAAAAGAGGAGCTTCAGTAGAGATTTTAATGATTGCTACATTGGCAATTGATTTGATATTGTTGGGAGCTATTGGGGCTTATTCTGAAATATTAAGTGCAATTGTTGGCTCTACTCAGGCAAAATTCGTTTTTGCAAACTTAGACTTTACGGCATTTGGATTTAAAGGAATTTTGTTCGTTTCAACGTTTGTTATTATTTTACTATTAATTGGGCTTTATCTTCTATTGTATAAAACAAAGTTTGGTATTGCTTTAAGAGCATCAATGGAAAATCCTTCCCTTGCTCAAACAATGGGGATTGATGTAGAAAAAACAAGATTATTCTCTTGGATTCTATCTGGAGCTTTAGCTGGGGTTGCTGGAGGACTTTTACCTTTCATGCAAGAAATTGTTCCAGCCACTGGAGGTTTAATAATTATTTCAATCTTTGCAGCAAGTATTGTTGGAGGATTGAGACATATAAGTGGGGCGTTAATTGGAGGTTATATAATTGGAGTATCTGAAAGTTTAATAACCTATTACTTGGCATCAGTATTTGGAACTGGATTCTTAGTTTATGGAAAGGTTATCTCTCTAATTATAATGATAATAACATTGTTAGTAGCACCTTATGGAATTACAGGAGTTGATTGGAAGAAAGTTAAAAAAATGCTTTCCACTTCATAATTTAATTTTTTGAGGTGAAAGAATGATTGTTGAGCTTATATCGTTAATCTTATTGTGGTTTGGTATCTATTATATAGTATCATTATCCTTAAATATGGAATTTGGTTACGCTGGAATCCCAAACTTTGGTAAAGCTTTATCTGTTTTAGTTGGGGCAATTGCAGTTGGAGGAATTTTAGATAGGTTGTTAATGCTTTATTTTGGTGTTGGAGGAGGGTTGATTGAGGGCTCTACTTATGCAACATCTATGATAAATGATGTAATTGCTTCAAATCCATTAGTTGGAATTGGAATTTTAATATTGGCTATAATATTAGCTTCAATTCTTGGATTTATTGTTGGAGCCATCTTTATTTTACCAAGTGCTAAGTTAAAAGAGGATTATTTGGGGGTTACATTATTAGCTATAAGTGAAGCTGTGCTTTTAGTTTGTACTTATAATCTAAATATAATTGGTGACTATTATGGAATCTCAACACCTGATATCTTAGCGTTTGTCTCTGGGGAGTACAGAGGTTGGGTATTTACAGGAATAGTGTTATTTATTGCCTTCTTAGTTTATTTATTCTTTGAAAGATTGTTAAATACTCCATTTGGTAGAGTATTAAAGGCAATGAGAGAAAATGAAGACACTGTTAAGGCGTTTGGTAGAGACATAATGAAGTTGAGGATAAAAACAATGGCAATTGGTTCTGCAATTGGGGCAATTGCCGGGGCTTTGTATTCCTTATATACAGTAAATATAGTTGCTAATGCATTTACAAGGGTTGAATGGACGTTTTTCCCATTCTTAATGGTTTTATTGGGAGGAAAAGGAAATAATAAAGGAGTTGCTTTAGGGGTTTTATGCTATGTTATAGTTAAAGTATTATTAGATGTTTATAAATATGATTTAAAATATACCTTAAATATTCCATTTGAGCCGGTTTGGTTATCCTATATCCTATTTGGAGTTTTAATGCTTCTCATTCTTTACTATAAGCCGTCTGGTTTAATACCTGAAAAGCCAATTATAACAGCCCCTATGAAAAAGAAAATTATGGAAATTAGTAATAAATAATTAAATTAATAAAGTTTTTATAATAAATCCATCTTATTTATTTTTCCTGGAATTTTATATATTGTATCATTAAAATTTTTATCTCTATTTTATTAAATAAAATTTAAAATTAAATAGAACTTTTGCAGGTTATATATGCACTTTGAAACTTTGACACCATTAGGTGTCTATATTTAATAAAAAATTCATTCCTGCAAAAGTCCTATAATTTTTAAGCGTATAGAGATGCTATATTTTAAATCACTAAAATACAGCGTTTTTTGGTGATAGGACATGATTATTAAAGGAAGTGTTCATAAATTTGGGGACGATGTAGATACAGATGCAATAATCCCAGGACCTTATTTGAGAACTACAGACCCTTATGAATTAGCTTCACACTGTATGGCAGGGATTGATGAAAATTTCCCAAAAAAAGTTAAAGAGGGAGATGTAATAGCTGCAGGAGAAAACTTTGGATGCGGTTCAAGTAGAGAGCAAGCAGTAATAGCAATAAAATACTGTGGAATTAAAGCAGTTATAGCTAAAAGTTTTGCAAGAATATTTTATAGAAATGCCATAAATATTGGATTAATCCCTATTATTGCTAATACTGATGAGATTGAAGATGGTGACATAGTTGAGATTGATTTAGATAGAGAGGAAATTAAAATAATCAATAAAAACAAAACAATAAAATGTGAAACACCAAAAGGTTTAGAAAGAGAGATTTTAAATGCAGGAGGATTAGTTAATTATTTAAAACTAAAAAAAGGTGTAAAGGTATGATGTTAGAGTTAAATGGATTGCATGCTGGTTTAAGATTTTCTTCAGCTCATATTGTATTTGGACATCCAACTTGTGGAGTAATACATGGACATTCTTATTATGTAGATGTAAAACTCTATGGAGATAGAGCTGGAGAGTTCAGATTTGTTTGTGATTTTAAAATAATTAAAAAGATTGTAAAAGAGATTTGTAATAAATTAGACCACAAATTAATACTTCCAAAAAATCATGAAAAGGTTTATTATGAGTTAATGGACAAAACCTTATACTTTAAATATGAGAATAAAGAATACAGTATTCCTGTTGAGGATGTTATACTTTTGCCTATTCCATCCACCACGTCTGAAGATTTGGCAGTATATTTTGCTAATGAAATAGCAGATAGATTAAAAAATCTCGGTTTTTCAAATATAACATGGATAGAGGTCTCTATCAACGAGGGAATAGGGCAGGGAGCTTGCTATAGAAAATACTTAAAAGAGGTGAAATAATGGATAAAATCTTAGAGAAAGTTAGAGCGAAATCAGAGATTCCAGTATACGACAAGTCAGTTGAGAGTGTTTTATCAGCTATTTTAACAACTAGCGATTTTTGGAAAATTGTTGATTTGAGTGAGGAGCCATTACCTTTAGTTGCTGATATTATAAGGGTTTTGGAGGAGGAGGGGTTAGTAAAAATAGGTAATGGAATAGAATTTACTGAGAAAGGGAATGAATTTATAAAATCCTATGGAATTGGTAAAAAAGATGATAGCGTTTGTGAATACTGTGTAGGGAGAGGTGTTTCTTTAAAGAATTATCAAGATTTATTAGAAAAATTTAAAGAGATTGTTAAAGACAGACCTATGCCAAAGCATGAATATGACCAAGGTTTCGTTACACCTGAATGCACAATATCAAGAATTGCATTGATGAACTCAAGGGGAGATTTATTCAATAAGGATGTTTTAGTTTTAGGAGATGATGACTTAACAAGCATTGCCTTAATGCTCTCAAACTTACCAAGAAAAATAGTTGTTGTAGATATTGACGATAGATTAATTAATTTCATAAAAGAAGTAGCTGAACAATTAAATTACAAAAATATTGAAGTTATAACCTTAGATTTAAGAAAACCACTACCAGATAAATACAGTAAAGCATTTGATACTTTTATAACTGACCCACCAGAGACGGTCTATGCAGTAAAAACATTCATTGGTAGGGGAATATCAGCATTAAAAGGAGAAAGAAGAGCTGGTTACTTTGGAATTACAAGAAGAGAAAGCTCTTTAGATAAATGGAGAGAGATTCAAAGAACATTAATAAATGACTTCAATGTAGTTATAACTGACATAATAAGAAATTTCAACCACTATGTAAATTGGGGTTATGAAGAAGAAACAAGAGCTTGGAAATTAGCTCCAATAAAGAAAAAACCAGAAGATATTTGGTATAAATCCTATATGTTTAGAATAGAAACTTTGAAAGATAGTAAAGGGTTTGAGGAAGAAGTTGATGTTGGAGATGAATTATACAATGACGCTGAAAGTTCAACAACATAAAAAATTTTTAATATTTTTAAATATTTTCACATAGATATTTTAACGCATCTTCTTCCATGAAATGAAGTTTTCCAGGAATTATTATACAATGCAATGGCTCACCAAAATCATAATTAATTAAATCTTTTATCTTTCCATAAACAAGTTTTGGTTTTAAACTTCCCGCTCTTGCTACAACAACAGCTTTTGTGTCTTCAGATATAACATTTTCTTTTTTTCTATTTTCAAGCTCTAACAGTATTTTTAATCCTTCATTTGCCGTCATAAACCTCTTTTCATTTTCATCAACTCTAATATCTAATAAGCAGAGAGTATGTAATCCTCTCTCTAAATTTTCTTTTATTACATTATAAGGAGTTTCTGGGAAGTAATTTTCCTCTGGAAACACAATTGAAGCGGTTCTACCAAATTTATATAACTGTAATCCTGTAATTCCAACAGCTGAATAAATTGATGGAGCATTTATTATTAAAACTTCAATCCCTTTCTTTTTTGCCTCTATTGCTAAATCTACATGAGTAGTGGCAACCATGGGGTCGCCAGCTGTTAAGAACATTATATCCTTATCTTTTGCCTCTTCTATCAACTTATATCCTTCATATTCAACCTCTTTCCTACTCAAAACATGTATCTTTTTACCTAAAACCTCTTCTATCTTTTCTATTGTAGTTCCAGTTAAAACTGCAGTGTAAAATTCAGCGTAAATTTTATTTACTTTCTTAGCATATTTTAATGTCTTTAATGTCATATCATTTTCATCATAAAGTCCTAATCCAGCCAAGATTAGCATTTATATCACCTTATTTAATTTTTACATTTAATCAAATATAAAAATATTTGCATAATATAAAATAAATTAAATATTAATATTAAAATTATTACTTTTGGTTATTATTGTTAGTGAAATAGAATGGTGGAATGGTGGATACATACTTATTATTCTTTATAATCTTAGCAATTGTATTTGTCATACCTAATTTATTGAGAAAGTTTAATGTTCCAGCTATAACTTCAGTAATATTAGCTGGAATACTAATTGGGCCACATGGATTAAATATTCTACAATTAGATGAAACGTTAAAGATATTTGCAGATTTTGGAGCAATATTTCTAATGTTTTTAGCAGGAATGGAAATAGATAATGAAACATTGAGAGATGAATTTAAAAATTCAATAGTTATTAGTATATTTTCATTAACAATACCTGCCATTGGAGGTTATCTAATTGGGAGATTATTTGGCCTTAATTTTATTGGAGCTTTACTCTATGCCTCAATATTTTCTTCACACTCTGTAGGTGTAGTTTACTCATTAATAAATGAGCTAAAATTAACAAAATCAAAATTTGGGACAACAGTGTTAAGTGCCACAATTATTGTAGATATAGTGAGTTTAATTATATTATCAATAATCATTAAAATGAGCACAAATTCCTATAACACTGACATTTTGTACTATGTATTATTAGTGGTTCTTTATATTAGTGTACTTTTATTAACTATCCCTTTCATCTCAAAAATAATATTTGAAAGATACAAACACTATCATATAAGGAGAATACACTTTGTCCTTTTTATTATACTGATATCTGTACTTGTTGGTGAGCATATTGGGCTTCATCCAATAATAGGAGCATTTATAACAGGAGTTGCAGTTTCTGAAGCATTAACAAAAGAGGAACATGATGAAATATTAAATAAAAATTTAAATGCAATAGGTTATGGATTCTTTATCCCAATATTTTTCTTAACTTTAGGGATGAGCGTAGATATTGGAGTTTTATCAAATCCAAAAAATATAACTTTAATTCTAGCCACTGTTGTGGGATTAATTAGCTTAAAAACAATATCTGGATATATTTCATTTAGAATTTTAGGGTATGATAAATTAAAAAGTATATGTGGGGGATTACTAACAACACCACAAGTTTCAGCTTCATTAGTTGCAGCAACTGTTGGTAGGGAGTTAGGCATCTTATCAAACGAATTTTTTGTAGCAGTTGTAGCTCTCTCTCTAATTACATCAACAATAATCCCAATAGTAGTGAAGCATATATTTGTTAAAAATTGTAGTAAATATAAAAATAAAAATAAATAAAATAAAATTTAATCGTATCTTAACACAGCTCCTTCATCAGCTGATGTTACAAGCTTAGCATATCTTGCTAAGTAACCTTTTTTGACCTTTGGTTCAGGTTTTTTCCATTTAGCTAATCTTTCTTTAATCTCCTCCTCTTCTAAAGCCAAATCCAATTTTTTGTTTATCATATCTATTTTAATTATATCTCCATCCTCAACTATTGCAATAGGTCCTCCGGCCATTGCTTCTGGTGAAACGTGTCCTATGCAAGGCCCTCTACTACCTCCACTGAATCTACCATCTGTAATTAATGCAACTGAATCATCTAACCCCATTCCACATATTGCTGAAGTTGGAGATAGCATCTCCCTCATCCCAGGTCCTCCTGCAGGGCCTTCATATCTAATAACTACAACATCTCCCCTCTCAATCTCTCCTCCTAATATAGCGTCAACTGCTTCTTCCTCACTATCAAATACTCTTGCAGGCCCTTCATGTTTATACATCTTTGGATTTACAGCCCCAATTTTAACCACTGCTCCATTAGGAGCTAAGCTTCCTTTCAATATTCTCAAACCAGCTGTTTCATGGACTGGATTGTCTATTGGTCTGATAATATTATAATCAATGTACTTAACTTCATTAATTATCTCTCCAATGGTTTTTCCACTAACTGTTAGGCAGTTTTTCCTTATTTTCTCTTCTAAAACTTTTAATACAGCAGGAATACCTCCAGCTCTATGTAAATCAATTATAAAGTGTTCTCCTCCAGGTCTTAAAGAAGCTATATGAGGCACTTCATCACTCAACCTATCAAAGTCATCTAATGTTATAAATTTTGGCTTTATTTCATTTGCTATTGCTGGAATATGTAAGGTTGTGTTTGTTGAACCTCCCAAAGCTAAATCTACCAATATAGCATTTTCAAATGCCTCTTTAGTTAAAATCTTATCTGGAGTTACATTATTTCTAACTAAATCAACTATTCTCATCCCACTTCTCTTAGCTATTCTTATCTTTTCTGCTGTTGTTGCATGAGCTGTTGCGCAATAAGGTAACGATAAACCCATAGCTTCAGTTAAACAAGCCATTGTATTTGCTGTAAATAAACCTGCACAGCTTCCAGCCCCTGGACATGCAATATCTTCAATTTCTTTAAGTTCTTCCTCTGTAATTTTTCCAGCTGCACAAGCCCCAACTCCCTCAAATACGCTTATTAAATCATACTTTCTGCCTCTCAACTCTCCAGGAAACATCGGCCCTCCAGTGACAACTATAAATGGTAATCCAGTCCTTATAGCTCCCATTATCATTCCAGGGACTATTTTATCACAGCTTGGAATTAAAACTAATCCATCAAATCCATGAGCTTTTGCCATACTTTCTACAGTATCTGCAATGATCTCTCTTGAAGGTAGGGAATATCTCATCCCCTCATGTCCCATTGCTATTCCATCACATATTGCCATTGTGTTGAATTCAAAGGCAGTTCCTCCATTTGCATATATTCCTTTTTTTACTGCTTCAGCAATATCTCTTAAATGTATATGTCCAGGAACAACTTCAGTAAAGCTATTAACAACTCCAATAAAAGGTCTTTCTATCTCTTCATCAGTGTATCCGCAAGCTTTTAATAAACTTCTATTTGGAGCTCTTTTTATTCCTTTTTTTACTCTATCACTTATCATTTTATCCCTCTAAATAAAATTTAGATATTCTACTTTAAAGAAATTCAAAAATAAAAATAGAAAGTAAATTTAATTTACTGGCTTTCAGCTTCCATCTTTTTCTTTAAATATGGCATTAATCCACCTGCCTCTAAGATTTCCATCATGAATTCTGGCAATTTATTTCCTTTCATTACTTCTCCAGTGGTTAAGTTTTTAATCTCTCCAGTTTTTAAATTAACTTCCAATTCATCTCCTTCATTAACCTTCTCTGAAATTCCTTTACATTCAATCAATGGCAATCCAACGTTAATAGCATTTCTATAAAATATTCTTGCAAAGCTTTCAGCAATGACACAGCTAATTCCTGCTCCTTTTAATCCTAATGGAGCGTGTTCTCTACTTGAACCACAACCAAAGTTCTTTCCTCCAACAATTATATCTCCTGGCTTAACTTTTTTTGGAAAGTCAGGGTCTGCTCCAGTCATAACAAACTGAGCTAATTCTTCAGGTTTTGTATAAACTAAGTATCTTGCTGGTAATATGGCATCTGTATCTATGTTATCTCCAAACTTCCAAACTCTTCCTTTTATTACACTCTGCATAACTCTCACCTTATAAAGTTCTATTAAAAATAAAAAAAGATTCAAAGTATAATAAATACTTTTATGACTCCATATATTTTTTAAGTATTTAAGGTATAGGAGAGATAATTAGTAAGGATTATAACTCCTTCAATAATTTCTTTAGAATTTCCATGTCACATTCAATTTTTATTGGCTCTTCACTCGCTCTTATAGCAGCATCTGGGTCTTTTAATCCATGTCCTGTTGTTATACAAACAATTCTTTCATCTCTATCAATAATTCCTTCTTCTAACAACTTCTTAAGTCCAGCTATTGAAGAGGCTGAAGCAGGTTCAACAAAAATTCCTTCTCTTCTTGCTAATAATTTTTGTGCCTCTATAATCTCTTCATCTGTAACTGCCTCAGCATAGCCATTTGATGAATATATAGCATCTAATGCCTTTGGGGCATTTACTGGATTTCCAATTCTTATAGCTGTTGCAATTGTCTCTGGATTTTTGAATGGAGTGATTTCTTTAGCTTTCTTTTTGAAAGCCTCAACAATTGGCTTAGCTCCTTCAGCTTGAATTCCTGTCATTTTTGGAAGTTCATCAATAATTCCAGTCATTTCAAACTCTTTAAATCCTTTCCATATAGCTGAGATGTTTCCAGCATTTCCTACTGGAACAATAACTCTATCTGGAACTTGCCAATTTAGTTGGTCGCAAATCTCAAATGCAATTGTTTTTTGTCCCTCCAATCTAAATGGATTTATTGAATTTAGTAAATAAATTAATTTTTCTTTTGCTAACTGTTTAACCATATTTAAGGCATCATCAAAGTTTCCTTTAACTTGAATAACCTTAGCTCCATAAAACATTGCTTGAGCTAATTTACCTAAAGCTACCTTTCCATCAGGTAATAAAACTATGCATTTTTTTCCACATCTTGCTGAATATGCAGCTAAAGATGCTGATGTGTTTCCTGTTGATGCACAACCAACAACTTCAACTCCTAACTCATTAGCTCTTGTTACCCCAACAGTCATCCCTCTATCTTTAAAACTTCCTGTAGGATTAGCTCCTTCGTTTTTTACATAGAGTTCTTTAACTCCAAGCTCTTTCTCTAAATTTTTACATCTATATAGAGGAGTCCCTCCTTCACATAAACTTACAATTTTACTTTCATTTTTTACTGGTAAGTATTCTAAATACCTCCAAACACCAATTTCTCTTTCTTTAAATTTTTCTTTTGAAACTTTATCTTTTATTTCTTCATAATCATAAACAATTTCTAATAAGCCACCACATTCGCAGGTGTAGATTATTTCATCCACATCATAAGTTTTTCCACATTCGATACATTTTTGTAACATTTCATCACCTCTAACTGTATAGAACTGCAGAATGGAATTTTGTAATGAATATAATAAAACATTTATCCCTACAAAAGTCCTATTAAAAAACTTTGATGAGTAACCATACTTTTTATTTAAGAAGTTTTGGTTATAAAGTTTTGCATTAATAGAATTAGTAAAATTGAATAGAACTCTCGTGGGAATAAATTTAAAACCAGTTTCTCGATACTCTTTTCATATCTGTTGGACTCTATGCTTAGATATGCCCAATTTCTTAGCAATATCTTTTGTTCTATATCATTTTTCTTTCCATCGAATGATATCCTAATCTTTTTATCGTCAACTTTTGTTACGCTCATACTATCGGACTTTCGCAGAATGAATTTTTATATTGAATATAGGCATTTAAAGGTGTCAAAGTTTCAAATTTAATACTCATACTGCGAAAGACCTATACTATTAATGTCATCTTTTTTATTATTTTGTCTATGCGAAATAATTTTGGGATACGACAGAGGATGGAATACGTATCAAAAAATATATATATGGATTCTAAAATATCTTAAATACTTGTCCATACTTGTTGTTAAATATTTAATAATTACGATTTTAGTACTGTTATTAAATTATAGCAATATAAAGATTATTATAATCATAATAATTTATTTAATTAATATCATCAATAAATTATACAATTAATTAATATCATCAATAAATTATACAATTTTGGGGATTACAATGATATACATACAAAAAAAAATAAAGAACCCTATAAAAGACGGAATCGAACTTGGAGAAGAAATAAAAAGAAATGTGGGGAGGGCATCTTTAATAATATTCATAACTTCAATATTCGATGAAGATAAGTTAAAAGACGTATTTGAAGGTATGAAACAACATATATCCTTAGATAACCTCATTGGATGCTCTACAGGAGGTATATTTGTAGGAAAAAATTATATAAATGAAGATGGAGTTTTAGTTTTAGCTTTTGATGAACATTATAAAAGTGCAATATCATGTGAAAAAGTAAATAAAGAGGCCAAAGATGTTGGTAGAAAAATAGCAGAAAAAATTAGAACTTGCATTAGGAATAGATACCAAAAATTGGACATTGATGATAATTTTTTAGGATTTATTTTCTTTGATTGGGATAGAGATAGTGAGCAGGAAATATTAGATGTTTTAGGAAGGGAGCTAAGTATACCAATTGTCGGAGGAACAGCTGCTGATGATGGTTCTTTTGACAAATTTTTCCAAATATATAAAGGAGAAATTGTTAAAGATTGCTGTGTTTTTGGAATTATTGGTGGAAAATTAAAATTTGATTTAATTTATGGACATGGATATGAACCAACAGATATTTACGCAAGAGTTACTAAGGCTGAGGGGAAAGTAGTTTATGAATTAGATGGAAAACCTGCTTATCAAAGATATTTGGAGATGATTTCTGAATATACAAAACTACCAACAGAAGTTATTGAAAAATACCTTAGAAAAAAAAGAAAAAGGTTAAAAGATATTGATTTTTACTTAATACATCCCCTTGGATACATGGATATTAATGGAAATTATATCATTGCCTATTTAGAAAAAATTGATGATAACGCTTTAGTATTTAGAAGAAAATTAGTTGAAGGAACTTTCCTTATATTAATGAAAACTAATATAGAGAAACAGGTATGTTCGTTAACTGAGGAATTAAAAAAGAAAGAAAAATTTGAGAGTCCATTGGCATTTATAAACGAATGTTACGCAAGGAAAGTACTAAGGAGTTCAATGTTTAGAGAACCAGAAGGGAATCTTCCAGAATACCTCCTAAATTTCTACAATGCTTATAAAAAAGTTAAAAAAGTTGATGATGATTATACTATGGAGGACGACTGTATTGGTTGGCTTACATATGGTGAGACAATAGCAAAGGACTTGGTAAGATTTCATAATAACTTATCATTTACTGGAGTTATATTTGAATTATCTCAAGATGGAAAGATAAATTGGAAAGAGGAATTAAAGAATTTCAATTTTGAAGATGATGAGATTGAAGTAATCTCAAATCTAATTAATAAACAACTAACTGCAAAAGATTTATTACAAATAACAAATTTAGGCCAAACTAAACTATATCAAACACTAAACAAATTAGAAAATGAAGGAATTATAAAATCAATAGGTGGAAAGCCAAAATTATACTATATTGACAATATAAAAGAAATTTTACAAAAAACTCATGAAAGGATAGAACAGGAAAATATGGTTAAAAAGATTAAAAGAGAAAAATTATTGAGGATGCTCTAAAATTAAATTTTAATATGACTTTCGCAGTTTATAATATTTAATAAGGAAAAAATGATGCAAAAGGATTTCATTCTTTAATAATTCTCCTTAAATTGATTGAAAGCAGAGAGCTAATTTTATTTAACTGCTCTTCAGAGATTTCTATTTTTTTCTGAAGTAGTTTAGATATATCAATTTCAATATAATCTTCACCAACATCTCTTGGATGTATTGGAGATATTTCATTAAACACTGAAAAGACTGGACAAAAGTCGTGGCAATATAGGCAATATACACATTTTTCATAATTAATTTTTGGTATTTTATCTTTAACATAGTTTTCAGTTATTTTAACTGGCTCTATTTGAATCATCTCAATTGCATTAGTTGGGCAAACGTTAGCACATCCCTCACAACCAATACAAAGCTCTTCAATAACTGTTTTTGGAATCTTAATAGTTCCAGTTAATATTGCTTTTCTCATCTCTAAGCTTGTATATCTATCACTACCAAAGATAATTCTTTCTAAGTTTTCATAGATACCAGTCAAAAATATTTTGGCAAAATTTTTTAGCTCAACCAACCTAATCACCAAAATGATATTTTATTCTTTAAGATTGAACTTTCCATTTTCTATGCAAATAGATAGCTTTAGTTGGGCATATATTGTAGCAAGCTCCACAAAATTCACATTTCTCAGTATCAATAACTCCATAATCAATGCATTCGTTTGGACAAACTTTATTGCAGAGACCACATTTTATACAAAAGTCCATATCAGTTCTAATAAATGAGTTCTCTCTATCAACAACTTTTTTATAGGAGGTTATGTTTGGAATAACATCTCTTGGGCAATGAATAGCACATGTTTCACATGCTATGCAGTTATCAGTGAATAAAACTTCCCCACTACTTCTATCTATAACTATAGCATCTCTTGGACATACATTTGAACATGTTCCACAAAGTATGCAGTTTTCATCCTTAATTTTTTCCAATTTAACAGTAGTTATCTCTATAGCATTTTCTGGACAATTATTTATGCAAATTTCACATAATGAGCATCCACCAACAACTCTATCATCTTTAACTCTTCTAACATCGTTCGGGCAGATTTTTATACATTCTAAACATTTCCAACAAACGTCTGGACTATAATACAAATGCCCATTCTCAAACCTTAAAGCTCCACTTGGGCAATATAATGAACATAATCCGCAATTTATACAGTAACTTGTTGGTTGTTTCTCTCCATTTTCTTTAATTTTAATCACTTTAAAGTTTTCAACTTTTAAAGCATCATTTGGACAAACTTCTATACATTTTAAACAGAGAATGCATTTGCTATAATCAACCTCTCCATCTTTAATGGCATCTTTTGGACAAACCTCTCCACATAAATTACAGGATGTGCATGCATCTATAGAATCTGGAATTATTGTTTCTCTTGGGCATAGATAAGAGCATCTTAAGCATCCAACGCATTTATCTCTATCAATTTTAATTGATTTTCTTTCAACTTTTTTAACAATGTTTTTTGGAGTTCCATAAGTATCTACTAACTTAATTTTCATAAGATTCTCTAAAACTTTTAAGTATCTCTCTGCAAGACCTTCTCTTTTAGTAAATATTAATTCATAAGAGCTAACTCTTGCATTATATGGGCAGACTTCAACACAAGCTCCACACATTGAGCAAATTCCCATTGGGAATTTTTTTCCATCTTTCTCCACTATCTTTATAATTCCTATTGGGCAGGCATTAGCACAAATACCACAGCCATTACATCTTCTCCTATCTACATAATAGCCTCCAAACTTGTTTCTTTTAATTGCTTTATTTGGACAGGCTCTTGCACATTCTCCACAGGTTAAACATGTAAAGCTTTTGTTATTTAATAAAAATATTGCATCTGTTGGGCAAGCTTCCAAGCATTTTGCAGTTTTATGATAAAATGGACAAGATTCGCATTTCTCTTCTGCCCTACATTTATCCAGTAAGGTTATAATCATAATATCACCAAT
Organism: Methanocaldococcus sp. 16A; assembly: GCA_049860595.2. Classification (GTDB taxonomy): domain Archaea; phylum AGJL01; class Methanococci; order Methanococcales; family Methanocaldococcaceae; genus Methanocaldococcus. The sequence continues at coordinate 347,813 of CP187551.1, forward strand.
AAGAATAAAATTAATTAATGTAATTTCTATTTACCTCCAAATAATCTATTTCCTACAATAATTCCAATTACAGCAGATATATAAGAAAATGAAATAAATAGAGTATCATAATATGGAAATGGCTTTAAAAAATATGCAATAATTACAGCTAAAATTAAATATCCAAAAATATTCTTTATCTTATATCTGTATTTAGCTCCTATCAATACTCCAAATAAAAATGCAAGAATTGATGGATAATATAAATAGTTTGATAGTATTGTTTCCAACATCTTATCCACCAAATTTTATTATTTTAGTTTTTCCTCTGACTTGCTAATTTTTTCAATAATAACCTTTTCACAAGATAATAGGAAAGCAGCTGTAGATAATCCAGCTAAGACCTTTAATCCAACAGCTATATTTAAATATGGGATTATTCCAGCTGTTATAATTTCTTTTGGTGCTGGAAATACTATGAAAGAATTAATTTCTGTGAAGTTGAATAAATAATAACCTCCAATAACCATTCCAGCAACACCAAATAACAAATAACCTAAAGCCCCCAAAGCCTCTAATTTCTCTAAAAACTTGTGTTCAAACCATAATGGACTGTTAGAACCAAAAGCAATGACTGATAATATAAGTGAAGCTGCTATCAAAGCCCCTCCTTGAAATCCTCCTCCAGGTGTTATATGTCCTCCTAATATAGTTATAATTCCCAAGGCAGCCATTAAAACACTCATAGGAAATGCCAAAAATTTAATTATTGGAGTAAATTCTCCCCATCTTTGAAGTGTTATATAATCATCAGACTCTGGAGCATGAAATACCTCTTTCAAATATGTATTATCATACAATGATTTCCCAAACACAACCCAAGAAACCATAACAGCTACGACTAAAACTAAACACTCTCCTAAAGTATCGTAAGCCCTCCAATCAAATATCACTGCACATACATAGTTTGGAATAATGTAATGTGTAAGATAAACAGTATTAACTCCTGGATTTACTTGCATGTTTGCTAAGCTATACAATATAGATGCCCCAAATATAAAGAAGGATAAAGCAACAACTAAATCTCTTTTAGAGCTCATTTTATCACCTTTATGGCATAAGATTAAAATTTATGTAATATCTGTCATATAAATGCTGAATGCTATTGCCCCTAAAAATATAGAGAGCCAGAATAATTGATAATTTATAGCGTTTGAGTTTTCTTCCTTAAACTTAAAGATTAAAGGTGATATTGCTAAAGAAAAAGCTAAAGTTGCTAATCCAAACAATGTCATTAAAGTTTTCCCATAAACCCTACCAATAATCAAAGCTCCAAATATAAACAATAAATATAAAGTGAATTCTCCAGTAAATACTGCTCCAACAGTAATGCCATCTCCATGCTCCTCTTTATCCAACTTCTTTTGAAAGTCATCATAATCCATAAAATTCACCTAAAATCATTTTAAAGAATAATTAACCCCTAACTCTTTTGCATAATCCCATAAGTAGTTTAATACAATATCTGGATAGATTCCAATTATTATACACAAAGCAGTTAATACAAATAAGCTAAAGACCGCAAGTTTAGGAACTTCTTTATTTTGATATTCTTTTAAGGTTTCTTCATCTACTGGCTTTAAATAAATTAAATAAAATGCCTTCATCATAGAGACAAATGTTCCAATACTAACAATAATCATTATTATGGTTATTTCTGGCATATTAACTTGCATAGCCGCTTGAGCTAACATCCACTTACTTTGAAACCCATTAAATGGTGGAATTCCACTTATTGCAAGCTTAGCACATAAAACCATAAACGCTACAGAAGGCATTAAAGGCAATAAACCTCCTAACTTATGCAAATTACTTCCTCTTTTACAGCTTACAATATAAGCTCCCAAAAACAGGGCAGATTTATAAATAACATGATTTATTGCGTGGAAGATACCTGCAACAATTCCCAATGGTGTTCCTAAGGCTAAACCAGTTGCAACATAGCCACCTTGACTTATAGCGTGATATGCTAACAGCTTTTTATAATCACTCTGCAATAACGCCATTACTACCCCAAACACCATTGCCAAAACTCCCAAAGCAATTAAAACTCCATGTGTAGATGAAAAATAATCTAATCCATTAAATAATTTTAGAATAATTAGCATTAAGCCAACTAACACAAATTTTGAGTATGTTTGCAACATTGCAGAAATAAAACCTTTAGACCTCGCATACAAATCAGCTTTAACGTTATGGAAAGGAGGAAGACCTGCTCCATAAGCTAAACCTACAACTAAAAGCAACAATCCTCCATAAATCATTGGATTATCAACTAACAGATAGTTTTTCATGTCTGTAATGTTTAAAGTTCCAGTTGATGCCAATAAGAAAGCTATTCCTAATAGCATTAAGGCTGCTGCAACATTACCCATTATCATATATCTAAGCCCAGCTTTATAAGCTTCTTCAGTTCCTGATAGAAATACTAATCCAGCTTGAACAATTGAAACTATCTCAAAGAATACATACAAGTTAAAAATATCATCTGCCAAAACAATTGCTGCAATACTCGCAAATCCCATTAATGAGAGAGTAACAAACATATTATTTTTTAATTTCTCTCCCATTCCTGTAATTAAAACAAGAGAGGCAATTAAAGATAAAGTTACAATAACTGCCTGCTTTGCTGGATTGTATAAATATGCTATTCCAGAAACCCACCCATCAATAACTCCATGCCCACCAAAGTAATAATAACCATATTGACTAATAAATGGCAAAACAATCAAAATAGCAGCTGTAATAAATGTTATATATTTAACAGCTTTCTCTTTTCCATGTAATAAATTCATGATTATTGCCATGATTAACGGAAACACAATTATCATTGGTAAGTAGTTCATTTTCTCCCTCCAATATTTTAGAGAGCGTTAAATCTAAAAGTTTATAATTGTTTAATCCTCTTTTAGTATTACAGAGCTTTTGAGTGTTTTATATTTTTTATATAAAATTATAGAAACCCCAAGCATCACAGCAAGCATTGAAGCCTCTATAACTATATTTGTCAAAACCAAAGCATGTGTTAGTGGATAAGTAGATTCTTTAGCAAAAACCTCTACAGGAACTCCAGGAAGTTTTATTGGTATTGTTCCACCATTATAACCAATTGTAATAAGGGCTAAATTAACTCCACTACCTAAAATCTCCAAAGCAATGATTTTTTTCAAAACATTATCAACAAAAAACACTCCATATAATCCAATAATAACTAAAAGCCCAGAAGTGATGAATGATGCTGTTTGAAAATCCATCCTACCCACCAAAAATTTATCATTATTATTAATGACAGATTAGGTTTAACAGTATATAAATATTACGTTAGCCAAAAAGGAGGTTGTCAAGATAAAAAGTTTAATAATGGATGTGTAAAATAGGAGAATATGAAGCTTACGATAGTATATTAAAATTTTGCTCGAATAAACCAAAGATTTTAGTCGATGGTAGTAAATGGTATCCGTGGGCATTGCAGAAATTAGGCTTAAAATTCGAAAGAGTTCGATTCGGATTAAGAAATTGCGTAGAAAGCTTCTTCTCCCTACTCAAACGAAGAACGAAGTCTTTCTATAACAGATTCCCTAATAATTCCAAATTTAATACAATTATTAGCTGGTTTAAATCCTTCATCTCCTTCTATAATTGACTCCTATCCTTATCTTGACAGTCTCGCCAAAAAGGTAAATGCTATAAAAAACATAAAAGACATAACTGTTATTTTAGAATCTAAAATTAAATTAAGACAAAAAATTAAATGGGTGTTAGATTATGAGGTTTGGAGTTTCATCATTAGTTTTTTTACCAGAAAGTTTAACTTCCTCAATGGAAAAAATAGCTGAACACAACTTTGATGCATGGGAGGTTGTTTGTGAAGGTACTCATTACCTATCTCCAAAGAACATAAAGTATCTTATGGAATTAAGAGATAGATATGAGGTTGAAATTGTAGTGCATGCACCTTTTTCAGATTTAAATCCAGCATCAATGAATGAGAGAGTTAGAAGATTAACGGTTGAGTGTATTAGAGATGCTATAGAGGGAGCTTTTGAACTTGATTCTGAAGTTGTTGTAGTACATCCTGGCTATATTCCAGAGCTTTGGAGTAACTATGTAAATGATATATTAGATAACAATTTCTCAACACTATCTGAGATTGTAGAGATAGCTGAAGATTATGGAATAAAGATTGGTTTAGAGAATATGCCAAACTTTAGAGGATTATTGGGAATAACTCCAGAATCATTATTGGAGATTGTTAAAGACATTGACTCAAAGAATTTAGGGATAACATTTGATATTGGGCATGCAAACACTGTAGGAAATCCTGCTGAATTTGTTGAAAAACTGCAGAATATTGGAATGGGTATAATTCATGTCCATGCCCATGACAACAATGGCTATGATGATGAGCATTTAAAAATAGGGGAAGGAAATATCAACTTTATTGAAGTCCTTGAAAAGCTAAAAGAGATTGGATATGATGGAATAATAAGTATAGAAAATAAGAATGTTAGAGATGCCGTAAAGAGTAAGGAAATGTTAAAAGAGTATTTGGAAATTGTTAATGAAAAAATAGCCGAGAAGAAGAAAATAGAAGAATAACTTTATAACTATAGGACTTTCGCAGTTTATATTATTAAATGTTTGAACTTTGACACCTTTAGGTGTCTATATTCATAAATAATATATTTATTTCTGCAAAAGTCCTATAATTTTTATTTTTTATTTATTTTGGTGGTTTTAATGTCTATAGCATTTGGACCTGTTCCATCAAGGAGATTGGGAAAGAGTTTGGGAATAAATAATATTCCTTGTAAGTTTTGTAGTTATGATTGTATATACTGTCAAGTTGGAAGAACTATAGACAAAACCATAGAGAGAAGAGCGTTTTATAATCCTGAAGATATTTTTAAATCAGTAAAAGAGAAGATAAATAAGTTATCTAATGAAAAAATAGATTATCTTACTTTTGTTGCAGATGGAGAGCCTACATTAGATATAAATTTATCAAAAGATGTTGAAATGCTTAGAGATTTTGACATTCCAATAGCAATAATTACGAATTCTTCATTAATCTGGAAGGAAGATGTTAGAAATGACTTATTAAACTTTGATTTAGTATCATTTAAGATAGATTCTGCAGAAGAAAAAATTTGGAAGGAGATAAATAGACCTCATGAAAATTTAAATCTAAATAAAATCTTAGAAGGCATTATATCTTTTAGAGACAACTATAAAGGAGAATTAATAACTGAAACGATGATTTTAGGAAATATAAGATATACGGAGGAATCTATAATCAAAACAGCAGAATTTTTAAAAGAGTTAAATCCAGATAGATGCTATCTGAATATACCAATAAGACCTCCCTCTGAAAAATATATAAAACCTCCTAAAATAGAACTGATAAATAAAATATTAGCTATCTTTAATGAAATTGTTGGAATAGATAAGGTTGAACTCCTAGGGAAATTTGAAGGAAATGAATTTGTATTTTCTGAAAATGTTGAAGAGGATATATTAGCTATAACTTCAGTTCATCCTATGAGGGAGGAAGTTATTAAAGAGTTATTAAATAAAGCAAATATTAGCTTTGACATTATAGAAAAAATGGTAAATGAAGGAAAATTAATAAAATTAGAATACAATGGAGAAATATTTTATATGAAAAAGATTAAGAGTAGAAGAGTGCATGTCTAATGCATATTCGTAGATACTGATTTTTTATTTGTATCTAAAACTTGTTGATGCTCCAATTTTCAGCTATTCTACAGTTTCTTGAAGATATTTTAAAATCCCAACATGTTTACAATTTAATAATAGTAACATATACCTTAATAAAAACAACCTCACTTTTCTATTTTCAGTATACAAATATGAGGTTATACATTTTCGATTCTTTTTTTGCTGTATTTTTAATATTGGTTTTATTTCCCCACATATCTCTTTTTCTTCTATTTTTACATCTCTTATATTACTAAATATATCGTATGTTTTAGTATTGTTATTTTCTAATACCTCCACGACTAATTTATACTCAAACTTCACTATAACTTCTTCTTTAATACGCTCTTTAATAAATTTTAAATATCCATTTTCCCAAGTTTTATCCCTATAATCCTCTTCTTTAACATCATACAATATTTTAACCTCTTTGTTATTTAGTAATAAACAAAATAATTTTCTTAAAAAATTGTCTATAGGGGTTTTTCCATATAGTGATGTTTCCGGGGCAAAACCTATCATTATAGTACCAAATTCTTTAGATTTAATAACTATTGTTGAATGGAAAGTAATATCTTCCAATAAGCATTTAGCACTATCAAAGACTTTTTTTGGTAGTTTATATCCTACATCATCTATATCCTCTATATTTGCTTCAATTTTTTTATCTAAAAATTCAAATACAATTTTGTCTTTATATAATATTATTTCTAATTTTTCCCATCTCAATAATGGTTTCTCCATAGTTTTTGGAGTAATCAATACCCCTTTACCAGAAAATCTTGCTATTTCTTGGGATTCATTTATCATATAACCACCTAACACTTAAATTAAATAAATTACAGTTCTATTATTAATAATCCATCTGAATGCTAAAAGTATAAACATTCCTTAGTAAATATTCCAATTTATGTAAAATCCTATACCGTAATTACTTTATATCATCCGGTAGTTATATAGTTAATCTACGAATCGATACTGAATTTTATAGCACTATCTTAATAACTCACTCCTAATGTCATAAAGTCATCACCTAATAAAAGTATAAATACCCCTCTTCTAAATATAGTTAAAAAGGTTACTAAGGTGAGAGTTTGTTTTTAAAGAAATTAATGGAAGCTAGGATGGCATATACATTTGATGATGTTTTATTAGTTCCAAATGCATCATGGGTTGAGCCAAAGGATACTGACGTTTCTACAGATTTAGCAGGTTTAAAGTTAAATATTCCTATAGTTTCTGCAGCAATGGATACAGTAACAGAAAAAGAGATGGCTATTGCATTAGCGAGATTGGGAGGTTTAGGAGTTATACATAGAAACATGACAATTGAAGACCAAGTCCATCAAGTTCAAGCCGTTAAAAAAGCTGATGAAGTAGTTATTAAAGATGTTATTACTGTCTCACCAGAAGATACTGTTGGAGAAGCTATAAATGTAATGGAAACTTACTCAGTTAGTGGTTTGCCAGTTGTTGATAATGAAGATAAATTGGTTGGAATCATAACACATAGAGATGTCAAGGCAATTGAGGATAAATCTAAAAAAGTTAAGGATGTAATGACCAAAGATGTTGTTTGTGCTAAAGAAGATATTGGAGAAGATGATGCTTTAGAATTAATGTATGCAAATAGAGTTGAAAGATTACCTATAGTTGATGATGAAAAGAGATTAATTGGTATTATAACATTAAGAGATATTTTAAAGAGAAGGAGATATCCACAAGCTGCAAGAGATAAAAAAGGTAGGTTGTTAGTTGCTGCTGCTTGTGGTCCTCATGATTTTGAGAGGGCTAAGGCATTGATTGAAGCAGAGGTTGATGCTATTGCCATTGATTGTGCTCACGCCCACAATATGAGAGTTGTTGAAAATGTAAAGAAATTTAAAGAGATGTTGGAAGGAACTGGCATAAAATTGATTGTTGGAAACATAGCAACAAAAGAAGCGGCAGAGGATTTAATTAAATCTGGAGCAGATGTTTTAAAAGTTGGAATAGGACCTGGTTCAATTTGTACAACAAGAGTTGTTGCTGGAGTTGGAGTACCTCAATTAACAGCCGTTGCTGAAGTAGCAGATGTTGCTAAAGAACATGGAGTTCCTGTTATAGCAGATGGTGGAATAAGATACAGTGGAGATATTGCTAAAGCTATAGCAGCTGGGGCAGATGCAGTTATGCTCGGTTCTTTGCTTGCTGGAACTGATGAAGCCCCTGGACAATTAATGGTTATCAATGGAAGGAAGTATAAGCAGTATAGAGGAATGGGTTCATTAGGAGCTATGACTGGAGGAGTAGGAGCTGGAGCTGATAGATACTTCCAATCATCAAAGAGCCACATGAAACATGTAAAATTAGTCCCAGAAGGCGTTGAAGGAGCTGTTCCTTATAAAGGGCCTGTAAGTGAAGTAATATTCCAACTAATTGGTGGTTTGAGAGCTTCAATGGGTTACTGTGGAGCTAAAAACATAAAAGAAATGCAAGAAAAGGCAAGATTTGTAATTATAACACCTAGTGGGCAAGTTGAAAGCCATCCTCACGATATTATTATAACTAATGAAGCTCCAAACTATCCTTTAGGAAAATAATTGAAATCCTATAATTTTATTTTTTAAAAAAGGGATGATTATGAAGCCAACATTAATATTTTTAGGGATTATTTTAATGTTTATTGGATTTTTTATGATAACTTTAGGAATGATTTTGCCAAGCTCTCAAGAAGATTATAAAAAGGTAAAAACAGAAAAAACTGAAGAAAGTAATGTGGAATATTCTGGGATTATAATGATAGGCCCAATACCAATAGTGTTTGGAAATTCCCCAGGTTTAATGATGCTTTCCGTGTTAATACTAATACTAATGATTATTTGGATGTTTTTATTTGCTTTCGGAATAAGAATAAAATAAATAAAAATTATTTTTCATATTATATTATTCCTACGAAAGTCCTAATTATCTTACGTGAATACAGATTCCAGATGGAATTCTCTCAATGCCATTTTCAGTTCCTAAAACAATACCGTCAAAGTCAATATCATAAACTTTTCCTGTAATAACCTCATTATTTGATAGAAATATTTTTACATGCTTTCCAATAGTTATTGAAGATTTCTTATACTTTTTTAAGATTTCATAGTCATCTATCTCTTTATTTTTGAGTTTCTCTAAGTAACTTTCAAATGTCTTCAGGAAATCATTAAATATTTCTACCTTATCAAGCTCTTTTCCAGTAATTTCTTTTAAAGAAATTGCAATCTCTCTAATCTCATTCCTTATTTTGTTATTTACATTTATTCCTATTCCTATAATCATGTAATCATCAGTTAGTTCAGTCAATATTCCCCCAAGCTTTTTATAATTGTCATTTACTTTAATCATTATATCATTTGGAAACTTTATTCCAAGCTCTTTATCTACATAATTCTCTAAACTCTCAATGATACAAATAGGGACTAATAGATTCACAACTTTTGGATTGTATTCCTTAGAATCTAAAACTATTGAAAAATACAACCCCCCTTCATCAGAATACCAAACTCTTCCCCATCTTCCTTTCCCATTATTTTGTTTATCTGCCAACACAATAAAGTTCCTCTTTCCTTTTTTTGCTAACTCTTTAGCATAGTCATTTGTTGAATCAATTTCACTTAGATGTATGATTTCCATAAAGTTCCCCCTTTACTTTAAATATTATAGGACTTTCGCAGTTTATATCTATTCATGGAAATTAGATGCCTTAAAACATTTATTCCTGCGAAAGTCCTATATTCCTCTACATAATATTTTCTGTTAGTTAGAGTATTTATGAATTGTTATCTCTAAAAAACTCTTCTAACAAATACGTGAGAAAATGAAAGCATTAATTATTGATTGTTTAGCATCTGGTGATGGGAAAAGAACTTTAACGAGAGACGTTATTGGAGCTGGACCGAGAACAGTTAAAGGTATTTTGCAAAACGAAGGAATTGAAGCAAAGATAACCCCTGTAGAGGATTTGGATATTAAAGATGCTAAAAAATATGACCTAATTTTTGTTAGTGCAATGACTTCTGACTTTAAATGTGTTAAAAAGTTAGTTGAAAGAATTAGATTAAAAACTAACAGTAAAATAATTGTTGGAGGGCCTATAGCTAATGATTTATATCTTTTACAAAAAATAGAGGCAGATATAAGCATAGTTGGAGAAGGAGAGTTAACAATAAGAGAATTAATAAAAAAGGATTTTGATGCTGAAGATGTTAAAGGAACAACATATTGGGATTACAATGAGGATGAATTAAAAATAAACCCTCTAAGAGAAATTCTAACTGATTTAAAATTAATAACACCATCAACTGAAATTAAAGATTATAAAAATTACTTCTCTGCAAGAGTTTATGTTGAAGTTGTTAGAGGTTGTAGTAATTTTAAAAGACCCTTATTATTATGCACTAACAAAAAATGTAACTTATGTGAAAATGGAACATTAAAATGCCCTTTAAATATAAATCCTGGTTGTGGTTTCTGCTCTGTCCCTTCAGTATTTGGATATGCAAGAAGTAGGGATGAAGAAGATATATTAAAAGAAGTTGAGGAATTATTGGAAGAGGGTGTTAAGAGGATAGTTCTCTCCGCCCCAGATTTTTTAGATTATAAAAGAGGAAATAAATTGATAAATCCTCACTTCCCAGAACCAAATTATGAAGCAATTGAATCTTTATTATCAAATTGCAAAGATTTAGCCGATAAATATAATGCAAATATTTTAATTGAAAATATAAAGGCTAATTTGTTTAATGAAAAAGTGGCAGAAATATTTAGTAAATATCTAAAAACTCCAATATACATTGGCTGTGAGAGTGGTGATAGAGAGCACTGCAGATTATTGGGAAGACCTACAACACCAAATGATGTTTTAAAAGCAGTTAAAATAGCAAAAAAATATAATTTAAAGGCTCAAGTTTATTTTATATATGGATTACCAGGAGAAAATGAAGAAGCTGCAAAAAATACAATAGATTTTATGCGCAAAATTAAAAATTATATTGATAAAATAACTGTTTATAAATTTAGACCTCTACCTATGTCTGCATTTCAAAATTTTAAACCAAATATTACAAAATATTCCCTACTAATTAGAGAAACAGCCAACAAAATAAATTTAGAGATAAAGAGAAAATATATTGGAAAAACTTTAAAGGTTATAGTATCAGAGAGACACTTTAGAAATAAAAGAGATGCTATTGGCTATCTTCCAGATAGTGGATTGATGGTTGTTGTTAAAGATGGAGCTAAATTTATTGGAAAAACTAAGAAAGTTAAAATAACTAAAGCTTATGAAAAGTATTTAGAAGGAAAATTATGGAGGGATTAATTTGCTTCCTGTTTTGTTATCTTTTGATAGAAAAAAAGTAGCAATATTTGGTTGTGGTAGTGTAGGAAAGAGAAGGGCTAAGAAAATATTAAAAAATGGTGGAATTGTTGATATCTATTCTAAAGAATTTGATGATGAGATGAAAAAATTAAAAGAAAATAACAAAAACCTAAATCTAATTAAAACTGATATTAACCAATTGAGTGATGAAGAGCTAAAAAATATTATAATGAAGTATGATTTTATAGTAGCAGCTATCAATGAGGAAATTAACAAAAGAATCGTTAAATTATCAAGGGATTTAAATAAGTTTGTAAATTCTTCAACAAAGGTAGAAGGCGTTAATTTTATTATTCCTGCCTATACCGAGGTTGATGAAGTAATATTTAGCATATACACAAAAGGAAAAAGCCCCTTAATAGCTAAGCATATAAGAATTTTTGTAGAAAACTATCTAAAATCAACTGACATAAATATGATAGCATATATGAGAGAGTATTTAAAAGAGACATATCCAAAACAGAAAGATAGAGAAAAAATATTAAAAAAGATTTTTGAAAACGAAAAATTTAGAGAAGAACTAAAAAGATTAATAGAGAAGTGGGAAAATGATAATACTAAAAGCTGATTATAAGAAATACAGCGTCTCTGAATTAGAAAAGCTTAGAATGGATGAAGAAAAATTTTATGAGATGTTTGATAATGCCATATTATTACAAACATGCAATAGGGTAGAGATTATATTTGATGCAAATAGCTTAGAAGAGATTAAAAACATCAACTACATAGATTTAGATAAATTTGATATTCTATATGGAGATGAGGCTATTGAACATCTTTTTAGAGTTGCATGTGGTTTAGAGTCAATGATTGTTGGAGAAAACCAAATACTCGGGCAGTTGAAAAATGCTTATCTAAAAGCAAAAGAGAAAGGAAAAATTTCTAAGAAATTGGAAAAGATTATTTTAAAGGCAATTCATACTGGACAGAGAGCGAGAGTAGAGACAAAGATAAATGAAGGAGGAGTTTCAATAGGTAGTGCGGCAGTTGAATTAGCAGAGAAGATTTTTGGATTAGAAGGGAAAAATGTCTTATTAATTGGAGCTGGAGAGATGGCAAATTTAGTTATAAAAGCGTTGAAGGAAAAAAACATTAAAGCTATTATTGTAGCAAATAGAACTTATGAAAAAGCTGAAAAATTAGCTAAAGAACTTGGTGGAATGGCTATAAAGTTTGACAAATTGGAAGAAGCTTTGAGGTATGCAGATGTAGTTATCTCAGCTACTGGAGCCCCACATCCGATTTTAAATAAGGAGAGATTAAAAAACGCTGGAAAGACAGTTATTATAGATATAGCCAACCCAAGAGATACAACCGACGATATTAGAGAATTACCTGATGTTTTTTTATTCACTATTGATGATTTGAAGTTGGTTGCTGAAGAGAATTTAAAGAAAAGAAAAGAAGAAATTCCAAAGGTTGAGATGATTATTTGTGAGGAATTGGAGCAGTTAAAAGAGCTTCTTGATAAAATGAAATTTGAAACAGCAATAAAAGAACTTGGGCTGTATATTGAGAATGTTAGAAAGAAAGAATTTGAAAAAGCGAAAAAGATATTAAAGAATAAAAATAAGCCGATTGAGGAAGTTTTAGAAGATTTTTCAAAGGCTTTGTGTAAAAGGATAATTTACGATATAATAAAAATATTTGAAAATGTGGAAGATAAAGAGGTTTTTGAGTGTTTAGCAGAAGAGTTTAAAAAACTTGGAAATAAAAACAAAAATTAAATAGGATTTCGCAGTTTGAATATTACTTTTGAGCTTAAATGCTATTAAAAATTTATTCCTGCGAAAGTCTTATTAAATATTATTCTTTATTTAGCTCTTTTATCCACTCAACATTCCCCTTTAAAACAGTCCTTGCAACAGACACAAAATCAGAGTATTTTAACATTTCTTTAGCTTTTTCTATAGAATCAATTGAGTTATTTCCAATTATTATTTTATCACTAAATTCTTCTGCCAAGATTTTTAATGAATCCAAATCTGCATAAGGTTTTCCTGGATAAAAACAATCAACATGCAATCCATCAAAATAATCTCTCACATAGTTTAAATTATCAATTAACTCTTTTAGTGGGATGTGATTTAATCTTATCTTTAAAAAAATAGGTTTATTTAACTCTTTCATTCTATTTAAAAATTCTTCTAAGAGCTTTTTATTTCTCATTAACTCTTGTCCAATGCCCAATGAAGTTATTTCTTTCTGCCTACAATGGCAGTTAAGTTCTATAATATCAGCATATTTAGAAATAGTTAATAATTTATCATAAGCTTCATCTATATCAACAAATCTAACATTAACTGAAACTAAAGCATTGCTTTCTCTTGATTTTTTTATTTGCTCAATTATATAGCTATTAAATTCTTCCAAATTTATAGAAAATTCCTTTCTTCCTCTTTTCTCTATGTCTTTACTTGCTTTATATGTTGCAGTATCTAAGTTGTAGCCACCAATGGTAACAATGGCAAACAAATCAATAAATTTTTTACAGAAATCCCCATCAGTAATGCCTGCCATTGGAGCTAAGACAATTTTTTTATTCAACTCATTTAATTTTTCTATTTTTTTGTTCATCTCTGCAATCACCTTTGTAATCCACATAATCTTCCAGTTGTTATATTTTGCTCTAAGAAATCGTCCTGCTTTAAAGTGCATACATTTTTATTAACTATCTTTTTTCTAATTTTCTCTAATCCCTCATCAGCCAAGTTTGAGGCATCTTCTGCAGTCCTTCCAACTCCAATTCCAGCTTTTAACTCTATATTATACTTTTTATTGATTCTGTTGAAAATATCCAAGAAATCTTCCTCACTCATTCCATTTGATGGAGCCATGAAGTTATCTCCTCCTATGAAAAACAACAAAGCGTTATGTTTTAAAAGCTCCTCCATCAATGCTAATTTAACCTTATTTACATTTATATAGGTGTCATAGGCACTCACAATATCTGTAAGAGTTCCCGTAATGTTGTTTATATCAATGTGAGCAATTTGGACATAGCCATCAACAACTAACTCATTGGCAACATCTAAAACCTCTTTTCTATTTTCATCTTGAGCACTTCCATGCTCTTGTAGTGTTTTTGTAGCAAGTTTTTGAGCTTCATAAGGTGTTTCAGCTGAAGCAATAGCCATACTAACTGTAAATGGATATCTGTTTCTTATGCTCTCTTGGATTCTTTTGTGTGTAATTAAATCAATACCATTTGTTATAGCTATTAAATTATCAAATCTTGTATAGAACACCAATCCCTTATGAGCTCCAAACATGAGATTTAAATCAGCATATAATCTGCTCTGCAGAGCTTGTAAATCACTCTCTCTTCTTGGATTTGGAGTAACTGTCCAAGGTCCGTAATTATCTATCTGAATTACCGTTATTTGAATCATCCTCTCATCTCTTCAAATACTTTATATAAATGTTTAATAGTTTTGCACAAAACTATAACTTCCTATTAAATGTAGTTTTTAATTTTATTAATTTTATTATTCATTAATTATTATTCATTAAAAAATTTATGAGTAGTATTTAAAAAAATTAATTACTCTTCTATTGAGATTGCCTGGTCTGGACATTGTAATATACAGAGATTGCACTTTGTGCATTTTTCAGCATTTACTGGGATTGGTGGATAGATACCTTTTTTATTCAACTTTTTTGATTTTTCAAATACTCCTCTTGGGCATACTACAATACATATATCACATCCTTTACAGAAATTTTCATTTATTTCTATCTTCATTATTATCCCTCTATACCATTTTTGATATTAGGACTTTCGCAGGGATAAATATTAAAAGGCATATTTGATGCTTACGGCATCATATTTTCATTACTCAATATATAAAGTCCTAATATATTACAGCACTTTTTTATAGCATTCCAGATTAAAAATGATTGTGGTTTTAAAATTCCTTCAATTGGATTTAAGAATAGAATATTATTTTTAATTAAAAATTCTTTTTATATCTTCGTCTATGTGGTATTCATCAATTATGTAATCATCTTTAAATAATTTTAATGCTTCAACAATTTTTTCATAATCAATATCAGCTATCAAAAATCTTATTCTACAAGAAGTCATTCCATTAATTCTGTATCCTCATGAGAGTATGGTGGGAAACTGCAACATAATATCTTTAAAGGAACATCTCCAATATTTTCAATCTTATGGGGAGTTTTGGGAGGAATGCATATAGCATCTCCTTTTTTTACTTCAAATTTTTCATCACCTAATGTCATTAATCCTTTACCTTCCAAAATGTAATATATCTCCTCAGATTTATGATGTTTATGCAGTAATGTTTTAGAACCTACTGGAACTATAGCCTCTGCTAAACTTTGTTTTACATTCCCGTGAGCATTTGGATGCATTAATTCACGAATTATTGAGCCATCTTTAGTAACGTATGGTTTAATTTTGTCGTATTCACTTTTTATAATTTTCATAGTTATCATCCCAATTTTCATTAAACGAGCATAATGTATAACTCTTATATTTATTAAGAATATTTAATGTTTAATAGAAACTTATATAAGTTTTAATATTATAAAATTTTATATTTAAATATATAAATTATAAATAAAATAAAAAATAATAATATTGATTATGAAGAGATTACGAGAAAATCCAACATACTACAGATTAAACAATTTAATAAAATTATGCGAGACTACGAGTATATACATATTTATTTACCAAAAAATTATTTTTCCCCTCCTCCATGCTTACTTTTTCTTGGTCTTATTTTTATGATTTTTAGAAATTCTTTTTCATCATCTATAAAGACACATTCTCCTTTATTTAAATCTTTAATATACACTTTTAATTCTTTTCCCATATATTCCTGGTTGAGTTTGTTTAATGCATTTATATCTTCTCTATTTGTTACTTTATGTGCAAAAATAATATCACATTGACTTAAAACCTCATTGTCAATTGCTGAGGGTTGTTGAGTAGCTATAACTAAATTTAATCCTGGCTGTCTTCCTTCCTTTGCCCATCTTATTAATATTTCTTTTGACAATGTTGATTTTCCAGAAGGAATGAAATTGTGTGCCTCATCAATAAACATCCAAACTTTCGGCATTTTTGATGGTAAATTTAACATTTCCTTTTTTCTTGATTTCAATCGTTGATTAAATAGATACTTTGCAATTATTGATACAATTAAATCTCTCAATCCGTATCTTCCACTTTCAATAACACTCAAATCAATAACATTTATTGCGTTTCTTTCAAAAATTTCTTCTATTGGTATATATTCATCTGAAAAAATACCCCATTTTTTTGCCATATTTAGACGGTTAATTAATGCTTCTTTTGTGGTTTCTTTTGATTTTGTATCCCTTTCTACTTCATAAATGATATCATCAATTGTAAAAAAATCTTTTTTAATATTATCAATTGCTCTATATAATGCGATTCCCATCATTTCATTTATATTCAAATTAAATAGATCACACCATCCTTCTGCTGAAATATCTGATGGATTTAACAAAAGTTTTTTGAATTCTACTCCTCTATTTTTCATTTCTCTTATAACATCTTCATCAAATCTTTTGTCTATTTCTCCAGGAACTATCAATTTTACAGGATATCTTTCTGGATATAAATCCCAATCCCAAAGGTTTTCTTCTTGTTCTTCATTAGGCTCTACCATAGTCCAAAATATCCCCATCGGATCAATTATAATCTTTAAATAATCTGGATGTTTTTCTTGAATTTCTTCAACTAAAACTCCCAATGTATAGCTTTTTCCACTACCTCTTTTACCACAAATAAAAATTGCATGAGATTTTGAAGCATCTATATAAACATCTTCTCCTAACATATCTTTTAGTTTTTCTCTTCCAATAAATAACATAATCTACCCCTCAATAATAATTAAAGGCACAAAACACTCCTCAAATGATATATTTCCATGAGAACCTTTTTTATATTTTTTTGTAAAATTCCACTTTATACCATGATCAGCTGTAATTACTATAAGATAAGACTGATTTGTTTGATTTAGAATATCTATTAAGAGGTTTATATTTTCAAAGATTTCTTTTATTCTATTAATTATTCTTTTTTTACTAACTTCCCTTAATTTATGTGCATCATCATCTAATCCAATTTTGTAAATTTGAATATATTTTTTTGATAGTTTATTTTTAGATATTATATTATAAATGTCCTCATCATAATGAAAAATGTTCTTTTCACTTATATATCTAAATAAAATATCGGTTAATGTATTTTTTCTATTCCAATATGTTTGTCCATATCCTTTATATCCAATCTTATAAAGTTCCTTTGCAATAGGTATGCCATTTTTTCCATAAACTATATTTTTAAGCCCATTTTCAGTCGTAGTTTTTCCATTAACAAATATAGGTTCAGCACTATAATTTATGTCTGCATTTATATAATCCCAGTAAGATAATCCATCAATAAGATACAATATAACTGTTTTTGGGGTTTTAGTATTAACATAATTAATGATATAATCTTTAACATCTTTTTGTGTTCTAACATACTTTTCAATTAAATTATATTTTTCATTAATAATTTTATTTAATTCTGGTGTAAAAGGATTATGGTCTATTTCATAAATAGGTAGCCTATAGTCAAATTTATCAGTTATAACAAATTTTTTTTGAGGAAGTTCTTTATTTGGATTATCAACCATTAACCAAAAATCATTATATGAGATATCTTCAAAATCAAAAAATAGAAGAGAAAGTTTATGTTTTATTTTTAAGTAACATGGAGTTTTTATCTTTTTTATTTCTTCCTTACAATTATTTCTACATTCTCCATATTCAATAGACATTTTAATGTCCCCTCAATAGACATATTTAGATGTTTTGCAATATCTTTAATTGAAATTTCACCATATTTATTCAATAACTCAATTATTTTCATTTCTTCTTCTTTTAACTTACCAAATCTATTTTTTTCAATAATTTCTCTCTTTATCTCTTTTCTAACTTTATCTAACTCTCCCCATATTTCAAGTATATTAGATTTTACTTCTTCAATAACATTTACTATATTATCAATATTATCTTTATTTATAACATCAATATCTATGCTATTTAATTTATTTTCTATTTCATTTAGTGTTTTTAGATAGTTTTCATCATTGTCCAATTTTATTTCTACGTCTGTCTTTAATGATACTATGTAATCATATATTCTGTTTAAAACATCTTGAAGATACGTTCTTACATTTCTTACGAGATTTTGATAAGCTATATCTCTATCTTCAATAGTAATTGGTTCTCTGTATGAATATGAAGGGATATCTAACAATTTTAATGTATTGGACAAAAAGTTCATTTTTGTTTTGATTTCATCTTGAATCCTATTAAATTCATTTCTTAAATTACTCTCTTTTTTCTTTATGTCTTTTTCGATTAACTCTATATCTTTTTCAACATCTTTATCCATGTATAAATAGTTTTCACCATCTCTTGCAAAGTTAGTTATTATTTCATTTATTAATTCGTTAAATCTTTCATACTCTTCATCAATGTCAATATACTCCTTATAAGCATCTATTTTTTCATATAATTCTTTTAATTTTCTAAGAATAACTAACCAAGATTTAAACTTGTTATATTTCTCATTGATATTGACATATTCCTTTTTTAATTCATTCATTTTTTTATTAGCTATTTTTAAAACTTCAGCAAGATTTTCAAGATCTCTTGAAGATGTTATAGTTTCTCTTAATTCTAATAACTCTTTTGATAGTATATTACATTTCTTTTTTGTTATCTTTATTTGTTCCTCTAAATGTCTAACTATCCCCCCTAACGCATAATGTGTCTTTGTAATATCCTCTTTTAAATCTTCTATTTTTCTTTTTAGTTCATTAGTTTTTTCTCCTGTTTTTAAAATTTCATTTAACAATTCTTCCTTATTTTTAGTTATCTCATTTTTAATTATTTCGTAATATCCTCTTAAAGTTCTCTCCCAACTTTCTAAAAGTTCTAAGTCTTTGTATAATAAATCAGAATTTTTCTGATTCAGAATCTCTTCTTTTTTAGATAGATTTATAGGAATCTTTGGAATATCCTTTCCATATTTTTTATAGAGATTTACAACATTCCTTGCAAGTTTTTCAACTTCATCAAATTTATTTAAAACATCAGTATTTGTTATCTCCTCAAGCTTAAATATAAATCCTTTATCGATTTCAATATATCTTCTACTTTCAAGGATTTTTAAAATTTCTTTAACTTCATCTTCAGTATATCCTAAAGACATTCCATACTTAATTATTTCATCCATATGTATTGGTTGCGTCCATTTTTCAATAAATTCTTTTAATATTTTTTCTTCAAGTGAATGTTTTTTTAATCTAACTATAATTTTATCTTTTTTACCCCACTCTTCTAAGTGTATTAAATCCTTCCATTTTCCACTTTTACACTCTTCATCGAACCCTGCAACACTTGGATTTTTACTACCAGTTAATTTGGAAACTAAGTCCTTTTTAGTAGTTTCGAATTTGTCACCTCTTCTCTTTGAGATCGGTAATGATTCTAATAATATTCTATATCTTTCTAAATCTCTTTGCCAGTTTGTAGAATGGATTAAAGTTCTATAATCTTTAAATTTATATTCACAAATTCTATTAAATATTTCTTCAACCATCTTTTCTAATCGTGCCTTTAACTCATATTTTTCTGCTAATTCATCTGAGAACAAAAATCTTTTTAAATATCTTATAAGAAGTGACTTTAATGAATCTATTTCACCCTTATATTTTATGTAATCCCCTTCTTTTTCTTTAATTTTGTCAAGATAATCTAAGAGACACAGCATAAACATTGGAGTAACTTCTTGTGGTTTAACATACTGTTGAAGTTTTTTTAACTCACCAGGCAAATTATTCTCTCCAACTCTCTTTAAAACATTAAATTTAAAGATTACATCTCCATTTTTATAGTCAATTATTAAATCATTATTTTCTATATTTTTATCTAATATAAATTTAAACTCAATATCTGGTGAAATATCACCTACTAAATTTTTAATAAACTCCATACCTATTTCTCCAGGTTCTTTCTTTAAAGAATATACACTAACAGTTCTAAATGGATATTTCTTATTAAAAGTCCCAGTTAATAAATGATAATATCCATAGTTTATAGGATATTTTAAATCGAATCTCCACCCTATAATTTGAGATCCTTTTTTCTTTGGAAAGATTTCAGGTAATAAATGATTTATAAATGCATTAATCATTTCATCTTCCCAAGATTCATCAAATACATGTCTAAATTTTCTTATGTGTTGTTCTACATAACTACCAGAACTTTCGTCTAATAATCCTCTTAATGTATATCCTTCAAGGGCATAAACAATTTCAGTTCCATAATAAGCATCTGAAAGTTCTTCAAACTCATTATATAAGCTATACTTTTTTATTAAATCATCAGATACTCCTCTTGGAAATGCTCCCAACAATTTAGTAACTTTTCTTTTTTCTTCAGAATTAACTTTACTTAGAGACAAACCTTCATTTAAAGCATCTAAATATTTTTGTTGTATATATGCAATTTTGCCATTTAAGATATCATCAACAAAATCAAATACAGAATAGGGTTCTAATTTTTCTTTATATTTTGTGCAAGCACATTTAAATGCTCCAATAACTGTCCTTGGACCTTTACCTAAATCATCTCTTGAAGAGATCTCACCAATACTTCTTAAACAGTCCTTTGTTATAATTTCATAAGGATAAAACCCTAAAAGTTCGCCATATTTGTTCCACAATTTTTCTGCAAAGTCTACATTATATATATTTACTAAATTTAAATAGAATCCATCTTTTCGTAATCTATCAATTAAATCTCCAGCTCTTATGCTTAAATCCTCTTCTTGATAATCTGGAATTATAAACAATATCCCCAATCCTATATTACTAATACTAAGTTCAAAAATAAAATTTCTTAAATCGTTAATAATTTCCATATTGTTTATTCCTTGCACTTCATCTACAAAAATTGCTAATCCGTCATAATGTTCTTTTATAAGATCATATATTTCCTTTAAAAAATTCATTAGGTCTTTTGGGGTTATTGATATAATTAATTTACCTTTTTCTATGAAACTATTAATTATTCTTCTAGCTTCATCTTTTGTTAAGTGTTCTTTTTTTGCTAACTCATCAATCTCTTTTTCTATACTTAATGTTTTATATTTTCTATAAATTTCTTCAATTTTTTCAACATATTCGGGATATTTATATTTATAAACATACTTTGTCCAACCATAAACTGCATCCATGATTGTATCAAGTTTTCTATCGAACTTAAATGGGGGAATAGATAATATATTATTATTTTTGCAATATTCCCATAAACTCAGTGCCTTACTTGTCTTTCCATATCCATAAGGAGCAGATATATATCCTTTAACAGTTTTTCCTTTTTTAATTTCTTTTACAAATCTACGATCAAAGTCTTCATCATCAACTTTTATATATGTTTTTAAATGTTTTTCATAATTATCTGCAACTAAATCAGGATTGTTTATTAAATTTTCAACTGACTGAGTATCCACTACAGGACTCTTATTTATTATATATTCTAATGCACTAATATCCATATACCCTCCCCCTAAAAATTTTCCATAAATCAATATTTGAATTTTGAATACTAACATTTATATTTTTTCCAATAATTGGAGATAAATTATTCAACACTTGTTTCACATCATATAAATCCAATTTTAGCTCCACTCCATAATCTAAAATTTTCTCTTTTGAGATATATATTACTTTTTTTGCTTTTAGAGAGACCATTCTTCTTACTTCTCTCCAATCATACAATGTTCCATTATCAATAATTACATTTATATTTCTTGCATTATAATTTTTAAATATTTCTTCATTTTCAAAATATACAAAGTTATTATTTTTTGCAAATACCCATCCTAAAAATGTCTTTCCTACGCCTTTTTTTCCATAAAGATTAACAACATCATCATAAATAAGAAATTCTTTCAATTTTTTATAAGCTTTTTTTTGGTTATGAGTTAGCCAATCATAAGAATAATTAGTTTTGATATAATTTATTAATGAAATATAATCCATAATCTCCCCTATAATATATCCTCAAAAGTCCATGTTCTTTTTAATCGTACATACTTTCCAAACATTTTTATTGAAATCTCAACAAAATCATAGATGAAATCAAGATCTTTCAAGAGATTATCTAATGCTTTATCTTCAATCAAGCAAAACTTACAGAGTTCTTCAATTTTATTCTCATCTAAAAGCATTAATGAACCGTATTCCTCTCCCCACTGTTTTTTATATAAGTAATCAATACCCCATAATAATAGATGTAGTTGGCAGTAATCTCTAAGGTTAAACACATTATTTTCATCAATTGGAGATGGATAAAGTGACTTAATAAAGTTAATTGCTCCACGAACACTATTACTACTAAATGATATACTACCAAATCCTTCATCAAATGCTCTTTCTTTAACTTTTTGTTCAATATCGTTATGATTTATTTTTTTACCCATATATTCTTCCCATAATATGTTAATTACACATCTATATGACCATCCTATTGGAGAGGTGGAAGTATAAAGTTTATAGTGAAGATAATTATTAAACATCTCATCATCCATTTTTAAAATATTTTCAATTTCATTATTATCTTTAACATTTATTAACTTGTTCATAATTGTATAGTTATCATCTATTATGCTTGATTTAATTTCCGGAAATATTTTCTTTAATTCAGATTTTTTTAAATTATTCCCATATTCAAGAAATTTTCTTATAATTTCTGGCTTAGCGTTATGTTGAATATGGAAACTACCTTTCATTCTTTCACCATTTCATATAGGACAATTATATTATGTAATGATCTATATATTTTAAATTTTCTTAAATTATTTAAATTTTTACAAAAGTAACACTCATGACCATTTCTAAGATTTTCAATTAAATAATCATATCCAATATAATTTTTTTGTGAAGTTCTTGGAGATTTGCCAGTTATATTAATAGTTCGTGAATTGGGAAAATATATATCTCCGAATCCACTTGCCTTATCCCAACTACTACTATCAAAACTATCTACATAATCTTTAATTTTATTTACAGAACTACCTCCACCAATCCCAAAAGCATGTAATTCAAATCCATAATCTTTTGCTAACATAGATAGATACTTTAAATTTTCCAAACTTTCTTTAGTTAATCTGTTAATTTGATTATTTTTTCCACAAGTACCAAAACTTCCAAAACCTAATCGTCTAACATTTAAATCTGCATAATTTTTAACACAATAATATATCATCTCTTTATTAATTCCCTGAACTACAGGAACAAATTTTTTTTCTAATTTTCCGTTAAACTCTTCAGCAAAACTCTTTGCAAAATAAACTGTCTCATAAACTTTTCCCCATGCAGTCTCTACATTATCAGATGAAACTGGTGGAGAATCTGGTAGAACATACCAATCTCCCCATTTATTATTTTCATAAAATTTTCTCAAAAATGAAAATAGTTGATGTATTTCAAACTTCCCTTGTTGAACATAGTATCCTCCACTATCAAACATAACAGTTGTTTTATATTTTTTCTTTAAATTTTTAATTTCCTGTATAGTTCCTTCTGATGAAACTATCGGAGTAAAGATTACATTTTCAAATGCCCATTTTTTTGGCTCATGTTTCTTTAAAAGTTCAACCATTCTCCTAATCTGACCTGGGGAAATCGTCAATGATGCATAAAATTCCACCATTTTTACCCCTCTAAATATTTAGCCATTAATACTAAATCCTTATTACCTCTTGTATGGTTTTTTAAAATACCTTCAATTATAAAACCATTTTTTATAAAAAATCTAAGCCCTCCTTCATTATCTTTAGGAACCTCGGCATATATCTTTTTCTTTTTTAATTTTTTAGCTTTTTTTTCCAAAAAGTCAATAAAATATATACCAAGAGATTTATTTTTAAATTTTTTATCTATTGCAATATAATTAATTTTTAGATAATTTGGTTTTTCTCCATAAACTACAACACCAATCAAATCATTTTTATGGAAAATTCCTGCTACATTTATAGTTTTAGAGGTCGTAATCCATTGCTTTATTGATGATTTATAAACAAAGCCCCAAATATCTGCATAATTTAACAATATCTCTTGAACCCTGTCAACATAATTAACATCATCAATATCTTTAACTATAATTTTATTTTTAATTTTTTCTATTTGTTTCGATGACTTTTTGTTTTTATTTTTGTTATTACTTTCAATTAATTCAAATTTTTTATATAAATCATAAATTTCAAAGATTATTTTTTGTTGCGTATTCAAGCCCATATTTTCTCGCCCCTATTGCATTTATAAATTGTGGATTTTTAGGAATATAAACATCTTTTTCAGTAATTTCCTTAAAATATTTCACGAATGCCTCATTTTCTGCAACTCCTCCAATCAAGGCAATAGTATCGCATTCAAATGGGTTCATGTTAGCTATTTTCTTTGCTATAGTGTAATTTACAGATGATATAATATCTCTGATAGTATAGCCATTCACAAGGTAGTTAATTATTTCAGAAATTGAAAAAACAGCACAAGTGTTATTTAATTTTAATGGATTTTTTGAGTAATATTTTCCAAAGTTCTCTATAGGAACATCTAAATACATGGCTATAGTTTGCAAAAATAGTCCAGTACCAGCTCCACATTTATCATTCATTACAAACTCTAATGTTTTTGTATTTATTATCTTTGTATCCTGTCCTCCAACATCAATTATAACATCAACTTCTTTATCAACACCGTATATAGCAGCAGTAATTTCAGTTATATGATTTCTAAATCTCTTTCTGAAATATCCTGTTGCGAAGACATCTCTATCATTATATTTCTCCAATATCTCGTTCAATTTAATTATGGAATATTTTTTGAAACCTTGCTCATCTGCAATTTTTATATTTGTTGAACCAACATCAATGCCTATCATAACTACCCCAACAACTCTATAAATGCTTCAATTCTCAGCTTTGTTTGTTCTGGTGTTTTTTGGGGGATGTCCCCCTCTATTGTTAGTATGGGATAATCAATAAATTCCCTAAGAATCTCATCTTCTAATTTATGATGACAATTCATTTGGGTATAATGAATTACTCCATCAACTTTTCTCTTTTTTAATTCTTTTTTTAGAATTTTTATTCTTTTAGTTATGTGATTTGCAAAACTGTATGTTGAATAACTATTTACTATACTCTTTATTGAATCTCCTCCCATTCTTACAAATTCATAAGCAAGTTCATTATAAACACAATGTACATTTATTTCATTTAAGTATTCATAAAAATCGCTAAAAATTGGTGGAATTCCTATTATAGCAATCCTATGTCTATATTCAATGTTTTCATCTTTGTTTAATATGTTATAGATTTCTTTTTTGTATGCATTTAAATCTCCTTTTAAATCACTTGCAGAAATTGTAATATAAAAGGCATCTTTTCCATTTATTTTGTCTTTATAGCATAATTCATCTACTTTTTTTGCAAGTTTTTTTATTTGATAAACTTCTCTTAAAGTAGTTTTATCAATATTTCCACCCAAAAAATTAATAAGTTTTTTTATTTCATTTTCAAAATGTTTTTTATCTCCAAATTGATAAAAGAAATAATGTGTTGGAATTTTTTTCTTTAGTTCTATCTTTTCAGCATCAACAAGAGAATTTTGACAATCACCTCCCGCAACAACAATTAATGTATCAATTTTAATTTCATCTTTTAAAATCAATTCTCTCCAAGTTGCAGTCCATGCACATAGTTTATTTTTAGGATAAATTTTCGATTGTGGAACTAAATTATTTAGATCTATAGGAGTATGACCTGCAGAATAAATAATTTCTGGTGGTACTATAGCAGTAATTCCAACTTTCATAAATGCACACCTACTAAAAAATATAATATAAGATAATAATGATAAAAAAATTGACTAATTAAAATAAAAATTTTTTTAAGTTATTTCTTCCTCTTCCACATCCTTGGATAAGTTCCTCTATCCATATAAACCCTCTCAACATCAACGGCTACACCTTTATCTGCATTTAAAATCTCTTTTGTGTTCATTAAAGCTTTTCCTACACCAATAGCTTCTCCTTTCAATGTCTCAACTAAAACTGTCTCTCCCTTCCCAATACCTTTACTCAATTTGGCTATTCCTCTAACATAAACATCTGCTCCATGGCAAATAGCATCAACTGCTGAATCTTTAACAACTACCTTCTTTAAATGCCTCAATCCATATTCCATTGGTTTTATTATTCTTCTTAGCTCTTCTTCATCTCCATCCTCTTTCCAAAAATGATAAGCATCAAGTAAATCTTGCAAATATACTGCATCTTTCTCTTCAAAACATCCACTTTTAACTCTTCTTAGCTCTTGCATATGAGCTGAGGTTCCTAAAGCTTCACCTAAATCTTCACATAGCTTTCTTATATAAGTCCCAGATTGACACTTAACCCTAAACAAAACATCTTTTCCATCTTTATCTAAAAGCTCTAACTCATGAATTTTCCTTATTCTCAATCTTCTTTTAACAGCTGCTTTTAATGGAGGTCTTTGGTAAATTCTTCCAGTAAATTCTTTAAAAACTCTCAATATATCTTCTTCAGAGGCATCTCTATGTAGATGCATTAGGCAAATATATTCTTTAGGTGGAATATGCCACATAGGAATTGTTTTTGTAGCTCTCTCTAAAGCTACTGGTAAAACACCAGTAACCTTTGGGTCTAATGTCCCACCATGTCCAGCTTTATCTAAGTTTAAAATTTTTTTAACCCATGTTGAAACCTCATGGGATGTAGGACCTCTTGGTTTATCAATTACAACAACACCATATTTTATTAAATCCTCTATCTTTCTTTCATAAGGGTTACAACCATAATCCCAGTTAGTTTCAGCATCTTCTTTAACTATAATCTCTTCTTTATCCTTTATCTTTTTTTCTTGAAATTTTTCCAATAAAATCACCTTTTTTCATAATCTTTAATAGCTTTAAAAAATCTAACAAATGCACAAAAAATGCCAAACAATAAAAAGACAACTATCCACAAATTATTATCTGTATATTCTGCTATGATATAACCAATAAAAATACCTAAGGCAATCATTATAAAGAATTCAAATGCAATATCTCTAAGATACATAACATTACCTTATTTTATAATATTATTCACTATATTCTATACTTAACCACCATAACTTATTTTCAATAAAATATAAATTTTTGACTATATGAGGGATAGCATGGACAAAGAGCTTTTGCATAAAAAAATAAGGAAAGATATTAAAGATTTAATAAATAATAATCCCCCAGAGAGAACATTGGGAAATCTAATACCATTATCTATATTTCAGGCAGTGAGAATAGGAGTTTTAACTGCTGGCTGTGGAATTGAGGCAATAATTTACAATATTGGAAAAGATATTGGTAGGGAAGTAATTTCTATGTGTGTTGATGAATCTAACTTACTTAAAAGCTTTGCAGAAATATTAAAGAAGTCAAAAATTGGCATCTTAGAAGTAAAAAAAGTTGAAGATGATGAGATGGTTTTAGTTTTAAAAGATTGTATCTCTTGCCATAATGTTCCAAATGTTGGCACAACTCTATGCCATTTTGAAGCGGGATTAATAGCAGGAACTTTAGAAAAAAAGCTGAGAAGGAAAGTTAATGCTGTTGAAGTAAAATGCTGTGGTAAGGGGGATGAATACTGTGAATTTTTGGTAAAGATTGGAGATAGATTGTATTGGTGATTAAATGATTGACAGGATTGATTTAAAAATTCTAAGAATTTTAAATGAAAATGCCAGAAAATCATTTAGAGAGATTGGAAGAGAATTGGGAATTAGTGAGGGAACTGTAAGAAATAGAGTAAAAAAAATGATTGATAAAGGTATTATAACAGGTTTTCATGCATCCATAAATCCAAAAAATTTGGGGTTTGAAGTTATAGCTATTTTGGGTTTATATATAAAGCCATCCAAAGTTGAAGAAACGCTCAATAAATTAAAAGAACTTAATGAGATTGTAGGGCTTTATCAAACTACTGGGGAATATGACGCTGTTTGTATAGCAATTTTAAAGGATATGGAAAGTTTAGGGAACTTTTTGGCAGAAAAAATATATCCATTAGTTAATGTTAATGGATGTAAAGTAACTCTCGTTTTAAGAACATTTAAAGATGGTAGTAAGATGCCAATATAAAATTTTATTACATTATAATAAATAAAAAAATTAAATATTACTTAAGAAATCAAATAGAAACATTTAAAAAAGCCCTATTTTCTATTTTGCAACTCATAAAAATTTTTAATTAATGTTTAAATTTTTTGCTATTTTTCTTTCAAATTTTAAAATTTTTAGAAAATAATTTGCATAAAAATTTCGCATTGCGTAGTGTCTATATATAGTAATGCATAAACTTAAAATTGAAAATCTCATATTAAAATCAAATATTCAAAAATTTAATTATATGGTGAAATGATGGTTGTGAGTAATATAATAGAAGGTGGAAAGACAGTTCTAAACTTAACAAAAGAGATTTTAGAGAAAGAAGATGATAATTTAAAGGTATCATATCCTGGAACTAATTATAATTTGCCAATTATATATGGTCTCTTAGGAAAAAAGATAGAAACAGTTAAAGACTTAAAAGAATTAATTAATTCACTTGAAATAAAAGATGAAGAAAGCTTAGAAAATGCCTTAGATGTTGGTGTTATAACTTTAATATGTGCTGAAGCAATTGAGGCATTAAAGTATGCAAAAAATAAAAATCCATACAAAGAGCCGTATGTTGGATTTATTCCAGATGAAATATTGAGAGGTTTAGGAGTTCCACTTGTTGAAGGTAAGATTCCAGCTATTTTAGTAGTTATTGGAAAAGTTGAGGATAAAGATAAACTAAAGAAGCTCATTGATGATATAAAAAAGAGAAACATTTTAGCATTATTGGTTGGAGATATAATTAAAGAGATGGATGAGGCAGGAATTGAGTATGGATTAGACAAATTGCTCGTCCCTATTGGTGAGGAAATAACTTCAGCAATACATGCAGCAAACTTAGCTATAAGAGCTCCATTAATTTTTGGAGGAATTGAACCTGGAAAAGTGGAAGATATTATTGATTATTTAAAAAATAGAGTTCCAGCAGTTGTTGTAGCTTTAGGGGAGTTGGATAATATAACATTGGCAGCAGGAGCCGGATGTATAAAAGCAGGGGTCCCAGTTATAACCAATAATGATGTACCCGTTATAGAAAAAGCCTTAGAGAGTTCAGATATTGATAACATAATAGAAAATGCTCTAAAGATGAAAGATATTAAAACTAAAGTTGTTGAGTTCGATATACCAGTTTCCGTAGGGCCGATGAATGAAGGGGAGAGAGTTAGAGGCCCAGATATGTATGTAGAGTTAGCAGGGCCTAAGAGTTATGGTTTTGAGTTGGTTAAGGTGGTTGATAAAGCAGACGATAAGGTTGAAATTATTGGAAAAGATATCGATGAGATGGAGGAGGGAAGTAGAAATCCATTCGCAATAATAGTTAAGGTAAGTGGAAGTAATTTAGAAGAGGATTTAGAAGGAGTTTTAGAGAGAAGAATTCACGAATTCTTTAATTACATAGAAGGTGTTATGCATCTTAACCAAAGAGACCAGGTCTGGATTAGAATTAATAAGAATTCGTTTAACAAAGGTTTGAGATTAAAGCACATTGGTGAGGTTGTAAAACAACTCTTTAAAGAGCATTTCCCAATAATAGAAAAATGTGATGTAATTATAATAACCGACCCAGAAAAAGTTAAGGAAGAATTAGAAAAAGCAAAAGAAATTTACAAAAAAAGAGATGAAAAAACAAAATCTATAAGAGAAGAAGATGTTGATGTCTTTTATGGATGTATAATGTGCCAAAGCTTCGCTCCTACTCATGTATGTGTTATAACTCCTGATAGGCCAGCGCTGTGTGGTGGAATTAATTATTTAGATGCGAGAGCAGCTGCTAAGATAGACCCTAATGGACCTATATTTGAAATACCTAAAGGAGAATGCTTAGATGAAAAATTGGGAATTTACTCTGGAGTAAATGACGTTGTTAGAGAAAGGTCACAAGGTACTGTTGAAGAGATGGCATTGCATAGTGGTTTAAATAACCCCTGTACATCTTGTGGTTGTTTTGAGGCCATTGTCTTCTATATACCTGATGTAGATGGATTTGGAGTAGTGCATAGGAACTTTAAAGGAGAAACACCTTTCGGATTGCCTTTCTCTTCATTAGCAGGGCAGTGTAGTGGAGGCAAACAAGTTCCAGGATTTGTAGGGATATCAATTGCATATATGAAATCACCTAAGTTTTTACAAGGGGATGGAGGTTGGGAGAGAGTCGTTTGGCTTCCAAAAGAGTTAAAAGAAAGAGTTAAAGATGCTATACCAAAAGAATTGTATGATAAGATAGCTACTGAAGAAGATGCTAAAACTACTGATGAATTAATTAAATTCTTGAAAGAGAAGGGGCATCCAATAGTTAAGAAATCAGAAGAGACTGTTGAAGAAGAAAAAGAACAGAAAACAGTAACTGCTGAAAAAGAAGAAAAAGAGGGTCTTGAAGTTGGTGAAATGATAGCTAAATTAGCAAAAGAGGGAGGAATTCAGATTATTATGAAGAATGTTAAGATTGTTATTAACTTTAATGTAAAGAAGTAATTTTTTGCTTTAATTTTTATTTTTTATTCCCATGTTTATTTATTTTTTTAAATTAATTAATATGTATTTTTATAATGTTTCTAAAAATAACTTACGAAATGCGTAATTTTTTATTGAAAGGAGAGTCTTAATCCTCATTTTCATACCAAATTTAGCTTTAGTCATAACAAACTTTATATATTAAAGTTTTAAAAACTAACCTTAGAATTATAATGATTAATCATGACAATTAAGAAGTGATAGTTATGGGAGATAACATAGAGATAGATGTTAAAAAACTTCTCACACCTTTAGTTAAGATGAAAAATGCCAACATATCAATGAATATAAAGTTTGGTGAAGAGAAAGAGGAGGAAGATTGGGAACCAATGGGTCCTACACCAATGCCAAAGGTTCCTACATTGAGACATTGGGATTTTAAGCTATTAAAGAGGTATCCCCCATTTTACATGCCAATCTGTGATTTGTGTTGTCTCTGTACCTTTGGAAAGTGTGATTTAAGTAGAGGAAAGAAAGGAGCATGTGGTTTAGACATTAAAACACAACAGGCAAGGATTGTCCTAATAGCTTGCTGTATTGGGACTGCATGTCATACAGGGCATAGTAGGCACTTAGTTCATCATCTAATTGAAAAGTTAGGAAAGGATTATCCAATTGATTTAGGTAATGAGATAGAAGTTGAAGCACCAATAACAAGAACGGTTATGGGTATTAAACCAAAGACATTAGGAGATTTAGAGAAAGTTTTAGATTATTGTGAAGAGCAAATAACTCATCTCTTATCAGCGGCACATACTGGACAGGAGGGCGATTACTTAGACTTTGAAAGTAAAGCACTACATGCAGGAATGATTGATGATTTAGCAAGGGAAGTGGGGGATATAGCTCAAATAGTAGCATATAATATGCCTAAAGGAGATGATGATGCTCCACTAATAGAGTTAGGATTTGGTTGTATAGATAAGAATAAGCCAGTTATTTTGTGTATAGGCCATAATGTAGTTCCAGGTAGTTATATATTAGAATATTTGGAAGAAAATAATATGGAAGATGAAGTAGAGGTTTGTGGTATCTGCTGTACTGCAATAGATGTTTCAAGAGTTTCAGATAAAGCAAAGATTGTTGGTCCTTTATCAAGACAGTTGATGTTCATTAGAAGTGGAGTAGCAGATGTTGTAGTAGTTGATGAACAGTGTATTAGAACTGATATATTAGAGGAGGTTTTAAAAACTGGAGCTGTTTTGATAGCTACAAATGAAAAGATGTGCTTAGGTTTAGAAGATGTTTCTCATTTAAGTGAAGATGAAATTATTGGCTACTTATTAAGGAACAGAGCTGCCTTAATTTTAGATGAGGAAAAGGTTGGAAAAGTCGCTGTTGAAGTAGCTAAGATAGTTGCTAAAGAAAGAAGAGACAAGAAAGCTTTACCAGATTTAAATGAAGTTGTTGAATTGGCAAAGCAATGTACCGAGTGTGGATGGTGTAACAGAAACTGTCCTAACGCATTTAAGGTTAAAGAAGCTATGGTTTTAGCAAAACAAGGTAATTTTGATGGATTTGTTGATTTATACAAAAAATGTTATAGCTGTGGAAGATGTGAAACAATCTGCCCAAGAAACATACCAATAGTTAGCATGACTACAAAAGTTGGAGAGGCTTATTACAAAGATTTAAAATTCAAGATAAGGGCTGGTAGAGGGCCAATTAAAGATGTTGAGATTAGAAGTGTTGGAGCTCCAATTGTATTTGGAGATATTCCAGGAGTTGTTGCATTCGTTGGATGTTCAAACCATCCAAATGGAGAGGAGGAAGTTGCTTTAATGGCTAAAGAATTCTTGGAGAGAAAATATATAGTTGTAACATCTGGATGTGCTGCAATGTCAATTGCAATGTGGAAAGATAAAGATGGTAAAACACTATATGAGAAGTATCCAGGAGAGTTTAGGGCTGGAGGGCTTGTGAATTGTGGTTCTTGCCTCTCAAATTGCCACATTACTGGAGCCGCTATAAAAATAGCTAACATCTTTGCTAAAGTGCCATTAAGAGGTAATTATGCTGAAGTAGCTGACTATATATTAAACAAAGTTGGAGCTGTTGGAGTTGCATGGGGAGCTATGAGCCAAAAAGCTGCTGCAATTGCTACTGGAGTCAATAGATGGGGGATCCCTGTTATTGTAGGTCCTCACGGAGCTAAGTATAGAAGGTTGTACTTAAGCAATGGAGAGAAATTCAAAGTTAAAGATAAAAAAACAGGAGAAGTTATGGAGATAGACCCTGTTCCTGAACATTTAATTGTAACTGCCGAAAATGTTAAAGAATGTATCTGTATGATTCCAAAGCTATGTATGAGACCAAATGATAATGCAAAAGGTAGAGCTAACAAAATCTATCACTATGTTGATTTATACGAAAAATACTTTGGAAAAATGCCACCTGACTTAGAAAAATTCGTTAGAACTGAAAAAGACATTCCTTTCATGATGAAAGATAAGATAATGGCATACTTAGAAGAAAAAGGTTGGAAACCATTAGAAAAATATCCACAAGACCCAACAATTCTCTATTAATTTCATTATTAATTTCATTCAAATTTTTTGAATTTGGTGATAGTTATGGATGAGAGATTTACAGCCTATATTCCAACAGCTGGAAGTAATGTGGCTCATGCTGAAATAACAAATCCAACATTGGTTAAAATGATGATTAGAAGAGCTAAAAAACCTATTTTAATATTAGGAGAGAACTTAGAAGATGAGGAAAAAGAGTTAATCAACAAATTAATTGAGAAATATAATTTAAAAGTAATAAAAACACCAGAAGACATGAATCTAATGGCAATAATGAAATATTTATCAAACAGTGATTATGATTTAGCTCTATTCACTGGAATAACTTATTATTACTTAGCTCAGGCAGCAACACATCTAAAACAGTTTTCAAATGTAACTACCGTTTCTATAGACAAGTATTATCAACCAAATACTCTCTATTCATTCCCAAATCTCAGTAAGGATGAGTATTTAGATTATTTGAAGAAATTGTTGGAGGGATAATGTGAATCCAAAAATCATTGTCTTAAATCCTGAAAAATGCACTAAATGTTATGATTGCATAAACATCTGCAAAGAGATTCATGGAGAAAGTAGAGTAAGAAAGATTGATGGTATTCCAATATTTTGTATGCAATGTGAAAAAGCACCTTGTAAAGAAATCTGTCCTGTTGATGCAATTTACCTAAAAGATGGAATTCCTATTGTAGAAAAAGAAAGATGTATTGCCTGTGGAATGTGTGCAATTGCCTGCCCTATAGGAGCTATATTTATAAAAAATAAGGTTGCTCACAAATGCACTCTCTGCTTAGATACTGATAGAATAACACCTGCCTGCATAGAAGCTTGTAAAGATAATGCTTTATTGTTAGTATCTGGAGAAACACTTGATATGATGAAAGAAGAGAAAAGAAGAAAGATATTGAAGATTTTAAGAGATGAGGTTAAAGAGAATCTATAAAAAAGCAGAAAAAAGCAAAACACTAAAAGGTGAGAGGATATGTTTGATGATATACCAGTTTCCGTAGGGCCGATGAATGAAGGGGAGAGAGTTAGAGGCCCAGATATGTATGTAGAGTTAGCAGGGCCTAAGAGTTATGGTTTTGAGTTGGTTAAGGTGGTTGATAAAGCAGACGATAAGGTTGAAATTATTGGAAAAGATATCGATGAGATGGAGGAGGGAAGTAGAAATCCATTCGCAATAATAGTTAAGGTAAGTGGAAGTAATTTAGAAGAGGATTTAGAAGGAGTTTTAGAGAGAAGAATTCACGAATTCTTTAATTACATAGAAGGTGTTATGCATCTTAACCAAAGAGACCAGGTCTGGATTAGAATTAATAAGAATTCGTTTAACAAAGGTTTGAGATTAGAGCATGTTGGGAGAGTTGTTCAAAGATTGTTTAAGGCAGAGTTTCCATTCATTGAAAAATGTGATGTTGTATTAATTACAGACCCTGATAAAGTTAAAGAAGAGTTAGAAAAAGCGAGAGAAATATATAACAATAGGGATGAGAAAACAAAGGCATTACATGAAGAGGATGTTGATGTCTTTTATGGATGTATAATGTGCCAAAGCTTCGCTCCTACTCATGTATGTGTTATAACTCCTGATAGGCCAGCGCTGTGTGGTGGAATTAATTATTTAGATGCGAGAGCAGCTGCTAAGATAGACCCTAATGGACCTATATTTGAAATACCTAAAGGAGAATGCTTAGATGAAAAATTGGGAATTTACTCTGGAGTAAATGACGTTGTTAGAGAAAGGTCACAAGGTACTGTTGAAGAAGTAACTTTGCATAGTGGATTAGAAAAACCTTGCACTTCATGTGGTTGTTTCGAAGCAGTTGCATTCTACATTCCTGAAGTTGATGGATTTGGTATAGCACATAGAGGATTTAAAGGAGAAACTCCGATGGGAATTCCATTTTCAACATTAGCAGGACAGTGTAGTGGAGGGAAACAAGTACCAGGATTTGTTGGAATATCTATTGCTTATATGAAATCACCTAAGTTTTTACAAGGAGATGGTGGTTGGGAGAGAGTCGTTTGGCTTCCAAAAGAGTTAAAAGAAAGAGTTAAAGAAGCAATACCTAAAGAGTTGTATGATAAAATAGCTACTGAAGAAGATGTTAAAACTACCGATGAGTTAATTAAATTCTTGAAAGAGAAGGGGCATCCATGTGCTGAAAGAATAGGTGCTGGAATTGAAGAAGAAGCTACTGAAGAGGAAGAAGTAGAAGAAGAGATGGAAGAAGTTGAAGGAATTGAAGTACCAACTATGACTCTACCAGGAACATTTGCTGGATTACCACCAGGAATAAAAATAGTCTTATACAATGCTGTGATTAAAGCAGAAAAAATAATTATTACAAAAGAAGAACCAGAGAAGAAGAAAAAGAAAAATTAATCTCTCACAATAATTTTTTATTTTTAACTTTTATTTATATATTCAAATTAATAAATATAATATAGTAAAATAAAATATAAACTTCAACTGAATACTCCCTAGCTTTTTTAGGGCCATGCATAGGCTTCCACATCCGCTTAGTGTCTGGACACCCTGCCGGGCCCTCGGGCGATTAGTACCGGCGGGCTGAACGCCTCGGGTAGAGCCCTCGGCGCTTACACCCCCGGCCTATCAACCCCCTCTTCTAGGGGAGCCCTCGTCCCCGAAGGGACTGGCCGCCTATTTTCGGGGAGGGTTTCGGGCTTAGATGCCTTCAGCCCTTATCCCTTAGCGCGTAGCTGCCCGGCAATGCCCTGTCGGACAACCGGTAGACCAGAGGCGCCGGCGGCTCGTTCCTCTCGTACTAGAGCCACCTTCCCCTCAGGCGGCCAACACCCCCAGCAGATAGCAACCAACCTGTCTCACGACGGTTTAAACCCAGCTCACGATCCCCTTTAATGGGCGAACAGCCCCACCCTTGGGCCCTGCTGCAGGCCCAGGATGGGAAGAACCGACATCGATGTAGCAAGCCGCGGGGTCGATATGGGCTCTTGCCCGCGACAACTCTGTTATCCCCGGGGTAGCTTTTCTGTTATCCCTGGCCCCCATCGGTGAGGCACAGGGGTTCGCTAGGCCCGGCTTTCGCCTCTTGGTCGGCCTCTGTTACCGACCAAGTCAGGCCGGCTTTTGCCCTTGCACTCCACGGCGGAGTTCTGACCCGCCTGAGCCGACCTTTGGGCCCCCCTGATGCCTTTTCAGGGGGGTGCCGCCCCAGCCAAACTGCCCACCTGCCGGTGTCCCCCTTTGCGGGGTTAGGGACATGGCCATGGGTGGGTGGTGTCCCATGGGCGCCTCCACCACCCCCGGAGGGGTGGCTTCGACGGCTCCCACCTACGCTGTGCACCCACGGCCATGCCCCAACGACAGGCTGCAGTAAAGCTCCACGGGGTCTTCGCTTCCCACTGGGGGTCTCCGGCCTTTGCACCGGAATGGTAGGTTCACCGGGTTCCGGCCCGGGACAGTGGGGGTCTCGTTACGCCATTCATGCAGGTCGGAACTTACCCGACAAGGAATTTCGCTACCTTAAGAGGGTTATAGTTACCCCCGCCGTTTACCGGCGCTTCGCCCGGTTGTACCCGGGTTTCACGTACCGGCACTGGGCAGGCGTCGGCCTTGGTACACACCCTTACGGGCTAGCCAAGACCTGTGTTTTTATTAAACAGTCGGACCCCCCTGGCCACTGCGACCTGCGGTCCCCTCAGTTAGAGAAGACCGCAGGCACCCCTTCTCCCGAAGTTACGGGGCCAATTTGCCGACTTCCCTGGGCCGGATTCTCCCGACACGCCTTAGGATACTCGCCTAGGGGCACCTGTGTCGGTTCTGGGTACGGTCACCGGGGATCCTTGCCAGCTCCCTTTTCACGGGCTCCAGGGCTCAGCCGAACCCTCCTAACGGAGGGCCCATCACGCTTTTGCCCGGTTCTCGCCATTACGGCACTCCCCGGGCTTATGCGCTTGGCCACCCCGACGGGGGTGGTCGGCCTACCCCGAAGCGTCAGGAGCTGGCCTTGCGTTGCCGCACGTACCCCGGTGGCGCGGGAATATTAACCCGCTTCCCTTTCCCCTCGAGGGAATTACCCCGAGGGTTAGGACCGGCTAACCCACAGCTGACGACCGTTGCTGTGGAAACCTGGCCCCTTCGGCGGTGGGGATTCTCACCCCACTTTGCTGTTACTACTGCCGGGATTCTCGTTCCCACGGGGTCCACTCGACCTCACGGCCGAGCTTCTACCCCCGCGGGACGCCCCCCTACCGGATGGCCTTTCGGCCCCCCCGGGTCTCGGCGGCCGGCTTAGCCCCCGTTATCTTCGGGGCCCCTGACCTCGACGGGTGAGCTGTTACGCACTCTTTAAAGGATGGCTGCTTCTAAGCCAACCTCCCCGCTGTCTTAGGCCAGGGACTCCCTTCTCATTTACACTTAGCCGGCACTTAGGGGCCTTAACCCGGGTCCGGGTTGTTCCCCTCTCGGACATACGGCTTACCCGTATGCCCTCACTCGGGGGCTACGGCGATGACGGGTTCGGAGTTTGACAGGGTGCCGAGGGCTTTCGCCCCCTAAACACCCTATCCGTGGCTCTACCCCGCCATCTACCTAACCCCCGGCTAACCTGCGAGTTATTTCGGGGGGAACCAGCTATCTCCGGGCTCGATTGGCTTTTCACCCCTAGACCGGGGTCAGAGGAGCACTTTGCGCGGTAACACCCCTGCGGGCCTCCACCCCTCTGGTGAGGGGCTTCACCCTACCCCGGCCTAGATCGCCCGGTTTCGGGTCGTACGGGTGTGACTCCGGGCCCATTAAGACCCCGCCCCTCGCCCATAAGGGCTGCGGGCATGTCGGTTTCCCTACGCCTCCGGGGTTGAACCCCTTAGGCTCGCCACACCCGTACACTCCCCGGCCCGTTTTTCGAAACGGACGGCACGACCCCGGCATGCCACCCCTCGTACTCCTCCCTCGCGGGAGTTTCCTTCGGGGTGGTTACCTTTCGGGCCGTGCCATTCCGTGCCCACCTGGTTTCAGGCTCTTTTCACCCCCCGCAAGGGGTGCTTTTCAGCTTTCCCTCACGGTACTAGTTCGCTATCGGTCTCGGGACGTATTTAGGGTTGGAAGCCTAATGTCTCCCAGCTTCCCGCGCGATATCCAACGCGCGGTACTCAGGGACACCCCAAGACCCATACTGGTTACGCCTACGGGGCTTTCACCCTCTATGGCGCCCCATTCCAGGGGACTTCGGCTTCCCAGTATGGGTCTATATTGGGGGCCCTGCAACTCCACATCTCCCTACCCTTACGGGCAGGGATTCGGTTTGCCCTGTGCCGGTTTCGGTCGCCCCTACTCCCGGCATCCCTGTTGGTTTCTTTTCCTGCGGGTACTCGGATGCTTCTTTTCCCCGCGTTCCCGCTCCCTAACGGGAGCGCCCCAAATGGGGCAGGAAGTCCCATTCGGGGATCCCGGGTTCTACGGCTGCCTGCGCCTCCCCCGGGCTTATCGCAGCTTGCCACGCCCTTCTTCGGCGCCCCGAGCCGAGCCATCCACCAGGTGGGCTGGTGGCCCGGCAGAGTATCCAGATTTCACCGGGATGTGGAAGCCTATGCATGGCCCTCATGTTTTTCAGGCCCTTCACCTGCAACTCTTTAGAGTTGCAGGCTGCATATATAGTGGACCCGGTGGGATTTGAACCCACGGCCTCCGGCTTGCAAGGCCGGCGCTCTCCCAGCTGAGCTACGGGCCCACTTTCCCTATGAGGCAAGCCCACGACTGGTTTGGTGCCCCGCAGCAACCAGCACTTTTTTCTCAGGAGGTGATCCAGCCGCAGGTTCCCCTACGGCTACCTTGTTACGACTTCGCCCCCCTCGCTGAACCCAAGTTCGACCCTGCCCTTACGGACAGGGCCTCACTTGGGCTCAACTCGGGTGGCGTGACGGGCGGTGTGTGCAAGGAGCAGGGACGCATTCACCGCGCCATGGTGAGGCGCGATTACTACGGATTCCGGCTTCACGAGGGCGAGTTACAGCCCTCGATCCGGACTACGACCGGGTTTAGGGGATTCGCTCCCCCTTTCGGGGTCGCGTCCCATTGTCCCGGCCATTGTAGCCCGCGTGTAGCCCAGGGGATTCGGGGCATGCGGACCTGTCGTTGCCCGCACCTTCCTCCGGCTTAGCGCCGGCGGTCCCCCATGAGTGCCCCTCTCCCGGAGGAGAGGGTAGCAACATGGGGCACGGGTCTCGCTCGTTACCTGACTTAACAGGACGCCTCACGGTACGAGCTGACGACGGCCATGCACCACCTCTCGGCGCGTCTGGCAAGGTCGTCAACCTGGCCTTCATCCTGCCGTCGCCCCTGGTAAGATGCCCGGCGTTGAATCCAATTAAACCGCAGGCTCCACCCGTTGTAGTGCTCCCCCGCCAATTCCTTTAAGTTTCAGTCTTGCGACCGTACTCCCCAGGCGGCGGACTTAACGGCTTCCCTTCGGCACCGCGTCGGCCCGAAGCCGACGCGACACCTAGTCCGCAGAGTTTACAGCCGGGACTACCCGGGTATCTAATCCGGTTTGCTCCCCCGGCCTTCGTCCCTCACCGTCGGACCCGTTCCAGCCGGGCGCCTTCGCCACAGGTGGTCCCCCAGGGATCAACGCATTTCACCGCTACCCCTGGGGTACCCCCGGCCTCTCCCGGTCCCAAGCCCGGCAGTATCTCTGCCAGCCCTGCGGTTGAGCCGCAGGATTTAAGCAGAGACTTACCGGGCCGGCTACGGACGCTTTAGGCCCAATAACAGTGGCCACCACTCGGGCCGCCGGTATTACCGCGGCTGCTGGCACCGGACTTGCCCAGCCCTTATTCCCGGAGCTGTTTACACTCCGGAAAAGCCCACGCAGAGCGTGGGCACTCGGGGTCCCCCCGTCGCGCTTTCGCGCATTGCGGAGGTTTCGCGCCTGCTGCGCCCCGTAGGGCCTGGACCCGTGTCTCAGTGTCCATCTCCGGGCTCCCCCTCTCAGGGCCCGTACGGATCGTAGGCTTGGTGGGCCGTTACCCCACCAACTACCTAATCCGCCGCAGCCCCATCCTCGGGCGGCCGAAAGGCCTTTCGGGGAGGGATCATTCCAGACCTCCTCCCCTATGGGGGATTAGCCTCAGTTTCCCGAGGTTATCCCCCACCCGAGGGTAGGTTAGCCACGTGTTACTGAGCCGTGCGCCGGTGCTCCCCGAAGGGAGCCCCATGACTCGCATGGCTTAGTCGGACCCCGATAGCAGTGGCCTCCGGCAGGATCAACCGGAATTAAGTAGGAGTA
Source organism: Methanocaldococcus sp. 16A (assembly GCA_049860595.2). GTDB lineage: Archaea > AGJL01 > Methanococci > Methanococcales > Methanocaldococcaceae > Methanocaldococcus. The sequence goes on from CP187551.1 coordinate 388,578, forward strand.
CGGTCGCAAGAAAGGATAAACCTTTCTTGCGGCTGGTTGCTGCGGGGTTTCACCACCAGTCGTGGGCTTGCCTCAGCCCCAACCCCTTCGGATTGGGGACGCATCCTTCAAGTGCATCCTATAGTGAGGAGTTGTTATATGTAATGTTTTTAGGATTAGAACAATAAGGATTAATAAATTATTAATACATGCTATTAAGAGAAATTATATTGTAAAATATTTAGAGCGTGAGATAATGGACGAAATTAACATTAAAGTTGGAGATTATGTAATGTATATAAATACTGGAACAAAAGGAAAAGTAATTGACATAAGAAAGGATGAAAATGGGGATATTTGGGTTTTATTAGATAACAATTTAATGTATAGACCTCACTTATTAAGAGTTATCGACAAATCAAAAATAACAGAAAGAAAAGAAGATATTGACGAAGTTGTTAAAAAATTAGAAAAAGAAGAATTAGACGAAGGAAAATTAACAGATATGGACTTTGGAGATGCTTGTGGAGCTGGATAATTCATTATTATATCTTTAGTATAAAATTTTTCGTATCATAAACTTGATATTGGTGGTGTAATGCTTTCTGACCACGAAGAGTTTTTGAGATTAGAAAAAGCAAGAAAAATTATTTTAGAAATATTGAACAAAAATGGTAGAAATGCATTATACGACCTAAGTGGACTATCTGGAGGATTTTTGATAGAAGACAAAGATAAAGATTTATTAAATACATATATTGGAGCATCTTATTTTACAGAAAAAGTTAATGAATATGGTTTAAAACATTTAGGTGGAAACGAAGATGACAAATGTGTTGCTTTTAATAGAACCTCATCTGCAATTTTAGCTACCATATTGGCATTAAAACCAAAAAAAGTTATACATTATTTACCAGAACTACCAGGACATCCGTCAATAGAAAGAAGTTGTAAAATCATCAATGCTGAGTATTTCGAGTCAGATAATATAAACGAAATCTTAAATAAAATAGATAAAGATACTTTAGTTATTATCACTGGCTCAACAATGGATTTAAAAGTCATTGAACTTGAAAACTTTAAAAAAGTTATTAATACAGCTAAAAATAAAGGAGCTATTGTCTTTGTTGATGACGCTTCTGGGGCAAGAGTTAGATTGCTATTCAATCAACCCCCAGCATTAAAGTTAGGAGCTGATTTAGTAGTTACAAGCACAGATAAACTTATGGATGGTCCGAGAGGAGGTCTATTAGCAGGAAAGAAAGAACTTGTTAATAAAATATATATTGAGGGGACTAAGTTTGGTTTAGAAGCTCAACCTCCATTATTAGCTGGCATATATAGAGCTTTAAAAAACTTTGACTTAGATAAAATTAAAAGAGCATTTGAAAGGGCTAAAAATTTTGATTTGTCTAAGATTGAACAATTAAATAAAGAACTTAAAGAAGTCGATAAAAATATAGAAATAAAATATGAAAAAACCCCAACAGGATTTGTAATAAAAAAAGTTCATAGAAATGCAGAAATAAATATCAAAAAACTTGTTGAGATTGGATTTAATTTGTTAGAAAAGTATAAAATTATAACCATAACTGTAGCTGGTATGCCAGGAGCCAGTAAAAGTTTAAGGATTGATTTAACATCAAAAGATGCTGAAAGGATTGATGATGATTATATTATAAATGCCATTGTAGATTCAATAAAATTATCTTTTAAATAATGTATAAATTAATTATCTGAATTTAGAAATAGGTTATAATGTTTTAAAAATCTTTATAATGCTTTAAATCCGAAAATTTAAGCAACCATAGGGCTTTGCCCTATTGGTATCCCTCTCAATGAGAAGTATAGCAATTGGAGATGAAACCCCCTATAGTTACAAATACCCATCAATCTACCGCTTAAAAATCCCTATAACCCTTTAAATCCGAAAATTTAACGACTTCATGCATAGCTCTTAATTCAATTGGAATTTCATTCTCTTTTAATAACACTAATGGATTTATTCCTCCTATTGTTACAACTCCACACATGTCTTTATTTACATTAATACCATAAAGCTCATTGTTTGGCTCTCCTATAGTTTTAATACCATTCCAATTTAATCTCTTTAAAACTTCCTCTAATTTCTCTCTTGCAACTCTATGCACTTCTCTAAAGCCAGCTAAGAATGTCTTTTCACAATCAACAAAGTTGAAGAAAACTTCATGTGGGTCTAATGATGAACCATCATAACCAATTATATCTATAAATCTCTCTTTATCTTCAGTTATTTCCAAAACTCCACCATATCTTGGAATTGTTGGAACTGAGTTTCTTAAAAATATTCCATCCAAGGTTACTGCACAGACTGTTTGAATTTTTATTTTATTGTTCTCTTCTACTATTCCAAATCTATCAGATATTCCTAATCCCTTTTTGTAAGCTTCTTTTAATAAGTCCAATGCCTCATCAAGGTATTTTTTATCAATATATGCAATATTTACAACAACATCTCCATCTCCTTCATCTATATCGTAGGTTACTTTTGCCATTGCATTGAACATTTTTGATAGAGCAGTTTTTATTCTTATATTCGCTTTTTTTGTTATAATATCTCTTGGATTTTTCTTAACTTTGTGTAAAGACTCTAATCTAACAATTGAAGACATTGGAGATATCTCTACACAATAGTTGTTTTCAACAAATGGAGCTATTGGTGTTAAACCTCCAATTAAAGCTACACCAACTTTATCATCCCCAACATCTAAACCTAAAACATTCTCTGTTCCATAACTGATGATACATTTTAGTTCATCCTTCTCTAATATACTTTTGAACCTTTCCAAAAATTCAACACCAAAACATCTAAAGTTTGCTGGTAAATAACCTTCTCCATTCTCTATAATTCCAATAACATCCGTTTCTTTCTTTTCAATGAATGCTCTTAATGGGTCTATTGATGTGGATTTATATTTTATGATTTCTTTAAATTCTACAGGCTTTCCATCTTCATATTTTACAATTCCCGCACACACATGAAGCGGGAAAATTCCATTCTGCAAGAGTATATTATCAAAGTTTAGTGAGCAGAGTGTATTTATTTCTACAAATTTTTCTCTATCCATAACTCCAACTCTATCTCCAACGGCCAAACCTGACTCATAGACGCTCTTTATTATTTTTAGTGCATCGTTAAAATCCGCATAAACCTGACATCTATTTATAACAACGTATCCAAACCTGTAATTGGCAGATATCGTCTTCTCAAGTATATTTGAATAGATACTTCCTAATCTATAGGATATATTTGCCTTTTCTAACTCTTCCAAACCTCTCTCAGTTATAACCCTTCCAGCATAACCAACTTTTTTTGTTAATTTCATACCATCCAATAACTTTAAATGGTATCTAACTGCCCTCTCTCCAATTTTATATCCTCTCTTATTAAGTTCTTTAGCTATAATCTTAGCCCCTACTGGTTCTTTTGATTTGGATAAAATATCTAAAATCTCAATTAATTTTCTATCAAGGTCTGCCATTTTTCTCACCTAAAAAATATAAGACTTTCGCAGTTTATATAATTTTAATGAATATTTTAATGAATATATCGAGAATAATATTTTTTATTAGACAGATAATTAATGATGCTATATTTATTCCTGCAAAACTCCCTAATATAAAAAATTAAAAAATTTAAAAAAATAACAAACAATTATTTATCTAATCTCTCTTTTAATAACTCAATAACTCTCTTAGGCTCTGCTCTTCCTCTTGTTAATCTCATTACCTGCCCCATTAAGAAATTTAAAGCCTCTTTTTTACCGCTTAAATAATCTTCAACAGCCTTTGGATTGTTTTTAATAGCTTCCTCAACCGCTTTAACTAAAGCGTCTTCATCTTTAATAACAGTCAATCCTAGTTCTTCAACTATCTGTTTTGGCATCTTGCTTCCTCTATTTATAACCAACAAATCTACAATCTCTTTAGCTATTTTTTGAGATATAACACCCTCCTTAATTAGTTTTATTAATTCAACTATATGCTCTGCCTTAACTCCACTTTCATACAAATCTACTTTATGATACTGCAAACTTCTTTTTAACTCATTTCTAATCCAAGTTACGGCTAAATCAACATTCTCTCTATTAACTCCTAAAGATTTAACAACTTCCTCAAACATCTCAGCCATATCTAAGTCAGAAACTAATACCTTAGCATCTTCCTCATCTATACCATATTCCTCAATAAATCTCTTCTTCTTAGCTAATGGAGTTTCTGGCATCATTTCCTCAATCTCTTTAACCCACTCCTCAGAAATAACTATTGGCTGAATGTCAGGGTCTGGAATGTATCTATAATCTTCAGCTGTTTCTTTACTTCTCATTGCTTTGGTTATCATCTGACTCTCTAAGAAAGCCCTTGTCTCTCTTTTAATTTCTCCCCCTCTTTTAATAATGTTTTTCTGTCTAATTACTTCATACTTTAGAACTTTATAAACCCCTTTAATTGAGTTGACGTTTTTAACCTCAACTCTATTTCCTTGAACGCCCATGTATTCAATAGAAATGTTTACATCAGCCCTCATTGTTCCTTCTCCTCTTAAACATCCGAGGTATCTAAATAAAGTCATTAATTGCTTTAAAAATTCTCTTGCCTCTTCTGGGCTTTTTATATCCGGTTTTGTAACAATCTCAATTAGTGGTGTACCACTTCTGTTATAATCAACAATTCCAAAACTTGGGTTGTATTGCCCAGGGTCTTCTTCTAAGTGAACTTCAGCAATTCCAATACCCATAAACTCTCCATCTACACCGATAGGTGTTGAAGTTCTCTGATAACCGCTTGGTAAATCAGGATAATCATAATGTTTTCTTTGGAAGTATATATCTTTATCAACAACTATTTTACATCCAAGCATTTTTGCTACCATTATAGCTACTTCTACTGCCTTTTTGTTTGGTGGTAGTGGCTTTGCTCCTGGTAATCCCAAACAAACTGGACAAACATTCGTGTTGGGTTCAGCATCTAAATAGTTTGTTGAACAATTACAGAACAATTTTGATTTTGTATCAATTTGAACGTGTATCTCCAAACCACACTTCATTTTAACATCGTCCATTCCCTTCACCCAAAAAAATTGGTTTTTTTAATTTTAATTAATGTCTTATTCATCATTAATATAATAATTAATGAACTTTGAACATCCTAGCATCATAAATACCCTTATAACATAAAAATTGTGAATGTGAAAGTCCTATCTAATTATCTTATAATTTCAAAAGATTAACTCTTTGGCTTTAAGACCTTTGGACCTCTTGCTAATGCAGTAATCCCAGTTCTTGCCATCTCCTTAATCCCCAATGGTTTTACTAATTCAATAAATGCGTTTATCTTATCTTCACTACCTGTTATCTCAACAATTAAAGATTCAGGACTTAAATCTACAACATTTCCTCTAAATATACTTGTATATTGAATAACTTGAGATTTAGCACTCTCTGTTGGTGCATATATTTTTATTAGGCAGAGCTCTCTCTGGACAGATTTCTTTTCCTCTAACTCACTAACTTTTATAACATCAATTAATTTATTGAGTTGTTTGACAACCTGCTCTAATATCTTATCATCACCATTAACAACTATCGTAACCCTTGAAATTTGTGGATTCTCAGTTATTCCAACTGTAATACTTGAAATATTAAACCCTCTCCTAGTAAATAATCCTGAAATTCTCTGTAAGACTCCTGGTTTGTTTAAAACTAATGCGGAGATAACATGCCTATGTTCCATTATCTTCACCAATATCTTTTATAGTAAGATTTATAAAATAATAAAATAGATGCTTTATAAGTCTATAGTAGCTTTACCCTATTTAGTTATATTATGAACTTTCCATTACCTTGTCCTAATGGTCCTTTTTAGTTTTAATATTTAATTTAAATAGGACTTCCGCAGAGATGAGTATTGAGAGGCATTTCTGATGCCTTTGGCAACATTTTTCCTTATTAAATATTATAAACTACGAAAGTCCTATTAACTTTCTGTTTCTTATTTCTTTTGCCTTAGGGTAAATAGGATTTATTAAAAAAATATATATATAATTTTTGGGATGGTAAACATGGTTTTATTAAAATTTCATGGAGGTTGTCAGCAAATTGGGATGAGTTGTGTTGAAGTAGAAACACAGAAAGGAAGAGTATTGTTAGATTGTGGTATGTCCCCAGATAGTGGAGAAATTCCTAAGTTAGATGATAAAGCAATAGATGCTGTTATCATCTCTCATGCCCATCTTGACCACTGTGGGGCAATTCCATTCTATAAATTTAAAAAGATTTATTGCACACATCCAACAGCTGATTTAATGTTTATAACTTGGAGAGATACTTTAAATTTAACAAAAGCTTATAGTGAGGAAGATATTCAGCAGGCAATGGAAAGTCTTGAATGTTTAAATTATTATGAAGAGAAGATAATTAATGATAATATAAAATTCAAATTCTACAATGCAGGGCATATATTGGGTAGTGCTTCCATATACTTAGAGGTAGAAGGGAAAAAAATTCTATATACAGGAGATATAAACGAAGGAGTTTCAAGAACTCTACTTCCAGCAGATACAGATATTGATGAGATTGATGTTTTAATTATAGAATCTACCTACGGCTCTCCATTAGATATAAAGCCAGCAAGGAAAACATTAGAAAAGCAGTTAATTGATGAAATATCTGAAACAATAGAAAACGGAGGAAAAGTAATAATCCCTGTTTTTGCTATTGGTAGGGCTCAGGAAATTTTGCTAATATTAAACAACTATATGAGAAGTGGGAGGTTAAAAGAAGTGCCTATTTACACAGATGGCTCTTTAATTCATGCAACTGCCGTTTATCTAAGTTATGTAAATTGGCTAAATCCAAAAATAAAAAATATGGTTGAGAATAGAATTAACCCATTTGGAGATGTAAAAAAGGCTGATGAGAGCTTAGTGTTTAACAAAGAACCCTGCATTATTGTCTCAACTTCGGGAATGGTCCAAGGAGGTCCTGTATTAAAATATCTAAAATTATTAAAAGACCCGAAAAATAAGCTTATATTAACTGGTTATCAGGCAGAGGGAACATTAGGAAGGGAATTAGAGGAAGGAGTTAAAGAAATACAACCATTTAAAAATAAAATCCCTGTTAGGGGAAAGGTTGTTAAAATAGAGTTTTCAGCTCATGGGGATTACAACTCCTTAGTAAGATATATAAAAAAGATTCCTAAACCAGAAAAAGCTATAGTTATGCATGGGGAGAGGTATCAATCACTATCATTTGCAATGACTATCTGGAAAACTTTAAAAATTCCCACATATGTTCCAGTTAAGGGAACCATACTACCAATATAAAATTTAATAGGACTTTCGCAGTTTATTGAGTAATGATTAAAAAAATAAATTAAAAAATAAATAAATTATACTTATACTAAAGTTAACTGCTCAATAATAGTCTCCCTTCAGGAATATCATTTTCTATTGTTTCAATATTCGCGAAATATTTCTCAAGAACATTATATATTTTCCTAATGATTTCTTTCTCTTCTAAAACATCAAGCATTATCTTTGACTCTATAATAAGATATAAATTTTCGCCATGAAGATTTAACGGATAGATGTGAATATATGCATCATCTTTTTGTATTATAATCTTTTTAACATTGTCATGAAACTTTTTAATATATTCAAATATCCCAAGTCCAATAGCCCCAATATTTTCTGCATTCTTTAATGTAGATGCTATAATTAGTCCTTCGTCGCTAACAACAATAATATCTTCTATATCATAAGAAAGAGCCACTTCAACTAAATCAAATTCTTTTGTATATTCTTTACTCTCATCTGGAGCCACATAGGGTTTTAATTCTTTGAGGTTTTCAACAATTTCCATCTCAATAAGCTTATACGTTTTCTTTTTTTCTTTCTCCTTATAGTAATAAACCCCCACTCCAATAACCACCCCCAATATAAATAAAATTAAAAATAAAATTGTTGCATCCATAGTACGACCTCTTCTTATTTTATTATCTTATTTTATTTATTAAAATTTATTACTCAATATTAATTGATATCCTTGATGTATATTTGGAAAGATACTTTTTTATAACATTATCGATTTCAAATTTAACAATTGATGGGTCTACATCTTTTTTAATAATCCCCAAAATTTTTTTCCTTTTTACATTAACATCTCCAAATATAAAGTATCTTCCATTTTCCCATTTAACATTTATATCTGGCTTAACATCATCAACACCATCAATATTTTTTAGTTTTTCAATTATTTCTTTTTCTATTTTTTTCTTTAAGTCTTGTAGTTCCTCATCACTGGGTTTAACAAAATCTTCTAATATTGCTTCTATCCAATTCTCATCAGGATCTTTTAATCCTAATTTTTTTAGTAGTTCTTCTCTTGATAATTCAGCTTCTTCCTCTTCAACTTTGCCTAAACTACTATCAGTTTCAGATATAGAAACACTATCCTGTTCCATCTTTCTATCTATTTCTTTTTTGATTTCTTTCTTTTCATCTTCAATCTTCATCTCAGGATACATATCTAATAAAACATTTAACTTCTTTTCATCATATTCATAAACATCAATAACCGTATTTTCATCAATTAACATCTGCTTTATCTTTTTATATGCATCTTTCCCAAGTAAAACCCCATGATTGCACTCATAAGCCGCTGCTATAGGAGTTTTTCCATTATATATAATATAACCGTTTTCGAACATTCCTGATATTTTTCTATATGCATTTATAATAATATATTTGTTATCATTTAGATATGCCTCAAAATCCTTCACATTCATTTCAACAGGAACACCCAATGGAACATTCAATTTTATGTTTAGATATTTTTCCTCAGCAATATCTTCTACTTTCTTTTCTTCTTTATCTTCTCTTTTTTTAGTTTTCTTTATTATAAATATTTCTGGATATAACCATTTCATTAGATTTAACTTATCTTTATCATATCTATAAAGTTCTATAACCTTATTTTCATGATTTAATAATTCAAGAACTTTTTCAGCATTTCCACAAATATCCTCTGAGTTATTATCAGTATAGAAGTATCCAACAATTTCCCCATTTTCAACAAATATATAACCTTCATGTAGTTTATTATCGTGTTTAACTAAAATGAGAATATAGCCCGTTCCTAACTCTTTTATAATATCGTCAAGTTTTCCATCAGTTAATGTCTTTATTAATTCTCCCTCAATAACTTTTATCATAATTTCCCTCATTCGTCTTTATGCTATTATTCACATGATACAAAGTTATTATATATTTGATTAGAAAAAATTATAATATTTATATTTATCTATATATCTTTTTAGCTATTAATCCTGCAAAAACCCCTGCTCCAAATCCGTTATCAATATTTACAACTGCTATGCCTGGAGAGCATGTATGTAACATTGTCAGCAGAGGAGTTATTTTTATCCCATAAGATGTTGATGTCGGCACTCCAATAACTGGAATATCAACCATAGACGCTACTACTGAAGGTAGGGCTCCTTCCATTCCAGCAACAACAATAACACAACAAACGTCTTCTTCAATCATTCTTTTTAGGGCTGGAAACAACCTATGAATACCTGCAATTCCTACATCATAGAATGTTATAGCTTCAACTCCCATAACTTCCAAAGTATCTTTCGCCTCCTCCGCTATTGGAATATCTGAAGTTCCTGCCGTTAATATACCCACTTTGCCTATTTTTTTAATTTCATAATTTTTATTTTTTATTATTAATGTTTTAGCTTTTTTATTAATTTTTATATGATAGTTTTTTAAATCATACTTTCTAATTTCGTCACTAAGTTTTTCTATATCCTCTATTTTAGTCGCTAAAGCAATGCCATTTTTTTCTGCAAGTTTTAATGTAGCTCTAATTATTTCTTCTATATCTTTTCCTTTACCATAAACAACTTCTGGAACTCCAGTTCTGAACTGCCTATTAACATCCAATTTCAATTTATCCTCAATCTCCTCAAAATAATTAAGTTTTATGATTTTTTCCATTTCTTCTAAGCTAATTTCTCCATTTTTAAATGCCAAAAGTAAATCTTTTAGACTCTTTCCCATCCAATTCCCCTCCAATCTTTTAGAAAAAAGCATTATTTTAGGACTTTTGCAAGAATAAATATATTTTATTATGAATATAGACACCTAAAGGTGTCAAAGTTCCAAAACTAATATTATAAACTGCGAAAATCCTATATTAAACTCTTTCCCATTCAATTCCATTATTTTCAAAAAATTCAATATATTTTCTTCTATCCTCTCCCCTACACCCTTTCCAATCAATAAGAACCTTATCTACTTCCATCTTATTGATTAGTTGATTTAAAACTTCTTCAGAAACTGAAGCATATTTTGGAACTAAGTAGCCAAAATAATATCTATCTTCTAAAGCAAGTTTTGTAAATTTTGGAGCATAATGTCCTCCACCAAAGCCAATAGCTCTAAATTTTTTATCATAATTTTTAGATTTTATTGCATCAATAGCTTCTAACACAGATTTAGCTATAATTTCTCCAGCTTCTTTTAAAACCCATTCCTTTTCACTACTACCAATTTCAACAAACACCGTTGGAGCATTTAAATCAGTTGGTGAATGATGAACTACCTCAAAAGAGACATCAAATTCTTTAATCTTGCCATTTTCATAATAGGTTTTGTAATTTTTGTAAATATTTTTCAATAAAAGAGTGTTTAATATTGCATCACATGGACAGATTTCTTTAGGATTACCTCCAAAATCATTATTTTCTGTTAAATTTCCTGGTGTATGAACTGTTAGAGATGGTTTATTAGCTTTACTTCTATGTTTTGATAAAAATATATAATAATCTGCTTTCTCTAAATCTTCCTGAGTTATTGATAAAAGTTCTTTATCAACTTCAAAAATATCAAAATATTCTCTTAAATTATTTGCAATGTTTTTACTTGCCAAATCTTTATTTGATGATATTAACAAAAATTTCATCTTATCCCTCTCTTAAATGTCCCAATATATGTCCCGTCTCTTCTTTAATTATTTTTAATGCTGTTTTACATGCATTTACTGAACCAGGAAGTGCATATATAATTTTTCCTTTATAGATTCCAGCCATAGCTCTTGATAACATAGCTGAAAATCCTACTTCCTCATAACTTAACTTTTGAAAAATAATTTTAAATCCATCCAATTCTTTTTCAATAATTTCCTTTAAAGCTTCAACGGTAACATCCCTCTCAGCTATTCCTGTCCCTCCTGTAAAAACAATACAATCTACATCAAAAGATTCAACTATATGCTCAACTATTCCCTTAATCATATTTTTGTTGTCAGGAATTATTGTATATACTTCAGCATTTAATTCGTCTTTTAATAAATTACCAGATTTATCATCAACATCTTTTCCTTTAATTAAATCATTATATCTGCTATCGCTCACTGTAACTACAGCATATCTTATATCTTTTATTCTTTTGTGCATATCTTCACCTATTACTCAATATAATGTATATATGCAAATAAATAAATATAAATTAAAACAGCAAAAAACTCCCTATCAAAATAAAAAATTTTATATAATTAGAAAATTAAAAATTTATTTCTTTAAAGCTAACTTTATGTCTTCAACTTTTACAGTTTTTCTTTTAGCATGTTTAGCTAACTCAACAGCTTCCTTAGCAATTTCTAATGCGATTTCTTCAACAGCTTCTGCTAAGTATTCTGCAGCTGCTCTACTAACTCTCTCTGCTCCTGCTTTTTTCAAGATTCTTTCAAATGGTGCAACTGGAAGCTCAGCCATAATACCACCTCATAATGGATTTTCAATAGATATTGTTATAAAACCCTTTATTTAAACTTTTCGGTTATTTCCATTTTTTATGAAGGTCTTCGAAAAATTTTCACATATATAGACAATGAACATTAAGAAGTAGAACATTAAATTATAAAAAACACTACCCACAATGAATATTACAAAATTTAAAATTTACTTTATACGTGTTTCTAAACAGTGTAGGACTTACGTACTTTATATATTTAGTTAGGGAACTTAGATGCCTTTAGGCATCAATATGTCTTTTAATATTTATTCCTGCGAAAGTCCTATAGTTATAGTTTTATGTAAAAATAAACTAAGCTCTATAAGGAAAATTTGAATGTCTTCCAAAAGAAAGACATTCATTAATGCCTTATTCAATTCAAATCCTTTTACACGAAACTATAAAATCAACAAGAATTAAATGTGATATCTATGATTATTACTATCGCTTCTGGTAAAGGTGGGGTAGGAAAAACCACTACTTCAGCATCTTTGGCTGTAGCTCTCTCTAAATTAGGAAAAAAAGTTTTAGCTGTTGATGGAGACATTTCAATGGCTAATTTAGGAATTCTATTTAATATGGAAAAGAAAAAACCCTCCTTACATGAGGTTTTAAGTGGAGAAGCTGAGATTAAAGATGCAATTTATAAACACAAAACAGGGGTTTATGTATTGCCAACAAGTTTATCCTTAGAGGGTTATAAAAAATCTGATATTGATTTGCTCCCAGATGTTATTAATGAGGTAGCCGACGATTTTGATTATGTAATTATAGATGCACCAGCAGGGTTAAATAGAGAAATGGCTACACATCTTGCTGTTGCTGATAAGCTTTTACTTGTTGTTACCCCAGAGATGTTCTCAATTATTGATGCTGTTAGATTAAAAGAAAGTGCTGAAATGGCTGGAACACCTTTAATGGGAGTCGTATTAAATAGAGTTGGTAGAGATTTTGGGGAAATGAGAAAGGATGAAATAGAGATGCTAATAAAAGGTAAAGTTTTAGTTGAAGTTCCAGAAGATGAAAGTGTTAGAGCAGGAGCATTAAAAAAGATGAGCGTTATTGAATATAAGCCAAACTCTCCAGCTTCTCATGCGTATATGAAATTGGCTTCGATAATAGCAGGAGTTCCTATTTATGTTGAAGAAGGAATTAAAACAATAAGGAGAGAAAGCTTTATAGATAAAATTAAAAGATTGTTAAGGTTATAATATTAATTATTATCATTTTCCAAATAAACCGTATATGTAGGAAATGCCATTTCAATCCCTTCTTTTTCAAATTCTTCTTTTATTTTTAAGTTTATTTCATCAACTGCATTTAAATAATAATCAAAACCCATGTTTCTAACAAAGTATTCAACTCTTAAATTTAAACTCCAATCTCCATATTCATTAAAATGAACCCTATATGGAGGAAGAGTAGCAGGATGATTCTCAACAATTTCTTTTATTATCTCCTTGGCTTTTTTAATTTTCTCAACTGGTGTATCATAGGTTAATCCTATAGTTGTTAAAACTCTCCTCCTATCTCTAACTGTTAAATTTTCAATAGCTGAATTTAGCAGTTCTGAATTTGGAATTGTTATTAAAGTATGGTCAAATGTTCTAATCCTTACACTTCTTATCCCAATTTCTTCAACAATTCCCTCAACGTCTCCAACCTTAACCCAATGTCCTAATCTGAATGGTCTATCGATTAATATTAAAATCCCAGCAATGAAGTTTTTTATTGTATCTTGCATAGCTAATGCTACAGCCAAACCTCCAACTCCTAAACCAGCCAATAAAGCAGTGATATCATAACCAACAGAACTTAGAGCTGTTAATACCCCAAGAACTATGGTTATTATTTTTACAACTTTATTTAATGGCTTTATTATATGTTCATCAAGCTCTGTTTCTGTTTTTTCAGTTAATGGGATTAAATAATGCTCAAATATTCCATCTATAAACTTAACTGCAAAATATGTGGCTGAAAGAATAACAACCACTTTTATACTTTCATCTATTAATTTAAATATGTAATCTGGTAGAATTAGAAACTTCAGACCAAAATAAAAGAACGCTGTTACTACTATTACAATAACTGGCAAATCTATGGCCTCTAATAGAATATCGTCAAGTTTTGTTTTTGTTTTATTTATAATTTTTTTAAGATAATTTTTTACTATTTTATCAACAATTCTTCCAATAAAAACACCTAACAAGACAATTCCAATAAATATAATTATATCGTAAATAGTGTTTCCAAAAATCTCCATTTTTGTTTCACCTCTATCTAAATAATTAGGACCTTCGCAGGTATAAATATTAATATACAATTAATATACAATAGATTTAATGCCTGTTGGTATCATATTTTCCTTAATAAATATACAAAGTGCGAAAGTCCTAATAATATTTATTTCCTACCTCTTTGAATTTCATATATTCTTTCTACATCTTCTATGGTGTTTATATCCTCTTTTCCTTTATCAAATCTAAACCTCACAACCCTTGGGAATCTCAAAGCATAGCCGCAAGGATATTTATCAGATTTTTGTATCTCTTCATAAGCAACTTCAATAACTATTTTTGGTTCAACCTCAACCTCATCTCCTAAATCTCTAATTATTATTTTATCAATCTCCTCCTTCAACATTTCTAAATCACTCTCAGTTAATCCAGTCCCTACATGCCCTACTGGGTAGAGATTGCCTTCTTCATCCCTAACACAAATCTCAAATGAACCATACCAATCTTTCCTCTTCCCCATACCTCTTTTTGCCTTTGTAATTACAACATCTAAACTCTCAAGAGTTGGTTTAAATTTATACATAGTTCTAACTCTACTTCCTGGAGTGTAATGGGCTTTTAAGTTTTTAATCATAACTCCCTCATGTCCTATGGAGAGAGACCAATTGTAAAACTCTTTTGCTTCTTTTGCATCATTTGTAACCAATTTATAGGATATATCAATTACTTTATCTGATTTAAGCTCTTTCTCTATCCTTTCCTTTTCAGTCCTCCAATCATTCTCATATCCTACAATATCCTCTAAAACTTTCCTTCTCTTCTCAAATTCTTCGTCTATAAATGATACTCCATCTTTATAAAGAATATCAAATAAATAAACTCTCAAATTTATTTCTTTCATCATCTTTCCAATATCATACTTCCTCCTAAACCTTCTAAGTATATCTTGGAAAGGTCTTGGTTTTCCTGTCTCTTTATCAATAGCTACACACTCACCCTCAACAATTAACTTATCCACATCAATTTTTTTAACTGCTTCAACAATCTCAGGCAATGCATTTGTGACATCCTCCAATCTTCTGCTGTATATTCTAACTTTATTTCCATCTTTGTGGATTTGCACTCTTGCTCCATCATATTTGGTTTCAAATTGGGCTTTACCCATATCCAATAATGCCTCTTCAATTGAAGGAGTAAGCTGAGCTAACATTGGTTTTATTGGTCTAAATAATTTTAATTTTAACTCATCACTTTCCAAATCTCCTATCAATAATTTTTCAGCTAAAAGTCCAATGTCGTTGGTTATAGCGTATATCTTCTCCAACTTTTCCTTTGGAACATTGAAGTATAAGGATAAAGCGTCTAATATCGTTGGGACGTTCATCCCTATTCTCATATCCTCTAAGATTAATCTTGCTAAATATCTACATTCAATTGGTGAGGCTCTAAGGAATAAACTACTTATTAACCTCAACTTTTTCTTTTGAGAACCCTCCCCTTCAATCTCTCCTACTCTCTTTAAGGTTTCATAAACTTCATCAACTGTTAATGGTTGAAAAAATAAAGATACTTGTTTAATTTTTAATTTTAATTGCTCTATGGCTAACCCTATATCTCCCGTCTCTTTAATTTTTTCTAATAGCTCATCTTTATTAATGCCTATAGAAATAACAGCATTTATTAAAAGTTTTTCTCCAATTCCTAATTCTCTCTCATCATATTCTGGATAAACTCTCCCTATAGCCATATAACAAATCTTTTTTAAATCCTCTGGCTTACCTTTCTCTTTAACCATTTCTATTAATTTTATAAAGTAATCCCTTTTTTCCAATCTCTTCGTAGTTTTCTCAATTTTGTTAAATATTTCACAAACTTCTTTCCAAAACATTGTTTCACCATAAATTAGTTAAAAATTATTATTTCTGTTTTTAGATTAAGTACAAAAACTTAACTGGATAGATTGTTATGAGCATAATATCTATGACCATATAAAGTTGAGATTATAGTTGTGTGCAAAATAAAATAAACTTTAAAAAGGAAAATTTAAATGCCTTCCAAAAGGAAGGCATTCACTAATGCCTTATTTTAATTAAGATACTTTTGCACACAACTATAAAAATGAAGGATTTGACAACTTTTTAAATGCTGTTAATAATATTATATAAAAATAGGGATTATAAAGAAGATTTCGTATTCCAACTTATACAATTCAAATTACCCACAAATCAGAAAAAGCCTGAATTAATCATCAAACCCTTCTTTACCGATTAATGGAACAAAAGCTACAGGTCCACAATCTTTTATTATTATATCATCTCCTCTCTTTTCAGCTAAAACTAATTTTTGCATGTATCTACCAACAGGCATTAGTAATTTTCCGCCATCTTTTAGCTGTTTTAATAAAGGCTCTGGAATCTTCGGTCCAGCAGCAGTTGCATATATTCTATCGTAAGGAGCTAATGGTTCATAACCTAAACTTCCGTCCCCCACTATTACAATAACATTATCATAACCCAATTTTCTTAAAGTTTTCTCTGCTCTCTCAGCCAATTCTGGAATTCTTTCAATACTAATAACTAAACCATCCTCTCCAACAATTTCAGCAGTTACAGCTGCATGATATCCACAACCAGTTCCAATTTCTAAAACTTTCATTCCTGGCTTTAAATCTAAAAGCTCACACATCATTCCAACCATATGGATAGCGGAAATTGTTTGTCCATAACCAATATCTAATGGAGTATCTACATAAGCATATTCCTTCAAATGTTCAGGAACAAACTCTTCCCTTGGGACTTTTAATAAGGCATCAATAACCCTTTTACTTTTTATATACCCCTCCCTAATTAATTTTTCAATCACTGATTTCTTTTGTTCTTCTAAGTTCATGATTTCACCAAATAGAATTTATATTAAAGAATATATATAAAGTTAATTATAGAAAATTACATAGAAGCTATAGTTTTGTGCAAAATAAATTAAACTTTATATGAAAAATTTGAACGCCTACCAAAGGAAGATGTTCATTAATGCCTTATTCATTCTAATACTTTTATACAAAACTATAAATGGTGTTGAATATGGTTGAAGAATCATTCTTAACAGATACCCAAATTAAAGTTTTAAAATTAAGAAAAAAGGGACTAACACAGGAAGAAATAGCAAAGATATTTGGAACTAGCAGAGCTAATATCAGTATGATTGAAAAGAGGGCAAAAGAAAATATAAAAAAGGCATATAATACAATAAAAATTTATAATAGAATAATGGCTCCTCTATCTATTGAAATTGAAGAAGGTACAGATGTTTTAGATATTCCAAATATCGTATTTAAAAAAGCTGATGAAGAAGATATAAAAGTAAAATACAACACTTTAGAGCTTATAGAATTTATAAAAGAAAATGCTTCAGAATTTATAGAAAAAAGAACAGTTAAAAAGAAATTTAAAATATACATTCTTGAAAATGGGAACTTAGATGTTGGAGGGAGCTAAATGAAAATCATAGAAGAAATCCCACAAAAAAATATTATTAAGCTTATGCCTGAAAATTTGGATGATTTATGGGTTTTGTATAACATTATTGAAGAAGGAGATAAAGTATTTGCAGTTACTGAAAGGAGAGTTCAAGATAAAGGAGATGTTATTAGGGCAGATAGAGGAGCTAAGAGAAAAATGTTTTTAGGAATAGAGGTAAAAAATGTAGAATTTGATGAAAACACAAAAAGAGTTAGAATTTTAGGGACTATAATTCATGGACCAGACGATGTTCCTCTAGGCAGTCATCACACAATTGAAATCAAACCATTTGATGAGCTTTCAATTGAAAAAAAATGGAAAAAATGGCAGATAGAGAGAATAAAAGAGGCTATTGAATCATCTAAGAGACCAAAGGTTTTAGTTGTAGTTATGGATGATGAAGAGGCTGATATTTTTGAGGTTAGAGATTACAGCATAAAAGAAATTTGCTCAATAAAATCTCACACTTCAAAAAAATTAGATTATAAAATTAATGAAGAATTAAAAAAGGAGTATTATCATGAGATAGCTAAAGTTTTATCAGAGTATGAGGTTGATAATATTTTAGTCGCAGGCCCTGGCTTTGCAAAAAATAGCTTTTACAATTTTATCTCTTCCCAATATCCTGAACTTAAAAATAAGATTGTAGTTGAAAGTATATCAACCACCTCAAGAGCTGGATTAAATGAAGTTATTAAAAGAGGAATTATTAATAGAATATATGCTGAGTCAAGAGTCGCAAAAGAAACACAATTAATCGAAAAACTGTTAGAAGAGATTGCTAAAAAGGGATTGGCTGTTTATGGCATTGATGAAGTTAAAAAAGCCTTAGAATACTCAGCTATAGATACATTATTAGTTTCAGATAGCATCGTAAGAAATTATGAGATAGAAAAAATAATAGATACTACAGAAGAGATGGGTGGGAAAGTAGTTATCGTTTCTTCTGAACATGATGCTGGAAAGCAATTAAAAGCATTAGGAGGAATAGCTGGATTATTGAGATTTCCTATTGAATAGCTACTCCTGAACTCTTTTTAAAAGCTCTCTAAGTTTAAGATTTTCACTAAATGTAACAATATCTCCATGGGTTTTTTCTAAGATTCCTCTGCAGATATCTTGCTTTCTTCTTAAATTATCCACTACATGGTAATAATCAAAGTTCATTAAAAATTCATATAAATCTTCCATGAATTTGAAATATCTCTCAACCTCTGCTAAATTATCGTTTTTCATTGCCTCTAATACCTCTCTCCTCAACTCTCCAATAACATCAGCCAATCCTAAAATGTAGTTCTCCTCTCTAATAAAATCAAGCTCTTTGAAACTAGGTATTTTATTATCAAATTTTATCATATATAAGGTGAGTGCTTCAACAAATTCTTGTTGAGGTGTTGATAGATAATTAACAAACTCTGGAAATGTTGCTAAACTATTTAGCTTTTTAATTTTTTCTGATATTTCATTTAATTTGTCTTTAAATTCATCTTTATCATATGATTTGTGGATTTTTCTAATTAACATTGCACAATCTCTTGTTATTTCTCTTGATAATTTTAAAATTTCTTCTCTAACACTATCTTTATTTGCAAGGTAGTTTATTAAATAATCTAGCTCGTCCATAATATCACCAAAAATTTTATATACCTATTTGTTAGTATTTGTTTATACACTCCTTTTCTTTTATTACACTAATCCATTATTAATTTATACCTCAATGATGTAGGACTTTCGCAGGAATAAATTTCTTATGGTAAATTGATTCCTTTAGGCATCTAAGTTCCTTAATGAATATATAAACTGCGAAAGTCCTACAATGCAAACCTGAAAAGCCCAGATAGGGCAATGACAGGTTTGCAAAATAAAGCTATTTGGATATTAAATTAAACAAAACACTCAATAAAAAATTTTAAAGATATCAATAAATATGCTGGAGGTTAGATTATGGGGTTAAATATTAACAGACCAAGAAGAGGTTCATTGGCATTTAGTCCAAGAAAAAGAGCAAAAAGACCAGTTCCAAGAATTAGAAGCTGGCCAGAAGAAGAGACAGTAAGGTTACAGGCATTCCCTGTATATAAAGCAGGAATGAGCCATGCATTTATTAAGGAAGATAATCCAAAAAGTCCAAATGCTGGACAAGAGATATTTACTCCAATCACAATATTGGAAGCTCCACCAATCAACGTATGTGCTATAAGAGTTTATGGAAAAAATGAGAGAAACTACTTAACAACATTAACAGAAGTTTGGGCAGACAACTTAGATAAAGAATTAGAAAGAAAAATCAAATTGCCAAAGAAAGAAGATAGAAAGACAATAGAAGATTTAGAAGCATTAAAAGATAAAATTGAAGAAGTTAGAGTTTTAGTTCACACAAATCCAAAATTAACATGCCTTCCAAAGAAAAAGCCAGAAATATTAGAAATTAGAATTGGAGGAAAAGATATTGAAGAAAGATTAAACTACGCTAAAGAGATTTTAGGTAAGCAATTAAACATTACAGATGTCTTCCAAGAAGGAGAGTTAGTTGATACAATTGGAGTAACAAAAGGTAAAGGATTCCAAGGACAAGTTAAAAGATGGGGAGTTAAGATACAATTTGGTAAGCATGCAAGAAAAGGAGTAGGTAGGCATGTAGGTTCTATTGGTCCATGGCAACCAAAGATGGTTATGTGGAGTGTTCCAATGCCTGGACAAATGGGATACCACCAAAGAACTGAATACAACAAGAGAATATTAAAGATTGGAAACAATGGAGAGGAAATTACACCAAAAGGTGGATTCTTACACTATGGTGTTATAAGAAACAACTATGTTGTATTGAAAGGTTCAGTTCAAGGGCCTGCAAAGAGATTAATTGTATTAAGAAGAGCTATAAGGCCACAGGAACCATTAATCAAAGTATCTGAAATTACATACATAAGTACATCATCAAAGCAAGGTAAGTAAATAAAAAACACTTTAAAATAATTGAGAGAGAAGGTGGATAATAATGAAGGCAGTTGTTTATAATTTAAATGGAGAGGCAGTTAAAGAAATTGACTTACCAGCAGTATTTGAAGAAGAATACAGGCCAGATTTAATTAAAAGAGCATTCTTATCTGCATTTACAGCAAAATTGCAGCCAAAAGGTTCAGACCCAATGGCTGGGAAGAGAACAAGTGCTAAGAACATTGGTAAAGGTCATGGTAGAGCAAGAGTAGATAGAGTTCCACAAGGATGGGCAGCATTTGTTCCTCAAGCTGTAGGGGGAAGAAGAGCACACCCTCCAAAAGTTGAAAAAATATTATGGGAAAGAATAAATAAAAAAGAAAGAATTAAAGCAATAAAGAGTGCTATTGCAGCTACAGCAAACCCTGAATTAGTTAAAGAGAGAGGACATGTCTTTGAAGCAGAAAACTTACCAATAGTTGTTGAAAGCTCATTTGAAGAGTTGCAAAAAACAAAGGATGTATTTGCAGTATTTGAAAAATTAGGAATTAGTAGTGATGTTATAAGAGCTAAGAATGGAATTAAGATTAGAGCAGGAAAAGGTAAGATGAGAGGAAGAAGATACAAAAAACCAAGAAGTATTTTAGTTGTCGTTGGAGACAAATGCAATGCTATATTAGCTTCAAGAAACTTACCAGGAGTTGATGTAATTACAGCTAAAGATTTAGGGATTATACACTTAGCTCCTGGAGGGGTTGCTGGAAGATTAACAGTATGGACTGAAAGTGCATTAGAGAAATTAAAAGAGAGATTTGAATAAATAAAAAGATAGAAACAAGGGGATAAAAATGGATGCCTTTGATGTAATAAAAATGCCAGTTGTTACAGAAAAAACTGTTAGAATGATTGAAGAAGAAAACAAATTAGTATTTTATGTTGATAGAAGAGCTACAAAAGAAGATATAAAGAGAGCTATGAAAGAATTATTTGATGTAGAAGTTGAGAAAGTAAATACATTAATAACTCCAAGAGGGGAAAAGAAAGCTTATGTTAAGTTGAAAGAAGGATATGACGCAAGTAAAATAGCTGCAAGTTTAGGAATCTACTAAATAAATAAATTTTTAAATAAATTGAAACACTATATTGTAAAAATCTATTATAAGTGGTGGTGAAAATGGGAAAAAGATTAATCTCTCAAAGAAGAGGTAGGGGAACCCCAACCTACACCTGCCCTTCACACAAAAGAAGGGGAGAGGCAAAATACAGAAGATTTGATGAATTAGAGAAAAAAGGAAAAGTTTTAGGTAAAATTGTTGATATCTTACACGACCCAGGAAGAAGTGCTCCAGTAGCAAAAGTTGAATACGAAACAGGAGAAGAAGGATTGTTGGTTGTTCCAGAAGGTTTAAAAGTTGGAGATGTCATTGAGTGTGGTGTTGCTGCTGAAATAAAACCAGGAAATATCTTACCATTGGGAGCTATTCCAGAAGGGATTCCTGTCTTCAACATAGAAACAGTTCCAGGAGATGGAGGAAAATTAGTTAGAGCTGGAGGTTGCTATGCTCACATATTAACACACGATGGAGACAGAACTTATGTAAAATTACCTTCTGGACACATTAAAGCTTTACACTCAATGTGTAGAGCTACAATAGGAGTTGTTGCTGGTGGAGGTAGAAAAGAGAAGCCATTCGTTAAGGCTGGTAAGAAGTATCACGCTATGAAAGCTAAAGCTATTAAGTGGCCAAGAGTTAGAGGAGTTGCAATGAACGCTGTTGACCACCCATTCGGTGGAGGTAGGCATCAACACACTGGTAAACCAACAACTGTTTCAAGAAGAATGCCACCAGGAAGAAAGGTTGGACATATTGCTGCAAGAAGAACTGGAGTCAGAAAATAATTTCCTCTCTCAATTTATTAAGTTTAGGACTTTCACAGATTATATGACACCTTTAGGTGTCTATATTCAATAAAAATTTATTTCTGCAAAAGTCCTAAAGTTTTAAAATAAATCATTAAAAACAAAATATATAAACATGATAATTTAAGGTGACTAATTATGGCATCTGCAAAAGCAAGAAGAAGAATTAAAAAGAAAAAACAAGTAATTTCAAGAAAAGTTGAATTTAGATATAGAGGTTATACGTTAGAAGAGCTCCAGCAAATGCCTTTGAGAGAGTTTGCAAAGTTATTGCCTGCAAGACAAAGAAGAACTTTATTGAGAGGGTTAACTCCACAACAAAAGAAATTAGCTATGAAAATCAAAAAAGCAAGAAGATTATTAAACAAAGGTAAAGAACCAAGAATTATAAGAACACACTGTAGAGATTTCGTTATAACACCAGATATGGTTGGTTTAACATTTGGAGTTTATAACGGAAAAGAGTTTGTTGAAGTTAAAGTAACTCCAGAAATGATTGGACACTACTTAGGAGAGTTCTCATTAACAAGAAAACCAGTTCAGCACGGTTCACCAGGTATGGGAGCTACAAGAAGCTCAATGTTCGTTCCAATCAAGTAAATTTGGCAGAATTTTTTACTATTTTTTATTTTATTGGAAAAATTATTTTACAGAAATGTTTCTACCATTTTAAAAAGATTTGTGAATGGATAATTACTTTTACTTGAGTAATTTTCTATTAAATCCTTATAATTGTTTTTAATATAATCCCAAAATTTAACTGTAATTCCTGCTTTTGAGTATCTTTCTGTAAAGTTAGTTTCTTTGTCAATATTTTCATCCCCAATACAAGATAAAAATATAGAAACTCCATTTACAAATCTAATAAACTCATCATAGTTTGTATCATTGATTCTTCTTAATATGTCCATTAAATCGTTAAATATAATTACATTTTCCATGAAATATTCTTTAGACATTTTACTAATCTTTAAAATTCCAGAAATATTAAAATAAGAAGTAATATGTGTCTCTGTTGCAGTACGTGATATATATTTTAAATTCTCAACTCTATATTTATATCGTTTAACTTCTAAATATTTCTCGTAATAAAACTCATAAAGAATTATAAAATACAAAACAAAAACTGTATCCAACAAATACCCTTTCCTTTCTCCATTTTCAATTCTTATTATTTCTGGAATTAATCCATCATCAATTTTAGAATTTTTAAACTCAGTTAAAATAGCATATTTATTTAAAACCTTCTTTAAATGTCTTGGATTTGTAAAATTAATTGCTTTAAAGAACCTTTCAAGCTTTTCAGCTATTTTATCATCATTAAAGAACTCATATTGTTTAATAAATTCCTTCAATTCATAGGATTTAGGCATACTAAATGAGATATTAAAAATCTTTTCTAAATATTCTTCTGCTTTTATAACATCTCCATATTTTGTTTTAATTGCTTTAGAAACTGCATCTTTATCAACAGCTACAAAATATATTATATTTTTGTTCTCTTTATCATCATCTCCTAAGCTAAAGAATAATTTAATTGATACTAACAAACTTAAAATATTCTCTGCTTCACATCTATCAAGTTCGTCAATAAAAACAATTAATTTTTTATTATATTCTCTAAGAATATTTGATAATTCCTTAAAACAATTTTTCAATTCTTTAACTTTTTGATGATATGACATTTCTTTAATATTATTATCATTATTATCCATAAAATAATCAACAGATTTTCCCACATCACACTCAAAATTTATTTCTGGAGCTCCTAAAAGTTGAACTAAGAATGGTGTTTTTACATTAAATTTTATCCCTTTTGCTAAACCTCCAAGCACATACAATCCAAGTTTAAGAGCTTTTTTAGCATTTTCTTCTATCTTATTTTTAATATCTTCCTTATCTTTAAATTTTTCTTCTAATTCATCCAAAATAAACTCCAATAAAGAATAAGGTAAATTATCATCCCTTTCATAGAGCCAAGCATCAAATTTTAAGCAAATAAACTCATTTTTGTCTAATTTACTTATAATATGGTTTATTACGCTACTCTTTCCACTACCCCAAGGTCCGTAAAGAGCTATCATATTATTCTTTTGTAAATAATCCCACCTATTTTTAATAAAATTTGTTATAACTTCTGCTTTCTTCTTTATCCCTAATCTATCATTTTCTAAGTCTTCTAATGCAGTATCTGGGCTTAACATAGTAATCCCTTTCTTATAACAAAAATAAAAAATAATTTAAGTAGTATATTCAGCATTTATCCTTACATACTCATAACTTAAATCACATCCATAACAAACATTTTCAAACTCTCCCATTTTTAAATCAACAACTATCTTTATCTCATCAGATTTCATAATCTCTTCAGCTTTTTTTAGCTCTTCAGTACCTTCATCAGCTAATGGAATCCCATCTTTAACTAAATAAACTTCATCTTCATAATTGCTCAATACAACATCAACAATATTTGGGTTAAAATCAGCTCCACTGTATCCAACTGCTGCAACAATCCTTCCCCAATTTGGGTCTCCTCCAAACACAGCAGTTTTTACCAATAAAGAATTAACTATTGCCTTTGATGCTTTAATAGCATCTTCCTCACTTTTAGCTCCTTTAACAACAACTTCCATAAACTTTGTAGCTCCTTCCCCATCCTTAACAATCATCTTGGCAAGTTCTCTGCAAACATACAATAGAGCATTTTCAAACTCTTCTTTGCATTCATTATAATTAACTCCACTCAATCCATTAGCTAAAATAAAGACAGTATCATTTGTTGAAGTGTCACCATCAACAGATATATTGTTGAAAGTTTTATCCACAACTCTCTGCAAAACTTCTGTTAAGCTTTTTTTATCAATCTCAATATCTGTTGTTATAAAGCAAAGCATAGTAGCATGTAGCATATTTGGAGCAATCATTCCTGCTCCTTTTGCTATCCCACCTACTCTAACTATCTTTCCATTAACTTCAAACTCTACAGCTATTTCTTTTGGTTTTGTATCTGTTGTCATTATTGCTTTAGCGGCATTTATTGAACTGTTTCCTTCTTTTATCAAATTATAGACCTTATTTATTCTACTCCTGATAATATCCATATCCATCTTCCTTCCGATAACTCCAGTTGATGCTACTAAAACTTCCTCCTCTTTAATATTAAAAAGCTCTGCCACCAATCTTTGCATCTCTTTAGCATCTTCCATACCATCTTTTGTAAAGCAGTTTGCATTCCCACTATTTGCTACTATTGCTCTAAATTTATCCCTATTTTTTATTAATTCTCTTGATAAAACTACTGGATGAGCCACAACTTTGTTAGTTGTAAAAACTCCAGAACCAACTGCCTCTTTTTCAGAGATAATTATTGCTACTCCATATTTGCCCTCTTTATACCCATTAGCTTTAAAACCCTTTGGAGCTACAACTCCACCATCAATAATTTTCATTGTTTCTCACCAATTATTCTTTTTTTAGTTCAATTAGAGCAATCTTCTCTAAAACTCTTTCAACAACATTACCAAAACCTTTGATATCAAAAACTTCTCTAATCAATTTTTCTTTTTCTTCATTAATCTCTAAAATAGAATCATCAATCTCCCCACCAATTAATTTATGAACTTTTTTAAATGTTTCTTCATCTTCACAAACTAAACAAATATTTCCATCCTTTGCTCCAATAATCTTTATAGCCTCATTAATCTGCCTCTGTCCAGAGGCTCTAACTAAAATTTCCATCCAGAAATTCCTTGCTATTGGTTTTTTTGTCTTTGCTTGATTTATAGCATGTAAAACATGTTTCTTTGTGGCTATTAAATCAGCATTTAAAATTTGAAACTTTAAACCCAAATTAAAGATATCATTATTTATCTTTGCATCTCTTATTCCTCTAATTATCATAATTATCCCAACACTCCATTTTTGTTGTATTTTATTACTTTAACACTATTCTCATCATCGCTATCAACAATCTTAACATCTTTCAATGATTTTAAATTCATAATCTCAGCTGTCTTCTCTATCCCAAGCTTTTTATCAGTATCTAAGTAAATAACATAAGCATCTAACTTTGGCACTCCCATCTTATATGCAGCAACTGCCCTATGATGCCCATCTACTAATATATAATAATCTCCTCTTTTTGTTTTTATTGCAATTATTGGCTCCGCTAAACCCTTTTTTAGTTCATACATTCTACCAACTAATTCATCAGCGTGAATTTTGTTTTGAGTAGGCTTTAATTTATTAACTTCGACCTCTTCCTTCTCAACTTTCAAATTGTATCCCAAGTTTTTATAGGTTTTAATAATATTTTCTAACTTTTTAGGAGTTGTTTTTTCTATTTGAGACCTGATAACATCCATATTTGATATAATTCCAATTAGATTATTTTCTTCATCAACAACAGGCAATTTTGAAAAACCAGTTCTAAACATAATCCTTCCAACATCCATTATATTGGCATCAGGTGTTGTAACAACCATATCTTCTCTTTTAGTCATCACATTTTCTACTCTCTCATTATCATCTTTTCCTACAATATCATGAACTGAGACAATTCCAATCAATTTTCCATTTTCTACAACTGGAAATGAATTATGCCCTGTCTCTTTCAGTAATTTAATAACATCCTTAACAGTATTATCCTTTGAAACTGTAACAACCTTTTTTGTCATATATTCAGAGACTTTTACTGACATAATGCCATCCTCATAAAATTTTTAAATTAGGACTTTTAGATGAATGCAAGTAATTATGAACCTTCTTTAGCATTATAAATATTTTAGTAATATATAAATATATAAATTTCAAAGTAATTAGAGGTTATAATTAGCTTTTCTAAAATTATATGACTCATCGGATAATCTTTATTGCCTAAATTTTATATGCCACATAATTCTACTTAATCAATATATTTATAAATTTGTAGTTGATATCAAACATGTTAAAACCGAAAATAATATATAACTATACCTACAATTAATCATAACGTTGAGTATATGGAAAGATGAAACACGTTTTAGAGCGGAGGTAGCCAAGCCCGGCTACGGCGTGGGACTGGAGATCCCATGGGGCTTTGCCCCGCGGGGGTTCAAATCCCCCCCTCCGCGCCACTTATTTTTTTATTTTTTTAATATAATTATTATAAAACACGAATTATGGAGGTGCAACCTTGACCGAGAATATGCAAAATTCTGAATTTAAATACTTAATTAGAGTTTCAAGGACAGATTTAGACGGAAATAAGAAGTTAATAATGGCTCTCCAAGATATCTATGGTGTTGGAGAGGCAATGGCAAGAGCTATTGTAAGAGTTGCCAAATTAGACCCTAACAAATTAGCTGGTTACCTAACAGATGAAGAAGTTAAGAAAATTGAAGAGATATTAGCAGACCCTGCTAAATTTGGAATTCCATCATGGATGTTTAATAGAAGAAAAGATTATGTTACTGGGGAAGATAAACACGTTATTGAAAGTGACTTAATGATTATAAAACAAGAAGACATCAACAGATTGAAGAGAATCAGATGTTATAGAGGAATTAGACACGAACTTGGATTACCATGTAGAGGACAGAGAACAAGAAGTACATTTAGAAGAGGACAAACAGTTGGAGTTTCAAGAAGAAAGAAATAAATTATTAGATAAAACACTTAATACAACAGTTAAAAAATTATTGAAGGTGATTAGATGGGAGATCCAAGGAGAAGATTTAAAAAGACATATGAAACACCAAACCATCCATGGATTAAAGAGAGAATTGAAAGAGAAAAAGAATTATGTAGGAAGTATGGTTTAAGAAGAAAGAGAGAAGTTTGGAAAGCAGAGACAATTTTAAGAAAATACAGAAGACAGGCAAGAAGATTAATCAGCGATAGAACAGAGCAAGGGGCTAAAGAGGCTGTTCAGTTATTTAACGTATTGAAAAAATATGGTATTTTAAAAATTGAAAACCCTACACTTGATGATGTCTTATCATTAACTGTTGAGGACATCTTAGAAAGAAGATTACAAACACTTGTATTTAGAAAAGGATTAGCAAGAACACCAAGACAAGCAAGACAGTTAATAGTTCATGGACATATAGCAGTTAATGGCAGAGTCGTTACTGCTCCAAGCTACATGGTAACTGTTGAAGAAGAAGATAAAATCAGCTATGCTAAAAACTCCCCATTCAACGATGAAAACCATCCAGAAAGAGCAAAAATCATTGGATTAGTCTCAGAAGAAACACAGACACAAGAGACAGAATAAAAATATAAATTAAAGGTGAAACACTATGGCAGAACAAAAAAAGGAAAAATGGGGAATAGTTCATATATATTCATCATATAACAACACAATAATCCATGCAACAGACATTACAGGAGCAGAGACAATTGCAAGAGTTTCTGGAGGTATGGTTACAAGAAACCAGAGAGATGAGGGCTCTCCTTACGCAGCAATGCAGGCAGCTTTCAAATTGGCAGAGATTTTAAAAGAGAGAGGAATTGAAAATATACACATAAAGGTTAGAGCTCCAGGAGGTAGTGGGCAGAAAAACCCTGGACCTGGGGCTCAAGCTGCTATTAGAGCATTAGCAAGAGCTGGATTAAGAATTGGAAGAATTGAGGATGTTACACCAGTTCCACACGATGGAACAACACCTAAGAAGAGGTTCAAAAAATAAGGTGATAATCTTTGATTACAATCAAAGAGAAGAAAAAGACAAGAATTGGGGAAGAATTTATTTTTTCTTTGAAAGCCCCAATTTCATTTTCTAATGCCCTTAGAAGAATCATGATTTCTGAAGTCCCAACCTATGCTATTGAAGATGTCTATATATACGAAAACTCATCATCAATGGATGATGAGATTTTAGCACACAGATTAGGTTTAATTCCCATTAAAGGAAAACCAATTTTGGAGAATGAAGTTATAACATTCACCTTAGAAAAAGAGGGACCTTGCACAGTTTATTCATCAGATTTAAAATCTGATAATGGGGAAGTTGCTTTCAAAAACATCCCAATTGTTAGATTAGGAAATGGGCAAAGAATACAGATTGAATGTGAAGCAATTCCTGGCATTGGTAAGATTCATGCAAAATGGCAACCATGCAATGCTGTCTATAAACAAATTGCTGAAGATGAAGTTGAGTTTTTTGTTGAAACTTTTGGACAAATGGAAGCAGAAGAAATATTAGAAGAAGCTGTTAAGATACTAAAAAATAAAGCTGAAAGTTTCTTACAACAGCTTGAATTAATTGAGTAACAAAACATTCTTTCATTTTAATATTATCTATCAAACCTTAAATAATTATAAAAGGTTTGGAGGAAAACACGGTGAGACGATGAGAAAAATAACAGCTACAAACCCAAGATTAATTAAGTTAATTGAGATGTTAAAGCAAGAAAGTTATAAAAATCAGGCAAAGATTTGGAAGGACATAGCAAGAAGGTTAGCAAAACCAAGAAGAAGAAGAGCTGAGGTAAACTTAAGTAAGATAAACAGATACACAAAAGAAGGAGATGTCGTTTTAGTTCCTGGTAAAGTCTTAGGAGCTGGGAAGTTAGAGCATAAGGTTGTTGTTGCAGCATTTGCATTTAGTGAAACAGCTAAAAAATTGATTGAAGAAGCTGGTGGAGAAGCAATAACAATTGAAGAATTAATAAAAAGAAATCCAAAAGGTTCAAATGTAAAAATTATGGCATAAAACACGGTGATAATAATGACAGTAATAGATGCTGAAGGAGCGATATTGGGAAGATTGGCTTCAGAAGTAGCTAAGAGAGTTTTGAGAGGAGAAGAAATTGTTATAGTAAATGCTGAGAAGGTAGTTATAACTGGGAATAGAGATTGGATTATAAAAACTTACCAAGAAGAGAGGGAAAAGAAAAACGTTGCTAACCCAAGAAGATTTGGACCTAAATTCCCAAGAAGGCCAGATGACATATTAAGAAGAACTATCAGAAAAATGCTCCCATACAAAAAACCAAAAGGAAGAGAAGCATTTAAGAGAGTTAAAGTTTATGTAGGAAACCCTAAAAACTTAACAGTTGATGAAAAAATAAGCCACAAATTAAACACTAACAAATATATAACATTAGCTGAGTTAAGCAAACACTTAGGAGCGAAGTTCTGAGGTGATTAAATGGGAAAAATCGTCATAACAGTTGGTAAAAGAAAGAGAGCCATTGCGAGAGCAGTTGCAAGAGAAGGGAAGGGAAGAATAAGAATAAATAAAATACCAATTGAGTTAATTGAGCCTAAGTATAAAAGAATGAAGTTAATGGAACCAATTTTATTAGCTGGAGAAGAAGTTATTAGCCAAATGGATATTGATGTTACAGTTAAAGGCGGAGGAGTAATGGGACAAATGGATGCTGCAAGAACAGCTATTGGTAAGGCAATTGTTGAATTTACAGGTAGCAAAGAGTTGAGAGATAAGTTCTTAGCTTACGATAGAACATTATTAGTTAGCGATGCAAGAAGAACAGAGCCTCACAAACCAAGTAGGTCTACAAAAGGGCCGAGAGCAAAGAGACAAAAGTCATACAGATAAATCCATTTTTATTTTTTGGAAAAAATATTATTTTTTCTTTTTATTTGGGTGAGAAATATGATGTTTCCTATTAGATGTTTTTCCTGTGGTAATGTTATTGCTGAAGTTTTTGAAGAGTATAAAGAAAGAATTTTAAAAGGAGAGAGTCCAAAAGAAGTTTTAGATGATTTGGGAATTAAAAAATATTGCTGTAGGAGGATGTTTATCTCCTATAGAATAAGCGAGGATGGAAAAGAGATTATTGACGAGATAATAGCTCACGATGAAAAGCTTTTATAAATTATTAATTTTTAGATGGGGCCGTGGGGTAGCCTGGACATCCTGTGCGCTTGGGGGGCGTGCGACCCGGGTTCAAGTCCCGGCGGCCCCACCATTTAATTTTTATACGTCTTTCGCATTTTATATATTGATAGAGCATCTATATTCCTTATAAACATTTATTCCTGCGAAAGTTCCAATATTATATTATTTTTAGGGGTGAGAGATTGAAATTAACAAAATTTGAGATTGCAAGAATATTGGGGGCGAGAAGTTTGCAGATATCAAATGGGGCTTATGCAACAATAGAAACAAAATGTGATACCTCATTAAAAATAGCATATGAAGAAATTAAACAAGGAAAAGTTCCATTAAAGCCGATAAGACCTGTGAAGGCATAAACTGTTTTAACTAAAAAGTGGAGTTAAAGTTGTGAAAACATGCTGTGTAGTATAGCAATAGAAGCTTTGCTTCTATGCCATTAAAACCGATAAGACCTGTAAAAGCATAAAATTATAATTATTTTTTAATTGGGGTGGATGTAATTGACAAATGTTATTATTGAAAAAATAAGTGCAAAAGAAGTTTTTAAAGGAGCTAAAATTAAGGTAATGATTACAACAATGACAAACATATCTATTGGCTATGACATCATTGAAGTGAATAATCCAGAGGAAGCAATAGCGGATGTTGAAAATGTCATAGCCCCAGAACTTATTGGATATCCAGCAACAGATATTGATTTCATCGATACATTAATTTGTGAGACATCAGTTAATAATCCCACTGTAGCAATGGGAATTTCTATTAGCGTAGCAAGAGCAGCTTCAAACAGCTTAGATATTCCTTTGTTTAAATTCTTAGGAGGGGCTTTAACAACTGACTTGCCTATAGTTGCCTCTGGAATATTGGTTGATAAAAATAACAATGAATTAATTCCAATAGTTATGGCAGAATCTATAGAGGATATTGTTAATTTGTATTTAAAACTTACAGATATTTTATCAGAAGATTATGACATTATAAATATTAATGGAGCATACACATGCAAAGATATATTTAATGAGATTTCAAAGATTAGAGATTTAATAGATGAAATCAAAGAAGATGAGGATTTAGATATTTTATTAGGACTTAGCTCTAAAAAAGAGAATGTTAAAGATAAAGATTTATCCCAAATTGACTATTTAGAGGTAGAAGAGCCTGTAGAATTTGATGGATTCCTATGCACAGATAGCATTTATGAAGAAAGTGATTTTGTTAAAATTTACCCTTATGAGATGGGAACAATAACTGAGACGTATTATTATATAAATTACATTATGGACAAAGGGCTTTATCCAGTAATATTTGGAAACAACTCATCATTTGCACATGTAGCTGTTAGTTTTAAAGTTCCTTTTTTAAGAGCAGCCCTCTCTTCAAATGTGCTAAATGAAGTTTGGAATATAGAGAGAACTATAGTTAATCCAAATATTAGAAGGTTTTAATTTTTTATTTTTTTAACATTTTTTCCGATAATTATTTATACTGAAAATAGAAACCATAATTTAAATCCATTATTAAGTGTTAGAGGTGGTAATAATGGCTGTAACAATTGATTACAATTTATGTAAAGGAGCTGAGTGTGCAGAGTGTGTAAATAACTGCCCAATGGAAGTTTTTGAAATTGATGGGGATAAAGTAGTTGTTGCAAGAGAAGAGGATTGCACTTATTGTGGAGTTTGTGAAGATGTCTGCCCAACAGGAGCTGTAAAAGTTGAACCAGAATAAAAAAAGAGAAAAAATTTCAATTCTTTTTAAAATCTAATTTTTATTGTTCCATTTCTTCTAATGCTTTAAATAGTTCTTCCCATGCTTCTAAACTTAATTTAGCATCTTCTTCACTTAAAACTTCTAAAGCATAACCAGTGTGGATTAATATATAATCACCTATTTTAACCTCTTTATCTAAGAGTGTTAATTTTGCCTTTTGTTTGACTCCTTTATATTCTGCTATTGCATATTTTTCTCCATCTTCCTCTATAATCTCAACAACTTTACATGGAATAGCCAAACACATATTTCATCACCAAAAATAGGTAATAGTTTTTAATATAAAATTCTGTTTATGAAATTTTTTGTTTATAGTATTAATCAAAAATGGATGTGGTCTTTTAAAACAAACGGCAGAATAACCATCCCATGCCTAATTAACCTACTTAAAAATACTGCAATCATATATTCTCCAAATGGCATTTTAAAGCTACCACAAATCCAACATATAACCTCAAAAGGAATTGGTGTAAAGCTTACAACTATAACACCAAGAATTCCCCACTTTTTTAAATAGATAGTTCCTTTCTCTATTTTTTCCTTTTCAAATAATTTTAACATTAACTTTTTTCCATACTTCATTGCAAGGTTATAGGTAACTGCAGCCCCAAAGTTGCATGCAACTGTTGAAATAATCCAAACCAATTTCCAATCTAATCCAGCTAATAATCCAGCGGCAATAAATATCTCTGTTGGAAAAGGTTGAAATATTGGCTCAGAAAATCCTACTAAGAAAATGCCAAAATACCCATAATCCTTTATAAGGTTTAATAGAAATTCTTTAAATATCTCGAGGTTAGTCATATCTATCGCCAAAATTTCTTGATGTTTTATGATTTATTTATAATAGGACTTTCTCAATTTAATATTTAAATTTGGAACTTTGACACCTTTAGGTGTCTATATTCATAAATAATATATTTATTCCTACGAAAGTCCTATTAAATTGCGGAGGGATAATTATGAAACTAAAGCCAGAATGTGCTATATGTATAATAAGGCAGGTTGTTGATGCTGTCAATGAAATAACCGCTGATGAGAAAGAGCAATTTAGATTAATAAAAAGTACTATGGAAGTTATTAAAGATGTTTATGGTGAGAGTGCAGTTCCAGCATGGATGGGAACTATAGTTCATAGATATTTAAAGAAAATTAGCAATAACAACGACCCTTATAAAAATTTAAAAGATAAAGCAAACAAAATAGCTTTGCAGTATTTAGATAAAGTTAGAGAGATGAGTAATATAGAAGATGAAATTGAGAGATTGAGAAAGAAGGTTTTAGCAACAATAGCAGGGAATGTTATTGACTTTGGGGCTTACAGCACAGGGATAAATATTGAAAAGTTAATTGAAGATACATTAAATGGGAAGTTAAAGATAGATGATAGCAAAGAGCTTTTAAATGATTTAAAAGATAAAAACATAAAAAAGATTTTATATATATGTGATAACGCTGGAGAGATTATTTTTGATAGGGTTTTAATAGAAGAGATTAAAAAATATGATAAAAATATCGTTGCAGTAGTTAAAGGAAAACCGATTCTAAATGATGCTACATTGGAGGATGCAAAAATAGCAAAGATTGATGAGATAGCTAAGGTAATAACAACAGGCTCAGATATTATAGGAATTATTTTAGAAGAGTGTTCAGAAGAATTTTTAAAAGAGTTTGAAAGTGCTGATTTAATTATAGCAAAAGGAATGGGCAATTATGAAAGTTTAACAGAATATGAGGATAGGATAGATAAGCCAGTTTATTATATATTGAAGGCAAAATGTAAGCCAGTTGCTGAGAACATTGGTGTTGATGTAGGAGATAATGTTTTGTTAAAAAGGTAAAAAATCTCTTAAAACAAAAATAATTTGAGGAGATATTATGGTTACTTACAAAGATGCAGGAGTAGATATATCACATGAAGATAGAGTAATTAAAGCATTAGTTTCACAGATAACATTTAAAAGGGAAGATATAAAGCCTGCTGAGTTAGGATTGCATTATGCAGGAGCTGTTGAGTTTGGAGATTATTATTTAGTTTTATCTACTGATGGTGTTGGAAGTAAGATGATAGTTGCAGAGATGGCTAATAAGTTTGATACAGTTGGAATAGACATGATAGCTATGAATGTAAATGATGCCATATGCATTGGAGCAGAGCCAATAGCGTTGGTTGATTACTTAGCAGTTGGGCATATAACTGAAGAGATAGCTGAGCAAATAGGAAAGGGCTTAAATGAAGGAGCTAAGGAGGCAAATATAAACATTGTTGGTGGAGAAACAGCTACTCTCCCGGATATGATTAAAGGAATTGATCTGGCAGGGACTGTTTTAGCAATAGTTAAAAAAGATGAAATTATAAGTGGAAAAGATGTTAAACCAGGAGATGTAATTGTTGGATTAAGAAGCTCTGGAATACACAGCAATGGGTTATCTTTAGCAAGGAAGGTATTTTTTGACATAGCTAAGTTAGATATTAATGACAAGCTCTCTTATGGAAAGACCGTTGCCGAAGAGCTTTTAACACCAACAAGGATTTATGTAAAGCCAGTTTTAGAGATGGTTAGAGATAAGGATATTAATGTTAAAGGTTTAGCCCACATAACTGGAGGTAGCTTTAGAAAACTTAAGAGGTTGAATGATAAAGTAACTTACTATATTGACAACCTTCCAGAACCATTGCCAATATTTAAAGAAATCCAGAGATTAGGAAATGTTCCAGATGAAGAGATGTTTAGAACATTTAATATGGGTATTGGATTCTGTGTAATTGTTGATGAAGAAGATGCTAACAAAGTTATAAAAATAGCCAATAAATATAATATCCCAGCTCAGATAATAGGTAGAGTTGTAGATAGCTTAGAAGTTAATGGAAAAAAAGTTGTAGGTAAATCTGTAGTTAAATATAACGATAAGCTCATTATATTAGAATAAATCGAGTATAGATTTTAACTTTTTAGTTTTCTTAATTTTTTCTTAGTTTCTTTTTATTTATAGGACTTTCACAGTCTATATATTCTCTGTATTTAGATGCCCTAAAACATTTATTCCTGTGAAAGTCCTATATTTACTAAATTAAAAAACAAAAATAAAAAGGGTTTTAATATGTGTGGGATATTTGGTGTCTACTCTTATGAAAAACTAAATGTAGCTAAGAGAATTTATTATGGATTGTTTGCTTTACAACATAGAGGGCAAGAAGGTGCTGGAATTGCTACAAGTGATGGAAAAAACATACACTACTATAAGAATATTGGATTGGTTACAGATGTCTTTAAAAATGAGACATTGCAAAATTTATTTGGATATATAGGAATTGGACATGTAAGATATTCAACTACTGGAGGAAAGGCTGTTGAAAACTGTCAGCCGTTTGTTGTTAAAAGTTCATTTGGCAATATAGCTATAGCCCATAATGGAGATTTAGTAAATTCAAATGAATTAAGAAGAGAATTAGAGATGAAAGGGCATATATTTACCTCCTCAACCGATTCTGAAGTTATAGCTCAACTTTTAGTTAGAGAGTTGTTAAAAACATCTGATAAGATTGAAGCAATAAAAAATACACTAAGAAAACTTGTTGGAGCTTATTCACTTTTAATAATGTTTAATGATTCTTTAATTGCTGTTAGAGACCCTTGGGGATTTAAACCATTGTGTATTGGAAGAGATGATAGCAATATCTACATATCATCTGAGGATTGTGCATTAACTACCTTAGATGCTGAATTTGTTAAAGATATTGAGCCAGGAGAGATTATAGAGATTAAAAATGGAGAAATGATATCTCACAAATTGGATTATGATGTTTCTGAATACAATCCTGTGAATAATGATATGCCTTCAATATATAAAGGAGCTACAACGTGTATGTTTGAGTATGTGTATTTTGCAAGACCTGACTCAACAATTGATGGTATCAGCGTCTATAAGGTTAGAAAGAGGATTGGAAAAATTTTGGCTAAAGAACATCCAGTAGATGCTGATGTAGTATCTCCAATCCCTGATTCAGGAGTTGCATTTGCTTTAGGGTTTTCTGAGGAATCAGGAATTCCTTATTATGAAGGTTTAATAAAAAATAGATATGTCGGAAGAACTTTTATTTTGCCTTCTCAAAATGAGAGAGAATTGGCTGTTAGATTAAAATTAAGCCCAGTAAAAAGTGTTTTAGAAGGAAAGAGAGTAGTTTTAGTTGATGATAGTATTGTTAGAGGAACTACTTCAAGAAGAATTGTAAATATGGTTAGAAAAGCTGGAGCTAAGGAAGTGCATTTAAGAATAGGCAGTCCTAAAATTATATCTCCTTGCTATTATGGTATAGATATGGCTACCAAAAAGGAGCTTATTGCTTCAAACAAAACAGAAGAAGAGATTGGAAAAGCCATTGGAGTTGATTCTATTGGATATTTGTCATTGGAAGGTTTGATTAAAGCAATAGGTAGAAAAGATTTGTGTTTAGCTTGCGTAACTGGAGAGTATCCAACAGAAATTAATTTTGAAAAGATATTGGAAAGAGAATAAACACAAATTTATAAATACTTTTTAACAAAGTATTCAGCATTTAATACACTCGCTCCAGCAGCCCCTCTAATTGTGTTATGCTCTAATGCTGTATATTTTACATCAAATATTGGGTCTTTTCTGATTCTACCAACAACAATACTCATTCCATTACCTTCATTTCTATCTAATCTTGGTTGAGGTCTATCTATCTCTTCCCTAATAACAATTGGTTTAGCATAAGTTGGGAGGTTTAAATCTTTTAATGGGTCAAATTTATCCATAGCCTCTTTTATTTCCTCTGGCTCAGCTCCTTCAATTGTTTTGACAAATATGCTTTCAGTATGCCCATCAATAACTGGCACTCTGTTACATGAAGCACTTAACTTAAAGTTAGCAAATTCAACTTTTCCATCTTTTAAAGTTCCTAACAACTTTAAACTCTCTGTTTGCATTTTTTCTTCTTCATTTTTAATAAATGGAATTAAATTATCTAAGATTGCCATTGAAGGAACGCCATTATAACCTGCTCCACTAACTGCCTGTAATGTAGTTATAATTACTGAATCTAAACCAAATTTGTCCATTATTGGTTTTAGAGTTATAACAGCACAGATTGTTGAACAGTTAGGGTTTGTTATTATAGCTCCATCCCATCCTCTCTTTTCCCTCTGAATCTCTATTAAAGCGAGATGGTCTGCATTAACTTCTGGGATAACAAGAGGTACATCATCTTCCATTCTATAAGCTGATGCATTAGAGAAAACTAATTTTCCTTCTTTAGCAAATTCTGGTTCAAACTTTTTAGCTAAATCTGATGGTAAAGCTGAGAAGACGATATCAACATCTTCAAATGCTTCATGCTTAGGGTCTGTTGGTATAACTGTCATATCCTTTACATTTTCAGGAATATCTCTATCTTGGAACCAGTAGCATGCATCTTTATACTTTTTCCCAGCACTTCTCTCTGATGCTGCTAAGGCAGTTAATTCAAACATAGGATGCTCTGCCAATAATTGAACGAATCTCTGCCCCACGCTTCCAGTAGCTCCTAAGACACCAACTTTTATTTTCATCTTTTCACCTTCAGACAATTATTTTAAAAATTAACTCTTTCCCTTCTTTTAATTTTTTTACTATTTCTCTATTAATATCTTTTGCTGATTTATTTGCATTAATCATTAACGTTCTTGGACATATATAATTACTCTTTCTAATAACAATGTCTGTTGGATGGTTTAAAATTAAATCTTTGTGCCCTTCTCCAACTATAACCTCTTTTATTCCTTCAACTTCAATCTCTACAATTATTTTTTTAGCATTTCTAAGTTTTTCTCTAAACTCTTCACTAAAATCAGCCATAGATTTATCTGCCTCTATTCCTATAATGCAATGTCCAGTAGGAGTTAGATAGTTTTCTTTTGTAATCTCTAAGGTTGTTTTATGAGTTGCTGAGACATTTTTATGTCCCTTAGCTTTTATTGTAAATTCCATAAAAATCCCTCGTAAAATTAATTTTTATTTATTAATTCCAAAAAAGTCTAAAATTTCATAAGGATGCTTTAGTACAATTACATCTTCTAATTCTTTTAATTTTTTAGTATTTTTGGCGTCTATTTTTCTAACTCTCATTTTAATTTCTTTTCCTTCAATTATTGCATTATAATGGCAGATTTCTTTACAATTTCCACAACCTACACATTTTGGTAAGTAGATTTCAACAAAGTTATCTCTTTTAATTATAGCTCCATTAGGACAAACTTTTATGCATTTTAAACATAGTTTGCATTTTTCTCTATCTATTGAGTATGGAAGTTTTGTAGTTACAATTCCCTCTTTGTAATCAACTGGAACAATTATTGATTTAACGAAACCTTTTCCCGCCTGTGCAATTGCATTAGTTACTAAACTGTCGGCTATACCATTAACTACCTTAGCAACCGTATTTCCAGATGTTGGAGTGGATATTAAATAATCATATTTTCCTAAGCTTAATCTTCCAGTAATTGGAGATGAATGAGGATGCTCTCTCTCTAAAATTAACTCTTCATAATAATTTCCATTAGAGATATTGTATAACTCCCCAAATAAACCATACATCTTTACTACTTCCTCTCCTGCTCTTGATACTAAAGTAGTTACTTTT
The DNA here is from genome assembly GCA_049860595.2 of Methanocaldococcus sp. 16A. Lineage (GTDB taxonomy): Archaea > AGJL01 > Methanococci > Methanococcales > Methanocaldococcaceae > Methanocaldococcus. Next base: position 428,274 of record CP187551.1, read on the forward strand.
AAATCTTCAATCTCTTCCTTCAATTTTTTCATTACTTGAAAGCTCTCTCTTAATAAATGCCCAGCTCCTGTAATACACCAAACAATCCTCATGTATATCCCAATTAAATTGTAAGTTTAGATTTCAAATTAATGTTAATAGGCATATAAAGATTATGAACGAAATATATTGTAAGTTCATAACTTTATTAATACTATTTGAGTTATAAAATTAAACTGTTGATATATAGAGGATTATGAAGATAGGTACACTTTATTTCCAGTAAATATAGTCTCATAGTTTTTAAATAATGATTAATGAGAAAATTTTTGCTTTGTAGTCAAATACTAAATAGTAAATTATATATATGGGTCTATTTTTGAAATAATTAATGATAGTGAATATAAACACAAAATAGTTTAAAATTGTAAAGTAAATGGTGATAAAAGATGAAAGTGGGGAAATATGTTTTACTACTTGCATTAACTTTACTATTTGCTGGAGGAGTATGGGGAGAGCAGGTAGAGAATGGGTTGGTAGCATACTATAGTTTTGATAATATTAACGGAAATATATTAGTAGATGATAGTGGAAATGGTCACAATGGAGTAATATACGGTAATCCAAAAGTCGTTGAAGGTGTTAAGGGTAATGCATTAGAATTTGATGGACAAAGTTATGTTCATCTTGGAGATACATTAACAGGAAAAGTTTGGGATGCTGTAACAGTTTCAGCAGTTATAAAACCAGAAGAGCAAAGTAATAATGACTTTTCTGAGATCTTTTATGATGGAAGTGATGGAGAATTTGCACTTAGTCTTAGAGAAAATACAGTTTCCTTTAATGTAAAACTTGAAGATAAAAAATGGTGGAAAGTTTCAGCAAGTCTTCCCGAACTAAATAGATGGTACCATGTTGTAGGGACCTATTCAAAAGATGAAGGAGTTATAAAGCTGTACATAAATGGAATTTTAGTTAATAAAACAAAAATACCATACGAACTTTTATTTGATCCTGTAACATATTATGGAGGTAAATATAATCCAACTATAGGTGCATACTGTGATGGGGGAGGTTCAACCAATCATAAATATAAAGGAGCTATAGATGAACTTAGAATTTATAACAGAGTCTTAAGTGATGACGAAATTAAAAAACTTGCTGAAGACGTAGGATTACTGACTACCTCTATATATTCAATATATAATAAACCTAATAATAATGAAAATGAAAATAATATAACTAATGAGTTTAATCAAGTAAATACTCAGCAGGAAGAAAATACAACTAACAATGTAGAAATTAATATAAAAGAATCAGAAGTTGAAGGACTGTCTGTAATAAATATAGATTCAGAACCGACAGGAGCGGAGATTTACATAAATGGGAAATATTATGGAAAAACACCAGCTAAAATAGAATTAGAACCTGATACATATCAAATTGAGGTTTATAAAGAAGGATATAAATTATATACATACACTCTAACTACAGAATCAAATAAAGAGTATGTATTACACATAACATTAGAAAAAGAACAAACTAAACAGCAAGATCCAACATTTGGAGGTAAGTTCATAGAACCTCCAACTGTTGTATTACACATGGTAAAAGATAAAATAAAACCAGGAGAGCAGGGAATAATTGAATTAACTATCCAAAATCCAGATGTTAATAGTATAGCATTAGAGGGAGATTTAATAGTAAAAGTACCTTCAAATCTTGCAGTAGAGGGAGGTAATGTAATAGGTGGTGGAGGATACTACACTACAAAATTCATAGCAAAACCCGGAGTTTCAAAAACACTAACACTCTACATAACGTGTTTAGATGATAACCCAGGAAAATATTTAGTTTATGGAAAAGTATATTACTACCCTGAAGGAGACAAAGAAAATTACCGAGAGGTAACATTTACCAAACCTATAGAAATAATAGGTGTTGAAAAAGAAGAACAACCAAAAGAAACTATTACACAACAACAAACTGAAAATAAAGAAAGTTTAGTAAGTATATTCTATAAAAATCCAGAATACTTAATAATAATTATAGGAATAATCGTCTTTGGTATCGTAGGAATTGCCTTCGCTATAGCTTTCGCTATAAGAAAATAAATAATATTTTATTATAACTCCTCTAAACTCAAATTTTTCAATCTTTCAGCAATGTAATCAATCATCTCCTTTAAATTCTTCATATTGTCAAAACCATCAATGATTTTTAAAAGTTCTTCCTCATCTTTATTTTTAAATTCTCTAACATATTTGATTAATAGAGGTAGAGCTCTTGTTAATTCATCAACTATTGTTATAGTGGATTTTCTTGCAGTTCTTGATAATGGATTTAAATCAATAGCTATGACCTTTTTTCCCATATTAACTAAAGCTTCTGCTCTATCTCCATCTTCTAATGGAACTAAAACAACATCCGCACTAAATATTCCTTCTTCTGAAACCTTTCCCCTTAAACTATCCAAGTTTGGAATTCTTTTATTGGCATCATCAATACCCAAAATTTTTATCTTTCCTGTCTCTATATCCTCTCTAAATTTCTCTTCAAATTCTTTTTTTATAGCCAACTCTCTCTCTTTAGTTCTATAAAATAAATTAACCTCTATCTTTCCATTCAGCTCTTTTGCAAGCTCAACAACTTCATCTATTGCTAAAGCTACTGTGTTTCCATTAACACTTATTACTGGATTTTCAGCTAAAACTAATAAAGCAGAAGCAGCTTTTATTGCCTCCAATGCTATTGGTGTTGTTTTTTCCCCAATTAAATAGTCAAATGTCTCTCCTCTACCATGAGCTATTAGCCCAGCTTTAGCTAAAATCCCTTTATCTAATGCTTCAATAACTTTTTCTCTCTTCATTAAAGATTCATACCTTGGATGAGTTTTTGGAATCTCCATTAGGTATCACCAAGTTTTTATATGGTTGTTTGTAATAAAACTTTTTGTATATAAGATAATATTTAAGGTGGTAAAATGAAACTACATGAATATGAGGCAAAGAAAATATTTAAAGAGTATGGAATACCTGTTCCAGAAAGTTTTTTAATAAATAAAGGAGATGATTTAAACAGCATAAATGTTGATAAAGAAGTTGTTTTAAAAGCTCAGGTTTTAGTTGGTGGAAGAGGAAAAGCAGGAGGGATTTTATTCGCATCAAACAAAGAAGAATTTATAAAAAAGGCTGAAGAATTGTTTAACAAAGAAATTAAAGGAGAAAAAGTAGAAAAAATTTTAGTTGAAGAAAAATTACCAATAGAGAAAGAATACTATATATCAATTATTATTGATAGAGATGCTAAAAAACCGTTAGTTATTTTCTCAACTAAAGGAGGAGTAGATATTGAAGAAGTTGCAGAAAGAGAGCCAGAAAAGATTATAAAGTATCACATTGATGTTAAAAAACCTTTCCTACCATATATAGCGAGATGGATAGTTAAAGATGCTAAGTTACCAAGTAATGAGATAGGAAAGGTTGCTGATGTAATTTATAAATTATACAAAATCTTTAAAGATTTAGATGCAACAATGGTTGAAATAAATCCTTTAGTTATAACTAAGGATGGAAATGTCTATGCCGCTGATGCTGTCCTTCATTTAGATGATGATGCAGCATTTAGACATAATTATGAGATATTTGAAGAATATAAAAACAAAGAAAAATTGCCATTTGCGTATGTTGAATTAGATGGAGATGTAGCTGTTATAGGTAATGGGGCTGGTTTAACATTAGCAAGTATGGATGTAATTAACAACCTCGGCAGAAAACCAGCTTGCTTCTTAGACATTGGTGGAGGAGCTGATACTGAAACAGTAAAATTAGCTTTAAGAAAAGTTTTAGAGAATAAAAATGTTAAAGGTATATTTATCAATATCTTAGGAGGAATTACAAGATGTGATGAAGTTGCCAAGGGAATAGTTGAGGTTTTAAAAGAACATCCAAACGTAAAGTTTGCTGTTAGAATGATGGGAACTAATGAGGAAATCGGTAGAAAAATTTTAGAAGAACATGGAATTCCTTATGAAACATCAATGGAAGAGGCTGGAAAAAAATTAATCGAATCATTAAGTTAATTTAATATGACTTTCGCAGTTTATGTATTTAATAAGGTATTTATGATGCCTTATTATATTTATTCCTACGAAAGTCCTATAATAAGCTAATAAACTAAAGAGCAATATTTAATTTTTTTAATTAATTTTTGGTGAAATAATGATATTAGTTACTGGAGGAGCAGGTTTTATTGGTAGCCATATTGTAGATAAGCTCATTGAAAATAATTATGATGTAACTATTTTAGACAATTTAACTACAGGAAATAAAAATAATATAAATCCAATGGCAGAGTTTGTAAATGCAGATATTAGGGATAAAGATTTAGATGAAAAGATTAATTTTAAAGATGTCGAAGTTGTTATTCATCAAGCAGCTCAGATAAATGTTAGAAGCTCTGTTGAAAATCCAATATATGATGGAGATATCAACATTTTAGGGACAATAAATATCTTAGAGTTTATGAGAAAGTATGACATAAATAAAATTATATTTTCATCATCTGGAGGAGCGGTTTATGGAGAACCAAACTATCTCCCAGTAGATGAAAATCATCCAATAAACCCACTATCCCCTTATGGACTAAGCAAATATGTTGGAGAGGAATATATAAAGCTATATAATCGCCTCTATGGGATTGAATATGCAATTTTAAGATACTCAAATGTTTTTGGTGAGAGGCAGGACCCAAAAGGAGAGGCTGGAGTTATAAGCATATTTATTGACAAGATGTTAAAAAATCAAAACCCAATTATTTTTGGAGATGGTAACCAAACAAGAGATTTTGTCTATGTTGGAGATGTTGCAAAAGCAAATATTATGGCACTAAATTGGAAAAATGAAATTGTTAATATAGGAACTGGAAATGAGACATCAGTAAATGAATTATTTAATATAATAAAAAATGAAATTGGGTTTAAAGGAAATGCAATATATGATAAACCAAGAGAAGGAGAGGTTTATAGAATTTATTTAAATATAGATAAAGCAAAGTCATTAGGTTGGGAGCCAGAGGTTGATTTGAAAGAAGGGATAAAGAGAGTTGTTAATTGGATGAAAAACTATAAAGGGAAACACTTTTATTCCAAAATTTAATATAGCATATCCAATAATTTTGATGAACCTTTTTCTAAAAGCATAGAGGGAAACCCTCTATTGCTATACTCCCTAACACCTCTGCCTTTGGCAGAGGTGTAAATTTTGGGTATACCAATAGGGCGAAGCCCTATGGTTCTAAAAGTTTCGATGAAAAATATAAATAGGTAATGGAGTTAATTTTATATGCATTTATACAACAGATATCAGATAGGTTGAGAGTATGGATAATGTAGTGTTAATAGGGAAAAAGCCAGTGATGAACTACGTCGTAGCAGTTCTAACACAGTTAACAAGTAACGATGAAGTGATAATAAAAGCAAGAGGAAAGGCTATTAATAAAGCAGTGGATGTTGCAGAGATGATAAGAAACAGATTTATAAAAGACATAAAAGTTAAGAAAATAGAAATAGGGACAGACAAGGTAAAAAACCCAGATGGGAGAGAAGTTAATGTCTCAACAATTGAAATCATTTTAGCTAAATAAATTTTTATAGTTCTTTTTTTATAATTGTTAATTGGAAATTCTTAATAAATTCTTATTTTATGGATATGCAATTTTTATTGCACAAAACTATAATTTAGAAAAGGTGTTATTATGCTAAATTCTATAAAAATTAGTGCAATAGTACATGCTACAGAAGATGAAGATAAAGTTTTAGAGGCTATAGAGTTTATTATTCCACAAGATGTTGATGAGGAGAAAATAAACTTAGAAGTTGTTGAAACTCAAGGTTATTTTGGAAATCCTATAAAGATTATCAATATTAATGTTGAAGGAAAAGAAGCTAAGAAGATATTTAAACATGTTATAGATTTGATAAAATCAGATGAAAGAAATTTAAACAAATTGAAAAAAGATTTACACTTAAGAGTTGAGGATAACAAATTTTATATTAGATTTGACAAGCAAAGAGCTTATTTAGGAGAGTGTAGAGTTATAGATGGAGACGATGTTATAAGAGCTGTTTTTAATTTCAAAATATTTACTCCAAAAAATAAGGAAGAGAAAGTTAAGGAGATTATTACTAAAGAATTAGGGCTGGGATAAATATGCATGAATTGTCCTATGCCACAGCTATGCTTGAGGCAATTCTAAATAGTGTAAAAAAAGAAGAAGATAAAGGAAAAAAGATAAAAAAAGTTAGTGAAATTAACTTAGAAGTTGGAGAACTAACATTTATTAATGTTGAGCAGTTAAAATTTGCATTTGAAGTTATTGCAGAAGGAACTATATGCGAGAATGCTAAAATTAATGTTGAATTTATAAAACCAAAATGTAAATGCTTAGATTGTGGATATGAAGGAGAGGCAGAGATAGTAGATGAGTTTGAAATATACTGCCCAAATTGTAAAAGTATAAGGTTGAAGTTATCTGGAGGTAAAGAGTTTAATATAAAAAATGCGACTGTTGAGTATGAAGAAGAATAAAAATTAATAAAAAATAAAAAAGTAAGAAATTTAGCTATTTATTTATTTTTTTCTATACTTTGGATGGTATTTCTCAATTAATTCTCTATCAACTCTTTTCAACTCTTCTTCTGGTAATATAGCTAACAACTCCCACAACAAGTCAAGAGTTTCTTCAATACTTCTGTCTTCATCTTTTCCTTGTCTAACAAACTTATCTTCAAACTCATCTGCAAATCTTAAGTATGCTCTATCTCTATCTGTCAATGCCTCTTCCCCAACGACAGCAACTAAATCTCTTAAACTTCTACCTTCTGCATATGCAGCATAAGCCTGGTTAATAACTTTCTTGTGGTCTTCTCTTGTTTTTCCTGGACCTTGTCCGTTTCCAGCCAATCTTGATAATGATGGAAGGACATCAACTGGTGGATAAATCCCCTTTCTGTGCAATTCTCTTGAGAGAACAATCTGTCCCTCTGTAATATAACCAGTTAAGTCAGGGATTGGGTGGGTAATATCGTCATCTGGCATTGTTAAGATTGGAATTTGAGTAATTGTTCCAACTCTTCCTTTAACCCTACCAGCTCTTTCGTATAAAGTTGCCAAGTCAGTATACATGTAACCTGGGTAACCCCTTCTTCCTGGAACCTCGTTTCTTGCGGCTGATATCTCCCTTAAAGCCTCACAGTAGTTTGTCATATCTGTTAGGATAACGAGAACGTGCATATCTTTCTCATAAGCTAAGTATTCAGCAACAGTTAAAGCAATTCTTGGTGTTAAGATTCTTTCAATTGCAGGGTCGTTTGCCAAGTTAATGAAGACAACAGCTCTCTCTAAAGCTCCAGTTTTTCTAAACTCTTCCATGAAAAAGTTAGCCTCCTCTGATGTAATACCCATTGCCGCGAAAACTACTGCGAACTTCTCTCCTTCTCCTCTAACCTTTGCCTGTCTTGCAATCTGAGCTGCCAATTGGTTGTGTGGCAAACCAGAACCTGAGAATATCGGTAATTTCTGCCCTCTAACTAATGTGTTCATTCCATCGATTGTTGAAATACCTGTTTGGATGAAATCACTTGGAACCTTTCTTGAAACTGGGTTTAATGGGTAACCGTTAATATCCAACTCTTTCTCAGGAACTATTTCTGGTCCTCCATCAATTGGTTTTCCTCTACCATTAAATATTCTTCCAAGCATCTCCATTGAAACTCCAATCTTAGCAGTTTTTCCTGTAAATCTTACTTTTGTTTGGTTTGTACTCAACCCAGTTGTCCCCTCAAATACCTGAACAACTGCCAATCCTTCTCTTGCCTCTAAAACTTGCCCCATTCTCTTCTCTCCATCTGGAGTAATAACTTCAACAATCTCTCCATAAGCTGCTCCTTCAACACCTTCAACAATTAACAATGGCCCTGCGATACTCTTAACTGATGAGTACTCAATTGCTGATGTAGTTGCTGCCACTTTCATCACCTCAATAAAAAGTTTGTAAAGTTAAATAGGATGTAGTTTAAAAGGAAATTTAGTTTTTAGCTAATTGATATTAGCTAATTTAGTTTAATGAACCTAATTCATTCTTAACTTTCTCCATAATCTCTTTTGATTTAACATTTATGAATTCATCGTGTGGGATATATTTCATTCTTGCAATATCTTGCTTAACTGAAACTTTCAATATTTTAGCTGGGTCAACTCCTCTTTCAACAGCTTTCAATGCCTCTTGGTAGAATGTCATAATTATCTTTAACATTAAGTATTGCTTCATTGGAGGGCAGTATGTATCTACTTCATCAAATGCATCTTGCTGTAAGAAATCTTCTCTTAGCATTCTTGCTACTTCTAAGATAACTCTCTCCCTATCTGGCAATGCATCTGGCCCGACTAACTGAACAATCTCTTGCAACTCTGCTTCTTTCTGCAACAATCCCATTGCTTCATCTCTTAACTGTCTCCAATCTGGTCCAGTATTTGTGTTCCACCACTCTGTAACGTCATCAACATATAATGAATAACTCTGCAACCAGTTAATAGCTGGGAAGTGTCTTCTTCTTGCTAAGTTAGCATCTAACGCCCAGAATACCTTAACAATTCTTAGTGTGTTTGATGTAACTGGTTCTGAGAAGTCCCCTCCTGGTGGTGAAACTGCCCCAACAATTGAAACGAATCCTTCTCTGTTGTCTTTTCCTAAACAGATAACTCTTCCAGCTCTTTCATAGAACTGAGCCAATCTTGAAGCTAAGTATGCTGGATATCCTTCTTCCCCTGGCATCTCTTCCAATCTACCAGAAATCTCTCTCATTGCCTCTGCCCATCTTGATGTTGAATCTGCTGTTAATAAAACCCCGTAACCCATATCTCTAAAGTACTCTGCAATTGTAATTCCTGTATAGACAGAAGCTTCCCTTGCAGCGACAGGCATGTTTGATGTGTTTGCAATTAATACAGTTCTATCCATCAATTTGTTTCCTGTCTTAATATCCTCTAAGTGTGGGAATTCTTCAGTAACCTCTGTCATCTCGTTTCCTCTTTCTCCACATCCAATATAAACGACAACGTCAGCATCACTCCACTTAGCTAATTGATGCTGAGTAACTGTTTTTCCAGAACCGAATGGACCTGGAATTGCTGCTGTTCCTCCCTTAGCTAAGGTGAAGAATGTATCCTCTACTCTTTGTCCTGTAATCATTGGGATTTTTGGAGGTAACTTCTCTTTATATGGTCTTCCTTTTCTTACAGGCCATTTTTGCATCATTGTTAATTCTTTTCTTTCTCCATTCTCTAATTCAACAACTGCAACAGTCTCTTCAACAGTGAATTTTCCTTCTTTTATTTCAACAATTTTTCCTTTAACTCCAACAGGTACTAAGATTTTGTGAACTATTGAAGGGGTTTCATCAACAGTACCAATGATGTCTCCTTCTTCAACATAATCTCCTTCATTTACAACTGGCTTAAATTCCCATTTTATATCTCTTGATAGTGCAGGGACATCAACACCTCTTGGGATAAAGATTGAACCAGTTTTCTCTTCAATTGCTGTCAAAGGTCTTTGAATACCATCATACATCGCTCTTAACATTCCTGGACCCAATTCAACTGATAATGGAGCACCAGTCCCAACAACTGGCTCTCCTGGCTTAATTCCAGAAGTCTCCTCATAAACCTGAATAACTGCCCTATCATCTTGCAACTGAATGATTTCTCCAGTTAATTTCTCTTCTCCTACCTTAACGACCTCATACATCTGAGCTCCTTTCATTCCTTCTGCAACTACAACAGGTCCAGCAATTTTGATAATCTTACCAACAACTGGCATACTCTCTACCTCACAGTCTATGTTTTATCCAACATTAAGATTTAAAGTATTATTTATAAGTTATTAAATTTGTTATTTAGATTATTTCATTGAAACTCCTACTGCTTTTCTTATTAACTCTTTAACTGGGTCTATTCTATCAAGTTTACCATGCTTATCTGGAATTTCAACAATAACCTTATCTATATTTTTTATTTTATCTTTTATACTTTCAGCAATCCTTTCTGTGATAATTATAAATGCAATATTTTCATTGTTTGCAAGCTCATTGACTGCTTTAACTGCTTCTTCATCATTTTTAACTTCATAAACATCAGTTAAACCAGCCAATCTGAAACCAATGGCTGTTTCTCTATCGCCAACAACACCTATTTTCATTTACCTCACCTATAAAGATATAAGCAAGCTTCTTATTTCTTCTGGCTTTAAGTTTTCTATTTTACCTTTTATTATTGCCTTAAGGTTTTTAACTTCAAGCTCTTTGCTAACAATTAAACCAATAATTGGACCTACACCAAATGGTTTTCTTGTTGATAACTTCTTACCTTTTTCTAATACAAATTTATCCAATGCCTTTTCAAATGCATAAATTGATTTGGTTTTTTCAAATTCTTCCATAGCTTCAGATAAAACTTCAGCATAGCTTGTTCCTTCTAAACCGCTTAAAACTCCCTCTATTCCACCAGCACTCATTAAATCTTTTAACTTCCAATCTGCCAACTCATAGCCAGTTAGAGTAACATATTTACTGAGCTCATCTGCTGACAAACCATCTGCTTTACCTTTTAATATAACTTTTAAGTTTTCTACATCAATTAATGTCCCTACAAATTCTCTAAATAAGTCCTCTTCCTTACCTTCAGTCATTATTGTTTTTCTTAAGCTATCTAAGTAGTATTTATCTAATGCCAACTCAAATCCTATTATGTTAGATGTTTGTTCATAGTTTGACAGTTCCTCTTGCAATACCTTAAAGTATTCTGTTCCATCTAAACCTCTAACAACTTCCTCAACTGTTTTAACTTCACTAAGCTCTTTTAATTTTTCGACTGGTATGTTTCCTAATGGAATTAATAAGCTGTATGTTTCTTCAGCATTTAAACCTACAAACTTAGCTCTTATTAATGTTTTTATATTTTTAATGTCAAACTTCTTAGCAAAGACCTTTAAAACTTTCTTTGCACCATCTGGTGATATTCTGAATATTAAAGCATACAAGTCAGCTAAATACATGTCTAATGCCTTTTCAACAGCAACAGGATCTTTTAATTCATTCATAACCTCTGCAACATACTGCCCATAATCAGTATCTTCTAACAATCCAACTAACTCCTCTAAGCTCCCAGATTCAATTAATTCATTTAACTTGGCATCATCAAGTAATCTTGCTTCTCTACTTCTTATTCTCGCATTGACATAAGCGTAAGGAGCTAAATCAATAACCATCTTTGTAATCCATACAATTACAATAAGAACAATGATGACAGTTGCTATAACAATGAGCAATGTTAAAGGATTATCGAAATATGTCATTAATGTTGAATATAATGTTTTTAAATTTAATAAAGTCTCTATGTTTATCGCCATTAGGCATCACCTTTAGAATAACTTCTCTGTGATTCTCGCCCTAATTACATTCAAGTTTCTATTAAATATCGCTTCTAAGCTGTTGTCTAATGATTTTAATCCATCAATAGTTTCTATTATACATCCTCCAGTAATATCTACAGGTTCCCCCTTTTTCAGTACAGTTACTTTTTTTGTCATGTTTTCAACTTCTTTTTCTAAATACCACAAAGTTGCATCATCAATAATTTCCATATCTCTTTTATTTAGTCTTACAACCAATTCTCCTCCTCCTAATGAGACAGCTCCATCTCTTATTAAGTTTATTAACTTATCTTTATACTCTGGTTGTTCAGGCAATTTAACAAGCTCTTCTTTTAATTTTTCTATTGCCTTATCCATAATCTCTTCTTTAGCTTCCAATAACTTTTTCTTTGCTTCTAATTTTGCCTCTGAAATAATTCTACTCTTAGTCATTTCTGCTTCTTTTTCTCCTTTCTTTAATATCTCTGCTTTTCTTTTCTCTGCTTCTTCCCTTGCTTTCTCTAAGATTTTAGCTTTTTCTTCCTCTGCCTGTGCAATTATTTTATTAGCCTCTGCTTTAGCATCTTCCAATATCTTTGATTTTATTTTATCAACTCCCATCAATTTCACCTGTTAAGATTAAATTTAAAAATTTTTTATAAAGTTCAAAAAAGGATTTAGCTAATTTAGACCATGAGCATGATTAAGATTGCTATCAACAAACCAAAGATAGCGAATGTCTCTGGCATAACCGCTAAAACCAATCCTTTACCCATTGCTTCTGGGTCCCTTGCAGTAGCTCCAATAGCTCCTGCAGCAGTAATACCCTGCCCAATACCAGAGAGACCAGCAAACCCAACTGCAAACCCTGCCCCTAAAGCAGCTATCTCTGTTGAACCTGGACCGCTAAAGACACCAACCAACAACAAGATAGCGATTAACAAACCATAGATAGCCTGGGTCTCTGGAAGGACAGAGAAAACCATTGCTTTACCGAATATGCTGTTGTCTTCAGCAACAGCTCCTAAACCTGCTGAAGCAGCTATTCCCTGACCAATAGCTGATAAACCTGCTAAACCAGCTGCCAAACCAGCTGCAAACATTGCCCAAGGTGAAGCAGTCTTAAATACAAACAAGATAAGGATTGCTACTAAGAATCCATACAAACCCTGTGTCTGTGGAAGTGCTTGGAAAACAATAGCTGTACCGAACTTATTAGGGTCTTCTGCAACAACTCCCGCTCCACTAGCTCCTGTAATTCCTGCCCCAATTCCTGAACCTAAACCAGCAATACCTACTGCTAAACCTGCACCAATAGCTCCTAAGATTAAAGGGTCTACCATACAATATCACCTCAATTTTATTAAGTTTTAAGTTGTATTTTTTGTTTTTATATTTTATTGTCATAGGACTTTCGCAGGAATAAATTTTTTTATTGAATATAGACACCTATAGGTGTCAAAGTTCCTCATTAAATATATAAACTGCGAAAGTCCTATGTTATATCAGATATTAGAAAGATTTAAATAATCTTAAAAGGAATTAAGCGGTGGTATATTCCCTATTTGCCTTAAATGGACTAAACTTTTTACCTCCACCTTCATAGAACTGACTGAAGAACTCCACATAGTGCAATCTTAGAGAGTGTATAAACGCTCCTAATCCATTCATTACGAAATTGAATGCATGCCCTACCAATAGTATGAGCAGAGCAATTATTATTCCAACTACTGGAATGGATTCTCCAACAATCTTAGCCATAATGTTTACTGCCATTGCTAAACCTCCAGTAGCCAAACAGAGAGCTAACAATCTTGCGTAAGACAACACGTTTCCTAAGAATCCTGTTATATCCATAGCTCCTAAACCAGCTCCCATGATTCCATTTTCTTTGAATCCCTTAAATGCACAAAGTATTATAACAACAGCTACAGCTCCCCATATTATTACTGATATTCCATATATTGGACTTATTGGGAATATGATTCCAACTATCAATGCCAATATTAAGAATATCCAAATACCTTGATTGAATATTGCCTCCTCCTTATTACCTTTTTTCATATTTTCCATAAATCCAACTATCAACCCAATTAGTAAATGTAAGATACCAACAACTATAGAAAATCCTAATATTGCTATTGGACCGTTTGGAATGTATTTACTTTCCCCTAATGGATTAACCAAAGCTAATCCATAGTCATAGAGATTTATATTTAAGAATTGTAGCAAGAAATCTCCCAAGTAACCTCCTGTTATAATACCCATTATAATTGTTGAGATTCCAGCTAATGTTAATATATAACCAAGCTTATTAGCTCCTTCACTAACTTTACCCATTTTTTTCCACGTCCATAAACCAACTATAGTTAGCAATAAACCATAAACAGCATCTGTTAGCATAATTCCATAGAACAACAAGAAACCAGGAACTAACAACAATGTTGGGTCTACCTCATTGTATTTTGGTAGTGCATACATCTCTGTAAGCATCTCAAATGGTTTAATTGCCTTTGGATTATCTAACAATACTGGAATCTTCTCCTCAGGTTCATCTGGTTCACTTATTTCAACAAATGCAAAGCCATCTGCTGCATTCTCAATTAAATTCTTTGCTTTTTCAGCATCTCTTGCAGGAACCCATGCCTCTATGTAGTAAGTTCTATTTGTTTTACCAAATTGTGAGTATGCATCTCCTCTTGCCTTCTCTATACTCAGGAGTTCATAGACAGCCAATAACTCTTTCTCCCATTTTTCTGCTAAAGCTCTTAATTTCTCTACTAAGCTATTTCTTTCTGATTCTATTGATTTTAATTCACTCTCTATCTTTGATAAAGCTTCACTTGGTGTCCCTTCCACATCACTTATATCATATCTCTCAAATTCGAACTTTCTAATCTCTGATAAGACACTCTCAAGCTTCTCTTTCAATGTAACAAATACAATTGGGACTCTAATCTTTTTATCCTTTTCAAATTCATTTCCAGTGAATACTTCAATGTATCCATCTGCTACTTTATCAAGCTCTGCTTTTAATTCAGCAACTTTTTCTTTAGGGACACTTCCAGCTCCAATAAACACATACTCCCCAGAACCAAGGTATTTTAAGTCAAACTCTAAACCTTTTAAGTAAGATATTTGCTCTTTTAATTGCAATAACTTAGATTTTTTGTTATCTAACTCTGATAATTTTTCAGCTGATTCATCAACATCTTTGCTAATATCACTTAATACCTTTTCAGCATATTCAATAACTTCTTTGTAAGAGTTGAAAGAAACTTTCTTCTTTTCAATAGGTTTTGGATTCAAAATATCTTTTATACTTGTCTCTTTCTGGCTAACACTTGAAAACATATCTAATACTCTACTAGCCTTTATCATCAATGATGTAACATTTCTAACATAATCAGCTGATGATGATTGTGACAACAATGTCTTCCATTCCAAATCTTCCAATTTTTCAGATAAATCACAAAGTTCAACAATTCCTGCTTCATGTAGACTTCTTACAACATTATCAATTTTTTCATCCAATATCACCGCTTTTAACTTCTTCATTCTTACAGGTCTCACTAAAATCACCTTGTTAATTTAGATTTCAAGAATCTCTGATAACTTCAACGAGAGTATCTTAACCTTAGCAATTGATATAATCTCTTTAATCTCGTTTTCTGTCTCTTCAATAATCTTCTCAGCTTCTTTTTTAGCCTCTTCCTCAGCTTTTTTAATCATTTCTTCAACAAGTTTTTTTGCTTCTTCTTCAGTTTCAGCAATGAGTTTTTTTGCTTCTTCAATTGCTTCTGCCTTTATTTGCTCAGCTCTATTTTTTGCTTCTTCTATTTCCTTAACTGCCTGCTCTTCAGCTAACTTTACCTCTTTTATTGCATCCATAACACTAACACTCATACTTCCACCTGCAGTTATTGGTAATATTTTAAAAATAGAGCAGGTATATAAAATTTTTTATCCTCAGGTCTATCACTATTTTTAGATATCAGAGATATTTAGTGTGAGTGTGTATGATAGCGGGAATACAGCCAATGGCTGTGCAAGTTTCTAAAGACACTCTCTTTTCGGTTATATCTAAATGGTATGTACATGATTCCATTATATCCTTCGGCAATCCATGTCTGCCTAAACCAACATATATCCCAACGGGTTTCTTCTTTAATAAATAGGCAGTGTCTAATGGAGTTATAACCTTTTTCTCATCTGGCTTAGATGTTGAAGCAATTGGAATTCCAAATTGAGGAAGAAATTTATCAACAATAAAAAATCTATTTTTTTCAATTAATTTTTCTAAATATTCTCCAGAATTACCAATGGTTGTTTTTATATTTAAAATATCTTCCATCTCACACGGAAAGTCCATTATAGCCAAGTTGCAATCAAACGCATAACATATTGGAGCAGCTCTTGCAATAGCCCTCTTATGAGCTTCATGCCACCTCGTTTTATCATAAGAGTTGTATAAAATCAGAGTCATTCTCTTTAACTTTTTCATACTTTACCTCAGAGGAAATACATTTCCTATTTAAATAGTTTTTTGTAATTATGGAAAAAGTTATTAATATATGTTTATTTTTTGCATAGAACCGAAAAGTATATATATGAGTTCATCTATTCTATAATTCGCTTGCGGTGCAGGGGTCGCCAAGCCTGGCCAAAGGCGCCGGACTTAAGATCCGGTCCCGAAGGGGTTCGGGGGTTCAAATCCCCTCCCCTGCACCATTTTTTATTTTAGAAGATAATATTGACTAATTTAGATTAATAGATATATTTAGCAAATAATTAAATAGCTCTTTTTTTAGAGTATTTATATCCCCCCAGTGGGTTAGCTCTCTTGACCTGGCAGAGCTAAGGATGAGAGAGGGTGTTAAACTGGGGGGACATTACCTTTATAAAATTTTGGTGAGAGCATGAAAATCTATTTTGCTACTGGAAATCCAAATAAAATTAAAGAAGCAAATATTATTTTAAAAGATTTAAAGAATATAGAGATTAAACAGATAAAGATTGAATATCCTGAAATTCAGGGAACATTAGAAGAAGTTGCAGAATTTGGGGCAAAATATGTTTATGAAAAAATAAAAAAGCCAGTTATTGTTGAAGATAGCGGGTTTTTTGTTGAAGCTTTAAATGGTTTTCCTGGAACATATTCAAAGTTTGTTCAGGAAACTATAGGTAATGAAGGAATTTTAAAATTGTTGGAAGATAAAGATAATAGAAACGCTTATTTTAAAACTGTTATTGGTTACTGTGATGAAAATGGAGTTAAACTATTTAAAGGTATTATAAGAGGAAAAGTTTCAGAAGAAATAAGAAGTAAAGGATATGGATTTGCTTATGATAGTATTTTTATTCCTGAAGGGGAAGAAAGAACTTTTGCAGAGATGACTACCGAAGAAAAGAGTAAAATATCCCATAGAAAAAGAGCTTTTGAAGAATTTAAAAAATTTTTATTGGATAGGATTTAAATAATTTTTAATGATTTCTTCAATTTCTCCGTTATCTATTAAGTAAGTATCAAAAAACAATTTTGATTTTGGAACTAAAACAATATATTTAATACTATTCTTAGAGTTTAATGCTTTTACTTTATATCCTTTAAAAAATTTCCAAGGTAAAACAAGATAGTAATTTAAAAATGGCTTTAAAAAATTAAATATTTCAAAATATACGATAATTCCTTCATTATAAATCTCAACATTCCCAGATGTTGGATTGAGTTCGTCATAAATAATAGCAATAGAGAGAAATATAATAGAAAAAGCTATTATTTTGTTATCTGGATGATTTATATTTATTAAAAGATAAAATGAGAAAGATAAAAGAATAAAAACCATTATTAATGTAAAAATCCATCTACCTTTATACATTCCTAACTTAGTTGAAGTTATATAACTCCATTTATTTTTTGCTTTTTTGTATTTTATATATAGATATAAATCTAAAATTCCTCCAGGACTAAAAATAACAATTACAATGAGAAAACAAGGAAAGAACAATAAAAATAATAGTAATACAGCATCCATAATTTCCCTCTTTAATGTTTAAAATATCTTTTAAGTATTTCTTCGAGTTTTCTACCCTTATCTTTTAAATAAACATCTGATGAAATATATTTTTTTCCAATTAGTTTTATTTTATCTTCAATTTTCTCATAACCTTCAAATGCTCTCCATGTAGATAATTTTTCAAAATAAAATCCATCGTTGGATATATAAACTGGAAACTTATAAAATCCAACAAAACACATTAGAGCAATCATAATTATAGCCATAAATATAACCAATACATAAAGTTTTAAAAAAACATATAAAAAAACTGCCCATAAGATTATAACAAATAAGAAAGATATTATTAGATTTCTAAATGCTTTTGGCATAAGATTTTTAAGATTATCTCTATATTGAATTATTGCATTGTTTTTTACTTTATCCCTTTCTAACTTAAAGTATTTTATAATCACATATAAAGGAATTAATCCAAGAATAAATATTAAAAATCTAACATAAAGATAAAGCATTAGCCCAATTCCGTTCATATTCTCACATATTGACATTGTATAATATCTATATTTAACACATTTATAAATATAAAAATTTTTACATAAAATTTGGTGAAAACATGAATCCTTTTGACATAATGAAAGCTTCTCAAATAGCTTGCTGTTTAGAAGTTAGCTCTTTCAAACCGGGAAATGTTCATAGAAATAGGGACTATAAAGATATCAAATATCATCACTTTATAAACTCTGGAATTGCATTTGGAAACGTTGTTTATGAAGCGGCTCAAAAAGATAGAAATGTTGGCTTATACATAAAAAAGGCAGTAATTGAGAGCAAAAAATGGTCTCCAACTAATGCAAATTTAGGAATTATAATGCTACACATCCCTATAGCAATGGCTGCTGGAAAATTAAAGAATTTTAATGAAAATAAATTAAAAGATAATTTAAAGAAGATTGCTGAAAATACAACCGTTGAAGATGCAATAAACGTCTATGATGCTATAAATATAGCAATGGCTTATGTCAATAAACCAAAGAAAGGGCCCGATGTCACTTCAGAAGATGCAAAAAAAGAGCTTATTGAAAAGGGCTTAACTCTTTTAGATGTTTATAAAATATCTGCAGAATGGGATAATATAAGTAAAGAATGGGTTGATAACTTTAAAATCTCATTTGAGGGCTATAATTTATTAAAAAAGTATTATAAAGAATTTAACAATATCAACTTAGCTGTAACAAAAACATTTTTAAACCTATTGGCTAAATATCCTGATACATTAATTGCAAGAAAGAAAGGTTTTGAAACTGCTTTAAAAGTTTCTAAAATGGCTGAAGAAGTTTTAAATGATTTTAGAGAAGAAAAGGTCAAAGAATTTGACAAATATTTATCAAAAGAAGGAAACAAACTAAATCCTGGAACTACAGCTGATTTAATTGCTTCATCATTGATGATATTTATATTAGATAGAATAGACAGTGGGAAAACAATACTTTGGTGAGAGAATGGAAAAAGATATCTATGAAAAGATTATGGATTTAGCAAAAAGAAGAGGATATTTATGGAGCTCATTTGAAATCTATGGAGGAATTGCAGGGTTTGTTGATTACGGTCCATTAGGTTGTTTATTAAAAAACAACATTATATCAAAATTTAGAGAGCAATATATTATTAAAGAAGGGTTTTATGAGATTGAGAGCCCAACAGTAACACCTTATGAAGTTTTAAAGGCATCTGGGCACGTTGATAACTTTACAGATCCAATTGTTGAGTGTAAAAACTGTTTAGAGTCTTTTAGAGCTGACCATTTAATTGAAGAGTTTGTAGATGTAGATACTGAAGGGAAGACTTTGAAAGAATTAGAAGAGCTCATTAGAAAACATGATATAAGATGTCCAAAATGTGGAGGAGAGCTTGGAGAGGTTAAGAAATTCAACTTGATGTTTGTCACATCTATAGGACCAGGAGGAAAGAGAACTGGTTATATGAGACCTGAAACTGCACAGGGAATATTTATTCAATTTAGAAGATTGGCACAATTTTTCAGAAACAAGTTGCCTTTTGGTGTTGTTCAAATTGGTAAAAGCTACAGAAATGAAATTTCCCCAAGACAGGGAGTTATTAGGTTGAGAGAATTCACTCAAGCAGAGATTGAATACTTTGTCCATCCAGAAAGAAAAGAGCATGAAAAATTTGATTTAATTAAAGATGAAGTAGTTCCATTACTGCCAGCTGAAAGGCAGATGGATGAAAACTTAAGCGATGAAGAAAAAATAATCAAAATAAGCATTGGAGAGGCTGTTGAGAAAGGAATTATAAGACATCAAACAATTGCCTACTTTATAGCTTTAACAAAGAGATTTTTAGAGGATATTGGAATTGATAAAGATAAAATTAGATTCAGACAGCACTTGCCAAATGAGATGGCTCACTATGCAATTGACTGTTGGGATGCTGAGATATACACAGAAAGATTTGGATGGATTGAGTGTGTTGGAATTGCAGATAGAACAGATTATGACTTAAGAAGCCACTCAGCACATAGTGGTGTGGAACTTTCTGTATTTGTTGAGCTTGATGAGGAAAAAGAAATAGAAACTTACGAAATAAATCTAAATTATAAAGTTGTTGGAAAGATATTTAAGAAAGATACAAAGACAATTGAGGCATATATAAACAATTTAAGTGAAAAAGAGAAAGAAGAATTTGTTAAAAATATTGAAAAGGATGGTAAAGTAATTATAACAGTTGATGGAAAAGAATTTGAGATTTTAAGAGATTATGTTGAAATTAAAAAGGTTAAAAAAGTTATTAAAGGAGAGAAAGTTATTCCACATGTTATAGAGCCTTCTTATGGAATTGATAGAATTACCTACTGTTTATTAGAACACTCTTATAGAGAGGAAGAGGATAGAGTTTATTTAAACCTAAAGCCGTCAATTGCTCCTATAAAAGCTTATGTCTTACCATTAGTTAATAAGGACGATATGCCAAAAATAGCTAAAGAAATAGAGCAAATGCTGAGAGAAAATGGCATTATAGCTGAGTATGATAACAGTGGAGCTATTGGAAGAAGGTATATGAGAGCTGACGAAATAGGAGTTCCATTCTGTATAACAGTAGATGGACAAACATTAGAGGATAAAACTGTAACTGTTAGGGATAGAAATACAAGAGAGCAAGTTAGAATTAAAATAGATGAACTTGTTGATTATTTAAAAGAGAGATTAAAGGAATAGATGATTATTTATCCTCAAATAAATTTTTTATAATCTCATTATCAATATAAAATTTGAATTCTTTCGCTTTATAAATTCTCTTTGCTCTACTTCCTTCTAAAACTAAATCACTCTCAACTAAACCTGCTTCTTCTAATTTTCTTAAATGGGCATAGACAACAGGTCTTGATAGTTCCAACTCCTTAGCTAATTCATAGATATTTTTTGGTTGTTTATTTAATATATACAGTATTTTAACCCTTATTGGATTAGACAATGCTTCTCCCATTTTTACTACATCTATCAACTTCATAAAATCACTCTATTTCCTCCCATTTCTTCTTTAATTCCCTAACAATTTCTTTTATCTCTTCAACATCCTTCTCTATTTTTATAAGCTTTTCATTGTCTATTGAACTTGATTGCTTTTTTAATGGAGAAATTAGTATATACATTATAACTGCAACAATTACTACAAAAATAATCATCCAGAGAATACTATAAAATGGACTTATAGTTACTCCCTCACTACCTACGTAATGTACTCCCAAACCCATAGGCATAAATCCCACCATATAAACTTTTAAAATTATTATATTTCAGCAAAATTTTTATTGAATTCTTTGTTTTGAGAAATATTTAATTTATTTTAATTAACTATCTCACCATTAAACACTATAGAAGGAGATATTAACTTGCCTCTCTGCTCAACATCATTTAATGGTATAGCCTCTTTAAACATCTCAAATATATTTCCTCCAAACATTCCTTTTTTGATTGGGGTTATATCTCCATTCTTATATAAATATGAGTTTTGTATTTCTACAGCAAAATCTCCAGTTATTGGGTTTGATGTATGAGAGCCAATTACTCCATTAATATAGACATATTCGTCAAAGTCATCTAAGCTATTTTTTGTTTCTTTAATAATAAAGTTTGTTGGTGAAACATAAGGTAGGGAGCTATAACTTCTTGAACAATTTCCTGTTGAGTTTTTTCCTTCTTTATTAGCTCTCTTTATATCATACAAATAATTTTTTAGAACTCCATCTTCAACTAAAACTGTTCTTTGTGTAGCTGTACCTTCACCATCACACTTTGAAGAGTAGAGAGCATAATCTAAAGTTCCATCATCAACTATTGTTATATTTTCACTAAAAATCTGTTCTCCAATTTTTCCTTTTAAAATGCTTCTATCTCTTTGTACGTTTTCAGCACTGAATGCTGGCATTAATGTATAAGCTAACAAATCATACAATGCCCTTGGGGATAAAACTATATTTCCTTTGTATGAAATAGCTTTTCCATTTACTGACTTTTTAGCTAAATCTAACGCTTTATAGCTAATTTCTTCAACATCAAAAATATTATGCTTTGTTCTGCATTCATAAGATGTTTCTCCATTATACATTATAGATATTGATGCAGAGAAATACGTGTCTTGTTCTTCAACATCTACACCATTTGAATTTATTAATCTTGCATATCCAATTTCTTTAGAAATTCCTCCGCTTAAAACAATTGCATTATTATCTAAGGCGATATCTCTCATAGTTATTAAGCTTTCTAACAATTTTTCTTCATCTAAATCCAAAATTTCTTTATAAAACATCCCCTTTGGCTCTTTATATTTTTGCGGTTCAGCAAATTTAGTATATTTATCCTCAACCAAATTTTTCATGGCTTTATAGACAATATTCTCATCAAATTTGTTTGAATAAGCGAAACCAACCTTTCCATCCTTTATAACTCTAACTCCAATACCATAGGAAATTCCTGTTTGAAAACTATCTACACTTTTTCCATCTAAATCAACACTTACATCATAAGATTTAACAAAAAGAACTTCAGTTTCAAATCCTTCTCTCTCTCCAATTTTTATTAATTTCTCTAAATCCATGCCCTCACCTAAATAAGAATTTTTTAGAGCAATAAATCAAAAAAGTAATTAAAAGCTAAAAATAATTAATAAAATAAATTAAATAAAAAAAGATTAGAATGGACACCTGAAGTTTCTTCCAGCATATTTGCTTAATCCCAATTCTTGCTCAATTCTAATTAGTTGGTTGTATTTAGCTGTTCTTTCCCCTCTTGCTGGAGCTCCTGTCTTTATCTGTCCAGAGTTCAAAGCTACTGCTAAATCAGCTATTGTTGTATCTTCAGTTTCCCCACTTCTGTGAGAAACTATAACTCCATAACCATTTCTAAATGCTAAATTAGCAGCATCAACAGCTTCACTTAATGTTCCAATTTGATTAACTTTTAACAATAAAGCATTTGCAGCTCTTTTTTCTATACCTTTTTTCAATCTCTCAGTATTTGTAACGAACAAATCATCTCCAACTATCTGTATATCTAACTCTTTAGTTATCAACGCAAAGCCCTCAAAGTCCTCTTCATGGAATGGATCTTCAATTGAAACTATTGGATATTCTTCAACTAAAGCTTTATAATAATCTAAAAGCTCCTCTCTTGTTAATTTTTTGCCTTCAACATTATAGTAGCCGTCTTTATAAAACTCTGAAGCAGCAGCATCTAAGGCAAAGACAATCTCATCCTCATATCCCGCCTTTTTAACACTTTCAGTTAATAAATCTAATGCCTCTCTTGATGTTTTTAATGGAGGAGCAAAACCCCCCTCATCTCCAACATTTATAGCATTTTTACCATACTTATCTTCAATAACCTTCTTTAATACATGATAGACCTCTGAACCCATCCTTACAGCTTCAGAAATTGATGTAGCTCCAACAGGCATTATCATAAACTCTTGTAACTCTAAATCATTTCCAGCATGTTTCCCTCCATTTATGACGTTCATCATTGGAACAGGCATAACAAAAGAGTTAAAGCCCCCTAAATATTTATACAATGGCATTTTTGCTGTTGCTGCTGCTGCCTTTGCTACAGCTAAGGAAACTGCCAATATTGCATTAGCCCCTAACTTTGATTTGTTTGGTGTTCCGTCCAATTGAATCATTATATTATCTATTTCTCTTTGCATTCTTGCATCATATCCTAAAAGTTCTGGCCTAATTATTGAATTAACATTTTCAACAGCCATTAAAACTCCTTTTCCACCAAATCTCTTTTCTTTATCTCTCAACTCTAATGCCTCATGTGTCCCAGTTGATGCACCACTTGGAACAATAGCAGAACCATATCCATTTCCTTTTGTTATAACTTCCACTTCAACTGTTGGGTTTCCTCTTGAATCAATAACTTCTCTTGCAACAATTTCTTTAATTTCAAATCTCTCATCCATGTTGTATAACAAATTATCACCCTCCAAATTTATATAGGACTTTCGTAGCTTTATATATTAATTTGGAATTTAGACACATTATAGGTGTCCATTGTTCAATAAAAAATTTGTTCCTGCGAAAGTCCTATAGTTTTGTACAACATAAATTTAAATTCTATATGTGATGCTCAAACTTATATATATGGGGTCTTCCCGATGTAGTCTAATATATGAAAATTAAGACATTTAAAATAGCGACCATTATAATCAACTTTATAGACTACATCGGGATTGGGCTTCATTAGTCTCAACTCCCCTCTGGGTTCATTGGGGAGTAAATCATCGACCTCAGCCCCAGCCACGGGGACCCCAACTCCGTCTAAGAGTTTTTTAACTAATTTAACTCCTCTTTTAAAGATATTAAAAGAGCCAACTAATTGTCTATTAAAAGCTCCACATTTTTCGCATTTAACAACCTGTCCCTCTTGGGACTCCATTTTACTCCCGCATACGGGACAGGTTTTTGATGTGTAGTGTGGATTAACATAAAAAACAATACTCTTATATTCTAACTTTCTCGCAATACTTCTCCAACTCGTTCTATCTAAATCTCTGTTAAACTCCGAATTCTTATCATACATATTAAATTTGTTTAAATCTTCAAAGATAAAAATAGCATTAGGAAATAGTCTGGATAATTGAATAGTTAGTTTATTGATAAAATCATTAACTCGATTTTTTCTTCTATTGTAATATTTTCTTAACAATCTACCGATTCTTTTAGGAGCTTTTTTATAGATTGATTTTAATTTATCGATAATAGTATCATAAACCTCTTTAATCCAATGCAACTCGGATATATCAATCCTTATCCAACCCTCTGTTGGGTGATATAAATCTAATGACTTTAAGTTACTATCAACTCCAACTACAACCTTTTTATTCGATAAATCAATAGGTTTTTTAAAAGTTATTAATGCCTCGTTATCCTTTAAAATAATCTCTCCTATGTCAAAATCTCTAACTTTATCAAAGAACCATTTATTTTTAATATCTAAAATTAAGTATTCTTTTCTCGGTTTTATAGTAATTCTTATTTCTCCTTTATCTTTATTATATTTTATTAATGTTGTTTTAACTCTAACGAATGGTCTTTTAAATGTTGGTTTAATTCTTTTTCTTTTTCCTTTTAAATAATTAGATTTCCAACTTTCTATTGTAGAGTATGCTACTTTAATAGCTCCATCGACATAATGCTTTGCAAAATTCCATCCATTTAGTAATTCATTTCTTAACTCTCTCTTAAAATCCTTATCCTTAGGAATTTCTGGAATTAATCGTGTGGTAGTGTAGTGTTTATATTTGTTCCTCAGTTTATACCGATGTTTAACTATTTTTTCTTTCCAGTTTATGTTATTCCAAATAATATCTACTGCTTTTTGAGCAATGTTTATAAATTCGTATGGTAAGTTTTTTAAATCATAACTGTATTTAACTTTATATGTCAATACAATTTCACTGGGAAGTTTGTTATTCATTATGTATCCCTTAAAATTTCTTTTTTAATGTAATCATCAATTTCTATCTTTGTTTATCTATTATTTAACAATTTCGAGAGGCGTTTATAATGGTGATAGCATGATTACTGAAGCATTAAAAAAGGTTATTGAATTTAAAGATTTAAATGAAAAGGAAGCAGAAGTAGTTATGAAAGAAATTATGAGTGGAAATGCAAAGCCTACACAGATAGCTGCTATATTAACTGCTTTAAGAATGAAAGGAGAGAGTATTGAAGAAATTACCTCCTTTGCAAAAATTATGAGAGAATTTTCATTAAAAATATATCCAGATGTTCCTAAGTTGTTAGATACTTGTGGAACTGGGGGGGATAATTTAAACACATTTAATATAAGCACTGCCACTGCTTTTGTAGTCTCTGCTTATGTTCCAGTGGCAAAACATGGAAATAAGGCAGTCAGCAGTAAAAGTGGTAGTGCAGATGTTTTAGAGGCATTAGGAGTTAATTTAAATGTTCCTATAGAGAGAGTTAAGGAGTCAATAGAAAAGATAGGTATTGGATTTTTGTTTGCTCCTAATTTCCATCCAGCAATGAAGTATGCAACACCAGTAAGGAGAGAGTTGGGGATTAGAACTGTCTTTAATATCTTAGGACCTTTAACAAATCCTGCTAATGCAAATTATCAATTAATGGGAGTTTATGATGAAAAATTGACAGAAAAATTGGCTTATGTTTTAAAGAATCTTGGTTTAAACGGGGCTTTAGTAGTACATGGTAGTGGAATGGATGAAATAACAACCATTGGAAAAACAAAGATATCTGAGCTGAAAAATGGAGAAGTAAAGAGCTATTACATTGAACCAGAAGATTTTGGTATTAAGAAAGCCAAATTAGAAGATATTAAAGGAGGAAATGCTGAAGAAAATGCCAAAATAATTAGGGCAATATTTGAAGGAGAAGAAGTTGGGGCAAAGAGGGATATTGTAGTTTTAAATGCTGCCTATGCTTTATATATTGCTGAAGAGGCTAAAAATGTTGAGGAAGGCATAAAATTAGCTGAAAAATCAATTGATAGTGGAAAGGCTTTAAAGAAATTAGAGGAATTAATTGAATTCTATAAAGAGTGATAATTATGGAAAAATTAATTATTAAATCTATGAAAAAAGTATTTTTAGATGAATTAAAAGAGCTTGAAAATGAATTAAATGAAATATTAAAAAAATATAATGTTAAAACTATAAATGAGCTTAAAAATAAAATTTCTACTGGTGAAATTAAAGAAACAGAAATTAGAAATGATTTAGAGAAAATTGAGGTTTTAGAAGAGAATATAAATAAAATTATGAAATGTTTAAGAGATATAAATGTAAAATCTTTGTAACTTGGTGATTTTAATGGTTATTTTAGCTATTGGTGGTTACGACCCAACTGGAGGAGCAGGAATAACTGCAGATGCAAAAACGGCTCACACATTAGGAGTTTACTGTCTAACAATAACAACATCAATAATTCCCCAAAATAACAAAATGGTTTATGAGAAATTTGATTTACCTGCAGAGAATATAAAAAAGCAGTTTAAGGCAATTTTTGATGAATTTGATATAGAATATGTTAAGACTGGAGTTTTAACACAGCCAGCCATTGATATTTTGCTAAAATATATTGATAAATACGATTTAAAAGTTATATGCGACCCAGTTCTTGCATCTACAACAAAGTTTTCATTTGTTGATGAAGAATTAATGAAAAAATATGTTAAGCTTTTCAATAAAAGCTTTTTAATTACGCCAAATAGAGAAGAATATAAAAAAATAGTAGATTTTGTAAAAAATAACAATCTAAAAATTAAAGATGATTTATATATCTTAATTACTGGCATTGATGATATTTTAAAAATAGGCTCTGAAACTGTAAATATATTTAAAGGATTTAAGGTTGAGAGGGAAGTTCATGGAACAGGATGTGTTTATTCAACAGCTATAACTGCATTTTTATCTAAAGGCTATGATTTAGAATCTGCCATCAAAGAGGCAAAAAGATTTGTTTTATCTTCAGTCATATATGCCAAAAAAACAAAGTTTGGTTATAACTCTAACCCAACTTATGTTAATAAAGAAAAAGTGATAAAAAACCTTAGCTATGCCATATATTTATTAAAAAAGATGGACTTTACATTAATTCCAGAAGTGGGGTGTAATATAGCTGAATCATTACCATTTCCGAGAGATTTTAAAGATGTTGCCGCATTAACAGGAAGAATAATAAAAAATAAGCTTGGAGGGTTTTATATCGTTGGAGATATAGAGTTTGGAGCGTCTGAACATATAGCAAAGATAATATTATCAGCAAATAAGTTTAATCCAGAAATAAGAGCTTGTATGAACATAAAATATGATGATGAATTAATAAAAATGTTAAAAGATAAATTTACAATGTCTTCATTTGATAGGAAAGAAGAGCCACCAAATGTCTCAACTATGGAATGGGGAACAAAAATAGCTTGTAAAAAATTTGGTGGAGTTCCAGATATTATTTATGATAGAGGAGGCGAAGGAAAAGAGCCGATGATTAGAGTTTTAGGTAGAGATGCAATAGAGGTTATTAAAAAAGTTGAAGTTATTCAAAGAATATATAACAAAAAATAAAAAAAATATGGTGGACTGGGCGGGATTTGAACCCGCGGCCTCCGCACAGCCAATGCGGCGCTCTCCCAGTCTGAGCTACCAGCCCACAAAATAGCAGAGTTTTTATATTACATTATCATATATAAACTTTTCTATCATATATTTAAATCAATAAATTGAAAAGAAATTATTATAAAAACCTTAAAACTAATTTTTAATAAAAATAAAAAAGAGGGAAAACATGGATGTCAAAAGCAATATTATCAATGCATTAAAAAAAGTAATTAGTGAAAAGATAGGTAAGGAAATTGACATAAAGCTGGACAAAACACCAAATTTGGAGTTGGGAGATTACTCTGTAAATATTTGCTTTAAATTAGCTAAAGAGTTAAGGAAGAACCCAAAAATTATTGCTGAAGAGATTGTAGATAAGTTAAAAGCTATGAACATTGAGGGAGTTAAAGAGATAAAGGCAGTTAATGGATATATAAACTTCTATATTGACTACAATAAATTTGCTAAAAACTTAGTAGAAGATATTGATGAAAAAGGAAAAGATTATGGAAGAGGAGACAAAAAAGGAATAAAAATTATCTTAGAACATACTTCAGCAAACCCCAACGGACCTTTACATATTGGACATTTGAGAAATGCCATTATTGGAGATAGTTTAAAAAGAATATTGGAGTTTTATGGATATAATGTTGAAACCCACTACTATGTAAATGATATGGGCAGACAGATGGCATTGGTTGTTTATGGAATCGATTTATTTGGTTTAGATAAAGAGAAAAAGAAAGACCATGCAATTGCTGAAACTTATGTAAAAATTAACAAATATTTGGAGGAACATCCTGAAAAAGAAGAAGAGATTCTTAAATTAATGAGAGAATATGAAGATGCCTTAGAAAAGAATGAAGAAAATGATGTGATTAAAAAATTTGAATTTGCCGTTAATTATGCATTAGATGGGATAAAAGAGACACTAAAGAATTTAAATATTAAACATGACACCTTTGTTTGGGAAAGCTCTTATGTAAAAAATGGAATGGTTAAAGAAGTTATAGAAAAATTAATGAAGACAGGAAAAGTAATTAAAGAAGAAACCTATATGCTCGATTTATCTGATTTTGGCATTGAAAAGAAGATGGTTTTAGCAAGAGCTAATGGAACAAGCTTATATTCAACAAGAGATATTGCTTATCATTTAGATAAATTATCAAAGTGTGATATTGGAATAGATGTTTTAGGTGCAGACCATAAACTAACAGCCGAAATGGTTAAATCAGCTTTAAAATTACTTGGAAGTAAAGAACCAGAAGTTATCTTCTATGAATTCATCTCACTCCCAGAAGGTTCAATGAGTACAAGAAAAGGAAGATTTATTAGTGCTGATGAGTTATTAGAAGAGGCTATAAAAAGAGCTAAGGAAGAGTGTAATAAGAGAGGAGTAGAGGAAGATATAGCCTATAATATTGGATTAGGAGCAGTTAGATACAACATAGCAAGAATTTCACCAGAAAAGCCAATGATATTTAAATGGGAAGAAGCTTTAGATTTTGAAAAAGTAGGATGTCCATTTATACAATATGCCCATGCAAGATGCTGTAGTATCTTAAAAGAGGCAGAAAATAAAGGAATCAAAGCTGAGGCAGTATTTAACTATGAATTAACTGATGAAGAGAAAGAGTTAATTAAGATGTTAGATGAATTCAAAGATATAATTAAAGAGAGTGCTGAAAATAGAAAAGTGCATGTATTAGCTAACTACTTATTAGAACTTGCTAAGGCATTTAATAGATTCTATGCAAATTGCCCAATTTTATTGTCAAAAGTTGATGATAACATTAAAAAATCAAGATTGGCATTAGTCAAAAGCACTAAAACTGTATTAGAGACAGGTTTAGGATTGTTGGGAATAAATTGTCCAGGAAAAATGTAAATTATTATCAAATTTTTTAAATTTTTATAGTATTTTGTTAATATAAATTGGACAATTGGAGGATTGATTAAAATGACTACTAAAAAAGTGCTTGTTATTGATAATATTGATTCCTTTGTTTGGAATTTAGTCCAATATGTAGGGACTTTAGGCTATAAAGTTAAGTTAGTGGATAATAAAATCACATTAGAAGAAATAAAGAAAATAAATCCCGATAGGATAATTATAAGCCCAGGTCCAAAAACTCCAAAAGAAGCAGGAAATTGTATAAAGATTATTCAAGAGGTGGATATTCCAATCTTAGGAGTTTGTTTGGGACATCAATGTATTGTTGAGGCATTTGGTGGAGAAGTTGGAAGAGCAAAGAGAGTTATGCATGGAAAGGCAAGTTTAATAGAGCATGACGGTGAGGGAATTTTTAAAGACATTCCCAACCCATTCTATGGAGGAAGATATCATTCGTTAATAGCTTATGAAGTGTCAAAAGAGTTAAAAATAACTGCTAAGAGCTTAGATGATGGCTATATTATGGGAGTTAGACACAAAAAGTTGCCAATTGAAGGAGTTCAATTCCATCCAGAAAGTATATTAACAGAATCAAATAAGCTAAAATTTCCAGATTTAGGACTAAAACTTATTAAAAACTTTGTTGAAAATGAATATTAATTTTAATCTTAACATATAAACAAAAGAAAGCATTTTACGTGGAAAATATGGACGTCTATGAAATACTATATCAATCCTGCTTGGAATATAAAGTATTGTTGGATGGTGAAGAAATTCCGCTATGGAAATTAAAAAAGGATGATTTAGAGAAAGCCAACTTAGATTTACCGTGGAATTCTATTAGAGATTTAGCCATCTATTTGTATGAACTAAAAAAGAAACAACAAAATTCTAAAGAGCTTATTAAATGTGATATAGTAGAGATTTTAGTGGGAATAGCTTTATTAAAGCCAGAAGAAGGAAACAGCTACATGGGACTCGTTACAGAAGATATGTGTCTAACTTATTTAAGCGAGCTTATAACTGCAAGAATTAATTGCATAGCAAGATACTATTACATGATGAAAAAACCACAAAATACAAATATATTTGATGAAATTATCTTAAAATTTCCACAAAAAAAAGATATTAGGGCATCTAACATAAACGATTTAAGGGAGTTAATTTCAAAAATTAGAGATTATTTTAAATAAGACTTTTGCAGTTTATATTATTAGATAATTATATTAAGCTGTGAAAGTTCTAATTCAGAAGATTTAAATGCCCATTAAAAATACAGGAATTACTGATAACATCATAAGCAAAGCTACAAATATTGCCAATAATTGCCTTTTACTAATTTTTGAGTTTTTCATACTACCCCCTTAGCTCTAAGTATGATTTTCTAATGATATTGTCACTACTAATATTTAAACTTTTCAGTATGTCCATTAGCTCATTCAAAATGCTATCTTTTTCATTAATATCAGATATTGACTTTTCTAATTCTAAGAATAGACCTAAGCCCTCAACATCATCAATACTTGCCTCTATATCTCCCTTTTTGTAAATCTCTCTAATCTTTCTAATTGGTGGAACTTCTTTAAATCCAAGTTTTTTAAATATCTGTCTCATCTTTTCTTTATCTTCAATCTTTACTTCAATCTCTTCCCTAGTTTTTGATATTTTATCTATTTTTGGGCCTTTATAAGTGACAAAGAAATTACCATCTTCATCTCTAATTCTTAAAGCTTCATCAGTTTCTTTAAAATCTCTATCAATTCCGTTGAAATATATGTCCTCTTGAAATTTTTTCTTAATAAATTTAAAGCCAAGATTTTTTAACTGCTCTATCACTTTATCTTTATCGTCAATCTTTACCTTAATCTCAACCTCTATCATAACTACTCACCAAATAATAGAGATTTTTTTAACAACATCCTCTAAGGCATTTTTTATTTCATCCTTATCTACATTTTCCACTATTAAATAAATAACTACATTTTCTCCATCTCTCTCAAGGACTGTTGATGTTATATTTCCACCAATCTTAGATATTCTTGAAGTTATATCAGCCAATAATCCAATTCTATCCTTAGCTAGAATCTGTAATTTTAATGCTCCTAATGTGATTTCTCCCTTTTCTAATAGATATAATCCTTCTTTTGTTAATTTAACTCCACCATTCCTACCTTTTTTTGTCTCTACTAATCCTAAATCTCTTAAAACCCTAATTTTAACATCTAAGTTTTTTGGATGGATATTTAGTTTTTTGGCTAGTTCTCTAATTGTTATTGGTTCTTTTAGATGTTCCATAATTTTTTTAGTTAAACCTTCAACTTTCATACTCCCACAGTAATTTATTTAAATTTACAAATTAGTTTTTGTATAAAAATAAAAAGAATAACTAAATTAAAAATAACCTAAAATAAAAATAAAAGACATTAATATAATCTCAATATTATGATCTAGCTCTCTTTCTCTCTCTCTTTAACCTTCTTAATCTTTTCTTATACCATTTCCATCTCATTCTTCCTTTCTTTTTCCATCTTCTTGAACTCCTCTTTATAGTATCACCCTCTTGTAATGTTCTCTTTAATGTTTTTCATCTAATAATATAAGAACCCTTACTTAAACTTTTTGGTTTTAACCTTTATTTTAACCAGCTACCTTTTTCTACAACAACATAGCCTTCTTTATTTACCTTAGGGGCAATTTTTAGAAATTTCTCTCTGAATTCTGGATTACTTTCAATTGCTTCATCATCTCTAAGAACATTCCTGCTGTCAATAATATAGTAGCTCTCTTCCATCTCTAAGTCAAACTTCTCTAAGACCTCGCTAAATTTGTTGATAATTTCTTCAGCCTCTTTTTTTATTTTTTCAATGGTTTTTTCATCCATTAAACTCACCGTTTAGATTAAACCGAGTTCTTTCAAAACATTTTCTAATATTTTTTTATGCTCTTCACTCATCTCACATAGAGGTAATCTCAACTCACCAGCAGGTCTACCCATCATATTTAAAGCTGTTTTTACAGGGATTGGATTAGTTTCAATAAACATTGCCTTCATCAATGGGAATAACTTATAGTGAATTTCTCTCGCTTTTTCAAAATCTCCATTTAATGCAGAATTAACCATTTCAACAAAATCCTTTGGAACTATATTAGCTACAACACTAATAACTCCTTTTCCTCCCAAGGCGATTATTGGTAGAGTTAGCTCGTCATTTCCTGAAAGAACAGTTATCTTAGCATCATGTATTAACTCAGAAACTTGAGATAAATTAGGATTTGCTTCTTTAACTGCTGAAATATTACTGTATTCTTCTGCTAAAAGCTTTACAGTCTTTGGTTCTAAATTAACAGATGTTCTTGAAGGGACATTGTATAAGATAATTGGAATATTTATTGATTCAGCAATCTTTCCAAAATGTCTTCTTAAACCTTCCTGTGTAGGTTTGTTGTAATAGGGAGTTATTGACAAAACTGCGTCTGCTCCAACATCCTCAGCAAAAATAGATAGCTCTACAGCTTCCTCTGTGCAGTTTGAACCTGCCCCTGCAATAACTTGAACTCTTCCATCAACAATCTCTACAGCCTTTTCAATAACTTTTTTATGCTCTTCATGTGATAAAGTAGGACTTTCTCCAGTAGTTCCAACAGCTACAATTCCACTAACACCATTTTCAATTAAAAAGTTTATATTCTCCTCTAATCCTTCATAATCTATTTCATTATTTTTAAAAGGAGTAATGATGGCGGGATAGACCCCCTTAAACATAGCTTCACCTTTATTGGAGCTGTCTCATTTTGTGAGTAATATATCCAGCAATTCTATTTCTCAATCTTTTTGTTGAGATTTGAGCTACTTGTTCTAAAACTCTTTTGTTTGTTTCAAAGTCTGTTGTAAATAAATCTCTGTATTTCTTAATTAATTCCATAGCAGTTCTCTTGATTAATGCTTGTCTAATCCTTCCCATCATCTCACCTGCCAAAATTTTTATTTTTTTAATTTATTTGTTTTTATTTTGTGTTTCTTCAAGATATTTTCTTTGAAGGGTTTTGTTATGCTCTATTAATATTTGAAATATTTTAATACCAATATTTTCATCAACGTTATGTTCTTTACAAAGTTTTCTTATCCTATCGTATATATATTTTTCTCTATCTGGGTCGTTAATAGGAATGCCAAGCTGGTTTTTAATCTCAGCCACATCCTTAGCTAAGCTATTTCTTTCAGCAATTAACTTTAATATCTTATTATCAATCTCATCAATTTTCTTCCTAATTTCAGCAAGCTTCTCTATCATTGTAATCACAGAATGCTTATTATAACTGAACTAAAATATATATAAAGTTTGTTATTTATATGGGACTTTCTCAGTTTATATTATTCAATACTGCAGTAGGATGTCAATAGAATATTTATTCCTGCGAAAGTCCTATATATTTGTATCAACAGAAAGTGTCAAAACAAATGATAGGCAATACCTAAAAATATAAAAGAAATATAAAAATGTTTTTATATCTTTATAGGACAAATACTATTTTTACTTTTATTAGTATATGTGAAAGTCCTATAGTATTTAGAACTGGTGATATTATGTTCAGAGGAGTTATGGAGAGTGCAAAAGAGTTTAAAAAAGTTGTTGATACAGTATCAACACTTTTAGATGAAATTTGCTTTGAGGTTGATGAAGAGGGAATAAAAGCTGCTGCAATGGACCCTAGTCATGTTGCTTTAGTTAGCTTAGAAATTCCAAAATTGGCGTTTGAAGAATATGAAGCAGACACTCATGAGATTGGAATTGATTTAGAAGCTTTCAAAAAAGTTATGAATAGGGCAAAATCAAAAGATAAATTAATATTAGAGTTAGATGAAGAAAAGAATAAATTAAATGTTATCTTTGAAAATACTGGAAAGAGGAAGTTTAGCTTAGCTTTGTTAGATTTATCTGCTTCATCAGTTAAAGTTCCTGATATTGAGTATCCAAACGTAATAATGATTAAGGGAGATGCTTTCAAAGAAGCTTTAAAAGATGCTGATTTATTTAGTGATTATGTAATTTTAAAGGCTGATGAAGATAAGTTTGTAGTTCATGCTAAAGGAGATTTAAACGAAAATGAAGCAATATTTGAAAAAGACAGTTCTGCAATTATTAGCTTAGAAGTTACAGAAGAAGCAAAAAGTGCATTTAACTTAGATTATCTAATGGACATGGTTAAGGGAGTTAGTTCAGGAGATATTATCAAAATCTACTTAGGTAATGACATGCCTGTAAAGATAGAGTATTCATTAGCTGGAGTTAATTTAACTTTCCTCTTAGCTCCAAGGATTGAAGGCTAACGTGGGATTATGCACGAACTATATGAAACATTAAAAAATTATTTTTTTGAAGAGATAAAGGCTGATAAATTATTAAAATTGCCCGATAATTTTTATGATGAAGATAGAGAATATATAAAAAATATTAAAGATGAAATTGAGCTTGAGAGAGCTAAATATTATTTTAAAGAACTTAGAAAGTTAAGGATATATAAAGCTCTGTATTTAGACAATGAGAGAGAAAACTTACTTCCAGAAGAGCTAAATATTATATACGCTATTGAAAATGTTGTCGTAGAATTGAAAATTGAGGAAAATGTTGAATCTAATGAAGCAGATGAGATTGAGATACCAAAACCTATATATACAATAAATGATATTGATGTTGTAAAGGTTGATAAAAACTTTCCACCATTCACAGACGGCACTTTTATATATAACCTAAACAAAAATGATGTCCTCACCTTAGATAAAAAAATATCAGATATTTTAAAAAAACACAGAATTGTTTCAAGAATAGGTGAAAGTTATGAAAATGCCGAAAAAAGTTAGAAGATACTGTCCATACTGTAAAAAACACACAATACACACTGTAGAGAAGGCAAAAAAAGGAAAACCTAGTGAATTAACTTGGGGTCAAAGGCAGTTCAGAAGAGTAACAGCTGGTTATGGAGGTTTCCCAAGACCTTTACCAGACAGGTCAAAACCTGTTAAAAAGATAGACTTAAGATTTAAATGCACCGTCTGTGGAAAAATGCACACAAAAGCAAATGGATGCTTTAGGTCAGGTAGATTTGAATTCGTTGAGAAATAAACTTTAAAAACTTTAAACTCTTTTTAAACACTTTAAATAAAATTGTAGAGAGGGGAGATGATGGAGTTAATCCCACAACCAAGAACAAAATTCTTAAGAGTCCAGTGTCCAGAATGTAACAACGAGCAAGTAGTCTTTGGAAGCCCAGCTACTGTTGTTAAATGTTTAACATGTGGGAAAGTTTTGGTTGAGCCAAGAGGTGGAAAAGGAAAAGTTAAAGCTAAAATTTTAGAAATCTTAGGTTAAAAATATTATCTGATTTTTTTAATTAATTATTTGAAAACCTTATTTATTATTTTAAACAATTTTTATCTAATTTCTAAGAAAGAAAATAGATAAATTTATTTTTATTTTAATCTATATATTTAAATATATAAATTAAATTTTATAAAAAACATTTAATAGTAAAAATACAGAAATTAAAATTAGATAAAAAGGTGGTAATATGAAAATTATTTTTAGAGGGGCAGCATTGGAAGTTGGAAGAAGCTGTATAGAAATAAAAACTGATAAAAGTAAAATATTATTGGATTGTGGAGTTAAGCTTGGAAAAGAAATTGAATATCCAATATTGGATGAATCAATAAAGGATGTTGATAAAGTTTTTATTTCACATGCCCACTTAGACCACTCAGGAGCTTTACCAATATTATTTCATAGAAGAATAGATGTTCCGGTGATTACAACTGAGCTATCAAAAAAATTAATTAAGGTTTTACTAAAAGATATGGTAAAAATTGCTGAAACAGAAAATAGAGAGATTCCTTACAACAACCATGATGTAAAAGAGGCAATGCGACATACAATTCCATTAAATTACAAAGATAAAAAATACTACAAAGATTTTTCCTATGAGCTCTTTAGTGCTGGGCATATTCCAGGGAGTGCATCAATTTTATTAGAATATAATAATAACAAAACTATCTTATATACTGGAGATGTAAAGCTGAGGGATACAAGATTAACAAAAGGAGCTGATTTAAGCTATATAAAAGATGATATTGATGTTTTAATAATTGAATCAACCTATGGAAACAGCATACATCCAGATAGAAAAGCTGTAGAGCAAAGTTTTATAGAAAAGATAAAAGAGGTTTTATTTAGGGGAGGGGTTGCTTTAATACCAGTATTTGCTGTAGATAGAGCTCAAGAAATATTATTAATATTAAATGATTATGGCATAGATGCCCCAATCTACTTAGATGGAATGGCTGTTGAAGTTACAAAGTTAATGTTAATGTATAAAAATATGTTAAATGAATCTCATCAATTAGAAAAAGCTCTAAAAAATGTCAAAATGATTGAAAAATCAGAAGATAGAATTAAAGCAGTTGAGAATTTATCAAAAAATGGAGGAATTGTTGTAACAACTGCAGGAATGTTAGATGGAGGGCCTATACTATATTATTTAAAATTATTCATGCACAATCCAAAAAACGCTTTATTATTAACTGGATATCAAGTTAGAGATTCTAATGGAAGGCATTTGATTGAAACTGGAAAATTATTTATTGGAAAAGATGAAGTTAAGCCTAACTTAGAGGTTTGCATGTATAACTTCTCATGCCATGCTGGAATGGATGAGTTACATGAGATAATCAAAAAAGTTAATCCTGAGTTATTAATTATACAGCATGGAGAGGTTGTGCAATCAACAACATTAAGGAATTGGGCTTTAGAACATGGTTTTGATGCAATAATTCCAAAGTTAGAAGAAAAAATAAGAATTTGAGGAAGAAATATGTTAGGATTAAAGATTGAAGATGCCATAAAATACAATGAGAATTTAAAAAAATATGTGTATAAAAAAGGAGATAAACTTAGAATTGACTTTAAAGATAAAGAGGCATTAATGGAATATAACAAAACAGTTTTAAAAGTTTTGTTTGATTTAGACATTGAGTTTCATAAAAATGGGCTAATCCCTACACCAATAAACAGATATCTTTTTATAAAATCAACTTTTGAAACATTAAAAAAAATAGGTATAGAAAAACCCAAGGTTTTAGAGATTGGTACTGGGCATTCTGCCATAATTTCTCTATTAATAAAAAAATTTTATGATGCCGAGGTTTATGCTACTGAGGTTGATGAAGAATTTATAAATTTTGCTAAAAGAAACATAGAGAAAAATAAATTGGATATAAAGATTATAAATTCTAAAGGGAAAGTTATTGAAGGCATTAAAGAAATCGAAGGAATAAAATTTGATTTAATTATCTCTTATCCTCCTTTCTATTCAAAAAATTCTGTTGCAAGTGGGAGAAAGTTTGGAGGGGCTTTAGCTAAAAATGTAGAG
Source organism: Methanocaldococcus sp. 16A (assembly GCA_049860595.2). Lineage (GTDB taxonomy): Archaea > AGJL01 > Methanococci > Methanococcales > Methanocaldococcaceae > Methanocaldococcus. The sequence goes on from CP187551.1 coordinate 466,707, forward strand.
CTTATAGGAGGAGGGAAATTTGGGGAAGAATTTTCATTTAAAATAATTGAAGAAGGGATTAATTTTTTAAATAAAAAAGGAGTTATTGCCTTAATGATGCCAAAAAAACCAGAAGATAGGAGAAAGTTAATCATTGAAAAAATGAGAGATGTTGATTTAAATGTTGAGGTTGACGAAATTAAAACTGGAAATAGAATTAGGTATATAATTAAAGGATTAAGATGTTAAGGTGGAATAATGCTAACTATTTTAAAATTAGGGGGAAGTATATTATCAGACAAAAATATGCCTTTTTCAGTAAAATGGGATAATTTAGAGAGGATAGCAATGGAAATAAAAAACGCCTTAGATTATTATAAAAATCAAAATGAAGAGATGAAATTAATACTCGTTCATGGTGGTGGAGCTTTTGGACATCCTGTTGCTAAAAAATACTTAAAAGTTGAAAATGGTAAAAAAGTATTTATAAATATGAAAAAAGGATTTTGGGAAATTCAAAAAGCAATGAGAAGATTTAATAACATAGTTATAGACACTTTACAAAGCTATGATATTCCTGCAGTTTCTATACAACCTTCTTCATTTATTGTTTTTGGAGATAAGTTAATTTTTGACATCTCCGCTATAAAAGAGATGCTTAAGAGAGATTTAGTTCCAGTAATTCATGGAGATATAGTAGTTGATGATAATAACGGATACAAAATAATTTCTGGAGATGATATAGTACCATACTTAGCTAATGAATTAAAAGCTGATTTAATACTTTATGCTACAGATGTTGATGGTGTTTTAATTAACAACAAACCTATAAAAAGGATAGATGAAAAGAATATCGACGAAATATTAAGTTATTTAAGTGGCTCTAACAGTATAGACGTTACTGGTGGAATGAGATATAAGATAGAGATGATTAGAAAAAATAAGTGTAGAGGTTTTGTATTTAACGGAAATAAAATAGAAAATATTTATAAAGCTTTATTAGGAAACGTAGAAGGAACAGAAATTGACTTTTTATAATAATTTATTGCTTTAACCACCTATCTAAGGTTACCTCTTCTCTATACCACTCTACTTTTTGTGGTTTAAATGAAATCTTTCCGTATTCTCCACCACCACCAGGATAAATATATATCTTCCCATTTCTAAACAGATTAATTGTTTCTGCCACTTTTGGATGAATCTTGGCTAATTCCTGAATATCTGCATTTATCAAAACCTCAATCTCATTTCCATATTTTTTAATAAACTCTTCCCATAAGCTTTGAACAGCCTTTGTAAATATTCCTTTGCCGATGGTTAAGCTAATCATCTCAGCTAATGGAATTAGCTTATAATATGGAGGTCTAAATTCTGGATGCTTTATCTTTCCATCACTCAACTCTTCAACTCTACTTAAAACTCCTTTCTTTATACTTCCCTTACATTTTGGACATTTCCAATTGTATTTTTTAGCATCTCCTAATTTAAACCTTGTATGACATTTAGAGCATGCAGTTAAATGATACTTCCCTAATTTTGGGTCTAATCCATAATTGGCAATTATTTTATTATGCTTTATTGCTTTTTTTATTTGTTCAAAGTTGTCTTCAACTCCACCTATGTAATCAACCTCTATTTGATTAAATTCTCTTCCCAATCTATGAGGATGATATGAATGGGCATCTGAATTTGACAAAAATGGTAAATCTCTGAGCTCTGGAATCATATCTGCCATGTCAGTATCTGCTGACAAACCAAGCTCTACAAAATCAGGTTTTTTTTCATAGCAGTTATATATTGAATCAAATGATTTATAAAGAGATGTCCATGGCGTAAAGCAGTTATGCAAAGTTCCTGAAACAGTTACATAGCTTGAATCGTCCTCAACCTCTAAGTTATATACATATCCATTATAATACTCTCTTTCTATTCTTATAATTGGAGTATATAGATAATTTCCTTTAATCCACCCATATCTAACATCCTTTTTTGGAAGTTTTATATCTTCATTTCTTAATACATTTATGATTTTTTCATCTTTATCTAATGGAGATATTCTCCCTTGCCATCTTGTATGATAATTAATAATGCTTCTATCTCCAATTTTTGGATTTTTTGGAACAAGCTTACTAAATGTTATTATAAAACCTAATCTTAGAGAAATTAATCTTAACTGATTCATCAAAATTTCTGAAGTAGTTACTCCTTTATCCCCTCTCCACCATCCAATAAATATCTGAATTTGCTTATTCTTAGGAAGATACAAAAACTCATTTGGAAGAGCTTTATTCCAAGCTCTTTTTTCATCTCCACAGTAGAATGTGTCTCCAAAGAATTCTCTTAAAACTCTTGAGTAATATTTTAATTCTATTCCTCCACTTCTTTCATCATTTCTTATTTTTGGTTTTAAGTTGAATATTTTCTTCATTAGATATTCTATGTCATTGATGATTTCTTTTTCATTTTCCCCCAATGCAAATCCAATCCCATCCCTAAAGCAATAACCTTCAGATAAGAAATATCCAACTAACCTACAAAACTCTTCGGAAACTTCAATTTTTTCTGGAATCCTATTTCTCCAAGATTTTTGCTTAATATTATTAAGAAATTTACCTAATGATAAAAATTTAATATCTCTCACTTCCTTAGGTATTGGATAAACAATTACATCTCCTACTTTTAAGTCTTTAGCCATAATCCATTCTCTTTTATATTTCTCATATCTTTTTTTACATGAGGAATTTGTATATTGAGTTAAGCAGTTAAATTTACATATTCCATGGGAGCCATCACATCTCTTTTCTGTTTTAATGACATAGACAGGATGCTCAGGAGTTACGATTATTTCTTCTGGGAAGTATCTAACTCTAATCTTTATTATGTCTCCAATATATCTTCTTTTATAAACTTTTTCAACTTTTTTAAACCTATTTTCATGAGTTAATACTTTATCTCCTACTTTTATATCGACTATTCTTTTAAAACCATTTTCTAATATTAGCAGTGTATCTGGAGGGACACAGTGAGCAGGTCCAATCAATCCATCAACCTCTCTAACAATATCTAAGATTTCATTACCTTTTAAATTTACTCTTGGTCGCCCCTCTTTATCAATATCCTTAGAATATTTTTTTAAAACTTCTCTCAACTCTTCAACCTTACTTATTGACGGTAATAAAATAAGATGATGAACTCTATGCTTATCTTCAATTTCTGTTGTTAAAACCAACTCTCTATCTTTATATTGCTTTATCTCTTCCAAATAATCTGGATGTGTGCAGTCACCTGTTCCAATGATGTTTAATCCTTTAAGCTTTCCATATTTTAAAATATTCTCTACACTCATGTCTTTAGATGTTCCACCAGAGAATCTTGAATGAATGTGCAAATCAACATTAGCTATCATCATCCCACCAAAAATTTATAAAAATCTAATGGACCAATTATAAAACCATATCAATTTAATAGGACTTTAATAAATATAACAATGAACTTTAATGCGTTTTATTTAAACACTAAATTGGGGAGAAAACATGATTATAGATTATGAAATATTAAAAAAATATCCTCTCTGTAATAGATGTTTCGGAAGGTTGTATGCTAAGTTATTGCATACAACAAACACTGAAAGAGGTAAGGCGTTAAAGCTATATAAAGCTTTAGAACTTGAAGCAAAGATAAAAAAAGCTAAAGAAAAAGGAATAAATTATGAAGAAGAATTAGAGTTATTAAAAGCTTTGGCAAAAAGTGGAGTCGATGAAATAAGATTGGAGGATATAAAAGATATAGAAAAAGAAAACTGCCCGTGGTGTAAAGGCATTTTTAACAAACAAAAAATGGAAAAACTATTAAATAAAGCAATTGAGATTTTAAAAGAGTATGAGTTTGACACATTTTTAATTGGAACTCATATCCCAAAAGAGATTAAAGAGCTTGAAAAAGAGATTGAAACAGAATTTATGGAAAGTATAAAGCAGGAATTTGGAAGAGAATTTGGAAAGATGTTGGCAGTTAGATTAGATAAAGCCCCAAATAAAGAATATCCAGATATTGTTGTGCATATAAATCCATACACTGAAGAGATTTATTTACAAATAAACCCATTATTTATTAAAGGAAGATATAGAAAATTAGTTAGAGGCATTCCACAAACAAGATGGCCATGTAGAAAATGTAGAGGAAGAGGATGTGAGCTCTGTAACTACACAGGTAAAAAATATCCAATATCTGTTGAAGAAATCATTGCTAAACCGTTCTTAGAGGTTACAAAAGGTGTAGACGCAAAATTCCATGGGGCGGGAAGAGAAGATATAGATGTCAGAATGCTTGGAGATGGAAGACCATTTGTTTTGGAGATTAAAGAGCCAAAGATAAGAAAAATTGATTTAAATAAAATTGCTGAAGAAGTTAATAAAGATGGTAGAGTAGAGGTTTTAAACTTAGAGTTTGGTGTTAGGAAGGATAAAGTTATATTTAAAAACACCCCTCATAGAAAAACATATAGAGCTTTAGTTGAATGCTCAGAAAAAATTAGTGAAGAAGAATTAAAAAAACTTGAAAAAGAACTTGAAAATAGAACTATATATCAAAAAACTCCTAAAAGAGTATTACATAGAAGAGCTGATTTAGAGAGAATCCGTAAGGTATATAAAGTTAAAACCAATAAAGTAGATGACAATCATTTTGAGATGATTATATATTGTGATGGTGGATTATATATAAAAGAGCTAATCAGTGGAGATGATGGGAGAACAAACCCATCAGTTTCTTCTATATTAAATAAAAACTGTATATGTAAAGAATTGGATGTTTTAAAGATACATGACAATGATTCTGAAGGTGAGAATTATGGTTCAAATGAGTGAAGGATTTAGAAGAAAAACTAGAAAGAAATTATCAAAACACCCAAGAGAAAGAGGACTTTACCCAATAACAAGAGCTTTGAAAGAATATAAAGAAGGAGAGTATGTGCATATAGTTATAGACCCATCAGTCCATAAGGGAATGCCACACCCAAGATTCCATGGAAGAACAGGAATTGTTGTTGGTAAGCAGGGAAGAGCATTTATCGTTAAAGTAAGAGATGGAGGAAAATACAAACAAATCATTGCTTACCCACAACACTTAAGACCAGCTACAGCTTAAATTTTCAAAATTTTTAAATTTCTCTAAATTTTTTAAAACACTTTAATTATTTTTCTTTAATTCTATAATGTGAAAGTCCTAATAATGTTATTTTTATTGTATTGAATTAAGAGGGAGAGAATGATAGGAAAAAAAATTCTTAGAGAGAAGCATGTGACAATATCAGAGGCTGCTGAAATCATGTATCAGAGAGCCCAGATTGGAGAGTTGTCATATGAGCAGGGATGTGCCTTAGATTATTTACAAAAATTTGCCAAGTTAGATAAAGAAGAGGCAAAAAAATTGGTCGAGGAGTTAATATCTTTAGGTGTAGATGAAAAAACAGCAGTTAAAATAGCTGATATTCTACCCGAAGATTTGGATGATTTGAGGGCAATATATTACAAAAGAGATTTGCCTGAAAACGCTGAGGAGATTTTAGAAACGGTTAGGAAATACATCTAATTTTTTATTACTTCTTTAAATTTGTAGATTTAAATGAAAGGTGAAATTTTATGGTTAGAGGGCAATATAAAAAACAAAATAAAGAAGGAACGAGATTTCCTAAAAAAAATAAGCCTCAAAAATTTGAAAACTACGCATGGGTTTTAGATTATCTACCTTACGGTTATCCAAACAAACCTGATGAGCCAATAGTTCAAGGACTAGGAGAATACCAATTTGTATTAATGGAGATGGTTCCAAAACCAAATGTTGATATTCAATTGGGTGAGAGAGTTTATATTGGAAAAGGGAAGAGGGATAAGATTGACCACGTTAGAAGAATGATTAAATATGATAATTTAACTCCAACAGCTAAGTCAGAGCTTCTATATGTTATAATGGAAGCTGTTAAAATGCAAGAAGATAGATTTATAAGGTTCTTCAATGAATGCCCTCCAATTACTACAAGATTACATACCTTAGAATTGCTACCAGAAATCAAAAAGAAATATATGTGGAAAATTATTGAAGAAAGGGAAACAAAAAAATTTGAAAGCTTTAAGGACTTTGAGGAGAGGGTAGGAAAAGACCCCGTAAGGATTATAGCTAAAAGAGTTGAAAAAGAGCTTTCAGATGATAAGAAAGATAAATACTACTTATTTGTAAAATGGAAAAAAGGAATTATATTGGATGAAAAAGAGATGGCATACTATGTAAAAGAATAAAAGTTTTATAAATAAGATTTAGCAAATTCCCTTAACTCTCTAAGTGTTCCAAAGTTTAATAAACCTATATCAGTTATTGCTATAACATCTGCATCTAAGTAATCCTTTTTTATAACTTTTGAAGATGCTGAATTGTTAATTAAATCACTTCCTGGTGATAGTGGATTAAAAGCTGGTAAAACAATATACCTTTTGTTTAATAAATAAACTGGAAATTTCATAATTGCTCCAACTTCATCCCTAAGTTTTATTGATGGATGCTCATGCCCCAAAATCCAAAGTCTCTCCTTTAATAAATCTTTATCTTCTATTTCTTTATCTCCATGGAAAATTAAATAATTTCCAATCTCAAAATAATCAAAAATTTCACAGCTAACAGATGAGATAAAAGTGTCATGATTTCCTTTAATTAAAATAATATTAACATACTCTCTCATAAAATCAATAAACTCATTTAAAAACTTAATTTCTCTTGGATAGGGCTTAAAATTATGCTTCACATCCCCATTAATTATTAAATTGTTAATTTTATATTTTTCAATTATATTTAAAGCTTTTTTTATAACTATATCTTTCTGCAGTAGTGGAAAGTTAGCTCCTCCTTCGCCAAAAAAGACATCAAAGCCAATATGCGTGTCAGCTATTATACCATAATCCTTATAAATTAAACATCTATCAACTGTTATATAAAAATCTTTAATTTTAATTTTCTCCTCCATAAAATCACTTATCAAACTTTTAATTTTGAAAATAAAAGAGAAAAAAGAGAGAAAGGCTTTATGCCTGCTCGACCAACAATCTTGCTGTCTCTGGTGTGTATCTCCAATCTGCTGGTAAAACTCCTTTTGACTTGTAGTATTTAACCAATCTTCTAATCTTTGACTCAATTAACTGTAAACCTCTCTTTGAATGTAAGTCTTTTGGATGCTGTTCTAAGTGTTTTCTTAAGTTAACAGCTCTTCTCATTAAGTTTAATAAATCTTCTGGAACTTTTGGATATAAGCCGTGTTCTTTCATTATTTTGCTTATCTTTTTACCGGTTATTAATTTAACATCTGGAATTCCGTATGTATCTCTCAATATCAAACCAATCTGTGCTGACTGATAACCTTTCTTAGCTAACTCTACTACTAACTGCTCTACTTGCTCCGGTGTGTATTGGACCCATTCAGGAACTTCCTTCCTGACGGGTCTCTTTGAACCGGAGCGACCTCTTTTTCTTGCGTGCATTCTTGCCATTCTATCACCCGATGGTCGCCAGTCCAAAGAGACCTGGCTTTTGGTTTTTATTATTTTTTTATTATTTTTCAAATTTTTTAGAATAAATAAAGTTTAAGGGAAATCTTTTTATTGTATATATACTAAATAAAAATATATCCGCTTTTAATGAACATTCACAAAAGACCTATTTATAATTTTTGGTGAGTATCATGTTATTAAAAGTAGAGGACTTGCATGTTTATAGAGGGAATAGAGAAATTTTAAAAGGAGTAAATTTAGATATAAAGGAAAATGAGATTCATGCAATTATAGGCCCTAACGGAGCAGGGAAATCAACTTTAGCTTATACAATAATGGGAGTTTCTGGATATAAGCCAACTAAAGGAAGAATTATATTTAAAGGTGTTGATATAACCGATAAAAACATTACTGAAAGAGCGAGAATGGGAATAACATTAGCTTGGCAAGAACCAGCAAGATTTGAAGGAATTAAAGTTAGAACTTATTTAATGCTCGGAATGAATGAAAAATATAAAAAAGATAAAGAAAAAGCAGAAGAAAAAATTAGAGAAGCTTTGAAATTAGTTAATTTAGACCCGGATAGATATTTAGATAGATATGTAGATGAAACTTTGAGTGGGGGAGAAAGGAAGAGGATAGAGTTGGCCTCAATAATATGTATAGAGCCAGATTTAGCAATATTGGATGAACCAGATAGTGGGATAGACATTGTATCATTTGATGAAATTAAGAGAGTTTTCGATTATTTAAAAGAAAAAGGTTGCTCTTTATTAGTTGTTACACATAGAGAAGAGTTAGCTGAACATGCTGACAGAGCTTCATTAATTTGTGCTGGAGAAGTTATCAAAACTGGAAATCCAGAAGAAGTTGGAGAATTCTACAAAAAAAGATGTGGGAAATGCTATAAACCTTTCCAATAAAATTTTAAAATATAATGAGGGATTTCTATGAGCATCAAAGAGGAATTAATGGAAATTATTGAGGCAATAAAATATACTTCTGAAAAGCCTGAAGAAATTGTTCATGGTAAAGGACCGAGAATGATTGTTAAAGAAAGTAAAATTATTGATGTGAAAGATGCTGAGGGAATAATATTAGAAGGAAAAGAAGAAGACGGGAAAATAAAAGCAAAAATCATTGTTAAAAAGGGCTATAAATTTAAACAACCAATACATATGTGCTTTGGAATTACAGAAGAAAATATCTCTCAAATTATAGATGTTGAGATTATTTTAGAGGAGGATAGCGCCATCTCTCTAATGTCTCATTGCTCATTCCCAAAAGGTAAGGGAATTAAGCATATAATGAATGGTGTTGTAAAAATAGGAAAGAATGCAAGATTCTCTTACAATGAATTCCACTACCATGGTATGGAAGGGGATATATTAGTTAAACCAACAGTAAAAGTAGAGATTGAAGAGGGAGGAGTTTATATTTCAAACTTCACATTAACAAAAGGAAGGATAGGAACTTTAGATGTAGACCAAGAGATTATTGCTAAAAAAGATGCAATAGTAGATATAATGGTAAGAACCTATGCAATAAAAGATGATATTGTTAAGATTAATGAAGTTGTTAAGTTGGATGGAGAAAATGCTAAGTGTATTATGAAAAGTAGAGGAGCGGCAATGGACAATTCCAAAATAACTTTAAACTTAAAAATTGAAGGTAATGCCCCTTATAGTAAAGGGCATATTGACTGTGCTGAGATTATTAAAGGAAATGCAGAAGTTGAATCAATTCCAATAGTTGTAGTAAGGAATGAGAGAGCAAGGATAACTCATGAAGCTGCTATTGGAAGTGTTGATAAAAAGCAATTGGAAACATTGATGGCTAAAGGATTAGATGAGGATGAAGCAACGGAGATAATTGTTAAAGGTATGATAGGAGATTTATAAAAAAATATTGGCGATGATGACAATTTCGCTATCTGATTTTTCAATTAATGATGACTACTCCCGCAGCTGAGCCAAGCTTTTTTAAAGATTTTTTAAATATTCATCAATATCGTAATCTAACTTTTCAAACCACATTTTCTTTCCTTTTATAACTATGTTTCCCCTCCACTCTTCTTTTGTTTCTGGAAAATCTTCTCTATAATGAGCTCCTCTACTTTCCTCTCTATATAAAGCAGATTTTGTAACTAATTTTGCAACAACAACCATATTTTTTAATTCAAAGTATTTCTGCAAATCAATAATTCCACTAACTTTGACATCATCAATATTTTTTTCAATTTCATCAATTTTATTTAATGCAGTTTTTAATCCATCTTCATTTCTAATAATAGATACATAATCCCACATAATCTTTTTTAAATCATCAATTAAATTATATACATTTAAATTTCCATCTAAGCTTTTTATTTCATCTAATATTTTTGTAACATCTTCTTCGGCATCAATATTTTCAAATTCATTATTTTCAACAAATTCTTTAGCTGATTTTCCAGCAATGGCTCCAAAAACCTGAGTATCAGCTAAGGCATTTCCTCCCAATCTATTAGCTCCATGAACTCCTCCTGTAACCTCTCCACAGGCAAATAGACCAATTATGTTAGTTTCACATTTCTCATTAATCTTTAAACCACCCATAAAATGGTGAGCAGTTGGAGAAACTATCATTGGCTCTTTTCTAATATCAATTCCAACCCTTAAAAACTGCTTTAACATAGTCTCTAACTTCTTTTCAATAACTTCATTTGGCAAGTGAGAGACATCTAAATAAACTCCTCCATTAACTCCTCTCCCCTCTTGAATCTCTCTATAAATTGCTCTTGCAACAACATCTCTTGTTGATAATTCCATTCTTTCCTTATCATACTTTGCCATAAATCTTTCTTTATTTTTGTTATATAAAATCCCTCCTTCTCCTCTAACCGCCTCTGTAACTAAAATTCCTGTTCCAACCATTCCTGTTGGATGGAATTGTACCATCTCCATATCTATAAGTTCAGCTCCTTCATTATAAGCAATTGCAAATCCATCTCCTGTCTTTTGTATTGGATTGGACGTTATAGGATAGAGTTGCCCAGCTCCTCCGGTAGCTAATATTGTAGCTTTGGCAAATATTGGAAATATCTCTCCAGTTTTTAAATCTAAAAATATAGCTCCATAGCATCTATTGTCATTAACAATTAATTTTATTGCCATAACCTCTTCTAAAATTTTAATCCTTTCAAATTTTGATATATATTCCATCAATCCCCTCATTATCTCATGTCCTGTTCTATCACCACAGTAGCATGTTCTATTAAAACTCTGCCCACCAAATGGTCTTTGAGCTATAAATCCATCTTCATTTCTATCAAACAAAGCTCCAAACTTTTCTAAGTTTAAAAGTTCCTTAGGAGCGTTTTTAACTAAAATCTCTACCAACTTTGGATTATTTATAAATCCTCCACCTTTTACTGTATCATAAAAATGCTTTTTAAAACTATCTTTTGGGTTAAAAACTGCATTATATCCTCCTTCAGCCATAACTGTGCATCCACTTTTTCCAAATAATCCCTTAACAGCTATTATGACATTTTTATCCCTACATTCTATTGCTGCCCTTGCAGCAGCTCCTCCTCCACCTATAATTAGAATATCAGTTTTCATTTTTATCACCAAAAAATAGGATATTCTCATTAGATATTTAAAAGTTATAAATCAAAATAGTTTTGTGAAAAATAATAACACACACATGAAAATTAGACAGTTTAGAATAAAAAAAGAAGAGTAAATAGTGCAGTGTTTTTAGTATGGAACAGGAAGTCCTAACTCTTTCCTATGTTCGATTTCTTTCATATTCTTATCCTTTTTAGTCTTAGCTAATTTCTCAACTAATCCTAATCCTGGTTTAACTTCATCTATTGGTTTAATTTCTAAATAACCATCTTCAACCATTTTGTTGAATATCTCTTCTGCTCTTTCAGTTCTTATAAACACTGTGCTCCATCCATCTGGGCTTCCAACTGAACCTGTTGAAATATCTGCCAATTCTGCTGTATAATCTGTACAGACGTGGCAAGCGATTTGTTCATAAGGATGAGTTTCTTTTAATTTAATTGCTTTTGTTTCACCCCATTTTGTATAAACCCAAAACTTACCCTTTCCAATATCCATTTTAACGACATCTTCCATCTTAACTCCACAGTGTTCTTCAACAATTAACTTTAATCCATTGTATGGGAAGTTCTCCATACAGAAGATTCCAATGATTAAAGCAATTTTATCTGGAACATGCCTAAATCCAACTGGAAACTTCATTAACTTTCTTACAGCCCTAACTTGGCATGGAGTCCCTACAACTCCAATTTTTTCACATCCATATTCTCTAACAGCACTCTTTAATACTGATATATTAGGACAGACGGTATATTTTGTTCCTGCTGCTTCTAAAACCTCTTCTGGTGTTGTAGCTACCTTAGGAACTGCCTTAAATTCTCCAGCATTGTCTGCAACTATAACTCCATCCAACAAATTATTCTCTAAACCATAAATAAAAGCTGTTGAAACAATCCCCCCATCCTGTGCTTTCTTTAAAACTTCTTTTAATGTACTTCTTGCTGAAACTACTTTCTTATAAGTTCCAAAAGGATTCATCCTATTCCACCTCAAAAAATTATAATTATTTTATTCAATCTTCTCAATTAACTCTGGGAATCTAATTCTTGGACACTGAACTGAGCAAGCTCCACATTTAATACAAAGCTCTTTTAAGATGTTTGGTCTTCCATCTAACATCTCTATAGCTCTTGTTGGACATGCTGAAGCACATGTCCCACAACCCATACATAGGGATTTATTAACCACTTTGTACAATAAATCACATCCACATGCTTCACTTCCTTTTTCTGCTAATTCAGCAAATGGTTGTAAATATTCCATATCTCCATTTAATGCAGCTGTTATTACTGAAACTATCGCCTCTGGTGAAGGAGGACAACCTGGAATTGCTAAATCTACTTTAATAACTTCAGTTAATGGAGAGAATGAGCTATGAACTGGCTTTGATAATTGGTTTCCTCTACAGTATCTTGTAACTCCACCAGTTGCTGCACAAGCTCCTAAAGCTACAACAATCTTTGCTTTTTCTCTAACTTCCTTAGCAACTTCCAATGAGTGGTGGTCATCTAAACATACTGAACCTTCAACTAAAGCAATGTCACATTCAGGAATTTCTCTTGCATCTGCTAAAGTTTGACAATAAACTAACTCAATTGAATTCAAAACATCTAAAAGCTTTTCATAGGTATCTGCTAAAGAAACCAAACAGCCACAACAACTACACAATTGGATATGAGCAACTTTAACCACTTTAATCACCTCTTAACTCTCTAAGAATTATATCCACTGCCTTATCTACTGCTTTTTCAACTTCTTCACTCAATCCAATATATACATCAGGTTCAGAGATGTATTTAGCTTGACAACCAACAACTTTAACCTCTATATTGTATTTTTCGGCAACTTCTCTCAATAGAGAAGCTAAAGGCCATGCATGAGAATCTAATCTATTATATTTTGGATTTGGAAGTTCATCTTTTTCAATTATTTTTATTTCTCCAGGTTTTAGTCCCCAATCAATTACATCAACGACAATTATCTTTTTTGTTTTTGAGCTTTCATCTATCAATGTTAAAACCTGCTGAGGGGCTCCAGCTCCAGCATCAACTAAAGCTATTTTCTCTTTTTCTTTTTCAGTTAAGATTTTATTCAATTTTTCAATGACATGAACGCTAAAGCCATCATCAGCAAATAATATATTCCCACAAGCCAATACCATAATTTCTTTTTTTAGATAGGATGGTGTTAAATCAAACAATTCATCATCATAATCTTTTATTTCAGCTTTCATAGTTTCATTCATTTTTATTTTTTTAAGATTTTAATTTTAAACTCTTTAAGAGAAGATGCCTCTCGGGTCCCTTTCGGGTTCCCCTCGAGGCTTATAACTTTCTTACTTCAATGATATCTTTTGTCTCTTCATCTTTAACTATTATATGGGTAGCACATGAAGCTCATATGTCATAAGCTCTCATTATAACTTCAGCATACTGCTGAGGATAGCCCTCAATTGCTTTCTCAACAATTGGGAAGTTCCATGTTGATGCCGCTATAATTCTATAGCTCTTAATTCTTCCATCCTTTCCAACTTCAGCCATGTGTGTGTTTGTAGCTCTTGGAGCTTCATGAACTCCAATACCAAATCCATCCTTATATTCAACTTCAGCTCTTGTCTTTCCATTTATATCCAATTCATCTAAAATCTCTAAAGCTCTATAAACAGCTCCAAGGTTTTCTTGAGCTCTTGCAATATTGATGTCTAAAGCACTACCTCCTGCTCTAAAGTTACCAAATTTAACCATTCTTGCTCTCGGTCCTCCTTCAGCAGGAACTCCTGCATATAAAGGAATTTGAACTGTTGTTGTCTGTCTTGCCTCTTCATCCTCATAGTATCTTTGAGCAGGTATTTCAGTTACATCATCCCAGTTTATAGCATATCTGTCTCCATAAGTGGTATGTGTAGCTATATATGGATATTCATGAGCCCCTAAGTCAGGTATTCCTACTTCCTCTAAGTATCTTTCAATTAATTCAGTGTATTTCTCATATAATTCATAAGCGTCTTTCTCATACTGCCTTAAAGCATAATATAGCTTTGATTTAGCTCTCTCTGTTATGTTTGTTCTCATTCCACCAATTACAATGTTTGGTGGGTGAATTCCCTCTCCTCCCACAATATCCACAACTAATTGTCCTACTTTTCTCATTCTCTGAATTAATTTTATTAATTCAATCTTTTTCTCTGCTTCATCTGGCTTTAAGAAATCATCAATTGTTAATAAATGATGCAATGGGTGAGAGTGTAATCTATTTCCAATTCCTACCAATTCCCTCAACAATAATCCATCATCTGGAATTTCACACTCAATTGCATTTTCTATAGCTTCACAAGAAGCAATTCCGTGGGTAGTTTGACAGATTCCACAGATTCTCATGACAGCAATTGGAGCAAACTCTGCTGGCTTGCCCTTTAACATTGTTTCAAATCCTCTAACTGGGGTTGTGTTTAAGTAGTATGCTTTATTTACAATCCCTTCTTCATCAACCTCTAAAATCAATTTAGCATGTCCCTCATGTCTTGTTGTAGGAGCAATTTCTATTCTATTAGTCACAAAATTCACCTCCAAAGTAATAACGCATTAAAATGACTTATTTACTAAATCAACTATCATTAAGTTGTTTTATATAAGCCTATATAAGCTAATATCTCTTTAAAAATATCAATATAGGTATTTAATTTTTTAAATATGTTAAGAATGAGTTTTTTTTATTATTATTAGAACAAAATATCTTGGTTAGGTATTAACATCTAAGATTGTTATGATGCGTATTTTCAAAGCTAATTTTTAACCACTATTTTCCACATACATTTTTCACCTTTAAATGTGTGATTATATCATTCACACTTTAATGTTGTTAAACTGATGATATATTAAGCTTACTAATATGTGCATAAATTACGCACACTTTAGATTCTTCATAATTATTTTTCCAAATATATTTAAATAAGTACAATCATATATTTATTAATTTTAATTTATTTTAAAAAACACTAATTATGCAGACAGCAAATAAAAAATAATATTTAAATAAATGTAATGTCAAAATATTTATTCGGCAGATGATGACGTTTATCCCCGTCTGAGTTGTGATGAGTAGCAAGCCGGCTGATGCCACTTAAAACTGTTTAATTATCTATAGATAAAGATAGACATTTATAGGCAAACTTCAGAAAAAATTTTTAATATACGATGGGTAATATAGCAATCTAAAAACCGAATGAACGATTACCATGTCAAACGAAGCAAAATCAAAAAACAACCAAGAATTGTCCTATCAAATTGTTCTATCTTACAAGATTAGTCATTACTATCCACTTAAAACTTTTTTAACCGAATGCAAAGACAAACTAAACGAATGCATAGACATAATTTGGAATAATATTGAATGGACTAAAAAAGAACGACCAAAACTACCAAAATCAAACGAATTTAAGAGGAATTTAAGAAACAAACTGTTAAAAAATTGGAATTATGCCTCTCATTATATCGATGGGATTATTAAAACCGCTTATTCTATCCTAAATAGTTGGGCTTCGAACTATAAAAAGGGTTATAGAACGAAATCAAAACCGATAGTTAAAAGACCATTCGTTAGAGTAAAAACAACACTAATAAAATACAATAAAGATAAAGGAGAAATAAGAATAACAATAAAACCAAGAAAAGAATATTTAATTTTAAACATTAAAGATGAATGGTTTTTCGATAAAGTTAAGGATTTACCCATAGGAGAAATTATTCTAAAAGAAAATGAGGCATTCTTAACCTTCAAAGATGCTCTAAACTATTCAGACAAAGATATAATCGTTGGAGTGGATAGCAACTTAAAGTCGTTGGATTTATATCATCCAACAGAGGGCTGGATTAGGATTGACATATCTGAATTGCATAGAATTAAAGAGGTTTATGATAGAAAAATCGATTTTCTTAAAAAGTTGATTAAAAAGTGTCCTTTGAGAGCCATGAGAAAGATAAAAAGATTATTCGAAAGAAGAAGAAATAGAGTTAATGACTTTTTACATAAACTAACTACTCAACTATCCCGATTATTCTCTAATGTAGTTTTTGTTTTTGAAGATTTGAATAAAAGAAAAATGTATAAGCATAAAACTTTCAATCGAAAGTTGGATAGGGCAAATTGGAGTGAAATAATACAAAAAATTGGCTATAAGGCGATAACTATTTTAGTTAATCCTGCCTATACCTCAACAACCTGTCCTATATGCGGGAGTAAAATGGAGTCCCAAGAAGGACAGGTTGTTTTTTGCTCTAATTGTAAGAACTCTTTTAATCGCCAATTAGTTGGTTGTTTTAATATCTTTAAAAGAGGTTTAGGTAAAGTTAAAGATATTATGGGTGGCTTTGGGGTTACCACGACAGGGGCAGAGGTTTCCATTTGGAAACTGATGACGCCCAATTCCAACGTGGCATATAAAGTTGATTATAATGGAAAATACCTAATTAAAATTTTCTGAATGTCTATAATTGCCTATAAATGACCACGTTGAGAGAACCCCACTTTTCTTTTTTAGAGAGGGATAATTATGAAAAAGTTTTTTCTATTATCAATTTTGATTCTAACAGTATTCTCTGGTTGTATAAACGACAATGAAAATGATTTATATAAAAATGATATATCATCAATAGTTTTGAACATAAATGAGAATAAAGATAATTATATTTTAACGATTTATTTTGTTGGCGAAAATTCAAGTTTTATCAAAAAGAAAGGAATTTTAAAAGTTGGTATTTATGATGATAAAAATAATCAATTATACTATAAAGAGATATTCATAGATTTGGATGAATTTAAAAATCTATCTTATGGTGATGGAATTTTACTAACAATAGTAAAAAATGAAATTAATAGAAGTTCATCGGTTATTGGAAGGATATCTATAGATTTCACCTATGATAATGGAAAAACTATATGGATTGATACACCTATATCTTTATCTCATCTATCAAATGAAAAAGAAAATATAAATTCGCAAACTTCTACAGATGTTTGTTATATGACATACACATGGGAATATAAAGGAAAAATTCATTATTTAAATTTATACATTCCAAAATACCTCTATGATTATTACAAATCCAAAAAAAGAGAGTATATTGAAGATTATTCATATTATATTTTAGACCCCTATGATGATTGGTATTTAAATAGAATTATCCAAAAAATAGACGAAATTTGCAAGGAAAATAATTACAATGAGAGAGATAGAATAAATTTAGTAATTTCCTTTGTTCAGCAACTACCTTATACCTCTGATAAAATTTCAACTGGCTATGATGAGTATCCAAGATATCCAATAGAAACATTAGTGGATTATGGAGGAGATTGTGAAGATACATCAATATTAACAGCAGCTTTATTAAAACAAATGGGTTATGATGTAGCTTTAATTAGATTTCCAAGGCATATGGGTGTTGGTATATATTTAGATGATGGTTATGGATATTATTTTGAATATAATGGGAAAAAATACTTTTATATAGAAACAACAAATACTGGATGGAAAATTGGAGAGCTTCCAGATGAATTAAAAAACGAAAAAGCTGAAATATATTTAATAACTGAAAAACCTATTTATTTATGGGATTGGAAAGGTTATTTATATAATGGCTATGCTGAGATAACAGTTAATATAAAAAATGCAGGTAATTTAGAGGGAAGAGTTAAAGTTTATTGTGCATTTGATGCGGGTAATGGATACGTATATAACCCAAAAGAATCTTCCATATTAACAATAAAACCAGGAGAAGAGAAAGTTGTAAAGTTAAAGCTTAATGTTCCCAATAATAAAAAAACAAGGTTAATAGTTGGGTTATTAGATGCAAACACAGATAAATTGATAGATGTTAAATACTCTGCTGAATTCAAAACTTAGTGTTTTTCAAAACATTTTAGAATGAATAAGGAAGTTTGAGAATCACTTATGCTCATAACATGCCTTCTTAATTTTTGTTAATTTTGAAAAACACTAATAAAGAGGCTAAAAAATGGATGAAGTAAAAGTAATTGAAATAATCAAAAAAATTCTAAAATTTTCTAATGAATATATAGTAAAAGGCATTGATGATGACTGTGCAGTTATAAAACTTAATGACAATTTTTATTTAGTTGCTACAACAGATATGATGGTTAAAAAAGCCCATATTCCTTCTATATTAACTCCTTACGAAATTGGAGGAAGAATTTTAACTGCAAATGTTTCAGATATTGCATCCATGGGAGCTAAGCCATTGGCATTTCTATTATCTATATCTTTATCTAAGGAAGAAGCAAATGAGAAGTTTATTAAAGAGCTTTATTCTGGATTAGATGATTTTTCTAAGCTTTATGACTGTCCAGTAGTTGGTGGAGATACAAATAGAGGAGATGAATTAATATTATCAGGAACAGCCTTTGGAATAACTGACAATCCAATTTATAGGAAGGGAGAAGTTGGAGATGATATTTGTGTAACTAATGATTTAGGTAGGGTTTATTGTGCCTTAACTCTATATTATATGCTTAAAGATAACAAAATTAGCCATAATGAGTTTGAAAAACTTTGCCAAAAATATCCAAAGATTATTGAAAAATTAAGAAAACCTATTGCAAGGGTTAATGAAGGGTTATTAATAAATAAACTCATAAATGGTTGCTGCGACATATCTGACGGTTTAGGAAAAGAAATTACTTATTTCAAAAATTTTGAGATATACAGTGATAAAATTTTTAAGCTTATTCCAGAAGATGTCATTGAATTTTGTGAAGAATTCAACCTAAATCCAATAAAAGTTGCTCTAAATAGTGGAGAGGAATTTGAGCTTTTATTTACAACATCTAAATTTAATAAAGTGAAAAATTCACTAAAAGGCTATTCAAAGATTTATAAAATTGGTAAAATTATAGAAGAAGGGCAGTTTATTGATGGAGAGGAATTTTATGGTGGAGGATACATCCACAAATGGTAAATTAACAAAAAAAGAGAAAATCTTATTTTTGATAAAATTTTATATTATATTTTTAGTAGTGTTTTTTATTTTGGATTATTTTGGAAAATATTTAGTAGGGATAGTTACTTATCTAAGCTACACATTTACAAAAATAATAATTCCAAATGCGAGATTGATGAATAATTTTATATATTTACCAAACAACACTGTTGAAATAGTTAAAGAATGCACTGGAAGTTTTTTAATCGCTGGATTTTTAGCTCTAATTATTGTTTATTCTAAAAGTATTAAAGAGTTCTTAATTGGATTATTTTTTGTATTGTTGGCATTTTTTGTAAATATTTTTAGGATAGTGTTGGTTTGTTATTTAGTAAATATGAATCCGAAAAATCCTTGGCTATATCATGAAATTGCAGGATATGGGGTTATATTAACATTTGTCCCAATATTGGTTGTAGGTTATTTAAAAATTATTGAAAGATTAAGAGGGGAAAAATGCAATTTATAAGGGTTAACACTTTAAAGATTAATCCAGATGTATTAAAAGAAAGATTAGAAAAAAAAGGAGTTATTTTAGAAAAAACGTTCTTAGATTATGCTTTTGAAGTAAAAAAATCTCCATTTTCTATAGGCTCAACTCCAGAGTATTTATTTGGTTATTATATACCACAATCAATATCATCAATGATTCCACCAATTGTTTTGAATCCAGAGGAAGAGAGTTTTATATTAGATATGTGCGCAGCCCCAGGAGGTAAAACTACTCATTTAGCCCAATTAATGAAAAATAAAGGAACAATAGTTGCAGTTGAAATTAGTAGAAGTAGAGTAAAGGCACTGAAATCAAATATAAATAGGATGGGGGTTTTAAACACAATTATAATTAATGCAGATATTAGAAAATACAAAGATTATCTATTAAAAAATGAGATATTTTTTGATAAGATTTTATTAGATGCCCCATGCTCAGGAAACATTATTAAAGATAAAAACAGAAACGTCTCAGAGGAAGATATAAAATACTGCTCTTTAAGGCAGAAAGAACTTATTGATGTGGGTATAGATTTATTAAAAGAAGGGGGAATTTTGGTTTATAGCACATGCTCTGCTGAAGATGAGGAGAATGAAGAGGTTATAAGATACATATTAAATAAGAGGGATGATGTTGAACTCTTACCTATTGAAAATAACTTTAAGAGAATAAATGTTATTGAAGGGGGAATAGAGGGGACTTTAAGAGTAGTCCCCCCAAATGAGCCATTCTTTATAGCAAAACTGATGAAAATTAAAAGTTAAAGAAAGTTGATGCAATGATAATTAACTATATATAACTTATATTTTAACTTATATTTATTATATTTTAACTTATATTTATATATAATTAAATGCTCATTAGTTTTTTGGGTTTTTTGGTTTTCTTGGAGCAACCATAATTTCACCCCCGTAGGTTCTAATATACAATGAATTCGTGGGGTATATAAAGAAATATTCAAAAAATTCAACGTCCCTTTTTGAAGTTTATTTTAAAAAGGAGTTTGCATATAAATAATATATAACAAAAGATAAGAACATATAAATAAAGTAATGTATGGAAATTTATAATACTATATTTATTCTCAATTTGCAGATAATCTCTTTAAAAAGAGTGTGAGTAGAATGCCAAAAAAAGTCCATGATAAATTAAAAATAATGGAAGATATCATAACTCTTGGTAAAAAAGGAGAAGAACTAACGATATATAACATCACAAAGAAACTCAATCAAAATATTAAAAATCTAAAATGGACTGATATGGAAAAGCATTATATCAAAGAACAAACTATAAGTGATGCAATAAACGAACTAAAAAAATTGAATTGTTTAGAGATTAAGTCCATTGAAAAAACAAAAACAGGGAAAGAAAAAAAGATTTATAAACTAACAGAAAATTCTGAAAAGATTTTTGATATTTACAAAAGAAATTATTCAAAAATACATAAAATTTTAAAAATTATGAAGTCTGATAATATTTCTGATGAAGAATTAGACACTATTATTTTTATATTAAAAAGATTGTTAAGGTGATGTTTTGAGTAATGATGTAATTGTTATTGATGGAAGTTATTTAGAAGGAGGAGGGCAGATTATAAGAACCTCTATTGCATTGTCAGCTTTAACAAAAAAACCAGTAAAAATTATTAATATAAGGAAAAAAAGAAAAAATAAAGGTTTAGCTCCTCAACATGTTGCTGCAGTTAAGGCAGTTAAAAAACTTTGTAATGCTGAAGTTTATGGGCTAAATGTTGGTTCAGAAGAATTAACTTTTATACCTTCAAAATTAGCTCCAAAAGATTTTACAATTGATATTGGAACCGCTGGAAGTATATCTTTAATTATTCAAACTCTTCTTCCTTTATCATTAGGAATTAACAAAAAATTTACAGTTAAAATAAGAGGAGGGACTGACGTTAAGAGAGCACCTCCAATTGATTATATAAAAAATGTAACCTTAAAAATTCTTAGAGATTTTGGAGTATTGACAGAGTTAAAAGTTTTGAAGAGAGGATTTTATCCAGAAGGAGGGGGAGAGGTTATTTTTGAAGTTAAACCATCAAAAGTTAAAAAATTTGATTTAATAGAGCATTCTAAAAGTAATTTAGTTGAAGGACTTGCTTATGTGCAAAATTTAGATGAAAATATAGCAAGAAGAATGAGAAAAAAGGCTGTGGATTTGTTAAACAAAGAAAAACTTCATCCCAATATAAAAATAGAATGTTCAAAAGGTTTTTCTACTGGAGCAGGGATAGTTTTATGGAACGATACTTTAGGAAGTAGTTGCTTAGGAGAGAAAGGTCTAAGAGCTGAGATTGTTGCTGAAAGAGCTGTTAATGAGTTATTAAAAGAGAGAGAATGTGGAATGGCTTTAGATAAATATATGGGAGACCAAATAATTCCATTCTTAGCTTTTGGTAAGGGAATAGTTGGAGTTTCTACCATAACAAATCACACAAAAACGAACATTTGGACTGTTAAACACTTTGTAGATGTAGATTTTGAGATTAAAGAGTATAAAGAAAATAACTGCAATGGCTTTGTTATAGAGGTGGTTTAAATGTTTGATTATTTTGAAACTACTGCTGATTTGGGAGTTATTGCAAAAGGAAAGACCTTAAAAGAAGCTTTTAAAGAAGGAGCTAAAGGACTTTATAATATTATGGTAGATATTGATAAAGTTGATAAAAAAGAAAAAATAGAGTTTGAAATAACTGGGGAAGACTTAGAAGAGCTGTTATATAATTTTCTAAATGAATTACTTTTTTATACTGATGTTGAAGGCTTAGTTTTTAATGACTTTGATATAAAAATTGAAAAAAATGATAAATATAGATTAAAATGCACTGCTTATGGAGAAAAGATAAATAAAGAAAAACACAATATAAAAGAAGAAGTTAAAGCAGTAACCTACCACAAAATGGAAATTAAACAGGAAGATGATGGATGGAACATTAGATTTATAGTAGATTTATAAATTAAAATAAAAAAATATTAACTATTTAAATTCTCCTAAGATATTTCCTTTCATATCTATAATTATACAACTAAATTTAATTCCTTCCCATCTTTCACTTAACCTTTCGACAACTCTTTTAGCAATAGTATTAAAAACTTCTTTTAAAACATCTTTTTCATTTAAAATTTTAATAACTTCCTCTGTTGTATTTGCATATAAAATTTTTTTTATTGCCTCTTTGTCATCAATAAATAGGGATGAATAAGCAGCTAATATCTCATTTCTACAATCAGCTACCTTTGAATGAGTATTATATATCCCTCCAGCCAACTTAATTATTTTTCCAGCATGTCCAAAAATTAAAATCTCTTCAACTCCTTTCTCTTTAGCTTTATCAAGCATAAATCCCCAAAAGTTTGAAACTTCAATAATCTCATCATCATTAGCATTTAAAAGTAGTTTGGCATATTTAGTTCCAATATTTCCAGGAACAAAAATTAACCTCTTATAACCATTAGCTAAAGCAACATCTATTTGTGGTGCTAAAGAATTCATATATGCTTCATTTGACATTGGTCTAACAATTCCAGTTGTTCCCAATATGGATAAACCACCAACTATTCCTAGTTTTGGATTTAGTGTTTTTTTCGCCAACTCTTTACCTTTTGGTATTGAAATGGTAACTTCTACAACTTCATCATCACTTAACAATTTTAAAAGGTTGTTTCTAATCATCTCTCTTGGTTTTGGATTTATAGCAGGCTCTCCTTTTTTTATTTGCAAACCATCTTTTGTAACTATTCCAACGCCCTCTCCACCTTTGATAATAACATCCTTTTTTCCTTTTTTTAACTCCACTTCAGTAATAATTTCAATTCCGTTTGTTATATCTATATCCTTTCCAGCATCTTTAATAACTACTGCCTTAGCTTTATTTTCACATTTTTCAATTTTTTCTATTGGAATAATTAATTTATCACCATTTAAATTCTCAATCTCAACATAACTAAGTTTTTTTCCAAATTTTAAATAGTATAATGCAGAATAGGCCCCAGCAGCAGCACAAGAGCCAGTAGTGTATCCAAATTTTGATTTTCTCCTAAAATCATAAATCATAATCTCCCATTATCTTTTTTAGTTATTTAGAATAGGACTTTCGCAGGAATAAATTTTTATTGAATATGAACACCTTTAAGGTGTCTAAAGTCCAAATTAGTATATAAAACTGCGAAAGTCCTATTAACTATCTTTTTCTCCTTCTTCTAAACTTTAATTTTTTCGTTATTAATGGGATTCTCTCTACTTCTAAAGCATCAGCAGTTGGATAAACCTCTGAGATATAGGCTGAGAATGATATAGGAAATCTCTGCCTTTTCATCTCCTCAATAATATCTTCTAATATAAATGGATTTAAGTATATACTTTTATCAATAATTTCAAACTCAATCTCATTCTCTTCCAAAATCTCAGCTATTTCTTTTAAATCATCCTCATTGTCAAAAATCATAATGCCTCTCAACAACAATCCATCTTCTGTTATAACCTCATAAGGTTTAGCAACATTTTTAGCTCTATTTATTAATCTATTTCTCATCTGTATAGCATCTTTTAAAACTGATGGGCAGTAGTTAATGAATAAACTCCCTTTAAATTCTTTTAAAACTTTTAAAGCAGTTTCTTCACTTCCAGCAATTGCATTGCTTACATCATCTTTCGGCATAAAGCCTCTTTTTTCCAATTCATAATAGTTCTCTTCAGAGAATTCAAGCTCATTGATATTCATAAATTTGGCTATTCCATCAATTGCTTCAGCCAATTTTAATATATCATTTTCCATATTTGGGATTGCTGGAATTTCAACCCCAACATCTTCAATGTACTTATTGCATAAGCTCAATTTTTCACATAAAAGCTTTACATATTCTTCATCATAACCTTCATTAAATATCTTTGTTGGATGCAACCTTATTTCATCCAAACCAGCTTCTTTTAAAAGTTTTAAGTTCTCATCATTTACAGTTTCTGGAGTTGTATATAGATGAGCATGGAATTCATCAAACTCTTTTTTTAATGCCTTTAAGAATTTTATAGTTCTATTTATTTTTAATAAAGGATTTCCTCCTGTTATTCCAACACCTTTACTACTACATATCTTAGCTTCTTCTATAGCCTCTTCAACGGTAGTTATTAATCTTTCATTCGCATAAATTACATCTTTATTTTTTCTCTTTTCAGATAAAGGGCAATAATAGCAATTATTATTACAAATTCCTGTAATAAATAAAACTAATTTTTCCCCTTTAACACATTGCTGACATCCTTTAGGTAGTTTTTTATAAATTTTTTCCAAATATTTTTCAATATCATCCACATCCATGTTTTCACCAACATCCTTATTTAAGTAAAGTAATATATACCTAAAGAAACTAATATACTTATGGCGGATGATGAACGGAGTAGCTGCTGAGCTGTGATGAGTGATGGGCGAACTGACGCCACTATTTACTATTTTATTTTAAACATGTTAATCAATATATTTAAATTTATTTTAATTTTTATGATAAAGATTTTTATATTTTTTTTCTTATTTTAATTTCTATGAATCTTAAAAATTACTTAAGGTGGAATAATGGATATTGGGGATATTATAAAAGTAGAAACAGATAAAGGGATTTTTGAAGGTGTCTTACTGCCCTCAACAGATGAAAACATTATAACTATAAAGATGAAAAACGGTTATAACGTTGGTATATTAAAAGAAAATGTAAAAAATATAGAGATTATTGCTAAAGGGGAAAAACCAAAGTATGAACTGCCTCCTCTAAATATTAAAAAGAATGAAAAATTAAAAACTATCTCTATTTTATCTACTGGAGGGACTGTCGCTTCAAAGGTTGATTATAAAACAGGGGCTGTTCATCCTTCTTTTACAGCAGATGATTTAATTAGGGCTGTGCCAGAGCTTTTAGATATTGCCAATATTAAAGGAAGAGCTGTAATGAACATATTAAGCGAAAATATGAAGCCAGAGTATTGGAAAAAGATGGCTGAAGAGATAAAAAAAGAGATAGAAGATGGGGCTGATGGGATTGTTATAGCTCATGGAACAGATACTATGAGTTATACTGCAGCAGCATTATCATTTATGGTTAAAGCAGATGTTCCAATAATTTTGGTTGGAGCTCAGAGGAGTAGTGATAGACCTTCATCAGATGCTGCTTTAAACTTAATAAGTGCTGTTTTAGCTGCAACAGAAAATATTAAAGGAGTTTATGTTGTTATGCATGGGGAGAGTGGAGATACATTCTGCTATTTACATAAAGGAGTTAAGGTTAGGAAATGCCATTCTTCAAGAAGAGATGCATTTAAATCTATAAATTCAATACCAGTAGCTAAGATAAATCCATTTACAAAAGAAGTTATTTATTTGCAAGAAGTGGAAAAATCAGATAGTAGCAAAAAGATAGAGATAAACACCAACTTAGAAGAAAAAGTGGCTTTAATAAAAATCTATCCAGGCATGGATGGAGAGATTATTAGATTCTATGTTGATAAAGGTTATAAAGGAATTGTTTTAGAAGGGACTGGTTTAGGACATGCTCCAGAGTATATATTTGAAGATATAAAGTATGCGATAGATAGAGGAGTTGTTGTTATTATGACAACACAAACAATAAATGGAAGAGTAAATATGAACGTCTATTCAAATGGAAGAGAATTACAAAAATTGGGAGTTATAGGTTGTGAAGATATGACTCCAGAAGTTGCTTTGGTTAAATTAATGTATCTCTTAGGAAATTATAAGCCAGAAGAAGTTAAAAGATTAATTAATAAGAATTTAGTTGGAGAAATTGAATATAGAAGCAGGTTTGATGCATATTAATTATAAGTAAAACATATTTGGTGATAAAATGGAGATTGATTATGAAAAAATTGGTTTAAAGGTTGGATTAGAGATTCATCAACAGTTAAATACAAAGAGAAAGTTATTCTGCCACTGTCCTACAATTTTGAGAGATGATGAACCAGATGGAGAGATTGTTAGAGTTTTAAGGCCTTCGTTAAGTGAGATGGGAGAAGTTGATAGAGCTGCTTTAATAGAAGCAAGGAAAGGGAAGAAATTCATTTATCAATATTACAATGACACAACTTGTTTAGTTGAGTTAGATGAAGAGCCCCCACATTTACCAAGTGAAGAGGCTTTAAAGATAGCGTTAGAAGTGGCTTTATTGATGAATATGAATATAGTTGATGTTGCATACACAATGAGAAAGATTGTTATTGATGGTTCTAACACATCTGGTTTCCAAAGGACTATATTCTTAGCAAGAGATGGATATATAGAAACATCTGAAGGAAAAGTAGGGATAACAAGTTTATGTTTAGAGGAAGATGCGGCAAGAAAGATAGAAGATAGGGGTGATGCAGTTGTCTATAACTTAGATAGGTTAGGAATTCCATTGGTAGAAATTTCAACAGCTCCTGATATAAAAAGCCCTAAAATGGCTAAAGAAGCGGCAAGAAGAATTGGGGAGATATTGAGAGCTACTGGAAAGGTTAAGAGAGGTTTAGGAACTATAAGGCAAGATATCAATATATCAATTAAAGATGGAGCAAGAATAGAGGTTAAAGGGGTTCAAGACTTAGATTTAATTGAAAAGGTTGTAGAGAATGAAGTTATAAGACAACTAAACTTATTAAAGATTAGAGATGAATTAAGAGAAAGAAATGCAGAAGTTGTTGAGAAGATATTTGATGTTACAGAAATATTTAAAGATTGTAAATCAAAAATTATACAAAACGCTTTAAAGAAAAAGAATGGAAAGGTTAAGGCAATTTTATTAAAAGGATTTGCTGGTTTAGTTGGGAAAGAAATTCAACCAGGAAGAAGATTGGGTACTGAATTTTCAGACAGAGCTAAGGTCATAGCTGGTGTTGGAGGGATATTCCATACTGATGAATTACCAAAATATGGCATTACTGAAGAAGACGTTAAAAAACTTAGAGAATTTTTAAATGCAAAGGAAGAAGATGCCATAGTTATAGTTGCAGATGAAGAAAGTAAAGTAGATAAAGCATTAGAGGCAGTAATAGAAAGGGCTAAAGAGGCATTAATTGGAGTTCCTGAAGAGACGAGAAGAGCTTTAGAGGATGGAAACACTGCATATTTAAGACCTCTACCTGGAGCTGCAAGGATGTATCCAGAAACAGATATACCACCAATAACTATAAAGAAAGAGTTTATAGAAGAGATTAAAGCCAATCTACCTGAGCTTCCAGAAGAGAAGTTTGAGAGATTTAGGAGAGAATATAAATTAAATGATGAATTAGCTAAAAAGATGGTTTTAAGCTATTATGTTGATTTATTTGAGGAGTTATGTAAGAAATTTAAAAATATTAAACCTTCATTAATTGCTACAACATTAGAAAATACATTAAAAGAGATTAAAAGAGAAGGATATAATATTGATAAATTAGAAGATAGACACTTTGAAGAAACATTTAAAGCTTTATCTGAAGGAAAAATAGCTAAGGAAGGGATTATTGAAGTTTTAAAAGGATTTTGTGAATATCCAGATAAAAGTATAGATGAGATATTAGAGATTAAAGGATTGAAAGGATTATCAAAAGAAGAAGTAGAACAAATAATTGTAGAAATAATTAAAGAACACTTAGATGTGGTTAAAGAAAAAGGAGAAAAAGCTTATGGATTTTTAATGGGTAGATGCATGGCTAAGTTGAGAGGAAAAGCTGATGGAAAGTTGGTTAATGATATATTGAGGAAAAAGTTAAAGGAATGTTTGTAATTAATTTATATTTTTTATCTTTTAGTTAGTAGAAAGTAGTATGACTTCATTAGAACTTTGATTTATTGCAAGTATATACATAGCATTACCTCTTTCTACATATATTGTTACATTTGTTCCATTAAATG
The DNA here is from genome assembly GCA_049860595.2 of Methanocaldococcus sp. 16A. Lineage (GTDB taxonomy): Archaea > AGJL01 > Methanococci > Methanococcales > Methanocaldococcaceae > Methanocaldococcus. The sequence goes on from CP187551.1 coordinate 495,209, forward strand.
ATAAATAATATTGTCCCCTAGCTTGACTATATCCCTGACCACTTTCATGAGCATTATATATGGAATATTCAATTGGATAGCTTTTATCGTTTGCTATAACAGTTAACTTTTTAAAACCTTTATCTAAGGTATATTCCATATTGTTGATATATAATGTTATGTAAGGGCCTTTTTTCCATCTAAGGATAATTTTTGTGGCATATCCTGAAATACCTTCCCCAATATTGTTATCCCCCTGATTATTTATATAATATACAGTCCCATTAGTACTGTAAATTTCTAGTTTATTATTATTGGATGAACTTGTTGGACAAATATTAATGTTTTCTGCTGATACAGAATAAGCAGTTATTATTGTTATATTTTCACTTTCATTTATATTTTCATTTATATTATCTTCTTCTGTATTAGTATTTTCAGATTCATTAATTAAAATATTAGATTTAAATTGTGCCTCTTCAACAAATAATCCAAGTATCTCTTTTTTAATATTTGAAGATTCATTTCCAAGAAATTTTGGGCTTTTTTCAGCCAATTGTAAAGTAACAAAAGTTCCTGCAATTAATACTCCTAAAATTAACAAAATAAACTCCAAAGATAGTTGTCCTCTTCTTTTAAAAATTGGCATATAAACCACCTAAGATAAATTTCCATGATTTTTATTATTTTTTATATTTTTCCAAATTTATATATTTTGTCGTTTGAAATTCGCATGATTAATGTTCTATCTTATTTCCAAAAGTTATCATCATATTTTCTATAAATTTGTATATTTTAGTATACCATTATATATTACATTATATAGTGTTTGTACAAAAGGATTTATAATGAAAAAGCATTGATGAATGTCTTCTAAAATGAAGACATTTAATTTTTCTTATAAAGTTTATTTTTTTGCATAAAACCATAGTTACTTTAACGATATTCTTATATATTCGTTATACCAAAATTTGTATATAAATTAAGCTTTGTAGGGGATAAATATGATTAAATTAAAAAAAAGAGGACAAATATCAATTGATTTTATACTTGCTATATTATTTTTAATGTTAATCTCACTATTTATATTTCATAATATATCTGCATTTAATGAAGGCTCTACAGAAGCATTAATAGCGGATAGAATGTATAGCATAGCAGATACATTTGAAAATTATGCAATTCTTTCTTATACAAAAAATGAAAGAATTATTCTTTATTTAAAACCAATTGGTGTTAAAAGCTATACTATTTATTTTGGAAATAAAAAAATAGTTGTTAATACAACGAGGATTATTACTTTTATTCCTGATAGAAATGGAGTAATAGTAAAAGGAGTAGAAGGAGATGTAGAGAATTCAGGATTAAACCTAACTAATGCCATAAAAGTAACTTATGATAATAATAAATACATTCTTAAAAATATTTCAATGCAAATTCGGTGAAATAAATAATGTATTATTTAAATTTAATAACATATTAATTTAATAATATTTTATTACAATAACTGAGGTGTGTTTATATGAACATAAAATTGATAATTCATATTATTTTTTTAATATTAATATTTAAATTTTTATTTACAGCATGTGGATATATAATAGAAATACATCCTGGAAGTATGAACATATCAAATAGTTCAGGATATATTAGTGTAAATGATACCCTAACTTTTGAAGCCTTAGCATCTAATATCAGTATAACTCAAGCTATATTAAATGATGGAGTCGTTAAGTGGGACTTTGGAGATTTAAGTGAAACAGATTATAGCTCTAATAAAATAGTTACTCATAAATATAGCTTTCCATTTCCATATCCAGTAGCATGGTGCGGATATTTAAATAATACAGGATATTCGAAGGCACTTACATACAATTGGCTTATTGTAGGAAATATTTATAATACAATATATATTTTTAATGGTAGTCCTTCACATTCAAACACTAATTGGAATGTTTATTATAACACAACTAATAATACTGTAATAATAAATTATTATTTCCTTACCAAAATAAATAAAACATTTTATGGTTTAAGTGTAGATACTCAACAAGTTGATGTAAATGTTAGCAAAGATGATATTGTACCAGGAGATAGTATTGTATTCAATTTTTCAACAGATAAAAAAATAATATTTTGTGTATGGTGCTTTGGGGATGGTACATTCTCTTTTGAAAAATCTCCAACCCATATATATAATGAACCAGGATTTTACTATCCAAGGGTATTAGTTGTTGATGAAGACGGTAAAGTTATGGTTGGTTACTTAGAAGAAGGTATTAAAGTAAATAAACCTATGGGAGGTTATTTTGAGCCTATAAGAGATATGAATTATGTTTATAACTCATCAGGAGCTAAAAATGTTGAAGATATTTATGCTATGGCTTATAAAGTAAATGACACAATATATTTTCAACCTAAGGATGATGTAGGTTATTATATAAAATATGATTACGGTGATGGAACCGAAACAGATTACCAATATTATTTAGGTGTAACATATTTTAAACATATATATAAATATCCATTTATTTATCCTATTTGTTGGATGTCTGTTAATTACTGGGGATATTATAAAACAGCTTTTTCAGCAACATTAGATTATCTAGTGGTTGGAGATGTTGGAAATACTAAATATGAATTTATTCCTAAACTAACATCTTCTGATGGTACTCCAAAAGTAGAGTATGACGCTAAAAATCATATTGTAAAATTCTATATATATTCAGACAATATTAACAAAACAGTCACTTTAAAATTAAAACAAAAAGTGCATTATGATGTGGTAGTAAAAGCTGAAGAAACAAATAATGGAATAAAATATAGTTTTGAATATCCTTATGGAAAGCCTGTATTTGTATTGTGGTGTTTTGGAGACAACACATATTCAATGAGTAATTCTCCAGTTCATAAATATTTAAACAATGTTGATTACCAAGCTCATGTAATAATTGTTGATGAAAATGGTATAGTTTCTGTAGGTTTTGCACCAGTAGTGCGAAATAATAAAATATATAAGACTATGTTATCAGTAAATCCAACTTTCATTAATGTTGGTAATATATCAAATGTCATATATCAAGACCCTAATTTAATATATGATTACTTAGATTTATATATTGAAAATTATAAATATGAAAAATTGATATATATAAACCTAGAATATGATTATGGAGATTCTACATGGTATTATTATATTTACAACTACAACATTAATAATAATGGAGACGTAAAATATGTAGGGGGAATTTGGTATCCAAACATAGATGTGTTAACTTTACAATTTAAATTCAATAAAGAGGGATTATATTATGTCGAGGGATATGACGGGTATTATACATCAACAAAGAAAGTTGTTATTAAAACTCATTTTCTCCCAAGATTAATAAAAGTTATTGAAAATAATAATCCAGTGGCAGTTTTGTATGTCTATCCAAATCCTGCCAGTTATAATACATCTGTAATATTCAACCCATTAAACAGCTATGACCCTGATACCTATAGAGAGCTTAGCGATGGTTCTGGATACATAATATCGCCAGACGAACCTTATGCAAGAATATATGGATTTAATTTAACTGTATATAACTCTTCAGGAGATGTTGTATGGAATTATTCTTCAAATGAACTACAAATAGTATCTCACAAATTTGATGTGGGTAATTACACAGCGGTACTGGCAGTTTGGGATGGATTTGGCGCAAAAAATTCCACTAAAGTTAAGTTTGAAGTAATAAATAGACCTCCTGTTGCAGATTTCTTATATCCTAAATATGCAAAAGTTAATGAAACTATAACATTCAATGCTTTGCCATCATATGATGCTGATGGAAAAATTGTAAAATATGTCTGGAATTTTGGAGATGGCTATAAAATAGAAACTACATCTCCTATAGTATTCCATGTATATAATAAGACTGGAATTTATACTGTGACATTAACTGTTTATGATAATTTGAACGCAGCAAGTACAATATCAAAAACAATAACTGTATACTATCTTAAAGCAGATTTTGAATGCTCTTATGTTGCAAAACCCAATACATCAATACAATTTATAGATAAATCAGTATCAAATCCAGGAAATATTGTAAAATGGTTCTGGGACTTTGGGGATGGAAGTACATCTACTGAAGAAAATCCTATTCACCAATATTCAAAAGAAGGAAGTTACATAGTTACACTAACTGTTTGGAATGATTTAGGAATAAGTGATAAAGTTTCAAAAGTAATAATTATAAGTTACTCAACATATCCACCAATTGCAAGATTCAATTTTACAATAAACGGATTAAATGTAACCTTTGACGCTTCAAACTCTTACGATATAGATGGAAAAATTGTAAAATACATCTGGGACTTTGGAGATGGAAATAGTATAATAACTACTAATTCAAGAATTTCACACAAATATACCAGAAGTGGAATATACACAGTTAAATTGACAGTTGTAGATAATGATGGAAACAAAGGTTCAACGGTAAGATTAGTTTCTGTTAGTGCTACAGAAAAAAATGTTCCAATTCCTATATCAGTTGAAATCCTCACTTTGATTACAACATTATTGATAATAAACTACATGATGAGGAGATTCACATGAAAAAAATGCTCTCAAATAGGGGTCAAATAACTTTAGAATTTGCTTTATTGTTAGCTGGAATAGTCGCTACAGCCACAATTGTTGGATTTTATTATTTGAAAACTGTAAAGTCCACCTCAACTACTGCTAAAAGTTCAAATATAGAAACTACCACAACTGTTGATAATAAAGTTCTTGAACAGGTAGATAAAGTAAAAGAGGTTACAGCAAATGGATAATAAAAGATACTTATTAAATTTCTTTATTTTATTAATTTTGATATATCTTTTTTTGAAAAATTTTGAAATAGAAATTGCTAAAATACTAACCATTATTATTGGAAATTTACTAAAAATTCCTTATTTTGAAAATAAACTTATTTATAATGAAGAAATATTTTCAATAAATCCTGCATGTACATGTTCTTTTGAAATTGCTCTATTTTTGGCTTATGTACTTGCTACACCAAAAGTCCCTCTTAAATATAAATTAACATATTCGATTATTGGTATATTAATTATAAACATTACAAACATATTGAGGATAATTTTTATTTTAAAAAACTCATACTTGACAAATTACATGCTTATTCACAATGTAATAAGCTTTATAATCTTTCCAGTAGCGTTAATTTTAAATCTCATATGGGTTAAGATATTATTAAAAATAGGCGTAATTAAAATAGGACTTTCGCAGGAATAAATATACTCATTGGACATAAACACTTAAAGGTGTCAAAGTTCCTTATTTAATATATAAACTGTAAAAGTCCTATTAAATGATAAGAAGGGGATTTTATGATAAAAAAAATTAAATCAAATAAAGGTTATATATTTACTTATGAGGCAATAATTGTTGCTTTTATTTTTGTAAGTATATTTTATGTTGTCTATTCAACATATAGCTATAACTTAGGGACTGCAATAGAAGAAAAAAGAGATACAGAACAATTTCACAAAGCTTTATTATTAAAAGATTTATTTCTAAAAAAATATGAGTTTCCTGGAAATTATAGTGAAGATTATATTCAAAATTTTACCTCTGAATTAAACTTACAAGAAAAAACATTCGACCCAATTAATGATTTCAGTAATGATTCTGAAAAATTTTATTTTATAATTCATCCTAATGATTACGATGATATGTTAGATAATGCAGACATTTCACTAAATAACATAACATTAACATTTAATAACGGAGAAACTTTTAAAATATATTCTAATGTTATTAATAATTATGAACAACCTGATTTAAGTGGTAATACAATAATCACTTTTAAAGAAAATGTATATATTCCAAAAATTACTGGAATATCAAAAAATACAAATGAAATAGAACTATATGGATGTAATGGAGACCACATTTATTTTAAAGTGAATGAGAATATAACTCATATTTCAGCAAGATTAATTAATACTACAAATAATGAGAATGTAACAATCAGTATAAATGGTGTTATATATCAAGTTACATTAAGTAATTCAGAAAAATCAATAAATTGCACTCAAAATATTAAAATAAATGATATAAATACTATAAGAATATTAAATAGCCCTTCACCAGTAGAATTCAACATATCTACTCAAAATGATGCTAACTTTTACTATCTAACTTTATCTCCAAGGAATGTTACTATTATGGTGAAACCATGATTAACACCTTAGATTTAGCTATAGGTACTACCATTCTACTTATTGGTATGGCTTATTGGACTACTTCAGTTATTGAACATAATAACAATTATGTAGATGCTGTTAAATCAGAATATTTATTTGATAAGGGAATTAGTACTATGGAAAAATTATCACAAGATGGCACATTACAGGATGCTGTCCTATTGTATTATTTTAATAAATCCGATGAGGCTAAAAAGCTTTTAGAGGAAAATATACCATTAGATAACTATATGATTTATATTGATGATAATTTATTAATTAATTATTCTAATTCTCCAACAAAAAATTATGTAGTTGTTATAGCAGTTTTAACATTAAATAGGAGTGAGGGATGGTATGTGATATATGGAAATAGCAGTGAAATCCATATATCTGATAGAAGATTTATGAATTATGAAGAAGCATATAATAATTTTAGTAGTTATGACATAGATATGCCAGTTTATTTATCAAAAAGTATAACATCTTCAAAAGTTAAATTATATGTAATGGAATAATTTTAGTGTGATTTTTATGTATCTTTCACAAAATGCTATAATATTGGTTTTATTAATGTTTATAACTTCGGCAATATATTATGCTACACTACAATCTGAAACCAAAGCAGTTGAAGATGAGATTAAAATAAAAAAATTAAGTTTATATGAGAAAAATTTGTTAAATACTTTAGAAAGAAATATTGATAAAATTGTTAATGATGCATTTATAAATGCAAGCTATAAAATAATGAGTGAAAAAAAGTTCTTTAATAACTCAGAAGAAGCAAAAAATTATATTAATTCCTATATAATAAATGAGACTAATAGGACATTGTTATGTGTAAATGACCTTTCTTTAAATATTACATATCAAATTAAAGATGTAACAATAACTAACACAACTAATCCTCTTATTATGCACATTGATATGAACATTGACTTAACATATAAAAAAACATTAAATAATGTGGTATTACAAGCTAATAAAACAATAACTATTAACAAAAATATTAAATTATCAAGAATTCCGGACCCTTATGTATACGTTAATTATGGAATATCTCAATACTACAATGGAACATATCCAATATTTAATTTATTTGCTAATGAAACTAATTAATATAATATTTATACAAAACTTTTTGCAGCAATAACCATATTTTTTAATTTATTAAAAGCAACATCTATCGGCAATAACCTCATTCCACAATCAGGGTCTATTAAAATATTTTCAGATAAATTTTTATTTAATTTTTCATTATTTTTTAATATCTCTAATCCTTCCTCTATCAAGCTTTTTATCTCATCAACACTTTCAACCTTTTTAATTTTTGTATTTACACAACCAAAGCCTACTTTCTTTTCTATACTTTCTAAAATATCCAAATTTTTTTTATTTGAAGCGAATTCATGGTCTAAAATATCCACGTTAAATTTATTTAGTTCGTCAATAATATTATATACATCCCCACATACATGCATGACAAACTTAATATCTAAACCATTAACTATAATATCTATAGCCTTTCTTGCTACATCAAAATCATATAAACCAGTTGATAGTATTGGTTCATCAATCTGTATTATTGGAACATGCTTTTTTAGTGCCTCAACCTCCTTCCTAAGAGCTTTAGCAATATCATAAATTAAATTTTCATCTTTGTTATCTGAGTAATAACTTTCAACCCTAACAGACGAAGCTATTGTACAAGGTCCTGTTATAATACCTTTAACTTCAACATTTGGGTTGAGTTTTTTAGCTATATTCTTAGCATATAAAATATCTTTTAGTGTTATTGGTTTTATAAACTCTATTTTGCCAAGAACTCTCTTTCCATCAAAACCATACATATTGTTTGTAAAAATCTCAACCATGTCTCCCCTAACTTGCCCATCGCTTATAATTTCAATCCCTGCTTTAACTTGGTCTTCAACTGCTCTTTCAATAGCATATTTATATTCGTCATATAAACCAAGTGCTTTTTTTACCTTATCTAAAAATGTTTCTTCCTTTTTAACTACTGGATAACTACCAACAACTGTTGTTATCATCATTACCACCATACAAAAAAAATCTTAAACAACAACAATATAAATTATTATATTAGTATTTTGATATTATATTACTAATAAAAATTTCAGTTTTTGGTGAGATATTATGGGAACATACAATCTTAGTCCAGATTTAGACCCAAGAAAAGACCATATACTTTATAAAGATAATGAACACATGGTAGTATATTTAGGAACATTTTCAGGAGGTAGCACTACTGGTAACCATAGTGATGTTGATGTTAATAGCTACTTAATAATAAATAAGGGTAAAGGGTTCTTGTTAGACCCAGGAGGATATAGAATATTTCCAAAAGTTCTTTCAAATATTTCTAAATATATAAATCCAAAAAATGTTGAATATATTTATATGTGCCACCAAGACCCTGATGTGGCAGGAAGTATTCCTCTTTGGAGAACAATAACCAATGCTAAACTTGTAATTAGTTGGCTTTGGGTTAGGTTTTTACCACACTTTGGATTTGAAGAGGTGGAGAGTGTAGCGTATCCTCTCCCTGATGAAGGAGAAACTCTAAAATTTGGTTCAACAACTTTAGAATTTATACCTGCACACTTCCTTCATAGTCCAGGGCATTTTACAATATATGATAGAAGGAGTAAATTCTTATTTACTGGAGATATTGGAATAGCAATGTTAGACGAGCCTATATTAGTAGTTGAAAATATGGAAAAACATATTCAAGCTATGAAACCACTTCATGAAAGATTAATGGCAAGCAATATAGCAATAAAAAATTGGCTTAAAAAAGTTCGTGGTTTAGATATTGAAGCTATTGTGCCCCAACATGGCGGTATTATTCCAAAAAAACATGTTAATAGATTTTTTAACTTCTTAGATACTTTGAAATGTGGTGTTGATTTAATGAGGTGAGTTTTATGAGTATGGATGATGTAATAAAAGCTTCTGAAGTTCTTTCAAATGCCGTAAGATTGGAGGCGGGCAATAAAGAAACCTCAAAAATAATAAATGAATTGGCTGAAGAAATTAGTGGAAAATTCTTAGAAAATAACAATGCCATTATTGAAAACCTTAACAAACTCTCACATATTGTAAATGAACTTGAAAAATTTAGAAATGATTTTTTACCATTTTTTCAAAAGCTTGAAAATTTTGCAAATGAATTTAGCAAGCTCGTTAAAAATCTTGAATATATATCTGAAATAAGTAATTCAATAAGCAATGTAGCAAAACAAACTAATTTAGTAGCATTAAACGCATCAATTGAAGCTGAAAGGGCTAAAGAATACGGGAGAGGATTTGCAGTTGTTGCTGATGAAATAAGAAGAATGGCTACTCAAACGATGAATCTCACAAAAGAAATTAAAAGATTTAATTCTGAAGTAATGAATGAATTAGAATCTTTAAAAGAGGTCTTGGATGTTATAGACAAAATAAAAGAAGGTACAGAAATTTTGGGTAAAGATATTAATGAAATTATTGAAATAAGTAAGACATTAGATAAAATTTCAAAAGAACAGGACATTGTAGTTCATGATATAAAAGGTCTAAGTGGGATATCAATAGCATTAGAAGCCTTCAGTGAACTACAAGAAAAATTTAATAAAGATTTAAGTGACCTTTTAATTCAACTATCTGCTAAAGTTTCTAAAGAAGAAGAAAAAAAATAAATTAATATTTATTAAAGTTTCTTAATTAATATATTCTTTATTGTAAATTGTTAATATCTTTTTATTTTTTTCAGATATCACTTTAATATGTCTTTTTTAATACAATGTTTAATAAAGTCTCTAATAGAAAATTTCTATAAACTTACAATTATTCAATTATAGGACTTTTGTAGTATATATTATTAAATTTGAAAGTTTAACATATTTAATATTTAACTAATATAGGATGTGGGACTATGAAGATTAAGGTGTTAGATGCTTCAGCTATTATTCATGGATACAACCCAATTATAGAAGAGGGATTACACTATATAACCCCAGAAGTTTTGGAAGAGATAGAATCAAAAAAAATTATTGTTGAACAGGCACTAAATTTTGGAAAATTGAAAATTATGAGTCCTAATAAGGAATGTATAAAAAAGGTTGAAGAAGTTGTTAAAAAAACTGGAGATAATTTATCTCAGCAAGATATTGGCATCTTAGCTTTAGCTTTAAATTTAAATGCTATTTTATACACTGATGACTACGGTATTCAAAATGTGGCTAAAAAATTAAATATTGAAGTTAAAGGAGTTTCTTTTGAACCAACAGATAAAGATTTTGTTTGGAGGAAGGTTTGTGAAGGTTGTAAAAAACTTTACCCAGTAGATTATAAAGAAGATGTCTGCGAGATTTGTGGAAGCCTATTAAAAAGGAAGATGGTTAAATCAAGATTAAGGAAAAAGAAGAAATAACAAAAATAAGCTTAGTGATTATATGAAAAAGTTAATAGCAAAAACAAAGGATGAATTGATTGAAAAAATTAAAGAATGTGAAAATGAGGATGAGATTTATATAAACTTAGAGTTAGATAGAGATGTAGCCATTGCTTTATTGGAAAATTGTGAGCCAAAGAAGATATATTTGCCAAAATCAAAATATAAGAGGTCTTCAAAGAAAATTATAAAGGCTTTAGAAGGTGTAGATGTTGAAGTTATCCCTGTAGAAGCAAAAACAGGAAGACCTACAAACGTAGATAAGATTATTAAAAAATATCTCGACAAAAAACCTAAAGAAATTGCTGAAATTACTGGGATTAATTTAAAAACTGTTGAATATCATTATTATAAATTAAAAAAGGAAAAGAAACAGTGATATTATGATTTCTGTCATCTTAATTAATCCAAAATACAGTGGAAATGTTGGTAGTATAGCAAGAGTTATGATGAATTTTGGATTTGATGAACTTAGAATAGTTGGAGATAAAAGCATAATAAATAATGAAGCCTATATGATGGCAGTCCATGCAAAGGAAATTTTAGATAATGCCAAATTTTACAAAACCTTTGATGAAGCAATAAAAGATTTAGATTTTGTTATAGCCACTTCAGGGGCAAGAGGAGGAGATAGAAATTTAAAGAGAGTTCCAATTACTCCAAAAGATTTGGCAAATAAAATCTTAGAGGTTAAAGGAAATATAGGAATTGTTTTTGGTAGGGAAGATGATGGATTGAGAAATGAAGAGATAGACAAATGTGATTTGTTAGTTTCTATACCAACATCTGAGAAATATCCAATTATGAACTTATCTCATGCTGTTGCAGTTATCTTATATGAAATTTATGTAAAAAAAGTTGAAAATAGATTTTTAGATATAAGGATGAGGGAAGCTTCAAAAGAAGACAAAGAGCTTTTAATTAAAAAGTTTAATGAATTTATAGATAAAAATGAAAAAATCCCTGAGCATAAAAAAGAACTCTGCAAAGTCATTTTTAAAAGATTGGTGAATAGAGCTTTTATAAGTGGAAAAGAGGCATGGACATTAATGAGTGCATTTAAATAATTATTTATTTTTTTACTTAATTTACTTTATTTTTTTAAATGAATTTAATAAATTAAAGTTAAGTTTATATATTTTTCGGTTTTTAATAAATAGTAAAAGATATATATATAAGATTATTTTTAGATTAATTAATAACAATATATCTATTTTAGAGAATTATACTTTAAGATTGTAAAGTAAGTAAATGGTGATAAAATTATGATGAAGGTAGGAAAATATATATTGTTTTTAATTTATTTAACTTTGCTATGTGCTGGAAGCGTATGGGGGGAGGATATATATAATTTATCATCAGAGACATTTAAATTCAAGTATGTTTTCCCGTTAGTGTATAATCCACCAATATGGGGTACGGACTATTATGGTAGTGGGCTTAAAATTATCTCATTAGAACAAGATACTCAAATACTAATTGATGCTAATTTTAACGGTCCAGATAGCTCAGACCCTGTATATAATATATCTCCAGGAGGTAGGCTCTATATTGGAGATTTTCCAGACATTTCTAATTATCAAAAAATTAAATGGGATAAAAATCCTATAATAATCTATTCAAATAAACCTATTATAATTAGTTTCCAATATGATACTCAGGATTGGGGAGATTACGATGATGCTTACATAACTTATGCTGCTCCACAGCCAGGTACAAAATTAATAGGTGTTAATGTTAAATCTCTCTATATAACACCAACTGAGAAAGGAACAAACGTATATATTAATGGCAAAAACATGGGGTATATTGAATATGGTCAAGTTTTGAATGTTAACTTTTCAACACCTCAGACAGTTGTTTTAACTGCTGATTCTCCAATAGTGGCGGTTTCAGTAAATATAGACCCAAGTGTAAGGAGTAGAACCTATGCCTTTCCACTAATGCCCCCAATGAGTGGAAAGTTTTTGATTCCTAATTCTATTAAAAACTATGCGAAAGATATGAACGCTCTTAGTGTAGATGAATACTATGTCGTTTTAGATTCTAATGGAAACATTGTAATGAACCAAACTCTTCCTTCTAATCCACAAGTAATAACTTTAAACAACTCGGAAGTCTTTGTTTTTAGAACATTTTACTATCAAGATCCATGGGGAGGTAATGCTCCAAGATATGCAATGTGTGCACAGGCAGTTAAACCTGCAGAATATTCTACATTATATGGTGAAATTAGTCCTGTTAATGAACATACCGTAGATACACAACTAAGATTCTATGCTGCTGGCAATGTAACTGTTTATAAAGACTATGGAGCGGATGGTAGTATAGATTCTGTTGAAACACTACCTGCTGGATCAATATACAAGTTCTCATGTCGAGAGGATCAACCAGATAAGAGAATTGCAATATATGTTTATGGAAACATTAGTGGATATTGTATATTTGGTATAGGCTGGAGCCATCAAATTGAAGGGGCTGTAGAGAGAGGAAGTTCTCCACAGTTGGTAGTCTCTCAAATCACCAACACACCTAAAAAATCTGTAGCAATACTAACAATAGACAAAAACAATCTAAATGAGGATGAATTGAACCTAAAGCAAACTCTTGAAAAATACTATGATGTAGATATTCTTGATCCATCAGACTATCAGAAATTTTCAGATTATAAAGTTCTGTACATGAGAGAAGGTTCTGAACCTATAGAATATAACAATGCTACAGTAATTCAGAGTTTAAAAGATGCTGTCAGGAGCGGTTCTACTTTAATTACTGAAGCTTATGGACATTATTTGATTCAGTATATGGGATTAGGTAGTGTAATTATATCTACATACTGGCCTGTTGTACATGATGAATGGTACTATGTTATGCCATGTACTACACATCCTATATTCAATGGAATTCCAACATGGGACAATCCTGTGCCTCCAGATAAGGAGGAGCAACTTATATTCCGAATAAAACCTGGTACTATACCTATCGTACATGTAAAGATTGATGGAGCTCAGGAAATTAAAGCTTATATTTTATGGACTACGTATGGATGGCCATATCAAAGTCGAACAGGTCTTGTAAATAAAACACTCTGTGAGATGTTTCCTGGAGCTTGTAGTTCTGAGAGGTCTGTGATAATTAGAACTATTGCACTTGATAAAAACTACGATGATGGGAAAATATTTGCAGTTGTAGGTTTGGGTAGTAGATCAATAAAATACCTCGATAAAATTGGTTATGTTGGAGAGCTTTTAAGGAAAAATGCAGTGATGTATGGTTTGGGTAATACCACTACAACAAATATAACTAATGAAAATGAAACAAGAAATAGTACAATATCTCAACAACTAATACAGATTCCAAAAAGTGCATATATAGAAGCGTTACATGAAGAAGTAGAAGACCATGTATCATTTGGATGGTTGAGAGTTGCTCTATTTAATAGTACAGAAATGGGTATAATACCAATTGGAAATACGAAATTAAACATATATTTTGTACTTAATACGCCTTATAAACAAGGAACTGTGAAGGTTTATGGGTCCATTATAACCACAGATACTAAATACAACTTTACATATTCTGCAAATGTTTCATCAATATATGACGCTACGAGTGGTATGTATGGAATAACAATTCATGGGCTTGATAATATTAAAATCCCTGAAAATCCAAATTTATATGGATTAGGCGTACTTAATTTATCGATTCCTGATCTTGGACTAAAAATAGTAGCGCCTGTTTATATTACTCCATTTGAATTAATTCCTATTGATAAGTACGGAATTTACGTGAATGAAACATGTAATTATATTAATAATACAGAGCCTTTATTTATCAGAATAAAATACATTGGTTCTAAGAAGGGATGGCCTGCTATAATATCTATGCCACTCTATGAGCAATATCTTGTTTATAGGTCTTATAACAATAGTCCTATATTTGCTAAAGAATTAACATGGAGATTAGCTAAGCTGGAGTTATATGGATTAACTGAGCTTACTAAAAAATATCCTAATGCAAATGTAATAATAGTAGAAAATGATAATTGTTACAAAAGTACATATTCATACTTTATAAATAATTATATAGGCACTACCGGGTATTACAATTATTGGAAAGATGAAATATCTAATTTAGTTAATAATTTAATTAGGAGAAATGTAACAATAATAGTTGGTACTGTTCCTCATCCAACATGTTCTTATGAGAGTTATGTAACTACACGTACATATCCAGTGGCCTATATGTCCTACTCAATGGCAGCAAATGGTTTAAGTATATATAATGGAAGTTGGAGGGCCATAACTATTTCACCAAGTGACAGCTATATAAATTCAAAACTCAAATTTTTAGAACGCAAATTGACATATATACATAGAGAAGAAGAAGAGATATCATATCCAAAGGATATCCATGCGCCATATTTGGGGGCATATTGGGATGAGAATCAGAAGAAAGAGATAGTATCATTACTTACAGAAACTTCTGAAGATTTAGAAAACTATATCAATAGATACCGCATGATAAACATATCAAAAAATATCATATATGACAATATATTCTCCGATAAATTCTATATATATCATATATATAATAAATACCCCTATTTGTCATCTGATAGCTTAGCAGACAATAACACTGACACTTTACAAATTAGGATATATAAACCAGGACAGCCAGTATTAAAAATATCTCCTACAGCATTTGAAATAAAGACTAATTTTAATGAAAATATACTTTCTCCAGTACTAAATGTTAATGAGAGTAAAAATCTTGTATTTAATAACTCAAATGCTATTTTCTACCTTACACCTATAGGTTCAAAAATGGTAGGAAAAACATTATTTGGTTTGATTTCACAAGATATTAAACAGTCACCAGGTGATGCAATAGTAATACTTAGTGAAGTTACAAAAAAAGTGACAATATTAAATAACCCTGTAGATGTTATATATTATGAGAAAATGTATACTCCTACTTTGTATGATGACATGATATGTATAGGTACACCTGTATATAACTTTGTAGCCCCAATAGTTAAAGAGGCTATGATAGGTAAGGCAATTGTAGAAGCTCCTATGTCACATGGAATAACCTTAGTTACAATTCCTGCAATTGTGTTAAGTATGCCTGATGAAATTGATTTTGAACAGGAAATGTACTATACATCATGCTGGGTTAGCGATATAAACGATCTCATGATTATAAGTGACTTACAGGAGCTAAACTACCCTTACTACTATAAAACAATAATGAATAGGAAAGAGAAAAATATTCTAAATGTTGTACGAGAAGTTCTAGAATTTACAGAACCTTATGTAGATATAGTAGAATCTAGTACTGATTATATCATATCCTATGATATGAGGCGTAAGCCATTTTGGTATATTACACACAAAACTCCAATAAAGGCTAAACACATAAGAGGTGTTTTAACACCTATTAATGTGGGTGCAAAAATAATATTAGCAATATCTGATATTCTACACTCATATCACAATACAATAGAACTTGGAGATTTTAACAGGGCTCAATTAACCTACTTTGGATATCCAGATTCAAATTACGATGATCCAGTTAATATAACGCCTATAAATGTTACACCATTACCAAAACAAGTGAATATTTCAATATCCCTTGAGCCAAATGTAACAAAAATAGACAATTACACAATAATAATCGCAAAAGATCTAAAAATAAATGTTACTCCAAATATTTCCTATGAAAATGCATCCTACATAGATGTCTATTCATCACCTTATGCATTGCCACAGATATACTTTAAGATATATGCTCTAGTGAATCAATCTTTGACATATCTCACTATAAACATCTCAAACAATGAAACAATAAAAAATGTAACATTACCTATCGTTGGAGGATATACTGTCCTTAAATCTGATCTATATCCAGTAACTCCTATATATGTAAGGCAATTCATGACACAAGAAAACTACAGTATAATTGAAATTTATGTATCGCCAGCAATATACAACACCAGTTCAAAAGATGTAATATTCCTTAAGAATATTAAATTATCATTAAAAACAGGAAGTTACAAGCCTCATAAACTTCATGTTATCTCATATCCTAACTTCATTGGACTAAGTAACTATCCAGCAAACATAACATTAAAATTCTTCAACGATGTCAGATTTACACCTGGTAATATAACAAATATAACAGTATCTATACATCCTGGTGAAGCTATTATTTGCAATATCCACAACATTAGCATCAATAAACTTGGAGAAGAATATCCAAATAATACATATTATACTACTTTAACTATTTCACCGAAAAATTCAGTATCAGAAGAGAAACTAACATATATCAACCTTAGCATCAAATATAATGTCCAAAATGATAAGAAAACAATGAATTACTCCATTCCTGTAAAACTTATACCTTCAAATATCATTGATCTATCTATTGAAAGTATAAATATTTCAAATAAGATGGTTGTCGGTGAAACATATCTAATTTCAGCAAAAATCAAGAATAACGGTAAATATGATATGATAAATATCCCTATAAGATTATTCTTTGACCTACAAAAAGTTGATGAAGTTGTAATAGATAGGCTTAATGCTGATGAAGAAAAAACTATCTATTTACTATTAACGCCTAATCATGCAAGCGAACATAACATTACTGTAGCAGTCCAAGCATTCTCTGAAGAGGTAAATAGATCCAACAACTTCATTACAACTAGTGTAAAAGTATTTGCAAAACCAGTTGCGTTATTTAACTACACACCAGTTAATCCAACAACTTCAGATACAATTAATTTTACAGATGAATCCTATGACTTAGATGGAAATATTACCTCATGGCATTGGGACTTTGGAGATGGAACTACTTCCAATGTCCAAAATCCAACCCACAAATATACAAGACCAGGAAGATATGTTGTTACATTAACAGTTACTGACAACGATGGATACAACTCTTCAATATCAAAAACTATTGTCGTAAGAGCTCCATCAAGCCATGCACATGGTTCATACTACTACGGTGGTGGAGGAGGCGGAGGAATATCAAGAGTAGGTGAAAAGTATCCAGAAGTAGCACATGACATTAAATCAGAGAAAATAAAAGAAATCGTCCATAAGGCAAAATTAATCTTAGGTTCAGAGATAGATAAAGATTTATCAGCAAAAGAGCTTAAAACTGAAGTAGAATTAACAAAACAACCAATAGATATAACAGAGGACTGCATATTAATAGGAGGACCTGTAGCTAACCCAGTAACTAAGAAATACATGTGGGCATTCCCAGTGAAAGTAACTAATGACTACCCAGGAAAGCATAAGGGAGTAATCGAAAAGCAGATTATAAATGGACATTTAGTAATATTATTAGCAGGTTCAGATAGATGGGGAACAAAAGCGGCAATAGAATACTTCAAAATATTAGATGAAATTCCAGATGAACCTATATTTGTAGAGTGGAAAGATGGAAAAGCGATAAAGATTGAGAAACCTTAACCATTCTTATTTTTAATTAATTTTATTATTATTGAAACTTTATTATAAAATAAAAAATAGAAAACTATGAAAATTGAAAAATTTTAATTATTTATTCTTATACAATTTCCACACTCTACAAAACGAGCAAATCCTTCCAGCAGATGTCATTCCACAAACTTCACACTCTCTAAATTGGAAATCCTCTTCCTCAACTTTAAACAAATGTCTATTTTTCATATAGCCAGATAAGAACTGATATTTAATGTTAGGTCTATCTTTTTCTAACTCATTAAAGTAAGCTCTATGCTTTAAAGTTATAGCTTTTTCAGCAAATCTACACTTAGCAGTTGTAAATGGAATTTCTTCTGCCTCAGCATATTTTAAAATCAACTCTTCTTCAATCTCAAAGAATATTTTAACCTTCTTTAAAAATTTATCATGAGCTGGAAGAACTGGCTCATGCTTAGCTAAATATCTAATATTCCAATTCAAAATATTATTTAGAATGAAAGAAACCTCATCATCCAAATTATGCCCTGTAACTATAGCATCAAATCCATTTTCATAACCAAATTTGTTCATTAAATATCTTTTAGTTGTTCCACAAATAGAGCATTTCTTTCCCCTAACGTCTTCCATAGTCTTTCCAGTAACATCCTTTAAATTAATTATATGTAAAGGAACTTCCAATTTTTCAGCTAATTTTTTAACAGTTTCTAAAGAAACTTCGGAAAAACCTTTAATTCCTAAATTTATATGGAATAGCTCAATATTATAACCCAACTTTTTTAAAACCCATGCAGCAGCATGTCCATCCTTTCCTCCAGAAACTGCTACTAAAATCTTTTCATCTTTATTTAGCATTTTATATTTCTCTATGGATTTTTTAACTTTATTCTCAAAATATTCAACAAAATGTTCTTTGCATAAATACATCTTTGGTGATTTTAATTTTATGTAGCTTTCTTTATCACAAAATTTGCACTTAGTCATTTATTTTCACCTTTAAGAATTTATACGGTTGTATTTAATATTTCCTTTATTTCTGATACTGTTTTCATAATTTTACCAAAATTTTAAACTCTTTGGAAAATCATTTTTTCATTACTATTTTATATTTGTCTTTATTCCATTTTAAATAGTTAGTATTTTTATAAAAAATGGAACTCTATTTTAAGAGTAAAGTTTATATATTACTAAAATAATGGTAAATTACACTTGAAATTTTACAAAAAATAGAGTTCTATTTTGAGATGAAAACATGAGGAATCCAATAATAGATGTTGGAGCTAAGGAATTGAGTTATGAAATTAGAGAGATTGTAGATGTAGCTAAAAAAATAGAGGATTTTGGGATAAACATAACCTGGGAAAACATTGGAGACCCCGTGGCTAAAGGAGAAAAAATCCCAGATTGGATTAAAGATATTATAGCAGATATTGTTAAAAACGATTTATCCTATGCATACTGCCCTACCAAAGGTTTATTAGAAACACGAGAATTTTTAGCTGAGCAAACAAATAAAAAAGGAAAAGTACAAATTACTGCTGAAGATATTATATTTTTTAATGGATTAGGAGATGCCATAGCAAAGATTTATGGTTTATTAAAAAGGCAAGTTAGAGTTATAAATCCTTCTCCTTCTTATTCAACCCATTCTTCTGCAGAGGCTTCTCATGCAGGCTCTCCTCCAATAACTTACTTCTTAGACCCTTACAACTATTGGTATCCAGATATTGATGATTTGGAAAAGAGAATTAAATACAACCCAGCAGTTAGTGGAATTTTAGTTATAAATCCTGATAACCCAACAGGAGCTGTTTATCCAAAAAAAATATTAGATGAAATTGTTGATTTAGCTAATGAGTATGATTTATTTATAATATGTGATGAAATATACTGCAATTTAGTTTATAATGGCAAGAAACAGCACTTATTGTGTGAAGTTATAGATGATGTTTGCGGTTTATCATTAAAAGGTATATCTAAGGAAATTCCATGGCCTGGAGCAAGATGTGGATGGATTGAAATTTACAACGCTGATAAAGATGAAGAATTTAAAAAATATGTTGATAGTATCTATAGAGCTAAATTAATAGAAGTTTGTTCTACAACATTACCACAAATGGCTATTCCAAGAATAATGGGGCATAGAAATTACAAAAAATATTTAGAGGAGAGAAATAAGTTTTTTGAAAAGAGATCTAACACTGCCTATAAAAAATTGAAGGATTTAGAAGGAGTTATAGCAAATAGAGCTAATGGAGCATTTTATATGTCTGTTGTGTTTGAAGATTCATATTTGAATGGAAATAATTCAATAAAAATAGAAAATGAGGAATTGAAAGAGTTTATAGAAAATCAAATAAAAAACGCAAACATTGATAAGAAGTTTGTTTATTACTTATTGGCTTCAACTGGAATTTGTGTAGTTCCTCTAACATCTTTCTGCTCTCAACTTAATGGGTTTAGAGTTACATTATTGGAAAGGGATGATGATAAATTTAATTGGATATTTGATACATTAGCTGAAAAAATAGAAGAATTTTTAAAGACCTAATCTCTCAAATGTCTATAAAACCATGGCTCTTCATAATTCTTTAAATTTTTTACATAAGGGCAATCTTTTGGAAAAACTCCAGCTAAAATTCCCTCCATAACTGTTAAACATCCATGTTTAAATCTATCTTTATAAACTTTACACAACTTTGTTTCTGGGTCTAAATGCTCACAATATATTGTTTTAATTCCTTCTTCAGTTTTGTAAGCATGTAGTATACAACATCTTCCACATCTTTCGCATATTTCATCTGGAAACAACTCTTCACTTATTTTTATTGCTTTATCTTTTTTAAATCTCAATGTATGCAAATTATCCCTCTTTAAATTATTGATAAAAATGTTTAAGATAGACTGTTAGAATGGGTATATAAATGTTTTGATAACAATTATTAAATACTTCCTTTGTCTTAATTAGTTTTTAAATTTAAATAGAAGTTTTATTGAGGGATTTTTATGTTCATGAGAGAAATTGAATTGAGAGGACATATTATAGATAGCTTAATCTTACCAAAAGTTTTTGATAAAATATTAGATATGGGTGGAGATTATAAGGTTTTAGAGTTTGAAATCGGTAAAAGAAAAACAGACCCTAGTTATGCGAAGATATTGGTTATTGGAAAAGATGAGAGGCATGTGGATGAAATATTAAGTGAATTAAAGGATTTAGGTGCTGAAATTCCAGAGATTGAAGAAGTGGAATTACAACCAGCTGAGAAAGATATGGTTTTACCAGAGGGCTTTTATTCAACAACTAATCATAAGACATTCATTAGATTTAAAGGACAGTGGATAGAGGTAGAGAATCAAAAAATGGATGGAGCTATTGTAGTCTATCCTGAAGAAATGAGGGCTGAAGTAAAAACAATTAGAAATATTAAAAAAGGAGATTTAGTTGTTGTTGGACATAAGGGTGTTAGAGTTATTCCACCAGAAAAACCAAGGGAAGCTGGGGGATTATTTGAATTTATGAAATCAGATGCGTCATCAGAAAAGCCAAAAGAAACAATTATTAGAAAGATAGCCAAAGAGATGTATGAAATTAGAGAAAAATATAGAAAGACGGGAAAAGGGGGAATAGTTGTTGTTGCAGGGCCTGCTATAATCCACACCGGGGCTGGATGGGCTTTAGCTAAGCTTATTAAAATGGGTTATGTTCAAGCACTATTTGCTGGAAATGCATTAGCTACTCATGATATAGAAAGCGTTTTATATGGAACATCCTTAGGAGTAGATTTAAAGACAGGTAGGAGTGTTCCAGGAGGGCATAGCCATCATTTAAGAGCGATAAATACAATAATGAGGGCTGGAAGTATAAGAGATGCTGTAGAGCAGGGAATTTTAAATAAAGGAGTTATGTACGAATGTATAAAAAATAATGTCCCTTATGTCTTAGCTGGAAGTATTAGGGATGATGGTCCATTACCAGATGTTATTACAGATGTCGTTAAAGCTCAAGAAAAAATGAGAGAACTTTTAAAAGGAAAGGATATGGTCTTAATGCTTTCTACTATGCTACATTCAATAGCTACTGGAAATCTCCTCCCTTCATGGGTTAAAACTATCTGTGTTGATATAAATCCAGCAGTTGTAACAAAGTTGATGGATAGGGGAACATCCCAAGCCTTAGGGATAGTTACTGATGTTGGTGTCTTTTTACCAATGCTAATTGAAGAATTAGAAAAATTAGAGAAAGAAAATAAGAAAGAAAAAGAGAGAGGAGGAGATAATGAGAGTTGAATATTCAAAAGATTTGATTAGGACAGGAATTTCTACAATATCTCAGCTAAAAAAAGCTAAAATTAAAGTAGAAAAAGTTGATAAAAAAATATCTTACAAAGATGCAAAGCCAGGAAAGATAGATGTTGAGGAATTTAAAAAGGCAGTTTATTTGTTGATTGAAGCTGATGATTTTCTATATAAAAAAGCTCCAAAACATGAATTGAATGAAGAAGAGGCAAAAGAATTCTGTAAATTAATTATAAAATGTCAAGAACATTTAAATAAGGTTCTATCTAACTTTGGGTTTGAGTTAGAGGAGAAAGAGATTAATGAAGAAGCATTATACATTGTCTCAAATAAAAAGTTATTTAAAAAGCTTAAAAATAAAAATCCTAATTTAAAGGTTGTATGTACTGAAGGGATGTTAGATATTGAAGATATGAGAGCTATAGGCATTCCAGAAAAGGCCTTAGAGGGATTAAAGAAAAAGGTTGAAATAGCAAGGAAGAATGTTGAAAGATTTATAGAAAAGTATAAACCAGAAAAAATTTTTGTTGTTGTTGAGGATGATAAAGATGAGCTTTTATATTTAAGAGCTAAAAAATTATATAACGCTGAAAAGTTGAATGCTGATGAAATTTTAGATTAATTTGGTGGAATGATGAATTTGCAGAATGATATTATCGTGAGGGGAAAATCTTATGAGATGCCATTCTCAAAGGGTATTTTAGCGAGGTCACTAACTGCTGCTGGATTAAAACCAAGTATTGCCTATAGAATAGCTTGGGACATATATGAGATGCTAAAAAAGGAAAATATTAGAGTTATTGATAAAGCTGATTTGAGAAGGAGAGTTTATTACTATTTAATTTCAAAAAATTATGATGAAGTTGCTAAGAAATATCTATTATGGAGAATGGTCTTAGGAAGAAGACCGATAGTTATTTTAATTGGTGGGGCAAGTGGAGTTGGAACTTCAACAATTGCATTTGAAATAGCTTCAAGATTAGGAATTCCAAGTGTTATTGGAACTGATTCTATAAGGGAAGTTATGAGAAAAGTTATATCAAGGGAATTAATTCCAACTCTTTATGAATCAAGTTATACAGCTTGGAAAGTATTGAGAGATGATGATGAAGAAAACAAATACATTAAAGGGTTTGAGAGACATTCTGAAGCTGTATTGACTGGAGTAGAGGGGGTTATAGACAGATGTTTAGTTGAAGGGCAGAGTGTAATTATAGAGGGAACTCATCTAATACCAACACTTTTAAAGGATAAATATTTAGAGAACTCTCATGTTGTCTTTATTATGCTAACAATCTACAATGAAAAGTTACACAAAATGAGATTTTATGCAAGGGGTAGGGTTTCAAGCAGACCTACTGAGAGGTATTTAAAACACTTTAAAATCATTAGGATGATAAACGATTATATGGTTGAAACAGCAAAAAAGAAAGGAATACCTGTTGTAGAAAATATAAAGATTAGTGAAACAGTTGATATATGTTTAAATATAATCACTGAAAGATTGAAAACAATGATTGAATTGGAGGGTTTGAGTGAAGAAGATATGTTAGATGAAGATATCTAATGAATAAATTTTTATTTTAATATTAAAGGTGGAAATGTTGGATGTTGTTAAGAAAAAAGATGTTGAAGGAATTTTTCATATTTTGGGGGGGATTATAAGTATTATTGGGTTTTTCACATTAGTTCCTTGTATTGTTGCTATATACTATAATGAAAATACTATTTTTGATTTTCTAATACCTGGAATATTTTTTACTATTTTTGGATTTATATTAAAAAAGGTTACTACACCAAGAAATTTGAAATTACATCATACAATGATAGCTTCAGCATTATCTTGGTTAATTGCTTCACTTATAGGGGCTATTCCTCTTTATTTATCGATACCATATTTTTCTTATGTTGATGCCGTATATGAAAGCATGTCTGCTTGGACTACAACTGGAATGACATTAATCCCTAATGTTGAGGTTTTGCCAAAATCAATTTTATTTTGGAGGAGTTTTCAGCAGTGGATTGGAGGAGTAGGGATATTGGTTTTATCAGCCCTTGTTTTAGCAAGGTCTGGAACTGTTGCTTATCTTTTATATACATCTGAAGCACGACAGGAAAGAATAATGCCAAGTGCCATAGGAACAATAAAGACAATTGTATGGATTTATGTTTTATATACTATTTTAGGGGTTCTTTTGTTGTATTTAGCTGGTTTAAATTTTTGGGAAGCTTTAAATTTAACTATGACTGGAATATGCACTGGAGGAATGAGTATAAGCAACTATAGCTTTCCATATAACGATTTTGCTAAGATTATTATGATTGGTATAATGATGATAGGTGGAGTTATATCTTTTTCTATCCACCACAAAATATTGACTGGGAAGTGCTTTAATGATATTCAAACAGTATATGCATTAATTGTGATAACAATAACCTCAATTATTGTTTCAATAAAAGATAACGTTCCAATAATTGATTCTATCTTTACAGTAGTTTCAGCAATGACATCAACAGGATTTACAACTATAAACATTAGCAATCTTTCAAATCTCTCTTTATTTTTAATCATCTTTTTAATGCTGGTTGGAGGAGGGGCTGGAACTACAACTGGAGGGGTTAAAATAATTAGATTTCTGGTTATATTAAAGGCTCTTTGGTATGAAATAAAAGAAATTATCTATCCAAAATCTGCAGTAATTCATGAGCATCTTGATAATATTGATTTAAATTATAGCATAATTAGAGAAGCATTTGTTGTATTCTTTTTATACAGTTTTTCTTCATTCTTAATGGCTTTAACATTTATATATTTAGGTTACAGCCCTTATGAAGCTATATTTGACGCTGTTTCTTTTACTTCAAATATAGGTATGTCTTTGGGGGTAGTTACTTTAAACACTCCAATAATTGGAAAAATAGCTGGAATTATAGCTATGTGGATTGGTAGATTAGAGATTATCCCAGTGCTCGTTATGTTTGCCACTTTGTATTTAAAAGTTAGGAAAATTATTAAAAATAGAAATTAATGCTATTTTACTGCTATTTTTATAATATCTCTATATACTAACTGATTTTAACTATATATTTTATCTATCCTCGTTTTAATACCGAAACGGTCTGATTTTAATAAAAACTCGAGTATGTAAAGTTTGGAGAGGATATAAAAAATGGTTTCCATACCGTATCGGTCTGATTTTAATCAAAAAAAGTTTTAAGATTTTTAAGAAACTCCCAAAGTTTCCATACCGTATCGGTCTGATTTTAATTGTTCCCATATCGTCATAAATTTTTATTTGTGTTGTGTTTCCATACCGTATCGGTCTGATTTTAATTTTAATCTACGATATACAGTGGTTGGTAGGAATTACGTTTCCATACCGTATCGGTCTGATTTTAATTTACTACATTATTTCCAATTTTCCAAGATGGCTGTGTTTCCATACCGTATCGGTCTGATTTTAATTAT
Organism: Methanocaldococcus sp. 16A; assembly: GCA_049860595.2. Classification (GTDB taxonomy): domain Archaea; phylum AGJL01; class Methanococci; order Methanococcales; family Methanocaldococcaceae; genus Methanocaldococcus. The sequence continues at coordinate 521,127 of CP187551.1, forward strand.
ACCGTCCTCTGTTAAGAAAATTAACAATCCATCGTTTCCATACCGTATCGGTCTGATTTTAATATCACTTGTGCATCATAATATTTTACTGAGGATGTGTTTCCATACCGTATCGGTCTGATTTTAATCTGAAACATATTCAAAGAAATCAGGAGTTTGTATAGATTGTTTCCATACCGTATCGGTCTGATTTTAATTTGTTCAAACATCGACTAATAAGCATGTCCCAATTTGTTTCCATACCGTATCGGTCTGATTTTAATATGCAGAAAAGGCAGCGGAATATTATCAAAAAGCTATGTTTCCATACCGTATCGGTCTGATTTTAATCAGATGCCTCACTTTTTGATAATTGGGAAGATAAATGTTTCCATACCGTATCGGTCTGATTTTAATATATGATGACTTCTATATTATAGAACGAGGACAAAAAATGGTTTCCATACCGTATCGGTCTGATTTTAATCATCCTAATCTCCTCAAAATCTCGTCAGCTATTTTTTCTTGTTTCCATACCGTATCGGTCTGATTTTAATCAGGTTTCATCTCTCCTGGAGCTGCTGGACAGGCTGTGTTTCCATACCGTATCGGTCTGATTTTAATTAATGATGCTTAAAGACTTACCACTTTCGAAATTTACAGGTTTCCATACCGTATCGGTCTGATTTTAATTGACGATGAACTGTGTCATAATACTTTCTTTGATGATTTAGTTTCCATACCGTATCGGTCTGATTTTAATCATTTGATTTATATGATGTAACTTATGATGAACAAGTTTCCATACCGTATCGGTCTGATTTTAATCACCCTTACTAACCCCTACTTCCTCCATCCAATCCTTGTTTCCATACCGTATCGGTCTGATTTTAATTTATTTTATTTGTATTTTTAAATTTGCAACGATTTGCAAGTTTCCATACCGTATCGGTCTGATTTTAATTAATCGATGATATTACTAGTTTCCATACCGTATCGGTCTGATTTTAATTATCAATCTAGCTATATTATGTTTCCATACCGTATCGGTCTGATTTTAATAGGTAGCATTTTTTGAATTAAATGAAATTAAGCATTATATAATCTTTATTTTATAGGGGGTATACTACAACCCCACAATTACTTGATTTTTTTATATACCTACGACTAATATAAATACTTCGTGGTATGTAATAATTAGCATAATAAAAAGTTTTTAACTAAAAAATCAGATTATTTGTTGGAGAAATTTCAATTTAAAATTAATTATCTAAAATCACATAAAAATCTCACTAATTTAATACATCCAAATAAATAAAATATTCAAAATATGCAATTATCTAAAATTAGCTAAAAACTCTTAAATCTAAAAAATAATCTATAAAAATCCTTTAAATTAAAAATAAAAAACTTTTAGCGTGATAACAAAAATTTATTTTACACAGTTCTCAACAAAATACTTATAAACTCTATATCCATCTTCTGAAAGCTCTGGATGGAAAGATAATGCCATATATTTCCCCTGCTTAACTCCTACTATTTTATCTCCATCCTTTGCTATAACTTCTACATCATCACTCAAAATCTTATCAACTACTGGAGCTCTTATAAATACACCATAAACCTTTCCTAAATCTTTAAATTCAATCTCTTTTTCAAAGCTATCTACTTGCCTTCCATAAGCGTTTCTTTTAACAGTGATATCCATCAATTCTAATAAAATTTGATTAAGCCCTGTTCCTTTTGATAATAAGACCATTCCAGCACATGTCCCTAATATTGGTAAATTAGAGTTTTTTATTTTTTCTAATAATCCATACTTTTTCATTAATTTACCTATAGTTGTGCTTTCTCCTCCTGGAATTATTAAAGCATCTATTCCTTTTAAATCTTCAGCTCTTTTAACTTTCTTTGCCTCATAACCAGCTTTTTTAACAGCCTCTTCATGCTCTTCAACATCTCCCTGAATTGCTAAAACTCCTATAATCATATTTATCCTCTCATTTTTTAGTTGATATATAGGTAGTGTTATTAAAATCTATAATATACTATATTGCTTTTATTTTTAATGTGTAAAACGGAAAAATATATTTTTGAATTTAAATATTTATATAATCTTTATATATTCAATTTTTAAAAACTTATTTTTCAATTTAGAAAATTTTTTATCAAATTAACCTTTGCATTCTAATTCTTCCCTCATAAATCTTGCGTTACTTCTCTTTATAAATTCTTCACAAACTTCTTCTGGATTACCTTCCATAATTAATCTGTTCTCATCTAATAATATAGCTCTATCACTGATCTCCTTAATAAACTCTACACAGTGTGAAACTAAAACTATTGTAGTTCCAAATCTCTCATTGATTATTTTTAAATAGTTAGCAACATCTCTCAAAGTTATTGGGTCTAAGTCACCAAAAGGTTCATCTAAAAACAATATTTTTGGCTTTGTTATTAATTGTAAAGCCATAGCTACTCTAACCTTTTGTCCTCCACTTAACTCAATAACTCTCTTCTTTAAAATGTCTTTTCCTAAATCTAAAGCCTCTAAAATTTCTTCTGGCTCAAAGCTCTCAACTATTGGTGGGAATAGCTTATAGATAATATCTTCTGTCAATCCCATCTTTTGCAGTTTTGAAATTCTCTCTGACTCTGGCACATCTATTAATTGGTAGATAGCATCAACAATCTTTGGAGATAAACCAAGTTCTTCAGCCTTTGCCTTTGCATGAGCAATAGCTTTCTCTCCTTTAAGTCCCAACCTATATTTTAATAGATTTTCAACTGTTTGATAGTATGGGAGAGAAAATTCTTGATGCATAATTCCAATTCTCTTTCTAAGCTCTACTCTCTCCCATCCATAGTTGGTTATATCAATTCCATCAACAATTATTTTTCCTTCATTTGGCAACTCTAAACCAGCCATTAATCTCATAATTACTGTTTTACCAACTCCACTCGGTCCAATAATTGATAAAATCTCTCCCTCTTTAACATCAAATGAGACCTTTTTTAAATTTAATGTTTCTCCTCCATGAACAACATAATATCTCTTAGCAACATTTCTAACCTTTATTATTGCGTTATCTTTTATTTTTGGTGTTCTTTTATAAGGAGGTTTCATCTCTTTTAAGAATTCATTTAAGACAGTTTCAACATCTCCATCCATCTTTACTTTACCATTTTCTAATAAAATCAATCTATCACAAAGATATCTATGTATTTCTGGTAGATGAGATGTTATTATTACAGTTATGCCTAATTTATCCCTAATGTTTTTAATCACATCTAAAAGCTTTTGTTTTGAAGCTGGACAAGCCATTGTTGCTGGCTCATCTAATAATAAAACTCCCTCTCCTTTTTCATAAATTTTAGCTATCTGCCTTCCTAGAATTAATCTCTGTTTTTCCCCACCACTCAATATATTTGCAAATGCATCTTTTTTATGCTCCAAACCAACTAATTTTAATATCTCTAATGCATCTTTCTCATAGTCTTCCCACTCTTCTTCCATTGGTAATAACTCATCAGATTTGTTTCTTATTGCATAGAGTTTTCTAATTATGTTGTTTATCACTGGCTCTGCCCATAGTGCAAAGTTTCTCTGTAAATGTATTGCAGTAATCTCTTTAAAATTATCTTTTCTACCTAAAATCTCAACTTCTCCTTCATCGTAATCTAAGCTACCTCTCAAAATTCTTATAAGTGTTGATTTTCCAGCTCCACTCTTTCCAACAATTCCTAAAATCTCTCCTTTCTTAGCTTCAAATGAAACATTATCCAATGCTTTAAAATCACCATATTTTTTTGTTAGATTTTTTACTTTAACTGTAATCATACTCTCACCAGTAGTCAAATAGGTGGTTAAATTATAAATATCCTAATAGCTTATAAACTTAGCAAAAGTTTTAGGTTTTAGGTGGTAATTATCATTGGTGGCATAATTTTATCTGGTGGTAAAGGGAAAAGAATTGGAGGTAAAAAGCCATTTAAAGTTTTTAATGGAAAATATCTTATAAATTATCCATCAGATATTTTAAAGACTCTAAATATTCCTTTTGTTACTGTTTTTGCAAAAAATTCTATTGATTTATATATGGAGAGGGAATATTTAATTAAATACAAATGCTTAATATCATTTGACTTGATTGAAAATAAAGGGCCATTAATGGGCATTTTGTGTGGGATGAGGGCTTTAAATGCTAAGTGGTTTATTGTTTTGCCGTGTGATTGCCCTTATGTAACAAAAGAAGCTTTAGAAAAGTTAATGTCTTATATTGAAATAGCTGAAAGAAACAACAATCTCTGTATAATTCCAAAACATGAAAATGGATATATAGAGCCATTATTTGCCTTGTATAAGAGAGATTCCCTACATATTTTAAATAAAATTATTATGGAAGATAAAAACTTATCGATTAGATATTTTATATCCCACCTAAACCCCTTATATATAAAAGCTGAAGAGTTAGATAAAACTAAAAAAATCTTTAAAAACATAAATACAATAGAAGAGTTGATGAACAATGAATAAATTAAGATTAAAGAATGAAAAGGAGGTTAAAATAAACTTTGGAAAATACTGCCTTGTAGGATTTTCTTGTGATAATAAGAACAGCATTAACAATTTATTTAACTTAGCATTATCAAAAATCAGATATAGAAAGGCTATTTTAGAATACAACTTCAACTTATCAGAAGTTAGAGATAATGGTAAATACAAGAAGATTTCTAAGAAAATAAAAGAAAACGATATCTATTTTTTAGAACTCATAGATAAAATAAAGAAAGATTTTAAAGATTTCTGCTCTTTAGATGCTGGAACCTTATTTGAGCTGTTTGTGTATTATATGCTTATGGAGTTTTTTGATGAAAATGGCATAGATGCAAGGGTTGTTAGAAATCTAAACGTTAGCTACAAAGGAGAGGCTTTTACAGAAATAGATTTATTTGTTGATGTTTTTAATAAAAAATTTATCTTTGAATGCAAAAACAGATATATAAGCTCAAATGCTATTCTAAAACTCTATGGGATTATGAAAATGTTAGATATAAACTTTGGTATCTTAGCATCTACAAAAGAGTTTTATGGAAATATAAAGAAAGAGGACATCTTTGAGGAATACAACATTTATATCATTGACAATCTTTTAATAAAAGAGAAAAATAAGATTTTTAAAGAGTTAAAAGAGATTTTTGAAATAAATCAATTTCAAAAATAAATTTCTAATTAAATTTACTAAGTATTTTAGTTAGTTAGTGCCTGCAATGGTGCTGGAATTCTCCCACCTCTCTTAATAAACTTCTCAGATGAATATTTATTAACTTTCATGATTGATGCTTTTCCTAACAAACCTCCATAATCTACCTCTTCTCCCTCTTTTTTACCTGGAACTGGAATGATTCTTACAGCAGTAGTTTTATTGTTTATAACACCAATAGCCATTTCATCTGCTATTATTGCAGAAATTGTTGATGCAGGAGTATCTCCTGGAATAGCAACCATATCTATCCCTACTGAGCAAACGCAAGTCATTGCCTCTAATTTTTCTAAACTTAGAGCTCCTGCTTTTACAGCCTCAACCATTCCACTATCTTCACTTACTGGGATGAACGCTCCACTCAATCCTCCAACATAAGATGTAGCCATTGCCCCTCCTTTTTTAACAGCATCATTTAATAAAGCCAATGCAGCTGTTGAACCATGTGTTCCACACTTCTCTAAGCCCATTGCTTCTAAGATGTTGGCTATACTATCCCCTCTTGCAGGAGTTGGAGCTAATGATAAATCTACAACCCCAAACTTAACTCCTAACTCCTTAGAAACTTCTCTACCAATCAATTCTCCAACTCTGGTTATTTTAAATGCCACTTTTTTAATTTCATTTGCTAAAGTTCCAAAATCTGCATCTGGTAGTTTTTCAACAACCGCCCTAACAACGCCAGGACCTGAAACTCCAACATTTATAACCTTATCACCTTCACCAACTCCATGGAATGCCCCAGCCATGAATGGGTTGTCTTCAGGAGCGTTGGCAAAAACTACAAGCTTAGCACAGCCTATTGCGTTTTCTGTTCTAAATGCAGTCTCTTTAATAATCTCTCCCATTCTTTTAACTGCATCCATATTAATTCCAGTTTTTGTTGATGCAACATTTACGGAGGAGCAAACTCTCTCTGTCTTCTCCATCATAAATGGGATAGAGTCAATTAAAGCTATATCCTCTTTTGTTGCATCCTTATGGACTAAAGCTGAATATCCTCCTAAAAAATCCACTTTAACTTTCTTAGCAGCTTTATCTAAAATCTCTCCAACCTCAACACAAGCTTTTATCTTTTCTTCTTTATCTAAATCTCTTATAGCCCCTCCAATAACTAATGATATTGGAGTTACAGCAATTCTTTTATTTACTATTGGGATTCCATATTTTTCTGAAATTTTATTGGCAGTTTCTACCAAATTTTCAGCTGAAGATGTTATTTTGTTGTATATGTTTTCTTTCAACTCATCTAAATCTTTTGAAACACAATCCCTTAAACTAATTCCCATTGTTACAGTCCTTAAATCTAAGTTTTCCATCTTAATCATTTTAATTGTTTCTATGATTTCTTCTGGTCTAAACATGTTTATCCCCATAAAATTTTTAGTATTTGTTATTATAGTTAGTGAAAAGGTGAAATATAATATTTTAATTATGAATATATATCAATTTTTTTAAATATATTTTCAATTCCGTCAAACCAATATTTTTTATAACCTTTAGAGAGTTTATTTATATCATCAGTATATAAATAGAGGAGGACCTTAATTTTGAAATCATTAAATTTAAATTCCTTTGGAGAATCTATAGATCCAAAAAATTTTTCAAACCAATCTACTCTATGTTCAAATTCTGTATGTTTTATACCTTTTGGATCTACGAAAACAATGAAGTAATCTTTTCCTTTGTTAATCCAAAATATGAAATCTGGTTTGAATTTTCTCATTTTGTTTTTATCTGAATCATAGTAAGGAATATAAATTTCATCCAAATGTTCATCTATCTTGCTGAACATCCACCAATTAATATTTATCCTATTTTTATTTTTCTCAAGGAATGCTTCTAAATCCTTTATGAATTTTACCTCACTTTGTGTTTTTATTATATGTTTAATATAATCTACCTTTTCTTTTTCTGAAAGTATAAGTGGGATGTAATAATGATTTACTATGTTTTTTATTTTTAAATCTTTGAAAGTTTCTTCTTTCGGTTGTTTTGCTAACTTTTCTATCTCTGATGTGTATTCATCTATAGATATTTTTCCACTTTCAAGCATTGATTTTAATTCTTTTTTCCTAGCCTCAAGATCCTTAAACTTAGAAACTTTATTTATTTTTTCTTTCAGTTCATTAATCTCTTCTTCAGATTTTAACATTACTTTAATCTTTTTAAAGTGTATTATTTCATCTTCTAATGGTTTGAATTTATCCAATTCTTCAATATTAAGATTGAAGTGAGCAATCAATTTTTGCACAGCAATGTTTAATGGAATGACTTTATCTTCATTAACTATCTTATAATACTTTTCTTTATCTTTAAAACTTTTTCTTATTTGATTAAGAAGCTCAGGAGACACGTTATTTTGCATTATAAGAATTCTATCATCAATAGAGGTAAAATACTCCTTGAGGATATTAAAGAGTGAATCTGAAATTAGGAATTTTTGTGGCTCTCTTTCTTGATATATTTTATTTTCTGATGGTTTAAAGGTAGGAATTAATAGAGTATATTTATTTGCTTTTTCATTTTTTGTTAATTCAATTGTTTCTTCAATTCCTTTTTCTATTTTTAATGTTTCCATAACGTCATTTAGTGCTTTTCTATTTGTTCCAAAAATATAAAGTGTTTCTATTGGAAATACCTTATCTTCTCCTCCAATTTTTTCAAATAATCCATTATCTTCTCCTTTATTGTATAAAATTTTTAATCTTCTTCTTTTACCTTTAATTGGCTCTATTCTCACACCTCTACCAACAGATTGTATAACAAATTTTCTTGCATCTTTTCCAACACCTATGTTTATGAAAAGAATAATATTTGGTCTGTTAGAATCCCATCCTTCATAGAAAGCTCTTGAACCCATTAAAATACTTATATCTTCTCTCTCATCAAGATTTTCAAAAATACTACTATTATTTTCATAACTTTCTACAATTTCATAACCTTTAAGATTATCTTTTATCCATTTTATTGCATCTCCAATTTTAATTAAAGCAAAGGGTTTATCGCTTGTTTTTAATTTGAATATAACCTCTTGTCTCTTCCCAGGAATAAGTATTGCTTCTACACTTCCATGAGTTTCAGCATTGTAAATATATTTTAAAATATCCATAATCTTTATATTTTTGATTAAATTTACATCTACTTTAATAGAGATTTTTTCATATATTAGTTCAAGATTTTCTGAAAATTCTTTAAGTAATTCCTCTTTAGCCTTTTCAAAAATCTCCTCTTTTATATCTCCTTTTCCAATTCTTTCTATTTCTTCAAAGAATAATGTTAAATCAGGTTTATCTTTTTTAACGTCTGTTAAATTTACAGAATTAACTAAAGTTAGCAATAGAGGTTCATGATAAACATTTCCAGCAATTTCTTTTATATTTTCTCTAATTTTTTTGAGATACGTTAATAAAATTAATGCTTTTAAAACGATTTTTTGTTTTTCTTCTCTATTGTAATCTTCTTTTTCTTTAAAAGCTCTCATTTCTTGCCTAAGCAAATAAATGTGTTTTCCATAACCTTCTGAAATAAACCTTTCTAAGTTAAAGTTATAGGCAGTAGTTATAATATCTCTTGGATCAGTAAAGGTTGCTGAAAAGTTGAATAAAAATCCATTCCTTGACATAATAGAATAATACCACTGTCTTTTTGATTCCTCTTTATCTCCTTTATGTGCTTCGTCAAGAATTATATACCAATTACCATTGTTTTCATAGTTTTTGAAATCAATTAATTTCTCTTTTTGCTCATCACTTATTAAGTCAGATCTATAGTAAAAAACTGTTATTCCATCGGAATATGACGTTAAACTCTCTCTTTTTATTCTATCATATTCGGTTAATTCAAAAAGGTTTATTTTAAAGCCTCTTTCTGTTACTAATTCATTAAATTCATCAACATGTTTTTTTAGTTGCTTTATTAAATCATCCCTATGTGTAAGTATTAATATATCCTTCTTTGGAATTTCTCCAAGTTCCATTAATTTTTTCAAAACTTCAACAAGTTTTACAATTAATAATGTTTTACCACTCCCCGTAGCCATCCAAAAAGCAGACCTGTTTATCATATTGTAGAATTTTATTCTATCTTCTTCAATTGGATAGTATTGAGTAATAGTGTTTTGAATATCTTTTTTTATTTTTGAAAGTTTTATATCCAATTCTTTTTCTAAATCTTTATCTAAACCATTAAATTGGTATCTTTTATAGAATTCTCTTTTATCTGCTTTATTTTCTTTGAAGTAAAGATATAAAACCTTAATAGCATTTTTTAAAGCTTCTTGTTGGAAGTCCCATAATTTTTTAGTTTTTGAAAATCTTACAGTATCTAACATATTCCAAGTGCTTGGCAAGTCATCAAAATTAATATCTTCAACCATTGATTGGAGTATTGGATAAATTTTCACTATTTACCACCATTTACATCTATAGTTTATCCCTATTGTTTTTGCATTTATGCTATTTAAATTTAAAAATTCTTTTAATTTATCTTTACTTATAGGTTTATGATTCAAATAAATGTTATTAGAGCTTTCAGGACCCTCTCCATCAAATTCTAATAAAAAGTATCCTAAATATTCATAAGGAACTTCACTTTTTGGATTTTTAACTTTTTTATCATCAGGTAATGATTGATTTATATTATTTGCAGTGTAAAAAATATCATTAATTTTATCTATTAATTTAGATTCTGCAGGATTTGGCTTATAATCTCCATTACTCTCACATCTTTCCTCTATTAATATAAAATAACCCGTGCAATAATTAATAAAAATCCAGTTAATATTTTTCATTCTATTATGATTACATAAATTTAGTATTTTAGAACCTCTCCACTGTGACCTCTCTTCATGGGTTCCAGATTTTCGAGAACTCTTACAATCGTATAATCCCTCAATATGATTACTAATTATGAAAGAAAACCAATCTTTTTTATGTATTTTGCATAATCCTGTAAAATTACTACAAATTAGATTTATTAGTGCATTTTTATCAATCTGCAGATTATTTCCATCTAAATCTAAAGTATAACTCCATTTTCTTTCTTTCTGTTTTAATTTTGGATTTATGTATATTTCATTATCACTTAGGTAATATATTAGATAACTACCACAATACTTGCATTTATTTTGCAAATTTAAAAATTCATCTAACATTTTAAAACAAATCGCCTGTGCAACTCTAACAGTAGCTTTTGAGCTGTTTTTTTCTTCTATCAATATAAACGAACTTAAAGAATCATCAAATATAACTACATCAATGTCTTGAGTAATTAATCCCTTCCATGATGCTAATAAATTATTTCTCATCCACTTAGAAAATTCACTTGGTGCTGACTTACCCACATTACCACCACACTAAAGGTTTAATTATTTTATAATCCAAATCTTTAATATTTATTTTTTCTCCATCTTCAAACTCCAAATATTCTTCTGTAATTTTCTTTATTTTCTTTCCAAGTAAATTTGAAAGAGTTTCAGCAATATCTATATTTTTATAGAGTTTTTCTAAATTAACCTTAACCTTATTGTTTTCATAATCAACTTCTAAAGCTTCTAATAATTTTAAATCCTTCATAAAGATGTATTGGTTGTAAGGATCTTGTGTTGAATCAAAGAATGGTTCTAAATCTGCATATTTTACTCTTCTTAAAGTATCTTCATATTGCTCTAATTCGTAGTATTTGAAAAAGCCCCCAGCTTTATTCTTGTTATAGTTTTCTTTAACATCCTCATCCTTTGAAATTCCAGATTTATCATAAGCCAATACTTTTTTCATTCTTGGTAAAATTACTGTATAGAAATGTTCTCCCATCTCTACTCCAACCCATTTTCTTCCAAGTTTATGAGCTACTGCGGTTGTTGTACTACTACCTAAAAAGAAATCTAAAACTAAATCTCCTTCATTGGAAGTTGATAAAATTACTCTTTTTAATAATTGTTCAGAATTTTCTGTTGGAAATTTGAAGTTATCAGAGTATGAAGGAATGTCCTTCCAGTTATCAGTTATTTTAACCTTATCAGATGTTAAATATTCAACTTTCCAGTCATCTCCACCACAATTTAAACACTTATCTAATTTTTTAACCCCATAAACAATACTATCTGGTTTTATATCAAGATATTTAAACATCTCTTTCTTATTTTTTAGAATTTTATTTATGAACTTTTCTTTTGATTCTTCATCATCCCAATAGTAAATTGCCCCACATTTTTTGCATTTCAATCTTAAAAAATGCTCTCTCAGGAGTTTATCAACTTTCTCTTGCACTAATGAGAAATGCTGTCCTTTTGGAGGATACAAAACTTTCCCAAAGAATATTCTTTCTGGTGGATTTCTTTCCCCCTGTTTTAAAAAGCCTGTCCATTTAAAATCTACCAAACTTCTGTCTCTATACAAATCTTTTCTTAAGCAATCTTCTGATTTAGAATAAAAGAATAAATATTCACTTTCTACTTCAAATTTATTAGGAGTTCCAATACTCTGTCTTTTTCTATTTACAACAATCTCATTTCTAAAATTCTCTTTTCCAAAAATATCATCCATCAAAAACCTAACATAATGATTTCCGTGATAATCAATTCTTACAAAAATACTTCCAGTATCTTTTAAAAATTCCTTAGCCAATCTTAACCTATTCTCCATCATTGTAATCCATGCAGAATCTAAGAATCTATTAATATACATTGTAAATTCATTACTTCCAGTATTGAATGGAGGGTCGATATAGATAGTCTGTATTTCTTCCTTAAACTTTGGTAATATGGTATTTAACGCTTGCCAATTCTCACTTTTAATTAGCCAACCATCTAACTCTTCATCCAAATTCTCAAACAATCCTAAAATCTCAAGTTCTAAATCTTTAAAATATTTTGTATCAATTGGTAAAAATTGATATTTTTGATTTAATTCAATGCCTTTAAGTGTATTAATCAAAATCTCTTTAGGATTAAAATCTTCATCAATTAAATCTAACAAATACCATTCTATTATTTGATTTATTTTTTCAGATTTTTCAAACCTTTCTCTATATGATTTATTGTTGGATTTAATTTCTTTCCATTCATTTAAATTCTCTTCAAATTCTCTCTTTTGCTCAACTAATTTATCTACTATTTTTTTAATAACTTTTATACCACCTTCTTTTTTAGCGATTCTATCTAATGTAACAACATAATTGCTGTTCAAAACAAACTTTGGTTTTTGCCATATTTTAACCAATTCATCTTCAAACTGTGCAATGAAATCAATAATTTTATATGCAATATCTTTCAAAACCTTCAACTGCTTAATCCTCTTTTCTGTAAATTGTGTTTCATCAGAGTAAATATATTGGTAAAGCCAGAGATCAAACTGTTCTTTCAAAAACTGTTTAGCATTTTTATTTATAAAGTAGTCTACTTCATTTTGCCTTTCAAAAACTCTGAAAGCCTTTTCTAAAACCTCCATATCTAAATTCATATTTTTCTTTTTTAACTCTTTTAATATTTCATTAACTTTTGTTTTTCTTCCTCTTTCAGAATATAAAACATTAAAAACTATAGTTCCATCCCCTTTAATTTCTTTTAGCTCATAAATTAATTCTCTCTTCTCATTTGCTTTTTTATGCTGTAATTTGGAAACATCAAAGAAAAACTTTACACCATCAATTTCTACTTCCATACTTTTTGGTAGAATATCTGTTTTTACATAATAAAGCATGTGTGTTTTCCAGAACATTACAACATCTTTGTTGTCCGTATAAACTCTCTCATATATTCTCTCATTAAAAGGCGTGTATCTAAAATATATTGAACCACTCTCACTGAAATATCTCTTAAAGAAACTATAAAGTTTATTAAATAACTCTTCTCTAAATTCTGGAAATTCAGCAGTTTTTTCATTTATTTCATTTTTTAATTGTTTAAAAATCTTATCAAAATATTTTGATTTTATTCTCATCAAATTGATATATCCTGATTCTCCTTCAACTTTTGCTCCTATGAAAATATCTTTCAATGCCTCAAAAAATCTGGTTTCTGAATCTAATGTTACTTTTTTGATTTTCATTTTCTCCACCAAATAATTTAAATTTTATTTAAAATATCAATAATTTCATTATAATATCTATATTTAAACCTCCTTCAATATCTTCTTTTGAAACTCCTCTAAATCCATGAGCAACTATCGGACTTTCGCAGTATATCTATTTAAAGCTAAGAAATTTTGACTCCTTTAGGTGTATATTTTCAATAAAAAACTCATTCCTACGGAAGTCCTATACTATTGTTGTGTGTCTTAAATTTTTCCTATTACATTTTTTATAAATTTAAAGCATAAGCATGGACTTAATATTCTATTTAAATATTCTATTAAATTAAAAAAGCAATAATATTTTATTTATACCAACATTTTTTTCAATATCTATCTCGTCAGGATTTCTTCTAAAAATTTTACCATTATTATCTTTATATTCTATTGAATAACAATATAAAATGGGCTCTATTATAAATATTTCTAAATAATTTTACTTTACAATATTAAACTACATTGGTGATAAAACCATGTATATTCTAAAAATCGCCTATGATGGACGATACAGCTTCCAACAACAACCCCATAAAGAGACAGTATGTGATATACTGTTAGATACTTTAGAAGATATTGGAATATTATCTAAGAAAAAAATTATTTACAGTGGTGGAAGAACTGATAAAGGAGTCTCTGCCTTAGGAAACTTTGTTGTTGTAGAGTTAAAAAAAGAGCCTATTCTTTCATATATAAACGCAAAGTTGAAAAATAAAGGCATATGGGTTTTGGGATATAGGGAAATTGATGAAATTCCAAAAGTGAAGTATAGACATTACCGCTATATTCTGCCTAATATTGACTACAATATAGAGGCTATTAAAGAGGGAGCAAAAAAGCTTATAGGAACCCATAGCTTTCACAATTTATCAAAAAGTGATAGATCTAAAGAAAAAAGTCCTATAAGGACTATCTATGATATAAAAATCTCTGAGAATGATTTTTATTTAACAATAGATATTATTGGTGAGAGTTTTTTATGGAATATGGTTAGAAAGATAGTTGGAGCTTTAGATTTAATAGGAAGAGGAAAAAAACCTGTAGAATGGATTGATAAATTGTTAGATGAAAATCATAGAGAAGGTGTCCCTACATTTTCACCGGATGGATTGATATTGGTTGAGGCAAAGGTTGATATTGATTATATATACGATAGCTATTCAATAAAAAAATTTAAGGAATATTGGGTAGAATTCTTTAAATTGTATGTTATGAAAGTAGGTATTGCTAAAACAATTTTAGATTATACAAAAATAGATAAAATTTAACTTTAAGTGTGCCCCGGGGGAGCAAAGGAGAATCATCGCTTGCCGGGCAGTTGCTCATCCCCCGCGGTTTCCCGGGGCATATTTTTATATTTTATAAAGCTTAATAATTTTATATTCATCAACTCAAATTTAAATTTTTTGCTGTTTTGCAAAAAACTAATAGGATGAGAGAATGAAAAAATATATTGTGAGTATTGGAGTGGATATATCAGACAATGATGTAAAAACCAATCCTAAAGTTAATGAATTGGTTAATAAAGAGGTTAAAGAAAGATTATCCAAGTTAGGGATAAAAGCATGTGTCTCAAATATAACTGGTGATGATATAGTTATAACATCATTTGTCCCAAAAGATTTGATTGAGGAAAACAATAAAATAATTTTTGAAATTTTAAATAAATATGCTGAGGGCTTTGATGACTTAAATGGAATTTCTAAAGAAAAAGATAAAGCTGGAGAAGGTTTATCTTATGCTATCGCTGAAGCTAAATCAGAATATGGAGACGCTATAATAGTAGCTTTTGATACATATGGAGGAGAGAGTTTTGTAGATGAAATGGCTTTATTTGTAAAAGAGATTGGAGAAAAGTTTGGATATAATGTTGGATGTTCAGTTTCTAATGAAGCAGTAAAAATTCCTGGAGTAGGATATACAGGGGCTGAGAGTGATGACCCTGTTGTAGTTATAACAGTTGAAGAGCTTGATGATATTAAAAAATTAGCTGGGCTTATTTATGGTGGTTTGTTGAGCTTTAATGATTTATATTTTGTTAAAAATGGTGAAGGAGCAGATATAATCCCACCTGGAGTGATATATACAATGTCGGCATTTTTAAATGGAAATGTGATTGATTTATATGAGGGGATTAGAAGAAGGATAAAATTTTAACGTGAGATTATGGACTTACAATATTTTATATTAGCATTTACATCAATATTCTCAATTTTAAACCCATTTGGTGCCGTTCCTGTATTTATAACGCTAACTGAATCGTATCCAAAAAAAGAGAGAGACTTAGTAGCAAGGAAAACAGTTATTTATACATTGGCTATACTATTAGTTTTTACACTTTTTGGAGAGTGGATATTAAAATTTTTTGGCATATCATTAGATGCCTTTAAGATTGCTGGAGGTATTTTACTATTATTAATTTCTTTAGACATGGTTAGGGGTAAGCAAGAATCTAAAATTCAAAGGAAAGATATTGAAGCTGCTTATGAAATAGATGAAATTGCATTGATGCCTTTAGCAACACCTCTATTAGCAGGCCCTGGTTCAATAACTGCCTGTATGGTTGCAATGGCTGAAGCTCCAACTTTTGGTGATAAATTTTTGGTAATATTGGCAATATTGTTATCTCTTGCAATAACTTATTTAACACTGCTTTCAGCTGAGAGCGTTTTAGATAAAATTGGAAAATTGGGAATTAGAATATTAACAAGAATGATGGGTCTTATACTTACAGCCATTGCTGTTCAGATGGTAGTTAATGGAATTAAAGGGGCTTTATTATAAAATTTTGAGGTGATTGGTTTGGACATAAATTTAGACAAATATAAAAATTTAAGGAGAAACTTAGAAAGAGAGTTAATTAACTTAAATCCTATACAGAGAGGAGGAATATTACCAAAAGAAGCTAAAAAGGCTGTTTATGAATATTGGGATGGATATAGTGTTTGTGATTACTGCCATGGTAGGTTGGATGAGATAACTTGCCCACCAATAAAGGAGTTTTTAAATGATGTAGCCAAATTTTTAAATATGGATTATGCAAGACCTACTCATGGAGCAAGGGAAGGAAAATTTATAGTTATGCATTCAATATGTAATGAAGGAGATTATGTAGTTTTAGATAAAAATGCACACTATACAAGTTATGTTTCTGCTGAAAGAGCTAAGTTAAATGTTGCTGAAGTTGGTTATGAAGAAGAGTATCCTACATATAAAATAAACTTGGAGGGTTATAGAGAAGTTATAGACAATTTAGAAGATAAGGGAAAAAATGTTGGTTTAATATTATTAACTCACGTTGATGGAGAATATGGAAACTTAAATGATGCCAAAAAGGTTGGAAAAATAGCTAAAGAAAAAGGTATCCCTTTCTTGCTAAATTGTGCATATACAGTTGGAAGAATGCCAGTTGATGGAAAAGAAGTTAAAGCTGATTTTATTGTAGCTTCAGGGCATAAAAGTATGGCGGCATCAGCTCCATGTGGTATTTTGGCATTTAGTGAAGAGTTTGCTGATAAGATAACAAGAACATCTGAAAAATTCCCAGTTAAAGAAATTGAGATGCTTGGATGCACAAGTAGAGGTCTCCCAATAGTAACTCTAATGGCGAGCTTTCCTCATGTTGTTGAGAGAGTTAAAAAATGGGATGATGAGCTTAAAAAAACAAGATATGTAGTTGATGAACTTGAAAAAATTGGCTTTAAACAGTTAGGAATTAAACCAAAAGAACATGATTTAACTAAATTTGAAACTCCTATATTGGATGAGATAGCTAAGAAGGATAAGAGAAGAGGATTTTTCTTCTATGATGAATTGAAGAAGAGAGGTATTGGAGGGATAAGGGCTGGGGTTACTAAAGAGATAAAGATGAGTGTTTATGGCTTAGAATGGGAGCAAGTTGAGTATGTTGTTAATGCAATAAAAGAGATTGTTGAGAAATATGGAGAACAATAAAAATTTTTTATATAATAAACTCTCCACTTTCTATTTTCTTTTTTAGTTCTTTAGCTAATTTTAAAGCTCTCTTTCTATCTGACTGCCTACATGTTATAGGGATTCCACATATAGAGCCAAGTTTTGTTTTAAATACTCCATAAGGACAGATATTACAAATTCCACAACCAAAACAATCTTCAGTTATTTTTATTTTTCCATTCTCTTTTTTTATTGCAAAAGTTGGACAATATTCTTCAGCTAAGCATCTATCACAGCTCTTACACCTATCTAAATAAATTTTTGGTCTCAAATCCACATCTTCCCAAACTTCCGCATAATTTCCAACATCTATAATTTCTCTACCAAATATATTAGCTAATGGCAATGCAATGTCTTTATCAAGCTTTTTTAATGCCTCTTTATGCTCATCAACTTTAATTGGGATGGCTATTGTATTGTATATCTCTAATCCATGCGATGTTACAAATCCTCCTAAATAATAAGCATCCATGTCTTTCATATCTGCAGACATCATTAAATTTGGCTTTTTTATTGATGACCTTGTTCCAAATCCTAATATTATTGCTTCAGCTCCATTTAATAGAGCTTTTTTTCCAACAACGTCTTTTTCGTCTCTAATAACCATATTTTCTAATGGATTATACATCCCACAACCAGAGAAAGAAGCTTCACCTTTTTTTAATGGTAATCTATGGAATATAGTATTAACTTCTTTATCAGACAAATTTGTTATTGCAGAATAATTTTTGAAAGCCACTCTTGTCCCAATCATCTTAGCTGTTGGTAAATCTTCTATAGTAATCTCATTTTTGTATATTTTTCCTTCACTTACAGCTTTTGCCTCAACAGTTTTACCTTTAACTAAATCTTTAAACAAAAACCCAACTTCTCCATAAAATATTGCATCAACTTTTCCCAAATATTCGTTAGGACAAACGCCCACAACTCCTCTGATGTTATCTAAATATATCTCCTCTGCTTTTTTAAAAATCTCGTTGAATGGAATA
The DNA here is from genome assembly GCA_049860595.2 of Methanocaldococcus sp. 16A. Lineage (GTDB taxonomy): Archaea > AGJL01 > Methanococci > Methanococcales > Methanocaldococcaceae > Methanocaldococcus. The sequence continues at coordinate 539,400 of CP187551.1, forward strand.
TGGAAAATTCCTGCAGTTCCAGACATTATTCCGCAAGTTGCAGAGGTTACAATATCAACCTCATCTATTTTGTCCTCTTCATTATTCCTGATGTATTTTTTTAGTTCATCTATTGTTATTACCTTTAAATCTTTTTCCACAATGCCACCGTTTTATCTTTTTATGTCTTTGCAGAGCTCTAACAATCTTTCTATTCTTTCTTCAGTTGGAGGGTGGGTAGAGAAAAGTTTCATAATGAAATCTCCTTTAAATGGATTTACTATAAATAGATGTGCTGTTGCTGGATTACCTCTCTCTAATGGATAAATACTAACTCCTTTTTCTAACTTAGCTAATGCATTAGCCAACCATAATGGATGTGTGAGCTTAGCTCCCTCCTCATCTGCATAAAACTCTCTCTGCCTTGAAATTGCAAATTGGATTAATGTAGCTGCAATTGGAGCCAATACTAACAACAAAATTGTTCCAATTAATTCTAATGGGTTATCTTCTTCATTTCCATATCCAAAAAACAAGCCCCATTTCATCCATTCAGCAATATATATTACAGCTCCAGCTAAGGTAGCTACTATGGTGCTTATTAAAATATCATTATGCTTTATATGTGATATTTCGTGCCCTATAACTCCTTCCAACTCTTCTGGTGATAATAATTGCAGTATTCCTTCAGTAACTGCCACAACAGCATTTTCAGGGTTTCTTCCTGTAGCAAATGCATTTGGAGTCATTGTAGGGACTATAGCTACTTTTGGTTTTGGTAAGCCTGCTTTTCTTGCAACTCTCTCAACCATTTGATGTAACCAAGGCATTTCATGCTCATCCAAAATTCTTGCGTTATAGCTCATTAATACAAATTTATCGCTGTAATAGTATGCTATAATATTTGGAATTAAAGCAAGGAGTATAGCAATTAGTGGATGAATATGTAGTATTATACAAAATGTATAAATCAATCCTACAAGAAAAGCCATTAACAAATAAGTTTTTATTTGGTTCATCATAGTTCCTCACGCTCATTAATTCATAATTAAAATTTTTTTGCTAAGACTATTGTAAATTATAATAAAGCTTAAATAATTTACGTTGCTGATTTTGTATTTGTTTATATTTTAGGGTGTATTTAAATAACATTTATCACGCTAAAAGTTTTTTATTTTTAATTTATAGGTTTTTAAAGAGTTATTTTTTGATTTTAAAGATTTTTAGTTAATTTTTAGGGGTTGCTTATTTTTAATATTTTATTTATTTGGATGTATTAAATTAATAAGATTTTTATGTGATTTTAGATAATTACTTTTAAATTAAAATTTCTCCAATAAATAATTTGATTTTTTAGTTAAAAAGTTTTTATTATTTCAAATTATTACATACCGTAAGGTATTTATATAAGTAAAGATTTATAAATAAAGTGAGTAATTAGGGGGTTGTAGTATACATCTTATAAAATATGGGCTTAAAAAAGACTAATTTCATTTAATCTAAAAAATACTACCTATTAAAATCAGACCGATTCGGTATGGAAACACTTATCAGATCATCTGAATAGTCATTAAATCTATTAAAATCAGACCGATTCGGTATGGAAACTAATTCTAGTAGATCTTCAATAGAAATATAATTAAAATCAGACCGATTCGGTATGGAAACAACTTATAAATGTACATTCTGAATTGAGAATACAATTAAAATCAGACCGATTCGGTATGGAAACTGGATTAATTTCGATAGCTTAATTGCTCATTTGAAGATTAAAATCAGACCGATTCGGTATGGAAACCTCAGGAGCTGGCATACCTCTCGCTGGAGGTAGTGAATTAAAATCAGACCGATTCGGTATGGAAACTTTGTTGACCAGCTGTAAACGCCGTCTCAACCGCAAGTAAAATTAAAATCAGACCGATTCGGTATGGAAACACACACGGAGATAAGAAAGGGACTTGTGTAGTATGTATTAAAATCAGACCGATTCGGTATGGAAACTTGAAATTATTAGAGATTTATTAGATATTGAGTTTGATTAAAATCAGACCGATTCGGTATGGAAACAACTATACATCTGACTGGGATAGTATATATAAATTACTCACTAATTAAAATCAGACCGATTCGGTATGGAAACGTAATCATATAATCTTTTTTAACAGGATTTGGATTTCCTTCATTAAAATCAGACCGATTCGGTATGGAAACTTAAAACTTTTGAGGTGGGAATATGGCAGAAAATAAGATTAAAATCAGACCGATTCGGTATGGAAACTCAACTATTTTCAGAACAACTTTATCTGAGAAGATATTAAAATCAGACCGATTCGGTATGGAAACATTGAAAACATAATAGCGTATGATGGTGATAAGGCAATTAAAATCAGACCGATTCGGTATGGAAACACTCACACAGAAAAACATGTGGAATTATGAGTGTAGATATATTAAAATCAGACCGATTCGGTATGGAAACTTTATAGAGGTATTGGGCAAGCAATAGACCCAATAAATTAAAATCAGACCGATTCGGTATGGAAACATTAGAAGAATTGGAGAAGAATTGGGATTGGCTAAAATTAAAATCAGACCGATTCGGTATGGAAACGGATTCTCTGCAGTTAATGAATGGGGACAGAAAAATTTAGTATTAAAATCAGACCGATTCGGTATGGAAACTATAATTTATTTCTGAATTTAATAACTATTGGAATACCTTCAATTAAAATCAGACCGATTCGGTATGGAAACATTGCTAATAATGCAATGTAAATATATGCATCCATATTACATTAAAATCAGACCGATTCGGTATGGAAACAATTGTGGTTATATTTGGAATAATCATGTTTGCATACATATAATTAAAATCAGACCGATTCGGTATGGAAACTTTGGCTAAATCAGGATATTCTTTTGGGAATTCTCCTAAAATTAAAATCAGACCGATTCGGTATGGAAACATTGAACTATTAAAAAAAGATGCAGAATTCGAAGGTTTTGAATTAAAATCAGACCGATTCGGTATGGAAACTTTTAACTCTTCAACCTTCTTCATGAATGTTTTTTTCTTATCATCATTAAAATCAGACCGATTCGGTATGGAAACCATGGTTGCTGGCTCGGTTGCTGGGGTAAGGATACAATTTATTAAAATCAGACCGATTCGGTATGGAAACAAATTAGTGGGGTCTTCCCATCCAAGGAGTGCTCCATATTAAAATCAGACCGATTCGGTATGGAAACTTTTCAGAGTCTTCATCAATGTTTGTTATCAAATTTATTAAAATCAGACCGATTCGGTATGGAAACGTTAAAAAAGATTATATGATTACAGGGAATGGAGATATTAAAATCAGACCGATTCGGTATGGAAACAAATGTGTGTAGTGAGGAGTTAAGCTTTGTTTTTAAATAATTGCAATTAAAATCAGACCGATTCGGTATGGAAACAATATCACTCCTGATTTTAATTCAGACATAAAATACATTAAAATCAGACCGATTCGGTATGGAAACATAATGAAAATAAGAGAAGAAAAGAAAAGAGTTGCATATTAAAATCAGACCGATTCGGTATGGAAACTGAGCTTGGAGTTTTAAACTGTATTTCAACATCTACATTAAAATCAGACCGATTCGGTATGGAAACACATATAGATGGGCAGAAGGACATTTTTATAAAATATTAAAATCAGACCGATTCGGTATGGAAACGCTGATATAAACTACTTGTCCGCTTGCTGGTGCTGTATTAAAATCAGACCGATTCGGTATGGAAACCATTGAAATTATTAACACACAAAAGGGGATTCATGAATTAAAATCAGACCGATTCGGTATGGAAACAGCACTGCTATGTGTTCAACATTAACCATGTTATCATTAAAATCAGACCGATTCGGTATGGAAACTTCACGACTACTGAGAAAGCAAGAAAATTCTACGACATTAAAATCAGACCGATTCGGTATGGAAACGAAAGCTTTTGAAATGATAGCTAAAGCTTTAGAGGATTAAAATCAGACCGATGCGGTATAGAAATCAAATTATACAAATATCCCATAAACAATGATTATTTTTTTATTCAATATTACATTTAATAATTTCTATATATAACTCTATAATTAAATAATTTTTTAAATTAAAATTGCATATAAATTAAGGACTAAAATGATATCTGTGAAATTATGGGTACACTAATAATATGTGAAAAGCCGAGTGTTGCTAAAAAGATAGCAAACGCTTTAGGCAAAGCTAAGAAAAAAAGTATTGATGGAGTTCCATATTATGAATTGGAAAGAGATGGGAAAAAAATTATTGTTGCAAGTGCTGTAGGACATCTTTTCACTTTAGTTGAAAAAGAAAATAAAGAATTTGGCACATATCCAGTTTTTGATGTAAAGTGGGCTCCAGCAAGTGTAGAAAAAGGAAAAGAATATGTAAATAAATACATAAAAGTATTAAAAAAATTATCAAAAGAGGTGGATGAGTTTTATATAGCAACAGATTGGGATATTGAAGGAGAGTTAATTGGTTACCATGCTTTAAAATACTGTTGTGGAAGAGAAAAAGCTAAGAGAATGAGGTTCTCATCATTAACAAAAAAAGAGATTATAAAAGCTTATGAAAATCCTGATGAAATTGATTATGGCTTAGTTGATGCTGGAGAAAGTAGGCATATTGTAGATTGGTATTTTGGTATAAATTTATCAAGGGCGTTAATGAATGCCATAAGAGCAGTGAATAGATGGAAAACAATGAGTATTGGTAGAGTTCAAGGACCTGCATTAGCTTTTTTAACTGAAAGAGAGTTAGAAATTAAAAATTTTATACCTAAACCATATTGGGTTATTGAAGCTTTATTAATAGACAATTTAAAAGCTACACATGAGAAAGATAAATTTTGGGATGAAAAAGAGGCTAAAACTATTTTTGAAAAAATAAAAAATGAAAAATTTGCCAAAGTTGTTGAAATTAAAAAAACTAAAAGAAAATTAAAACCACTCCCTCCTTTTGACTTAGGAACTTTACAAAGAGAAGCTTACAGTTATTTTAAAATATCACCAAAGGAAACGCAAGAAATTGCTCAAAATCTTTATGAAAAAGCTTTAATCTCATATCCAAGAACATCCAGCCAAAAACTTCCAAAAGATAGGAAGTATTTGGGAGATATTCTAAATATAATAAAAAATCATCCAGTTTATGGAAAATGGGCAGAGAGGATTTTAGAGGAGAATTTAAAACCTGTTGAAGGAAAAAAAGAAGACCCAGCACATCCTGCAATACACATAGTAGATATTCCAAAAGAAGAGCTTTCAGAGAAAGAGAAGAAGATTTATAATTTAATTGCAAGAAGAACTTTAGCTGCTTTTTGGGATAATGTAGAGAGAGAATATTTAAATGTAAAAATTGATATAAATGGAGAAAAATTTAAGTTATCTGGCTCAAGGACAGTAAAAGAAGGTTGGCATGAAATTTATTACTTCCCAAAATTTGATGAGATTGAATTGCCTCCATTAAAGAAAAATGACATAATTAAAGTTGAAAAAATAACAATAACAAGAAAAGAAACTCAACCTCCAAAGAGATATACTGTTGCAAGTATTATTAAGGAATTAGAAAAGAGAGGCTTAGGAACAAAGGCTACAAGAGCTGAAATAGTTGATAAACTAATAAAAAGAGGTTATGTTATTGATGAAGGTTCTTTAAAAGTAACTGACTTAGGAATTTCAGTAATTGAAACATTAAAAAGATTCTGCCCAGAGATTATTGATGAAAAGATGACGAGGGATTTAGAGGAGAAGTTAGAGAAAATACAGTTTAGAAAGATTAAAAAGGATGATGTTTTAGAAGAAGCAGAAAAAAGATTGAGAAAAATATTAGAAGAGTTTAAAAAGAAAGAAGAAGATATTGGAATCTACCTTATAAAAAACTTAGATGCTACAAACAAAAAAGCAAAAATCGTTGGAAAATGCCCTAAATGTGGAGGAGATTTAATTTTAATAAGGTATAAAAAAAGTAGGTTTGTTGGATGCTCTAATTATCCAGAATGTGATGTAAAATATTCACTTCCAGATAAAGGTAGAATAAAGATTCCAAACAAAGTTTGTGAAATCTGCAAAGCTCCTATTTTAAAAATTGGGGATAGGGAAGTTTGTATTAATCCAGAATGTCCATTAAAACATGTTGAGGTTAAAGAAGAAAATAGAAAATGTCCAAAATGTGGGGCTAATCTGATTTTAAAGAAGGGAGTTTATGGGGCTTTTTATGGATGCTCAAATTATCCAAAGTGCAAATATACAGAACCAATAAATAAAAAAGAAGTTGTAGGAAAATGCCCTAAATGTGGAGGAGACTTGATTATTAGAGATGGAAAGTTTGGAAAGTTTATTGGTTGCTCCAACTATCCAAAATGCACATATACAGAAAACCTAAAATCAAATGAAAAATAAAAATATGGTGAATTAGCCATGACAACAAAGCTATATGTTGATTTTGGAGGATATTCAGCAATAGAAAAAGGAAATCTAATTATTCCAGGGGAGAATATCTTAAATAAAGAAGATTTTGATAAGATAGAAATTGGAGAAGTCGTAGATATCTACTCAAAGAGAGGGAAATTTTTAGGAAGAGGTTTTAAAAATCCAAGAGAAATAAGAATAATGACCTTGAGAAAAGAAGATTTAGATGAAAACTACCTAAAAGAAAAAATAATTAAAGCAAATGAATATAGGTTAAAATTAGGGTTTAAAGATACTTATAGAATGGTTTATACTCAATCTGATTGGTTAAATGGTTTGGTTATTGATAAATACAACGACATAGCCACAGTTCAAATATTTAACTACGGTATTGAGAAGATGAAGGATGTTGTTGTTGAAACACTTTTAGATTTAGGGATAGACAGCATATATGAAAAAAGTTCTGGAAGGAATAGGAAAAGAGCAGGATTGCCAGAGGTTGAGGGGATATTAGCTGGAGAGAAAACAGAAACAATTATTAAAGAAGGAGATGCAAAATTTAAAGTTACCTTTGATGGACAAAAAACAGGCTTTTTCTTAGATCAAAGGGAAAATAGGTTAGAGGTAGAGAAATTTGTAAAAGAAGGGGATAGAGTTTTAGATATTTGCTGTTACACTGGAGGATTTTCAGTTCATTGTGCTATAAAAGGGGCTGAGGTCGTTGGAGTAGATTTGTCTAAAAAGGCTTTAAAATTAGCAGAGGAAAATATGGAACTAAACAATATTCCAAAGAATAAGTATGAGTTTATTGAAGGGAATGCATTTAAGGTTATGGAAGAGTTTATAGAAGATGGAGAGAAATTTGATATAGTAATTTTAGACCCCCCAGCATTTGCTCAATCAAAAAAAGCATTGAAAGATGCTATTAGAGGATATCACATGCTAAACAGATTTGGAGCTAAATTGGCTGATAGGTTATTAGTTACATGTTCATGCTCTCAACCTGTGGAACCAGATGCTTTTAAAGCTTTGGTTATAGATGCATGTTTAAAGGCAAAAAAATGGGCTAAGATTATAAAGTACGGCTCACAAAGTCCAGACCATCCAATAACTTCTAAAGGAACCGAGTATCTAAAATGTCTATTTTTAAGCGTAGAGGAAATTTAATTTTTTGGTGAAATTATGAGATATGTTGCTTATAAAATTTATCCAGAAGAGTTTTTAAATAATGAAGTAATTGATAATGCTTTAATTATAGAGGGGAGAAAAGTTAGAAGAGTTAGGATTTTAGGAAAAGTTGAAAGTATAAACGTTGGAAATATCATATCTTTTTATGTAGAAGGCGTTAATGTTAGATACTTTGAAGAAAAGCCAGTTTATATTGAAGAAGGAGATATAGTAGATGTTATTGGAAGACCAAGAACCTACGATGGAGAAAAATATATTATGGCTGAAATTATTAGAAAGAGAGATGAAAGATGGATAAAGCTTAGAGATTTAGAAATTAAAAAGACAAGAAAATACTTATTAAAAAATGCTGAACCATTTGAAGAAGATTTAGAGGAAGAGATATACACTGAGATTTTAAATCCTGATGTCATAAAAGATAAAATTTTAGCTCTTATTGATAAATTTGGTGAAATCACATTTGAAGAACTCGCTGGAATGGTTAGTATTCCAGAAGAGGATTTAGAAAAGTATTTATCTGAGTTAAAAAACTCTGGAGATATATTTGAACCAAGCTCTGGTGTTTATAAAACATTATAAATTCCATTTATATTATAGGACTTTCACAGTTTATATAATTAATAAGGAAAAAATGACGCCAAGGGCATTAAATCTACCTTTTAATATTTATCCCTGCGAAAGTTCTATATTAATAAACTTGGAGGTGGAATATTGTTATTAGAAGAAACATTAAAATCATGCCCAATTGTTAAAAGAGGAGAGTATCATTATTTTATACACCCAATAAGTGATGGAGTACCAGTTGTTAAACCAGAGTTGTTGAGAGAAGTAGCAACAAGAATAATAAAGATAGGAGACTTTGAAGGAGCTACCAAATTAGTTACTGCTGAGGCTATGGGAATTCCTTTGGTAACAACTCTCTCGCTATATACAGATATCCCTTATGTAATTATGAGAAAGAGAGAATACAAATTACCAGGAGAAATTCCTGTCTTTCAAACAACTGGTTATAGTAAAGGGCAACTCTATTTAAATGGAATAGAAAAAGGAGATAAGGTTGTTATTATAGATGATGTTATCTCAACTGGAGGTACAATGATAGCTGTAATTGAAGCATTAAAAAGAGCTGGAGCTGAAATAAAAGACATTATCTGTGTTATTGAAAGAGGAGAAGGAAAGAAGATAGTTGAGGAAAAAACAGGATATAAAATTAAAACCTTAGTTAAAATTGATGTTGTTGATGGAAAAGTTGTAATTTTGTAATTAATTTAATGACGGTGGTTGAATGGACATAAGAGAAATTAAACCAACAAAAATTATCTGTGTTGGTTTAAACTACATAGACCATGCAAAAGAGCTAAATATGGAAATTCCTGAACATCCAATAATATTTTTAAAACCTACTTCTGCAATCATTTATAATGAAGACTACATCATAAAACCAAAAATCTCTAAGAGAGTTGATTATGAAGTTGAATTAGCTATTGTTATAGGAAAAAAAGGAAAGAATATTAAAAAAGAAGAAGCTGATGATTATATAATGGGATACACAATTTTAAATGATGTAACAGCAAGAGATTTACAGCAGAAAGATGGGCAATGGACAAGGGCTAAATCATTCGATACATTTTGCCCAATAGGACCAAAAATAGTTAAAGACATAGACCCAATGAACTTAGATATTGAGTGTAGAGTTAATAATAAAGTAAGACAAAAATCAAATACAAAAAATATGATTTTTGATGTTTATGAGTTGGTTGAATTTATCTCTTCAATAATGACACTATATCCTGGAGATATTATTTCAACTGGTACACCTCCAGGTGTAGGTGAATTGAAGGCTGGAGATGTTGTAGAATGTGAGATTGAAGGTATTGGAATTTTAAGAAATTATGTTAAAGATGAATAAAGTTGTGTGCAAAAGCTACTTATTTTCAAAAATTTTCTATTTTTTTATTTATTTTTGTTTTACAAAATAATTTAATGGTGATGTCCATTGTTCTCTATTCCACATCCAGGAAATTTTGAATCATTAAAAATTATTGTAGATGAGATTAATAAACATAGAAGAATAAATAAAAAACTAAAAAAGGAAAGTTTTGAGGTTTATATGGGATTTCCAGAGTTTATAGGAACTGGAAGAGCAACTTTATACAAACCAAATTTCGAAGATTTAGCTAAGCAAGTTAATTATGCAAAGAAAAACAACATCAGATTTGAGGTAGTTATAAACGCTTCCTGCATTGGTGGAATACACTTAACACCAAAAGGCATCAGTTATATAAATTGGATATTTAACCAATTAAAAAACATAGGTGTTGATAGTGTTGCCTTATCAGACCCTTATTTAATTGATTTAGCCAAAAGTAATGGATTGGATGTTAATGTCTCATGTATTGCCTTAGTTGATAGTTTAGATAAAGCACTATTTTGGGATGAAAAAGAGGTTTATGCAATAACCTTAGACAGCTCAATAAATAGACACTTTGATATAATACATGAGATTAAAGAGAATGTTAGCTGTAAGTTAAAAATTTTAGTTAATGAATCCTGCTTATACAAATGCCCTATGAGGATTCAGCATTTTAATTTCTTTTCTCATGCAAATACTCAAAATGTTCCTGCTTTGGATGATTATTATTATAACAAATGCATAAATCTAAGAATTAAGAAAAAAGAGTTAATAATAAAAAGTCCTTTCATAAGACCAGAGGATTTGAAATATTATAGAGGTTTAGTTGATATATTCAAAATTTCTGGAAGAAGTCATCCAATTGGATGGATAAAGAGAGCTCTAAATGCTTATTTAAATGAAAAATGGGATGGAAATTTAATGGAGTTATTGGATTGCCCAAGAGAGTTGGAGCATTTTTATTATTTAGATAATAGAGCTTTAGATGGAGCTATAGAATATTGGAAATCATGCAATAAATTATGTAGTAAATGCAATTTCTGTAAAGAGTTGGCAGAGAAAGCCTTAAAGGTGAAAACTTGAAAAATAAAATTTTAAAGGATAGAGAAGATATTGAGAAGTTTTTTATAAAGCTTTTAGGTAGAGAAATCTTTATTTCAGAAATGGATGTTTTTGCTTCAAGATGCTCTTGTGTAGGGATAATGATAACTGTTAGGGGGCTTTTTATTGATGATGTTGAAATATTTAAAGAAAAGATTTTAAATAAATTGGAGGAGTTAGCTAAAAATTATGATATAAATGCTGATTGGATATTTGTTAGAGTGTTGCCAGGAAGTGATGATGTAATAAATATTGGAATTAGAGAGCTTTGTAATATTTGTAAGGAAGAGTATAAATTCAAAAAGCCAAGACCTGATTTAATTAGCTTAAAATTTTAGATTTAAGAGATTTTGTATAACCAAAATTAAGGGATGATAAAATGAGATTTGATATAAAAAAGGTTTTAGATTTAGCGGAGAAAGATTTTGAAAAGGCTTGGAGAGAGACAAAGGCATTAATTAAAGATAAGCATATAGATGAGAGATATCCAAGAGCAAAACCGATGTATGGAAAACCTCATCCTGTAATGGAAACAATAGAAAAATTAAGGCAGGCATATTTAAGAATGGGATTTGAAGAGATGCTTAATCCAGTCATTGTTGATGAATCAGAGATTTATAAGCAATTTGGGCCAGAGGCAATGGCTGTTTTAGATAGGTGTTTTTACTTAGCTGGATTGCCAAGACCTGATGTTGGTTTAGGTAATGATAAAGTTGAAATTATAAAGAAATTAGGTATAGATATAGATGAAGAAAAGAAAGAAAGTTTAAGGGAGGTTCTTCACTTATATAAGAAAGGAGCCATAGATGGGGATGATTTGGTTTTTGAGATTGCTAAGGCGTTAGATGTAAGTAATGAGATGGGTTTGAAGGTTTTAGAAACTGCATTTCCTGAATTTAAGGATTTAAAACCAGAGGCATCAACCTTAACTTTAAGAAGTCATATGACCTCTGGATGGTTTATAACTCTAAGCCATCTAATAAAAAAGAGAAAACTGCCTTTAAAACTATTCTCTATAGATAGATGCTTCAGGAGAGAGCAGAGAGAGGATAGAAGCCATTTAATGACTTACCACTCCGCTTCATGTGTTGTTGTTGGTGAAGATGTTAGTGTAGATGATGGGAAAATCGTTGCCGAGGGGTTGTTAGAGCAGTTTGGATTTACAAAATTTAAGTTCAAGCCAGATGAGAAAAAGAGTAAATACTATACTCCAGAGACACAAACAGAGGTTTATGCATATCATCCAAAATTAGGAGAGTGGATTGAAGTAGCAACTTTTGGAGTTTATTCACCAATTGCCTTAGCTAAATACAACATTGATGTGCCAGTTATGAACCTTGGGTTGGGAGTTGAGAGATTGGCAATGATTATTTACGGCTATGAAGATGTTAGGGCAATGGTTTATCCTCAATTTTATGAATATAAGCTTAGTGATAGAGATATAGCTGGAATGATTAAGATAGATAAAGTTCCTATATTAGATGAGCTCTATAATTTTGCTAATGAGCTTATTGATATTTGTATAGCCAACAAAGATAAGGAAAGCCCATGTTCTATTGAAGTTAAAAAAGAGTTTAACTTTAATGGAGAGAAAAAAATAATTAAAGTTGAAATATTTGAGAATGAACCAAATAAAAAGCTTTTAGGACCTTCAGTATTAAATGAAGTCTATGTCTATGATGGAAATATCTATGGTATTCCACCAACATTTGAAGGAGTTAAAGAGCAGTATATCCCAATTTTAAAGAAAGCTAAGGAAGAAGGGGTTTCTACAAACATTAGATACATAGATGGAATTATCTACAAATTGGTTGCTAAGATTGAAGAAGCTTTAGTTTCTAATGTAGATGAATTTAAGTTCAGAGTTCCAATAGTTAGGAGTTTAAGTGATATAAACTTAAAAGTTGATGAGTTGGCTTTAAAACAGATAATGGGAGAAAACAAAGTTATAGATGTTAGGGGGCCGGTGTTTTTAAATGTAAAAGTTGAAATAAAATAAAAAATATTTTTTTGGTGAAAAAATGGATATAATAACTTTAACAACAGATTTTGGAAATTGTGAGGGATATGTTGGGGCAATGAAAGGTAGGATTTTAGATATTTTAAAAAAACATAATAAAGATGCAAAAATAGTTGATATTTGCCATGAAATAAAGCCGTTCAATATCTACCATGGAGCTTATATATTACTAACTGCTATTCCATATTTTCCACCATCGGTTCATGTTGCAGTTATAGACCCAACAGTTGGTAGTGAAAGGAATTCAATAGTCATTGAAACAAAAAATGGACATTATTTAGTTGGGCCTGATAATGGATTATTCACATATGTGTCTGAAAAATTAGGAATAAAAAAAATTATTAAAATTGATGAGAGCAAATATAAACCATCTTCAACATTTCATGGGAGAGATGTGTATGCAGTTGTAGGGGCTGAGATTTTAATTAATAACGGCTATGATGGAGAGGAGCTGAGTGATATAGTTAAATTAAATACTGAAAAAAAGAGAGTTATACACATAGATAGATTTGGAAATATAATAACCAATATTAGAGCTGATGAAATAGATTTTGATATTTATGATGAGGTTTTAATTAAAATAAAAACAAAAAATGGAGATAAAGTAATTAAATGTAAGTTTGTTAAATCATACTTTGAAGGGGGAACTAACTTTATATGTTTAATAAATAGTGAAGGATTCTTAGAAATATCTAAGTTTATGGACAATGCCTCAAAGTTGTTAGGTGTTGATTATTTGGATGAGATTGAGATTGTTGAATAATTTAGAGTTTGCTTTTAGCATATAGATTCCCAAAGTAATATGCATAAACTAATTGAACATAAAATCCTAAAATTGCTCCTATTATCCAACCTATTATTGGAATCATTGATATAACTCCAACTATTAAATACAAAACTATTAACACAATATAGCAAATAATATATTCCCCGATAACTGATTTTATCCTACTGATTATTTCACCAAACTCAAATGCAGCTCCAAAACTATCTTTAGCTACATAATTTGCAAGAGCCATTGGAATTATAAATCCAGATATTATTATTAATATAAATCCAATTATTAATCCTACCGTTTTATTCACAAACATTAATGCCAACATAATAATCGATGGAATGATTAAATATGTCATTGATATTACTGCTCCCACCAAACCTTTTACAAATTTAGAACCGAACTCATCCCATTCTGGAAGGGTTTGATTTTTATTTGTAATTAACTTCATTGTTTCTAAGGCATAACCAAAGCTTATAAAATTTACAATTGGGACAATATTTAATAACCCCCCAATAAGGACTTTTTTAGTCCAATCTTTATCTTTCATAGGAAATTTTAATCCTTCTGAAATATCCATTTTTTCACCTTTAATATTCTACAATATATAACTTAATTTTAATATTTATATAAGTTATGTTCGAGGTGAGATTATGAAGATTAGAGGATTCTGTTACAGATGTGGAGCAGAGGATGAGCTTATAGAGGGGCTTTGTCCTATTTGCTATGCTCAAGAACATCCACTAATTGAAGTTCCAGAGAGAGTTGAGATAGAAGTTTGCCATATGTGTGGCTCTTACAAAAGAAAGATATGGCAAACACCTAAGAGTGAAGAAGCATTTGAGATATTAAATGAAATTGCATATTACGCAACAAAAGATGCTATTAAAAAGAAAAGTGTTATGGTAGATGTTGAGATTTACCCTGAAGTTACCCAACTTCCTGGAGGGAAGAGAAGTAAGTTAATTATCCCAGTTCATATTGTAGCTAAGGGAAGATTGCCAGGAGAGAATGAAGATAGAGTCTATGAAAAAAATGTTGAAGTGCATTTAAGGATGGTTCAATGTCCAAGATGCTCAAGATTCATGTCCAACTATTATGAAGCAACATTACAAGTTAGAGCTATGAATAGATATTTAACTGAAGAAGAAAGAGAAGAGTTAGATAACTTTGTTAGAGAAGAGTTAGCTAAAAGACTAAAAAAAGACAGAATGGCATTTATAGCAAAATTCATTCCACAAAAAGAGGGATTAGATTATCAGCTTGGTTCAGTTGGAGCTGCAAGAAATGTTGCTCAAAAAATTAAAGAAAGATATGGAGGAAAGATTACAGAGACAGCAACATTAGTTGGAGTTGATAGAGATAGTGGAAAAGAGCTTTATAGAGTTACAGTTTCTGTAAGGATTCCTGAATATAAAGTTGGAGATGTGGTTGAATATAACGATAAATACTACTTGGTTACAGCAATAACTGAAGATAAGGTTTATATGAAATCTATCGATTATAAAAGAGAAAAAATCGGATTAGCTTGGCATATTGCAGAGAAGGAAACAAAAATGGCAAAAAAGAAGGATGAATTAGATACAGCAACAGTTATAGCAACTACACCAAACATTATGGTTATGGATGATAAAAGCTATGAAGTTTATGAGTTTGATAATATTGAAGATGTAGAGATTAAAGAGGGGGATAAAGTTAAGATATTTAAAAAAGATGGAGTTTTCTATTTAGTAAATAAAGTAGAAGAAAAGAATAAACAATAAATGGTTTGGTGGAAGTGATGATCAAATTAGAGATTGATAAGAGGGCATATAATTCAATAAAAAATTTTTCAAGATTGGTTTATACTAAAGCAATAAAAAACAAAGAAGATTTACCAAAAAAAGAGGAGATAGTTATTCTAACATATAATGGAAAATTCGTTGCTAAAGCTTTATACAATCCAAAATCAGTAATTTTAAAGATTTTAACCCGTGAAAATGAAGAAATTGATTATAATTTCTTCTACAAAAGAATATTTAATGCAAAAATTTATAGAGAAGATATTTTAAATTATAAAAACACTTACAGATGGATTTATGCTGAAGGGGATGAACTACCAACAATAATATTTGATAAATATAATGAGATAGGGGCTATGCAGTTGATGTCAAAGCTTATTGAAAAGGAGTATTTAAAAGATATTGTTGATATTTTATTTGAATTATCTGACTTAGAAACAATATATGTAAAGAGAGGAAAGAAAGGAGCTCCTCTTAAAAATAAAATTTTTGGAAATAAAGAGAAATTTGAAACAATTATTAAAGAGGGAGAGGCTAAATTTAAAGTAAATGTTAAAGGGCATAAAACAGGATTTTTCTTAGACCAGCGAGAAAATAGATTAGAGATAGAGAAATTTGTAAAAGAAGGAGATAAAGTTTTAGATATTTGCTGTTACACTGGAGGATTTTCAGTTCATTGTGCTTTAAAAGGGGCTGAGGTTGTAGGAGTAGATTTATCTAAAAAGGCATTAGAAACTGCTGAAGAAAATATGGACCTAAACAATATTCCAAAAGATAGGTATGAGTTTATTGAAGGGAATGCATTTGAAGTTATGAAAGAGTTTATAGAAGAGGGAGAGAAGTTTGATATAGTAATTTTAGACCCCCCAGCATTTACACAAACTGAAGAAGATATAAAAAATGCTTTGAGAGCTTATGCCTCTCTAAATTATTTAGGAATAAAATTAGCTAAAAGGATATTTGTCACTTGTTCTTGCTCTCATCATGTAGATAAGGAAATGTTTAAAAGAACAGTTATATCATCAGCTTTTAGAGCAAAAAAAGAGTTAATTATGATTGATTATAAAGGGCAAGCTCCAGACCATCCAATATCTATAGGAAACAAAAATCTTGAATATTTAAAGTGTATCTTTTTTTATGTTAAAGGTTAAAGTTTTTTAGCATAATCAATCATTCCTTTAAACATCTTCAACCCATCATCTGAGCCGAGTATTTTTTCACTTGCTCTTTCTGGATGTGGCATTAATAAAACACAATTTTGGTTTTCATTACAAACTCCAGCTATATTGTCAATAGAGCCATTTGGATTAGCTTCCTCTGTTATCTCTCCTGTCTCATCACAATATTTGAAAACAATCATATTATTTTTATACATATAGTCGAGTGTTTCATCATCAGCGTAAAATCTTCCCTCAGCGTGGGCAATAGGTATTTTTAAAATGTCTCCTTTTTTATAATACTGTGTAAATGGTGTTTTGTTATTTTCAACTCTAATATAAACCCATTTACAAATAAATCTTGAATTTAAGTTGTTTGTTAAAACTCCTTTAGAAAATCCTGCCTCTAAACCAATTTGAGCTCCATTACATATTCCTAAAACTGGTTTTCCCTCTTCAACCATCTTTTTTAGCCCTTTAATTATTGGTGTTCTTGCACTTATAGCTCCAGCTCTCAAATAATCTCCATAAGAGAATCCTCCAGGAATAACTGCTCCACTATAGTTGTCTAAGTTATCTTGAGTGAAAAAAACAAGCTCAGGAATTCCACCAGCTAATTTAACTGCATGACATACATCTAAATCACAATTAGTCCCTAAGAATTTTGTTACTGCTATTCTCATATTAATCTCCTCTGCTTTTTCTACTTTAATTCAGATGATATTACATTTAACATCTCCTTAATTAATATTGGCATTTTATCAGTTCTTTCACTAAGCTCTATAATCTTTCTCTTTAACCTTTCATCATCACACTGCTTAATATCTCTTGCTTTAATAGTTTTTCTACCTTCTTTTCTTGCATTTTGTTCAGCTACTTCAGTTGTTATTTTTATAATTTCTTCGAGCATTTTACAGAGTTCATCGACAGCTTCTGCAGAGATATTAAAGCTTGTATGTTGTTTCATTATCCTCTTTACTGTAGCTTTTGGTAACATAATAGCCCTCCAAATTTTTAGAATAAAAAAATAAAGATAAAACAAATAAATTTATTTATTCTTTATTTATATGTTCTACATTTACAACTCCTACTCTAATCAATGGAATTAATGGTATTCCTTCAATTTCATCCAATCCACTTTTATCTATCAATACAACAATTAATTTTGGGCTACAAATTTCTTTTAACTTCTTTATGCACTCTTTTAAGGTGCTTCCACTTGTTACAACGTCATCTATGATAACAGCCCTCTTGTAATTTACAGCAGAGAAGTTTTGTGAAATTGAACCAGTTATCTTTTTCCCTTCTTCAGATATATGTTTTTTTGGTATATAGATAGTTAGCTCCTTCCCTAACTCAGAAGCTACTAAGGTAGCTATAGGAACACCACTTGTAGAGACTCCAACAACGGTATCAAACTCAATATTCCTACTTTTTAAGATATCAACTATTATTGAGCTTATGCATTTTAACCTATTTGCTGAACTACCAATATTTTTCCAATCAATGAATATATCCACATTTTTAAGTTTCATAGTTTTTTCTTCCTCTTTTAATAGTTTTTCAGCATTTAAAACTAAATATCTTGCTGTTTCCATTGATACATTGAGTTCTTCAGCAATCTCTCCAATTGTAAGCCCATTGTTTTTTAGCTCTATAACCTTATTTAATAATTCTTTATTCATAATCTCCCTCATTAAAATTTTTATATAATAAACTTATAATATCCCCAAATACTTATGCATTTGTATTGTTAGCATAACATTATCTTTCAAATACTCTCCACAAGCTTCCATAATTTCAAACAATTTCTTTTGAGAAGGAGATTTTATATTTCCATGAGGTGTTACTGGTTGAATGCATAAAGTTATATTACCTATATCACTCAAATCCTTTGCTATTATTTTTACATCCTCTATATCTGTTTTTTCCATTATAACAACCTTTGCATAGACATCGGAATTTAAATTATACAGCTTTTTTATTGTTTTAAGCTCATTTTTGTAGAGCTTTTCATAATCTTCATCTTTTATATGCCCAAAATGTTCCCTCAGCTTTATGTCAATAGATGCAATATCAAAATAAAAAACTTTTTCTGGAAACATCCCATTGCTCTCTAAAAATGTTCTATATCCTTTATCTTTTAAAATTTCAACGATTTCTTTTATTTGTTTGTGATATAATAGAGGCTCTCCTCCTGTAAAGGATACTGCAAATAAATCTGGTGTTTTTAATTTGTCTATAGCATTTATTACATCTTCAATCTCCATATTTTGTAAAGTTTCAAATTCTCCACTGCCTGGGATTTTTTCCACCCTATTAAAATATTCTTTGCTCATCTCATCACAATAAATACAATTTAATGGACATCCAGCAAATCTTACAAATATAAACCTTCTTCCAATATACTTTCCCTCTCCCATTATTGAGCTAAAAATTTCCCTTATCATTTTTATCTCTCCATTTTGAACTTTTTGTTATAACCTAATACCTACAACCTTACTTAAACCGTTCTCACATGAAACTTTTAGAAAAAGTTTCATCAAAAAAATTATAATCTAATACCTACAACCTTACTCAATCCATTTTCCATATAAACTCCATAAACAACATCTGCCTTACTAACCATCTGCTCTCTATGACTTATAACTATAAATTGGCTGTCCTTAGAGGCGTTTTTAATCATATCTGCAATTAAAGAGACATTTTTTACATCCAAGGCGGCATCAACTTCATCCAATACATAAAATGGTGAAGGATTCAACCTTTGAATGGCAAACAAAAATGCTAAAGCTGTTAAACTCTTTTCTCCTCCACTCATAGCATCTAAACTTAAAAGCTTTTTACCTCTTGGAGAAGCATCTATCAAAATACCCCCCTCAAATGGATTTTTCTCATTTTCTAAGCTTAGCTTTCCAATTCCCCCAATCTCTTTATACACTTCCTCAAAGTTCTTAGCTATCTTGTTAAAAACTTCCATAAAGACTTCTTTCTTTTTATTTTCAAGCTCTTCCATCAATTGGATATATTTTTCCTCATCTCTCTCATATTCTTTTCTTTTTTCTATAAGCTCATTATATCTCTCAGCAACATAATTATAATCTTCAATAGCCCTCATATTAACTGGCTCTAATTTTTTTATTTCATTTTCAAGCTCTCCTATGTATATCTCAAGCTCTTCAATATCTTTTTTCTCAACTTCTTCACTTATATTTACTTTTTCACATAGGTAGAGTTTTCTCTCCTCTTCCTCCAACTTACTCTCATACTTTGCCTTTTCAACCATGAGTTCATTTATTTTATTTTCAATATCCCTAATTTTTCTTAATAAGTCCTTTCTTTCTCTTTCTAAACCTTCTATTTCTTTCTCAAGTTCTTCTTTTTTTGTAGTAAGTTCTTTTAGATTTTTAGTTAGCTCTTCATATCTCTTCCTCTTCTCCTCCAATATGGATAAATTTTTTTCAATACTCTCTTTATAGAATGAGATATTCTTTTCTAATATGGCTTTTTTATTTATTAACTCAGAGACTTTTTTATTTAATTCTTCAATCTTTGGAATTAATATCTCTTTAACTAAAGTTAATCCTTTATCAATTTCATTTTTTAATTTAGCTTTTTCTTTTTCTAAAATTTTTAATTCATCTTCAATTTCATTCATTCTCTTTAAGTTTTCATCACTTTCATATTCCTTCAGCTCATTAATTATCTTCTCTCTTCTTTCAATTAACTCATTTATTTTATTCTCAATCCCATTAATTCTATCTAAAATTTCCTCTTTTTTAAGGTTTAGCTCTTCCAACTCATATAAAATTTCCTTATTTTTTAGCTCTAACTCTTTTATTTTCATAGTGTTCTTTTCAGCTATCTCTCTTCTTCTCATCTCATTCTTTTTAATTATTTCCAAGGTATTTTCAATCTCCATTTTTTTGGCAGAGCTCTTCTTTATTATCTCATTTAATCTCTCAATCTCATCTTTTATATTTCTTAACTCACTCTCAATGTCTATAATTTCATCAGATATTCTATTTAGCTTACTTAAATCAATATCGACCTTTATCTTTGCCTTACTTTTAAAAGTCCCTCCAATCATCGCCCCACTCGGCTCTATAACCTCCCCATCCAAGGTTACAAACCTTACTTTTTTATATTTTTTAGATAATTCTTTTGCTATGTCTATATTTTCAACAACTACAGTGTTTCCAAATACATATTCAAAAATCTTTTTGTATTTAAAGTCAAACTCCACCAAATCAATAGCTCTCCCAATAACTCCCTCCTCATCTATATATTCCGCTTCCCTACCTTCAATCCTATCCAATGGCAAAAATGTAGCTCTCCCAAGCTTTCTCTCTTTTAGATACTTTATAGCTCTAACAGCATCATCCATTCTCTTAACCACTATATGATTCAACCTATTCCCAGCCGCTACTTCAATGGCTGTTTTATACTCAATCTTTGTTTTTCCTAAATTTCCAACAATATCAATAACTCCTGGCAAGTTAGCATTTAAGATTTCTTTGATAGCTCTATCCATAGATAGCTCTTCCATTTCTTTTAATGCTTTAATTCTCGCGTTTTCTTTAACATATTCAGAATGTAACTCATCTAATTTAACTTGCAATTCTTTCTTTTTTTCTTCAAGCTCTTTAATTCTTTTCTTTGAAAACTCTATCTCAACCTTTAAGTTTTCAAGCTCTAAATACAATGGTTTAGTATCAATATCTTCAACAGATTCAAGCTCTTCCTTTAATTTTTTAATAATCTCATTATTCTTCTCAATTTCAAAATTCTTTCTGTTTATTAAATTGTCCAAGTCATTTAATTCTTTTTTTAGTTTATAAAGCTCATTTTGATTTTTAGCTATTTCATCTACTATTTCCATTTCAGATTTTTTTAAATTTTTTATAATATTTTCACTTTCAGAAATTATCTCTTTTAATCTTTCTTTCTCATAATTTAAGTCCTTAATTTTTTCCTCTATTTCTTTAATCTTATTTTCCTTTTCAATAATCCTATCTCTATTCTCAATAATCTTCTTCTGAGTTTCTTCAATTTCATCCTTTTTATTCTCAATTTCATTTTCAATTTTATTTAATTCATTTATTGAGCTTTCCAAAACCTTCTTATCGTTTTCAATTTCAATTTCAAGCTCTTTAATTGATTTATGAAGCTCTAAAACTTCTTCATTACCTTTTTCATTGAGTTCATTTATAATGTTATTTAATCTCAATTTTAAACTTCCTATCTCAGCATCTATTTCTCCAACTTTTCCTAAAAATTCATTTTTAAGGTTTTCTAAGTTTTTAATGTCATTTTGAAGATTTTCTAAGAGCATATTTAGATAATTAACTTTCTTTAATATTAAAGCGTATTTTGCTGATTTTAGCTCTTCATTTAATTTAATATATTTTTCAGCATCTTCTTTCTCTTTTTTAAGCTTCTTTAAATTGTTTTCAACCTCACTAATTCTTATATCAATCATTTCAATTAACTCTCTCGCCTTTTTTAACTCTTCCTCTGCCTTCTTCTTTTTTTCATCAAACTCTGCTATCCCACTAATTTCATCAATAATCTTTCTCCTTTCAATAGGTGAAATGTTGATAATTTTTAATAAATCTCCCTGTGAAATTACATTATCTCCTAAAAGTCCTAATCTTCTAAATAAATCAATAATTTCATGCTTGGCCATCTTTTTTCTCTTTTCTTTATCATTTTCTTTCCAAACTAAATAATAATCCGTCTCTCCACTAATCTTTATCCTTCTTAAAATTCCTACTCTCTCAGCGTTAATATTGAAAGCATTATTTTCATTTGAGAAATATAAACAAACTTCAGCAAAATCTGCCCTCTTTCCATTGTGATATGTTATTAATCCACTAAACCTATTAGCTCTCAACTTTTTAGCAGAAGTTTTTCCAAGCACAAATAAGATGGCATCAACTATATTTGATTTTCCACTTCCATTAGGTCCTACTATTGCTGTAAATCCCTTTGGAATATCCAATGATAATTTTTTAAATGATTTGAAATTTTTTAACTCTATTTTTTCCAAAGTAACCATTACAACCACCATCTATTTAAAAATGTAAAAGCCCCACTTATTTTTATTTTTTGGTTTGTTGTATATAAAAAATTAAATTTTGATTATATATATTCATCTAAACTTCTCTGCTTATCTAAATTCTTTATTTCATCTGGTTCTATTTTAGATGGTTTTTTGTTTAATGCTTTTCTAATTCCCTCCCTAATAACCCAAACTCCTAAGGGAATGTCATAATCTTTTTCAACAGTTCTTTTAACTATAACTGTTGCTTGCTTTCTCATTTTGTTTAATTTTTCTAAAACTGCCAATCTTGTTGCGTAATAAGCTCCTCCTGTATTTTTAGCATATCTCTTCCTCTCCTTAATCTCTGAATCAAAAATGGTTATATTTCTATTGCTTCTATTCCAAATACATCCTGGTTTATAAGTTTCTATTAATTTAAAGCTCCAAGGCTTTGGTAAGAAATAGATTTCAAACCTATTACCCAAATAATAATTTTCAAACTTCAATGGTTCATCTAAAACTTTATAATCCCTAATTTTTTTGATGTATTCTTTTCCTATAATGTCATCAACTGCAGTTATTGCCCATCTTGTTGGAACTAATCTCTTCTCTTTTCCTAAAATTCCACAAGAAAACAATCTTGAAGCATAGATTTCATCAAATTTTTTATAAATTTTTAAAACTCCCTCAATTGAGTAATCATCAAATACTTTATCAACAATCTGTGGAATTTTCGGATTGTCATATTTTAATCTCTTTAATTCACCAACTGGTCCTATAGGAGGTATGTCATTAAAAAACGGCAATATAAGTTTTGGTTTATTATAGAATTCCACTTCAGAATCTACTGGTTTTATACTCATAGCTATTTCTTGTAGTTTTTCAACCAATGGAGTTATTTTGTATGCATTTACTTTAATTCTTGGGGAAAATAGATTTAATCTAATTTTTAATATTTCTTCTTTTTTAAATCCATATAAATGCTCAACATCCTCAAACCCACCAACAAGCGGAGATATAGATACATTTGGATAATTAACTCTCCCAACTAAAAAAGATGCTGAACTCCCAAACACTTCAGTTTTAATCTCTGGCAGATATTTTAAAATTTCTCTAAATTTAGATTTATAAGTATTTTGTAAAAGGGGACATGTTTGCTTTCCGCAGTAGCTTTTACCTTTGCATTTAATGCATAAATACATGTAATCCCCTAAAATAATTAATTTAAATTAATAAATATATGTTTTTATAAGATAATAATGCTCCGGCCGGGATTTGAACCCGGGTCGCGGGCTCGAAAGGCCCGCATGATTGGCCGGACTACACCACCGGAGCAATCGATAAAAAATAGAAAAATTGGCGGACCCGAGGGGATTTGAACCCCCGACCCCCGGCTTAGAAGGCCGGTGCCCTATCCAGGCTAGGCTACGGGTCCTCTTCAACTCAACCTTTTTGGTTTGCAAGCACTTTCTACAATGAACTTTCTACTATATATACTTTTCGTTTCATGATTTATAACGAATTCTAATTAAAAGAAATTTAAAAATAGCCAACCTTGATATTTTTGTTTCTAATGTCCAAATTGCTATTAAAAATTCTAAATGACAAATTTTTTATATGAAAAATCAAATTTTAACCGTGAAATTTTAGAAAATTGGTATTAGAAAATCTAATAAGGTGAAATTATGAGGAAGTTTTTTGCCTTGGTTGTGGGAATTGTAGTGTCTGCTTTACTTCTATATGGATGTACTTCCAACCAAGCTACAGAGAATCCGCAAAAAGAGGTTCCAACTTTGGTAGTTTATAGCTGTGGAGGTCCAACAGAGGCAATTCAGGAATTAAATTCTGTTTTTGAAAAAAAATATAACTGTAAAGTAGAATTCACAGGAGCTTCATCAGGAACATTGAGGAAGGCTATAGAAAATGGTGCATACTGTGATGTTTATATGCCAAGAGGAGTTAAACATGCAGAAATTCTATTAAATAAAAGTTTGATTGAGCCAGATTTCAAAATCTACCAATTTACTGAGTGGGTGATAATAACTCCAAAAGGCAATCCGAAGAATATAACAAAGTTAGAGGATTTGTTGAGAGATGATGTTATTGTATATACAAACTCAAAAGCATCAATTCCTGAAAGTAGAGCATTAAAACCAAAAAAGGACATAATTGAGAAGATTTATGAGAAAAGTGCAAAGGACTTTGATTGCTACAGAAAGATGCTAAAAGCCGTTGTTGATGGAGAATGTGATGCTGCACTTGTTGAGAGAAGGTGTGCATATTTAGATGGAGTGAAAGGAAATGTTGAGATTATTGAGATTCCAAGAGAATATTTAAACAAAGGAGATGGTTTATTCACAATTGGTGTTTTGAAAAACTCAAAGAATAAAGATTTAGCTTACAAATATATGGAATTTGTCTTATCTGATGAAGGACAAAGCATTTTAGCAAAACATGGATTTATTCCAGTAAAATCTGAGAAAGGACAAGAGATATTAAACAAATACTATCCTGAATACAAAGACCTTGCCCCTAAATAATTACTCTACTTTTTAATTCTATTTTTGGGGTGATAGTGTGGATTTGAAATTTAAAAGGATTTTATCATTAATTGTTAAATATGGAATTTTTGTTATTGCTATTCCTACATTGGCTATTGTTATTTTAAGATGTCCTTATGCTATTCCATTTTTAGCATGTGATTTATGCCCAGTAGTTGATTGTCCTTCCAAGTATTATAGAAAAGAGTTTGTTATATTTGCCCTTGGGTATATTGCTTTGTTTAGGAAAGATTTTTGTGCTTGGATTTGCCCTTATGGAACTTTAAATGACATTATTTACAAAATAAGAAGAAAAATATCCAAAAAATCATTAAAAATTCCGTTAGAGCTAAAATTGACATTTACTTTTTTAAAGTACGTTGTGTTTGTTTTTGCCATAATCGCACTACTGAATGGAAACCCAAGATACTACATCCCAATCCACACAAGTGATTTACTTACCTCAATAAAATTAGCATATTTAACTGCTGGGAATGCATATTATGCAAGATTGGCATTAATATTAATTGGATTGATTTTGGGCATAGCTATACCAAGATTTTGGTGTAGATTTTTGTGTCCTTATGGAACAACATTCCAATTGATAAAAAAAGCTTTCAGAAAAATAAAAACACAAATACAAAAAGAACATAAATGTGAAAAATGTTCAAAGTGTGGAAATTATGATTAATGATATTTATCTTTCATTGGAACGCTCTTTAAATTTCTTTTTAAAAGCTTTTCCATATCTTATGTTTGGATTTATTTTATCTGCTTATTTAAAAATAAAGTTAAAAGGAGAGTTAAGGAAAAAGTTTGTTCATTTATTGGATGATTCAAAAAAATCCATAATTTTAGCATCAATTATTGGAGCTTTTCTACCCTTATGTTCTGCAAGCAGTATTCCAATAGTTAATGCATTGAATTCACGAGGGGCTAATTTAGGAGTTAGTTTTGCGTTTGTAGTATCAGCATCATCAATAAATCCAATTAGTATATTGCTATCTCTCTCATTGTTAGGATATAAAATAGCAATTATACAAATTTTAGCATCTTTAATCTTGGCTGTATTTGTAGGATTTGTTTTTCACAATAAAAGGACGATATTTTTTGTTGTTGAAAATAAAAAATCTAATGACAATTTTTTTGATGTATTTATTGAGCAATTTAAAAAATTGTTTCCTTCTATTGTCTTAGGATTTTTGATTTCTGGATTTGTAATGACTTACATTCCAAAGGAGACAATTTTATTAGTTCTTTCTAACAATATAATCACATATTTTTATGTTTCAATAATAAGGATATTTATCTTCCTCTGCCCACATGCAATGATTCCTTTAATAAAAACGGTTGCAATAGAAGGAATTCCAAAGGGATTGATTATTTCATTTTTGATTTCTTCACAATCCATTGGTTTGCCTCTATTATTGGGAATGAGAAAAATATATGGGATAAAATTAACATTGAGATATTTATTTAGTGTTATTGTTGGAAGTGGAATAATTGGAATAGCTATAGACAAAATTGGAATATAACTAATCCCAAATTTATATGGTTAATTATAAATATAAGTTTGTGGCAAAGATAATAATCACATTTTTATTGTTTTTTATAATCTTAATAATATTGATGATTACTCTATTTCTTTTTTTATTAAATTTAACTGATTCAGAGGTGAACACACTATGTATAAAATTTTAGAGATTGCTGATGTTGTTAGAGTACCACCAGAAGAATTTGGAAAAGATTTGAAAGAAACTGTAAAAAAAATTCTCATGGAAAAATATGAAGGAAGGTTAGATAAAGATGTTGGATTTATTTTATCCATTGTAGATGTAAAAGAAGTTGGAGAAGGTAAGGTAGTACATGGTGATGGTTCAGCATATCATCCAGTTGTATTTGAAACTCTCGTCTATATTCCAGAGATGTATGAACTTATTGAGGGAGAGGTTGTTGATGTTGTAGAATTTGGAAGCTTTGTAAGGTTAGGGCCTTTGGATGGATTAATCCACGTTTCACAAATTATGGATGACTATGTCTCTTACGACCCTAAGAGAGAAGCAATTATTGGAAAAGAAACTGGAAAGGTTTTAGAAATTGGAGATTATGTTAGGGCAAGAATTGTTGCTATTAGTTTAAAAGCAGAGAGAAAAAGAGGTAGTAAGATAGCATTAACTATGAGACAGCCATATTTAGGGAAATTAGAGTGGATTGAAGAAGAAAAAGCTAAAAAAGAACAGCAAGAATAAGGTGAGCTTATGAAAGCATGTTTAAAATGCAAATACTTAACAAATGATGATATATGTCCAATATGCCAATCTCCAACAAGTGAAAATTGGATAGGGCTTTTAATAGTTATAAATCCCGAAAAATCAGAGATAGCAAAAAAGGCTGGAATTGATATTAAAGGGAAGTATGCATTAAGTGTAAAGGAGTAGATTGGCTATGTTAAAGCTTCCAGAAAAGTTGAGGGAAAAATTAAAAAAGCCCTTTGGAAAAGTATATAAAACACTACCAGATATAAATGGAGATATTGTAACTGTTGGAGATATTGTAACAAAAACTGTAATTGAAAACAACATAATCCCAAAACTTTCCATTTTTGATTTAAAAACTCAGAGAGATATCCCTGTTGAAATAAACCATACATTCAAAAAAATTATTAAAGTAAAAAATCCTCCTGGATATATATCTGATGAAGCAATAGAAAGTATTAAATATCTATCTACAATAAATGATAAAGACATTGCCCTATTAGTTGATGGTGAGGAAGACCTCCTTACTTTAATTGTTATCAAATACTTTCCCATTGGAACTTATGTTCTATACGGTCAGCCAAATGAAGGAATCGTTGTTTTAAAAATAGATAAAATACTAAAACAAGAAATTGAAGAAATATTAAAACAATTCAAAAAAATTTAAGAGGGGATAATATGGAAATAAAAATATTATCAGAAAGATACAATCCATTATTGAAAAGAAAAGAATACAGATTCATTGTAGACCACGAAGGACCTACACCAACCTTTAAAGATGTTAAGTTAAAGCTCGCAGCAATATTAAATGCAAATAAAGATTTATTGATTGTTGAAAAAATTGTTGAAGAAGCTGGAATGCAGAGAGCAAGAGGTTATGCTAAACTTTATGACAATGAGGAAATGATGAAATTAATTGAAAGAGAACACATTTTAAGAAAAAATAAAATAGAAGAAGAAACAGCTGCTGAGGAGGGAGAATAATGACAAAAGGTAAAAAAACAGCAAAATACAAATACTACAAAATTGAAGGAGATAAAGTTGTAAGATTGAAGAAGGTTTGCCCAAAATGTGGGCCTGGAGTTTTCATGGCTGAGCACTTAAACAGATACGCATGTGGAAAATGTGGTTATATAGAATGGAAACAGCCACAAAAGAATGAATAAAATTTAATTTAATGTTCTAATTCTTCTTTTAATTCCAATACACTCATAGCTCTCAATATGTCTGTTTTTGATATTATTCCTTTTAATTTACCATCTTCTACAACAAACACTCTATCAGTATAAGCCATTTTTCTTAGAATATCGTTTATATCGGTATCTTCATCAACTACAACAGGTTTTTGCATATAATCTCTAACAGTTCCTTCTTTTTTGTGTATGTTATTTATCCCTATACAGCCTACTAATTTTCCATTTTCAACTACTGGGTATCCAAAATATTTGTGTTTGAGCATAAAATTTAAAAATTCTTCAATGCTCATATCTGGAGTTACATATACAGGATTTAATGTCATAATGTCCTTTGCCTTAATATTCTTAAATATCGTCTCAACTTCTACTATTTTACTTTCTTGTTCAGCTCCAAAATAGACAAATAAGCTAACTAAAATTAATATAATATTCATTGATAAAAGACCAAATATTAGCATGATTAAAGCTAAGCTCTTTCCAATATTTGCTGCTATCTTTGTTGATTTTAAATAACCATATCTTTTTGATAAGATTGCTCTTAAAATCCTACCTCCATCCATTGGAAATGCTGGAATCAAATTAAAGCTCCCAAGCATTAAGTTTAATAAGCTTAAGGTGTATAATAAAGGATATCCATTTATGTTTACATCAAAAAATTGAGATATAATTAATAAAGTTATCCCAATGATAAAGCTAACTAAAGGTCCAGCTATCCCTATCTTCAACTCACCCTCTTTTGGAATTTTATCCATCATTGCAACTCCACCAATTGGCAATAGCAAGATTTTCTCTATTTTTACTCCATACTTTTTAGCAACATAACTATGCCCAAGCTCATGTAAAACAACAGACACAAATAATAAAATAAATAGAACAGCCCAAAATATGCTGTTATTCATTATAGATAAAGCAATAACTATTACCAAAAATAAAATAAAGGTTATATGCAACTCTATTGGAATTCCCATAATTTTGAACAATCTTATTGAGTAATTCATACCCCTCCCCCTATTTTTATTTTAATTACATTTTTAATTCTATTACTATATATTACTATTTCATAGCATATTTATGATTCGGTGAAAATCTATGATTCCAGATGAAGAATTTATAAGAAAAGATAAAGTTCCAATAACAAAAGAAGAAATTAGGGCTGTAAGTATTGGGAAATTAAATTTAAATAAAGATGATGTTGTTGTTGATATTGGTTGTGGAAGTGGAGGAATGACAGTTGAGATAGCTAAAAGATGTAAGTTTGTATATGCAATAGATTACTTAGACGATGCTATTGAGCTAACTAAACAAAATTTAGCCAAATTTAATATTAAAAACTGCCAAGTTATAAAAGGAAGAGCCGAAGATATTCTATATAACTTAGAGTTTAACAAAGCTTTTATAGGTGGAACTAAAAATATTGAAAAGATAATTGAAATTTTGGATAAAAAAGGTATAAATCATATTGTTGCCAATACAATTATTTTAGAGAATGCGGTTAAAATAATGAATGAATTAGAAAATAAGGGCTATAATGTTGAAGCTGTTAATGTTTTTATTTCTTACAGCAAAAAAATCTCTTCTGGACACATGTTTTTGGCAAAGAATCCAATAACCATAATAAAAGCTGTCAGGTAGATTTAGTATGGAGGAGAAAATAACTCTCTCAATACAAAATCCAGAAAGCGTTTTAATTTCCTATGTTGATATTTATTTAGGGGATAAAAATGTTTCATTGGAAGTTTTATCTAAAGACACTGCTAAGATAAATCTACCATTTGATAAAGATGAAGGAGAAGGAGAGATTATTGTTAAAATTAGATATAAAACTCTCCCTCATCCAAAAAATAAGGATAAAAAAGATATTAAAAAACAAAATTATAATATGATGCAAAATCTTAATAAAATTACTAAAAAAACTAATGATAGAAAAAATGATAACATTATAATAGCAGATTCTAAACCAGTTTCATTAGAAGAACTTAAAAAAGAAGAGAAAAAGAGAAAATTAAGTGATATAATAATTGTCTAACTTATAGCTTTTTTCTAATTGGCTCTAAAATCTTTATAAGCTCTTCAGCTACAGCATTTTTTAAATCCATTGGATGGAGTTCTTTATTTTTAAATAACTCTTCCAATTCTTTATAGCTATTAACAGTTAAATCCCCACCAAATTTTTCTGGTCTGTTTATAGTTAAAGGATATTCAAGGAAATATTTGGCTATCTCCATTATAGGATTTCCTTCAACAACTCCAGCAGGGCAATAAGCTTTCTTTATCTTAGCCCTAATCTCTTCTGGAGAGTCATCAACCGCTATAAAGTTTCCTTTTGAAGAACTCATCTTTCCTTCTCCATCTAAACCTGTCAATACAGGATTGTGAATGCAAACGACCTTTTTTGGCAAAAGTTCTCTTGCTAACATGTGTATCTTTCTCTGCTCCATTCCCCCAACTGCAACATCAACATCTAAGTAATAAATATCATTTACCTGCATTATTGGATAGATAACCTCAGCAACCTTTGGATTTTCATCCTCTCTTGCTATAAGTTCCATACTTCTTCTTGCTCTCTTTAAGGTAGTTTTTAAAGCTAATCTATAAACATTTAAAGTATAATCCTTATCAAGCTGGAACTCACTACCATAAACATATTTTGCCTTTAATCCCATTGCCTCAAAAACTCTTCTGTTGTATTCACCAATCTCTCTAATCTCATCCAACTCTCCTTTCTGGTTTAAATATGCATGCAAATCAGCTAACAATATGATTATATCAAATCCTGCATTTTGTAAATCAATCATCTTTTTTATTTGCAAATAATGCCCTAAATGTATTTTACCACTTGGTTCAAAACCTATGTAAGCTTTTTTATCTTTTTTCTTTAAAACCTCTTTTAACTCCTCCTCACTAACTATTTCAACAGTGTTTCTCTTTATCATCTCAAATTCGTTCATTAGGTATCACCACAAAATTTTTGTTCATGCAAAACCTTATTATATATAGGACTTTCGCAGGAATAAATGTTAAAAGGTATATTTGATGCCTTTGGCATCATTTTTTCATTAGCAAATATATAAAGTGCGAAAGTCCTATATATAGGCAGGCATAATTTATAAATTTACGTTCAATCTTATTTTTGGTGATATCATGAGGAAGATTATTTCATCAAAAGTTAGTTGTGATGAAGAACTTTTGGAGCTTTGCGAGAGATTGTCAAGGTTAAATATTGACTGCACAATAGAATCAAAAGGAAACCATGTAAAAATATATGTATTTGGATATGATAAGGATTCCTTAAATGAAAATTATAGAGCTGTAATGAACTTAATGGATAAAGTTAGGAAAAAGTATAGAAAAGATAAAGAAGGATTATACGAATATTCATTATCAGAACTTAAGTATCCAGTTAATAAAAACTTGGTTATAGATGCATTAAAACATTTAGGATATAAGATTATATACTTAGAGGATGAAAATGCTATAAAAACAGATATAGATATTAATAAATTTAATGAAATATTGGGAGAGCTTCATGAGTTATATCAAGAGTTAAGATTTTCAAATCTTGGTTCAAAACCTGTTAAAAATTTGGTAGTATTAGTTTCATACATTACTAAAAAACCAATTGACGATGTTATTGAAGAAGCTTTAGAAAAAGGATTCTTTAGAGAAGAGGAAGGAAAAATTGTGTTAAACAAAGATATAAACTTAGCTAAAAAAGTTCTATTGGAGGGAGAAGATGGAGATAAAGATATTAGAGAGGAAGGATAATTTGATTGAAATTGAGCTAATTAACGAAGACCACTCACTACCAAATTTATTGAAAGATATTTTATTAACAAAAGAAGGAGTAAAGATGGCTTCTTACTCTATAGACCATCCTTTATTACACCCAGAAACTGGAAGATATATATCAAACCCAAAAATAACTATAATTACTGAAGAAGGTACAGACCCTATAGAGGTTTTAAAAGAAGGATTGAAAGATATTATTGAAATGTGTAATACTTTATTGGATGAATTAAAGAAAAACAAATAAAAACCAAAGTTTAACTCTTTTATTATATGACTTTTGCAGGAATAAATATAATAATGAACTTTGATGTCCTTTGAACATCTATAACTGTTTAAAATGCAACAATAATATTTACAACATATTGAATATATGAAACCAATGGCTTCAAGAGTTTCACAATACCTACTTAAAGTGCATTCAGACAGTTAATTCCTTAAATAAATGTTAAACTGCGAAAGTCCTATAATCATTAACCGAAAATTTTATATATGGTGTTAGCTATCTTAGCAATATAAAAATTTTTAATATAATTTTGCATTTATTATTTAAAAAACAGAATACCTTCTCTTTTCAATAGGACTTTCGCAATTATATACTCAATATAAGAAAATTAAAATGAAGCCTTTAAAACATTTGTTCCTGCGAAAGTCCTATTCAATTATTTAAGTGTAAAATATTTATATTAGATGCTATATAATATGGATGCTTTTTATACATAATATAAAAAAGAAAGGAGGATGAGTATGGACAGAGAAGCACTGTTGCAAGCGGTGAAGGAGGCTCGCGAACTCGCGAAGCCGAGAAACTTCACACAGTCATTTGAATTCATAGCAACCCTCAAAGAGATTGACATGAGGAAGCCAGAGAACAGAATAAAGACTGAAGTAGTGCTTCCTCATGGTAGAGGGAAAGAAGCTAAAATAGCTGTTATTGGAACTGGTGACTTAGCTAAACAAGCAGAAGATATGGGTTTAACCGTTATTAGAAAAGAAGAAATTGAAGAGTTAGGTAAAAACAAAAGAAAATTAAGAAAAATAGCTAATGCTCATGACTTCTTTATAGCTCAAGCTGATTTAATGCCATTGATTGGTAGATACATGGGGGTTATATTAGGTCCAAGAGGAAAGATGCCTAAACCAGTTCCAGCTAACGCAAACATTGCTCCATTAGTTGAAAGATTAAAGAAAACAGTTGTCATAAACACAAGAGATAAGCCATACTTCCAAGTATTAGTTGGAAACGAAAAAATGACAGATGAGCAAATAGTTGATAACATAGAGGCTGTTTTAAACGTTGTAGCTAAGAAGTATGAAAAAGGTCTCTACCACTTAAAAGATGCTTATGTTAAGTTAACCATGGGTCCAGCTGTAAAAGTTAAAAAAGAGAAAGCTAAGAAAAGATAAAAACTCTAAATAATAAAAGTGAAGGGGATAAAAATGGAAACAAAAGTGAAAGCTCATGTAGCCCCATGGAAGATTGAGGAAGTTAAAACACTAAAGGGGCTTATTAAAAGTAAGCCTGTAGTAGCTATTGTAGATATGATGGATGTCCCTGCCCCTCAATTGCAAGAAATTAGAGACAAAATTAGAGATAAAGTCAAATTGAGAATGTCAAGAAACACTTTAATCATAAAAGCTTTAAAAGAAGCTGCTGAAGAATTAAACGACCCAAAATTAGCTGAGTTAGCAAATTATGTTGAGAGAGGGGCAGCTATATTAGTTACAGACATGAACCCATTCAAGTTATACAAGATGTTGGAAGAGAACAAAAGTCCTGCTCCAGTAAGAGGAGGACAAATAGCTCCTTGTGACATTAAAGTTGAGAAAGGTTCAACTGGAATGCCTCCAGGACCTTTCTTAGGAGAGCTTAAGAGTGTAGGTATCCCAGCTGCAATAGAAAAAGGTAAGATAGCTATTAAAGAGGATAAAGTTGTTGTTAAAAAAGGAGAAGTAGTTTCACCAAAATTAGCAGCTGTCTTAGATAGACTCGGAATCAAGCCAATAAAAGTCGGTTTAAACATTTTGGCAGTTTATGAAGATGGAATCATCTATACTCCAGATGTCTTAAAAGTTGATGAAGAGAAATTATTAGCTGATATACAAGCTGCTTACCAAAATGCATTTAACTTGGCATTCAACACAGCATACCCAGCAAAAGAAGTATTGCCATTCTTAATACAGAAGGCATTCGTAGAGGCAAGAGCTTTATCAGTAGAGACAGCATTCGTAACAAAAGAAACTGCTGGAGATATATTAGCAAAAGCTCAAGCTCAGGCATTAACCTTAGCTTCAAAATTGCCTGATGAAGCATTAGATGAAGACATTAAAGCTAAGTTATCCTCAGTAGAAGTTTCAACAGCTCCAGTAGCTGAAGAGAAGAAAGAAGAAGAGAAAAAAGAGGAAGAGAAGAAAGAAGAAGACACTGGAGCTGCTGGATTAGCCCTATTGTTCTAACCGAAAAATATAAATAACTAATTATAAATAGTGAATTGCAAATCTATTTCAATTGTTGTCGTTTGGATATTGGCAATGATTAAACATTAATAAATAAACAAACACAATATAACAACTAAAATAGAAACTTGGAGGTGTAGATTATGGAATACATATACGCAGCTTTATTATTGCACAGCGCAGGAAAAGAAATCACAGAAGATGCAGTTAAAGCAGTTTTATCAGCTGCAGGTATTGATGTAGATGAGGCAAGAGTTAAAGCATTAGTTGCTGGATTAGAAGGAGTAGATATCGAAGAAGCTATCGCAAATGCTGCAATGCCTGTCGCTGCAGCTCCTGCTGCTGCAGCTCCAGCAGCAGCTGCTGAAGAGAAGAAAGAAGAAGAGAAAAAAGAAGAGAAAAAAGAAGACGATGGAGCAGCAGTTGCAGGATTGGCTGCTTTATTCGGATAAATTCTCTACCTTTCTTTTTTTATTTTTAAACACTATATCCATTAATTTAAATATATAAATTATATGGGACGTTTAAAAGTATTTATATATAAAGTATTTATATATGAGGTTTTTATATAATATTTAAGTTATCTACAAAGATGTGGTGAAAATCATGGAACCAGAGATTAAGATTGTTAATGTTGTAGTTTCAACAAAAATTGGAGACAATATTGATTTAGAAGAGGTTGCTATGATTTTAGAAAACGCTGAATACGAACCTGAACAATTCCCTGGATTGGTTTGTAGGTTATCAGTCCCAAAAGTGGCTTTACTCATATTCAGAAGTGGAAAGGTAAATTGTACTGGGGCTAAAAGCAAAGAAGAGGCTGAGATAGCCATTAAAAAAATTATAAGAGAGTTAAAAGATGCAGGATTTGATGTTATTGAAAATCCAGAGATTAAAATTCAAAATATGGTTGCTACAGCTGATTTAGGAATTGAGCCTAATTTGGATGATATTGCATTAATGGTTGAAGGTACTGAGTATGAACCAGAACAATTCCCAGGTCTTGTTTATAGGTTAGATGACCCAAAGGTTGTTGTTTTAATCTTTGGTAGTGGTAAGGTTGTTATTACTGGTTTAAAAAGTGAAGAAGATGCTAAAAGGGCTTTAAAAAAGATTTTAGATACAATAAAAGAAGTTCAAGAACTTTAAATTTTAGGGATTGAAATGATTGGCATCATAGATTACAACGCAGGGAATTTGAGAAGTATTCAAAAGGCAGTAGAACTTTATGATAAAGCAATAATAACAAACAACAGTGAAGAGCTATTAGCATGTGATAAGGTAATTTTGCCAGGTGTAGGGAATTTTGGTAGTGCAATGGAAAATTTATCTAAATTAAAAGAGACAATATACAAAATCATTGATGATAAAGTTCCTTTCTTGGGGATATGTTTAGGAATGCAAGTTTTATTTGAAGAAAGTGAAGAGAAAAAAGGAATTAAGGGATTAGGAATTATAAAAGGCAATGTAATTAAATTTAGGAATGTCGAGAAACTTCCACACATGGGATGGAATAATGTAAAAATAGTTAAAGACTGTCCATTGTTTGAGGGAATAAAAGATAACAGCTACTTTTACTTTGTCCATTCATATCATGTAAATCCTTCTGAAGATTGTATAGTAGGAATAACGGAATATGAGATATGGTTTCCAAGCGTTATAAATAAAGATAACATTTATGCTACTCAATTTCACCCAGAAAAAAGTGGAAAAATTGGATTAAAAATTATAGAAAACTTTGTTGAGTTATTATAATAATTTAATTTTTTGATGTTTCATTTAAAAATTTATCTAAAAATTCTAAGCCTCCACCATAATTTACTGCCTTTGGATGAATTGACAGAAAAAACTGTCGATTTTCTTTTATGCTTAGTTTATAAT
This sequence comes from Methanocaldococcus sp. 16A, assembly GCA_049860595.2. Taxonomy (GTDB): domain Archaea; phylum AGJL01; class Methanococci; order Methanococcales; family Methanocaldococcaceae; genus Methanocaldococcus. Next base: position 575,941 of record CP187551.1, read on the forward strand.
CAATTACTGCAAGATATTCAGCTATTTTTTCTAAATACTTTGGAAGATACCACGTATATTCTCTATTTGTTATTTTAATAGGATGTATTTTTCCATTCCTGTCTATTATCATTTTGTTTTTTAGGATTATTGTCATATTTTTCTCTAAGAATAATTTTTCAGCATCTTTTGATAATGCATATCTTGGTGGAATAAAGTATTTAATTTCTTTAGGATTAAATTCACATTGCTCTAAAATTTTAAACGATTTATTTAGTTTTTCTTCTGCAACACTTTTATTGCAATTGAACTCCTCCCCTATGTGATTGTAAGCGTGAAACTCTATATGATAACCTTCTTTCTCCAATTTATGTAAATAAGCAGTAAATTCTGGATAATCCCTCAAATTATATTTATTTGCATGATTAACAATTAAGAAAAGATATGTTCTATTTTGGTAATTATGCTTGTTAATAATTTTTTCAATCTCCTTTAATTCATCAAAATATACTGGAGAGACATCATGAATTAATATTATAGGCTTATTTTGCTTATTTTGGATATTGTCACTAAAAATAAAAGAGAATAAAATAATAAATAAGATAAATATAGAAAATAAGAAAAGCAAAGTTTTATTCATAAGTTTCACTTAATTTATTATTCTTCTTTTTTCTTTTTAATTCTTGGCATACATAAAATTTCTCTTGCCTCTATGTTAAAGAAAGTGTTCATATTAGCAGGCTTTATAACCATTGCTGTATCTGCCCCTCTACCTGTCCCTCCAATAGCTATAACTTCTTCTTTTGCTTTTATTAAACCAGCATCACATGCCATAATTGTGATTTCATAGCAAACCTTAACTCCCTGCCCAAAAGTTCTTAATGTCTCAGCAATAACTTGAACAGGCCCATAACCTCCCAACTTATTTGAAATTCCTCTTTCAACTCCACTTAAAGCATGACTTCCCCTAAATATCTTAGCTCCTCTTTTCTTTAATTCTTCTTCAACCTCTTTATCCATTGAAATTATATCCTCTCCATAAAATCCCTGATGATATGTAACAACAACAACATTTAGATCTAATTTTTCTTTCTCTAACAAGTCAAGTAATTTTTTAGCAGTCTCTCCTGTTGAAGATGCAACAACAATACTTTTTATATCCCCCTTCTTAGCTCTCTCTACAGCTATTTTTAATGTTTCATCAGTGTTCTGCTTTCCAGGATATTCAAAGAGTTTCATATTATCACCTACAACTATCTTATTTTAGTTTTTATTTCTATTCTTTAAGACCTCCTCAACAATCTCTTTAAAGACATCATCAGTTATAAATTTACCTTCCTCTCTAACTTCTTTAACTTTTTTAACTATCTCACACAACATCTCTTTATCATAATCAATACCCATAAGCTTTAATTTATAAGCAACAGCTCTACATCCAGAATGCTTTCCTAACAAAATATTTCTCTTAAGCCCTATTTTCTCTGGAAGGAATGGCTCATAGGTTAATGGATTCTCTATGACAGCATCAACATGAATTCCACTTTCATGGGCAAATACAAGCTCTCCAACTATTGGCTTATTCTTTGGAACTTTTATTCCAGAATACTCCTCAACCATCTTACATAATTCTGGCAGAACTTCCAAATTTAATCCCAAATCAACATCATATAAAACAGTTAAAGCCATAATTAGCTCTTCTAAAGCTGCATTTCCAGCTCTTTCTCCAATACCATTAACTGTTGTTGAAACTGCCTTAGCTCCTCCAATTAAACCATATATTGAATTTATAACTGCAAATCCAAAGTCGTTGTGGCAGTGAACTCCTATATGAGCCTTTTTTAAGTTTTCTTTTAATGTTCTACAGATAAATTCCATACTTTGTGGTGTAGCACATCCAACAGTATCTGCAATATGAACCCTATCAGCCCCTGCCTCTTCAGCTGCTCTATGCACTTTAATTAAATCCTCTATTGGAGTTCTTGTAGCATCTTCAGCAGAGAAAGCAACAAATAAGCCATGTTCTTTTGCATATTCAACTGCCTCAACTCCCATTTTTAAGATATCATCTAAGCTTTTGTTGTTAAATTTATATTTTAAATGTAATGGTGAAGTGGCAATAAAGGTAATTATCCCATCTACATCACATTCAATTGCCTTATCAATATCCTTCTTTAAAGCCCTACATAAAGCTAAGATATCTGCATTTAACCCCTCATTTGCTATTGTTTTAACTATATCTGCCTCTCTCTCAGAGACTATTGGGAAACCAGCTTCAATCTGCTTTAATCCAAGCTCATCTAATTTCCTTGCTATCTCTAATTTTTGTTCTTTGGTGAAGCAAACCCCTGGAGTTTGTTCTCCATCTCTTAAGGTTGTGTCATATATGTAGATATCTTTTAAATCCAATTTTGGATTGTATGGACAGATAGCTTTCCAGCTACTCTCAAACAAAAAGTCCATAAATATCACCAACATTTGCAGTAATGAATTTTTTATTGTTTTTTATATGGTATTGATAATTAAAGGAGCTAAATATCTTATTAATATTTTAAAGATTTTTATTATTCAAATTATTATTAATTATTTTATCTCTATCTTAGCTCCTAAATTTTTCATAACATCAACAAAATTTGGGAAAGATATTTTTACTGCCTCTTCTCCTTCAATTACAGTTTCTCCATCTGCTTTTAAACCAGCTATGGTAAATGCCATAACTAATCTGTGGTCATTATAAGTGTTTAACTTAGCCCCTTTTAATTTTTTAACTCCTCTTATAATCAAACCATCTGGTTTTTCTTTAATATCTGCCCCCATCTTTTTTAACTCTACAGCACATGCCCTTAGTCTATCACATTCTTTCAATCTAACATGCTCTCCATTGTAAATTTCTGTCTTTCCTTCTGCAAAGCATCCAAGAACGGCAATAGTTGGTACTAAATCAGGAATATCTTTAACATCCACATCTATTCCTTCTAAGCTGTACTCTCCATCAATAACAACTTTATCTTTTTTAACTTTAATATCTGCCCCCATCTCTTTGACAATGTCAATTATTGCTCTATCCCCCTGCTTTGAATTAGCAAATAAATTTTCAATAACTAAATTTGAATTTATTAAAACCCCTGCTGCTACTAAATATGAAGCTGATGAGTAATCTCCTTCAACAATATAATTTATCGCCCTATATTTCTGATTTCCATAAACTAAAAATCCATTTTCTGTTTTATCAATTTTTATACCAAATCTATTTAAAATATCTAATGTTATGTCAATATATGGCTTAGATTTTAATGGAGTTGTTAAAATTATCTCAGTATCTTCTTTATTAAAAGGCAGAAGCATCATCAAAGAAGTTATAAATTGAGAGCTAACATCCCCTCTAATCTTTACAACATTCCCATCTATTTTAGAGCTCTTAACAATTATTGGTGCAGTTCCATCCATTTTTGATGAAAATGCATCTATATTTATCTGTTTTAGAGCATCCAATAAAGGTTGCATTGGTCTCCTTCTTATTGAATCATCTCCTGTTAAAATTGCATATCCTTTTGGTATTTGGGAAGATATAGAGGTTAATATCCTTAAGGTTGTTCCACTATTTCCAATATCTATAATGTTGTCTGGTGTTTTTAACTCTCCACCTTTAACAGACCATTCATCCTTTTCTTTATCTAAAGTTATCTCAGCTCCAAGCATTCTACAGCCATGAACTGACGATAAGCAATCAGCTCCCCAGAGAGGGTTTATTATTCTGCTTTCTCCATCAGCTAAAGAAGCCCCAATAACTGCTCTATGAGTATAGGACTTTGAAGGCGGAGCTTTAACTGTTCCTTCCAATCTGAAGGTTTTTCTCACAATTAACAAACTATCACCATCAATACTATTAACATTAAAAAATTAAAAATCTACTTTAAAATTTGTAATTTTATTTTATATCTCTTACTCTTAAATTTAAAAAAATAATAAAAAATAATATTTTCAATGATTTTCCAAATTTACCATAAGTTGTCGCTAAGAAACTCTGCTTTAGGGCGGTGATGAATTCAGATGAATGTTTTAATCAATAACATCATATTTCCAATAAAAGCATTTTTTAAGCCCCTTATGCTTTTTAAATCTGATATATTCATAATTTAAAAATTTGTATTAATATATTTTTAGACGTATTTTTAGCTTTTACTTAAAAAAGATTTGTGATTTAATAAGTTAAATTGTATGTATAAATTAAAAAAAGCTTAATTTTTATCAATAACTAATTCTATAGCATTTACTGGACAAACTTCCATACAAGCTCCACATCCTCCACACAAATCTTGATTAACCACCTTAACAATCCCTTCCTCTACTATTATAACAACCTCATCTGTTTCAGGCCCCTTTCCTCCCCAAACTCCCGGGTCTTTTGCATTAACGGAGCATGAGACAACGCAATTTCCACAACCATGGCATCTCTCTGGATAAACAACCAACTTATACATTTAACCACCTCTTTATTCAGTTGCTAAATTTTCAAATGCTTTTTTCCAAGCTATTGGTTTTGTTTTTGTTATGCTAATCTCTTTCCTTACAACTTTTATTGCATTAACTGGACATGCCTTAGCACAAGCCCCACATAAAACACAGAGGTTTTGATTAACAACCAATCTTGAAACTTTTTCAGCTTTATCTTTTGGTTTAGGGAATTCTAAGGCATTACATGGACATATGGCAACACAAGCTTCACAAGCGTTACATGCATCAACATCAATTATAACTTCTCCTTTGAATGGTTTCTCAACTTCAATAGCCTCTGCTGGACATATAAAAGCACACCATCCACAAGCAACGCATAAATCTTCATTAATATTAACATTCCCTTTAATATCCTCATACAACTTTGCCTTTGGAATCTTTTTCATCAAAGGACATTTATAACAAATAACCTCTATTGCATCATGTGGACAGACATATTCACAAACTTTACAGTAAACACACTTATCTTTATCAACTTCAATGTCAGTTATTGGTTTTGGATTTGTTGGTGTTGGGTGATTATATTTTAAGTTTATAGCATCTGCTGGACAATATTCAGCACAAATTCCACAGAAGACACAGTTCTCTTTATTTATGTTAATTTCTCCAATAACAAACTTCTTCCTCTCAGCTAAACTTCTTTCTACTGTTATAGCATATTGAGGACAGACCATCTCACACTGCCCACATAAAACACATTTATCTTGATAAATTTTGATACTCTTCCTTTTAATCTTTGGATATTTTTCATCCTCTTTTATTGATTTTCCATTGATTTTTAAATCCATTGCATCAAATGGGCAAGATGCAGCACATAATCCACATAAAACACATTTTTCTTCATCAATATCTAACTTTGGAGCTTCAATGAGACCTTTAGCTATCGCTCCTAAAGGACCCAACACAATTGCCTTTGTTGGGCAGATGTCATAGCAGATACCGCAACCAACACATAGGTAATCATTCCACATTAACTCCCTTTTTTCAAAACCCTTTCTTGAGATTGTTATAACACCATTATAAACATCCTTTATCTGTTGCAAGATACCACCTCTAAAAGAAATACTAAAAATTAAAATATTTGTATTTTTATATGTTTTTTATTTAAGTTACATATCATCGAATTATAAAAACTATTGCAAATAAATATTTTTTGTCTTAATCATAAGTCGTAACTTATATATATAAAATACCTGACTATATAATGTTGAAACATTACTAAAAGATATAAATTATGTAACCATATTTAGTTACGTAACTAATTTTAATTAACTCGGTGATAGTTGTATGGATATTCTAAACTCTATAACTAACAAACTTGATGGAATTAAAAGGGAAGATATTGAAAAAGTCATTAATTTTCATGGTTGTTTAAGTCCCGGAGTTTTAATTGGAATCTTCATGTTTAATTTGGCTAAGAAAATCCTCAATATTGGTGAAAATGACAGAATTTATGCTATTTGTGAAACCTACAATTGTGTTCCTGATGCTTTCCAAATTCTTGGAAGATGCACAACAGGAAATAAAAGATTAAAAATCAATGACACTGGAAAGATGGCTGTAACTGTAAATAAATGGGGAAAAGAAGGGGAAGTTGTTAAAGGAGTTAGAATAATTCTCGACCATAAAAAAACTGTCAAATATCCAAAACTTCATGCTTGGTATCTAAACATTGAGAAAGTTTCTCATGATGATGTTATTTTAGAAATTATTGAAGCTGGAGAAGATGTCTATTCTTATGAGTTTGTTGATATTCTCGTTCCACACAAACAAAAAAAATCTATAAAATTGTGTGAAATTTGCAAAGAACCTTTTATACAAAAAAGAAATGAAACTATCTGCTCATCTTGCCAAAATTAGATTTTTGGTGATATTATGTATCTTGTAATAAAGAATGGATATGTATTTGACCCAATGAATAGAATTGATGGAGAAAAAATGGATATCTTTGTTAAAGATGGAAAGATTGTTGAGGAACTATCTCCAAATGAACTAAAAGATGCAAAAGTTATTGATGCTACAAACAAAACCGTAATGCCAGGAGGTGTTGATTCCCACACTCATGTTGCTGGACCTAAAGTTACTGTTGGTAGAATGATGTGTCCTGAGTATCAATACAAACACGTTGTGAAAAAAACTGATATAACTCACAGCGGTTCTGGAAATATCGTACCTTCAAGCTATGCTATGGGTTATAAATACACAATAATGGGTTATACAACTGTTTGCGAAGCCGCTACTCCTCCAATGCTCGCAAAACACACTCATGAAGAGCTAAAGCACGTCCCTATTTTAAATAAATGTGCATACCTAATGCTTGGAAACAATTGGTTTGTTATGAGGTATTTAAAAGAAGGAGATATTGAGAAAACTGCTGCCTACGTTGCGTGGATGCTCAAAACCCATAAATGTTTTGGGATTAAGTGTGTAAATCCTGCTGGTGTAGAGAACTGGGGTTGGGGTTTAAATATCTATTCCTTAGATGAGCCAAATTTGCATTTTGAAGTTACACCAAGAGAAATTATTAGAGGATTAGCAGAAGTTAATGAAATGCTTGGCTATCCAATGTCAATACATGTTCATGCCAATGGTTTAGGTCATCCAGGAAACTGGGAAATTGCAAGAGAAACACTAACAATCCCAAAAGACATAAAACCAAATCAAAAGGTTGAAATTGAAGAAGAAATAAAGACAAAAGTTCCTCATGAGAGAGAGCAGAGTATTTATTTAACTCATGTTCAGTTTAACGCATTTGGTGGAACTTCATGGAAAGATTTTGAATCTGGAACAAACGGAATTATTGACTATGTAAATAAATCAAAACATGTTGTTATTGACAGTGGTTGTGTTGTTTTTGGAAAAGCTATTTGTATGACGGGAGATGGTCCAAATCTATACGATTTGGCAGTTTTAACTGGAGGGAAATGGTCTAATGATGATGTTGAGTTGGAGTGTGGTTCTGGTATAGTTCCTTTCGCATACAGAAAGAAAAATGGTGTGCATAGTGTTCAGTGGGCGATGGGTTTAGAATTATTATTGGGAGTTAAAGACCCATGGAAGGTTGTTATGACAACAGACAGTCCAAATGGAGGTCCATTTACAAACTATCCAAAAGTTATCTCATGGCTAATGTCTAAAAAGGCAAGGGAGGATTTGTTAAAAGAATGCCACAAATGGGCTTCTGAAAGAACTGAGCTTCCAAACATTGATAGAGAAATGAGTTTATTTGAAATAGCAACAATTACAAGAGCTACACCAGCAAAAGCTGTTGGATTGGCTCCAATGAAAGGGCATTTAGGTGTTGGAGCAGATGCAGATATTGCCATCTATGATATAAACCCAGATACTTTGAATCCTAATGACTACAATACCATTGAAAAGAAGTTTTCTTGTACAGAATACACAATAAATGGAGGAATTATTGTTGCTCATAATGGAAAGATTGTTTCAACGCCTGATGGGACAACATATTACTGCAATACCAAATTCTCAGACGAAGAAATCTACAATGAAATGATTAAAGATGTTAAAGATTGGTTTAAGTATTATACGTTTGATTTCACCAATTATCCAACAACAGAGCATTATTTAACAAAACCAACGCCAATAAATGTAGGTGAATAGCATGGAAGTTATCTTAACACCAAAAGATACTCCAGATATTCCAATAGAAGCAGAGGTTATAAATCCAGATATATTTGCCAATAAAAGTAAGGAAGAGATTGAATCTCTCTTAGTTTGGCAAGGTCCTAATACATATCCAATCTCAGAGTTCTTTGATGTTGAGATAAGTCCAAATAACCCAAAAGATGTAACAATCATTATTGAAGGAGATGTTGAGAGAGTTAAATACATTGGTTCAAAAATGAGTTCTGGAAAAATTATAATAAATGGAAATGTCGGAATTCAACTTGGTTCAGAAATGAAAGGTGGGGAGATTGTTGTTAATGGAAATGCTAAACATTGGGTTGGTAGAGAGATGAAAGGGGGAGTAATAAAGATTAACGGAAACGCTGGAGATTACGTAGGCTCTGCCTATAGAGGTAGTTGGCATGGAATGAAGGGAGGGAAAATTATTATTGAAGGAGACGCTGGAAACAACGTTGGAGCGGCAATAACAGGCGGAGAGATTATTATAAAAGGAAATGTTAAGCAATTTTGTGGAATTAGACAAAATGGTGGATCTATCTATATTGGAGGAAATGCTGAGAGAGCTGTTGGAGTAGAGATGACAAAGGGAACAATAGTTGTCTGTGGAAGAATAAGGTTCTTCGCTCCAGGATTTGAGTTTGATGGAATAGAGAAGGACCTAAACATAAATGATATGCCAATTTATGGAGAATATCTCAAATTTATTGGAGATTATGTTATAAGCAGAAAACCTAAAGGAGTTTTGTATGCTTTAAAAGAGAAAAACCTTGGACTTATAGAGCCAGAACTTTATGAATGCTATGAAAATTACAGATACGATGGAGGAATTAAAGCTCTTCTAAACACTGGAAGTACTGTTGTTCAAGGAGAAATCATCAAAGGAGGAAAGAAATTTACTGAAAAATACGTTAAGGAATGTGCCGTCTGTTATATTCATCCAAATGACTATGAATATCTTGGAAAACCAGAGTATGTAAATGTAATCAGTGAGGATAAGAAAGCAAGTATAGCTCTGAGAGCAATTCCTGATAGCTCATTACAAGAAGGAACTATATTTATTCCAAGGTCTATTTGGGCTAATGTTGTTATTCTCTCCTATACAGAATCCATGGGTTCTCCACTCTATAAGGGGTGTTATGTCTATGTTGAGCCAGTTAAAGGAAAAGCTGAGATATTAACTGCTGAAGAGATTATGAAAAAGATATATGGGTGAAATTTATGGCTATGAAGGTTTTTAGGGGTATAACTTGTCCTGTCTGTGGAATGGCGTGTGACGATATAGAAGTCTGGTATGATGAAGAAAAGCAGGAAATAATTGTAAAAAATGTTTGTAGAGAGGGAGCTCCAAAGTTTAAAGAGATTGTTAGTCCACATAGAATAAGAGAACCAATGATTAAAAAGAATGGAAAGTTCGTTAAAGTTAGTTGGGAAGAGGCAATAAATAAAGCTGCAGAAATTTTAGCTAATGCTAAGAGACCTCTCCTCTTTATGGGAGCTGAAACGTCAGCTGAAGCACATATAGTCGGAATGCACATGGCTGAATACTTAGGGGGAGTTGTTGATTCAAACTCAACAATATGACACGGTCCTACTTTAATGGGGGTTCAAGAGGCTGGACTTCCTGGCTGTACTGCTGGTGAAGTAAAAAATAGAGCTGATTTAATCATATTCTGGGGCTGTAATCCAATGCACTCCCACCCAAGACATATGAGTAGATATTCAGTATTTGCAAGAGGGTTCTTTAGAGAAAGAGGCAGAAAAGATAGAAAAATAGTTGTTGTCGACCCAAGAAAAACAGATACTGCAAAGTTAGCAGATTTACATGTTCAGTTAAAGCCTAACACAGACTATGAGATGTTCTCTGCTCTCCTAACAATATTAAGGGGCAAAAAGCCACATCACAGCGTTGAGAAGATAACTGGAGTACCAATTGAAGTTATGGAAGAGATGATTGAATGGATGAAAAATGCTAAATTCGTAAAAATTTATGGTGGTTTAGGATTACCAGCATCAAGAGGGGGGCATAGAAATATAGAATGTGTCTTAACTTTAGTTAAAGAGTTAAATAAATATACAAAATGTTCCATTGGAGCTTTAAGAGGACACTGTAATGTTAATGGATTCAACCAAGTTGCCTCATATATGTATGGTTATCCTTATGGAATAGACTTTGCAAGAGGTTATCCAAGATACAATCCTGGAGAATTTACATTTGCAGACCTATTGAGAGAAAGAGAAATTGACGCTGTGTTAGTAGTAGCCGCTGGTATCGTTGAGCATACACCAAAAGACTGTGCAAAGTATTTGAATGAGATTCCGATGGTTTGTATAGATATAGCTCCCGGACCTACACCTTATGCTTCAGATGTTGTATTGCCTGGAGTTATTGATGGAATGGAATGTGGAGCAACATTCTATAGGTTTGACGGATTAACTTTGTATGCAAAGCCTTTCACAACCTCACCATTTCCATTTACTAAGAGTAATGAAGACACTTTAAGACAAATATTTGAAAAGGTTAAAGAAATCAAAGAAGGTAAGAAAAAATAATAAGAAAAATAAAAATTCAGCCAGGAAGTCCAGCCCACCAAAAAATGTTTGTGATGATACGCCGAACCCGTTAAAGGGAGGCGTATCATAGCTCTTATTATTTTTATTTTTTTACAACATTTAGTAACTAATTTTGATTGATTTATTGAATAAAAATTAATTTAATATAATTACGGTGATACTATGATTTCAGTTAAAGAGGCAGAGAAGATTTTAGAGAAATTCAGATTTAACAAAACCGAATATATTAAAATAGAGGAAGCTTATGGAAGGGTTTTAGCTGAAGATGTTATAAGTGATACAGATATTCCAAGATTTGACAGAAGTGATATTGACGGCTATGCAGTAACAGAAATTTTAGATGAGTATGTTTTAATTGAAGAAGTTTTTGCTGGAGATGATAAAGATTTAGTGATAGAGGGAAACGAATGTGTTTTAGTAGCAACAGGAGGGAAAGTTCCAAAAAATACAAAGTATGTTATACCAGTCGAAAATACAGTAAGAGTTAGAAATAAAGTAGTAGTTATTAGTTTTGATAGAATTGAAGGAATTTCAAAAAAGGGTTGTGATATAAAAAAAAGGAGAGATAATTTTAAAGAAAGGCACTTTAATAAATGAGAGAAATATTGGAGTTTTGGCAGGATTGGGCATTGAAGAGATAAAAGTTTATAAAATCCCAAAAGTAGGAATTATATCAACCGGTAATGAATTATTTAAGATGACTAAAGATATAAATTCAAAAACAATATCATCCATTGTAAAAAAAGCAGGTTGTGAGCCAATATTTTTAGGAATTGCAAAAGATGACTTTAATGAAATAAAAGAGAAAATAATTAACGCATCAGAAAAATGTGATATTGTTGTAACCTCTGGTGGAGTTTCTGTTGGAAAAAAGGATTTCCTACCGAGGGTTGTTGATGAATTGGGTGAGATTTTATTCCATAAGGTTAAGATGAGACCCGGCATGCCTATGCTATTTGGAAAAGTAAATGATAAACCTATTTTTTGCATGCCAGGGAATGTAGTTTCATGTTTAGTTTGCAGTTATATGTTTTTGCTTCCTTTTTTAATGAAAATGACACACAAACCATATAGAAAGAGAATTATTAAAGCAGAGTTATCAGAAAAAATTGTATCAGAACCAGATTTTTTATATTTAAGACCTGTGAAATTAAAAAATGGAATAGCCTATCCAATATTTAAAGGTTCTAATATACTAACTTCAATATTAGATGCCGATGGATTAGTCATAATAAAAGAAAATGAATTAGAAAAGAACGAAGGAGAGATAATTGATGTTTGGCTGTTTGACTAATTTATTGCTTTTTTAAATTTGGTGAAAGAATGATAATAGAAAAAATAAAAGAAAGAGCTTTAAATCTATTAAATGAAAAGGAAGATAAATTTAAAATATTAGATTTTTCTTTTGCTTTACCTTATAGTTATGTGTTAATTGAAAGCAATGGTAAAAAAGCTTTAGGCGTGGCAATGACATTATTGGAAGAGTATAGAGGGCATAAAAAGGATATAAATATATACAAAAATTTAGAAGATTTTATAAACATGGTAGATAGTTTTGATATTGTTGAAAGAACATTAGGATTAGCTGCAATAAATGCAGTATCTCAATATTATTTAAACTTTGAGGCAAATTGTAGAGATGCCACTGAGTTAGTTTTGAATAGGAATGATATTAAAAAAATTGCTTTTATTGGAAATATGATGCCAGTTGTTAATATGCTAAAAAAATCAGGAAAATTTGATATATATGTTTTTGAAAGAAATCCTTCTTTGTTATGTGAAGATGTTTTAAGTGATAGTTTTGAATATAGGTTATTACCAGAGATGGACGCAGTATTTATAAGCGGAACATCATTATTAAACGATACATTAGATTTTGTTTTAGATAGGGCTAAAAATGCCAAACTAAAGATTTTAGTAGGTCCTACTGCTCAGTCTCTACCAGATTTATTTAAAGGGTTTGGTATAACTCATATAGCATCAACAAAGATTGTAAATGTTGATAAAGCACTCCTATATTTAAAATTTGCATCCTCTTCAATGCTATTCAAAGAAGCTTCAAAGAAATATACCATTGAAGTTAAATAAAAATTAATTCCTCTCAGATACCCCGAAAGGGTTCATCATATTAATCAGCTTTTATTGCTCATCATCGAGGAATTAAAAATTATTCCTAAATCCTACAACTATACATAAATAAAATTTTTATAAACTTTTTTATATCACTTAGAATCTAAAAGTATATCCACACTTATTCTTATAAAGACATTGATATCTATGGTGAAAGTATGGGAATGACAATTGCAGAAAAGATATTAGCAAAAGCTTCTGGAAAGAAAGAGGTTAGCCCAGGAGATATTGTAATGGCAAACATTGATGTGGCAATGGTTCATGATATTACAGGACCTTTAACAGTCAATACATTAAAAGAGTATGGAATTGAGAAAGTTTGGAATCCTGAAAAAATTGTTATCTTATTTGACCACCAAGTTCCTGCTGATAGTATAAAAGCAGCTGAAAACCATATATTAATGAGAAAATTTGTTAAAGAACAGGGTATTAAATACTTCTATGATATTAGAGAAGGAGTTTGTCATCAAGTATTGCCAGAAAAAGGACATATAGCCCCTGGAGAGGTTGTTGTTGGTGCTGATAGCCATACATGCACACATGGAGCTTTAGGAGCATTTTCTACTGGAATAGGCTCAACAGACATGGCTCACGTATTTGCAACTGGTAAATTATGGTTTAAAGTTCCTGAAACTATTTACTTCAACATTACAGGAGATTTACAACCTTACGTTACTTCAAAGGATGTTATTTTATCAATTATAGGAGAAGTTGGTGTTGATGGAGCTACATATAAAGCGTGCCAATTTGGAGGAGAAACCGTTAAAAAAATGAGTATTGCTTCAAGAATGACTATGACAAACATGGCTATTGAGATGGGAGGAAAAACTGGAATTATTGAACCAGATGAAAAAACAATACAATATGTAAAAGAGGCTATGAAAAAACATGGAACTGAAAGACCATTTGAAGTAATAAAAGGAGATGAAGATGCTGAATTTGCTGAAGTTTATGAAATTGAAGCTGATAAAATAGAGCCTGTTTTTGCTTGCCCACACAATGTAGATAATGTTAAACAGGCAAGGGAAGTTGCAGGAAAACCAATAGACCAAGTATTCATAGGAAGCTGTACAAACGGAAGATTAGAAGATTTAAGAATGGCTATAGAAATCATTGAGAAACATGGTGGAATAGCAGATAATGTTAGAGTTGTTGTAACTCCAGCTTCAAGAGAAGAGTATTTAAAAGCTTTAAAAGAAGGAATAATTGAGAAATTCTTAAAGTATGGATGTGTTGTTACAAACCCTTCATGCTCTGCTTGTATGGGTTCATTGTATGGAGTTCTTGGAAAAGGAGAAGTTTGTGTCTCAACATCAAACAGAAACTTCAGAGGAAGACAAGGTTCATTAGAGGCAGAGATTTACTTAGCATCACCAATAACAGCTGCTGCATGTGCTGTTAAAGGAGAACTCGTAGACCCAAGAGATTTATAATTCTTATAAATTTTATTTTGATTTTTTCTCTTTTTAACATTTTTATGCTCAAAATATTATTTAAAAGAATTTTTTTCTTTTTTAAAGCTTTGATTTAGTTTATAATTAACAATAAAATTTATAAAATATAACAAGAAAAATTTAAATTAATATTAAAATTTATGGTGAAATAATGAAAAAGACAAAGGTTATAGTTTTAGCTGAAAACTCCCTAACTACTCCAGGTAAATTAGTTAGGTATTTAAATTCATTAAATCTACCTATTGTTGTAAAAGAAACTTGTTTTGGTGCATATATTGAAGGAGAAGAAGAGTTAGTAGATAAGTTAGCTCAAGAGATTAGAAATTATGAAAAGAATAGGATATTTTGTAAAGATAGGGGCTATCCAATTTGGGATAAGAGAAGGTGTAGAGCATTTAGAGGAGGAGGGCCAAGAGAAGGTTTTCACCAATTAGAGGCTGAACAAGCGGTTTTAGACAAAATTGGTTTAGCATTAGATAAACTTGAAAAAGAAGGACTAAAACCAATGGAAGAAGTTTTAGCTAAAGAAAATGAACTGATAAAGAAAGAGAAAAAAATATCTGTAGAAGAGTTTAAAAACATAGTTAAAAAGGTATTAGGGAGCAAAAATGAGGCATAAATATAGAAAAGGAAGCACTTTTGAGAGAGAATTAAAAAAACTTTTAGAAAAGGAGGGATTTGCAGTAATTAGAAGTGCTGGAAGTAAGGGAGTTGATTTAATAGCTGGAAGAAATGGAGAGATTTTAATATTTGAGTGTAAATCATCATCAAAAAGTAAATTTTATGTAAACAGAGAAGATGTTGAAAAACTCATTAACTTCTCTAAAACATTCGGAGGAAAACCATATTTAGCAATAAAATTTAACGGAGAGATGTTATTTATAAATCCCCACCTTTTATCAACTAATGGAAAAAACTATGTAATTGATGAGAAGATAAAAGTTATTGCTATTGATTTTTATGAAGTAGTTGGTAAAGGAAAGCAGTTAAAAATAGATGATATGATTTAATCTAATTTTAGATTTTCGCTTATAATTTTTGTTATTATAACGCTTAACAAAGCAATTTTCTTTGGTTTTACTACAACTGATATATGCCTATCATTTTTATGAAATCCAACGAGAATTGAAGCTACTCTATTTTCATCTGCTGGCAAAACACCTATTGAAACCCTTCCATCAACACCAAAAACTGTTCCAATATCATGAATGTGATAAACTTTAATATTATCTTTTTTAAAGTCCTTGTTTATTTTTTCTGCTACTACTGCACTCTGTTCCATTAAAATTTTTAATAAAGCGGCTGATTCAAAATTCATTCTTATACTTTCCTCTACATCCTTAGATTTCATTTTAAATATTAACTGTTTTCCATCACACTCTACACCTAACTTCTTGTATGGTAAATCAACTACATACACAGTTCTCACCAAAGTTCATTGAGACAACCTTGAGATAAAATTATTTTTGTTATGTTGGATATATAAAAGATACGGTTATAGTTTTTTGCAAAACTTTTTAGAATAAATAAGGCACATAATGGACACTTTAAATCTTCATTTTGGTTTTAACAAATTTTACTAAAAACTATATTACCCCCATTTTCTAACTCTTTTCAATATCACTCTTTCTCCCCCACTAATATCCCCATCAAATTCAGCAATTAAAGCTCCCTTAGTCCCAAATGTTCCTTTTATAATTCCCCACACATCCTTATCCGGAACATAAACTTTTTCTCCAATAAGTTTTTCTCCAGATGATTTAGATGTAGCCAATCCTTCAATATAGATTTTATCTTTTTTCTTAACAATTTTTCCTTCTCTAACAACTATCTTTTTAACTTCTACATCTTCAAATCCTACAACCTCTCCAAAACCACAAATTCTCAAAGTTGTTGGAGGCAAGTCCAATCTCATTATCAAAACTTTATCTCCTTCCTCAACAACAACCTTCTCTTCTAATTTAAAGATACAGTAGCAAGAATCTCCTCCTGTAATTTCTTCTAAAATTATTGGCTCTTCTTTATCGTTAATTTTCTCTATTTTATATGGGATTATCGTAGCTGGAACTGTTAAAAGCCCAATATTTATATGAACCTTCATCTTTGGAGTCAAATTGTATTTAAATAAATTAAGAATCTTTATCTTTGCTATAAACTTATCTACAACCTTTAATTTTGTATCTTCTGAAGTTAAGATACAACCCCTAAACAAACTATCTGGCTCAATTCCCATTAAAGCCATTCCTACCCTATCTCCAGCATAAGCTTTCTCAACATCTTGTTTAAAGCACTGTATGCTTTTAACTTTAACCTCATGGTTTATTGGTAGAATTCTTAGAGTATCTCCAACCTCTACTTTCCCTTTATGAATTGTTCCGGTTATAACAGTCCCAACCCCTTTTATTTTAAATGCATGGTCAATAGGCATTTTTAAATAGCTATTTATCTCTCTTTCAATATTTAAGCTATCTAATAAATTTTTAAGCTCTTTCTTTAATTCTTCTATTCCCTCTCCAGTTTTTGCTGAGATTTTAACAATTTTGGAGTTCTTTAAATTCATAGTTGAGCTTAATATTTGTTTCATAAACATTTCAGTTCTTTTAATTTCCTCATCACTTGCAATATCTATCTTATTTATAACAACAATTGTTGGGATGTTTAATAAGTCCAAAACCAATAAATGCTCTCCAGTTTGAGTTTTTGGTCCTTCTTTAGCATCTACAACTAATAAAGCAGCATCTATTATATTCCCTGCCCCAATAGCAGTTCTTATCAACTCAGAATGTCCAGGGGCATCAACTAAGGTAATTCTATATCTATCTAAAATAAAAGAAGAAAAGCCTAAATCAATAGTTATCCCTCTTTTTTGAGATTCTTTTGGTTTGTCTAATGCAGATGTTGAGACAATCTCTGTTAGTTGTTTTGCTAATTGTGTTTTTCCATGGTCAATATGTCCAAACAATCCAACATTTACATTTTTCATTTCCATAAAACTCCACCTAAACTATTTTTGTTTTTTAGCTCTCAATCTTTCTCTTCTAATTATATACCATCTTTTTGGATTTTTTATTTTTAAAAATTTGATTTTTGCTTTTCTTATTGTTCCAGAAACTCCTAAGCAAATAATATTTATTGGCTTCTCTTTAAATTCCCTAACCAAAATTAAAGAGCTTTTTACATAATCAACATTCTCTCTCTGACATCTCAAAATTCCATAGGGAAAATCATAATAAACAAGCCATGGATTTGCCTTAGATGTTCCCCAAGAGCCGTAATATTCCAAAACAGCTTTTCTAATTAAATTAACAACCTCTCCCTCTTTTAACTCTTCATCATACAATATTTTAAAGGCAATATATCTCTTTTTCTCTCTTAAAGTTGGTGGTAAGGTTTTAAGCATTTCTATCACTCAATAAATAGTAATTGTATTTAGAAATTTTAAAATTTTATAATTATACATATTTTTAACAAAAGTTTTTATAATAGGACTTTCGCAGGACTAAATATCACTATGAAAGTTTATGCTCTTTGAGCATATAAATTCTAATAGTATATATAAAATGCGAAAGTCCTAATTATTTAAGTTTTATTATAGTTTTGTACAAAATAAACAAAACCTTATAAGGAAAATTTGATGCCATTCTTTTGAAAGGCATTCATTAATGCCTTATTCATTATAAACACTTTTGCACTAAACTAATAAATATTCTAAAAATTTAACTGAGGGATATTTATGCTTAAAGATTATGCTCTCAAAATACTAAAAAAATCGTTAGAGTATGATGTTGGATTTGGCGATATCACAACAAATTCTATAATTCCAGAAGGTTTAAAAGCCAAAGGAGTTATTAAAGCTAAAGAGCCATGTATTGTTTGTGGGATTGATTTTATAGTTGCATTTTTTGAAGAATATAACATAAGATGTAAAAAATTATTTAATGATGGTGATGAAGCTTATGGAAATATATTAGAGCTTGAAGGAGATGCGAGAACAATATTAATGCTTGAAAGAACCGCTTTAAACTTATTTATGTATTTGTCCGGAATTGCCACGACAACAAATAGAATAATTAATAAAGTTAGAAAGATAAATAAAAAAGTTAGGATTGCTTGTACAAGAAAAACGCTTCCTCTATTATCTCCATTACAGAAATATGCGGTATATATTGGTGGGGGAGATACTCATAGATTTAGATTGGATGACTGTGTTTTGATTAAAGATAATCACATAGCAATAGTGGGAATAAAAGAAGCTATTAAAAGAGCTAAAGAAAACGTTAGTTTTACAAAAAAGATTGAAGTTGAAGTTAGCGACTTAGAAGAGTTGAAAGAGGCCTTAGAAGAGAGAGCTGATATAATAATGCTCGACAACTTTAAACCTGAAGATATAGGAAGAGCCTTAAAGATAATTGATGACTTTGAAAGAAGAAATAATTTTAGACCTATAATTGAAGTTAGTGGAGGGATTAAAGAAGATAATATTTTAGAGTATGCAAAATACAACATTGATGTCATATCTTTAGGAATTTTAACACATTCAGTAAAAAGTATTGATATGAGTTTAGACATAACATTTTCAGCAAGAAATAATAAAAAATAAAAACTATTACTAAAAAAAATAAAAAATAAAATAAAAATTATATTATCTTACTTTTTAATTTTTATTTTTAAAATATTTTAAAATAAGAAGCTTATTTATATATTTAATTAAATCATTGATTAGAGATTATTTTTTATTAAATAAAGGGATTTGGGGTTATATTATGGATATCATACTAATCATGGCAGTATTGTTATTATTGGTGGGTGTTAGTTTAGCAATAGCATTTACCTCATTAAATAAAAATAAAATTCAAACTGTTACAGCATATAAAAGAATCCTAGAAGAAAAGGTCGACTGCGAGATTAAAATATTAAAAAATTTAAAAAATAATGTGTGTTCTGAAGCTTCGGACGAGATTATTAACAATATTCTAAATAGCGAAAATACCATTTTAAAAAATGCACTCAATGATAACTTAGATGATGCAGATATTTCTAAAAAATTAAGAAGGTAGTAAAATTCCTACAACTTCAATAAATTTTGGATTTTTTAATTTCTTATCAAAATACATACAAATTCCAACCATTATATTTCTTTTTTTGGCAATAATGTAATCACACTCACATCCAATCATTTCAAAACTCTCTTTCATTCTTTCAAAACCAAAAGTGTCAGGGTATAAAGGGTTTTCATTTAAAATCTCATTTATTCTATTGACAAACTTATCTATCTCATCAATATCATCAACTATGTCAAATCCTTCTTTTTTCAGTTTTTCAGTTAAGTATTTTTTAATATTATCATATTTTTCAAATTCTTCATCTCTGCAAACTCCTTTAACCATTAACATATCATCAGTTTCAAATAATGGCTTAGAGCCTTTAAAAGCATTTAAAGCATGCATCAATTTTCCAATATTTGCTTTCCACATAATAACACCAAATTATAAATTTTTAACTTCCTCACAGTATTTTTTAATAATTTCAGCTGATTTTCTAAATGCAATTAACTCATCTCTGCTAAGTTCAATGGATACAATCTCCTCTATTCCATCTCTTCCAATCTTCACTGGAACACCAATACATAAATCTCTAATTCCATCAAACTCTCCATCTACATAGGCTGATAGAGTTAGTAACCTCTTCTCATTATTTACGATACATCTAACTACATTTAAAATAGCTGCTGCAGGCCCAAACTCAGAACCACCTTTTAATCTAATAATCTGCTCTCCTTTTGTTTTAACATCCTCTATAATCTCATCTATTGGCAAATCCTTAAATTCTTCAAACTTATCAATTGGGATTCCTCCAATAGATGTGGCACTCAACAATGGAACCATACTATCTCCATGCTCTCCAATAATTCTTGTTCTAACCTCATCAATATGCACTCCAAAGAACTTAGCAATAGCTACCTTAAACCTTAAAGAATCTAAGTGTGTTCCCAAACCAAAAACCTGATTTCTTTCAAATTTTGAATCCACCAAAGCTTTATATGTCATTACATCTACAGGGTTTGTTATAACAAATATCTTTGTATCACATATCTCAGCTATTTTTTTAGCATATTTTCCAACAATTTTTGCATTTGTTTTTGCTAAATCCATCCTACTCATTCCTTCTTTTCTCGGAACTCCACTTGTTATTATAACAATATCACTTTCATCAATAATCTTTAAGTTTTCATCACTCTCAACGTATATGTTTGCATCACTTCTTGTTCCTGCTAAAGCATCATAAATATCTCTTTTTAATCCTTCTAATTTATTTATTGAATGCTCTCTCCCAATTAACACCAAATCTTTCATAAAAGGTTCTTTAGCTAATAATAAAGCTGTTGCACTTCCAACTTTACCAGAAGCTCCTATAATTGTAACTTTCATAGTATCCCCTCAAAAGTTAGTAAAATTACTGTTTCAAAGAAAGTTTATTATTATATTTTCTAAGAATATTCTATACAAAATAAAAACTAAATATTAAAGCTCCTCAACAAAAGAGTAAATTAAATTAACGTTATTTGAAAGTATCTCTTCAGCTTCATCTAATACATCATTTAATGTACTTATTGTTATAGCTGGCTGTGAAATTTCTGATAAAAATTTGTGGATATCATTTTCATGGAATAAAATTCCTTCATAATATCTTAGATTTGGGATAGCATATAAAACTCCATCTAATGAGGTTATTTCTCTTGAAGCATCAACTATTGTATCAATTGTTAAAGTCATAGTTCCAGATGTTTTTGAAACTCTCGCCTTTCTGTATGTTTTTAAAACTCCAACTTTTGCCTTTTCAATGAATGGAGCTATTCTTTTGTATGTGTTGTCTGCCTCATAAATATCAACATCAAAAACCCCCTTAGGGTCTTCAACAATAAAAACCTTTGGATTAAATTTAGCCAAAAATTCTGGCTCAACTCCTCCTAACCCTGTCAAATCAACAATTAAATCAGGATTTACTTCATTTTTCATAAGCTTTAATTTAAATTCATTTAAATTTAAGAATTTTATGCTGTTGTTGTTTGGAACAAACCCTTTCATAAATTCGTGTATATCAACTAAATAAACTTTATCAGCATATTTTGAGAGATTTTGAGCCACATAATTCCCCCACAAATAAACTCCAAATATCACAACCTCCTTAAACTCCTCCCCTTCCAAAAAATTTCTAATTGCATGATACTTTTTCTTAGCTATTTCATTTATTACATCAATAACCTTTGTTTTTGTGTCAATTGTTTTTACTGTCTCAGTTATCCCATACTTCATAACTCCACCTCCAAAAAATGAAAATTAAATAGAAATATTTATTCCTACTCTCCTTAAAGCTTCAATCATCTCTTTCTTTATTCTCCCTTCTATATCCTCTTTATGAATAACTGATGAAGGAGACAAAGATGCTGTTAAAATTCTCCCTTTCTCATCTAATATTATAAGCATTGAACCAGAACCTGGAACTCCCAATCTTCCCCTCGCAATATATAAATCAGCTTTTTCAACATCTAAAGCAATTAATCCTTTAGTTAGAGCTGGCATTCTTGTTAAATCAGCAAATCTTGTATCTATGTCAAGCTTTTTAATTTCAGCATTACAAACTCTTAACATAATATCTCTTATTACTTTAAATTTCTTTTGATTGTTTGTAGCAACAACAATTTTTTTGGCATTGATTATCTTTTCCTGGATTTTTTTTAGCTCTTCTTCTTTATCCCCTCTTCTAATATTGTTAATTGATTCAATAAAAGCATTTTTAATAATTTTCTCCATTACAATCACATCTTTAATTATACTCTCTTCAACCAATCTAAATCATTCTTATGTAAATCTCTAATGTCTGTTAATCCAAATCTAAGCATAGCCAATCTACTAAACCCAATCCCCCAAGCCAAAACTGGCTTTTTAATACCAATTGGTTCTAAAACTTCAGGTCTAAATATTCCCGCCCCTAAGATTTCCAACCATCCTTTTCCTTCTAAATATACTTCCGCCTCTAAGGATGGTTCAGTGAATGGAAAGTATGCAGGTCTAAACCTAACTTTTTCAAAGCCCAATCTATTTAAAAATTCTTTTAAAACCCCAATTAAATTGTTGAAATTAACATTATCATCCATTATAATTCCTTCACACTGATAAAACTCTGGTAAATGTTTATAATCAATTGCTTCATTTCTAAATACTCTATCTATACAAAATACTTTGTGTGGTTTTTCTTTTTCATCTTCTGATAATGAAGCTAAATACCTTATTGATGATGCAGTTGTATGAGTTCTTAAAATTAATCTTCTTGAAATATTTTCATCAAATTTGTATTTCCAGCATCTTTCATGCACTTCTTTAACCTTAGGTAATAAATCTTCTGGAATATTTCCAACTTTTGGATATTTTAAGAAGAAAGTGTCTTGCATTTCTCTCGCTGGATGGTCTTGTGGTTCAAACAGCATATCAAAATTCCAAAACTCTGTTTCTACAATTGGGCTCTTAATTTCTTTAAACCCCATTGCTAAGAGAATCTCTTTAACTTCTCTAATAATTCTTGTTAATGGATGTACTTTAGCTGGATATATTGGCTTTGTAGGAACTTTTACGTCATAAGGTCTTATATATGCCTTTTTCCACTTTCCACTTATTATAATATCTCTTGTTAATTGAGTAATCTCTTCTTCAATCTCTATTAGTTTTTTAATGAACTCTTTTCCTTTTTCAGTTAATCTTATCTTTATTTCTTTCTCTTCGTCAAAATCCACATAGCCTCTCTTTTTCAAAATTTCTATAATTTTCTTTTCTTCTTCATTGAAGTTGTTGAGGTATTTATTTTCTTTGATTTTTTGTAATATCTCTTCTTCAACATCTTTATAATCTAAGTTATCAAAAATAATTTTCCCTTTTTCAATCTTTGCAATTCCTTTTCTTTTTATAGCTCCTAAAGCAGCATTAATTTCTTCTTTTGGTAAAATATCTTTCAATTTTTTAATTTCTACCTCATTTGTATTTTGTTGCTTTAAATATTTAGCAATCTTTCTCTCTGGAAAATCATCCTCTTTAATAAGTTTTACTATTTTTTTTACTTTTTCTTCTGTTTCAACCAAATCTTTACCTTTTAACCATAAAGAAACTCTCAAAATCTTCTCTTTTGGCATAAATTTTTCTAATTCATTCAAATCAAACTCTTCTCTTTTCTGATTTTGAAAAATCTTTAACAGCCTTTTCTCGTCTATATGAAGTTCCATAATCATCACCGCATAACCTCTAAATTATTTATGTTTGTATAATACCATTCCCTTAATAAATAGATAACTATGTTTATTAACTATGTTTAGTCCATGTTTATTTTTTCTACTTATATAGAACTTTTTGATTTAATTACTGACTTTTATTCATTAGCATTCTTATTCAATAAAAAATTCATTCCTGCGAAAGTTCTATTAAATACTTAAATCTTAATAATTAATCAACCTTTCATGTTAATATTTGAGATTAATTTATATTAATGCAATGAAACAAATATTATTAGTGTAGCTGATATATTATCCGGTTTGGGGGTTATTATGTATAATGATGAAGATATTAGAATAATTGATGAAATTTATAAAGAAGGTTATTTATTTGCTCAATATGGAATCTACATAAAGAAAAAATTTAAACAACGAATTTTTAAAATTCCAGTTGATATAGGACTAGGCTGTCCTCACAAAAAAAATAATGGATGTATTTTTTGCCCAGAAATGGGAAGGCCAATATCTGTTAAATACTGCAATGCAAAAATCCCATTAAAAGAGCAGATTGAAAAACAAATGGAAAATCAAAGAAAGAAGGGGTTTAAAAAATTCTGTATCTATTTCTATCCTGGAACTAATACTCATGCTCCAGTAGAAAAACTAAAAGAAATCTGGGATTTTTGCCTATCTTATGAAGATGTTATTGGATTATCTATAGGCACAAGACCAGATTGCTTAGAAAAAGAAAAACTTGATATATTAGCTGAGTATGTTGAAAATGGCTATGACATTTGGATAGATTTAGGAATTCAAAGTATGCATCAAAAAACTCTTGAAATTTTAAATAGAGGGCATAATGTATCTGATATAATAAGAGCTATAAAGGAATGCCATAAAAGGGAAATAAAAGTTTGTGGGCATATAATTTTAGCTCTACCTGGGGAAACTTGGATAGAGATGATGGAAACTGCAAAAATCATATCTCTATTAGAAATTGAAGCCGTTAAAATTTATCCATTAGTTGTTGTTAAAGGCACAAAATTAGAAGAATTATATTGGAAAGGAGAATATAGAACGTTAGATGAAAAACAATATATAACTTTAGTTTGTGATTTTTTAGAACACCTCTCTCCTTATGTGCTAATTCAGAGATTATCCAAAGATAAGGTTCCAAAAAATATTAAAATCTCTCCAGAATGGGATTTAAGTAGATTTAAGGTTATGAATAAAGTAAATGAAGTGTTGAGAAAAAGAGGAACTAAGCAGGGGGCTAAATATATCTTTTAGATTAAAATCTATTCATCATCAATTCCAAAAGGATTTTTGCTATAGTACTCAACTGTTTTTAATGCAGAGCTTACAACCATTTCCCTAATGTTTGGAATCTCTTCTTCCAATTTTTCTAAAATTTTATGACATCTTCTCCTAATGCTATCTCCTCTATCTCTACTGTATGGGCAGATATCTTTATCTTTATAATATTCTATTCCACACTCTTCAAGGGCTTTTATTATATCCCTCTCCAACACAGGAAGCATAGGTCTAATTATTGTACATTCCTCCAATGGTATTTTAAAGCTTTGATAATCAACTACATTGGATTTAAATCTTGTTAATGGCCTCATAAACTTTAATCTCTCCCCTTTAAAGATATTTGCTAAGATTGTATCTGAGTTGTCATCTAAATTATGCCCATAAGCTAATTTAACCTTTTCATAAGGAATATTCTCTTTTTCAGCAATTTCCTTAGCCAATTTTCCTAATAAATGCCTTTTAATTACAGAGCAAGAGAAGCATGGTGAAAACTCCATTCCTTTTGAATTTTTTGTTAATATTTCAGATAGCTCTACAACATCCAAATCATTTTTTAATAATAAATGAGGAACATTTAGCATCTCACAGTGGTGTTTTATTAACTTAACTCCTTCTGTATTCTCTTTCCATGGTCTAACTCCTCCAATATTCACATCCACAGTCACAGCTATTAATTTTATTCCATACTTCCTTCTATAGACTTCCAATAAATGTAATAATAATAAACTATCCTTTCCTCCACTCAATCCAACTATAACAATATCCCTTGGGGCTATAATTTTATGCTTATTAATAAACCTCCCAACCTTTGTTGATACATATTCATAAGCTTTTGAATACACTACTGGAACTCCAAACTCTTCTTCAATTTTATCCATCTTTGTTCTTGATAACCTTGCCATTCTCTTGTTATTAACTAAAATTTTATCCTTTCTTATTGTTAAAAAGAATGGATTTGCATATTTCTTTAACTCTCTTAAATTAATCATTTCAATCCCTCTAATATTGACTTTAAATTAATATTTCTCTCTACAACTTCAGCAAAGTAATTTAAACTTTTTTCTATACTGTCTTTATATGCATCTCCATCAATTTCATCTAACCCTTTTCTTTTTCTAATCAAATTAATGATATAATTTCTAAACTCATAATTTTCAAATATTCCATGGAAGTATGTTCCTATAGCCAATCCATCACCAAATTTCTTAATAGCTCCATCAAAACCGTTTCCACAATTTCCAAAGCCTCTTTCAATTTTTATGAGAGGTTTTTCTCTTGTAATAGTATAACCTTCATGTATCTCATAGCCTTTAACATTAAATATCTTATTGTCCATATTTAAATAACCATAAGAGTTCTTAACCACTTTATCATTTCCAAAGTATGTTTTCGCATCAAAGATTTTTAAGCCCTCAATATCTCCAACATCTGATTCTTTCTTATCTTTATCAATCAACTCTTTTCCTAAAACTTGATATCCCCCACATATACCAATAACAATTCCTCCATCATTCAAAAATTCTAAAACTTTTTCATCAAAGTTGTGTTGTTTTAAATAATAAGCTTCTTTAGTAGAGCTTCTTGTTCCTGGAAGCACCAAGATGTCTCCAGTTATATCATCATCAAAGTCAATAAACTTTATAAATGCATCATACCTTAGAGGGTCTAAGTCCGTAAAGTTAGATATCTTTGAGAATCTAACAACGTTAATCTCTACTCCACTTTTTGCATTTCCAAAACTTCTCATACTCTGCAAAACTTGACTATCTTCCTCTGGTAAAACAAGGTTTTCATCATAAGGTACTATACCTAAAACAGGAACACCAGTTAATTCTTCAATTTTCTCAATTCCTTCTTTTAAAACCTCTGCATTTCCTCTAAATTTATTTATAACTATTCCTTTAATAAGCTTCCTCCAATTTTCAGGCAATAGTTTTATGGTTCCATATATTGAGGCAAAAACTCCCCCTCTATCAATATCCGCCACTAAGATAGCTTTGGCATCAACCATCTCTGCAATTCTTAAATTTGCAATATCATCCTTCAACAAATTTATCTCACAGCAACTCCCTGCTCCTTCCATAATAACATAATCATATTCTTTATCCAAAATATCCAAACTCTCTTTAATTTTTTTTATAAAAAAACTCTTATTTTTTCTATATTCATTGTAATCCATATCCTTGTATGGCCTTCCATGGACTATAACTTGGGAGATAAAATTACCTTTTGGTTTTAATAAAATTGGGTTAAAATGGACTGACGGCTCTACTCTACAAGCTAAGCTTTGAGTATATTGAGCTATTGCAATCTCCCCATCCTCCTTTGCTACTCTTGAATTCAAACTCATATTTTGAGATTTAAAAGGAGCTACTTTATAGCCTTTATTTGCTAAAATTCTGCATAATCCAGCAGTTATTGTTGTTTTTCCACTGTTTGAAGAGGTTCCAACAACCATTATAAACTCTGCCATTGTGTCACCAAAAGTTTAATATTCATTAAGATAACATTTTGACATTGAATTATAATTCTTTAAGTATCTTGTTAAATATCTTTTGCGTGATAGTCATGTTTGATTTAGAAACAGAAAGAGTTATAAAAGAAATTGAAAATTTAAATAAAAAGAATCCAAAAGTAATTTTTCAAGCTCCAGAAGGTTTAAAATTATCTGTTGAGAAAGAAATTGAAAAAATTAAAAGATATTTTAAAGAGAAGGGAAAAGAAATTGAGATATATCTATGGGGAAATACGTGCTTTGGTGCATGTGATTTAATAGACAGTCATGTTAAAAACCTAAATATTGATTTAATTGTACATTACGGGCATGAAAAATTAAGCTATGCAAAGCCAGAGATTAAAACTCTCTTTATTCCTGCTTATCATTTATTTGATAAAGATGAAAAAGAGAGGATTTTGAATGATATAAAAGAATTTATAGAAAAACATGAAAATGAAGGAAAAAAAGTATCAATAGCAACAACCATCCAATATAAAAAACTTTTAAAGGATTTCAATCCAAGTATAATCTTAGGTTGTAGAGGAGAAGTTAAAGAAGGGGATGTTATATTATTTATAGGAACTGGGAGGTTTCATCCATTAATGCTTGCTTACAAATACCAAAAAGAGGTTTTTATATACAATCCTGTATCCAAATGCTTTGATAAGATATATGAAGAAGAGATTAACAAGTTTATTAAAAAGAGAATTTCTGCAATATCTAAATTAATTCTAAATAGGCCAAAAAAGGTAGGGGTTGTTTTATCAACAAAAAAAGGACAATTTAGAAAAAAGGTTTTTGATGAGATTATAAAATTATTAGAAAAAAACAATATCAACTATATCCCAATAATTGTTGATAACATCTCTCCAGATATTTTATTTTATGATGTTGATTGTTATATAGTAGTTGCATGCCCGAGGATTGTGTTAGATGACTATATTTTATACAAAAAACCAATTTATACTCCAGAAGAGTTCAAACTCTTCATAGAAAATAGCTTTGAATATAAGTTTGATGAAATTAAAGAAAGTGATTTTTAAATATTTTTAACAGAATGTCCTATTTGTTGCTGGTATGCAAAGAGTTTCATTACAGTTTGGACATGTTATAGTAACTTTATCATTTTCATAGTATGCTTTAAATGGTTTTTTGCAATAAGGGCAGAAATATATTCTTCCTCCAGTTTCTTTACACTCTCCAACTTCTCCAACTGTTGGATATCTCTCAAAAGTAATTTTACTTTCTTTATTTTGGTATTTAAAGAATTTTTCGACCATATTTAAGTAAATATTAACTGCAGCTTCATTTACACAATCTTTTCCACAGTATGGACAATTATACATAAAATCACCTCAAAAACTTATTTATTGTTATTTAACCATATTATATAAGTTATCATTTTTGCTACATATATTATAAATATATTCCGTTTCATTTAATAATGTTTGTTCATGATTTTTCATTACAATGTTGGTGAAATCATGTGGAAAAAGTTGGAAAGCTTAACCAGTAAAATTTACGAAAAGGCGAGAAAAAAAAAGGGAGAACATAGAATTGCCCTATTAATTGATGGCCCAAACATGCTTAGAAAAGAATTTAATATTGATTTAGATAAAATTAGAGAAGTTTTAAGTGAATTTGGTGATATTGTTATAGGTAGAGTATATTTAAATCAGTATGCATCAGATAAGTTGATAGAGGCTGTTATAAACCAAGGTTTTGAACCAAAAATATCTGCTGGAGATGTTGATGTTGAAATGGCTGTAGATGCTACTGAACTCGTTTTTAATCCGAATATAGATACTATAGCTTATGTAACAAGAGATGCTGACTTTCTTCCAGCTATTAGAAAAGCAAAAGAAAGGGGGAAAAAAGTTATAGTTATTGGGGCTGAACCAGGTTTTTCTACAGCTTTACAGAATATTGCTGACTATGTTATCAAAATTGGAGAAGAATTTCAATTAGATAGAGAAAAATTAGAGAAAAAGAAAAAAAGCAAATTTTTAAAGGTTGAAGAAAAGCCAGAAAATAATGAAGTAGATAATAAAAAAGATAACGAAATAGGGGAAAAATAAAACCATTAATTTAAAATTAATTTAAATAATTATTTTATTCCAAATATTTTTCTTAAGACTGTTGATGTTGCAAACGAACAGAGTATATACCAACCTAACCATCCTAAGGCAGTGTTAGAAACTATTTTAAAACCTCCTTTATAGAATATCGAACCAAGCCAATGCCAGAAATCAACAAACAAAATCTTTGACAATATTGTTGGTAAATATACAACAACTCCATTCCAATCTGGATTTAGCTCTTGATAAATCCCACCAAATCCATAAACATGCTTCAAATAAATGAATATCAAAATTATTGGAATCCATGTGTATATCATTGGCTTAAAGCTCATTTTCATTAATTCAGCGTTAAGTTGCATAATTCTCTGTTGTTCTTCTTGTAGCTTTTCCAACATTTCAGGATTTTTGGACATCTTTTTAAATTTTACTTGGAATTCTTGAATCTCTCTTTTTAGCTCTGCCACTCTTTCTTGGTCAACTAAAAGTTTTGTAGCTATATTGATAATTAGAGATACGATTATTGCAATAATTAAAATTGCCAATGCTGGATGTAAAACTTTTATTATAGGCATGAAAATTGCATCCAACGTATTATAATATATATTTGTTATAGATTCAAACATACATCCACCCTAAAAATGATTATAATAGAATCATAAATTTGTCTGTGATATCTTATTTAAAAAGTTATAAAAAATTAAAATTAAAAATTTAAAGAATTTATTTAAGGACTTCAACAAGCTCTTGAACTGCTTTGTCTAATAAATAGTCCCTATTTTTAATAATTTTAACTGTTGCTCCTGTTAAAACTGCATAGGTCATAGCTGCACATCTGTTCATGAATATATGCTCGCCAATATCCTCTGTTGATTCAAAGTCTCTTTGTCTTGTTTCATCTTTCAATCTTCTCATCAATATCTCATCATTTTCTGCTTCAACTAAAACAATGATGTCTGGGTTTAATTCTTCTAAAACCCATGCTGGAAGTCCTGGAAGATAACCTTTAGGTGTTTTTATTGTACTGTGTGTATCAACAACAATGTTTGTCTCATTAGCCATTTCAGCAATCTTTTTTCCTGCTAATTTTTGTATTCTCTTTTGCTCTTCTGGAGGTAATTTTCTTAACTGGTCTCTGTGTTCTACCAAACCTTCTTCTTTAGCAATTTCAAACATTACAGTCCCAAAGTTGACTATTTTATATTCAATTCCTTCTTTCTTTAATTCCTCAATAGCCTTGTTTGTAACTGTTGTAGAACCTACTCCTGGAACTCCCACAATTACTACTACCTTGTTTTTCATATTTCCTCACCTCACTAAGAATTTTATTAGTTTAGAGTTTCAACGACTTCACTTATTTAACAATTTTGCTATTGATGGGTGTAACTCACTTACCTTATCTTTTAAAATTTGTTCATACATTCTATATACAATTGAGACTGTTAACAAAACTCCTGTACCTCCTCCTAAAGCCCCAATAAAATCAGCTATCGCTGCCAATAGCCCAACAAAGGCAGAACTCATAACTGTTAATGGTGGAATATATCTTCTTAATCTCTGCTCAATTGCCTTTTCACTCTTTCTAAATCCTTTAATTGCCATACCTAATGAGCCAATTCTCTTAGCCATACTTTTTGGGTCTAATCCTGTAGTTTCAACCCAGAATATACCGAAGATTATACAAAAGATAATCATTGCTATCATATATACTATAGCATGTAGAGGGTCTGAGATTACACTTGTTAATCCATAAGGCGTTGAGAGATAATAGGCTATCCCATCTACTGCTCTTCCTCCTTCATAATGTCCAAGAATTGGAATTCCAAGCTTATACAATGCCAAACCCCAAAGTTGTATATTTGCAAATAAAGCAGCAGCTAAGATAACAGGGATGTTTGAGACATATATAAACTTTATTGGATATTTTCCAACAGCCCCTTTGATTCTTCCATGAGCCAATGGAATTTCAACTCTTAAACATTCAGCATAAACAACCATTAAGAAAACAATTATTGTCCCAAGTATTGGAGCTATGTATTCAATGTTAGGCATTCCTTGAATTAATGAATTTAGGAACTTCCATAAATATCCTTCTGGCCCAAATGCTCCAACAAATATAGTTTGTGAAACACCAGCAGCAATAAACAGCCCAATACCTGAACCAATTCCATATTTTGAGACTATCTCATCTAAATATATTAAGATTATTGAACCTAAGGCAATCTGAATAATTATCAAAAATGCTAACATTGGAGTTAGTGCTCCAAACGCTCCAGCTCCAACGAACAAAACTGCCTCAACAAAACACATTATTATAGATAGAAGCTTCTGACATCCTTGGAACAAAGCTCTGTTTTCTGGAATTGATAAATCCATTTGAATTATTCCAGCTCCAACCAACAACTGCATGATAATTCCAGCTGTAACTATAGGCCCAATACCTAAGGTAATTAAAGTCCCCATTTTTGATGCTGTAATTGTTTGCCAAAACTCAAATATGGCCGGAATTTGAGCACCTGCTGTATAAATATCTATGGTTCCCATAATGAAATATAGAACCAAAACTATTCCAGTCCATTTAAGCTTTTCTTTAAATGACATTTCTCTAATTGGCAGCTCAACCTCCGGAATCTTTTCCAATATTGGAACTAATTTTTTCATATATTCTTCCAAGTTCTCACCTTCTTAGAGTATTCAAGGATGACATTTAGGTCTTTTGCAGGAATAAATTTTCTATGGAAAATTGATGCCTTAAAGTATCAATTATATTATTGCCATATAAATTGCGAAAGTCCTAAAGTTTTAACTATTACCAATAATTTATTAGTTGAAGTATAAATTTTTAGTGAAAATTAACCTCATAATGGACTAAAAATGAAACAAATAAAATAAAAAATAGAAAATATGCCGAGAAAAAAATAGCCGATATCGTAAATTCTTTTAAGTCATTCTTTAAATTTTTAATATATTTAATTTTCTGTGAAAAAAGAGATACTCCCCCCTCATCTAAAAATTTTTCATGTTCAGAATCAAAAATTAAAAATAAAAAGAAAACTACTAATAACTTAGAGTTCAACAACCTCTCCACCTACTGCCTCAATCTTCTCTTTTGCTTTCTCTGAAACTTCAATTGCTTTAACAATCATTGGAATTGTAACTTTTCCTTTACCTAAAACTTTTTCATAACCTAACTCAATTACATCTACAACAAATTTATCATCTTCTTTTTCAAATTTATCAGGGTTTTTCAACACAATTTCTTCGAGTTCTCCAACATTTATTGTTTCTAATCTTTTAATTAAGCTTGGGTGTCTCTTGAATCCATACTTTCCGAAGTAGTCAGGCATGTATTTTATAATCCATGTCCATTTGTGCTTATGCCCTCCTGCCATTCCTCTTCCTCCCCTATTTCCAGCCCCTCTTCTCTTCTTGTGGCTTCCTCCTCCACAGGTTCTTGAACCTCTAATTTTTTTAACTTTTTTCTTTTTTCTAATCATAAACTACCACCTTACATCATTTTTTCTAATAATTCATTAATTTTCTCTCCTCTGTAACCTAAAGCTCCACCAACACTAAATGGTTTTTTAATTCCTCCTCTTTCAAATCCTTTTCTTGGTGGGTGTAATCTAAAGACAGGCTTTAATGGTGTTTCTTTTAATTTAATTTCTCCTTTTATAATCTTCTCTGCTAATTCTTCAACGTCCATTCCTGTTAATTCCTTTATAATTTCTGGACTAACTCTTTTGTTTCCTGGTAATCTTCCTCTCTTTAAAATTAATTTAACTAATGTGTCCTTATTAATTTCTCCATAGGTTACATAATCTTTAACTTTCTGCAACATTCCTTTAAAGGTATCTGTTTCTGGAACTATTACACAGTGATTTACTTTGTGCAATCTCAACATTTTTAGTGTATCTGCTATATCTCTTCTTACACCAATTCTCCCTCTTATTCTAATAACAGCATAAGCCATATCTATCACCTTATTTAAAATAAAAGTTTTAAAATAGCTCTAATTTTAAAATGAGAAAAGTTAATTTACAATACTCTTCCTTCAACAATTCCTAATTTCTCTTTGTGTTTGTCCATAGTTCTTGTAAAGTTTAAGCTTTTTAGAGCTTCAAATGTAGCCATTGCGAAGTTGTATGTTGTTCTTGTTTCTCCAAATGTCTTTGTCCAAACATCTTTAATTCCAGCTAATCCTAAAACTGCCTTAGCAACATCTCCAGCAACTAAACCAACTCCCTTTGGAGCTGGTAATATCTCTATTGCAGTACTACCACACTTTCCATATCCTTTGTATGGAATTGAGTGAGGAGTTCCACAACCACACTCCCAAGAACCACAACCTCTCTTAACTCTAATAATGTTTTTCTTTGCTTGAGCTATAGCTTTTCTAATTGCAGGCCCCACTTCCTTAGCCTTACCTTTTCCAACACCAACATAACCATTTCTGTTTCCTACAACAACGGTAGCTCTAAATCTTGCTCTTCTTCCTGACTTGTGCATTCTCTGAACTAACTTAACGTCTAAAACTTTCTCTTCCAAATCTGGAAGAAGAGCATCTACAATTTCAGGCTCTAAAATTGGTAAGTTGTTATCTAAGATGTAATCAATGTCAGTTATTTGCCCTTCTTTAACCATTCTTCCAACAGTGGTTTTTGGTTCCCACTCGTCTATGTTGAATCTCATTATCTCACCTTAGAACATGCTGTCTATCTTTGCCTTTATTTCTTCAAAGTGTTCTGGTAATTTTTCTGGCTCTAAACCTTTCTCTAAGTATTTTGAGAACTGTTTCTTGTATTTTTCTTCATCCTGTTCTTTTAACATTTCAGCATAAGCTTTTATGTGTTCTCCCCTTATTCTATCTTCTGATGGTAATATCTCTTCTCCATGAGGAATTTCCATTCCAGCATCTAAAGCTCCTTTTAATATTGCAAATACGGCAGCTCCTTTTGTAGCTCTGTGCAATCCAATATCTAAAACTGCCTCAGTGTAGCCTTTAGCTAATGCCTTCTTCCCTAACAAATAACCTGTTAAGTATGCTGATGGTAAGTTTCCTGTGTGTCCTTTGTAACCTAATTTAATTAACTCTCTTGAATGAGCTGAAACTACTGTTCTATCTCCTTTCTCATCATACAATATAATTTGAGCAATGCAGTGATTTAATGACTTTCTTGCCACCAATCTTGGTTTTCTTGATAATAGTAATCTTAATCTTTTTCTGTAATCAGTTTTTGCTTCTCTTCTTCTTCTAAATTTAACTCTATAAGTTGGACCTGTTGCCATGCTTCCTCACCTTCCTACTAAAAATTGTTTTAATTATTTTAAGAGTTCGTGTTCTTTCATGTATAGGAAGAGGTGGCTTCTACTTCTGAATGCTCCTCCTTTTGCCATTCTGTAAAGTTTTCTGTAAACTTTTCTATCAATTTTTCCAGTATCTCTTAATTGTTTGAGTGTTTTTCTTAAAGCTCTAATTGTAGCCATCCATTTTTCTTTTTGTGGAGTTCTTGCCCCAGCAGCTCCTCTTCTTGAACCTGGACCTCTTCTTCTACCTTTTCTTCTCTGCTCTTTTAATTTTTTAACTCTTGCACTGCTAATTCCTTTTTTCTGTTTCTTCTTAATAACTCCTTCTTTAATTAAAGCTCTTATATCATCTTTTGACATAGCCATTTTAACTCTTTCTAATTGTGTTGGGTCAATCCATACTCTCTCTATCCCGCATTTTAATATCTCAGCAGCCATTCTCCTTTGAACAGATACGTTCATAATTATCACCTATGATAAAAGCAAATTATCTTTAAAGAAGCCTGCAATAATGAGAGAAAAGCAATTTATTCATTATTTTCATTATTTTTTTCAGCTAATTTTAATAACTCTTCCTGTTTTTCTTGTGAGATGTTTAATATTCTTATTCCTAATTCTCTTGCTCTTTTGATAATTTCAATTTTCTTTCTTTTACCAACTGTTGAAGCAATTCTTGCTCCTTGTGTTTCTGGATTTAACTTTTCTAAATCTTTTACATTGTAAACTAAAACATCCTCTAATCCACTTGGATGTAATCCTCTAACTGCCTTTGGCATTCTATATCCAATTTCAACAACAGGAGGTTTTTCTTTCCACTTTAATCTCATCTTGCTGTGTCTTCCTTTTGGTCTTCTCCATTTTTCTCCTAATCTCTTATGTCTGTGAGCCTCTTGTCTTATAAAGTCAGGCTTTTTCATTTTTAATTTAAATCTTAATCTTAATAGCCTGTTCATAATTTCCCCTCTCGCTTAAATTTTTATTTAGATAGCTTTTCCAGCTTTCTCTACAATGTAAATTCCATCTTGGAAGACTCTTGGGTCTCTTCCTTTAATTCTTGTTGCCTGCTCTATGTTAGCAGCAGTTTGTCCTACCTTTTCTTTATCAATTCCTGTAACTATAACGTCCTCTCCACTAATCTTAACGGTAACTCCTTCCATAATTCTTGCTCTTCTTGGGTGTTTCTCCCCTAAGAAGTTTTCAATGATAACCTCATTACCTTTAACACTAACTTTCATTGGGAAGTGTGCATATCTAATCTTTAATTTGTATGTAAATCCTTCAGTAACTCCTTTAATCATGTTGTTTATATGAGCCCTTATAGTTCCAACCATTGCTTTATCTTTTCTTCTTGGATATTCGCAAGATATAACAACTTCATCTCCTTCCTTCTTAATTACAATTTTTGGATGCTCAAATTTCCTCCTTAACTCTTTTCCTCCACTTTTTACAACAACTTCATTGTTGTTTATCTCAACTTGAACATTTTCAGGGATTTTTACCCTTTCCTCAATATAGGCGGCAACTGGCATAAACTCACCTCAAAATTTAAATTTAATTTAGAACGTGTTTAATAGACATAAGCTAATAATCTTCCTCCTAATCCTCTCTTCTTAGCTTCTTCGTGGCTCATAACTCCCTGTGTAGTTGAAACAATTAATATACCAAAATCTCTTGCTGGTAAGTATCTTTTTTCAAACTTTTCATATCCAAATTTTTTGACAGGGAATCTTGGTTTTATAGCTCCACACTTGTTTATCTTCCCTATTAATTCAACTTTAAATATTCCTGCTCTACCGTCCTCTATAAATTCAAATTCTCCTATATAGCCATTATCTTGCATAACTTTTAAAACCCTTCCAATCAATTTAGACGCTGGTTTTATATAAACTACTTTTTTACCCACTCTTTCACAGTTAGAGATATGGTTTAATGCATTTGCTAGTGGGTCCATTAAACTCATGTTTTCCCTCCATTAAGAATTTTTAATTTTGGCTGAGTGTTTTGGTTTAATCTAATTTCTTAAATCCTAATTTGTGAGCAATTTCTCTAAAACACTGTCTGCAGAGGTTTAATCCATACTTTCTAATTAAACCTGGACCTACATGTCCACATCTTTGACATGGCCTAATTCCATAACCATACTTCTTTTTCCATGGTTTTTTTGCCATCCACATCACCTTTTTATTGTGTTTCTTCTTCCTCTTCTAACAATACTCTCTCAACTTTAATTCCGAAGGTTTTTTCTATAAATTCAATTGCTTCTTCTCTTGTTAATCTATGTCTTCTTGGAATTTTAGCTCTACATCTCTTTCTTCTTTTAACTCTAAATCCAGGTCTTTCTAAGGTAACACAAACGTCCATACCATAAACTCCAATCATTGGGTCGTATTTTTGCCCTGGAAAATCTATATGTTCATGAATACCAAATGAGAAGTTTCCATAATCGTCAAATGAATAATCATACAATTTTTTACCTTCTTTTTGGAATGCTTCAAATGCATTCTTTAAAAATTCCTCCGCTTTCTTTCCTCTTAATGTAACCTTTAACCCAATAGGTAACTTCTTTCTAATTCCAAATGATGGGTTTGTTTGCTTAGCTCTTGTTCTTATTGGTTTTTGCCCTGTTAATTCTTCCATAACTTGAGCTCCTTTTGTTAATCTATCTCCACTCTCTCCTACCCCAAAATTAACAACAACTTTTTCAATTCTTGGTTTCAACATTGGATTCTTTTGCCATAATTCTTCAAAGCTCATGTTTCTCCCTCATTTGTATATTATAAAGAGTTTATAATTTAATGATTGGTTCTTCATCTCCTACAACGAAGACATAATCCTTAACTGTTTTAAATTTATCTCCTTCTAAGTTCTCTAATGTAACTATATCTGGATAAATTCCTCTTTTCTCTATTTCTACAATTCTTGCAAAGTCACCAACGTGTTTTCCTCCTGTAATATAAGCTAATTTACCTACTTCAAATGGAATGTGTGCTTTAATTTCTTGTTCAGGAATTGAGATTAATAAAGTATCTCCTGTTTTATAAACATCTTCTTCAGCTTTTGTTGGGTCTGAAACTTTTATAACAATATTTCTTCCATCATGTAAGTTTAATTGAATATGCCCTCCTTTAACAACTGTCTTATTTTTAATTTTACATAATTTAACATCTGGATTTTCTGTTGGTTTTAATTTAACTCTTCCTTTTCTATCAAAGAGAACTCTGTAATTTTCGTTTGCATCAGGTAATGAGACAACATCCATTAATCCAACAGGTAACTTTTCTTCTTTTCTAACTCTTCCATCAACTAAAACTTTACCCATCTTAATGATTTTTTTAGCTTCTCTTGCGTTATCAGCATATTTTAAAACATCCCTAATAACTAACAATAATGGTATTGACTCACTCATTGGGTGTGCTCCTGGTAATGGCCTAACTGTAAATTTGTGAACCTTTCTTGGCAACTCCCATCTAACTGGAGCCGCTAATCTTTTTAAATGTCTTTTTGGACCTTTTTTTGCCATCCTTTCACCTTATTTACTTTTTAATGTGTTTGAATCTTCTTTCATCTTTGTCATACAACTTAATAATCATGACATTTGATGGGTGTATTGGATAAGGAACTTCTCTTCCATCTTGTCTTTTGTTGTTTGCTCCTTCAACATATATTCTGTATCTCTTTAAATCAACTTTAATTACTTCTCCTTCCAATCCTTTAAAGTCTCCTCTCATTATTCTAACAACATCTCCCTTTCTAACAGGGATAGCATTTCTTCCCAATTTTTCCTTCAACTCTTTTGATAACATTGCAGACATAACTTTCCTTCTTAAGTGGAGAGGAGCATTAAATAATGCTTTTCTCTGTTTTCTTGGCTGTTTTGACTTTGTAAAAGCCATATTTTTCACCTTTAAGATTTGTTTAAATTGATTTATACAATTATCTTAGCGATTCTTGCAATACCTGGCCATCTTTCAGCTGCTTCTTTTGCTACAGGACCTTTAATATCTGAACCCTTTGGGTTTCCATCCGGTGTTACTATAACAACTGCATTATCTGCAAACTTAACTCTTGTTCCATCAGGCCTTCTAATTTCTTTTCTCTGTCTAATAACAACTGCTGGCAAAACCTGTTTTCTCATCTCTGGTGTACCTTTTTTAACTGTAACTACAACCATATCTCCTACTCTTGCTGTTGGTAATCTTCTTGCAACCCCTTTGTAGTTTTTCACAGCTATGATTTCAACTTCTTTAGCTCCAGTGTTGTCAGCACAAATGCATCTTGCTCCAACAGGTAATCCTCTCACAGGTTTTGAACCAATTGCTTTCATATTTTTTCACCTTTTAGATTTATGAATCAAATTTATTCTTCTCCTTTAATTTCTTTAATATTTCCTAATTTTTCAATGACAACGAATGCTTTTGTTTTACTTATAGGTCTACATTCCATAACTCTTACAATATCTCCAACTTTTGCGTTTATGCATGGTGGATTGTGTGCTGCTAATTTTGACGTTCTTCTTTCATATCTTTCATATTTTTTGATATATTTTACAATTTCTCTCTTAATAATGACTGTTTTTTGTGGTTTATCGCTAACTACAACTCCAACAAAGCTCTGCCCTCTTACTGGCAAAGTTCCGTGAAATGGACAATTTTTATCATCACATTCTACTTCTGGAGCTTTAACTGGAATTCCAATATTTCTTGCTACCATGTTTTTACCTCCTATTTGCAGGTTTTTAAGTTTATTTTATTGAATTTTAGAGCTAAAGATGATTAAATAGGACAAAAATATTATTCATGCATCCAGACCGTTAAACTGTCTGAATGCACTTTAATATCTATTAAGGAAGTTTTAAAGCTAAAGCTTCAATCTAATTTAATAAAAATATATTATTTTTGCATTCAAACAGTTACACTTTAATTGATATATAATGTGCGAAAGTCATATATAGAAACCTATATATTACTTTAACGGTTGGGGCAAAAATAAGCGTTATTATAGTAACATCTCTTTTTCTACAAAACACTTTTGAAAACTTACTGCTAATATGGATAAAGTATCTTTATCTTTTTCTTTAATCTCTCTTCTGGTCTCCCTATCAGCAATCTTCCATCAACTTTCACTTTACATTCATTTAATTCAAATAAGAATACTGCAATATCCTTTGGAATAGTCACTTCTTTGCCATTCTCTTTTTCTATCACTAAGGTATTTCTTGTTTCATCCACTACTCTCCCTTTAATCCCTATCATCGCTTTGTTCTTTGCATCAACAATCTCTACTCTAAGCCCTATAAGTTCATGCCTAAGTATGTTGTATGGAGTTATCATGATGCCCCAACCGTTTTACGGGAACGGGGTGTGCCCTTTCAGGGCATCCGCGTCCCCTCTATTTCATTTAATCCAAAATAAAATTAAATTAAAAAGTTAAAAGTTAAAATTTATCTAATTTCAATTGAATCTCTTGAGAAACCCATTTTAACGAGTTCTTCAGCAACTTTTTTTCTGTGGTCTCCCTGAAGTTCAATAGAATCTCCTTTAACAGTCCCTCCACAAGCACAAATATCTTTTAATTTCTTAGCAAGCTCTTTTAAGTCTATAACACTTGTATCAAAACCTTCAATTATGGTCATTAATTTACCAAATCTTCTTTTTGTAACGTATATTTTTATTTTTTGTTCCTCTTTAGCTATTTCTTCACAAACACATAATTCTTTTGGTAATCCACATCTTGGACAAATTTCTGGCATCACTGCACCTCTGTATTTTATATGCCATCTAAGTAATTGAGTATAGTAAATAATATTTAGATAAGGTATTTAAATTTTTCCTTGGATGTTTGGTTTAATTTTTGTTAATTATTGTGAAGCCATTCTTTTCTTTTCATTCATTATTGTTAATATTCTTGCTATTGTTCTTCTAATTTCTCTCATTCTACCTGGATTTGAAGGAGCTCCAGCAACAGCTTTACTTGCTCTCTCTTTTAACAATTCTCTTTTCAATTCTACGAGTTTTTCTTTTAATTCTTCTATTGACATTTCCCTTAACTCATTAGCTCTTAATATAGCCATGTTTATTCACCTTTATTGTTCTTCTTCAACTACATGCTTAACTTCCATATCCTCTTTAATTATAATTTCATCTGGTAATAAGACATCTGGTCTCATGATTTTTACTGTAACTCCTATAACCCCTGGCTTTGTTTTTGCTATTGCTCTTCCTTTATCAACAAGTTCTTCAGCTGGCTCTCCACAGTGTTTCATGTATCCAGCCATGAACTTCTCTGTTCTTGCTCTCTCTCCAGTTAATTTACCTGAGATAAT
This sequence comes from Methanocaldococcus sp. 16A, assembly GCA_049860595.2. GTDB lineage: Archaea > AGJL01 > Methanococci > Methanococcales > Methanocaldococcaceae > Methanocaldococcus. The sequence continues at coordinate 617,015 of CP187551.1, forward strand.
AACTATAACCCCTTTAGCTCCAGCGTTCATAACTCTCCTTACAGCTGTATGCCCAACTCTTCTAAAGTGTAACCCTCTCTCTAATGACTGAGCTACTTTTTGAGCAACAACTTGAGCATCTAAATCAGGATTTTCAACAGGTTTAACATCAATTTGTGGTTTTTCAACACCAAACTCCTTAGCTAATTTCTCTGTTAATTCTCTAATTCTAGTACCTCTTCTACCAATAACAAAACCAGGTTTCTCAGCATAGATGATAATTTTTGTTCCTATAGGTGTTTTTCTTATATCGCAGTGGCTGTATCCCGCTCTACTTAACTCTTTCTTAAAGTACTCATCAATTAACAATCTCTTAACATTTTCTTTAACAAATGTTCTCTCAATCATCTATTCCACCTTTATATCTTATTTTTTTAGTGGTATTCTTCTAAGATAACTTGTATATGAACTGTTTCTTGGAATTTAGGTGTAGCTCTACCAAATGCTCTTGGCATGTATCTTTTGATTGTTATTCCCTTGTTTGTTGAGATATGTTTTATTCTCAATTTTTCTACATTTAAACCTTTGTATTCAGCATTTGCCTTTGCATAGTTTAATATCTTTAAGATTGCCTTAGCTGCTTTAACTGGGTATCTACCAGCAGGCCATCCTAATTTACCTTTTCTGTGCCCTACTTTCTTGCAGTGTCTTCTAAAGAGAACAGGTCTTCTCATTGCAATAACATCTTCTAAGAACCTTATAGCATCATCCAATTTCATTCCATTTATTGATTTACATATCTCTCTTGCATGTTTTCTTGATATTGGAATATTTCTTCCCATAGCCCTTGCTGTTTTTTCAGGATTGACTTGTATCTTATATTTTAATTTAGCCATCAATATCACCCTTAAGCTTACTTAACTGTAAGAAGTTTATATTACTTTTATTAGTGCTCAACCATAACAACCCAGAATGCCATAAAATAATAAATATCAAATTGTGAGCATCCTGGGATTTTTCTATTTTCTATATTTGTTATCATTTTCATTTGCCTGTTTATGCTATTTAAACTTATGAATATCTCATCAACGGCAGTTAGAGATTTTAGAATGTAAGAATATAAAATTTTTAAAGTGTTATATATAATTTACGAATAAATAGGAAACAATAAAACAAAAACAATTTTCAGCCCAATATTCAAAAAAAGTATTAAAATTTATGCCAATGAAACTTCTACTGTTTCAACGCTCTCAACATCGTCAATCTCTGCTAAAGCATTTTCTATTGGCTCTGTTCCTCCTTCTCTTTCCTCCATTTCAATAACGGTGTATATAGCGTATAAACCAAAAGCTAATGGCTCATCAAATAATCCCCTTATAGCAACATCTTGTTTTTCTAATACCTCTTTAATCTTCTCTTTTAACTCTTCTTTATTAACTTCTGGACTTGTAGGCATAATTTTTATTTTTGCTAATACAGCTGCCATTTTCTCACCACATATTATTGAAATTTAGATTTATGGGCCTTCAAACCCACATTTTGGACATTTGTATGGGTTGTTTAATTTTCTGCATCTCTCACATCTTACAATCTCTACTTCTCCACAGTTTGGACATGGGAATTTTGTTGATTTCTCTCTTGGTGCAATCTCAGCATTACAGCTTATGCAAATGTATTTCATCTTTCCCACCCAATAATTTTTATATGAAACTTTTAGTAAAAGTTTCATCAAAACGGATGCATTGCTTCCTAAAGGAAGCAATGCCTCTTAAGTACATATCAGGTTTATAATTTACCTATTCCGATAATTTTTGTATATATGTTGTGTTTTCCTTCTAAAATATCTATAACTCTCTCTGGATATTTGCCATTAACAACGTAAGCGTTCATTTTAAATTGTTTTAAAAGAATTGGAAAGGTCTCATCTACAGATGTTAAACCTTTAATGTCATTTGCATTAATAATATTTAATAGTTTCCCTTCTGGGAATTTGTCATATATACCATCAACATTTGTAGCTATTATAACTTCCCTAACATCTAATAACTTTCCTATATATAAACTTAATGAATCTGATGTTATAGCCCAAGAATGCTCAGCCATATCAGTAGATAGCAAAATTTTTGAAGGTAATATAACAGCAATTTTTTCTTTTTCTATCTCTCTTTTTAAATCAAATAGTGTATCGTAAGCTTTTATATTCCCAATTTCAGCATAAACCTCTCCAACCAAATCCATACATTTTATAGCAAGCTTATGGGATAAAGAGTTAGAAATTTTTAGATTTTTATCTATCTTTCTAACGATATTTGCAAACTCTCCTCCTCCAGGAATAACAACTACCTTCTTATCATTTTCTTTTGCATAGTTTTTCAATGCTTTTAATAATGGCTCTGCATCATAAGTTAAAGAACCACCAATTTTTATTATATGCATTTAACTTCACCAACAATTATTTCAAAATCTCGTAAAACACTTTAGCCATCTTAATCAAATCCTCTATTTTAATGTGCTCATTTGGTTGGTGAGCAGTTTCTTCTCCAATCCCCCAAACAGCTACTTTATAACCCTTATATCTCAAAAATGCCGCAACAGTTCCTCCACCCATTCCGCAAAGCTTCGCCTCTCTATTTAAAACATTCTTTATAGCTTTTTTCAATTCATTAATAATCTCTGCATTTTCATCTGTATAGTTTGGATTCTCTGCTTTTAATATTTCATACTCTATTGTTGCCTCTATTGAGTTATCATAATACTTAAGATATTTTTTAAAGTCAAAGTTTTTAATAAAATCTTCTATAAACTCTAAAACTTCATCCATTTTATAATTTGGCAGAATTCTGCAGTCAAAAACAACTTCAACATATCCTGGAATTGTATTAGGATTCTCAACTTTATTTTTTAATATCGTTGGTTCAAAGGTTGAATACTCTGGCAAAAATATTGGATTAATTTTGTTAAATGTTTTGTATAAATTGTTGTATAACTCATTTGCAAAGTTAAAAGCAACTATATCAGCATTTAACCCATTTTCAGGTGTGCTACCATGACACTGCTTTCCTCTAATCTTAAATTTTATCCATAAAATGCCCTTCTCTCCAATCTCTACAAATTCTCCAGTTGGTGTTCCAAAATCTGGAACTATAATTAAATCATCTTTTTTAAATATCTCATCCTCAAAGTTATCCAATAGATATTTTAAGCCATATTCACTTCCATCCTCTTCATCAGAGACAAAAACTAATGATAAATTGTATTTTGGCTTAATATTATTTTCAAAAATCATTTTTAATAATAGTAGAGAAGAAACTATTCCTTTATGGTTGTCCTCTGCTCCTCTTCCATAAATTTTTCCATCTTTAATAACTGGTTCATAAGGATTTGTATCCCACAAACTAATATCTCCTTCTGGAACAGTATCTAAATGAGAAATAATATGTAATGTCTTATCTCTATTGAAATCTATTTTAAAAACTATATTTGGTCTTTCAATACTGTATTTGTCAATTACATTGTATTCTTTTAGAGTATAATTTTTTATATTATATTTTTTAACATATTCCATTAATTTGTTTTTAACATATTCTGCTTTTTCTTTCTCTCCATTTCCTCCAAATGAAGGATTAACTGAATTGATTTTTATTAAATCACTCTCTAACTTTATGGCTTCTTCTTTTAATTTCATAAACATCATCTCATTAAACTGTGTTAATTAAGATTGTTAATTATTTAATTATATAATTTCAAATTTTTTAAAAAATTAAGTAAGAAAAAACTTTATATATTTTTTGTTCTATATAACGAACAATATATACAAAATGTGTGATATAATGAACAACAACATCTCAAAAATTATTGGAGATAAAATATCAAAATTAAGAAAAGAGAGGGGAATATCGTTATCTAAACTCGCAGAACTTGCTAAAATCTCAAAATCAACGTTATCAAGCATAGAATCTGGAAATGCAAATCCAACAATTTCAACACTATGGGCAATAGCAGATGCGTTAAATGTTCCTTTTGGAGAGTTGCTACCAAAAGAGTTTAATGAGGTTGATGAATCTGGGATTACTGTTAAACTCATAGAGCAATCCGAAGGAAAACCAAAAATTGAAGTTTATTTAATGAAATTAAAGCCAAATAGCATTAGAGAAGCAAAACCCCATAAAAAAGGAGTTATTGAGAAGGTTTTGGTTATTAAGGGAAAGATGATTACTGGCTCTAAAAGTTCTCCAAAATGTTTGAAAGTTGGAGAGGAGATTGAATTTTGTGGGGATGTTCCACATATCTATAAGGCATTGGATGAGGAAGTTTCAGCAATTGTTGTATTATATTATTTTCCTATGGAAATTGTGAAAATTAAAAATTTATTTTAGGTTGAAAATATGTTTAAAAGAGGGTTAATTAGGAGTTTTCCAATAGCTATTGGTTATTTACCAGTTGCCATTACTTTTGGTGTCTCTGCATTAGCTTTAGGGTTTAGTAAGGTTGAGGTATTTTTAATCTCTGCTTTAATCTTCGCAGGAGCGAGTCAGTTTGCTTTAATTTCTCTATTGCCTTATTCAGTTATTGATGCAGTATCTGTTGCCTTAATTTTAAATTTAAGACATATAATTTATTCCTATATAATTTCCCAGAAGTTTGAGTTAAAAAAGCCATTTATAACTGCATTTGGACTGACAGATGAAGTTTTTGCCTCTTCTATAGCCTCAGAGGAAATGGATGAAAAATATATATTAGGTTTGGAGGTTGGGAGTTATTTATCGTGGATTTTAGGAACATTAGTGGGAATTTTTGGAGGCTATATATTATTATCCAATGAAATTCTCTATCCTTCATTATTATTTTCATTAACAGCATTGTATTTTATCTTATTAGTTCCAAATCTTAAAAAATTAGGTTTATCTGCAATACTTGGAGGAGTGATTGCGTTGGTGTTTTATTATTTTGGTTATCCATCAATTGGCATATTGGTTGCAGGTATTTTAAGCCCGTTGGTAGTGTTAAAAATAAAAAATAAGAATGGGATAACATGAAACATTATTTAGCAATATTGGTTGTCTCAATTGGGACATATTTAATGAGATTGTTGCCAATAATATTTAATACACGATTTAAAAAATTAAAAGGTGTGAATGAATTTTTTGCTTATTCATCATCTGCCATTATCTCTGCACTTTTTGTTACTTCGTTAGTGTCTTTTCCAATTAAGTTGGAGAGTTTAAGTGTAAATATAATTGCTCTAATATTTGTATTCCTATCATATAAAAAATGGAAAAATTTTGGAATTTCAATATTAATTGGAGTTGTTGTTCATTTAGTACTAAATATAACTTTAGCAAAATGTTGAGAGAATTTTTTAGTTTAAGATACTATATTTCAACTTAATTTCAACTTATGATTAATCTTTTTTAGTAATCTACCATTAATTTAAATTTATCAGGAAAGATATTACCCAACATGGATATTTGTCTATAATCGTCCATGTAGGACAGATTCCTATCTTTAACCATTTTCTCTTTTCACAAACTTTTTACCTTTAAAATATTTTGAGATATAATGTTAAAGCTACCAAGTGCATTATATAAATTAACATTCCAATTAATAAAAACCTTACTACACCAACTTCCCTATTAGATAATCTTAACGTTATCAAATTTGCAAATGAAGATATTAAAGTTCCATTCCCACCAACATTTACACCATAAGCTATTGGAAGCCAATTATCGTAGATATTTGAGAGAAGAACAGTTGTTGGTACATTAGAGATAATTTGGGATAATAATGATGAATAAACCATTAACATCACATCATCTCCTCTTATATGAAACAAATTTATTATATCTAATTTTTTAATCCCATAAACATCTATAAATAAAAAGATGAATGTTAATAAAAACAAATAATCAATTTTTGGTTTTTTAATTAAAATAATTGCCAAAATTATTGGAAATAAATAAATGAAGTTTAAAAATCCAAAGATGCAGAGTAAAATCAGCATAAAGATTATAAGATAAATTATCCACTCTTTTTTAAACTCAATCTCGACATTTATCTTACAATTATATTTTTTAAACTCTATAAATGGCAAAATAATTAAGATTCCAAGAATTTCAAAAGGAATCATATTTTTTATAAATTCAAAAGCCTCTATATTATAAAAATGATATAAAAATAGATTTTGAGGATTGCCTATTGGAGTTAAACTACTCCCAATATTTGCAGATACTCCTTCAAATATTATAAGTTTTTCAAGGTCTTTTTTGTTAGCTTCTATATATTTAAATAAAATTAATGTGAGAGGAATTATAACAAACAAAACAACATCATTTGTTATTATCATTGACAAAATTAATGTTAAGGTTATTAAAGTAATAAATACTCTACTTGAATGTTTTATAACAATCAAAGAAACATAATCTAAAAATTTTGAATCTTTTAGAACATTTACAATAACCATTAAATAAAACAAAGATATTATAGTTTTCCATTCTATTACATGGATAGCTTCAGATAAGCTAACTACAAATATTAGCATTAGAATGCCCACAAATATAAAAATTAAAAATATAAATGTATCAACTCTCATACACATCCCAACTATGTGGTGTTGATTATGAAATGCTCCAAATGTATTAAAAAACTTTGCTATGCTGGAAAAAACTGTAAAAAGGATATAACAAAAAAAATTTTAGATGAATATAAAAAAGAAGACAATTTAAAAATAGCTAAAGTTTCTTCTTATATAGAGGCTACATATTACATGAAAAAAACGAGGTTGGAAGAGATTATAGAATTCTGCAAACTTATGGATTATAAAAAGATAGGTATTGCTTTTTGTATTGGTTTAGAGAACGAAGCAAAAATATTAGATGAAATATTGGCTCAACATTTTGACACCTATTCTGTTTGTTGCAAAGTTTGTGGAATTGATAAAGATGTTTTAAAGTTGAAAAAAATTAACAATAATAACAAAGAGGCAATGTGTAATCCTATAGCCCAGGCAGAAATTTTAAATGAGATTGGAACTGATTTAAATATTATTGTTGGTTTATGTATAGGACATGATATTCTATTCCAAAAATATTCAAAAGCTCCAACGACTACATTTATTGTTAAAGATAGAGTTTTATCTCACAATACAGCTGGGACAATTTATAGCAAATACTACCTAAAAAAGCTTAAAGTGATAAAATGAAAGATTTAAGACCAATAATATGGGATGATGATAAAAAAGAGCTAATTTTAATAGACCAAAGGAAGCTTCCAAACAAATTGGAGTATTTTATCTGCAAAAATTATGAAGATGTTGCATTTGCCATAAAGGATATGGTTGTTAGAGGAGCTCCTGCTATTGGTGTCTCTGCAGCTTATGGATTGGCTTTAGCTGAAATTAGAGGAGATGATATTTCTAAGGCATACAACATCTTAAAGAATACAAGACCTACTGCAGTTAATCTATTTTGGGCATTGGATAGATGCTTAGAAGCTTACAAAAAAGGAAAATCAATCTTAGATGAAGCTAAGAAAATTCATGAGGAAGATATAGAAACCTGCAGAAAAATTGGAATGATTGGAGAGAAACTTATAGAAGATGGAGATACTATCTTAACCCACTGCAATGCTGGAGCTTTAGCTACATCTGCCTATGGAACTGCTTTAAGTGTTATTAGATTTGCCTTCTACAATGGAAAAAAGATTAGAGTTATAGCTGATGAAACAAGACCAAGATTGCAAGGAGCTAAGCTAACCGCTTTTGAGTTAAGTTATGAAGGTATTCCTGTTAAGGTTATAACAGATAATACCGCTGGCTTTTTAATGCAAAAGGGAGAGATTGATAAAATTATAGTTGGGGCAGATAGAATCTTGGCAGACGGAACTGTATATAACAAAATTGGAACCTATAGTTTGGCAGTTTTAGCTAAATATCATGGAATTCCTTTCTATGTAGCTGCTCCTTTATCAACGTTTGATTTAAAAAGTAATGAAGAAGATGTTATTATTGAAGAGAGGGACGAGAAAGAAGTAGCATATATTGATGGAGTTAGAATAATTCCTGAAGGTGTTGGTTGCTATAACTATGCATTTGATAAAACTCCTCCTGAGCTAATAACTGCAATTATAACTGAAAAAGGAATAGTAAAACCAAATAAAGACGAAATTATAGGACTTTTGCAGAAATAAGTTTTTTAAATCATATATTATGCTTTTGGAATCAATAAAACTTTTCAGGTAGAGAGTATGGTATGTATTGATAAAATGAACTATGAAATTCTATACAAAGGAGGATTTAAGGACTGTGCAGAATTTATAAGAAAAAATTTTAAAAACGTTAGAGAGATGAACGCAGGAGATGAAATTTTTAAAGGAGTTTTCTTAATTGGACTTCCACCAATTCCTGTAGCATATGAGGATAATTATATAATATTCCCTTATACAAAACCATGTCATGGAACTTTTGTTTTAAAAATAAACCTTGAAGAGATAAAAGAAGAGGAAAAAGAAGAAACTGAGAAAAATAAAAAGAGTTTATTATCAAAACTAAAATTCTGGTGAAAACATGAATATATTAGTTATAGTTGGATGTCCTGAACCACCAGCATTAATTCCTTCTGTTTTATATTTAATAAACCAATTGAAAAAAAGAGGAGATAATGTTATTATAGCTGCAAATCACGCAGCAATAAAGCTTTTAGAGGTTGCTGATGATGATAAACACTATTTAAAAGGTGTTGGAGCAGTAGGTATTGATGATGGCATAACTGGAATAGAAGGAATTGATAAAATAATTGCCTTTGTCCATAATGATGGAGGAGTTAGCTATACAGTAACATACAAAACCAAATATAACAAAGACACTTATGCCATTGTCTTTGGAAAACAAATAAATAAAGATTACGTTGAAACTCTAAAAAACAATAATATAGAGGTTTATACTGCGAGAGCTTTCCATAATCCAATGCCAATTGTAAATAAAATAAAAGAGCTATTGATGAACATAGAACTTCCAAAAGAATAGATTCTTATTACTATTATATCATTTTTTATTATTTTTAAACCATTTTAACAACCTTTAAAAATTCATCTACTTTTTTTAAATCCTTCTTTCCTCCATAAGATTCTAATGAGGAAGATACATCTATAGCGTAAGGTTTAACTGTCTTTATTGCCTCTAATACATTATCCTTATTCAAACCACCTGCTAAAATTAAAGGTTTTTCTAAAGATTCTTTCAATTTTTTAGATACTGCCCAATTATGAATCTTCCCTTCAAATTTTATATTTTCTATTTTTGTATCTACCAAAATTGCATCAACATATTTTTCATATTCTTTAGCAGTATTTAATAAAGATTTAAAATCTATCTCTTCATCTTTAGGTATGTGGATAACTTTAATTATATCAGCATTTAATTTTCCATTATTTTTTAGATTTCTTATCTCTTTAACAAAATCTAAGCTCTCAAATCCATGTAGCTGTATAGCATTTGGTTTTAAATTTTTGTATATTTCTAAAACCTCCCTTATATCATTTGGCATTAATACAGAGACTAATGATGTAAATGGAGCAATATATTTTTTTAACTCTATAGCTTTATCCAACGATATTTTTCTTGGAGTTTTTACAGGGACATCTATTATAACTCCAACAGCATGAACCCTTTTTGATATATATGCCATATCTTCTTCATTAGTGATTCCACAAATTTTTACCTTAACCAAATTTTTCACCTAATTTATATTATTTGGGACTTTATTTACTTTCTTTAACTTAAGTTTGTTATTATTTTCTTTTTTATCATCATTTGAATCTGTTTTTTGGATTTCTGATGATTTATTATTATTTTTTTCACCAATAACTTCGTCAATAATTTCCAATAAGTAATTTACAAGCTCTTTTAAAGTAGATATAATTTCAGGAGTAACTTTTGTTATATCATCTTCTGTTATTACTCCCACAATTTTCCCTTCATCTACAATAAACAACTCTTTAGTTTTATATTTGTTCATAATTTTCAAAGCTTCATCAACCGTAGTGTCTGGTGGAATTGTAATTAACCTCTCTGAAGAGATTTCTTCTACTTTTATTTTATCTGGAAGTAACTTTTTAATCAATACTTTCTTTATTATATCTTTATCTGTAGCTACTTCAATACTCTCACAATTTGGTTTTCCACACACTACAAGAACACAGGGAATATTTTCTTTAACCATAAGTTTTGCAACATCATATACGGATACATCCCCACTAACTATTATTGGTTTCTTCATGATAAGTAAAACTGGAATATCCCCCACCATTTTAACTCCCCATCTATATTAAACTCTTAAACACTTTCTTAAATTTTAACTCTTTAGTTATTTTAATCTCTAATTATATTTATAATTTGGTATTATATCGGATAACAAAAACTAACTTTTAAGATAGGATTTTTATTTAAATTGAAAATTATCAAAATAAAAACGTGTTTATGTATTTTTATATATTTAAATTATATCTACAAAACCGAAAAGTTTATATATGAGTTATACATACTTTAATTTCGCTTGTGGTCGTGGGCTCGTGGTCTAGATGGCTATGATGCCGCCCTGACACGGCGGTGGTCGGGAGTTCGAATCTCCCCGAGCCCACCATTTTATTTTTGGACGGATGGATTGTTATATTTGAATTTTTTTGATGAAACTTTTTCTAAAAGCATAGAGGGAAACCCTCTATTGCTATACACCACGTCCATTAAGTTGCCCCTAAAAGGGGCAATTAATGTCCATTATGAGGCATTGCTTCCTTTAGGAAGCAATGCATCTTGGGTATACCAATAGGGCGAAGCCCTATGGTGATGAAACTTTTTCTAAAAGTTTCGTTTGTATTTCCTCGAGCCCATCATAATTTTATTTTGGAAATTTTTATTTATTATTTTAAATATTCAAATTCAATATTCAACAAAAATTAAAAATTAATCTACAATATCCACATGAACATAAGCTTTCTCAATGTTATCTAAGCTTTCTAATCTATTTTTAACCTCTACCTCAATATCATGCATCTCTTTTGCTGAAATGTTTGAAGGAACTTCTACATGTAACTCAACATGAATCTTTGGTCCCACATAATGAGCTTTTATATCATGCACTCCAATAACTTTATCCACATTCAAAGCTTCTTTTTTAATAACTTCAAAGAAATTTTCAGATGGGGCTCTTCCAGTTAAATAGTGCATATTCGTTAGACATATATTAAAAGCTACTTTTGCTATCATAAAAGCCACTATTATCCCAGCTATAGCGTCTCCATAATAGATTCCAAATTTTTGCAATAACAACCCAATTAAAACTACAATACTACTTAAAGCGTCACTTCTATGATGATAGGCATCTGCTATTAAAACTTGGCTATTTAGCTTTTTTCCAACAAATAAAGAGTATTGAGTCATTAACTCTTTAACAACTATTGATAAAATAGCTACTACAACCATTATAGTATTTACCTCAATTACATCCCCATAAATAATTCTTTCTACCGCAAACTTCCCAATCTCATATGCTGTGAAAAATAAAGCTAAACCAGTAAAAAAAGAGAATAGGCATTCAAATCTTGAATGTCCAAAATGATGGGATTCATCTGCTGGCTTTGATGCTATCTTCACACCAATAATTGCTATAACACTTGTTATAACATCAGATAATGAATGTATCCCATCAGAAATTAAAGATATACTTGAATAAACATATCCTACTATTATTTTTATTGCTCCTAAAAGAATATTTCCAATAATACTCAAAATCAATGGCTTTTCAACCTCTCTCATAATCAGCCCCTAAATCTCAATGATTTTACCAACATGTCCATAAACAAAGTTATTTAATTGTGATAATTTTGTTAAAGCTTTAAATCCAGTGCAATGCATAGGCATAAACCAGAAGTTTTGGGATTTGAAATAATTAACAACTTTATTTAAATAGTTATCTGAAATATCTATTAAGTGAAAACCCCCTAAAACCCCTCTAATTGTACTTAACTTTTTTCCATATTCAATTACATTAATAATCCCACTGTGAGAACATCCAGTTATCAAAATTCCTTTGGCTATCAAAAACATATCATCGTTTATATTATCTTTTACTTTCTTCCCATCTCTAATACACTGAAATTCTTCCATCTCATATTCATGTTCCCTTTTGATATAACCTGAAACAATACTATCTTTATCTATTCTATAAGGTTTTTCAATAAACACTAAATCAGCTTTTTTTAGCAAATAATCTTTTATTTCTTTGTCAATCCCTATATATCTATTACCGTAGTATTTATCTAAGAATGCATCTTTGTGAGCTATAACCTTCCCATTAATTAAATCATTCTCTATGACATATTTTAGTCCATCGCAGTGGTCGTAATGCCCATGAGATAAAACGATATAATCAAATCCTTCCTTTTCATTAAACAATTTTAGGTTTTCTCTCAAAGTTATTGGATTTTGACCAGCATCAAATAAAATTCTTTTATTATTAACTTCTACTAAAGCTGAAAATCCATGTTGGGCAAAAAATTTTTTATAGGCCATGTTATCAACCAAAATTTTAATCATATTTCCACCTAATAATATTTTATTAGGAATAATTTCCCACTTATGTGGATAAATACTTTATGGTTTTTTGGTGAAATTATGGATATAAATCTCAAAGAACTTAAAGAAAAAATTAAAGATTGGAAAAATAGAGAGTGGAGATGGAAAGGAAAAGGAAAAATTGAAATTAGATTTATTTGTTTAATTGAAAGAGCTGAAAGTTTTAAGGAATTGGTGGATAATTTAGAGTTAATAATTTCTGAGTATGAAAAGATAAAAAAACTTATTGAAGATGAGGATATAAATGAAATTGCTAAGTTAAATTTATTCTGTGGTAATAATGTCTATGAGGAGATGTTAAAAGACATTTTAAGTTCAAATAAGTTTATATCTTTAACTATAAGTTTTGATGAAAACATGGCTTATGTTAAATATATGGAAAGAGGAAAAGAAGAGATTTTAACATTAGATGGAAAATCAACTTATAAGGCTCTGCAAATATTAAAAAATAGATATGAAAACATTTTAAAAAAGCAGGTATCGATAATCGAGAACGCTATTCCTTTAACCATCCCATTTCAATAATCTTATTATAAACTTTCTCACTTAACCATCCCTCAGTTATATATTTATCATAAACTGGCAATCTCATCTTTAACCTCAACCCTAATTCTTCAGTCCATTCTCTCAACTCTCTTATCTCTGGCCACTCAGCCTCTGGATTAACATAATCCCTTGTTAGTGGAGAAACTCCACCCCAATCATCAACTCCTGCCAATAAAAATAACTGTCCTGTCTCTCTATTTAAATTTGGAGGTATTTGGATGGAAATATCTTTTAAAATCAACTTTGCCAAAATAATAACCTTTAACATTTTTATAGGAGAAGGTTCTTTATAATTTTCCATAGGAATGCCTTTCTTAGCTCTAAAGTTTTGAATTATAACTTCTTGAATATGTTTATACCTTTCATGGATTTCTTTTATTTTAAAGAGAGAATCAACAATTTCCTCGTTAGTTTCTCCAATACCAATTAACAAACCAGTTGTAAATGGAATTTTTAACTTTCCAGCATTTTCAATCATCTCTATCCTTAACTTTGGATGCTTTCCAGGGCTGTGTTTGTGTGCTACTGTATTCATTAATCTCTCTGAAGCATTTTCTAACATCAAACCCATAGATGCATTAACTTCCTTAAGCATCTTTAACTCATCATAATTTAAGATTCCACAATTTGTATGAGGTAATAAAGAAGTATTATTTAAAGTCCATTCCTCTAAATCGTAGAGATATTCTAATATGTTATCATAACCCATAGATTTTAACTGCTCTTTAATATCCTTATTCTCATCCACATGTTCCCCAAATGTAAATAAAGCCTCTCTACAACCTAACTTATCTCCCTTTAATAAAATTTCTTTAACTTCATTTGGTTTCATTAAACTTGGTTTATCTTCTCTAAAAATGCAGTATCCACATTTATTTCTGCACCACTTTGATAGTGGAATGAAGACATTTTTTGAGTAAGTTATATATTCTCTCTTAAATAAATTGTTAATTTGAGTTAATTTATCTAATATCTCTTCATAAGATGTAGAATTAAGGAAGTTAATAGCCTCTTCTCTACTTATCATTTTATCTCACCTTCAATAAAGAAAATTATAGTTTTGTGCAAAATAAATTAAGCTCTATATGGAAAAAGTGCAAATGTCCTATTTAAATAAACTATGAACAAACATATATATACAGAGAGCAATATATAAAATAAATACTTTAATAACACAAAAATCTATGTTTTTGAAACACTCATCTTTAATAAAATCTCATAAAACTATTAACATCAAAACACAAAAAAGTAAAAAGGTGATACTAATGACAGAACAACAAGAACAGCAAATTAGAGTAAGAATTCCAAAAAAAGAAGAAAATGAGATTTTAGGTATTATAGAGCAAATGTTAGGGGCTAGTAGAGTTAGAGTTAGATGTTTAGATGGAAAAACAAGATTAGGAAGAATTCCAGGAAGATTAAAGAATAGAATTTGGGTTAGAGAGGGAGATATCGTTATTGTAAAACCATGGGAAGTTCAAGGAGACCAAAAGTGCGATATCATTTGGAGATACACAAAAACACAAGTTGAATGGCTTAAAAGGAAAGGGTACTTAGATGAGTTATTATAAAGGTGATGGATATAGCTAAAAACATTGAAAATATTTATGAAGAGATGAATAAATTATTAACTGAAAAGGAAGAATTTCAATTGGATAAAGAATACCAAAAAGAAATTTTAGAAAAAGAAAAGAAGTTTTTAGAAGATTTAAAGACTGCTAATGAAGTTTTTGATAAAAGAACTTTAATGACTCTATTTAGTTTATTGGCTGGAAAACATTTAACGGAATATATAGGGATAGTTAATTCTGGAAAAGAGGCGGTTGTATTTAAAGCACGAAAAGGAAAGTTTTACAGAGCTGTTAAAGTTTATAGAGTTGCTACATGCGATTTTAAAACAATGAGCAAATACATACAAGGAGACCCAAGATTTCATTTAAGAAAGAGTAGTAGAAGGCAGATAATCCATGCATGGGTTGAAAAAGAATTTAGAAATTTAAGAAGGGCTTCTGAAATTATCAATGCCCCAAAGGCAAGGTTAAGGAGAGAAAACGTATTAGTTATGGATTTTGTTGGTTATAGAGGAATTCCTGCTCCTAAATTAAAAGATATGCAAGATTTAGATTGGGAGAGATATTTTAAAATCATAAAAGAGAGTATGAAAAAACTTTATGAAGAGGGAGAATTGGTTCATGGAGATTTAAGTGAATACAACATATTAGTTAAAGATGATGAACCTGTGTTTATAGATTTTTCTCAGAGTGTTATAACTCAACATCCCTTAGCTCATCCTCTATTAATTAGGGATTGCATAAATATATGCAATTTCTTTAGAAGAAAGAAAGTAGATTGTAATTATAAGGAGCTGTATAGATACATCACTGGAAAAGAGATTGACCCAATTGACGAAGCGATGATTAAGCAATTGTAAATAAGAATTTCTCTTATTCTAATATATTTATTCCTGCAAAAGTCCTATTTAATTTTAATCTTAATTTTTATTTTTTGGTGATAAAAATGGTGTTTGGAAATATTGGACAAGATAAAAATATTGAGATTTTAAAAATTCCAAGAGAAAGAGTTGGAGTTTTAATAGGAAAAAAAGGAAATGTTAAAAAAACCATTGAAAAAGAGTTGGGAGTTAAGTTAGAGATTGACGAAGATGGAACTGTAACCATTTATGGAACTGATAAGCAGAAAGACCCTTTAGCTGTTTGGAAAGCGAAAGATATAGTTAGAGCTATTGGTAGAGGGTTTAATCCAGAAATTGCTCTAAAATTAGTTAGTGATGAATATATTTTAGAAGTTATTGATATTGAAGATTATACAAGCTCTGAAAATGGTGTAAGAAGATTAAAAGGAAGAGTAATTGGTAAAGAAGGAAAGTCAAGGAGGTATATAGAGGAGCTAACAGGAGCAAACGTATCTGTTTATGGGAAAACAGTTGCAATAGTTGGAGAGCATGAACCAGTTCAAATAGCTAAGGAAGCTGTTGAAATGCTTTTAAGAGGAGCTTCACATGCAAAAACTTTTAAGTTTTTAGAAAGAGAGAGACAAAAAATTAAAAGGACTAAATTTGAGTTATGGAAGAAGAAAAGTGAAGTTGATGAGTTATATGAAAAGATGAATCCAAATTATGATGATGTTGAAGAAGAGGAAGAAGAATAAAATTTTGGTGATGGATATGCACATTGTAGGGGTTTTAGACATTGCCAAAGATATATTAAAGGCAAATAAAAGATTGGCTGATAAAAATAGAAAACTCTTAGATAAACATGGAGTTGTTGCTTTTGACTTCATGGGAGCCATAGGTAGTGGAAAAACCTTATTAATTGAAAAATTAATTGATAATTTAAAAGATAAATATAGAATTGCCTGTATTGCTGGGGATGTTATAGCAAAATTTGACGCTGAAAGAATGGAAAAGCATGGAGCCAAGGTTGTTCCTTTAAATACAGGTAAAGAATGTCACTTAGATGCTCATTTAGTAGGACATGCCTTAGAGGATTTAAACTTAGAAGAAATTGATTTGTTATTTATAGAGAACGTTGGAAATTTAATCTGTCCAGCAGATTTTGATTTGGGAACTCATAAAAGAATTGTCGTTGTATCCACAACTGAAGGAGATGATACAATAGAAAAACATCCTGGAATTATGAAAACAGCTGATTTAATAATAATCAATAAAATTGATTTGGCAGAAGCGGTTGGAGCTGACATAAATAAAATGAAAAATGATGCTAAAAAAATAAATCCTGAAGCAGAAGTTGTTTTATTAAGTTTAAAGACAATGGAAGGATTTGATAAGGTTTTAGAGTTTATTGAGAAGAGTGTTAAATAGGATTTTCGCAGGAATAAATTTTTTATTGAATATAGATACCTAAAGGAGTCAAAATTCCAAATTTAATATATAAAAGTCCTAATAAAGCATAACCAATCCCATTATTCCTAATATAGCACTAAGTATAATTCTTAGATATTTTGGAGAAATTTTCTGATTTATCATTATGCCCAATTTTGAAGAATATATTATTGGAATTGCTATAATTAGAGCTATTGGAATTGATACATATCCAATATTGTAAATATAGCTTTTTGTATCAGCCATTAAATATGAGACAAGCCCACCAACTGAAGTTAAAGGAATTACTCCTACAGAGATTGCAACAGCTCTTTTTACAGGATATTTTGCCATTGCTAAAATTGGAATTATAACAATTCCCCCACCAATACCAAATAAGCCAGATAAGAAACCAGTAATAACTCCACAAAAAACAAAATGAGCTAAGTTATCGTCTCTCTCAGAAATTTTGTCAATATGATGCGATTTTGTTAAATATACTGCAGTTGATATTAAAAAAATCCCGAATATCTTTTTTAAAATATAAGAGTCAATATAATTAACCACTAAAAACCCACTAAAGTATGAAAAAATTAAGCTAATAGTTCCAATTATTATTGATGCCTTCCAATTTATATTTTTAATTTTTGCATGCCTAAATATTGATATTATTGAGTTTATAAATACAACAAATAATGATGTTCCTATAGCAAATTTTATTCCATTTGGAATGCCAAAATAATCAAAAATAAATGTTAAAATTGGAGCTACTAAAAATCCCCCGCCAATCCCAAATAAACTTCCTAATATTCCTATAATAAATCCCACAGATATAAGCAAAGGTAAAAAGATTATAAATTTCATTTAATCACCAAAATTTAAATTAAGTTTTATACACCCATAACCGTTCTAAATAAATTCCTAAGCCCTGGAGCTAATCCAAGAGCCATTATACAGAGTTTTATAATATTTTTTATATTTTTATCTTCAACTTCTCTATTTAAAATATAGAGGGCTAATAAAACTACTAAAAGTTTAAAAGGGATGAAAGAATAAACTCCAAAAGTTTCCATTAACAATCTTGGAATTGGATGTTGTTCCCAATAACCATAAATACCAATCCCAACAGTTGTGGCTGATGCATCAATTAACTGCCCTATTATAACATAATGGTCAATTTTTGATGTTAAAATATTCAAGTTTAATTTTTTATCTAAAAATTTAATTAAATAATAAAATGCCCCTACCAAAATTATAACATATAATATTGCTTCTAAATGAACTACATGCTGTAAAAATATAATAAAAAAGTATAACAATGGAATCAATCCAACAATTGCAGATACTTTATAATAATTCTCTTTAAATATCAATCCAGTAGTTAAAATAGTCAATATAAAAAATCCACCAATTAGAAATACAATTCCTGGAGTTATTGTTAAAAAAGTCCTTTCTATATATCCACAATCAACTAAAGCTCTCATTAAAGCAATTAAAACAGTAAAAACAATCCCTGGAATTGCAAATTTTTCATCAATATTTATATTTAACTTTCTTAGAGCTTTATAAAATAAATACAGAGCCAAAGCTAAGATAATTCCATAAGTTATTTCTTGGATTAAGTTGTAGCCAGTTCCCTTCTCAGCTGGTTCAATATAATACTTATAAATAAAATTTTTTATTTCCTGAATCATCATTCCCCTCAAATGATTTTATTAATTGGACATTCTCAGTTTATATATTAAATTTAGAATTTTGATACCTTTAGGTGTCTATATTCAATCATAATATATTTATTTCTTTATAATATATTTATTTCTTTGAAAGTCATATTATAAAGTTAGATAAAACACCTTTGTCATTAAACCACCAAACATAACATTAAATTCATCTCTAATCTCAAAGTTATTCTTTATTACTGCTTCTCTAAACATCTTATCTTCTGCAGTTATAACTACCAGCCGAGAAGAACCATGCATAACTTTTTTTGATGATAATAAAAATTCAGCATATAGTTTTTTAATCATTCTTTTATTACCCATTCTTATACCATAAGGTGGATTTGCTATAATAACATCAACACTATTAAATCTCTCATGCAGTTTTGTAGCATCCCCACAAATAAAATCAATAGTATCTAAAACCTCAGCGTTTTTGGCATTTTCTTTAGCTCCATTTAAATATTTTTGATTTTTATCCAATCCAATTATCTTATAGTTATTTTTATTCTCAACAATCTCTTTTTTTATTTTATTTAAAAGCTCATAACCAAAAATATCAACAAACTTAAACCCATATTTTTCCTCTCTAAACTTTCCTGGTGGAATGTTTCTTTTTATTAAAGCTCCTTCTATTGGAATAGTCCCACTTCCACACATTGGGTCTAATAACATCTCATCATCTTTCCAATCACTTAAATAAATTAATGATGCTGCTATAGTGGCATTCAAATGTGCAGGGTGATTAAAGACTCTATATCCTCTCTTATCTAATGCTGTATCTCCCGTTGTATCAATTCCAATAATTAGCTCATCAAATATAACCTCAACCCTAACAATAACATCTGGTTCATCTAAATTAACTTTAAGCCTAACATTTTTATCTTTTTGATATGATTTTATTAAAGCTTCTCCAGCAACTCTTCCAATATCTATTGATGTAAAGTTATGTTCTCCAGCTCTTAATGGGCGAATAGCAAAAGCCTGCTCTTCTCTAATCCATTTAGTCCAATCAATATTATAAACTCTCTCATAAATATCATCTAAGGATATGTTTGGAATTTCTTCCTTATATAGTAAGATATTTAACCTCTCTATAGTTCTTGAAAGGTAGTTAATTTTAGGAATCAGTTCTAAATCACCACTAAAAAATATTCTGCCTTTGTTTTCTCTAATCTCTTTAATTTTTCCTCCAAAAGATACAATTTCATTTTTTGATATCTTTTCAAGCCCTGGGGATAGTGTAACATAGTAATCCATAAAAATCCCTCTTTTTTATTTTAATTATTTTAATAGTAGAATTTTTTATATTGGTTATGTGATAAAATTATTAGTGATAAACATTGTAAGGTGAACTAAATGGAAATCATACACTACATAGTTATAATAATGACATTGTTATCAAGTTTAGCTTCCCTCTTACAAAAAGATTTAATTAAATGTATTATACTATCTGGCTTTGCTGGTTTGTGTATGGCTTATTTATACTATGCATTATTAGCCCCAGATGTAGCTTTAACAGAGGCAATTTTAGGAGGAGCTATTTTACCAGCATTATTTGCCTTCACAGTTAGAAGAACTCAAAGAATAGATGAATAATTATAGGACTTTCGCAGGAATAACTAAAATTTTTATTATCAATAATTTGAAATTTTTAATAAAAATATACAGAACAAATTAAAGTGTTGTGATAAAATGATGACTTTTGAAATAAAACACAGGGATGCAATGGGAAGAATTGGAATCTTAAACATAAATGGAAAGAAAATTGAAACTCCCACAATAATGCCTGTTATTCACCCAAATCCAAAAAAACAGATTGTATCAATGGATTTAATAAATAAATTGGCAGATGTTATTATTACAAACTCATACATAACCTATAGAACAAAACATTTAAGAGAGATTGCTGAAGAAAAAGGGATTCACAAATTAATTGGCTTTGATAAAGTAATTGTTACAGATAGTGGTTCTTTTCAGTTGGGAGTTTATGGAGACGTTGAAGTTGAGCCATTAGAAATTGTAGAGTTTCAAGAAAGGATTGGGGTGGATGTAGGAACAATATTAGACATCCCCACTCCACCAGATGTTGATAGAGAAAGAGCTGAGAAAGAATTGGAAGAAACTTTAAAGAGGGCTAAAGCATCAATAGAATTGAAAAAAGAGAAAGAATTTAAATTATTATTAAATGGAACTGTTCAAGGTTCAACCTATTTAGATTTGAGGCAAAAATCTGCTAAAGATATGGCTAAGTTGGGCTTTGATATATACCCAATTGGAGCTGTTGTTCCATTGATGGAACAATACAGATACAGAGATGTTGCTGAAATCATAATAAACTCAAAGATGTATCTACCTACAAACAAGCCAGTACATTTATTTGGTTGTGGGCATCCAATGTTCTTTGCTTTGGCTGTTGCTTTAGGATGTGATTTGTTTGATTCTGCTGCTTATGCTTTATATGCTAAAGATGATAGATACTTAACTGAGAGAGGAACCTTACACTTAGAAGAGATTAAAGATTTAAAGGCATTCCCTTGTTCCTGTCCTGTTTGCTCATCTTATACACCAAAAGAATTAAGCAGTTTAAATAAAAAAGATAGAGAAAGATTATTGGCAGAACATAATTTATATGTAACTTTTGAAGAGATAAATAGAATAAAACAGGCAATAAGAGATGGGAGCTTATGGGAGTTAGTTGAAGAGAGATGTAGATGCCATCCAAAACTTTTAGAGGGCTATAGAGTTGTTAGGAAGTATATGGATTATATAGAGAAATTCGACCCAGTAACTAAAAAATCTGCTTTCTTCTATAGTGGCATTGAATCAATGTTTAGACCAGAGGTTTTGAGGCATAAGAAGAGATTAAAGAGAATAAAATATAATAAAGTTTATATAACAACCATTTCAAGCTCTGTAGATAAGCCATATCATGAAAATTTAAATGTAGTTGAAACAGATGTAGATATTTTAATTAAAAATCCAGTATTTGGGTTTATTCCATATTATGTAGATACTATCTACCCATTATCCCAACATGAAATTCCTGAACTTTTTGATTATGAAAAAGAAATAAACAAGAGGTTTGTTGATGAATTTATTGATTGGTTAAAGAAAAAAGTTGGAGAAGACAATATATTAGATATAATGACTTACAACTACTACATAAATTATTTCTCTGCTACAAAAAAAATCAATACTGATGCTTTAAGGATTAGGAAGATGTTACAGTATCAATATGGTTTTGACATAATTGATGATGAGCTAATGAATAAAATAAAGGTTGTTAGAAGTAAAACCACAGGTAGATTAAGGCAGGTTTTAGATGAAAATGGAGAAATTTTATTCTCAATTAGAAGTAACGACAATCTTTTAATACCTTCTGAAAAAGGAGCTAAATTGTTGTGGAAAAAGATTCCTTTCCCAAAATATAGAGTTGTTGTAAATAAAGAGGCTGAAAAATTTGCAAGAGAAGGTAGAAATGTATTTGCTAAATTTGTTATTGATTGTGATGAAGAACTAAGACCTTATGAAGAAGTTTTGGTCGTTAATGAAAATGATGAACTCTTAGCTTATGGAACAGTTATATTAAATGGCATTGAGTTGAAAGAATTTGATTATGGATTGGCTGTTAAAGTTAGGGGTGGTATAAAAGATGGCAACATGTAATGTATTCGCTTATGGAGAGTTAATGAAAAAAGAGAGATTATTGGAATTGATAAATAGAGTGCCAAAGATGATTAAAAGTAGAGTGTATGGCTATGAAAAGTTTTTTGATGAAACAATTGGATATTATGGAGCTAGGAAAAAAGAAAATAGTTATATTGATGGTATTATATTATTAGATATTACTGATAACGAATTAGAAATTTTTGATGATTATGAAGATTTAAATGTTTATTACATTAGAGAGAAAACCGTTGCATTAGATGAAAATGGAAAGAAATATGATGTTTATATTTATTTAAGGATATAGGTGAATTTTTATAGATGTAAAAAAGATGTAGAAAATTTAGTTTGTATATAGCTAAAAAACACTAAAACTTTAAGGTGGTAATGAATCAGGAAAAATAAGGAGCTGTTATATATGAATACAATTCTAAAAAAATTACTGTCCAATAAAGGACAATCTTCAATTGAAATTATTGTATTGATTAGTTCAGCTTCATTGGCTGCCATAATTATAGCATATTTTTATATATCCTCTTTAAAAGATTTAGCTTATGAAATGAATAACATGGGTAAAAAGGCAGAAAATTTTATAAATATAACCAACAACAAATCTTCAGGATACATAGATAAGTTAAATAATTCATTATAATCAAACTTGTAGATTGACTGAAGTTTATAGTTTAAAAAATAGAAAAGTATATATAATCTCACATCTAAAATTGGTTATGTAGGTTATATTGTTGGTAATTATAATATTGTCTAAAAAAGCCAACTAAAGGTGATTATAATGAAACTCTTAAAGAAATTATTATCAAATAAAGGACAGTTATCAATGGAAGTTGGAATTTTAGTTGCTGCGGCTGTATTAGTCGCGATAATTGCAGGATACTACTATATAAGTAATGCAAAGAAAGCTGCAGAGAGTTCTGGACAGCAAGCGGAAAGTTTTGTAGGAAATACTAGTAATTATGCTACTAAAACCTTAGAGAATTTAAGCGACACACTTTCATAAATCCATACTTGGCTATCAATAATTTCTATTTTTTTATTTAAAGTTAATCCAAATAGTTAAATTTATATATAAAAACATAAAATTTAAAAAAGGTTTTAAATGTTTTATAGTTCGAATACAATCTTTTTAATATTACACTAAATTGGTGAAAGTGATGATTCTAAGTGATAAGGATATACTTAAATTAATAAAAGATAACAAATTAACAATAGAGCCATTTAACAAAGAGTTTTTAGGTCCTTCATCCTACGATGTAACCTTGGGAGATGAATTTATAATTTATAACGACGAAGTTTATGATTTATCAAAACAACTGAATTACAAAAGAATAAAAATAAATAAATCTATTTTAGTTTGTCCGCTAAATTACAACTTAAGTGAGGAAAAAATTAATTATTTCAAAGAAAAGTATAATGTAGATTATGTTGTTAAGGGAGGAGTTTTAGGAACTACCAATGAATACATAGAGCTTCCAAAGGATATTACTTCTTTTTATCAAGGTAGAAGTAGTTTGGGAAGGGTATTTTTAACTTCTCACCAAACAGCAGGATTTATTGATGCAGGCTTTAAAGGAAAGATTACCTTAGAAATTGTTGCTCATGATAAACCAGTTATATTATATCCAAACATGAGAATTGGACAGTTAATATTTTTTAAATTAAACTCTCCTGCTGAAATAGGATATTGTGAAAAAAAGACATCAAAATATGCATACCAAAAAAGTGTTATGCCTTCACTAATTCATAAGGACTTTTAATAGGACTTTCGCAGGAATAAATTTTTTATTAAATCATAGATACCTAAAGGTGTCAAAGTTCCTTATTTAATATATAAACTGCGAAAGTCCTATTTTAAAAAATAAAAATTGTTAAAAATAAATATTTATTCTTTTTTATTTTTTACCATCTCATACAACATTGCCTGCAATCCATGATATTTAACCATTCCTGCAAGTTCATTTTGGTCAATCTCCTTTTCATCAAATGAAACCATCTCTTTGCTATACAATGCATAAGGGCTATCTCTACCAACAACTCTTGCAGTACCTCCAAATAATTTAACTTTTACAGTTCCAGTAACTCTTTCTTGAGTTTTGTCTATAAATGCATCTAAATCCTCTCTTAATGGGTCAAACCACAATCCTTTATAAATCAATTCTCCATATAAGCTATCAACTATCTCTTTAAATCTAAGTTCATCTCTTGTTAAAACTAACTGCTCTAAAGCTTTGTGAGCTGTTAATAATAAAACAGCCCCTGGACATTCGTAGTTTTCTCTTGATTTTAATCCAATAATTCTATCTTCCATAATATCTATTCTTCCAACTCCATGCTTACCTGCAATTTCATTAGCTTTCTTTATCAACTCAACAGGTTCTAATTTCTCCCCATTTATGGCTATTGGAATTCCTTCTTTAAATTCAATCTCAACAATCTCTTCTTCTTTATCTTCTACTGGGTTTTTAGTCCATGCATATATCTCTTCTGGTGGAACAAAGTCAGGATTTTCTAACTCGCTACCTTCAATACTTCTTCCCCATAAGTTTTCGTCTATACTATATTTTTTACTTTCTGTTGGGATTGGAATTCCTTTTTCTTTTGCATACTCAATTTCTTCAACTCTTGTTAAGTTTAAATCTCTGATAGGAGCTATAATCTTTAAGTGAGGAGCCTTAATTCTTATGGTTGTTTCAAATCTGAATTGGTCGTTTCCTTTTCCAGTGCATCCATGAGCTACTGCCTCGGCATTCTCTTTTAAAGCAACTTCTACAACTTTGTAAGCTATTAGAGGTCTTGCCAATGCTGTTGATAATGGATAACCTTCATAAACTGCATTCGCTTTTATAGCTCTAAATATGTAATCTTTAACAAACTCTTCCTTAGCATCTATTGTATAGTGCTTTAAAACTCCAAGTTTTTTAGCTTTCTCTTCAACCTCCTTTATTTCTTCTTCTGGCTGTCCAACATCTACACAGACTGAAACTACCTTATATCCATACTTATCTTCCAATAACTTTAAACAACAGCTTGTATCTAATCCTCCAGAGTAGGCTAAAACTGCAATTTTTTCCATAACAATCCCTCACAAAATATTTTTTATAATTATTTCTAATTATTTTTTTATATTACTGTGAAGATAACTATAACCAAAGGTTTTATTTAAGGTTTTATGTATAGTATAAATAATCTAAAACACTAAATTGGGATATAATGGTAAAGAAAAATGGTAATGGAAAAAGAATATGTGTAATTGGATTAGGTTACATTGGATTACCTACAGCTTCAATGTTAGCAATACATGGATTTGATGTTATAGGTGTAGATATTAATGGAAAAAGAGTAAAAGAGATTAAAGAATTAAGCTTTAAAACTACAGAGAAGGATTTAATGACATTAGTTAAGGGAGCAATAAACTCTGGAAATTTAAAAGTGCAAACAAAACCAGATAAAGCAGATATTTATATTATTTGTGTGCCTACTCCTTGCATAGAGTGTGATGGAGAGAAAAAATGTGATTTAAGTTATTTGCATAAAGCAATTGAAAACATAAAGCCCTATCTTGAGGATGGAAATCTAATTATTATAGAGAGTACAATTCCCCCAGGAACTACTGATGATATTTATAAAAATTTATCAAAAGATAAAAAAATTTATTTAGCTCACTGCCCAGAAAGAGTTTTACCTGGAAATATTTTAAAAGAATTGGTTGAAAACGACAGAGTTATTGGAGGAGTTGATGAAAAATCTGCTGAGATGGCAAAAGAGATTTACGAAACCTTTGTTACTGGAAAGATATATTTAACAGATGCCAAAACAGCAGAAATGGTTAAGTTAATGGAAAATACCTATAGAGATGTTAATATTGCCTTAGCTAACGAATTTGCAAAAATTGCAGAGGAAATTGGCATTGATGTTTGGGAAGCAATTAGCTTAGCTAATAAACATCCAAGAGTTAATATTTTAAAACCTGGTCCTGGAGTTGGAGGGCATTGTATAAGCATAGACCCATGGTTTATTGTAGAGAAATCAAAAAATGCTATGCTTATAAGAACTGCAAGAGAGTTAAATGACTCCATGCCATTATTTGTTGTTGAGAAGATTAAAAAAATAATAAAAAAAGATACTGGAAAAGTGGCAATATTTGGAGTAACATATAAAGGAAATGTAGATGATACAAGGGAAAGTCCTGCTGAAAAGGTTGTCAAAAAATTAATTGAAGATGGTTTTGAAGTTAAATGCTATGATAATTATGCAAAGAATTTTGTATTTCCATTATATAGCTTAGATGAAGCTGTTGATAAAGCTGACATTATTGTTGTGTTGGCAGACCACAATGAATACAAAGATTTTAATGAAAAAGATATAAAAAATATTGCTTCAAAAGTAAGAAATAAAATAATTTTTGATACAAAAAATATAATAAATAGGGCAGCTTGGGAAAAAGAAGGATTTAAAGTTTATGTCTTAGGTGATGGAAAGAATGCATAACCTAAACAATACATACTTAAAAGAATGTATTCATTTTTTAGATAGTTGTATAAATGCATTAAAAGAATTTGATTTGAGAACTTTTGTGTCAAGATTTTATTATGGAATGTTGTATTTATTGAATGCTTTTGAGTTTTATATTAGAGAAAATATAGAAGATTGGCATAATAAAGAGAGATATGCAAATTTCAACAAAAAGATTAAAAACTTTTTGATGGATTTAAAGCTTTATAGGCATGCGTCTGATTATATTTTGTCTCCAAGGTTAGAGCATGGAAAGCATTATGAGGAGCATTGGGAAGAATTTAAGGAGAGCTATCTAAAATTAAAATTCTTTCACTATTTGCATATAATAAGGCAAGAACTGTATAGCTATAAAGAAAATCAACTTATAGCAATCATTATTGAAAAGCTTGAAATTATTGAAAAACTCTTAAAGCTTTATATAATGTTAGAGGAATGAATATGAAGAATCTAATAAAAATATTAAAGCAATTTGGCATTTATAATGAATACTTAAAAATTTTAGATATGGAACTTGACGGAGATAGATATATAACAATTTTAACACCAATAACTTTAAATTGGATTGAGGAGGAGGAAATTGAGGAAGCATTAGAAGAGATATTAAAAAATGTAAGAGTTAAGATTTCAAGACTGCCTTTAAACAAGTTCATTAAAATTTACTTAGAGAAGAATGTTAAAAATAAAGCTTATGGAGATAAGATAGAGAATATTAACATTGAAGGAGAAAACTATGTATTATATATTGATTGGAAGAATAAAAAGATAGCTATCCACAAATTTAATGGAAAAAATCCTATAAAAGAGAGTTGCAAGCTCTCATCCAATTGGGAAACGATGTGGGGAATTTGGGTTTTAGGATTTGAAAGTAAAGAAAAAGCTAAGGAATTTGCTGAAAATCTTGCAGATGAAATCTATAAATATTATGAAATCGATTTTGATATTGAGGAACATAAAAGATGCCTGAAAGATTAATCTCGATTATGTGGGATAGTTAAGCCAAATGTCCAATATTATTATGAGGCATTGCCGAGCGTTAGCGAGGCAATGCATCCTGGGTATACCAATAGGGCGAAGCCCTATGGTTTTAAAAGTTTCTTGGTGATAGAATGATTAAAGTAGCTGTTACCGGAGCTTTGGGTAGAATGGGAAGTAATATAATTAAAACCATAACTCAACAAGATGATATGAAAGTGGTTTGTGCATTTGAAATACCAAATCATCCAAAAAAAGGAGAGGATGTTGGTGAATTAATAGGCATTGGTAAAATTGGCGTTCCATTATCAACTGCAGATGAGTTAGATAAAGTTTTAAAAGAAACTAAGCCAGATGTATTGGTTGATTTTACCATAGCTCATGCATGTGTTGAAAATGTTAAAATAGCTGCTAAAAATGGTGTTAATTTAGTTATTGGAACTACTGGCTTTACAGAAGAGCAAAAGGCGGAGATTGAAAAAGCTATTGAAGATAATAAAGTTGCAGCAGTAATATCTCAAAATTTTGCGATTGGTGTTAATATATTCTTTAAAACTTTAGAGTTTTTAGCTAAAAAGCTTGGACATTATGATATTGAGATTATAGAGATGCATCATAGGTATAAAAAGGATGCTCCTTCTGGAACCGCTTTAAGAGCTGCTGAGATTATAAAAGCTAATAGGGAAATTGATAGTGTCTTTGTCTTTGGTAGAAAAGGAATGACTGGAGAAAGAAAGAAAGAAGAGATTGGAATACATGCACTAAGAGGAGGAGATATTGTAGGAGACCACACCGTTATATTCGCTGGAGATGGAGAAAGAATTGAGCTCACTCACAGTGCAAGTAGTAGGCAGGCATTTGTTAATGGAGTTATATTAGCTATAAGATTTATTGCTAACAAAAAAGAAGGTATTTATAATACATTTGATGTTTTAGGATTGAATGATATTAAGTTTTAAAAGCAAAAATTTTAAATAAGATAAAAATTGATTAATAAAACGCTATTTTAACCCTACCTCAAAGTAGGTAGGGTGTATATGCATACCGCACCCCATAGTGGGTGCGGTGTAATCTATTAATATTAAATTTAAAGACCAAATTTATTCATCATTTGAGTTAGATTCTGTTTTTTCTTCATAATTATTTGTATTATTATTCTCTCCTGTCTCCTCTTCTAAGTCCTCATCAACTTCACTATAAACTCCCCACAGTGCTATTAAAGCAGCAGGAATGGCATGTTCAGTAGCAAATGTCATGTGTGGTGCTAAATCTATTACATAATCTGCAAATCTAAATAATCCTCTTGGAATTCCTTCTCTTGAACCACAAAATACAATAATTTCCCTCTTTCCTCTTAAATCTTTTGCTAATTTATCTTTAATTTTTGATAATTCATCCCCTTTTGGGTCGGTAATTATTAGCAACCTATTATTTCTCCTCTTATCTCTAACAACCTGATATAAATCTTGAACAGTTACAGGAACTAATTTAATCTCAAAAGGATAAGCTCTTTTTTGTATTTCATATCTTGAATGCTGTCCTATCTTAACTCCTCTAATAAATTCCATCAACTCATAAGCATCTACTTTTTCTTTTGGAGATATAATTAACTCTTTAACTTCAAATCCCTGAGCAGCTCTTCCAATAGCTTCTCCAAATCTCCTACATACAATTTTCTCTCCTAAATAAGGCATCTGCACAATAACAATTTTTTTAAATAATCTTCTTGCATCTTTTTTCTCTTTTGTGTATTTTTTATACTTCTCTCCTGGAGTTATTGATACATAAGTTTTATGTTTAAATACTTCAACATGAACAACCTTATCTGGATTGTTTAAATCAACTGAAGCGTTTGTTAAATCTTTAATCTTAGCTCCCAACACAATGTTTATATCTGTTGAGCTAAAATCATGTTTCCCTCTTTTTTTAGTTTCTACTGCAAAAGTTTCATCCTCTTTTATATAATCTTTAATTTTCTCAGCTAAATTAACTATTTTGTCAAAATCTGTCTCTGTTTCAAAATAAATCTTCAAAACTCTCTCAACTTCAGGAATTTGTAAAATTTTATCTTCTATATCTTCATCACTCTCAACTATAACAATCCCATGAAAACCATCAGGAGAAACTATATAATTAAAATCTTTAACAATTTCTTTTAAATTATTCACAACGATGTTTTCAAAACCTCTTTGAGTTTTTATAATGTATTTCTCCATATTATCCCTCTTTAGTTAATTTTAATCTTGCATTTACATAGAATAACAAAGTTAAAACTACTAAAAACCCATAATTTATACCTATTTCACAATAAGCTAATAATAAAGAGGCATATATTGCATAGAGCTTTTTATCCCCTTCATATATAAATTTTGATACAACTCCTAACAATATAGCAAATAAAATCCCAAAAATCCCAAAATCAAGATATATCGTCCCAAATAACGTTGTTGTAATATTATGTTTATAATTAAACAACAACTCTCCAATAAGCTGCTCTCCATTAGGAATTAAAGTAATTTTTCCTAAAGTTAATATATTGCTTTCAATAATTTTGCTAAGAACATACAAATCAAAATAAGCTCTATAACATAAAAGCTCTATTGGATTTAATTTCCAACTTTGGTTAGAAGATAATAAAACGATTTTTCCCATAACCCCTAAAAATATTAATATTCCAAATGCTAATAAAACCATATATTTAAATGAAATATTTCTATATTTATATACAATATAAGCAATAAAGAGCATTAAAACTCCAACTTTATAGCCCAATAATACTAAAATTACAAACGCAATTATAAAATAAACTTTATTATCAATGCCCCCATAAATTAAACCTCCCATGGATATTAATCTTAAAGGTTCTGAACTGATAGCCATTCTTACCTCATAATTAAATAGAGGAATAGCTTTATAAATCAAAACTATTAAAAGAAATGCAATAATTCCAATAGCAAATAAAAAATCAGAGAATATCTTTTTTTTATAAAATCTTATAAAAATTTCTGCAACTATAAGAATAAAGAGTAAATAAATTGTTGATAATAACAAAGAATGTGTAATTTTAAAAGCCCCAAATATTGATAAAAAAGATAGCAGAAGAAATGAGGTATATAAAAGATACTTATTAAATTTAATTTGCATAGAAAAAAGAAATGGCAAAGAAAACCCTGCAATAAAAATTGATAAAACTCCTAAAATTTTAAGCAAAGAATATAATCCAATATCATCTAAATATGGAATTGCCAAAATAAAAATTATCAAATGCCCAATTATAACAATAGATACTGGATGATACAAATCTATCTTTTTAATTTTCTCAATAATATTGCATATATGCATAGTATCAACCCAAAGAAGTAATAGAGAATTACATCTAAATCTAAGATTCCACTTTCAATCCCTATTAATGTATAAGCAAATAATATACCATAAATTCCTAAATAAATTCCTCCTAACTCTTTTGCTAATTTATAGAAAAATCCCAAAAATATTCCCAATATTCCAAAGTATGGAACTATTCCCAAAATCCCATAATCTCCAACAACAGCTCCAACCATAGTTGGAGTTATACTAACTCCAGATATTCCTAAAATCTTGGCTATAACAACTCTTGCCCCATTACTCATTCCTAAGTAAGAGAATATGGCTGCATAGTGAATATAACCATTAAACATTCCATTAAAGTTATTGAATATTATATCATAGACACTCATAGTTAGTGCTATCCTTGATGTGATTGGATTTCCTTCAACCCCCAAAACATACAATCTCAATATTGACAATCCCAACAAAAAAACAAAAATAAGGAGCCCATATTTTAAAATTTCTCTATTGGTTATTTTATTTTTATAATATAAGACTACACCAACTGAAATTAACAAAACTAATACATTTGTCCTATATCCAAGAAGCATAATTAGCATTGAAAATATAATTGTATATAATAAGATTTTTTTCTTGTCCATGTTAGAAGAAGCTACTACTATTGCCCAACCTACTAAAAAGAGATGAGATAATGTTGTAAAATATACATTTAAAAATTTTCTTGATAACGGGTTAAATAAAGGAACATCTTTTACCCAAATTAAATCAGAGACTATTGCTATCAATCCAATCATCATTAAAAAAATTCCAAAGTTATAATGCTTTTTTACGTTTATTTTTAAATTTTCCTTGTTTATGTCAATTAAATAATACAATCTCTTACCTACAATAAAAGATAAATAAAAAAATATTGCTGAAAATAAAAATACAATTGCTGAATTTATTGAAATGTTTGAAAATATTAAATAAATGCAAGATAATATAACAAATATATGATGAAGTTCTATCTTTTTCATATTCATACTATCCCAATGTAATAATCTCATAATGTTCCTTTATTTTATTGGGTATTTCATCTATTGAATTATTTACGACGACATAGATAGTTAATTTTGATGTTGTTATATTTGAAACTTTTATATATTTATCAAGATTTTTTAAGGTATTTAAGGAAATTTTTCCATTAAATATAACACCATACTCAACAAAATATATGTTCATTCCTTTTTTGATGTCTACATCAAGATTATTTATTATTTTTTGTCTCTCAGATGGCGTATAGGTTTTTGAATCAGCTCCAATACTCCCCTCAATGATAACATCAACAACTTTTAGCTCTTTAAAGTTTTTTGTTGTATTTTCTATATTGTTTGCAATATCTTTAAAAGAGCTCCCCTCAATTGGGTCTAATTCATATTTTATTATTGATTTTCCTATTGGATGTAAAATTATTTTTTTTGCAGCTATATCTTCCTGATAAGCCAATTCCCCACCAATAGTTATTGGCGTTCCATTATATAGTGCATATAAAGTTCCACCTTTTGCATCGTATATCTCAACAGTTCCATTAAAAGGTTTTTTAGAGGATGTCCATTTTCCAATGACAGTGGCGTTTAAAGGAAAATTTCTATTCAAAATTTTCTCACATAGCCATGCACATTTATACATCTGGTTTCCATCAAACTCATAATCATTTCCATTACTACTATAAAATTTATATGCTAAAGATACAGAAGTTATTAGTATAGCTAATATAACAACTATTTCAAGTATACCAATTTTTTTCATAATTATCACCAGATATCATAAAAGTATTAGTAATTTATGGTAGTAAAACTTAAATTAATATATTAAGTTAATGTATCTTAAAATCCTTAAAATTTTTTATAAATAATATTTGGGGACTTCAATGAAAGTAGATTTACATGTTCATTCCATAGTAAGTAAATGTTCTTTAAATCCAAAGAGGTTCTTAGAAAAATTTTGTATAAAGAGAAATATTATCCCAGCAATTTGTGACCATAATAAACTAACTAAACTAAATTTTGCAATACCTGGAGAAGAGATAGCAACAAATAGAGGGGAGTTTATTGGCTTATTTTTAAATGAAGAAATTCCTCCAAACTTAGATTTGTATGAGGCATTAGATAGAGTCAGAGAGCAAGGAGGTTTAATTTATTTACCTCATCCATTTGATTTTACGAGGAAAAGAAGTTTAGCAAAATTTAATGTGTTAGAGGAGAAAGAATTTTTAAAATATGTGCATATTGTTGAGGTTTTTAATAGTAGATGTCGTAGTATAGAACCAAATTTAAAAGCTTTAGAGTATGCTGAAAAATATGATTTTACGATGGCTTTTGGAAGTGATGCACACTTTATTTGGGAAGTTGGAAATGCATATATAAGATTTAGTGAGTTAAATGTAGAAAAACCTGATGATTTGTCACCAAGAGAGTTTTTAAATTTATTAGAAATAAAAACTAAAGAGCTACTAAAGGCAAAATCTAACTTATTAAAGAATCCATGGAAAACAAGATGGCACTATGGTAAATTAGGGAGTAGATATAATATAGCAGTATACAGCAAAGTTATTAAAAAAGTTAGGAAAGCATTGAATATCTAAAATTGTTTATGATGTATTATGGTTTTCTTTTAAGTCTATAACCACAGTATGGACATATAAGCCATTCAGGCTGTACAGGTCTTTTACAGTTTGGACATCTTAAACCTTCTTCTTCCTCTTCTTTTAGTTTTGTACCACAGTGAGCACAATATTTCCAAGAATCTGAAATGTAATTATTACAGTTCTTACATCTTTGTATATCTTCTTCAAATATCATATTTTTAATTTCGGCCCCACAGTTGGTACAGTGGTCCCATCCTAAGTCAATCGGAGAGTTACAGGAATTACAAAGTGGAACAAATGTTGAAAACTTAGTTCCCAAAGCTTTTTTAACTTTTTCAAGGGTTATCATTGCTTCTCTTCTTAGAATCTCATCAGGGTCGTACTCTATTATCTGATTTAATAATGTAATTATCTCATTCAATGTTACTTTATCATAAGCATCTAAGTATAAAATTGCTTCTGGCCTGGTTTCAGCAATCTCTTGTAATTTTCTTAATGTTACTAATTTTGTAGCGGGTACTGAACTTCTTAATCCTGAAACTATACTCATTTTTTCTTCATCAGTTAAAGGGACTACACGTACCATTTTATCACCTTAACACTACTAATTATTCATATACCTGCAATCTGTGATTAATCCAAAGGTCTCCCAAAGATTTTAGCTTATTAAAGCTATATAACACTGCAGAAGATAGTTCCTTTTCTGAAGCATTCAAAAGTCCAGACAGCTCAGCATCTTTCCTTTTTATCTTAAACTTGTAATATGGTTGAAGCCCTCCCCCTCCTACATAGTAGCAGATAATTTGCACTTCATCAACATCTGTATTTTTAAAAACATAATACGTTATCTCTCCAATCTCTCTTTTACTATCTGCATCTAAATCATATTCACCACTTCCTGATGCAATCTTTGTCTTTACTTGATACACTATTGCTGTCTTTACACCGTTTATTGTCCTATTTTCAATCTTTACTACATTACATTCCTTATACAAAACATCAGGGTATTTTTTTTGTAGGAATATCGTGCAACCACTTATCATCAAACTAATTAAAGTAAAAATTACAATTATACTCAATATTCTATATGGTCTCATTTTCATCCCACTTTTTAGTAAATATATTTTAGGTTAAAACAACTTAATACTAATTTTGTAACTAAAGTTATTTATAATTTTAGTAAAATACATGGGGTTGATAATTATGCAAGTTTCAACATACGATTTAGATAAAATAGCAGAAAAACTAAATTTGTCCATAAAAGATTTAGATAAAGCTTTTAAAAAGAAAATTTTGAGAGAGGACGAATACAAAGAAACAAAAACATTATTATTTAAAAAAGAATTTAGAGGAGTAGAAAAAGGAACAGTTATATTTCTAAACGATAACCTTGATGTTGTTAGGGGATATCCGAAGACTTATAGAGCCATAACTCTCTATCCAACAATAAAAAACCATTTTATAGATAAAGTTGTTGTTGAAGAAAAATTAAACGGATATAATATAAGAATTGTCAAAATAGATGGAGAAGTTTATGCATTAACAAGAAGTGGATATATCTGCCCATTCACTACAAAAAAAGTTAAAAAATTCTTAAATTTAGAGATTTTGGATGATTATAACTATTATATGCTATGTGGGGAGATGATAGGTTTAAACAATCCTTACACCCCTTATTATTATAAAGAAGTCGATAGAGGTTATGAAAACTTAGGATTTTATATATTTGATATAAAAGAGAGGGAAACTAACAAATCTCTACCAATAAAAGAAAGAATAAAGTTGTGTGAAAAATATAACTTGCCTTATGTTAAGCCATTAGCAGTTGTTGATAAAGAAGAGGCTCACGTCCATATAAGGAAAATTATTGAAGAGTTAAATAAATATGGGAGAGAAGGAGTTGTTTTAAAAGACCCTGATATGGCAGTCCCCCCAATAAAATACACAACACACTTTACACAGTGTGAAGATTTAAAATCAGCCTTTACATTTTTCTTTGATTTAGGTATTGACTTTATATTCAGTAGGGTTGTAAGAGAAGGATTCATGAGTTATGAGTTTAAAGAAACTATTGAGGAGAGAAAAAAGAGGGCTAAAGATTTAGGAGAAGCTATTTTATTACCAATGGTCGAGACAATTAGTAAAGTAGCTAATGGAGAAAGGGTTTCTGAAGATTTTGAGCTAATATTTGATAACGAAGATGATTTTAATGAGTTTTTAGATTTTATGAGAAAAATGAAGATGGTTATAACAATAAAAAATGTTGAAGAAATTAACACCAATGAAGGAGTTAAAATTAAAGTGCTAATTGGAAAAATTTACAATAAAACTAACGATAAAATTATTAGCTATTTAAATGGAACACTTTGGGAATAAATAATAAAATTTAAATACTTCATAATCTTTTTAAAGTTTTGTTAAATTTATAGTTTTGTGCAGAATAGATAAAACTTTACTATGGAAAATTTGAATGTCTTCCTTCTGGAAGACGTTCATTAATGCCTTATTCATTATAAACCTATTTGCACAAAACTATAAACTGCGAAAGTCCTATTACGAGATAATAAAAAAGGGGATATATGTGAAGCTAAGTTCAAGAGATATAATATTAAAAGTTATTCTTCCAATAGGTGTTGTTGTTGCTTGGGAAATTTTAGCCATATATTTAAACAAACCTGTAATTTTGCCAAGAGTTGAGGCAGTTATTAACGTCTTAATTCATCCATTTGAAGGTATCTTAGGAACTGGAAGTTTAATAGACAATACAATAATTAGTATAAAGAGAGTTTTAGGCGGTTTTTTATTAGCCTCAATTGTAGCAATACCTTTAGGAATATTGATGGGATATTACAGAACAATAAACAGCTTATGCGATACTTTAATTGAGCTATTAAGACCAATTCCTCCATTAGCTTGGGTTCCACTATCGTTGGCATGGTTTGGACTTGGAGAGATGTCAATGATATTTATTATATTCATTGGAGCATTTTTCCCAATATTAATAAATACAATCTCAGGAGTTAAAGGTGTTCCTACCCCATTAATTGAAGCGGCTTTAACCTTAGGAGCTAAAGGAAAAGATATTTTAATAAAGGTTGTTATTCCAGCATCATCCCCAAGTATTTTAACTGGACTTAGAGTTGGAGCAGGTATAGCTTGGATGTGTGTTGTTGCAGCAGAGATGCTACCATCAAGTAATGCTGGTTTAGGATATCTAATTATGTATGCTTATTCATTAAGTAGAATGGATGTAGTCATTGCCTGTATGATAATTATTGGATTAATTGGGCTGGTATTGGACAGAGGGCTAAGATATATTGAAGACAAGTATTTCGTATGGAGAAAAATGATGAAATAAAAAGGGATAAAATGAAAGTAAAGTTGAAAGTTGAAAATCTAACAAAAATTTTTGAATTCAATGGAAACAAGGTCAAAGCATTAGACAATATCAATTTAGAGGTTTATGAAAATGAATTTTTAACAGTTATGGGTCCAAGTGGTTGTGGAAAAACAACATTGTTAAGAATTATAGCTGGTTTAGATTATCCTACTGAAGGTAAAGTTTTATTGGATGGAAAAGAAGTTAAAGGGCCAGGAGCTGATAGAGGTGTTGTGTTTCAACAATATACACTAATGCCATGGAGAACTGTTTTAAAAAATGTTACATTTGGTTTAGAGTTAAAAGGCATCCCAAAAAATGAAAGAATAAAGATAGCAAAAAAATTCATTAAAATGGTAGGATTAGAAGGATTTGAAGATGCTTACCCTTATCAGTTGAGTGGTGGTATGCAGCAAAGAGTAGCTATAGCAAGAACTTTAGCCAATGATCCAGAGATTGTTTTAATGGATGAACCGTTTGCTGCCCTAGATGCTCAAACAAGGAATATATTACAGAATGAATTATTAAAAATATGGGAAAAAGAAAAAAAGACTGTATTTTTTGTTACTCATAGCGTTGATGAAGCAGTTTATCTTTCAGATAGGGTTGTTGTTTTAACTGCAAGACCTGGAAGGATAAAAGATATTATTGAAATTGATTTAGAAAGGCCAAGGGATAGAACAAGTATAGAATTCCTTGAATATAGAAAAAAGATTTTAGAGATTTTGAAGGAAGAGGTTTTAAAATCTATAAAGATACAATAATTTTTTTGTTTTTATAAAAATCTCATAGGTATTCCTCTATCTGCACAATATCTTTTTATCTCTTCTATTGTATATTCTCTATAATGCAATATTCCTGCCATTAATGCAGCATCTGCTTTTCCATAAACAAAAGCTTCATAAACATGCTCTGGTTTTCCAGCTCCGCCAGAGGCAATAACAGGAAGTTTAACATTTTTAGAAATCTCTCTTGTTAATATTAAATCATAACCACTTTTTGTTCCATCTTTATCAATACTTGTTAATAAAATTTCTCCAGCTCCCAATTCTTCTACTTTTTTAGCCCATTCTATGGCATCTATACCAGTTTCTTTTTTTCCTCCATAAATATAAACTTCAAACCAGCAATAACCATCCTCTACTTTAACAACATTTTTATCTATATCATCTATCTCATCCTCATTGACATAATGCCTTTTAGCATCAATAGCTACAACAACACATTGAGAACCAAATATTTCACTCGCCTCTTTAATTAAATTAGGATTTTTTACAGCTGCAGTATTTATTGAAACTTTATCAGCTCCAGCCCTCAGTATCTTTCTAAAATCTTCAATTGATTTAATTCCTCCACCTACAGTTAATGGAATAAAAACTTTCTCAGCTGTTCTTTCCACAACATCAATAATTATATCCCTTTTTTCAGCTGAAGCTGTTATATCCAAAAATACAAGCTCATCAGCCCCTTCATTATCATACAACTGGGCTAACTCAACTGGATCTCCGGCATCTCTTAAATTCAAAAACTTTGTTCCTTTAACAACTCTCCCATCTTTAATATCCAAGCATGGAATTATTCTCTTTGTTAACATCCTCATCACTTCATTTTAATTCTAATAGGACTTCCAACTATGCTTTTAAAAATTAATTTTCTGCAAAAGTCCTATTCTAAATCTTTAAATTCTAATTCTTTCTCTAATTTTTCTTCTTCAGTTATACCTGAAATAGTTTTTGCTAATTTTAAAGCTCTTAATGATGCCAAATCTTTCTCTAAATATACGTTTGCCAGTTCATTGGTCAATTTAGTCATTTCTTTAGTGAATTTTGTTTTAATTTTTGCAATTGGTGTGCTTTCTGCCCATTGTCTCTCTACATTAGGGTCATATGGTAGAATCCCAATAACATCGTCTATTATCTCACTAATATCCGTAAGCCCTCTATATTTATTTATAATTATTCCTGTAAGTCCTATACCCAAATCTTTTAAGAGTTCAATAGTTTTTAATGAATTTACAATAGATGGAACACTATCCTCTCCAACTACAATTACTTTATTAACAAGTTCTTCTCCAGCATAAGATATAAAGATATTGTCCTCAGTTATGTTTGGTGGGAAATCATAAACAATAACATCATATTCTTCTTCTAATACTTCAATTAATCTTACAAAATTTTCAAGGTCTGTTTTATATGCAAAAACATCAGAAGTTACTCCTGCATGAATAATAGCCAAATCATCATAATTATAAATTATATCCTCTACAGCAGAATTTCCCGATAGGTAAGTATTTAAGTTGTGTTCCTTATCTTCAAGACCAAACATCAAAGCACAAGTACCTCCATATATATCACAGTCAATTAGAATAGTTTTAACTGAATGACTAAGAATATAAGCAAAATTTGCAGCAATTGTAGTTTTTCCAGTACCTCCTTGAATGTTGTAAAACCCTATCTTCATTTTTATCACCAAAATTAAGATTCAATTTAAAGGAATTATTTTTGGAGGATTTACTATCACATATTTGCAGTATTCTTTATCAAACTCTTCAAAATTATAATTACTAATATTTAAATTCTTTTTAAATATTGTTATTTTTATCCCATCATTGTCATTTATCCATATCGCAGTTCCGTTGTAGAAAATATTGTTTTTAGTGTATTTATTAAGCCATTTAGCTAAATCTTTAAATGAAACTACCGCAGTTCCATTTTCCTTTAATTTAATAACCAAGTTTCTATCATAATCCCTAATATCCGCAATATAAATCCCAAAGTCCTCATCTTTTGGTGGAATATAGAAAGTATTAACAATATTTACTCCAAAAATTTCTTTTAGGGGTGTTGGAATTCTGATAATTGGAATTCCATCATATATTTCAAATCCTTTCTCACCAGGAATTACGACATAATTCACTTTCCCTTTTATATTCAATTTCCAATCTAAATCTTCATTATCATTCCCAAAAATTGCATCTATCAAGTTTTTGTCAGAGCTTTCTAAGAATAACCCATCACATCCTCTTGCCAGTGCATAGGCATAGTTTTTTACAAACCAATGATTAAAATATTTATATTTATCCCACATTTCGCTATCTTCTGTCGTTGAAACTGGTTTTCCCTCATAGTACCATTTTGATGGCTCTTTAGCCTTTCCATCCCAATAAGGTTCTCCATAATCTAAATGATAATAAATATTTTCACTCTTAGCCCCTTCTTCCCAATAACCATAATCTGCTGTTCCTTTATAGCTTATAACTTTCGGATAAAATCCTCCAATTGGGTCATTTCTAAATGTCTCAGGAGCTTTATCTACATAAATTAGAGGGTAATAACTTAAAGCTAATATATCATCAGCATATATATCGTTCATTTTTTCTGGATTAAAGTATAGATGTGTATAGTTCATCCACCATTTTTTAAACCAATACTCTTTATATAAATCTTCAAGCTCATCTACATCCACATCAGATTTTTCAACAATATCAATTCCTTCACTACCAGTTACTATATAACTTATATTCATTCCTAAAGCATTCAAAGCCTTTATGTATTTTAATTTTTTATTTATTATTTTATCATCTAACACATCTACTTTAATTTTTCTTCCTGCAACGTCTATAACATAATCCCCATTCTCATCAGGGATTATTTTATTTACAGCAACTCCTGAAACGAGTATATGCTTATAATATGGCGGAACTTTATTTATATATGCAAAAACTCCTCCATTTTTAGCAATATACTCTCCAATAATGTTGAGTGTTTCTTCATCATCTAATGATGTAGGGTATAGGAAGAGAAGTTTATTTTTCTTAATTTCATAAACGCCATCCGATACTTTCTTATAATTAATCTTATAAATTGGAATTTCTTTTACGTCAGCTGGTGGATTGAATATTAAAGCTCCATCATCATTTCTTATGACATATTTTTTTGGATAAATTATGAAAATGCTATTGTTATTAATAAATACATAATCATAATAATCTGGAATAGCTTTAGGTGGATAAGTATAAGAATATTTGTAATAGTATTCTTCTGA
The DNA here is from genome assembly GCA_049860595.2 of Methanocaldococcus sp. 16A. Taxonomy (GTDB): domain Archaea; phylum AGJL01; class Methanococci; order Methanococcales; family Methanocaldococcaceae; genus Methanocaldococcus. Next base: position 658,271 of record CP187551.1, read on the forward strand.
TGGTTCTTTTGGTGGATTATAGTAAATTTCTCCATCTTTTCCTACAACAATATATTTTTTTGGATAGAGGATGAATGTAGCATTTCTTATCAATACATATCCATCATAGTCAGGAATTTTTGAAGGGCTTGGAACTTTTATTTTATATGGCTTTACAAACTCATACTCACTGTAATTTTCTTCTTTTGGTGGATTAAATATTAAAGCCCCATCTTCCTTATAAACACTGTACTTTGGATACACTACAATAATTCCATTTTTATTTACATACGTATAATTCCCATAATCAGGAATTTTTGATGGCAAGTATTTCTTTATTCCTAAATAGTATAAAATATCATCATCAATTGAATCATTATCTAAACAGAACACAGTTAGAGAATTATTATTATCTAAAATCTCCTTAATCTTCTCAACATTTTTAACTTTTGATAATGGAACAAATTCTATTGGAATTGAACTTGTATATTTATATTCAATGTTTGAAGGATAAACACAGGTAAGTATAGCAAATATCAATAATATAAAAACAAACTTTTTCATACCATTCACCTAAATAATTTCCTAATATTATACATTACATTATAATATTAATCCCAAAAAGTCTGTAATTAGCAAAAGTAAAATATTTATTCCTCAAACTTTTTCACATACATTAATGGATAATCAATCTCTGGAATATATTCAAGTTTTAAATGGGCAATAGTCTTATTTATTTTTATTTTTAAATCAACATCTAACATCTTTCCATCCAAAGAAACATATTTTTCTCCAACGTCTTTGATTTTAACTTTTATATCATAAACACATGGCTGATTTTTCATAGCCTCTTCTATAGCTCTTTCTAATGATTCTTTATTATCTTTGCTAACTGGAGTTCCAACAAATTGATGAAATAAAGCTCCTAAGGTAATGCCTCCTTCAAAAACTGCTCTCTCTCTATCTGTTAAATTTTTAAAATATTTTTTGAAGATTTCAGTTTCTTCTACTCTCATATATATCTCCATAGAATAATTATTTTTAATGTTCAATATTATTTAATTTCCAACATTCTTTCAATAGCTTTTCGAGCTTTTTCAATAATATCTTTGTCTAATCTAACCTCATACTTCTCTTCTAAGAGACATTTTTCTATCTTCTCTAAGGTTATTCTTTTCATCTCATGGCAAATAGCATCTTCTCTTAATGGAATGAGAGTTTTCTTTTTACCTATTTTTTCAAGCTCTAATTCTATTCTATCTATAATCCCTACCTCTGTTCCTATTATAAACTCTTCATGGTCAGAATTTAACACTATTCTTATTATTCCACTGGTACTTGCTATATAATCTGCATTATCTTGCAGTTCTGGACTACACTCAGGATGAATTAAAACTTTAGCATTTGGATATTTCTCTTTAACTCTCTTTAAATCCTCCATTGTGAATTTTTTATGTACATAACAGCCCCCTCCTTCTGGAATTGGAATAATTTTTTTATCAGTTCTTTTCTGCACATAATAAGCTAAGTTGTTATCTGGACCAAATAAAATTGTCTCTGCTTCTAAAGAATTAACTACTTTATCTGCATTTGCTGATGTGCAAGTTATATCTGCCAATGCCTTAGTTTCAGCTGTTGTATTTACATAAACAACTAATGGGGCTTCTGGATATTTTTCCCTATATTTTTTTATAACCTCAGCGGATAATTGATGAGCCATTGGGCATTGAGTTCCCTCAATCTCGGGCATTAAAACTTTCTTATCAGGATTTAAGATTTTAGCAGACTCTCCCATAAAATCTACGCCACAAAATACTATTATATCAGCATCTGTTTCCTTTGCCTTAATGCAGAGTTCTAAAGAGTCCCCTAAAAAATCAGCTATTTTCTGTATTTCTTTTGGCTGGTAGTTGTGAGCTAAGATTATTGCATTTTTTTCTTCCTTTAATTTGTTTATTCTTTCTACTATATCCATAATATCCCTCATAATTTCATTATTGGAAGAGTTTTATATTTACTTTTGGACTTTATATTTTAAATCCATTTTTCTCTAATCTTTCAACAACTTTATCCCATGTTGGTAAATTTGTCTGGCAACCCTTTGCCTCAACAACATATGAAGCGGTTGCAGCTCCAATTAAACCACATTTCTCCAAATCATATCCTTTAACATAAGCTGATAAAAATCCTGCTCTATAACTATCTCCAGCACCTGTTGGGTCTGCAACAACCTCTGCTTTAATACACGGAATCTCTATTTTTTTATCTTTGGTGTATATTACGCTACCCTTAGAACCTTTTGTTACTATTAATGCATCAACTCTCTCTAAGTAATCATTAATTTCAAAATTCAATAACTTTGAAGCCCTTTCAAATTCATGCCTATTCATAAACAATAAGTTTGTATGTTCAATAATCTCTAATAAACTTTCTTTTGAATATTGTGGTAAATCCTGCCCAGGGTCGAAAGATACTAAATTATTCCCATAAGCTTTTTTTGCACATTTTAGGTTGAATTCTGGGTCTCCAGTAGTTATATGAACAATTTCTGTATTGAAGTTTGGTGGATTTAATTCTTTATAGTGCTTAGCCGCCCCCCATAAGAAGAAAGTAATTTGGTTATTATCTTTATCTGTAAATATCCATGCTTTTGGTGTTTCTTCGTCTTCAGAATAATAAAGTTTAGAAATATTTATTCCCAAATTCTTTAAATATCTCTCATATCCGCTGTTTTTAAAATCATAGCCAACACATGATAAAAGTTCAGAATCTACACCAAGTTTTTTTATTCCTACTGCTGTATTTGCTGCAGCTCCTCCATAATACTTTCTTGCTGAAGGAATTTGAATCGAAGTATTAGGTTCTGGAAATTTTTCTACATTGAAAATATAATCAAGAGCTGTATGCCCTACACAGGTAATTTTTTCCATTTTTGCCACCTCTATAAAAAATTAAAAATATGCTTTGCTATTAAACATAAAGACCTTAATCAAGCTTAATATAGTATATAGTATTTGGAGTTATTAGACATAAGCTTAAGCTTATTAAAGTGCGAAAGTCCTATATAGAATAACTTAAAAATTAAAATTATTGAACTATTACTTAAAGATTTTTAGGTGGGATAATGATAAATATATCTGAAAATGCTGAAGCAAAAGAAATACTACCCATAGCTAAAGCTGTCCATATCTTAGTTAATAAACTTCCTGTATCTATGAGAAGTAAAAATAAACCTGGTGTTAGATTAGAAAAAGGAGAAGTTGTAGATACAAACTATGAAGGTTATGTTTTAAAATTGGCAATTAAAGAAGGAAAAGTTATTAGAGCTACACCTATTGTAGGACCTTATGCTGGACTCCCAGTTATTGTTGCTCCTATAAAAGATGGGGATAAAGTAGTAGGTGCTATTGGTGTAGTTGATATCACAGCAGGTATATTTGAAGATGTTATAGCTATTTCAAGAAGACCTGAATTATATAAGTTTCTTCCTGAAGATGCTTTTCCAAAATAAAAGTTTTAAGGTGATGAAATGAAAAAAATATTCATATATCCTCCAAATAGTTTAATATTAACAGATTTAGTTGAAAGATTTGGACATAAGCCATTAAACCTAAATATAGTTATGGGAGAATTAGTTAGGAATCCAGAAATAGACAGCCCTCCTATGAACATAACCGATGAAGAACCAAAAAAAGGTTTAAAATATGCCGCTGTAGAAGTTCCTTCTGGTGTTAGGGGAAGAATGGCTTTAATTGGCCCTTTAATTGAAGAGGCTGAAGCAGCAATAATAATGGAAGATGCCCCTATTGCCTTTGGATGCATTGGATGTCAAAGAACAAATGAACTGACACTCTATTTAGTAAGAAGAAAAAATATTCCAATATTGAGAGTTAAATACCCAACAAATGAAGAAGAGGCAGAAATTTTAGTTAATAAGATTGCTAATTTCTTAAAGAGCTTAGAAGAAAACTAAATATTAAATTGGTGATAAGATGGAATGTCCCAACAAAGAAATTAATTTAAATAGGTGTAATTGCAGTTATCCTTCATGCTCTAAAAAGGGAATGTGCTGTGAATGTTTGCATTATCATTTAAAAAATAGACAGTTACCTGCTTGCTGTTTCCCACCTGATGTAGAAAAAACCTATGATAGGAGTTTTGAAACATTTGCAAAGCTTGTTTTAGAAGGGAAGATTTAATATTAAATAAAAAATAATAAAATTTTATTCCAAAACTTCTTTAATAGCATACCATTTTTTTATTGAAGTTGGTTTAATTATACCATTGATAACATCATAAAATAAAATTTCATTTTTTATCAAAAATTTAGCCTCATCCATAAGATTGTTTTTTATTATCTCTTTGATATCAACTTTTATTTTACTTTCAAATAATTTCAGAGCATTTTCTAAATTTTTCATCTCAAATTCCTTTTGAGTCGATATTAAATATAGAATCTTATCCCTCTCAATATTAATCCACTGCTTTATTGCTTCTTCAACAGATAAACCTAATTTTTTCTTATCCACCAATGCAGAGATTTCATAAGGTAATGATATATAATTCAAAGCATAATTAACCTCTTCTTCACTAAAACCCTCTGCTTTTAGAATGTTTTTAATATCTTCTTTATTTAACCAGTCAATTAAATAATATTCAGAAGTATTCTCTAATGTAGAGTTCTTATAAATTTCCTCAATAAACAAAGTATCGGAAGTTAAGCAAATTACATGGCAAAGATGTTCCATCTTAGTTAAAGAGACAAAGAGATTAAATAACTCATTCAATAATGATTTACCTCCATTGAAATAGATATTTTTCAATTTTTGAAGTTCATCTATAACCAATACAGGTTTCTTTCCTTCTTTAACAACAGCATTTATACTTTCGTTTATTTTAGCAAATACATCATTTAACTTTATATTATTAAAATCAAAACTTTCCTCTACTCCAAATTTGAATATTTTAAAGTTAAGTTCTAATTTATTTAGTAAATATTTTTTATCTGATTTTTCAAAAAATATACTCAAAAACTCTTCTTTTGTTGGTGTTGCATATTTTCTTAAGTTGTAATAAAAAAACACTATATCACTATTTTCCAACTCTTTAATAACTCTTCTCATTACCGTTGATTTTCCTGATGATTTTGGTCCATAAACAAACAATATTGAGTTTGGCTCTAATAAACAATAATTTTTTAAAAAATTTACTTCTTTCTCTCGATTATAGAATTTCATAATACTCACCAATGTAAATTTCACCTTTTATATTACGAGATATTGCCGAGCGAAGCGAGGCAATGCATCCTGGGGTATACCAATAGGGGCGAAGCCCCTATGGTTAGTAGAAATTAAAAAATAGCATATTTTATTCAACAATTGCTGATGCATAACCAACAACTGCTGAATAATCTCCAGTTATATCCCCAGATGTTGAATAAGCCAATAATTTAGCTTTTTCAGCTCCTAAGGTTTTCATGGCTTTTAACATGGCTATTACTGGTCCATATCCGCACATTGAAATGTTGTAATTTACAACATCTTCATACAAATCTTTTTCATTCATCTCTAAGATGTCTTTAATAACTATAGCATCCTTTTTTGATGCTACTTCTTGTGGTTCATAGTGGGTTAAGTCTGAAGATGCAATAATAACTACTCTTCTGTTTAACTCCTTAGCAATCTTAGCTATGAAATAACCAACCTCTACAGCAGTTTCATAATCTTGGAACATCATACATATTGGAACTATCTTAAATTTAGCTATATTTAATAATTCCAAATGCTTTAAAAATGGTAATTGCACTTCAATTGAATGCTCATTTAGATGGGCTGTTTCATCTAAATCAACTATCTCACACTTCCTCCAAAGCTCTTCAACAAACTCCTCATCACATTTCACATCTCCCAATGGAGTTCTCCAAATTCCATCCATTACACTAACTCCCGAACCTAAGCCAGTATGATTAGGGCCTAAAATAATAGCAGTTATTGGCTCTATAGCATCAACTCTCTTTGATAGTTCATAATAAGAGTGAGCTTGTATAGGACCTGAATAAACATAACCTGCATGAGGACAGAGCAAACCTACAGGTTTTTCATAATTTCCATGAGTTGGCATTGATTTTGGCCCAAATTTATGCAAATAACATTGCTCAATTAATTCTATAAGCTCATCAGGATGTGATGGATAAAACATTCCTGCAACTGCTGGATATCTAATTTTACTCATGATTCCCCCCTAATGAATTTGTTAAAACATTATAACTTAATATTTAAAGTTGTCTTTTGTTGTTTATATAAGTATTTGTGTATATATATGACACTACAAAACATAAAACCAAAAAATATTTATATTTTTACACATATGTGTATTATTAGAAAGTAATGAGGTGAAAATATGTTCGGATGGGGAAGAGGATTTGGTAGAAGATTTTGGAGATACTTCCCAGTTAGCACTGTTGGAGGAAGGTACAGATATGTAGGACCTTGCAGATGTGGTTTAGGACCACATGCATTCTATGTTGATGATAAAACTGGAGCTTTAGTTCATGCATGGGATTTATACAGAGGCTCTGATGAGAGAGCATATTTAGAAGAGACCATAAGAGAGTTAGAAGAAGAGAAAAGGTTATTAGAAGAAGAATTAGAAAGAATTAAAAAAAGATTGGATGAATTAAAGAAAGATTAAGTGATACAATGGAAATGAAAAAATTTTTATGCTCTAAATGTCAAAAAATTATTGAAGTCCCTTATGGAGTACCAAAACCAGATGTTTGCCCATACTGCGGAGCTCCAGCAACATTTATCCATAGAATAGATGCTGGCGGAAGAGGGTTAGGAATAGGAAGAGGTAGAAGATGCGGAATGAGAATGATGGAAAAATTGGGAAGAGAATAGATTAAAAACTTTTCTTTTTTATTTTGTACATCCATATATTCAAATTAATCTTTCAAAAAAATAAACAAAAAAATAAAGAAATTAAAACATTAAGTCTTTTATTTCTTCCTAATTTCTTTTAACGCCTCTTCAACATCTACATTTTCATGAACTATTTTACAAACAGCTCTTGTTATGCCAACAACATCATCATGTTGGAATATGTTTCTACCAACTGCTACTCCAGCAGCTCCAGCTTCCATGGCATCTTTAATCATTTGCAAGAACTCTTCATCTGTATTTGTTTTTGGACCTCCAGCAACAACAATTGGAGCTGGACAGCCTTTAACAACTTCTTTAAATGAATCAATATCTCCTGTATAGCTTGTTTTAACAATATCTGCTCCTAACTCAGCTCCCAATCTCGCTGCATGAGCAACTAACTCAGGGTCTCTTTCATTTTGAATGTGTTTCCCTCTTGGATACATCATTGCTATTAGAGGCATTCCCCAGTATTCGCATGTTTCAGCTATCATCCCCAAATCTCTGTATGCCTCCCAATCTTCATCTGAACCAACATTTACATGAATTGAGACTGCATCAGCTCCCATTCTTATAGCTTCTTCAACAGTTGTAACAATAACTTTCTTTAATGGATTTGGTGATATTGCTGTTCCACCAGAGAGGTGGATAATTAATCCCACATCTTTGCCATATCCTCTGTGCCCATGTCTAACAATTCCTTTATGCAAGAGAACAGCGTTAGCCCCTCCTTCAGCAACATCATTTACTGTTTTTTTCATATCAATAAGCCCTTTAATTGGACCGTTTGAAACTCCATGGTCCATTGGAACAATTACCGTCTTTTCACTTTCTCTGTTGAATATTCTTTCTAATCTTACAAGTTTTCCAAGGTTTTTTATATCCTTAAATAATTCCATATTCTCACATTTACACATTTTATTAATTTATTATAGATAAGAGTTAAAATTTTAATATAGAGATATCAGATATCAATATTTAAAATTTGTGTTGGTGATTTAATGGTATTTAAAGCTTATGATATTAGAGGAATTTATGATAAAGAGTTGGATGAAAACTTTGCATATTCCTTAGGAAAATGTGTGGGGGAAAAATTTGAAAATAAAAAGATATTGGTTGGGAATGATGTAAGAATTGGTTCTAAAAAACTTCTACCATACTTTATAGTTGGTTTGAAAGAACATGCAGATGTATTTTATGCTGGAACTATATCAACACCTTTAATGTATTTTGGAACTAAAGGGAAGTATGATTTGGGAGTTATATTGACAGCTTCCCACAACCCTCCAGAATATACTGGATTTAAGATGTGTGATAAAAAAGCTATCCCATTATCGCCAATAGAAGAAATAAAACCAATATTTAAAAAATATGATTTATCAGAAAGTGTAAAAGAAGAGGTTAAAAATCTAAACTTGGATGATTTCAAAGTTGATGTTATTGATGAGTATAAAAAGTTCTTTTTGAAAAGATGTGATGTGTCTGACAAAAAGATAGCTGTTGATTTTGCAAATGGAGCTACAACAATAGCTGAGAAAGAGATTTTAAATGAGTTGTTTGATAATGCCATCTTTATAAATGATTATCCCGATGGCTCTTTCCCTGCTCATCAGCCAGATACCTTAAAGATGGAATGCTTAAAAGATATAATAAAAGCCGTTAAAGAAAGTAACTGTGATTTAGGTTTAATTTTTGATGGGGATGGAGATAGATTGGGAATTGTTGATGAAAATGGGAATGTTTTGAGAGGGGATATATTAACAGCTATAATGGCTGAAGAGATTTTAAAAGAAAAGCCAAAAGCTAAGATAGTTTATGATTTAAGATGTTCTAAAATAGTTCCAGAAATTATTGAGAAATATGGAGGAATACCAATAAAAAGTAGAGTTGGGCACTATTTCATTAAAAAGTTAATGCATGAAATTGATGCTGAATTTGCTGGAGAGCTAAGTAATCATTTTTACTTTAAAGAAATTGGTTATTTTGAGAGTCCATTGTTAGCTTTAAACTATATTTTAAAAGCTATGGAAGATAAAACATTGTCTAAGCTAAATAAGGAATTTAATAAATATCCTCACAGTGGAGAGATAAACTTCAGAGTCAAAGACCAGAAATACATCATGGAAAAAATAAAGGAGCATTTTAAAGATTGTAAACTTGAAGAGTTGGATGGAATATCTATTTATTGTAAAAACTTCTGGTTTAATTTAAGACCTTCAAATACTGAGCCGTTGTTAAGATTAAACTTAGAAGCAGATGATGAGAAAACAATGAAAGAGATGGTTGAAAAGATTAAAAAATTAATTGCAGAGTTTGATAAATCTTTAGAATAATAACTTTCCAAATTTTTATGGTTGTGTCTTTATCATACACTAAACCAAAATTTTTATATATTGGTTTGTAGCTATAGTAACTTTGCTTGTTTTAGATTGGAAGAAGCGGGGTAGGGTAGCCAGGTCCATCCCGCCGGGCTCATAACCCGGAGATCGGAGGTTCAAATCCTCCCCCCGCTACCATATCTATTTTTTATTTTACAACCTTATATTTATTTAATTAAATATATAGATATAAAATTCAATAAAATAAATGTTCCCCCCGTATCCTACCCTCTCTCATCCATAGCACAGCTTAGTCGAGAGCGTGGGCCTCGGGGGGATTATATTCCATTTTTGTATTTTTGATATAAATAATTTATTCCAAGGTTCCTATTCCAAGTATTCTTATCTTTGCACTACCATCAATTAAACATAATTTATCTCCAACATCATAAGCAATTTCCTTTTGTAGAGAAAGATTTATTTTGTTGTTATTTACTTCTTCAACAACACATGAAACACTTTGCAAACCAACAATTATTTGGTAGTTTTCTCCTTCTTTTACAGTTTTTTGCATAAATGGATTCCAATTAATGTTGATTTCAATCTCTTTAGCAACTTTTAACTCACCATTTGATAGTATCATCCCTCTATCCAACTCGTCTGTAGTTATTCCTTTTAAAGCTAAACCTACTCTATTTCCTGCTTTTGCCTCTTTAAAATCATTATCATGTATTTGAATACTTCTAACCATAACTGTTTTGTCTGTTGGATATACTCTTAAATTATCATGAACCTTCACAGTTCCAGTTTCAACTTTTCCTAATATAACTGTCCCTACACTTCTAACTGTAAAGTAGTGGTCTATTGGAATTTTGACAATTCCCTCATAATCTCTATCTACATTTAAATTAACCATCTTTTCTCTAATGTTTATAAAATCTTTCTCTAAGATTTCAAAATCCTTCATTGATGTTTGAGATATGATATTTTTCAACATGTCTAAATCAACATAATCTCCAACAACAAAAGCTCCTCTATTTATTCCAAACATGTCCAATGCTAAAAGAGTTTCTCCTAACTCTCCTGTAATCTCATCTATAAAAACTAAAGCATAATCCATCATATTTATTGCATATATTAAAGGGTTTATTTTATCTGGGTATCTTGTAGGCTCAACATAACAAATAGCTTTATTCCCTTGCTTGTAGTTATATAATGTTATATCTGTTGAAGTTCCTTTTTTCCCTAACTCTTTTCCAACTCCTTCAATATGCCCAAATAATCCTACGGTCAAACCTTCCATTTAATCACCATAATTAATATTTTTAGTAACCCAATTATTTTCTCTAAAGAATTAACTATTTAAGAGTAATTATAACTTTATTATCCTAATACATTGTAAGATTTATAAAACATTGATTACATAATTAGTAAGTTGTACAACAATTGTTAGGTAGTGTTAGGTGGTGATAATGAAATTTATTGAAAGATACTTTGAATTTGAAAAATATGGAACTAATCTAAAAGTAGAAACTCTTGCAGGAATAACAACTTTTATGACCATGGCATATATAATATTTGTTAATCCGCAAATTTTGAGTGCTGCTGGTATGGATTTTGGGGCGGTTATGGTCGCTACTTGTATAGCTTCAGCAATAGCAACATTAATTATGGGCTTATATGCAAGATACCCATTTGCCTTAGCTCCAGGGATGGGGCTTAACGCTTACTTTACCTATGGGGTTTGTTTAGGTATGGGTATTGATTGGAGAGTTGCGTTAGGTGCTGTTTTTATCTCTGGAGTATTGTTTATAATATTAACATTGACAAAGATAAGAACATGGATTTTTAACGTTATTCCTAACGCTATAAAATATGGAACTGCTGTTGGTATTGGTTTATTTATTGCGTTTATTGGGTTGAAAAGTGCAGGTATTATTGTTGATAGTAAAGCTACGTTAGTTACATTAGGTAATTTAATGGAACCTTCTACATTATTAGCATTGTTTGGAATATTTTTAACATCAATATTAGTTAGTAGGAATGTCATTGGAGCTATTTTAATTGGAATTATAGTAACTTCATTGATAGGGATGATTTTAGGAATATCTCCATTCCCAGAAGGAATATTTTCAATGCCTCCATCAATTGAGCCAACATTTCTACAGCTTGATATAATGGGAGCTCTAAACTTAGGGCTTTTAACAATTGTTTTGGCATTCTTCTTTGTTGATATGTTCGATACATTAGGGACTTTAAGTGCATTATCTTCACAAGCAGGATATTTAGATAAAGATGGAAAACTTCCAAGAGTTGAAAAGGCGTTAATGGCAGATGCTACTGGAACTGTTGTTGGTTCTCTCCTAGGGACATCAACAGTAACAACCTATATAGAATCTGCAAGTGGTATTGCACTTGGAGGAAGAACTGGTTTTGTTTCAGTAGTTGTAGCAGTGCTATTTTTACTATCTTTATTCTTCTATCCAGTAGTTAAGGCAATTCCACCTTATGCTACAGCTGCAGCTCTTGTTATTGTAGGGGCATTGATGATGAAATCTATAAAGAATATTGATTTCGATGATTATACTGAGGCGATTCCTGCATTTATAACTCTGCTAACAATTCCTTTAACATTCAGTATAGCTACCGGGCTTGCTTTAGGATTCATTACTTATCCAATCTTAAAGATATTTACTGGAAGATGGAAAGAAGTCCACTGGCTTGTATATGTTTTGGCTATAATATTTGCCCTAAGATTTGTTTATCTCTCAGGGGGATAACAAAGTATTTAAATACCTCTTAATCATTTTATTTTTTATTTATTTTTTATACATCAATTTTATCAATTTATGAGTTGAGAGTATGAAAGTAGCTATTTCAATGGATGTTGATAAAATTAGCGATAGTTTTGAAGATTGTAAGTATTTTTTAATTGTTAAAATAGAGAATAATGAAATTAAGGGAACAAAAGTTATTTTCAATGATGAAAATAGTCAAAAATCTATTATAAAAGAAAAGATCAGTGCAATTATATGTAAAAGAATAAATAAAGAAAATTATAAAAAATTTAGTAAAAAAATGGAAATTTATTATGCTGAAGGAGAGGATATTGACAAAAATGTCTCTTTATTCGTTGAAAAAAAGCTAAATAAAATAACTAATCCATAATTTATTTTCCTATATCTTGAAGTATAACCGTAAAATTTATATACTAAATCATTATATTCTTCATTATGCCTGTTTTGTGCAGGGGTAGCCAAGCCAGGACTACGGCGCTGGACTTGAGATCCAGTGGGGCTTTGCCCCGCCTGGGTTCAAATCCCAGCCCCTGCGCCATAATTTTAAAATTTTTTGTTTTTTTATTTTAGTTATTAAAATTGAATAATTTAAATATATAAATTAATTTGATGATAAAAAATTGTTTTTTGATAAATGAGACTTAAAATAGGACTTTCGCAGGAATAAATATTTTAGTAGCTTTATTTTAGTTTTCCTAATATGAGTATAGAAACTGTGAAAGTCCTAATTATTTATCTAAATTATTAAAATAAAAATTATTTCAAAATTATGGTAACCATGTGCTTTCATCCTTAATTTTTTCAGGTAAATAAGTATTAACCACATACTTTAAACCATACTTAGCTAAAGACTGCTGCTCTGCTCTCACACCCATATCAAGCATCTGTTTTAAAGCTTTTTGCCATTCTGGGAAACTTCTTACAAAGTCATCATTCTTTAAACCATCTTTTATCCTCTTAATATCTTGCTCCTTCAATGGATGAGTTGGCAAATCATAATCGACAATATCTTGTGGGGTAACTCCAATCAGCCTCGCTGCAGGAATTGATAACTTATCAGCTAAATGAATTGCTTTACCACTACCAACTTTTAGAGTTCTATAAATGTTTAAATATCCATAAGGGTCCCCATCTGTAAATACTAAAACAGGTAGGTCGTGTTCTTCATGAAGCCTTTTTATAAACCTCCTTGTTGCCCTTGCTGGAACCCCTTTTAATGAAACCAATATACAGTTATGCTTATCCCAAAATCTCTCTGCATTTAATCTTGCAAACATACCTGATGTTTCTATTGCCAATACAAAATCAGCATCTGTCTCAAGATTTAATTTTGTTACATCATTTGGAATGTTATAAGCTCCAGTACCCAACTTTGTACAATCAACAACAAGCTCTCCTTCAGGAGTTTCTTCTATAATTTTTAATGGCCCAACTACTGAGGAACCATCCTCCTCAGGAATAAATCCAAGGTGTTCTCTCAAAACTCCTAAAGCTGCTTCTAAATCTTCAATAACATTGTTTGATGCTTGTTGGTCATCAAATCTTGCTTCTCCCCAATTTTTTGAGACATAATAAGCTTCCCTTAATGTTGAAAAATCATTAGTTTCTAATAACTGCTTAGCAAATTCCAACATCTTAGTTGTTTGTGCAAAAATCTTTGCCTGATTTACAGTTAATGTTCTTGCCTTTTCTTTACCTACCAAAGTAAATGAACCCTTCTCTTTATCAAATACGGCATTAGATAAACTTCTAATTGGCATTGTTATCTTTGGTCTTTTCCCCTTCATTAAATCATCATACATCTTTTTAGCCAGTTCAATAATTTTTTGTTTAGCAATTTCCCTTGGTTTTTTTGATATAGCAGGAAGTTTAACCATAATACTCACCAAATAACTTTTTAATGCTCAATGATTTCAACCTAAATTATTTTATTATGAAAAGTCATAACCAATAGATTTTTATATCAAATTTTAAAATTGTAATAATAATATGCCACATCAATGATTCCAGATGAACATCCACGTAGGAGAGTAGTATATAAAATATTCATATATAATCATTTAGGTTATAATAAAAATCCACTAATATTTATTAAGTTATTAAAAATAAAATAATTTTATGGAGGTCATAACGTGAAATTTCTAAAAAATGTTTTAGAAGAAGGAAATAAATTAGAGGAGTTCAACGAATTAGAATTATCCCCAGAAGATAAAGAATTATTGGAATATTTGCAACAAACTAAAGCAAAGATTACAGTAGTAGGTTGTGGTGGAGCGGGAAACAACACCATTACAAGATTAACATTGGAGGGTATAGAAGGAGCTAAAACAGTCGCTCTTAATACAGATGCTCAACAATTAATAAGAACAAAAGCAGATAAAAAGATTTTAATTGGTAAAAAATTAACAAGAGGTCTTGGAGCTGGAGGTAATCCAAAGATTGGTGAAGAAGCAGCAAAAGAAAGTGCTGAAGAGATTAAAGCAGCAATTCAAGATTCAGATATGGTATTTATCACCTGTGGATTAGGAGGAGGTACAGGAACAGGTTCAGCCCCCATTGTAGCTGAAATATCTAAAAAAATAGGAGCTTTAACTGTTGCTGTAGTTACTCTACCATTTGCTATGGAAGGAAAAGTTAGAATGAAAAATGCAATGGAAGGTTTGGAAAAACTAAAGCAACATACTGACACATTAGTTGTTATTCCTAATGAAAAATTATTTGAAATAGTTCCAAATATGCCATTAAAATTGGCATTTAAAGTAGCTGATGAGGTTTTAATCAACTCTGTAAAAGGATTAGTAGAGTTAATAACTAAAGATGGATTAATTAACGTTGACTTTGCCGATGTTAAAGCTGTTATGAGCAATGGAGGCTTAGCAATGATTGGTATTGGCGAGAGTGATAGTGAGAAGAGGGCTAAAGAAGCTGTTAACATGGCATTAAACTCTCCACTATTAGATGTTGATATAGATGGTGCTACTGGGGCTTTAATACATATAATGGGTCCTGAAGATTTAACATTAGATGAAGCTAAAGATGTTGTAGCTACAGTTTCCACAAGATTAGACCCTAACGCTACAATAATATGGGGAGCTACAATAGATGAAAACTTAGAAAATACTGTGAGAGTTTTATTGGTTGTTACTGGAGTTCAATCAAGAGTTGAATTTGGAGAAACTGGACTTAAAAGGAAAAAAACTGATTTACTAAATATTCCAAAAATTTAAGGGGATACGATGGAATCAAATTTTAATCAAAAAATGGAACAGCTTAAAGAGTTCCTTGAAGAATGTAAGAGAGTTTGGTTAGTTTTGAAAAAGCCCACAAAAGATGAATATCTAGCTGTTGCTAAAGTTACTGCCTTAGGGATATCTTTATTAGGAATTATTGGCTATATAATCCACGTCCCAGCAACATACATTAAAGGTTTATTAAAACCTCCTGCTACTCCAAAAGTATAACTCAATTAAACAATAAATTTAGAAACTTTTTTATACAGAATTTTAACGTATTTTTTATTTTATTTTTTTAAAATTTATTAGGTGAGACTATGATTTTTGCAGTTAGAACTATGGTTGGTCAGGAAAAGAATATAGCTGGATTGATGGCTAGTAGAGTTGAAAAGGAACAATTAGATGTTTACTCAATATTAGCCTCAGAGTCCTTGAAAGGATATGTTTTAGTTGAGGCGGAGACAAAAGGAGATGTCGAGGAATTAATAAAAGGGATGCCAAGAGTTAGGGGAATCGTTCCTGGAACAGTGGCTATTGAAGAAATAGAGCCATTATTAACTCCAAAGAAAATTATTGAGAACATTGAGAAAGGAGATGTTGTTGAAATTATTGCCGGACCGTTTAAAGGAGAGAGAGCAAAGGTTATTAGAGTTGATAAAAATAAAGAAGAGGTTACTTTGGAACTTGAAAACGCTACAGTTCCAATACCAATAACCTTATCTGTCGAAGGTGTTAAAATAGTTTCAAAGCATAAAGATTAAATAGGACTTCCGCAGTTTATATGTCAATTAAGGCAATTATGATGCCTATAAGACATCAATAATCATTATAAAATTTTATTCCCGCTAAAGTTCTATTAAATTTATATGGAAGGCATAACTTTATATACTTAATGCATTAATTTTATCTACACATTAATTCTTTTAATGAACATAGAACTTTCGTAAGAATAAATCTTTATAAGAAAAAATGATGCCTTTAGGTATCCAACTACCTTAATTAAAATAAACAAAACGCGGAAGGCCTATTCCAATATACTTTGAGGTGAATATTATGGCTAAAGAGGTTGTTGAGGTATTAGTTACTGGAGGTAGAGCAACAGCAGGACCACCATTAGGACCAGCAATTGGGCCTTTAGGAGTTAACGTCATGCAGGTTGTTAAAGAGATTAATGAAAAAACAAAAGACTATGAAGGAATGCAAGTCCCAGTTAAAGTTATAGTTGATACAGAAACAAGAAAGTTTGAAATTGAAGTAGGAATTCCTCCAACAACTGCTTTAATTAAAAAAGAGTTAGGAATTGAAACAGCCGCTCACGAACCAAGACACGAAGTTGTTGGAAACTTAACATTAGAGCAAGTTATTAAAATAGCCAAGATGAAAATGGATTCAATGCTCTCCTATACTTTAAAAAACGCTGTAAAAGAAGTTTTAGGAACCTGTGGTTCAATGGGAGTAACAGTTGAAGGAAAAGACCCTAAAGAAGTACAAAAAGAAATTGATGCCGGAGTTTATGATGAATACTTCAAAGAAGAATAAATTATTTCTTTTTTTATATTTTTTAACGATATAATTTTCAATAAGACTTTTGCAGGAATATTATTAAATATATAAAGTACAAAAGTCCTATTTTAAGTATTTTTTACATTTATTCATTAATTAATGTGCATTATTATATTTATTCCTGAGAAAGTCTTATTAAATATAAAATAAGATTATTATCTATTTAAATCTTTTTTGAGGGGGAGTATGAGAATTGAATTAGAACTACAAACAGATAATTTTACAGTAATTCCTTACAATCATCAGTATTATTTGGCATCCGCCATATATAGCAAAATACACTCTGCAAGTCCAGAATATGCTGAAAGATTACATAGCTATCAAAAATTTAAGTTCTTTACCTTCTCTTTATTGCAGATAAAAAAGAGAGTTATTAGAAAGGAAGGGATTGAAACAATAGATGGAAAAGCTTATCTTTATATTTCTTCTCCAAAAACTGAATTTATAAAGAATTTTGTTGAAGGGCTTTTAGAAGATGGAAAACTAAGAGTAGGAAATATTGAGTTTTATATAAATAAGGCTAAAATACTCCCAATACCAAAAAAATTTAATATATTAAAAACACTCTCTCCAATATATTTAAAAACAAAGATTAATGTAGATGGTAAATTAAAAGACTATGATTTACTTCCAAATAATTCTAAATTTTATGAAAATTTAAAAAACAATCTAAAAAAGAAATATGAAGCATTTTATAATGAGAAATGTGATATGGACTTTGAATTCGAAATTTTAAAATATAAACCTAAGAGGATGAGAATAAAGAATATTTACTGTAGATGTTCTGAAATGGTGTTTAAGGTTTGGGGTGATTACGAACTAATAAAATTTGGTTATGAGTGTGGCTTTGGAGAGAAGAATAGTATGGGTTTTGGAATGGTTATGAATATTGATTAAATTTCTATTTTTTAATTTTTAAATTACTTTACTTTTTTAAATTAAAATTTTATCGATAAATTTATATATGAATTTAGAAGAGGGTACATTATTGTAGCTATTAGATTTTTACTGGTGAAGGTATGCCAGATATGACACTTGATAAATTCATAAACCAAAGTAATGTAGAAAATAAAAGTTATAAAAAATCTAAAAATTTTATATTTAAAATTCCAATTTACCATGATGTGTGGATGGATAACGCATTAGAAAACTTTTATCGAATTTTAAAAAAGATAGATATTGAAGACTTTAATGTCACACTAACCGGTGATAAACTAATCTTTGAATTTGATGATTTTGAAGAGTTTAAAAATGCATTAATTCAGCAAATAAAGCATAAATATAAAAATATGATTGTAATGGGGGTAGATAAAAAAACAGGAGTTACAAAAGAGATTAAAAAGGACTTTATTTTACTCCAAGAAGGTAAAAAAGAGGGAGGTACTGTAAAATTAAAAGAAGAGATATTTGACTGGAATAAACTGCCTAAAATACTGAACGAACTTAATGAAAACAAAAAAGGAAACAAAATCTGTATAATGTGCGGAGGCAGATACAAAAAAAGCTATACATTAAAACAGGCAATTTATCCATTTGTAACGAAGAATAAAAGCTTAAGTGGAATTAGAACAATTAAATCACTTCCAGATTATCACAAAAATCTATGTTTAATGTGCTATTTGTTGGGGGTTTTGGAATGGACTGACGAGGGACTTTTATATTATACATTAGGAAATGAAAAAACATTTTTATTCCTTCCAATATTTGATGACTTAATTAAACTTAACACATTCAAAGAAGATACATTGCATGCTGGAATCTTAAATTCTTCGGGAGAGTCAGCAAGATATGGAAACTTAGCTAAAAATCCAAATTCTGATGAAATTGAAAAAACTTCTGGAGAATATAGCACTTTATTGGCATTTTATGAAAAGTTTATTGTGAATGTGAAAGAGAGTGAGGTATTATGCAATAAGTGGGGAGTGTTGCATATTCCAATAAAAAGCAAAGTCAAAAATGTCAAGTTTGAGACAATAAATGTTGATAAGGGAATGTTGGAGGTGATAGGGAAGTTAGTAGAGGAAAATTACTTAATTTATGATGAATTTGTTAAAGGAATATTTTTTAAAAAGTATAATAACAAAAAATTCACAACTGATTGGGAATTTACTCATGAAATTAGAGAGAATTTATCAAAATCTCTATTGATAAATGATTTTAGAACTTTCTCAAAGCAGTTAATGCCAAGAAAAGGAGGTTTAGTTATCTTATCATCAGATGCTTATCAAATTTTGGATGAACTCATCTATCTCTGGAGGTTGGTAAATATGGGAATTCCTAAGGAGAAATTGGATATAATAAAAAGTGTTGGTAATATTATTGCAAAAATATCCATTGGAAATTCCTCTTTATTGTACAAACTTGATAAAGTTAGAACTATTGAAGAGTTTTGGAGTGTTTTAAGGGAAATATCAAGAAAAATGGCTGGAATGGAAAAAGAAGAACTTAGAGAGATAAAGCCAACTGCAATAGATGAACTTGTAATTATGGTCAAAGAACATGAAAAAATCTGGAAGGAGATTAGGGATTTGTTAGTTATCTACTCATCCATGTATCTTGCCATTAAAAAATTAAAAAAGGAAGGGGGGAATTAAATGAAGGGCATAGAGATAGTTTGGTTATCAAAAACTGATTTAACAAACCTAAACTCTGGTGAAGGGGAGAGTAATTTTATTGATATTAAGAAATTTAAAAAAAATGGAATTGAATATCCTTATGTTTCAGGGCAGGCAATGAGGTATTATATAAAAGAGGCGATTAGAAGGAATTTAGATGAGAATGAATTTATGTGCGTCCCAGATGATAAAGGAGAGACGTGTGGAAATATAGAAAACTGTATTGGATGTGACCTCTTTGGATTCATGAAGCCAGAAAAAGATGTTGGAGCAAGAACAAGAGTCTCACCAGTAAAGGTATCACCAGCAATAGGGTTATTACCGTTTGATGAGAACTCAACAGTTGATTTTTTAACAAGAAGATATAGAGGGGGAGAAAAATCAGAGGGAGATATAGTAAATGTTGAGATTGGTGTCAATATCTACAAGGTAGGGGTAGCAATTGATGTTAAAAGAGTTGGAGGAGAGGAAAAGATTGAAGATGGAACAGTTAAGATTGATTACCTCATAGATGATAAAGAACGTAAAAATAGGATTTCAAAGGTTATAGAATCTTTAAGATACTTGTCAGATTACTCAAAGCAGGCGAGATTATTAACTGATTTCACACCAGACTTTATAATAATTGCTTTCCAAGATATATATTCCCACAGATTGCAAAAGGCAATAGATTTGAAAGATAATGTAATAAATGTTGAGTTATTAAAGGTAATCCTTAGAGATGTTTCAGAATATTCACCAAAAATATTTGTTGGGCTTGTTCCAAACTTCTTTGAGAATGAAGAAGAAATTAAAAGGCTATTTGAGGAAATGGACATAGAAGTTAAAGCACCTCATGAGGCAATAAAAGATGCATTGAGTTACTTAGAAGAAATTAACTTATAAATTGGTGTTTCTATGTGGGGGTTGAAGTTTAGAGTTGAAGGAATTTACTTTGTAAGTTTTAGGAAGCCAGTTACAACATCTTTATCTTTAACTTATAAACTACCTCCTTTTACGGCAATTAGAGGGATAATAGGAAATGCCTTAGGATTGCCAAGGGATTCATTTGAGATTCAAAATTGGTTTAAGATTGGAATGAGGGTTGATGATAAAATAGAGATTGGTAGAGAAATGGCTAAATTCTTAAAGATGATTTCAAGAAAATCGTGTTATAGATGTGAGAGTTGTGGATTTGAGAAAATATCTGACTCAAAGCCAAAAAAATGTCCAAACTGTGGAAAAGAGAATATTGTAAAAGTGGAGAAGGTGATTTATGAAAGAACCTTTCCATCTTCACCAATGCATAGAGAATTTTTAATAATGCCAAAATATTGGATTTATCTTGTGGGAGAAGAGAAGAAAATAAAAAAGATTTATAATGCCTTAAATAATCCAGAGAGACCTTTATATCTTGGAACTTCTGATGATTTGGTAGATGTTGAGATATTTGAGCCAGTTAGAGTAAAAGAAGTTGAAGAAAATGAGATAAATAGTATCTTAGACGGAATTTATGAAAATTGCATCCTTGAAAAACTACCATACAAGTTTATCCCAATAAAAGACAAGAAAGGTAACTTAAAAGAGGTTTATTCTGAATATAAACTAGTTTCTATTCCAACGAAGTTTCCATATTTGTCTGAAAAATCTTTAAAAGTTTGGGACTTTGGAGATGAATTTATCAGGGTGTTTTAATGATTATTGCCAAAAGGGAGGGTGAGGCATTTCAGACATTGAAAGGGCATACCTACGATGCATTAAAAATCTATAAAGAATATTTGGAAAGAAATTTTCATGTAGTTGATGATTTCTGCAATAGATGGGAAATTCCAACTGAAAAATTTATAAAAAATACTTTTTTCACCATTTATTTGCATGATATTGGTAAAATAACAAAAGAATTCCAAAATAATATACAAAACGGAAAAAGAAGCAATAAACATCCTCATCCACTTTATGCCCTTCCAATTATCAACAGTATTGAGTTTGATTATCTTCTCGATATCCCAATTGAGATTTTTGCTATTTTATCCCACCATACACAACTATATGATAACTTATATGCTGATTATCAACAATATAAAAAAGGGACTTTTTTAATAGAAGAAATCAAAGATTTTATAAAAAATTCCAAAGATGCTTATAAATCTCTTGGATTTTCAGAGTTTTTTGAATTTGGAGATTTATTCAAAGATTTAGAAAAATTCAATATCCCAGAAGAAGTTAAACCTTTAGAATTGCACAAATTGAGAAGACCTCTTTGGAAAAATACAAAAAAATATATTGATTCACTAAGTTTCAACGAAAAGATTAAAATAAAATCAATATTCTCATTCATGTTTTCTATCCTTCAATTGTGTGATGATTTTGCAAGTTTAAACTTTCGTGAATATGCGAAGGATAAGGAAGGAACTTTTGATGATGTTTTGGAAAATCCAGAAGTTTATATCCCAACAGTAAATATTGAGAATCCAATATCATTTATATTAAAAGATTATGAGCCATACAAATTCCAAAAAGAACTTTACCATTCAAAAAATAAGTTTGTGATGTTGTTTGCTCCTTGTGGGAGAGGTAAGACAGAAGGAGCATTACTTTGGGCTTTGAATGCATTAAAAAACTTCAAAAGAAATAAAATTATTTTTGCGATGCCTACGCAAGTAACAAGTAATGCAATGTACGATAGATTAACAAAAATTTTTGGAGAAGAAAATGTTGGTTTATTTCATGGAAAGAGCTTTATAAAATTGAAGGATTCAAAAGAGATAGATGATGAAGAGAATTTAGAAGAAATTAAAGATGAGAATTTTAAAGGAAATGTATTTTTTAAGCCAATTACGATAACTACTATTGACCATGTTATATATTCTTTTGTTCATGGCTTTTCTCAGGCAGATTTTGCATTGGGGAATATTCAAAATTCAGTTATAGTTTTTGATGAAGTTCATTACTACGAAAAATATACCTTAGAGCATCTACTGACACTTTTTGATATTTTAAAGAGAATGGATATCCCACATTTACTTATGAGTGGGACACTACCAAGCTTTTTAATTAACTGTCTTGAAGGTTATGAGATTGTAGTTGATGAAGAAGGATTAGATTACAAACCTTTTAAACTTGAATGTTCAGAAAATCATTTAATTTGGAAAGAAAATGGTGAATGGAAATTTAATGAAGACATAATCAATGAAATAATAGAGAATTATAAAAAAGGTCTATCTCAGGCGATTATCTTAAATACTGTTGAAAGAGCGAAGGAATTTTATAAGGCAATAAGGGACAAAGTTCCAGCAATTCTTTATCATTCTCAATTTACCTATAAAGATAGAGTTAAAAAGGAAGATGAGATTTTTAATTTGGAAGAGATGAGAAAAAGTCTAAATAAACCTTATGTTGTTGTTGCTACTCAAGTAATTGAAATCTCTCTCGATATGTCTGTTGATGTTATGTATTCTGAGTTATCTCCACCAGATGCACTTGGACAGAGGGCTGGAAGACTTCATAGAAAAGGAAAGGATTGGAAAGAGAATGGAAAAGAATTTAAACTAAAAATATTCTTGCCATATAAACACTTGCCATATAGCAAAGAACTAATAGAAAGAACAATTGACTATATAAAATTTTATGAAAAACCTCTAAATTATAGAGATATCAAAGATTTTGTTGATAATGTTTATAAAGATTATAATTTAACCATTCCTAGTAATTTAAAGACATTTTTTGATGAGGCAATATTATTTGGACGGCATTGGACAGATATAGCAACGATAGATGAAGAAGGAAAATTCTTTAAAGTTAGAGATGATAAGTTTATGAAGATTGAAGTAGTTCCAAAAGTTTATTTTGATGAATTGGGAGAAGATGCATTGAGAGCAGAGTATATGGCAAAAATTCCAGCCTATTTAATTTTAAATGAAATAAAAAATGAGGATGGATTGATACACTTTTACCATTATGAAAAAAGAGTTGGTAGAAGAACCAGAAGATATTTAATTTGTTCATTTAAATATACCTATGAAATAGGATTTGACTACAAAGAGGAAGAGGAGTTTGAAGACATCTTATAGAGGGAAATTATGGAAAATTACTTAGAAGATGAACTCTTAATCAGAGGAATTGAGATAAACTATCTCTATATTTGCAAAACAAAACTTTGGTATTTTGTAAAAGGTATAACTATGGAGCAAGAAAGTGATTTTGTTGATTTAGGAAAATTTTTGCATGAAAAAAGCTATTTTGGAGAAGAAAAAGAGGTTCAAATTGGTAGTATAAAGATTGACTTTATAAAAAAGAAGAATATTATTGAGATTCATGAAGTAAAAAAAGGTAAATCTATGGAAAAAGCACATATCATGCAGGCTCTATACTATATTTACTATTTAAACAATTTGGGGATTAAATGTAAAGCAATCCTTCATTATCCTAAGCTTAAAGAAATTAAAGAGATTGAGTTAAAAGAAGATAATAAAGAAGAAATAATGAAAGCAATAAAAGAAATTGAAAGAATAAAATTATTAAAAGAACCACCAACTCCAATTTATCAAAAAATATGCAAAAATTGTGCTTATTATGAGTTGTGTTTTATTTAAGGTGGTTTCTATGAGAAAAAAATCTTTAACTTTACTATCAGATGGTTATCTATTTAGAAAAGAAAGCACTCTATATTTTGAAAATGCAAGAGGTAAAAAGCCAGTACCTATTGAAGGAATCTATGATATTTATGTTTATGGAAAGGTTAGCATTAGTTCTCAAGCTCTTCATTATTTAGCTCAAAAAGGAATAGCTGTTCATTTTTTTAACCACTATGGATATTATGATGGAAGTTTTTATCCAAGAGAATCTCTACATTCAGGTTATTTGGTAGTTAATCAGGCTGAGCATTATTTAAACAAGGATAAAAGATTGGAATTAGCAAAGTTATTTGTTATTGGAGGAATAAAAAACATGGAATGGAATTTATTAAAATTCAAAAATAAGAGGAAATTTAATAATTATATTGAAGAGCTCAATAACTGTAATAAAATTACCGAAATCATGAATGTAGAAGGAAGAGTTAGAGCTGAATACTATAAACTATGGGATGATACATTACCAGATGACTTCAAAATAGTTAAAAGAACAAAAAGACCTCCAAAAAATGAGATGAATGCGTTAATAAGTTTTTTAAACTCTCGTCTCTATCCATCTATAATAACTGAACTATACAATACTCAACTAACGCCAACCATCAGCTATTTGCACGAACCTTACGAGAGAAGGTTTTCGTTGGCATTAGATTTGAGTGAAATATTTAAACCAATGATTGCTGATAGATTGGCTAATAGGTTAGTTAAACAAGGTATCATTCAGAAAAAGCACTTTAGAGAGGATTTAAATGGTGTTTTATTAAACAAAGATGGAATGAAAATTGTTTTAGAACATTTCAATAAAGAGATGGATAAAACAGTTCTTCATCCAAAATTAAAAAAGAATGTATCCAAAAGAAGATTAATTAGGTTAGAAGCATATAAGTTGATTAAGCACTTAGTAGGACAGAAAAGATATGAACCACTAATAGCATGGTTCTAAAAATTAATAGAGCTTTCACAGTTTATATGTTAAATTTGGAACTTTGACACCTTTAGGTATTTATATTTCAATTAAAAAATTTATTCTCGTGAAAGTCCTATTAAATAATATCATCAATTGGATTTTTCTCTACACCAAAAATCTCTCTTTTAGGCATAAAATCTAATGGAAATTGATAAATAATTACTGAATCCTCATTTTCATCAATAATTCTTAAAAGCCCATCTTTTATCCTTTCAAGCTCAGCTTTTGTAACCTCCCCCTCAAAAACACTATTTTGAACCCAGTTTAAATGCTTCCTTAAAAAGCTTTTTACTTTATTTACTCTTGCAACATTCACATCATAGACAATAATAACATACATATTATCATCATTATGGATTATTTTTAATATTAAACTGCAAAAATCCTATTTAAAAAAGTTTCCATCTCATAAAGATGGAAAAATTAAAAAATCGATAAGATTTCCATACCGAAACGGTCTGATTTTAATTAACACACAAACATTCTTCACCATTGCGGCATTAGTATTTCCATACCGTATCGGTCTGATTTTAATAATTAAATATTGCCATCAAATATATTGTTATGACCATAAACAGGTTTCCATACCGTATCGGTCTGATTTTAATTGATTAATAGATTACAAAAACAGTATTTTAAGAATGTTTCCATACCGTATCGGTCTGATTTTAATGAAAATTCTGCAGAATTATAATTCTCTAAAAAAGCTTTTATGTTTCCATACCGTATCGGTCTGATTTTAATAAAGTAAATATTCCCATTTTTTATTCCCACTATCTTGTTTCCATACCGTATCGGTCTGATTTTAATTGACTGGGATAGTATATATAAATTACTCACTGAAAAGTTTCCATACCGTATCGGTCTGATTTTAATTTTATATTCCAGCTAAAAAAGCTGTATTCTATGCAGTGTTTCCATACCGTATCGGTCTGATTTTAATGAACTAAAATTATATTTATTTTTGAAACATTGTAGGTTTCCATACCGTATCGGTCTGATTTTAATCTTTTAGCAAAAAAATATGGCTTAATTTAAGATGGGTTTCCATACCGTATCGGTCTGATTTTAATCTTTTAGCAAAAAAATATGGCTTAATTTAAGATGGGTTTCCATACCGTATCGGTCTGATTTTAATTTGCAAACCATTGCAAATTTAAAAAACAAATAAAATAAGTTTCCATACCGTATCGGTCTGATTTTAATATTCTATCAATACACAAATAGAATTCTGCATAACTATTGTTTCCATACCGTATCGGTCTGATTTTAATAGTGTTAAATCCATATTCTCTTTCACAATATTTCCTAAGTTTCCATACCGTATCGGTCTGATTTTAATATTCTATCAATACACAAATAGAATTCTGCATAACTATTGTTTCCATACCGTATCGGTCTGATTTTAATATTCTATCAATACACAAATAGAATTCTGCATAACTATTGTTTCCATACCGTATCGGTCTGATTTTAATATTCTATCAATACACAAATAGAATTCTGCATAACTATTGTTTCCATACCGTATCGGTCTGATTTTAATTTCGGATATTCTTGAAGCGTTGGGAGCTTGCGTTATAGTTTCCATACCGTATCGGTCTGATTTTAATTTATGTTATACATGGTCAATGCAGCTAAAGAAGCAGCGTTTCCATACCGTATCGGTCTGATTTTAATATAAACGACACGAACGTTACATTAATCTACGCATTGTTTCCATACCGTATCGGTCTGATTTTAATTGTACAATTCTGTGTTTTTCTTACACAATGAGATAACGTTTCCATACCGTATCGGTCTGATTTTAATAATTACTAAATAGATTAAAAATGAAATGTTTATTAGTGTTTCCATACCGTATCGGTCTGATTTTAATAATATGTTGAGAGATATCTATAGATATTGTGAGATAAGTTTCCATACCGTATCGGTCTGATTTTAATTCCAATAGACGACAACGACAAGAAAAACCAAGTATAGTTTCCATACCGTATCGGTCTGATTTTAATATAGAAAATTATTCAATTGCTGACCAAAAAGCAACCATCGTTTCCATACCGTATCGGTCTGATTTTAATCAAAAAGTTTTGATGAGTTAAAAAAATCATTTGAACGTTTCCATACCGTATCGGTCTGATTTTAATGATGAAAAAGGAAATTTCTTAAAAACTTCTGGAAAAATCAGTTTCCATACCGTATCGGTCTGATTTTAATGAGCTAATCCAATTATATGCATAATCCCCCCAAAGGTTTCCATACCGTATCGGTCTGATTTTAATTCATATATTTTTATATTTTAAATTACTCATCATATATGTTTCCATACCGTATCGGTCTGATTTTAATTAAAAAGTGTAGGTGTCCCTAATACAGCTGCAGAAGTTATAGGGTTTCCATACCGTATCGGTCTGATTTTAATCTATAGATTCGTAGATGAAGGACCAGTAGGATATATAGAAGTTTCCATACCGTATCGGTCTGATTTTAATTGAAAAGAAGATGGAGAGAAATTTATGGTGATTAATTAGTTTCCATACCGTATCGGTCTGATTTTAATGAAATCTCCAATGCCCATAGATAGAAAATCTATGTTTCCATACCGTATCGGTCTGATTTTAATTAAAGGAGCTAATGGCAAAAAGTGGCTAATATACAAAAATGAGTTTCCATACCGTATCGGTCTGATTTTAATGGACATAGAGGGTAATGACATCATCATCAAGTGTAGTGTTTCCATACCGTATCGGTCTGATTTTAATTGGTTGCTGTATTACGATTCACAATGCTTTGAGATTTTGTTTCCATACCGTATCGGTCTGATTTTAATAATAGCGCCCAATTCTCCCGCCCAATCCATCCCAAAATCGTTTCCATACCGTATCGGTCTGATTTTAATTAATTTTTATAGGACCGTAGCAATGATTCTTTTTTTGTGGTTTCCATACCGTATCGGTCTGATTTTAATTCTTGATAATATACTTATTATGCTCATCTTCAAACTCATAGTTTCCATACCGTATCGGTCTGATTTTAATATTTTGAAATTCAGGTATTACAGTGTAAAGTATGTAGTTTCCATACCGTATCGGTCTGATTTTAATTTAAGAATAGCATTTTCAATCTTCTTTTTTTCTTCGTTTCCATACCGTATCGGTCTGATTTTAATATTCTTAGAAGAGTTTAAAAGAGATGGAGTAAAATATGTTGTTTCCATACCGTATCGGTCTGATTTTAATAATATTATCAGGGCATGGATGGGTATGTAATAGAATGTGTTTCCATACCGTATCGGTCTGATTTTAATCCTTACAGCATTTCCAGAGATAATTGGAACATCTACGTTTCCATACCGTATCGGTCTGATTTTAATTGTGATTTTTACAGCAGAATGTAAAATGCAATTTCAGTTTCCATACCGTATCGGTCTGATTTTAATTAATTATCTTAAATAGCAATGTCAATAAATAGTTTCCATACCGTATCGGTCTGATTTTAATAGGTAGCATTTTTTGAATTAATTGAAATTAAGCATTATAAAATCTTTATTTTATAGGCGATATATTACAACCCTCTAATTACTTGGTTCTTTTATATATCTAAACTAATATATAAATTTTTTGGTTTAATAAAAATCAATCCAACAAAAGATTTTTAACTAAAAAATCAAATTATTTATTGGAGAAATTTTAATCTAAAAGTAATTATCTAAAATCTATTAAAAATCTTAATAATTTAATGTATCCAAATAAATAAAATATTCAAAATAAGCTACTCCTAAAAACTATATAAAAACACTTAAATCCGAAAAATAAGTTTTTAAAAAGATTTAAATTAAAAATAAAAAACTTTCAGCGTGATAAATATCACTTAAATATTTAAGTTATTAAATTGAATATCATCAAACTATAAAAATCATAATGGTAAAACTGAAAACTTATAGTTGTGAGCAAAAGTATATAAGTTGAATAAGGAACTAAAGAATACCTTCCAAAAGGAAGGTATTCATATTTTCCTTTTTAAAGTTTATTTTATTTTGCTCACAACTATAATAACAATCATGGTGAAAAAATGGCAGTACATCCAATTGATTATAGATATGGAACTCCAGAAATGAGAAGAGTTTGGGAAGAAGAAAACAAATTAGAAAAAATGTTAAAAGTTGAAGCAGCATTAGCTAAAGCTCAGGCAGAACTCGGTTTAATCCCAAAAGAAGCTGCTGAAGAAATAAATAGAAAAGCATCAACCAAATATGTAAAATTAGAAAGAGTTAAAGAAATTGAAAAACAGACAAGGCATGATATTGTTGCAATGATTAGGGCTTTAGCTGAGGTTTGTGAAGGAAATGCTGGGGAATATATACATTTTGGAGCTACATCAAACGATATTGTTGATACAGCCAATTCTTTACTATTAAAAGAATCAATTGAAATTATAGAAAAAAAATTAAAGCAGTTGAGAGATATTTTATTAGATAAAGCAGAAGAACATAAATACACTGTCTGCGTTGGTAGAACTCATGGACAGCATGCAATTCCTACAACTTATGGAATGAGATTTGCTTTATGGGCTGCTGAGATTGACAGACACTTAGAGAGGTTAAAAGAAGCTAAAAAAAGAATATGCGTTTCTATGATTACTGGAGCTGTTGGAACTATGGCTGCTATGGGAGAGAAAGGTTTAGAAGTGCATAAAAGAGTCGCTGAAATTTTAGGCTTAGAGCCAGTTTTAATCTCAAATCAGGTTATTCAAAGAGATAGACATGCTGAATTTGTATTTCTATTAGCTTTAATTGCTCAGACATTAAATAAAATTGGAGTTACTGTTAGAAACATGCAGAGAACAGAGATTGGAGAGTTAGAAGAAGAGTTCGACCCAACAAAGCAGACAGGTTCATCAACAATGCCTCATAAGAGAAACCCAATAACATTTGAACAAATTTGTGGTTTATCAAGGGTTATAAAATCTTTATGCATTGCTGAGATGGACAATATTCCTTTATGGGAAGAGAGAGATTTAACAAACTCATCTGCTGAAAGATGTATATTTGCTGAAGTTTGCGTTTTAACAGACCATATTTTAACTTTAGCAATTAAAGGAATTAAAAAATTAAGAGTTAATATTGAAAATGTTGAAAGAAACTTAGAATTAACAAAAGGTCTTATAATGGCTGAGAGAATAATGATTGAGTTAGCTAAAAGAGGTATGGGTAGGCAAACAGCCCATGAAATAGTAAGAAGATGTGCAATGAAAGCTTATGAAGAAAAGAGGCATTTAAAAGATGTTTTATTAGAGGATGAGGAAGTAATGAAGTATTTAACAAAAGAAGAGTTGGATGAGTTGATGAATCCAAAAACATATATTGGCTTAGCACCAAAAATCGTAGATAATGTTATAAAAACTTTAAAAAATAAATAATAAAATCAAAGCAAGCATTAATTTACACCTCTGAGCATAAGCGAAGAGGTGTTATCTTTGATGAACCTTTATTAAAGGTTCATCCAAAGACATATATTGGTTTAGCTCCAGAATTTGTGGATGAGGTTATAAAAACATTAAGAAATAAGAATTACTAAAAGATTAATGAATTATTCTATTTTTCTATTTTTAATTTCTATATTTTTAATTTTGGTGATTTTTATGGATTTTATGGGAGCAATATCAAAAGATGGGCTAGATATAGCAAATAAATCAAGGGAAATTGTTAGAAATAAAATAAAAGAAGTTTTAGGAGATAAAATAAATGAATTCAGTGGAAAAGAACTGGGGATTATTGAAAGAGTAGTTCATGCTACTGCTGATGAAGAATATGCCAAACTTTTAGTATTTAAAAATAACCCAATAGAAAATGGGATTGAAGCAATAAAAGATAGAAAACCTATAATTGTTGATGTAAATATGATTAAAGCAGGAATTAGATATGATAAAATTCATTGTTTTATAAATCATCCTAATGTTTATGAAATTGCTAAAAAAGAAGGGATAACAAGGGCTGTAGCTTCGATGAGATTAGCTAAGGATTTAATAGATGATGGAGTTGTAGTTATTGGAAACTCTCCAACTGCATTATTTGAGGTTATAAGATTAGTTAAAGAAGAAGGAATAAAACCAAAATTAGTTGTTGGTGTTCCAGTAGGATTTGTTCAGGCATCAGAATCAAAAGAAGCTCTTAGAGAGTTAAATATTCCAAATATATCAACTATAGGACCTAAAGGGGGAACGCCTGTAGCTGTTGCTATAATTAATGGAATCATTGCCTATGCAAAAGATGAAAGAGCTTAAGGTGAAATTATGGAAATATTAGTTAGATATGGAGAAATTGGTTTAAAATCAGACCCAATTAGAAAAAACTTAGAAGAAATCTTAAGAAAAAATATTATAAAATTGCTTAGAAAGTATGAAATTGACTGTGATGTCAAAATTTTACATAGAAGATTGTTAGTTAAAGTAAATACAAAAGATAAAGAGGAATTAGCACTAAAATTATTAAAAAAAGTTGCTGGGATTGTTTCTTATAGTCCAGTTTATGAATGTCTATTGGATATCAACGAAATTGTACGTTTTGCAGTTCAGATAATAAAAAAGAAGATAAAAACTCTAAATAAAGAAAATGTAACCTTTGCAGTTAAAACAAAAAGAAGTTATAAAAAATTCCCATTTACATCAGTTGAAGTAAATAAAAAAGTTGGTGAGGCAATAGTAGAAAAACTTGGATTAGAGGTTGATTTGGAAAATCCAGATATTGTTTTAGGAATAGAGATTCTAAATGATAGAGCCTACATATTTACAGAAAAATATGATGGCATTGGAGGACTACCAGCAGGTAGCCAAGGAAAAGTTCTTTGCTTAATATCTGATGGAATAGACAGCCCTGTAGCGGCATATATGATGATTAGAAGGGGTTGTAGAGCTGTTTTGTTACACTTAAAGATGAGTGAAGAGGCGTTAAATAAAGTTAGAAAAATAGTAGAGGTTTTAAGTGATTACGATACTGAGTTAGAATTTGTTGTCTATGATTACTCAAAAGATATAGAGGATATTGTAGAAAAACTTAAGAGCATTAAAAGAGAGAATTATACCTGCATATTCTGTAAGAGAAAAATGCTAAAAATAGCTGAAAAGTATGCAAAATATTTAGATTGTGATGCTATTGTTACTGGAGATAATTTAGGACAAGTAGCCTCTCAAACATTAAAGAACTTGAGAGTTATAAGCGAGGATATAAAATATCCAATCCTAAGACCTTTAATTGGTTTGGATAAAAATGATATTATAAATATAGCTAAAGAAATTGGAACTTATGAAATATCTACTGAAAAAGAAATAAAGTGCCCATATCTTCCAAAATATCCAAAAACTATCGCTAAACCAGAAGATATCAAAAAAATAAAGGAAAAAGTTAAACTTGCATAGAGGTAGTTGCCCATTAAATTTTATAAAAATTTTTATTTTTCACATAAAGTTCTATTCTATTAGTTAAACTATCATAAATCCAAAATCTAAACCGAAAATTTTAAATACCATATATTTTTAATAAAAATCCTTGTAAAATTTCTGAGGTGGTATTATGGCTGAGCTTCCAGTTGCACCATTTGAAAGAATCTTGAAAAAAGCTGGAGCAGAGAGAGTTAGCAGAGCAGCTGCAGAATACTTAGCAGAAGCAGTTGAAGAAATCGCATTAGAAATTGCTAAGGAAGCTGTTGAGTTAGCTAAACATGCTAAAAGAAAAACTGTAAAAGTTGAAGACATAAAGTTAGCTTTAAAGCAGTAAATTGCTAAACCTCTAATTTTTTATTCTTTTGTTTATTTTATGCAAAAAAGATTATTTTAAATTGGTTTTAATTTAGTTTTAGGTTTTTATTGTTATTTTAGATAGATTGCTACAAATATCTATAGGACTCTCGCAGAAATAAATTTTTTATTGAACATGGACACCTTTAAGGTGTCTAAATTCCAAATTAATATGTAAAGCTGTGAAAGTCCTATATATGTGCCCCCGTAGCTCAGCCAGGATAGAGCGTTCGGCTTCGGACCGAAAGGTCGGGGGTTCAAATCCCCCCGGGGGCGTCAGAATTAATTAAAAGTTGAGACTATGGAATCTCTAATTAGATTATTTGTTTCTATCTTAGTTGTATGTATTTTAGCATTAATAATTAAGAAAAGCAAATGTTTAGACAATACTGGGATTGTTGGTTCATCAATTATGGGTTTTATATTGCTTTATTTCTGTGGATTTAAATATTTGATATTGCTTTTATCTTTTTTTATATTAGGTGTTTTAGTGAGTAGAGTAGGATTAGAAAAAAAGAAGGCTAAAAAGATAGCTGAAACCTGTAGAAGTTTAAGAAATGTATTAGCCAATGGTCTAATTCCAGTATTATTTGCTATTTTAACAATATTTGGGTTTAATTGGGCGTTAATTGGATATATATCATCAATAGCTGCTGCCACATCAGATACTTTTTCTTCAGAGTTAGGAATCTTATCAGATGAAAAGCCGAGATTAATAACTACCTTTGAAGTTGTTGAAAAAGGGACTGATGGGGCAATAACAATATTTGGCACATTAGCTGGAGTTTTGGGAGCGTTTTTAATTGGATTAATTGGGTATATATTATTTGAAGATTTTAAAATTATCATATGTGGTACTATTGGAGGAATCTTAGGAAACTTAGCAGATAGTTTAGTTGGAGCACTGTTTGAAAGAAGAGGAATTTTAAATAATGAGCATGTTAATCTAATAGCTACTATTGTTGGAGGAGTTATTGGAGTATTTATTCACTATATATTATAAAACTATCAACATTATCCAAATAAATAAATAGTTGGATAACCGAAAAGTTTATATATCACTTCCTTTATTTACTAATACTGCAAACGCGCCTCGGTGGCTCAGCCTGGTAGAGCGCCTGACTTGTAATCAGGTGGTCGGGGGTTCAAATCCCCCCCGGGGCTCCATTCATTCCTTTGAGTGGGCCTGTGGGGTAGCCTGGTCTATCCTTTGGGATTTGGGATCCTGAGACCCCAGTTCAAATCTGGGCAGGCCCACCACTTGTGTCCGGCGGTAGTTCAGCCTGGTAGAACGGCGGACTGTAGATCCGCATGTCGCTGGTTCAAATCCGGCCCGCCGGACCATCTCCCACTTATCGGGAGAACCGAAAAGTATATATATGAGAAACGCGATATGTTTGAAACGCACACGAGCTAAGGGCTGAAGAGGGCCCGTAGCTCAGTCTGGCAGAGCGCCTGGCTTTTAACCAGGTGGTCGAGGGTTCAAATCCCTTCGGGCCCGCTATTTCTCTTGGTACGGCGGTCATAGCGGGGGGGCCACACCCGAACCCATCCCGAACTCGGAAGTTAAGCCCCCCAGCGATGCCCCGAGTACTGCCATCTGGCGGGAAAGGGGCGACGCCGCCGGCCACTTTTTATTGTTTTAAATTCTCAAGGTTGTCCTTGGCATTACTATGCCCTGGTGGTGTAGCCCGGCCTATCATACGGGACTGTCACTCCCGTGACTCGGGTTCAAATCCCGGCCAGGGCGCCAATTTTTATTTTAGAATAATTAATCGATAAATTTAAATATTTTAAAAATATTTTAAGTGAGGTTTATGGAAGAAGAATTTTACAAAATTTTTAAAGGGGCAGGATTAATAAAAGCATTGATAAGAAGTATTTTTTTAACAAATAGGAATAAGTTTTCAAAACCTTCAAAAACTAAACCCATACAATTAATTGAATGTATAGGTTGTGGTCTTTGTGTAGATGTATGTCCAACAAATGCGATAAAGATATTTAACTTTAGAGAAATTATATGCTCTACCTGTAGAACTTGCTTAGAGGTTTGCCCAAACAATGCAATAATAAAGGATAGATTCACCATAGATACTGACAAATGCACAAAATGTGGAATCTGTGTGTTATTTTGTCCAATTCCTATAATAAAAAGAGAAATACCTAAACCTAAAACACCTGTTATCTTAAAAGATAGATGCAACAGTTGTGGTTTATGTGAATGCGAAGCTATTGATATAATAAATAAAGAAATAAACCCAGAAAAATGCAAGCTCTGCTTAAAATGTATTGAAAAATGCCCACTACAAGCTATTTTAACACCTGATGAATACATAAACTCTCTAATTGTTAAAGTAGATATAGATAGTTGTATATTTTGTAGAGAATGTGAAGAAGTCTGTCCTATAAGGGGAAAATATGAGTATTAAAATGGCTAAAGAAGATTTTAAGTATTTGATAAATAGAGGATATAAAAAAGATGTTGCATTAAATTTTGTTGCTAATCATTATAAGTTGAGTAGAGAAGATAGATTAAAAATTGTTAGAACAACACACACAGATGAGGAGATAAAATTAACTAAGAGTAAATTAAAAAAGTTAAAAGATATTGAAAGAGAGACATTGTATATAGATGGTTTTAATGTTCTTATTGGTTTAGAAGCTTTGATTAAAGGACATGAAGTTGTCTTATGTGATGACAATATTTATAGAGATTTTGAAAATGTTTATGGTAAATACAAGATAAATGAATACACTGACAAAGTAATTGAGATTTTATTAAAAATCCTTAAGCGTTATAATATAAAAGTTGTTATTTATTTAGATGCACAGGTATCTAAAAGTGGGATATTAGCTAAAAGGATTAGAGAGAAAATGAAAGCTTTTGATATTGAAGGAGAGGTTTTTTGTGTTAAAAATTGTGATTATGAGTTAAAGCATAAGGAGGTTGTTGCAACATCAGACAGTGTAATAATTAAAAGTGAAAATGTAAAGTATGTTGTTGACTTAATAGCTGAAGCAATAGAATATTTAAAGAAAAAATAATTTTTCTTTCATCAAAAAATTATTATAGAAGGATTTAATAAAAAGTATTATAAATCCATAAATCTCTTTTGGGGGAGATTATGAAGATTGGAATAATGAGCGATACTCACGACCATTTACCAAATATTAGAAAAGCTATAGAAATTTTTAATGAAGAAGACGTTGAGACAGTTATACACTGTGGAGATTTTGTTAGTTTATTTGTTATAAAGGAATTTGAAAACTTAAACGCAAATATCATAGCCACCTATGGAAATAACGATGGAGAGAGATGCAAATTAAAAGAATGGTTAAAAAATATAAATGAAGAGAATATAATCGATGACTTCATATCAATTGAAATTGATGGACTAAGATTTTTTATAACCCATGGTCATCATCAATCTGTTTTAGAAATGGCTATTAAATCTGGTTTGTATGATGTTGTTGTTTATGGTCATACTCATGAGAGAGTTTTTGAAGAGGTTGATGATGTTTTAGTTATAAACCCAGGAGAATGTTGTGGTTATCTCACAAATATGCCAACAATAGGTATCTTAGATACTGAAAAGAAAGAGTATAGAGAAATTGTATTAGAATAGGACTTTCGCAGTTTATATATTAATTAAGGAATTTATGATGATAAAAGCATCATTGTTCTTTAAAAATTTATTCTTGCGAAAGTCCCATTAGTAAAAGATTTAAATCACTTTTTATTTTTTATTATTTACCTTAATCTTTAAAAAATAAAAAGGTGAGGTTATGAAAATCTTATTGATTGGAGGAGGAGCAAGAGAAAGTGCAATAGCTCATGCTTTAAAAAAGAATGAAGATGTAAAGTTATACACATTGATGAAAAACAGAAACCCAGGAATTGCAAGATTATCAGAAGAGATAAAGTTAGCAAAAGAAACCGACTTAGAAAAAGTTAAAGAATTTGCTGAAAAAGTTAAACCAGATTTAGCTGTTATAGGCCCAGAAGCTCCTTTAGATGTTGGAGTTGTTGATTTATTAGAAGATATGGGCATCCCAGCTGTTGGCCCAAAAAAAGCAGCTGCTCAAATAGAAACAAACAAAGAATTCATGAGGAATTTATTCAAAAAATATAATATAAAAGGTTCTTTAATGTATAAAGCATTTGAAGAGTATGGAGAAGAGTTGGAAAGCTTTATTGATGAATTAACAGAGAAAGGTATAAAAGCAGTTGTTAAACCAGTTGGATTAACTGGAGGTAAAGGAGTTAAAGTAGTTGGAGAGCAGTTAAAAGATAATGAAGAGGCTAAGAAATATGCTAAAGAGATTTTTGAAACTGGATTAGGTGGAGGAAAGGTTTTAATTGAAGAAAAATTGGAGGGAGTTGAATTCACATTACATGGATTTGTTGATATTGACAGCATAAAATTCACCCCGTTTGTTCAAGACCACCCACATGCATTAGAGGGAGATGAAGGAAGCATAACAGGAGGAATGGGCTCATATTCATGTCCTAATCACAAATTACCTTTTATGACTGAAGAGGATGTAAAATTAGCAAAAGAAATTATGGAAGAGACTGTTAAAGCATTAAAAAAAGAAGTTGGTGGCTATAAAGGAATCTTATATGGGCAGTTCATGCTAACAAAAGAAGGGCCTAAAATTATTGAATACAATGCAAGATTTGGAGACCCTGAGGCTATGAACTTATTGGCTATATTAAAAAATGACTTTGTTGATGTTTGTGAAGCTATAATTAACAAAAAACTTAACAATATAGATGTTGAATTTGAAAACAAAGCTACTGTTTGTAAGTATGTTGTTCCAAAAGGATATCCTGACAATCCTGTTAAGGGAGAACCAATAACCGTTGATGAAGAAGCCATTAAAAAAACTGGAGCTATATTGCATTATGCATCAGTTAATGAAGAAGATGGATATTTATACATGACTGGTTCAAGGGCTGTTGCTGTAGTTGGAGTTGCTGATACAATAGAAGAAGCTGAAAAGATTGCTGAAGAGGCTACCAAGTATATTAAGGGAGAGGTCTATCATAGAAGTGATATTGGTAAGAAGGAGTTAATTAAGAAGAGAATAGATAAGATGAAACAATTAAGAGGATTTTAAATAGGACTTTTGCAGGGGTAAATATTTAAAAGGTATTTTTGATGCCTTTGGCATCAATGTTTTCTTTATTGAATGAATTATATAATGTGCAAAAGTCCTATTTAATTTAATTTTCTAATTTAATTATTTTTGAATAGATTCTGTTATCATATATCCAATCCTTAATTTTATCCATAAAGTTTGGGATATTCTTTGTTCCTATTTTTTCTTTTAATTTATTTAAGGCACCTTTTTTCTTCATATCTTCTGTTAATAATACCTTTGGAGATATGTTCTCTATACCTCCTCTTTTATACTTTTCAAGCATTGAAAGAACTATATCTCTAATGTCTTCCCCATATTTACTTATTTTATAAAGATGCTTATTTATGAAGTAATTTACCCTATCATTTCTTGTCAATAATGGGGCATCGAATACGAGATGAGCAATAATATCGAAACTATCCGCATCATCCATGTTTTCAAGTTCTTTTATAAACTCTATATCAATATTTTTCTTTTTGAGTTTGTTTAAAAACTCCTTTCTTTTTTTATCATTTACCCAAACATTTTTTAAGTCTTCTAATGTGTGAATCTCTTTTATAATATTATCTCTTGCATATTTTTTATATTCTGCAAATGATATATTATTTCCATCAAGTTCAATCTCTATCTCTTCTGCAATTTCAACAGGAATTCCCTTTACTGTTATTTTTCTTGGTTTTCTCTTTACAGGTTTTATTTCAAATATATAATATTCATCATCATTTTTATTGTTTGGATTTACTTTTCTTTTTAGTGGAGTGTAGTTATCTTTTGAAATAATTAAATTTAATAATGGATTTGATGGCAATTCTTTTAATTCAAAGTATCCATATTTATCTGTATATGTTTCTTTTTCAAATCTTCCAATTCTTATTTTTACTCTTGCATCAAATACTGGTTCTTTTGTTTCCTTGTCAATTACATAACCCTTTATCACTTTATCATAAGGTTCTTTTGGAATCTCTTCAACCTTCAATTTAGGTGGTTTTGGAATGTCCCATTCGTCTATTAACCTTGTGGCATTTGTAAAATCAATTATCCTAAAGAATCCTTTATTATTTGATAATCTTGAACCTCTTCCAATAATTTGTTTAAAAAGAACTCTTGAACTTATATACCTCATAAAAACAATGTTTTTAACATGTGGAATGTCTATTCCAGTTGATAATAAATCTACTGTTGTTGCCACTAATGGATACTTCCTTTCACTGTCTCTAAATTTTTCTAAGTCATCTTTATCCTCATAAACTATTTTTGTTGCAAATTCTTCATTGTTCGTGAGTTCATTTAAAATATCTTTTACCATCTCTGCATGCTCAGTATCTACGCAAAATATTATTGTTTTTGATTCATCTCCAGTTTTTTTAAGAATATCTAATAGTTTTTCACACATCCTTTTTGTCCTATCAGGTAGGCAAATTTTTCTTTCAAATTCAGAAGGTAGGTAAATATCCTTTAAATCTTCTGGTTGTATTTCATCATCATAAATTATCTCTTCTGCCTGGGAAATATTTACTCCTTCAATATCCACATTTGTTAAGATTTTGTATATTTTATAGGGAACGAGATAACCGTCTTCTATCGCCTGTGCCATTGAGTATTCAAATACTGGCTCTCCAAAGTATTCATAAACATCAATATTATCTTCCCTTCTTGGTGTAGCAGTCATTCCCAAATGGTATGCATCTTTAAAATGCTCTACTATCTCCCCCCATCTTCCATATCTTGACCTGTGGCACTCGTCTATAATGATTAAATCAAAAAAATCATTAGGTATTTGTTTATAAAAATCATCGGTGTAGAGGGTTTGATATGTAGCAAAGTAAATTTGTCTATTCTTATTAAAATTTTTGGAAATTATTTTAAATCTTGCACCTTTAAATGGCTCATAGGCATCATACGCTTGGTCCCTCAAAAATACCCTATCTGTTAAAAATAAAACCCTTGAAATAAATCCGCTTTTTATTAACTTCCAAACAATTTGAAAGGATGTGAAGGTTTTTCCAGTTCCTGTTGCCATTGTTAATAAGATTCTTTTTTGTCCTTTTAGCATTGCCTCTATAACTCTTCTTATTGCAGTTTCTTGATAACTTCTTAATTTTTTATTTGGGTCTAAATAGTAGGGATATTCTAATGGAGATAAGTTTTTGTTTTCTAAACCTTTCCACTCTTTGTATATTTGGTAGAGTTCTTCTGGAGATAGAAAGTTATCAACCCTTTCAGTTTTTGGGATTCTTCTATCGTAAATTATTATTTCCCTTCCATTTGTTGCATAGGCAATTGGGACATCTAATCTTTTTGCATAGTCTATTGCTTGGGAAAGCCCCTTCTCTGCAGGAAGGTCTTCCTTTTTTACTTCTATAACTCCAACTATAACATTATTAACTTTTAAAACAATGTCTGCAAATTTATTTGGTGATTCTATTATTTCGTATCCCTCCCCCTTTACATAAAATCTGTCGTTTTTTATTTTGTATTCTCTAATTATATTCTCTTCTTTCCATCCCACCTGTTCTAATTTTGGAACGACTAATTTTTCTCTTGTGTCTGCCTCACTTAATGACATATTATCCCCCATATTTAAGATAAAATCCTTTTTATAGCGTTCCAAACTAAATAGCTTTGTGGTTTTAAAGTACCTTCAATTAGATTTAGGAATAAAATATTCTTTTTAACTAAATACATATAAACAGGCGTAGGAATTTCTTTTTTTGGGATTTCATATTTATTTTTAAATAACTTTAAAGTATCAATTTTTTCTATTCTTCGAGTTCTTTTAAAATTTTCTCGAATTCTTTTTTTAAAATAGGTATTTCATATTTTGCAGTTTCCCAAACAATAGCATAATCTACACCAAAGTATTGGTGAATTAATTTATCTCTCATTCCTGCCAGCTCTTTAAATGGAATATGGGGATATTTCTCCCTTAATTCAAAAGGAAGATTTTTAACAGATTCGCCTATAACCTCTAAACATCTAACTACGGCATATTTTATTGCTTTATTATTTAAAAAGTCTTCATAATCCATATCTTTGGTAAAATTTATTATATCGTCCATGTGTTCTAAAATGTCATACAAAAATGCTTTAGAATCTCTTTTAGACATTTTAATCCCTAATTTAAATATATATTAAATCTTTCTCAATAGATTTTTTTAAATATGGATTATGTATTGAATTTTTAGTTATTACATCAACTTTAATTCCAAATAACTCTGACAAATAATTTTCCAACTCAATTAATTTCAATAAACTTATAGGCTCGTAGTAATCAATTAATATATCAATATCTGATGTTTCTTTCTGCTCCCCTCTTGCATAACTTCCAAATATGGCAATAGATTTAATTTTATATTTTTCCTTTAGTTCTTTTTTATGTTCTAATAAGATTTTTTTTATTTCATTTAAAGTTTTCATACTATCCCCTTAGATTTCTCACTATACAATATTATATGTTGCTAAGCATATAAAATTTTAGTTAATATAATTTTTAAACTAATTCTCCCCTAAATACTTTATTTAGAATACTCTCTTTTAATTCTTTGAATAAATTTAATTGTTTTTCTTGTAGTTGTTCTAATTGTTTAATTTTCTCACTTAAATTGTCTAAATAGTTTGCTATCTGTTTTTGTTTCTCTAAATCTGGTTTATTATCTTTGTATGGGATTGGGATTTTTTCATTACTCAAAAACATTTTGTATTTAAAATTTCTTATATTTGTCGATGCTTTTTCATATTTCGAAGTAATTCCGCTTAAATATAAAAATTGCCATTGGTAGTATAGATACTTAGGATAATAAAGATTTTTATTAAATACTAATTTTCTTACAAAATTACTAAAACCAATCTTTTGATTTTTTGGAACGTTAGGAATTAAACAAATTCTTCCTGTAGGTTGATTTTTACTACCTCCTGATATTTCAATAATTAAATCATCTTTTTCTAATAATATTTTCTTTGCTTTACTTGATTTTATGTATCTAATTGGTAAATCGTCTATTTTATTTTCTTCTATTTTTTTAAAATCCGTTCCTCGAATAATATACATCTTTTCATTAAATTTTTCATCATTTAAATCTTTTCCCCAATCTCCGCCTATAGTATCTGTAAAAACATCACCCAATATAACCCATTTCCACCCTTCCCCTTCCTCCGCCTCTTTAAAAATCTTATTTAAAACTGAATTAAATAACTCTTTTGTTTCATTTATTGCTTTTTGTCTTAATTCTATTGCTTTATCTATTTCATTGAAGATTTTTTCAATCTTTTCAACGATTTGTTTTTGTTTCTCTAAATCTGGTTTTCCGTCTTTAAATGGAATTGGGATTAAAAGGTTTTTTAGAATTTTGACAGAAACAAGATTTTTTATTGTGCATCCTTTGGAATACTTATTTTTTACCCTATCAATAATATGCCCAAATGCAAACATAAAATACCTCTTATTTATTTTGTTCTCATCTATCCTAATTCTTATTAATGCTTGATTTATAATTCCAATTGGGGCATACTCTGGAACTTCTTTTATAACCCCCATTGTTCCAGCAGAAGTTAATAAAAAATCTCCTGGTTTTACAACATATTTACTAAACTCTTTAAATTTCTTCTCTGTTAAGAAATACCTAAAATTTTTAAATTCCCCATTTATAACATTTCCTTGTTCATAAACGGGATACCCTCTATTTACAAAAATTTCCTTTTTTATTTGACTTCCCCAAGGTCCTCTTTGGATACCTTCGGATT
The DNA here is from genome assembly GCA_049860595.2 of Methanocaldococcus sp. 16A. GTDB lineage: Archaea > AGJL01 > Methanococci > Methanococcales > Methanocaldococcaceae > Methanocaldococcus. The sequence goes on from CP187551.1 coordinate 700,950, forward strand.
TTAATAACAGGTCTTCCAATCTAACCCATTTCCAGCCCTCTGGCAACTCATACATAATAACCCCCCTACAACATACTTTTAATTTCCTTTATAATTTCCCCAATCTTTAAATCAACCTCTTCAATTTCCTTTAAAATCTCTTCTGGTTCTCTATACTCAATCTCTTCTTTTTTATTTGGATTTTTTGGAGTTAAGTCATAATCCCTCTTTTTAATTTCTTCAATGGAGACAATCCAACTATTTTCTGAAATTTCTCTATTTTTAAACTTCTTTAAAGCGTCTTCAAAGTGCTTATCTTTAATTCTATTTTTCTTAGTAAATTTACCTTCTAATTCATAATACCAAATCTCTTTTGTTGGCTGTCCTGTTTTTTCAAAAAACACAATATTAGTTTTAACCCCTGCACCCATTGAACTAAAAACACCCTGCGGTAAAGAAATAATAGCATAAACATTAAATTTCTCTAACAACTCCTTTCTAATTTCCTTAAACTTCCCTCCACCAAACATTATTTGCCCTTCTGGTAAAATAACAGCCGCTCTTCCCCCATCCTTTAATTTTCTCATTATATATTGCAAAGCCAATGCTTCTGTTGCTTGAACTGGATATGGAAAGTTATTTTGAACAATTTTATTTTCCTTTCCTCCAAATGGTGGATTTGTCATAATTATATCATATTTTTCATGTTCAGGGACGTTATGAACATCTTCCATTAATGAATTTCTTCTATAGTAGTTTGGTGTTAAAATGCCGTGCAGTATCATGTTCATAGTTCCCAATAAATAAGGCAGTGGCTTTTTCTCATGCCCATAAAATGTTTCCCTCTGTAAAATCTCTTCCTCTTGAACAGTAATCTTATCCCCCAACTCATTTTTAATATACTTATATGCCTCAACTAAGAATCCTGCAGAGCCACCAAACGGGTCGAAAATCTTCTCTCCAATTTTTGGCTTTATAATCTTAACTATGAATCTTATAACAGGTCTTGGTGTATAAAACTCCCCACTCCATCCTGCCTCACTACCCATATTAAAAAGCAACTCTTCATATAGTTGAGATAAAACTTGAGTATCCTCAAAATTTCTTGGGTCAATCTTATCTATCTTTTCAATAACATCCAGCAAATTATATGGTGATTTCATTTTATTCCCTGAAATCTCCATAAATATTTGAGCAACCTTCTCCCTCTCTGGTGTTCCACTCAAATTCCTCAAATATGGAAAGAGAATGTTATTTATAATAATGTATTATAGCATTTTCTGGTTTATCTATCTTCTTAAATTCTTCATCAACATCATCAACAAACTCCTTTAAACATTCTTTCGGCTTTCCTATCCAATCCTTTCTTGCCCAATTACTCCACCTGTATTTTTTGTCTATCACTGGGATATACTCCTCCCCGTTCAAAATTGCAATCTCTTCCAACTCCTCCTCAACTCCTTCAAATACCTTTAAAAATAGAAGCCATGACAACTGCTCTATATAATCAACAGCACCAGAAGTTCCATCATCTCTCCTTAAAATATCACATGCTGATTTTATTTCACTCTTTATTAAAGATTCTCTCTTCATTTTATCCCCCTAAGAAACTCTGCTTTATGGTGAAGAGCAATATACATCTATAACTACTCATAAAAAAATTTTCTTAGGCATATTAAGTTTGTAAATTTCCAACCTCTGGATTTGTAAAATTCAAGTGCTTTTTTGTTATCTTTATCTGCAAGTAAAGACAATCTTAACAAACCATTTTCTTTACAATATCTTTCTGCCTCAGATAAAAGTTTGCTTCCAATGCCTTTTCCTCTAAACTTCTCATCAACCACCAAATCTTCCAAAATACCCACTTTTCCCCCTTCAGCTGTAGAAATTAAAGTTTGGATAGAACACATTCCAACTACTTTACCATTATATCTTGCAACAAAAATTACAGAATTTTTGCTGTTTAATAATAATTCTAAGCCTTTTCTTTGTTTATCATAATTTGAGATGAAGTCCTTTTCTATTTCAAAAAGTTGCTTTAATAAATTAATCATATCATCAATGTCTTCTTTTTTTGCAGTGTCTATTGTTATCATTATTTTCACCAAAAAATTAAATTTATAAAATTTATTATTTAAATTAAAAAAACATCAACTATGAGTATTTATTCTCAATCTATTTTATTCACTAAATTATGCCATAATAATTTCTTTATACATTAAATAACAAATCAAAACCCCAGAAATCACTGAAGAGCTTAAAATCATCCACATAATGATGATTTGTATTTCTGCAGCATATAACGGATTTGCTCCACTCAATAACATCCCTACCATCGCTCCTGGGATAAAGATAACTCCAACAGATTTTGTTCTATTCATTTGGGGAATTATTGCTGATTTTACTGCATTTTTTATAAATGGTTTTAAAGCTTCTATTTCAGAAGCCCCTAAAGCTAAATATCCCCACAAAACATCCCTCTCAGATTTGACTAAATCTATTATTTTATCCAGTGCTAAATGGATAGTGTTCATTGTATTTCCAATAACCATCCCCATTAATGGAATTACATAAATTGGTTCAAATTTTATAACCTTTGGAATTATTAATATTGCTAATGAAACTATGGTAGTAGTTAAAAATGTAATAAATAAGCAAATAAAGAGTTTTGTTTTATTTTCTAAGTTAATTTCTCTCATAATTAAATATGATGCTAAAATAATCATTACAGAAATCATTAAAAATGCTCCAATCATTCCATATGAAAAAATATATAGTAGAACAAATCCCAAAATTAAGAGCTGGATTAAAGCTAAAATTGACACATAGAGTATTTTTTTCTCAATGCCCAACCTCTCCTTGTAAGCAATAAGAACTGCAACAATAACAAATATAAAAGCATAAGTAAGTTCTATCAATAACATCACCTCATTTTTATAATCAAATTTTATTAAATTTCGTATAATATATAAAATTATTTATGTGATTCTTATGGAGTGGGAAATAACATTTGAAGGAATAACTTATGAATGCATAAATTGTGCTTACTGTTGTTCATGTGAGAAATGGAGAATATATTTGAATTATTTTGATAAATTAAAACTTAAAGATTATGAATATGCCATAGAAACTTGTGAAGGGGAGTTTAAGTATAGATTAAAAATTAATGAAAAAGGATGTATATTATTAGAGAACAATCTATGCAAAGTTCATTTAGAAAAGGGCTATGAATTTAAACCACTAATGTGCATGATTTTCCCTTTTAGTTGTATGGTAAAATGGGATGGAACACCTCTTTTAATAATAAAACATTACTGTAAAGGAATTAAAAAAGGAAATATTGATAAAAAAGTTATTGACGAAACTATAGAATTAATAAAAGAACTCTATTTTGATAAATTTGAGGAGATTATAGAATGTGGAATGGAACATAGTAGTAAAACAGAAATATTTGAGAATTTTAGAGTTGATTGGGAAGAGAGAGAAGAGTTTGGAAGATATATTTTCAGCAGTAAAACATTTGATGAAATGTTTGAAAGATGCAAAGAAATTTTTGGTAGCAATGTAAATATCCTAAATCTCAAAAAATTTGATGAAATAAAAAAGAATTTATTAAGATACAACACCAAAGAGAATGAGGAAGAAATTTTAAGATATTTATTAGAGATAAATAGGAGGGAACATTTTAGAAAACTTCCTTTCTATATAGAGGTTAATAAACTCTTGGATATAGGAGCTTATCTTACTAAATTCAAAAATGTATTTGAGGGGGAAGGGGAAGTTGATAAAAAATTATTCCTAAATCAACTATAAAGTTTTATATTTGTATTCTTAACAATAGCTCTACTAAAATACTAATACATAACATAAATTTTAATATATGCCCTAAAATAATTATAATCAACGAATAATTACAATTCATGTATCAAAGATTCTACGTTAATTAATCTTATTTGGTGAAATAATATGGAAACAAAAAACAAAAAAGTAAAAGAAAATATGGAAATCTCCGATATATTATTATCACTAACTTACATAATTAAGTCGTATGAATGCCGGGATAAAGGTAATTTTTTAGAATCAATATATTATCTCGATAAAGCGTTAGAACTAAACCCTAATTTAAAATTTGCAAACTTTTTAAAAGCAATTTCTTTAGTAATTTTAGGGGATATCCAAAAATCCACAAAATACCTTGAGGAGATTACAAAAGATTCTAAAGACCCTATGGCCTATGCTTTATTAGGACAATGTTATGAACTTTTAGGAAATTTTGACAAAGCATTAGAATGTTATGAAAAATCATTAGGATTTGAAGAAAAATTTGCTACTGCATTTTTCCTTAAAATTTTATGTTTAGGACTTTCAGGTAAATATGATGAAGTATTAAAATGTTGTAATAGGTTAATATCCTGCACACCAAACTTTATTCCTGCATATATAATTAAAGCAAACATGTTACGTAAGTTAGGGAGATATGAAGAAGCTTTAGTTTGTATAAATAAAGTGTTAGAGCTAAAAGAAAATGATAAAAACGCCATATATTTGAAGGCATTAATTTTAAAGAGAACAGGTAAATATGATGAAGCACTAAAATATTATGAAAAGCTTATTGATGATTTAAATGTAACTTGGATTGAGGTGATTAAAGAAGGGATTTATCTATCATTTCTATTTAATAAGTTAAATCAGGCTGAGAGATATATTGAAATGGGACTAAAATTAAGACCAGATGACGCAAGTCTATGGTATTTCAAAGGCAGATTGTATGAAAAGCAAAATAAACCTGAAGAAGCTTTAAAATATTATGACAAAGCAATTCAACTTATACCTCACCATACAAAAGCTTTACTCGCTAAAGCAAGAGTATTAGAAAAATTAGGAAGAGTAAAAGAATCCTTAGAATACTACAATCAAGCACTTGATAGATAGTGATTTTTTATATATTATAGGTGATATTTTATGAATAATGATAGACTGCTACCAAGAGTTAATGCTTTAGAAGCTACAACAAATGTTTTAAAAGCTTATAGAGAATTATTTGAAGGAAACCTATTAAAAGCTTTATATTATATTGATAAAGCATTAGAATTAGAACCTGATTTTAGATTAGCTTTATTCTTAAAGGGATTAATATTAACAGCTAAAGGAGAAATAAATGAGGCTATTAAAACTTATGAAAAATTAGTATATTTTGGAACAAAAAATCCAATTGTTTGGACGTTTCTTGGACAACTATATGGAACATCTGGCAAATGTGAAGATGCGTTAAAATGTTACGATAAGGCATTAGGTATTGAAAATAGATTTCCTTCTGCATTTTTATTAAAAACTATTTGTCTGGAATTTTTGGGAGAGTATAGAGAGCTATTAAAAACTTATGATGAGATACTATCTTATGCCCCAAAATTTGTTCCAATGTGGGTCAAAAAAGCTGAAGTCCTCAGAAAGTTAGGAAGATATGAAGAAGCACTACTATGTTTAAATAGAGCCTTAGAACTAAAGCCATACGATAAAAACGCTTTATATTTAAAAGGTGTTTTACTAAAGAGAATGGGCAAACCTAAAGAAGCTATTGAATGTTTTAAAAAATTAATAGATGAACTAAATGTTAAATGGATAGATGCTATAAGGCATGCAGCTTCTTTAATGTTAGCTCTTGGAGACTTAAAAGATGCCGAAAGATACATAAATATGGGTTTAGAAATACGAGATGATGATGTGTATTTATTGTATTATAAAGGAGAGCTATATGAGCGATTAGGTGAATTAGACAAAGCAATAGAATGTTTTAATAAAGTCCTCAACCTATTCCCTCACTATACAAAAGCTTTGTTAAACATAGCTAGAATATATGAAAGACAGGGAGACATTAAAAAGGCTATTGAATATTACAATAAAGCTATTGAAAATATACATAAAGACCATGAAGAATAATTAATACAAAGTACGTTTCATCTTTTTTTATTTTTATATTCTTTATAATTTTCAAAATCAATTTTAAGTGGTTTTTATGGAATTTGAAAGATATATTAAAGAAAAGTTTCCATATCCAAAAATTAGAGGGCCTCAAAAAAAAATGATGCTAAAAATTTACGAATGTATAAAAAACAGGAGAAATTTAATAGTTGAAGCTCCTACAGGTGTTGGGAAAACTCTTGGCTACCTAATTCCAACTTTATATTTTGCAGAGAAAGGAAAGAGAGTTTTAATATTAACTGAAACAATAGACCAGCAGGTTAGGATATATGAGGATTTAAGCTCTCTAAAGCATAATTTAAAGGTTGCATTTCTTATGGGTAAAAGTAACTTTATTTGCAAGTCAAAAGGAGGGAAGGCTAATAGATTATATTGCCAATTGAATAAAAAATGCCTATATCGACCAAATAAAAGGCCAATTTGTTATTGTGGAACAAAAAAACAGCAAATAAATTTAGGGGATAGGGTTATTTACTACTGTCCATTTTGTACTTGTGATTATCAAAAGGCAAAAATTGAGAGTATCTTAGCTGATATTATTGTAATGAACAACAGCATGTTTTACTATGCAAAGGAAGATATTGAGGCAAAAAGAGATATTGACATAATTATTTGCGACGAGGCTCACAAATTAGAAAATAGTATAAGAAATGCATCAACAATAACCATTAATCCAGATTTAGCAATTAATAGATTAAAATATATGGCTATATACTATGCACCAAATATTTTAAAAAAGAGATTGGATATTGAAGATGAGAATTTTTGGAAAATTATTGAGAAGTATTTAACAAGTAGAGGTATAGATATAGATATTTGCAAAGATACTATTATTTATACTGGAGAAGATTTAAGTTCTTGGAAATATAAAACTGAATTGGCTGTGTTAGGAGCTATTTTAGATGGTTATTATCAAATAAACAATATAAAGTACAAAATATTAAGATTTAATGAAAATGAAGAAATTAGTAATAAGGAGCTTAAATTTGAAATTGATAATAAGGCGTTAATTGCTATAGAGCTTGATTTTATCCATAAAAAGAGATTATCTGATATGTATCTTTTAGAATTTATAGAAAATATCAAAAATTTGAGATATATTAATGAAAACTATGTAATTTATAGAAGTGGAAATTCCTTATTATGTGAGCCAGTTTTTGTTAGCTCTCATTTAAAAGAGCTTTATGATAATGCTGTAGTTATTCACTGCTCAGCAACTATTGGAAATCTAAAAATGCATGCTTTGAAGACTGGAGTTGAAAAGCCGGAGTTTTTAATTTTAGAAAGCCCATTTCCAAAAAATAGGAAGAAAATTATAGCTCTAAAAGATGGCGTTGATATGAAGTATGAAAAAAAAGATAGAGAAAAAGCAAATAAAAATTTGTTAAAAATATTGGAAGCAATAAATGGAAATTCATTAGTTCTATTTAAAAGCTTTGAGGATTTAGATAGTTTTTACAAATTCCTAAAAAAAGAAATAACAAAAACAAATATTAAAAATAAAAATATTCACGTGTATGAGCAGGGAATGGATGGAAAGGAAGCTAAAGAGCTAAAAGAAAGGTTTGAAAAAATTGGAGGGATTTTATTAGCAACTGGAAGATTTGCTGAGGGTGTTGATATCCCTGGGGAGGCATTGGTTGGGGTTGTTATAGATGCTTTACCTTTCCCTGTTCCTACACCTTTAATATTAAGAGAACAAAGAATATTAGAAGAGAAATTTAAAAGTAGAGGTATTAGAGATGCTCATTGGAGAGCTTTTTTAATGACATCATTTGATAGAATGGCTAGGACTTTAGTACAAATGATTGGAAGATTAATAAGAACAGAGAATGATTATGGAGTTGTAGTTATACAAGATAAGAGGTTTGCAGATTGGGCTGGGAGAGTTATGAAAGAAAAAGGTTATTTAAAAGATAATTATGATGTTATGAGTTTAGATATGGCTATAAAATATATTCCAAAGTTTATGAGCCAGTTTAGAATAGGACTTTCGCAGGAATGAATTTTTTATTGAATATAGACACCTAAAGGTGTCAAAGTTCCTTTATTACATATAAACTGCGAAAGTCCTATTGAAATTAAATTTTTATTTTTTAACTTTTAATCTGTAAATTTAAATTAATTAATATAATATTCAAAAATAAAAAATGGTAGGGCGGCGGGGATTCGAACCCCGGACCACTCGGTTATCAGCCGAGCACTCTAACCAGGCTGAGCCACCGCCCTACAACTCAAAGCAAAAATTAGATAATAATAACTAATATATATACTTTTCGGTTATTTGTGAATCTAAATTTTTATTGTATTGGTACTACTCTAACATTATCATAATAAGCTCTGCCTCCTCCAATCCCTATACCTCCTTTGAGGATTGGTGTGTTATTATCAGTATATTCAATATATTTCTGCCCTCCTGCAAGAAAGATTATTTTATTATTCTTTGCTATAACTGTATATCTATAAAAATCAGTTCCTGCAGGAGCTGCATCATATGACTCTGCTAATTTTTCTACTTTAGTCCCATTAAATTTATAAAGTATATAACCTCTATCGTATCCTTCTAATTCTATGTAATAACCTGCTTGTGCATTATTTATTAATCTAAAGTATATTTTTGGACAGTCACTATCCTCAAATCGTTTTATATCAACAATAAATTTAAAATTAGTGTAATTTTTGTCAATATAAATTATTCCATTGTTTATTGGAACTGCAACGTTATTTATTGTTTTTTTATCCTCACTCATTATACTATCAATCTTAAAACCTCCTTCTTTAACTTTCCATTCTCCAAATGGTGCTTTTTCTCCTATGGAGTAGGAAGAAAAGTCATCATAAAATTCTTTAGGAACAATTTCAAAGCAGCCACATAATCCAATATATACAATCGGAATTATTAAAGCTACAGTTAGTTTTTTAAGATTCATTATACTCACCTAGTATTAGCACATTTATACATTGCTTCTATAACATTCTTTAATGTTGTATTAGTTTTTATTCCTTTTGGATTGTAATGGGTTACTGTAGCTTCAAATCCCATTTCTTTTAATTGATTTATTATATCCTGCATTGGGGGGACTGAAATCTTTAACATTTTTCCTATTTGATGAGTATCATAACAACCAATTTGATTTATATTAGCCTCTCCCTTAATTGCATTTAAAATCTTTAAAACTCTTTCACTACATTTTCTTTCCTCGGCTATTTTTAAAGCCTCTTCAACAAGAGCTTTATCATATAAATTACCAATATACAATGGCCCAGAGAAACCTTTCTCATAACCTTCTTCAAATTTTTTAATTATTTTAACTCCATTAACATCCTTAACATAACCAAGCATTTCAAATATTTTATCAGCTCTTTTAGCTCCTCTATCTGTAACTAAATAAATTCTAACATAATGGTCGGTTGCGTGGCAAAATATTGGTTTTAAAGCAATTTCATATTTTGTAGCCATTCTCATAACATATCCAACTAAAACTCTCAATGCAAACTCATGACAGTCCCTACCAAATAATGGATAAGCCAAATATTTCCTTAGACATGATTTTTTAGCTCTTCCACATAAAGCAGCTGTATCTGTTGCTGTTAAACAGAGCAAACCATTTCTTGTTACTAAAGCTCTAATTGCTTGGTCAATATATGGAGCTGGAGAACCAAACGGGTCTATATCAACAACATTGAAAAATCTAAAGTGTCTTGATAAAAATGTGTTAGCATCTTCATTAAAAACTTCTATATTTTTAATATCATTTAATTGGGCATTATTCAATATTTTTTCATAAGCTTTTGGATTTATATCATTTAGGAAAACCTTTAACTCTCCATCAAACTTAAGTTCTTTTGCATATCTAAGCCCTCTAATTCCACTCCCCGCTAAAGCATCACATACATAAAATTTATTCAACTTATGATATAAATTTAGAAATGCTTGAACTATCAATACACTTATATCTCTCCCTGTTTTCATTCTTGGGTTGTAAAAGACCTCATCCTTTTTTGTAACTGTTAATTTATCTGGAACTTCAAAAACTATATTTCCCTCTTTTAGAATCATATTATCACGCAAAAAATATTTTTTGAAAAATTATATAGGACTTTCGCAGGAATAAATTTTTAAAGGCATTTTTGATGCCTTTGGCATCATTTTTTCATTACTTAATATATATACTGCGAAAATTCTATAGTTTTGTGCAAAAGTATTTATGAATTATAAGGTATTAATGAACGTCTTCCTTTGGAAGGCGTTTAAATCTTTCATATAAAGTTTGATTTATTTTGCACAAAACTATAAAAAAGCTATAAATGAGAAAATTAATTTTAGTTTAAAAATAAAACTAAAAAATTTTATTATATTATTTGTTTATCCTTTCAATGGTAATTTTAACATTGTATTTCTCTCCATTTGGAGTCTTTATCTCCCAATCTTTTTCATAATCTGCTTTTATCTCATCAACAAATTCTCCTCTAACTTCTCTCTCAATAATCTCCTTAAATTCATTTAAATCGAGACCTTCAACTTTAACCTTAATTTTTTCTTCAATATCTAAATCCATATCTTTTCTCATTGCTTGAATTCTTCTTATAACTTCTCTCATTAACCCTTCTCTTATTAAATCATCAGTAATTTCAGTATTTATAAAGACAGTTCCCTTTGAAAATTCTACTCCAGCAATATGCTCAGGAATCTCTAACCTAATTTCAACATACTCTGGCTTAATCTCATATCCATCCAATATTACAGCTCCTTCTTTCAATTTTTCCATTAACTCCTTAGCATCTGCTTTATTCAATGCTTCAACAACCTTTGGAACTTCACTTCTATATCTCTTACCTAACTCCCTGTAGTTTGGTTTTATTATGTATTTGCTACCTTCAACTTCTCCAAATTTGATATTTTTGACATTACCCTGCTCTTTTATTATGTATTCAAATCTCTCTACTGCCTTTTTAACTACTTCCCCACCAGCAATAGTTATTTCTTTTAATGGATATCTTAAGGTGTATTTTATTTTATCTCTTCCTCTGTAGATTGCATCAACTATATCTCTAACTATTGCCATATCTCTCTCTAACTCTTCATCAATAAACTCTTCATCAACTTCTATTTTATTCATAAATATACTTTCTTCCATATCTTCTGTTTTTAAGTTTTGATATATTGCCTCAGCAGTGTGTGGAGCTACTGGAGCCATTATTATAGATAACTTTAATAAGACATAGTAGAGTGTTTGATATGCCGCTAATTTATCAGCATCATCTTTTTCTTTCCAGGTTCTGTCTCTAATCAATCTAATATACCATCTACTTAAGTCATTTAATATGAAATCTTTTAATGTCCATGTGTATGTGTGGAAATATGGAATATCAAGGTTTTCAATTGCTATTTTGGCAACAGTATTTACTCTACTTAAAATCCATCTATCTTCATCTTTTAAATATTCAAAGTATTTTTCATCTGGTTTAAAGTTATCTAACACCATGTAATTTACAGCAAACATGTAAGCATTCCATAGAGTGTTGAATAAGCTTAAAACATCATCCATTTCACTCCATACAAACCTTAAATCCTCCCAAACCTTGTTTGCACTTAAAAGATAGAATCTTAACAAATCAGCCCCATATTTTTCAACAACATCATCTGGATTAACTATATTACCCAAACTCTTACTCATCTTGTCTCCATGCTCATCCAAAGTAAAGCCATGCATTAAACATTTTTTGTATGGGATGTCATTGAATACAATAGCTGAAAGTGCATGTTGTGAATAAAACCACTTAGTAACTTGGTCATGTCCTTCTGTTATAAAGTCAGCTTTTTTTAATGTTTTTGAACCAATTGAAGCATAAGGAGCCAATCCAGAATCAAACCAAACATCTAAGACATCTGGAACTCTTTCCATTATTCCTCCACATTCACATCTCAATTTTATTTTATCAACTGTTGGTTTATGCAAATCTTTAATCTCTCCAACTTCATCTTTATTTATCATTCTTTCCTTTAATTCTTCAACACTTCCCACAACTATATATTTTCCACATTTCTCACAAACCCAGACAGGGAGAGGGATTCCCCAATACCTTTGCCTACTTATATTCCAGTCCCCAACAAACTTAACTCCATTTATATATCTGGTCTCAACCCAGTGAGGTATCCAACTAACTGTTTTTGCATGCTCTATAATATTATCTTTAATCTTTGATATCTCCAAGAACCACTGCTCAGTAGCTCTAAACAAGAGAGGTGTTTTACATCTCCAACAGTGTGGATAACTGTGTTTTATTTTTCCAGCATAAACTAACAATCCTTTATCTTTTAGAGTCTCTATTATGCTATTATCTGCATCTTTAACAAAAATGCCTTTCCATTTTCCTTCTATGTATTTACCTTCATCATCTATTGGTGAATATATAGGCAGATTGTATTTTTTACCAACTTCAAAGTCCTCTTCCCCATGTCCAGGAGCTGTGTGAACTAAACCAGTTCCTCCCTCTAAGGTTACATGTTCCCCTAATACTATAGTATGAGCATTTTCTAATTTTGCAAATTCTTTTTGCTTCTCATTCTCATCCAATAATGGATGAATATATTTTATTCCTTCTAATTCTTTTCCTTTAACCTTTTTAATTATTTTGTAGTTTTTGATGTTATTAACTTTCTTAGCTTTGTTTATAACCTCCTCAACCAACTTTTCAGCAATAATCCAAACTTCTTTTTTGTCATCAAGTTCAACTTCTACATAAGCATAGTCATAATCAGGATGAACAGCTACAGCTAAGTTAGCTATTAAAGTCCATGGTGTTGTTGTCCAAATTACAACATAGGTGTTTTCTTCATTTGCTAATTTAAATTTTACATAAACTGAGGGGTCGTAAACTTCTTTATACTCTCCTCTAACTTCATGTTCAGCTAAAGCTGTTTCACATCTTGGACACCAATAAACGACCCTCAAATCTCTTGTTAATAATCCTTTTTCATGAGCAACTTTTAATGTCCACCAACCTATTTCCATATACTCCTTAGTTATTGGCATGTATGCATTTTCCCAATCTAACCAAACTCCTAAGTTTTTAAACTGATTTTCCATAATTTCTTTGTGTTTTAAGGCGAATTCTTTACATTTTTCAATAAATTGTTCTACACCAATTTTTGTTTCTATCTCTTTCTTGTTTTTTATTCCAAACTCATTTTCAACTTTAACCTCTATTGGTAATCCATGCATGTCCCATCCAGCTTTATCTAAAACATTATATCCTTGCATTCTCTTAAATCTCAAATAAGTATCTTTAATTATCTTATTCCATGCTGTCCCAAGGTGTATAGCTCCAGAACAGTAAGGAGGACCATCAACAAAATAAAATTCTTTATTTCCTTCATTCTTTTTCTTTACTTTTTGATATATATCATTCTCTTCCCAAAACTTTTTTATCTTTTTATCCAACTCTCTAAAATTAACTGGCTCTACCTTTTCCATTTAATCACCTCATGTTAGATATTATATCTAAGATTTATAATTTTGTGCAAAATAAACTCAATTAAGGTATTTATAATGCCTTTAGGTATCAAAATATCTTTAAATTTTTATTTCTGCAAAAGTCTTATTTAAATTCTTTTAATCGCGTAATCCTTGAAATTATCTTATTCAGATATTTATTTTGTAGTTTTAAATCTTCTTTTGTTTCCTTAGAATAATCATCTGGTAAATTTTGAATCTTATTCAAAATATTTTTGTCATCAATATTAGCAATTTTATACAACTCCATACTTACGCTTTTTATGCTTAATCCTTTCTCAACCACAATATTCAACAACTCCTCATATGAAACTTTTTCTTCTATTGTTTTCCAGTAATCTTCAAATATATTGTCTTCTATTATATATTCAAGAACTTCCAAGATTTTTATACTTAAATCTAACTTTAGAATTTCAGAGGTTAAAAAACACTCTTTTTCTTCCAATTTAGCAATCTTATCTAAATCATTTGGATTATTAGTTCTTAGTTCTTTTAATGTTACTCTAATGTTATTTAATTCTATAAGTTTCTTTTCTCCCTCTTTAATCATTTCCTCTTTTTTATCTTTTATTTCAACTAAAGTAGGATATCCAAGAGTATTTTCCATAAAATCACCTAATAACAATAAAAATTAAATAAGTTAATTAATTTACTTCTTTTTCTTCTTATCTTTTTTCTTTGATTTATAATAACCCTTTAATACTGGAAGCTTTGGAAAATCATCCAACAGTTTATAATAAATATCCCCGTATCTTTCACTAATCACTACAATATGAGCTGGAGGATGAATTTTTCTAATTCTATCTATTGCTTTTGGAGCTTTTTCAGCAATTTTTGCCACACATGCAGTTTTACATGGCTTTTTTACTTCTCCCAATATAGCTCCTAATATCTCATCAGCCGCTTCTGGAACAATAATTTTTGGCTTACCAATAATTGTTAGCTCTGCATGCCTATCAACATCTGCTAAGGCATTCTTTAATTTTTCATAACTATCTCCTCTAACCAACAATATTGTCATAACTATCCCTAACACGTGTTTTTAAATGTTATTAATTATTTCTAAATAATTCAATGAAAATATTTTATCTCCCATGCCTTTCGTTATGTCTTAAGTATTCTTCAAGCATAAATGGAAAATCAGAGGCATCAACAAACCTCAGCCCCAATCTTTGAGCCCATTTTTCAATGCCTCCATCACTTGCCACTACTGCAGCATCTAACTCTTTAGCTAAAAGTAAAACATCTAAGTCAGGGGCACTATCTAAAGTTCCTACTCTTAAAGCACTTCTATATTTATTTCTAAAGGTATTTATTGTTTTTGATAGGACTTTATTTATAATTTCATTTTTATTCATCTCTGGATGTTTTTTTGATAACTCATAAACCATATCTGATGTTCTTATTATATGTTCTTCTCCAATTCTCATCCCTTTATTTATCCTCTCCCTTAAATCTTTAACATATTCATAAAAAATTTCTGAAGGAATTTTTATCTCATATCTATTTGGAGTTTTTTTAACAAGCCATGTATCTACTTTAACTATAACATCTTTAGGACAATTCTCATTCTCTAAAAATCCCATTAATTCATTATATACAGTCGGATAAGGAATGTGACAAGAAATATTTAACTTTATTCTTGCTTCTGCTATCAAATCCATAACTCTATCTGTTAGTTCAGTAACGGTTTTAACTCCCAATGCTTTCCTAACTGACGGTTCAGTAAAAGCACTAGTGTCTAAGCAAAATCTCTGTTTTTGCATATCTCTCCCCAAAATTTAATTTCTTGATTTTAATAAAATTTATTTTTAATAGGACTTTCGCAGTTTATATATTAAATTTAGAACTTTGACAATTTTAAGTGTCTATATTCAATAAAAAATTCATTCCTGCGAAAGTCCTATTTAATCTTCTTTAATATCATTTCTAACTGCCAATATCTTTATCTTTGCAGGATAGTTATTTATATATTTTGATAAAATTTCATTAGGAATCCTTGCTTCCAATTTAGATAAAATTCTTTCCTTAAAATGCCTTGAAAATCCATAAGGTAGAGAGTTTTTTATCTCCTCAGCATTATTAAATGGTCTTCTTCTCTCCAATATTTCAGCTACATTACTTGGTAAATATTCATACAAATCATACTCGTTGGCTGTTTCTAAGATTCTATCCTCAAACCTTTTTAATATCAATTCACTGAGTTTTCCAGAATCATAGAGTTCTTTTAAAATCTCTAAAGTGGTTTCTGGAAGCATATCCTTAATATCTTCAAATTTCCCGCTGAATATTGCCTCTCTAATCTTAGTTCCACTTATTCCCTCTAATCTTTTTACAAAAACAAATTTTGGATGAAAATTTAAACCTTCTTTATTCAATTTATAAATCATCTGAGACATTGAAGCAATAACATAATTATCAATATTTAATTTTTCTCCTAAAATCTCTCCTGTCTCTATACAGCAAATTTTGTATGGCTTAACTTGTATATGATAGCCCTTATTTATACAATCTATAACCTTCTCCATGGTTTTTTCTGGAATATAACCCCTTGGTATTACTTCAGCTCCTAAGCTATAAAACATCTTTATTAGACATCTCATATACTGCCCAGAACCCATAATTCCCATTGGAGGCCCTTCAACAACAATATCTGCTCCTGCTTTTATAGCCATCTCTGCCCTTATATATCTATTTAAGAAATAAGGAATGCCCCTCCCACTCCTTTCTAAGGGGCCGGGCAAAACACTAATAAAAATTCCATGTTCCTTTCCTCTCTCTAATGCATATTTATGCCCCTTATGTAATGGATTGTATTCGGTAAAATCACAGACGATTTTATCTTTATTTTCTCTTTCTTTTATTTCTTCAACTAATTTTTTAAAATCTTTGAAAGATTTTTTATCTTTTCTTTCAGCATCTCTAATTATCTCCTCCCTATCCTTCAAAAAATTTTTTAAATTTAAATCCATAATTTCACCAATGAACATAAACTTTATATATTAGAAAGTGAATTGTTATTGATGCTGAGGGCCCATGGTCTAGCTGGCTATGACGTCGCCCTTACAAGGCGAAGGTCGCCGGTTCGAATCCGGCTGGGCCCACTATTTTTTATTTTAGACATATATATTTATTAATTTAAATATTAGAATTGTATTTAGTTTTTGTTAAACAATCTAAATTGAATAGGAGTTTCGCAGTTTATATATTAAATTGAAATTTAGACACAGTTCAATAAAAATATTTATTCCCGCGAAAGTCCTATTGAAATAAAATAAAAAAGAAAGCAAACAATTTTTAATTTTTTATTGTTTTTTCTCTTGAGCTTGTTGGGCTTTCTGTATTTCTGCCTGTAACTCTTTTCTTAAAGCAGCTATTGCTTTAGCTAATTCTTCAGCTTTCTTCATTCCTTCTTTTTCAGCTTTATCTAAATCTTCAATAGATTTTTTCAAATCTTCAATAATTTCACTAAATGATTTTTCAACATAAATATCTGACTTAACTCCAATTAAAGCCTTATCATCAACAATTTTTGCCTTTAAAAAAACTCCTGGACCTACTGGAATTAATGTCTCTTCATCTGCTTTTATATTTTCAATTGTTTTAATTGAGTTCATTATTTCAGATTTTAATGTTCTTATTGATACTAATTCACTTTGAATCATTTGTAATTGTTGATTGTATATTTCTAAAGCCATAGCTTTTTGTCTTAAATCTTCGCTCATATTTCCACCTCAATAAGCACTATAGCATAACTGATATATATCTAATGCTTTAATAAATTTATTGATAATGCTTCTATAGAGGTAGTGTTTATGAAACTGTTAGGTGTTATAGGCTACTTAGCCGTTTTAATTAAAGCTATATGTGAGTCCTGGATTGATGTTGTTAAAAGAAGCATAAATGGGGAAATAAAGCCCCAAGTTATAGAAATAGAGTCTATTATCAACAACCCTACTGGTTTAGTTCTGTTATCATGGTCTATAACAGCTACTCCAGGAACTTTAGTTATTGATTTAATTCCAGAAGAGAGAAAATTAAAAGTAGCCACAATAAGCCCAAGAAGTAGAGAAGACATTGTTCCATTTGAGCCATACATTAAAAAAATTTTTGATTAAATTATTCTTTCTCTAAAACTTTTATATGTCCGTTATCTAATTTAACTTTCATTATACTTTCATTATTATATATTGTTAAAAATGCTAATATTGCTGCTTTTGTTCCATATCTATTTGAACCAGCTAAAATATAGATGTTATTATTATTGTAAGGGTTTTTTATTTTTTGTATAACACCTATATTATTTCCAGGATAATTATCAGTTATATTTATCCTTAGTAAAGCTTTATTTTCAAGTTCTTTAACAAATTTATTAACTTTAGGACCTCCAATGAGAATTATATCTTTATTGATATTTAATGGGTCAATATCAATTATATCTAATGAGTTAATGTAAATCTTTTCATGATTTTCTAACTCTTTTCCTTTATAATAAACATGAACTGTATTGTTTATTTTTATGGCATAAAATCCTTCGCCTAAATATAAAACGGTTTTGTTTTCAATATTAAAAGTTTTAGTTTCTTTTTTTATTACTTTAAATAAAACATAATCTTTGTAATCTTTTTCAAGTATTATAGTACAATTAAACAAGTGTATTTCATTTCCTAAATCATTTATATTTTTATATACAAGCTCTATTCTATCAGCACTGAGATCTTTAACTATAAAATTCTTATCTAAGGGGAAATCCTTATCCTTTTTAATTTCTATTGTTGAATATACATTAAAGGTAAAATAATAGCTTTTACCTTTTTTTGTGCAATTCTTATATATAATCCCTAACTGTTCTCCTTCTACATAATAAAACTGCCCTTTATTTAATTTAAAATACTCCATAATAGGCTTTCCATTTTTGTATATATCAACAACTATAGTATTTAAATCAGGAGATAAAAGCTTAACAGCCACTTTATATCTACCATATTCAAATGATTCATTTGTTGTTATTTCCTTTCCATCTTTTTCTTTTAATATTATACAATCTGACGTAATATCTTCAACTATGTAGCTTTTGTTGAATAAACTTATTTCTTTTCCCTTTTCAAGGTTTAAATATTCAATATACTCAATATCTTTGTATTTTATCCCATTATTATCTCTGATAAATTTTATATTGAGTTTTTTACTATTATCCTCAATCTCAAGCTCATCAGTAGCTGGAATATATATAATATCGTCAATAATAACTGTTATATTACTCCCATTAACTTTTATTTCTCTTGAAGAATATAAGTTATCCATCAAAACTTTGGCATTTTCATAATCTACTGTGCTTTTATTTACAAAGATTACTGGGTCTATAGGCAAAGCATAGCTAACACTTATAAATAGTAATATAAATAATAAAAGGAGTTTTTTCATTAATTTCCCCTCCTTAAACTTTTATAGAATTGATTAAGTTATGAGTGATTATTATAAAATGTCTTTATTAATATGACTTTCACAGGAATAAATATTAATAAGGCCTATTTGATGCTATTGGCATCAATGTTCTCCTTACTCAATATATAAAGTGCGAAAGTCCTATTAAAATATTTTTGGTTAAAAATTTTAGGTGATATATTATGATAGAAAATAAAGTAAGAGAGGTTGTTAAAAAATTAAAGCCATATGTTCCAGGAAAATCTAAAGAAGAGATAGCAAGAGCTTATGGAATAAAACCAGAAGATATTATAAAACTTGGTTCTAATGAAAATCCTTGGGGAGCTTCACCAAAAATAAAAGAAGAGATATTAAAAGAACTTCCAAATATACATCAATATCCAGAGCCAGTAAATCCAGTTTTAATGGAAGAGTTAAGTAAATTTTTGAATGTTAGTAAAGAAAATATTATTGTTGGTGGTGATGGAGCTGATGAGGTTATAGATACGATATTTAGAACGTTTGTTGATGATGGTGATGAGGTTATAATCCCAATCCCAACTTTCACTCAATATAGAGTTTCAGCAACAATTCACAATGCTAAAATAAAATATGCAAAATATGATAAAGAAAAGGATTTTAAATTAGATGTTGAAAGCGTTCTCAATAACATAACAGATAAAACAAAGGTTATTTTTTTATGCACTCCAAACAATCCAACGGGAAATATAATAGAAAATAAAGATATAGAGAAGATTATCAATGAGACAGATGCTTTGGTTGTTATAGACCATGCATATATTGAGTATGCCAAAAAAGAATATGACTGGACACAAAAAGCCCCTGAATATGATAACGTTATTGTTTTAAGAACATTTTCAAAGGTTTTTGGTTTAGCAGGGATGAGAATTGGTTATGGTGTAGCAAATAAAAAAATCATTGATTACATGATGAGAGTTAAGCCAATATTCAGCTTAACAAGATTAAGCCAAGTTTGTGCTATAACAGCCTTAAGAGATAGGGAATTCTTTGAAAGATGTGTTAGAGATGGGATTAAAAGTAGAGAGATGCTATATAATGGGCTGAAGAAATTTAAAGACATTAAAGTTTATCCTTCAGAAGCTAATTATGTATTGGTTGAATTAAAAACAATGAAAGCTAAGGAGTTTTGTGAAGAGCTATTAAAAAGAGGAGTTATTGTTAGAGATTGCTCATCATTTGATGGTTTAGGAGATAACTATGTAAGAGTATCAATAGGGACATTTGAGGAAATTGAAAGATTTTTAAAAATTTTAGAGGAAATTATAAATTAATTCTTTAATAACACTTCTTTAGCTACTTCAACTCCACTCTCTTTAACTTCAAATCCAAGCTCTTTTAAAGCTAATTCTACACAAGCTAATGTTGCTAAAACTTCTTTCTCTCCACAGATTCCCATGTGTCCAATTCTAAATATCTTTCCAGCCAAGTGTTTCTGTCCTCCAGCAACAACTATATTGTATTTATTGCTTAATATTCCTCTAAAGTCACTATCCTTAATTCCTTCTGGATATTTTGCTGATGTAACTGTTACTGACCTTGCTCTTTCTTTAGCAAACAATTCTATTCCCATAGCCTCTAAACCAGCTCTTGTTGCTTTAGCCAATCTTTCATGTCTTTTAACTCTATTCTCAATACCTTCCTCCAAAACTAAATCTAAGGCAACATTCATTGCATAGGTTAAGTTAATTGAAGGAGTATAAGGTGTTTGTTTTTTCTCTTCATAGTATTTTTTATAAGCCAATAAATCTAAGTAAAAGCCAACTTTATCCTCATTCTTTTTGATAACTTCCCATGCTTTTTCGCTGACTGTTATAGCCGCTAATCCTGGTGGAGCTGCTAAACATTTTTGAGAACCAGTAACACAAATATCTATGTGGAATTTATCAACATTTACATAATCTCCTCCTAATGATGAGACAGTATCAACAATGTATAAAGCATCATAGTCCTTAACAACCTCTCCAATCTCTTTTATTGGGTTTCTTGCACCTGTTGATGTTTCATTATGCACAACTGTAACTGCTTTAATATCATCGTATTTATCTAAAATCTCTTTAACTGCTTCTGGCTCAGCCATATCTCCCCATTCTATATCTAATCTAATTGCCTCTCCTTTGTATGCTTTAACTATATTTGCAAATCTCTCTCCAAAGTTTCCTGTAACTATGTTTAAAACCTTATCTCCTCTTTTTATTATGTTTGATATTGCCATATCCATTGCTGCTGTTCCTGAACCAGTAATTAAGAATGTGTCATTCTCAGTAATAAAGACCTTTTTTAATTTCTCTACAGTATCTTCCAATAAAGCCCCGTAATCTTTTGTTCTATGCCCAATTACTGGCATTGCCATTGCATTTAAAACCTCTGGTGGAACTATTGTAGGACCTGGAATCATCAACAATTTTTTGGTTGCTTCCAATTTCATAATCTCCCTCCATAAAAATTATTTATTTGAGATGGATTTGTAGTTATCCTTTATTTTCTACTTTTTAAATAATTATCCCAGTCTTTTAAGAATCTTTCCAATCCAATGTCAGTTAATGGGTGGTTGAAGAGCTTATCCATAACTGCTGGAGGAATTGTTGCTATATCAGCCCCTATTTTTGCAGCTTCTAAAACATGCCATGGATGTCTGACTGAAGCTACTATAACTTCTGTTTTAATATCATAGTTTTTGTATATCTTTACAACATCTTCAATTAATTTCATCCCTACATGCCCAATATCATCCAATCTTCCAACAAATGGGGAAACATAAGTAGCTCCTGCCTTAGCAGCTAATAAAGCTTGCAATGGTGAGAAAACTAAGGTTACATTTGTTTTTATTCCTTCAGCTGATAATATTTTAACTGCTTTCATTCCATCTTTTGTCATTGGGATTTTTATAACTATATTATCAGCTATTTTTGCTAATTCTCTCGCTTCTTTAACCATTCCTTCAGCATCAGTTGAGATAACCTCAGCACTTACAGGGCCGTCAACAATTTCACAGATTTCTTTAACAACTTCATAGAAATCTCTTCCCTCCTTAGCAACTAATGTTGGGTTTGTTGTAACTCCATCAACTAAGCCAAGCTCAGCGTATTTTTTAATTTCTTCAACATTTGCTGTGTCTAAGAAGAATTTCATCATTATCCCTCCTATAAAATTTTATTGAGGTTTAGGAAATTATATATAGTTGATGGTTAAAAAGTTATCTCTTATCATACATATAAATACATGGAAGTTTTTATAATGGTAAATTTTTATACTACATTCATATTTAGATTATATTCAACCACAACTTAACTTTGAATATAACTCTAACTATATATTTATTCATGCAAAAATCTTATTTTAAATATCAAACCTATTTTTAATTTAAATAAACATAATTTACGTGATACTATGGCAAATTTTGATGAAGAGGTTTTTAGAGCATATTACGAGCATAAAATAAAGAGTTTTATAAAGGAAGAGCTATCTAACAACTTAATTAAAAATAATATTTTTGAATTTGATATAGAAAAGTTTTTAATGCATTTCCCTGATGCCTGTGAAGTTAATGATTTAATTATTGAAAGACCAAAAGAAGTTGAAGAAATAATTTTGGATATATTTAAAGAAGCTTATGTTGAGTTGTTTGGAGAAGATAAAGAGTTAGAAAAAATACAAATTGCATTTAAAAATCCAAAAGGTTGTGAGAAGTTAATTGAAGATATATCATCATCAGACATAAATAAATTGACTAAATTTGAAGGGGTTATAGTCAAAGCAGGAAAGGTTTGTGCTTTATTAAAAAGAGCCTGCTATGTATGTCCAAGATGTGGAAATATAAGATATAAGACAATACACAACTATTTTGAAATTCCTGAAGTTATTTGTAACAATGGGGATTGTAAAGAAAAGATGGTTATTGACTATGAGGAATCTACTTACATAAATATTCAAGAATTAGAGATTCAGCAACCAATTGACTTAATGAAAAACCCAGATGACCCGCCAAGAAGTATAAAGGTTTTCTTAGAGAACAGTCCTGGGATTTATTCCGGAAGAGTAGATGTCGTAGGAACAGTATTAAAGAAAAAAACAAGACCTAAACTACCCGTATTTGAAATTTTTGTTAAAAGTAATTATGTTAAAATATCTGAAAGCTATCAAAAAATTGAAGTTAGAGATATTTTAGGGAATGAAGAGCTTATAGAGACCTTAAATGAATTAGGTAGAAAGAAGAATATTATTGACATCTTATCAAATTATCTAATATCTCAAATAAAGGGCTATGAATTAGTAAAGAAAGCAATATTTTTACAGCAAATTAAAGGAGCTTTTAAATTCTTACCAGATGGAACACCTTTAAGGAGAGACAGTCATATTTTATTAATTACAGACCCTGGAATTGGAAAAACCACTATGCTTAGAAGAATAGCAAGATTATTCCCTCAAAATGCTTATGCATCAGTAACTACTGCTACTGGAGGTGGATTAACTGCTAACGTTATTAGGGAGGCTACAGAAATTGGAGATGGATGGGTAGTTAAGCCTGGAGTGTTTGTTAGAGCTAATGAAGGAACCGCTTGTATAGATGAGCTAACTGTAGATAAAAATGTAATGAAATACATCTTAGAAGCTATGGAAAGTCAAACAATACACGTAAATAAAGGAGGAATTAATGTAAAGCTTCCAGCAAGATGTGCAGTTTTAGCGGCATGTAATCCAAAGAGGGGAAGATTCGATAGAAATTTAACAGTTATAGAACAGATAGATATTCCCGCTCCATTATTAAGTAGATTTGATTTAATATTTCCATTAATGGACAAACCAAATAGAAAAGGAGATGATGAGATAGCTGAGCATATATTAAACACCCACATAGAAACAGCAACAAAAGATTACAAAATCTTAGGAGCTATTGATATTGATGGAATTACTGTGGATGAGAAGCTTTTAAAATACTATATCATTTACGCAAGGAGCTGTGCATATATAGAAGAAAATCAAGACCTATATTTAGGAGAATTTGATGAAACAAAGCTAATTATGCCATATTTAACTGATAAAGCAAAGAAGATGATTAAAAAGTATTACTTAGAAATGAGAAAGTTAGGAGAGGGGGATAACCCAATACCTATAACTGCAAGACAGTTAGAAGCTATTATAAGAATTGCTGAGATGCATGCAAAGGCAAGACTATCAGATAAGGTTGAAGATGTCGATGCTGAAGTGGCGATAAGTATTATTGATGATTGTTTAAAGCAAGTAGCCTATGACCCAGAAACAGGAACTTTAGATTTAGATAAAATAGCAGGAACTCCAAAATCAAGAAGAGATAAAATGGATGCTGTCCTAAATATTATTAGAGAGATTGTTAGCTTAAGGGATGATGGCTTAGCACCAGAAGAAGAGATATATGAGAAAGCTGAAAGTATTGGTTTATCTGAAAAAGATGTTGAAAATGCTTTAGAATATTTAAAAAAAGCAGGGGATATATACAACCCAAGAATTGGATTCTGGGGGTTGTTATAAGTCCTTATTTTTGTATTTATTATTTTAATTTTTATTAATTATAAGTTACATAAATCATAAATTTTAATAATTTGGTTTTAAATATTAAATATTGTGAAAATATGAAAAAGAAAAAGTTCTTAGAAAAAAAACTAAAGAAGATTGCTTTTGAAAGAATTGACATATTAATGAGCTTAGCTGAAGAAGAGGCAAAAAAAGGAAATTGGGATAGGGTTAAGAGATATGTTTATTTAGCAAGAAGAATAGCTATGAAGATGAGAATAAGATTTCCTAAAAAATGGAAAAGAAGGATATGTAAAAAATGTGGAACTTTTTTATTATATGGAAAAAATGCAAGAGTTAGAGTTAAAAGTAAGAGGTATCCTCACGTTGTTATAACATGCTTAGATTGTGGGGCAATATATAGAATTCCAATGATTAGAGAAAAGAAAGAGAGAAGAAAAAAGAAATTAGAAGAAAAATTAAAGGCAAAAAATAGTATGGTGAAAGAATGACAGGCAAAGTTATCTTAGTAGGAGCTGGACCAGGAGACCCAGAGCTGATAACAATAAAAGGTTTAAAAGCCATTAAAGAAGCAGATGTTATTGTTTATGATGATTTAATATCAAAAGATTTATTAAATTGTGCTAAAAAAGATGCTGAATTGATTTATGTTGGTAAAAGGAAGGGGAAACATTCATTTAAACAGGAAGAGATTAATAAAATATTAGTTGAAAAAGCTAAAGAAGGGAAGTTAGTTGTTAGATTAAAGGGAGGAGACCCATTTGTTTTTGGTAGAGGAGGAGAAGAGATTTTGGAATTAAAGAAGCACAATATACCTTATGATATCATCCCAGGAATTACATCAGCTATAGCAGTTCCAGAAGTCGCTGGTATTCCAGTTACACATAGAAAGGTCGCTACTTCATTTACAGTGGTTACTGGGCATGAGGCAGAGGATAAAAAAGAGAAACAGGTTGATTTAAGCAAGTTGAATGCAGATACTATTGTAATCTTAATGGGCATAACTAATTTAGAAAATTTAGTTAAAGAGTTGTTGCAAAATCCTAAAAGAAGCAAAGATACTCCAGTAGCAATTATTATGGAGGGGACTACGAAGAATCAAAAAGTTATTAAAGGGACTTTGGGAGATATTGTTGAAAAAGCAAAGAAAGAACATGCAAGACCTCCAGGAGTTATTGTTGTTGGAGAGGTTGTTAATGTCTTAGATAAATAAAAAATATTATATTTTTGTGATATAAATGATAAAAAATATTGCTGTAATCTATCCAAACAAATTTAAAGCTGGAATTTCTTGCTTAGCTGTGCATGTATTAGCTAATCATCTAAGTAAGTATAAAGATTTAAATGTAGGGGTGTATTTCTTAGAGAATTATGAAAGGATAAGAAATTTTGATGCAATTTTTATAACTTTGCAGTATGAAAATGATTACTTTAATGCAATAAAAATAGTTAAAGATTTAAGAAAAACTAATCCAAACGCTGTTTTTGTTGCTGGAGGGCCTTGTGTAATGGAAAACTTTTATCCTATAGCTGAGTTTTTTGATGCTGTTATAGTTGGAGAGATTGAAGATAGCGATGTGATGCTAAAAGTTATAAATAGAGAGTTTGATATCGAAGGAGTTTATTCAAAATTTTTAAATAAGGATAAAGTTAAAAGGATATATCCAAAAAAATTAACCATAGAGGATTATCCAATATATCAACCAACTTCTGAAGAAGGAGCTTATGGAAAATCATTTTTGTTAGAGCTTGGAAGAGGTTGTCCAAGAAGATGTAGATTTTGCTTAGCAAGAGCTATATATTATCCACCAAGGTTTAGAAAGCTTAATGATTTAATGTATTTGGCAGAAGAAGGAGTAAAAGTTAATAAAGTCAATAAAGTGGCATTAATAGCTCCATCAGTTGGAGATTATAAATATATAGTTGAACTCTGTAATTTTTTGGACGATTTGGGAGTTCAAATATCCCCTTCTTCTTTAAGGGCAGATACTTTAAATGAAGAACTAATGAAAATTTTGAAACCAAAAACATTAACAATAGCTCCAGAAGCTGGAAGTGAAAGGCTGAGAGAATTTATAAAAAAAGATATTAAAGAGGAAGATATATTTAACGCGGTTGATTTAGCTAAGAAATTTAATGTTGAGAAAATTAAACTCTATTTTATGGTTGGTATTCCAACAGAATCAGAGGAAGATATTGAAGAGCTCATAGATTTAACAAAAAAGATAAAAAAAGAGATTAAAAAAGTTGAAGTATCAATTAATCCAATGATACCAAAGCCACACACAGATTTTGAAAAAGAACCTTTTGATTCATCATCTAAGAAAAAAATCAAGTATATTGAAAAAAATCTAAGAAAAGAAGGAGTTAAAGTAGAGTATGAATCATTTAATTCAATGATTTGTCAATGTGTTTTAGCCAGAGGAGATGAAAAATTAAGCAAATACTTAGACACTTCAAAAAATATAGCAAGCTTCATAAGTGCTCTAAAAAAAGATAACTTATTAAATAAATACTTAGGGAAGATAGATAAAATGCCTTGGAAAAGGATAATTATCTAAAATTATTTAAAGCTACTTCAAGATATCTTATAAACTCCTTCTTATTATTAGGAATATATGCCCCACAGGCAAATTTATGCCCTCCCCCACTACCATCAACTTTTTCAGATGCATATTTTATTGCTTTAGCTAAATTTATATCCTCTGCGAAGCATAAAAGCTTAGGACATCTTGCAGAGACCTTATAGCCGTTATCATCTTCAGTTATTGCAAATATTGGCTTCATCCAATCTACTTCTTCAATAGAATAGCTCATTCCAGCAACAATTCCTACAATATTTGGCATAATTTTATCTGTTTCAAAGTATTGGAAGTTTTCTTTTTTAATTATCTCAACATCATTCTTTACATGCTCTAAAGCTTCTCTTAAATTATTCCTATGCTTCCTCAAATTTGAAAGCATTCTACTATAATACTTTCCTCTATCTCCCATTAACACATTTAAGGCAGTTTCATAATCTCCATATCTTGAACATGCATTTATACAAGTTGAAAATTCCTCCAAATCTCTCAATGGAGAGCCAAATTCCTCATATCTAAATTCATAAACCTCCCCAAATATGACCTTTGGAATATATGGAGTCCAATGATTTGGAACATAGCTTAAGCATTTTATTAAAAGTTCATTACCAATAATTTTTTTATGTTCAAAAGGAATCTCAGCTATTCTCATAGTAGGGTTTATCTCAATATCATACTTTTTATTTATGTATTGGATGTATTTTATTATTCTTGAATCATTGTTTAGTAAATCAGTTCTAATATCTGCCCAATATCTCATAGATACAAATAAAGGTCTTGTCTGCCTACCATACATCTGCAAATCCATAGATTTTTTTATGTCTCCAGCATTTATAGCATCCTTTAAGATTTTTTCATTTAAACCTGTTAATTTTCCTTCTATGTTTTGAATATCACCAACAGCTCCTAAAACCGCATACTTAGCCAAGTCTATCCATTCATTGTTAATTGTTTTTGCAAATAAGTAAGATACTCCTGCTCCACAAATTTCAGCCCCACTTTTTCCTATTGTTAGAGGGTTTATATGAACAATAGTTTCAGGAATCTTTATCTCTTCAGGTTGATGGTGGTCTAAAATGATAATTTTATCTTTTTTATCTAATAAGTTAAGCTCTTCTAATTTTTCTTTAATCATTTTTAATTGCCCGCTACCTAAGTCAGCAAAAATTATTAAATCATAATCCTTAAATGGAATCTCATTTATTGTTTCTATTGTAATTTGTTTTAAAAACATAAAATCAGCATCTAAGTTTAATCTCTCAGCTACTTTTTGTAAAATAACTCTTGATGTCAATCCATCTGTATCTATATGCGTAACTATTAAAATTTTGTTGTTTTTGTTTTTTTCTAATACCTTAGCACCTTTTTTTAATTCATTCCAATTTTCCATAGTTTCACTGAAAATTTTGCGGTTTTTTTCTCTTATTATTGCAAATTATTGATAAATAAGAGAAATAATTTAATATTTTTAAAATTCAATTTCATAAGCTTTTGATTTATATTAAAATTATATAAAAAGTTCCTTATTAAAATATTAAATAGGTGATTAAAATGGATGATAAATTTGCCTCTAAGTTTGAGATAGATATTTTAAATAAACTACTTAATAAAAATTTCTCTTATGATTTAGCTATAATTCTAAAAAAAATTGGCGGATTGGATTACAGAAAGAAAGTTTTTATTAATGGAGAGTGCATTGGAATATTAGAATTTGATTTAGTTGATTTAGATTGGAAATTTCATCCTTATGCACCATATTACTTAATAGAAGAACCAAAAATCAAAATAAAGCCAACAAAAAGAAGATTAAAGGGTAAAAAAGTCCCAATTGATTTAATTGAAAATCTTGAAGAACTCAATAACATTAATGAGAATGATTATATTGGTGTTGAAGTAGGAAATTATGTTGGTGTAGCAGTTAAAAAAGGAGATACCATAAAAATCAAAGACCTAACTTTAAAGAAAGAGCTTAGATTTGAAAAAATCGAAGATTATCTAAGAAAAAACCAGAAAAGAATTAAAAAATTAGAGAAAAAATCCATATCAATAATAAAGAGATATTATGAAAAATGTAAAGATAAAGGTTATGCCATAAACGCCTCTTTTAGTGGTGGAAAAGATTCTTCTGTCTCTACTTTATTAGCAAATAAAGTTATAGACGATTTAGAAGTTATATTTATAGATACTGGTTTAGAATTTAAAGATACTATTAAATTTGCTAAAAAATTTGCTAAAAAATATGATTTAAACTTAGTTGTTTTAAAAGGAAAAGACTTTTGGGAATATTTAGAAAAAGAAGGAGTTCCTACAAAAGATTATAGGTGGTGCAATAGTGTTTGCAAATTAGAGCCGTTAAAAGAGTATTTAAAGAAATATAAGAGAGTTTATACTATAGATGGCTCAAGGAGATATGAAAGTTTTACAAGAGAAAAATTAAGTTATGAAAGAAAAAGTGGATTTATTGAGAATCAAATAAACGTTTTTCCAATATTAGATTGGAAAGGTACTGATGTTTGGAGTTGGATATATGTAAATGATGTTATCTATAATGAGCTTTATGATAAAGGATTTGAAAGAATTGGATGCTATATGTGTCCATCTGCATTAAATTCTGAGTTTTTGAGAGTTAGAGAGCTTTATCCAGAGTTGTTTAATAAATGGGTTGATGTTTTAAAAAGATTTAGCTATGATGAAGATGAGATTTTGAGAGGCTTTTGGAGATGGAAAAAATTCCCTCCAAAAATGAAAGAGCTAAAGAAAATCCTAAAAAATAAAAAATAATTAATGTATGCTATTATATAATCCAACTATTCCAATAAATATTATTTGAACTGAAATTGCCACTAACAACAGCCCCATAATCCTTACAAATGCGTTGATTCCATATATATTAACTCTTCTAATTATAAGGTCAGTTAATGACAAGATGATTCCAGAAACAAGCATAGCTGTTAATATAGATAAAACAACTACTCCCTTCTCTATAATAGTATGGGCTTTACTAATAAGAATCATAGTGGTTGTTATAGCCCCAGGACCTGAAATTAAAGGAATTGATAATGGAACATAAACTATGCTATCAATATCTTCAAGCTCTATTTTTTCATCTGGTTTATGTTTTGTTTTTGGAATTTCTGCATGAAGCATGTCCCATGCTATTTTAAATAGCAAAATTCCTCCAGCGACTCTAAAGGCATCTATTGTAATCCCAAAATATCCAAAAATATAATTCCCAAATAAAGCAAATAGCAACAAAACTGTAGTTGATGAGACTATTGCCTTTTTAATAATCTTAACTCTTTGCTCTTTTGGGTAAGGATAGGTTAGAGAATGTACTATTGGGATTAAACCAATTGGGTCTATTGTAATAAAGAGAGAGACAAATCCATAGATGTAGAAGTTGATAACATCCATATCATCCACCAAATTTTAGTTAAAGGATTTACCACATAGAATATAAAATACTTCCAAGAATAATCCACCAAACTAAAAGGGTTATTGAGCCCAAAGTTCTTTCATTTATAAATAACTCTAATATATCTCCAATTTTAGAAATAAATCTATTTTTTCTTTCTTTTAATAATTCTGGGAAAGCATTCCATACGTGAAAGCCGTCTAAAGGCATAGCTGGGAGTAGGTTAAATAAAGCTAATAGGAAGTTAAACCAGTAAGTCCAGTATATTGTATTTATTAATAGTGCTGTGTTTTCTGTTGGGGAAACCATAACCCCAATCTTTCCTTCATCAGAACTAATGATTTTATACGTCAGTATTTTATTATCCCTCAAAACTTTTATTTCATACTCTTTGTTTGGTTCTATAGTTTTAGCAAATTCTTTAAAATCTTCTAATGAATTTAGTTTTTTACCATTAATCTCATAAATAACATCTCCTTTTTGCAATAACTCTGATGCAGGTTCTTTAACATCAACAATTTTTAACTCTGTTGGCAATGTATAACTAAACGATAGTAATGGGATAGATATTAAAAAAATCAATAAATTTGCTAAAGGTCCGGCTGAAGCAATAGCTCCTCTAATTTTTTTATCTGCATTTTTAAATTCATCTCCCAATTCAACAAAAGCTCCTAATGGAAGCCCCAATAACAATAAAATTCCAGAGCTCTTAACCTTAATTCCAAATGATTTGGCAAATATACCATGTGCTAATTCATGCACAGAGATTGCTATTAATAGAGCTATAATCCCAGGAATCCATGGAATTACATCTCCAAACAAAAACACAACTGGTTTTGCTGCTTCTTTTGGAAGAGTTCCTGATAATAGCTTTATACTCATACTTATTATATTGAAAAGCATAATAAATCCAAGTATTACACATAGAGGTATTGATATAATCCCTATTTTCTGCCAAATTTTATACTTCCCTAATTTTTCAATTGTTTTCATCCCAATTTTAGTCCTTAAAATTCCAAAAATTCCTCCATAAGTTTTTAAGTTTATTGAATCCCTAATAGCATATAGAATCAGCCAAATTATTATTGCCACAATTAAGATGAATTTAGATTCCATAAACTACTCCTCCATAATTTGATCTTAATTAAATTCATAAATAAATGAAAAAAATATATATAATAGTTAGTATGAACTCTACCACATAAAATAATAATGGTGAGGTTATGGAAGCTTTAGTATTGGTAGGGCACGGTAGTAGATTACCATACAGCAAAGAACTTTTAGTAAAATTAGCTGAAAAGGTTAAAGAAAAAAATATATTTCCAATTGTTGAAATCGGTTTAATGGAATTTAACGAGCCAACAATACCACAAGCAGTTAAAAAAGCTATAGAGCAAGGGGCTAAAAAAATCATTGTTGTTCCTGTTTTCTTAGCTCATGGTATTCACACAACAAGAGATATTCCAAGATTATTAGGGTTGATTGAAGATAACCATGAACATCATCATCACGAGCATGAACATGGGCATCATCACCACCATCACCACCATGAACATGAAAAGTTAGAAATTCCAGAAGATGTTGAAATTATCTATAGAGAACCTATTGGAGCAGATGATAGAATTGTTGATATTATAATTGATAGAGCATTTGGAAGATAAATTTAAGAATTAAAAACTTAAAATTATATATTTTATTTTATTGATACTAAAAACACCAAAACTTTTAAACTATTTTTTATCTATTTTTTACAAAATTTTTTGATTTTTATGGAGGTTGTATTATGTTTGCTCCAGGGCATATTACAGGATTTTTCTCAATATATAAACATTATGATAAATTAAAAACAGGCTCTACAGGAGTTGGAATTACTGTAGATAAAGGAGTTACTTTGGAATTAAAGGAAGGTAATGGAAATGTATTTTACAATGGAGAAAAAGTAGAAATTTGTGTAGTTGAAAAAGTTGTAGAATATTATAAAAAATTTGGATATAATGGGAATTATGATATAATCTTCTCATCTGATTTTCCTTTAGGTAGTGGTTTAGGAATGTCTGGAGGATGTGCTTTAATATTAGCTAAAAAATTAAATGAAACACTAAATTTAAATGAAAATTATGTAGAAATAGCTCATATAAGTGAAGTAGAGTGCGGTACTGGATTAGGAGATGTTATAGCCCAATATACAAAAGGATTTGTTATAAGAAAATCTCCAGGATTTCCTATAAATGTTGAAAAAATTGCTGTTGATGATGATTATTATATCATAATTGAAATTTTTGGAAAAAAAGAGACAAAAGAGATAATAACTAATGAAGAATGGATTAAAAAGATAAACGAATATGGAAAAATATGTTTGAATGAACTTCTAAAAAATCCTACTTTGGAAAATTTTGTTAATCTCTCATACAAATTTGCAGTAAATACTGAACTAATAGACGAAAAAATTTTAGAAATCTGTGAGGACTTAAAATTTACAGTTGGAGCTTCTCAATCAATGTTAGGAAATACTTTATTTTGCATTTCAAAAAAAGAAACGTTAGATGATGCTCTATCTATTTTAAAAAATCCAATTGTTTGTAAAATATATTATTAAAAAAGAATTGAACTAACTAATTAAATTTCTATCCTAAAAACTACAACTGGAATATTAACAACTTTCTTTTTATGAAATTCATATATTGCAGGAATTCTAAAAAATGCCTCATATATATGAGTTATATTTCCTCCTTTATCTTCAACATACTTCATAACAAAATCTTTTGTAGGATAGTTATGGATTGTATAAATTACATCCCCAATTTCCAAAGCTTTATCTAAAAATATTCTATCAGCGTGTTTTTTCTGAGCTCCAAAAGGAGGGTTTTGAATAATAACCTTCTTTAAATTTCTATCCTCTCTAAGCACGTTATTTAAAAACTCATCATCAACATCTCTAATATCCATGCAATAAAAATCTACATCAACATTCAGCTTTTTAGCATTTTCTTTCGCTACTTCTATACTCTCTCTATCAATATCTACACCAATAACTCTCTTAGCTCCCAAAATTTTACTACCTATAGCTAATCTTCCAGTTCCACAGCCTAAATCAATAACAACATTATTGTAAAAATCATTCACAGCAAAAAATAAAATATCACTTGCTAATTTCCCATCTATTGTATATTGTTCTAAATCTACTTTTGGATTTGGATGCCTTTTCAAAGAATCCAATATCATCTCTAAGTGCTTTTTCTTTATCATTCCTTCACCTAATTAAATATATAGTTTTATGGATGTTATTTAATATAAAAAAATAAATTAATATTATTAATTATTCAATATTAATTCCTTTCTTAATTGATGTTTCTGCTTTTGGTAATGTAACTGATAAAACACCATTTTCAAATTTTGCAGATGCATTTTCTTCTTTAACAGTTGCAGGAAGTTTTATTGTTCTATAAATCTCTTCTTCTTCAGGAATCTCTGAGTAAATAATTCTTTCACTTTCAGTAATCATCAATGGACTTCTTTTAGCCCTAATTTCTAATGTATCTCCAATTGCATTTAAAACTATATCCTCTTTATTAACTCCTGGCAACCATGCAATAACTTTTATGTGCTTGTCTCCCTCAATGATTGAAATTGGCATAAATCCTTTTCCTGATATTTGAATTCCTGTTGAGCTTTGAATCATTGTAGTGCCGGTCATTGGTGTTGTAAAGAATTCTTTAAACATTCTTTCAAACAATGTGTCAAATGGGTCTCTTCCAAACATGTCCCCCACCTCTCTTTTTTATTCGTCATATAAATTATGTTTTTGAAGTTCTATATAAACTTTTCGTTAATCTATAAATTTATATAAACTAATAAAATGTTTATAAATAGGATTAACATAATTAACAAATTAACATAAAATCAGATTGAGGGATTACTGATGTTTGGAAAATTAAAAGAAAAGCTTATAAAGACAGCATCAAAAATTACTGAAAAAATATATAATAAAGGGGAAGCTGAAGAAGTTAGAGAAGAAAAAAAAGAAAAACCAAAAATTTCTCTAACAAATTTATTTAAGAAAGAATCTAAAAAAGAAGAAATAAAAAAAGAAAAAACAGAACCAGAGATTAAAAAAACTGAAATTGTAAAAACAGAAATTCCTAAAAAAGTAGAAGAAGTTAAAGAAATTAAAGAAGAAAAAGAAAAAAAAGAGATAAGTTTCTTCGATAGATTTACTTTAACAAGGGCTATTAAGAAAGTTCTTAAAAAAGAAGTTGTTATCTTAGAAGAAGACATAGAAGATGTATTAGAAGAGTTAGAGATAGAGCTCTTAGAGGCTGATGTTGCTTTAGAAGTTGTAGAAAAGTTAATTGAGAATATCAAAAATGAATTAGTTGGAAGAAAGATTTCTCCAGATGATAATGTAGAAGAGATTACAATAAATGCTGTAAAGAATGCTATAAAAAACATCTTATCCCAAGATAAGATTGATATTGAAGAGATAATCAAAAAGAATAAAGCAGAAGGAAAACCAACAGTTATTGTATTTGTTGGAATTAATGGAACTGGAAAAACCACTACTATAGCTAAATTAGCATATAAATTAAAGCAAAATGGATATAGTGTTGTTTTAGCCGCTGGAGACACTTTCAGAGCTGGAGCTATTGAGCAATTAGAACAACATGCTAAAAATGTTGGAGTTAAGGTTATTAAGCATAAGCAGGGAGCTGATTCTGCAGCAGTTATTTATGATGCTATACAGCATGCAAAAGCGAGAGGAATTGATGTTGTTTTAGCAGATACAGCAGGAAGACAGGCAACAAACACCAACTTAATGGAGGAAATCAAAAAAGTTGTTAGAGTTACAAAGCCGGATTTGGTTATATTCGTTGGAGATGCCTTAACTGGAAATGATGCTGTATATCAGGCAGAAGAGTTTAATAATGCAGTAAATATTGATGGAATTATCTTAACAAAAGTAGATGCTGATGCTAAAGGAGGAGCAGCTTTATCAATAGGTTATGCTATTGGAAAACCAATTTTATATTTAGGAGTTGGGCAGAGATATTCAGATTTAATTGAATTTGATGCTGACTGGATGGTTAAAAAATTGTTTGGAGAAGAAGAGTTTGAATTTTCTACTGAAAGAGAATTTTAATTTTGTATTTTATTATTACACTTTATCTTTTTATTCAGAATATTTATCTCTATATGCTGCATTTGCAATTGCATGAGCTAAGAAGGGTGCTAAAATTAGATAAACAAATGCCAAAAGTGGCTCACCTAAAGCTATAAAAATTAAAAAGCATGCACAATCTATAACACCCAAAATATGTATTCTTGCATAAATGATATTTTTTCTATCTTTTTCTATCCATAATCTATAAGAAGCTAACAAAATACCAAATGAAGCTATAAAAATAAGAATATCCTTAACAATCCCAATGAATTGTTCCATAAACATCACCAATTTATAAGGACATTTATAATGATTAATAATGATAAATTAAAAAAAGATTTATTTATATGTTTTGGTGAACGAGATGTTTATCGTGTTTGAAGGTATAGATGGATGTGGAAAAACAACACAATCAAAGATTTTAGCTGAAAAGTTAAATGCATTTTGGACCTATGAGCCATCAAACAGTGAGGTAGGTAGATTTATAAGAGAAATTTTATCTGGAAAAATAAAGGTAGATGATAAAACCTTAGCTTTATTATTTGCGGCTGATAGAGTAGAGCACACCAAATTAATAAAAGAAGAGCTAAAAAGAAGAGATGTAGTTTGTGATAGGTATTTGTATTCTTCAATCGCATATCAAAGTGTAGCAGGAGTTGATGAGGACTTTATAAAATCAATAAATAGATATGCTTTAAAGCCAGATATTGTTTTTTTGTTAGTTGTGGATATTGAAACTGCATTAAAGAGGGTTAAAACAAAAGATATATTTGAAAAAAAAGAGTTTTTAGAAAATGTACAGAATAAGTATTTAGAGTTAGCTGAAGAAAACAACTTTATAGTTATCGATACTACAAATAAGTCAATAAATGAGACTCATGAAGAAATTTTAAGTTATCTAAAAAGATAATATATAACAAAATATAAAAAAGTATATAAATTATAATACTGAATTGAGTTATTTGTTAGATAGACTTGTAGGTGGGGATTATGGAAATTACATATAACATTCCTGTTTCAGAGGTTATGAGTTTTCCCGTAATTACAGCTACAAAGGACATGACAATCTATGATGTAGCAAATATAATGTCTGAAAAAAACATTGGAGCTGTTGTTGTTGTAGAGGGTAATAAGCCTGTTGGCATATTGACAGAAAGAGATATTGTAAAAAGAGTAGTTTCAAAAAATTTAAAGCCAAAGGATGTTTTAGTAGAGGAAGTGATGAGCAAAAAGATAATTACAATCCCTCAAAATGTTTCAATTACTGAAGCGGCTAAAATAATGGCAACTCACGGAATTAAAAGATTGCCAGTTGTAAAAGATGGGGAATTGGTAGGGATAATTACTCAAAGTGACATAGTTAAAGTTTCACCAGAGTTGTTAGAAATAGCTGCAGAATATGCATCAATAAAACCAGAAGAAAAAGATGTTATTCCATTAGACACTGATGAGTTTACAGAAGAATACATAAATGGAATATGTGAAAATTGTGGATATCAGGGAAGAGTTAGGTTATATCATGGAAGATACTTATGTGATGAGTGTATAGAAGAATTTGAAGAAAATGAAGAATAAATATGCTACTCATTCATGAGCAATTCCAATAATATCCTTCAATGTTAAATTTTCCTCTTTTAAAAAGCTAATTATCTCATCACAAACTTTTTTGAATATATCATATCCTCTATAATAAACTCCACTTCCTATTTGAACAGCTGAAGCTCCAGCCATCATATATTCAATAGCATCATCTCCATTCATTATTCCTCCAACACCTATTATAGGAATATCAAAATTTTCATACAAATCCCAAACAACTTTTATACCTATTGGTTTTATTGCTCTTCCACTTAAACCACCAAACTTATTTCCTAAAATTGGTTTTTTTGCTCTAATATCTATTGCCATTCCTCTAACTGTGTTTATAGCTACAAGTCCATCAACTCCAGCATCTACAACTGCCTGAGCTATTTCAACAATATCTGTAACATTTGGTGTTAATTTAGCAAAAACTGGAATTTTTACTGATTTTTTTACTGCCTTACAAACACTGTAAGATAAATCTGGATTCTGCCCAATTGTGGCTCCATAACCCTTAGCATGAGGGCAGGAAATATTTAGCTCAATAATATCAACATATTTCTCCATCTTCTTAGCTACTTCAGCAAACTCCTCCTCATTCTTTCCATAAACTGAGCCAATAATTCTGACATCCATTCTATTTAATTCATCTCTAATTCTCTCTATTTCCTCCAAATACTCATCAACTCCAGGATTTGGCAATCCCATAGCATTTAAAAATCCACCATAAACCTCTACAATAGTTGGATTTCTATGTCCAGGATTTGGATTTAAACCAATAGATTTTGTTGTTACAGCTCCTGCCCCACCTTTAGCAATTCTTTTTAATGCACTTCCAGTCTCTCCCATTATCCCGCTTGCTAAAAAAACAGGATTTTTGAACTCTATTCCACATAAATTTGTTCTCAGCATATATTCACCCAACCAAAAGTTTTAAATACTAATTCTTATGGTATAATGATATTAAATTTTTGATGGCAAATTGTAGTTTCTATAGTGAGAATAAACTAAAACATTATTATAGTTTTAAAAATATACTGCGATTTTTTGTAATGATAAAACAGCCAATTCTAATACTATCAAAATTCAATATTAAAAGGTGAGCTAAACATGCCAGCACCAAGATACAGGTCAAGGTCATATAGAAGAATATATAGAAGAACACCAGGAGGAAGAATAGTTATCCATTATAAGAGAAGAAAACCAAACAAAGCAAAATGTGCTGTATGTGGAGCTGAATTACACGGAGTTCCAAGAGGAAGACCAGTTGAGATAAGAAAATTACCAAAATCACAGAGAAGACCTGAGAGACCTTATGGAGGCTACTTATGCCCAAGATGCTTAAAGAGATTAATGATTCAGAAAGCAAGAAACTTAAAGTAATTTCAAAAAATTTATATAATAAAAAATTGTATAATGGTTAATCCATTTTGGATGGGTGAATAAATGATAATCACTATTGGGGGGCTACCAGGGACAGGGACTACAACAATTGCAAAGATGATAGCAGAGAAATACAACCTTAAACATGTATGTGCAGGATTTATTTTTAGAGAGATGGCAAAAGAAATGGGCATGGATTTGCAAGAATTTAGTAAATATGCAGAACAGCACAAAGAAGTTGATGAAGAGATTGATAGAAGACAAGTAGAAATAGCAAAGCAGGGAAATGTTGTATTAGAAGGTAGATTGGCAGCATGGATGCTTTTAAAAAATGGAATTAAGCCAGATTTGACAATCTGGTTTAAAGCCCCCCTTGAAGTTAGAGCTGAAAGAATTAGCATGAGAGAAAGTGTAGATAAAGAAATTGCTTTAAAAAAGATGATTGAAAGAGAAGCTAGTGAGAAAAAAAGATATAAAGAAATTTATAATATAGATTTAGATGACTTATCCATTTACGATTTAGTTATTGATACTTCAAAATGGAACGTGGAGGGAGTGTTTAATATTGTCTCCTCTGCCATCGATAATTTAGCCAAAAAACAAATTTAAAGAGAGGGGGCGATATTAAACCTCCCTCATTGGAGGATGAGTTGTGATTCGCGAGAGTCACAACAACAAAAATGAGGTGAGGTAAATGCCAGCTATTGAAGTAGGAAGAGTCTGTATAAAAACAGCAGGAAGAGAAGCAGGAAAAGTTTGTGTTATCGTAGATATCTTAGACAAAAACTTTGTTATAGTTGATGGATTAGTTAAGAGAAGAAGATGCAATATAAAACACTTAGAACCTACAGAGAAAAAAGTTGATATTAAGCCAGGAGCTTCAACAGAAGAAGTTAAATTAGCTTTAGATGCTGCTGGATTGTTAAAAGAAGAATAAATCCATTTCTTTTCTTTTTTATTTATTGAATATAATATTGATTAATGTAAATTAATAAATATAAAATTCTTAAATAATATGGAATCAAAAATTATAATAATATAATTTTTTTAGGTGGGCTTTTATGCTATTCAATATCTTTAAAAAATCTAAAAAGAGATTGGATGAATTTTTAGATGAAAATAAAGACAAAGTTTTAACATTAGAGTTAAATAGCAAAGTTGATTGTTTATGTGACTTCACTTACAACTTTATATGGCAAAGTAAATTTAATCCAGAAACCAAAATAAAAGATAATATCTCCTTCAAAACCCTTGTAGAGCATTTAAAAAATGGTGGCATAATATATATAAAAGGAGATGTAGGGAAAAGATTCTGCTCTTCCATGGGTGTTGATTTAAAATATTTTGGTGGAAGTGGGGGAAGGATAAAAGTAGGAACAGTTATTGTGGATGGAGATGTTGATACAAGATTTGGAATAAGTATGTTATCTGGAACTGTCTATATCAATGAGAAAAATAATATAAAAGAACCTATGGGGAATATTATTGAAGTTGAGAGTGATATAAAAGGTTATAGAAAATTCATATCCATAACAGAGTTTGTTGAATATAGATATAGAGATGAAAAACTCTTAAAGCCAAATAAATTTGATAAAAATAAAGGAATTTTAGAAATTAATGATAAAATAAAAAGAGATACTGTTGGAGCAAGATTGAATGAAGATAAAACAATAGTAGTTAATGGAGATGTTGATTTATCCACAGGAATTTTAATGAAAAATGGTAAAGTTATTGTAAATGGAAATGCTGGAAAAAATACTGGAGCTGTATTAAATGGTGGAACTGTTATAATTAATGGAGATACTAATGACTTCACTGGTTTTGAAATGAAAAATGGAGTAATAGTTGTTGATGGATATGCTGGAAAGTATTTGGGTGCCAAAAAGAAAGGTGGAATTATATATGCAAGAGATGGAAAAGAAGTTCCTCCAACAAAAAAATATGACTTAGATCGAGAGGATATTAAATTCTTAAAAAGTTTAGGTTATACAGGAAAGTTTTACAAATTTGTATAAATTCTTTAAATTCCTCTAAATGTAGTAAAAAGAGTATTAAAAGGTTTAGCTAAACCTTAATATTTGTGTTTTAAATTTTCTCTGCAAATGCAAACTTGCTTTTTACAGCTGTTATTCTTATATCAACTTTATCTCCTTTTTGTGTTTCAGGGACGAAGACAACAAATCCTTCAACTCTTGCTATTCCGTCTCCGCCTCTACCCATATCTTCAATTGTAACACTGTAGGTTTCGCCTTCTTTAACTGGAACATTTCTTCTAATTTCATTATTTCTTACAGTTCTTCTTCCTTTATTATTAAACATTCAATTCACCAAATTTCAAAGATAGTATTTAGATATTTCATCGCATTTCGCTCAATATCAATGTTGTCAAAAGGGGTATAAATACTTATGGATGTGTAAATATTTTTATATTTTTACACAACTATAAATAAAAACTACTACTCTCTCTTTTTCCTATATTTTAGAGATACTTCCAATAACCTCTCTTTAGCCTTTTTAAACTCTTCTTCATCAACACTTTCCTCAAATCCTAAATACTTCAAAACAAGCTCAGCGTATTTAAAATATTCCTCATCAACTCTATCCTCTCCCAAATAAAGCCCTCTACAATTCCTCAAAAACCATATATCATAGGTTAATGTTAATCTCCCATTCCTAAGTTGAACAGAATATGGTCTAAGCCTACAAATTAAAGGTCTGGCTTCATAAATTTTACATTTTTTGGTTTTTTTGTCTAAAAATATACATTTTCCTCCAACCTCTTTAAGTTCTCCAATATATCCATTAAAAAATCCAACATATTTTTTAAAAACTTCAGAAAGAGGAATTTTTAAATATCCCGCTATTTTTGCTAAATCCTTTTTTGTAACTGTTGGTGCATCACAACAAAACCCACATTTTATGCAATGATAAGCTATTCCTCCCAAATAAATATCAAACTTTATTTTGTTTTTCTTATTATTTTTCATGGTTATCACACTTTCCACATAAGATACATGGCTTTATATGTCCAGCTAAAAAATCTAATGCTTTACTAATCTCTAAATGAATAGTTTTAGGGAATTTATATATAGCATAGCCATATAAAATTCCTGTAATAACATCAACAATCCAGTGCATTCCCATAATTAATGTAGAAATTGGAATTAAAACTGCTAATGCAAAGTAAATATAATTTAAAAATTTTTCATCTTTAAAATGTAGTGCCAATAAAAGAGAATATGCAGTGTGTAATGAAGGAATTTCATAAGTGGGCTTTGTAAATATCCAAAAAAAATTACTATTTATTAAATCCTTAGTAACACCCACTTGAAATGGTGATTGAACAACAATAATAGTGTATATCAAACCTGCAAATAGCCATCCTAAAGCTAAATCAACTAAAATAATGTCACTCTTTAAAAAATTTTTCTTTATAAATAAATAATAAGCAATACCTCCAACAATCATAAAAGAGAAGCCATATAAATAAATAATTTTAAAAAACTCAATAATAATGGATGGTAATGACTGCAAAACCATGTAAAATTCCTTATTACATAGAGGGAGTTTTAATAACAAATTAGTTGCATCAATTGGCTCTATAATTTGAGAATACCACATCAATCCCCCCCACATAATATAAGCGATAGGATAAACTGCTAATCTAACTAAAATTCTCTTATCCACACTATCACCAATTTTCAAGTATATGAGGTGAGATTATTAAATTCTTAGAAGCAATTACTGATTTTTTAGAGAAAAATGTAAAAACCATATTTTCCTATCCAGGAGAGCAAATATTGCCGTTGTATAATGAAATAGAGAGTAGCAATATAAAAAATATTACGGTTAGAGATGAGAGAGGAGCTGGCTTCATGGCTGATGGTTATGCAAGAATAACCAACTATATAGGAGTTTGCTTAGTAACTGCTGGTCCTGGAAGCACAAATTTAACAACACCAATAGCTAATGCATATAAAGATAACTCCTCAGTATTGGCAATTACTGGAAGATGCCAAAGAAAATATATTGGAAAAAATTACTTCCAAGAAATAAATATGGACTTTTTAAATTTCTATAAAGGTTATTTTGTTGATAATGCAGATATAAACTATATTGTTGATGCATTTAATGACTGCTTAACTAATAAAAAACCTGTTCAGCTAAATATTCCAGTTGATTTATACAAAGAAGAAACAAAAGATATAAATACAAATGCATATATAGATATAAATAAAGACGATAATGAAGATACATTAAATAATATAAAAGAGATTAATGCCAAAAAACCACTATTTTTAATTGGGCAGGGGATATTTGGAACTTTAAGTTATAAAGAAATGTTAAAAATATCAAAAATATTAAAAAAAGTAAATTGTCCTATAACCACAACATTTCCTGCAAGAGGAGTAATTGATGAAAGAGATGATAACTGTATTGGTTTAGTTGGTAGGAGAGGAGATTTAAAATCTTTATTAGAGGCAGATAAGATAATAAATATTGGTTCTTCATTATCTTACAATACCTATGTAGAGAGTGTTAGGGAAAAACTTTTAAGTAAAACCTTAACTATAAATCTGAAACCAAAAAATATCAAAGAGTTAAAAGAATTTTTTGATAATTTGAGTGTAGAAAATAACAATTGTATAAATGAAAATAGCAACAAATTTTCTCCTCGTGGAGATTATTCAAGTAAAATTAATGAAATTATTAAAAATATTCCAGAAGATTCTATAATAGTTACAGACGCAGGCAAACATACTGTATTTACATGTTTATTAAAAACCTGTGTAGTTCCAAGAAATATAATCTCTTCACACTCATTTGGAGCTATGGGCTTTGGTTTGCCTGCAACTATTGGAGTTAAATTTGGGGCTATTGATTTTAACATTGATAGAGAAGTTGTATTAATTAGTGGGGATGGAGGATTTTTAATGAATATAGAGGAGCTTCAAGTAGTTTCTGAATATAATTTAAAAATCTTAATGGTTGTATTTAAAAATAACAGCTTGGCTGAGTTTTGTAAAATAAAGAATCCTAACTTTAACAAAATAGCCGATGCCTTTGGAATTGATAACTGTTACATTGAAAAAGCTGATGAAATTAGCCCAACAATTAAAGATTATCTAAAAAAGGATAAACCTTTGTTAATGGTTGTTGAGACAGAAAACGAGCCATTACCAAAACCAAATATATAATTGATAATTTAGCATATATGGTTTTAAAAATTTAAATTTTGGAGGGATAGTATGGAAGAAACTTTAAATGAGCTATTTAAAATTTTATCGAAAGATTTACACTTTAATGCTACTAAATTAAACTCTGAAACTTATGAACAAAATTGGAAAGTTCCAGAAGGATTTATTTCAATAATAGGACTTGAAAATGCTAAAATGCCTGTATTTTATTATGGAATAACAAACACATATAAAAAAGAGTTTGAAATTAAAAAAATAGTTACACCAAAAGGGCAAAAACAAGTTTTTTCAAGAATCTACTATATTTTTGATAGAAGAGATATTATTGAAAAAGAAAAATATGTTGTTGCAAATGCCTTTAATGGGCTCTTATTAGTTATAGAATTTAATAAAACAGAGTTTATTGAGAAAGCTATTGATATGCTAACAAAAGGTTATGAAGAAGATGAATTCATTAGAGAAGTTATTAATAATATAAAAGAAAAGAATATGTTTGACACTATTGAAGAAACCATAAGATTTATAGCCAATAGAGATTACAATTGGTTAATTGGGAGAATAAAATACAATATGGGAATTTTAGAATATTCTGGGCAAGGTTACTATTTACTTCCAATAAAAACAAATATGCAAATAACTCCAGGAATAAAAATCAATAATGGGAAAGTTATAATCGATTTAGAAAATTCTCATCTATTTAAAAACTTCATTGTATATGTTGATACTATAAACAATAAAATAATTTACAACAAAGAGAGACTATGTAACAAAAATCCTGCCATATTGGATATAATGTCAAAGATAGATGATAACACCTGCCCATGGTGTGGAGCTAAGTTGAGAGTGGTTAGAACAAGAAAAGGAGAGTTTTTAGGATGTACAAATTATCCAAAGTGTTTGTATAGGAGATTTCCAAAAAAACAATAAAATTATTTCTTTAAATAACTACAAACTTTTTCAAACATCAAATCAGTTGGGTCTTCTAACTCAATAACTCCTAGTTTTTTTCCTAAGTTATCTTCAACATAATTTATAATTTCCTTAACATCATTTGTATGAATCATTCTATTTTTTTCAATTAGATATTTATCAACCCCAAGCAACTCTTGAGGATAACAGGATATTGTAGGGACTCCAAGAATAGCACTCTCCCTATTCATTGTTCCTCCAGCACCAATCATGAAATCAGAGTTATACAATAAAGAGAGAGCATCTA
This sequence comes from Methanocaldococcus sp. 16A, assembly GCA_049860595.2. GTDB lineage: Archaea > AGJL01 > Methanococci > Methanococcales > Methanocaldococcaceae > Methanocaldococcus. The sequence goes on from CP187551.1 coordinate 745,932, forward strand.
TTGTTTCATTTGGAACAATAACATTAAGCTCTTTATATATATATTTTTGATTTTCATTCCTTGGAAATACAACTATATTACAATCAATTCTCTTTTGAAGCTCTTTAATAATCACTGGCAAAATATCCCTATGCCCATTACAATAGGAAGAGTTCGGGCAAGGTCTCATAACTATTGTTGGATTATTATTTGAAATTTCCAATTTTTTTAAAATTTCATTGTCTATTGGATAATATCCCTTTAACCTTGAATTTACATTTGCCATCTCACATGTACCGTCAAAATTTACGAAATTTCTTCCTCCAAAATCTCTCAACTTATTTTCATCGGTTGCTATTGGCTTAATAATCTCATCGACCAATGGAAGAGTTAATTTATTTTGAGCTTCAGCGTGTTCATTATCTACAACAAAAATTATTGGAATGTTTAGACCAAAAGCAACTCTCGGCAGTTCGACAGAGTGTTTAGCTATAGCAACCTTTGGTTTTGCATTTGATATTAACTCAGCTAAGCCAATAACTCTCTCAGCATAAAAAATTAATTTATCTTTTAATGTTTTTCCATGCTTTCCAATGCATTTTCCAACAAAATCGTAAATTTCTACTAATTTAGCCAAATTTTTTGAATCTCTAAAAGTTAATAAATACTCAATCCCTTCCTTTTCAAATTTTTTTATTAGTTGGCAAAAATAATGCACATGGGGAGCATTTGTTAAATCAATCCATACATCCAAAACAATCACCCCTTTTAATATAAATACACATCTACAAGCTCTCCTTTTTCATAACCTTCAACATTCTCTGGAATTAAGATATAACCGTCACTCTTTGTTAATGAGGAAATAACACCACTACCTGTTATTCTTATGGGTTCAACATCTCTATCTACCTTAACTCTAACAAAATCTACTCTGCCGAGTTCAGAAGCTACATTTCTCTTTAAGGGCATGGTTATTTTCTTTCTATTTACAAAAAATCTTTGGATAAATAACTCAAATTGAACAGCTGATGCTACTGGATAACCAGACAGCATAAAGATAAGTTTATCATTAACTTTTCCTAATCCAAAAGGTTTTCCAGGTCTTATATTTACTCCATGTAATATAACATCTCCCATTTCTTTAACTGTTTCAATTGTAATATCTCTTTCACTTACAGAAGTACCTCCAGTGATTAATAAGATATCATTTTCATTTAGAGCTGTTTTAATGGCTTTTTTTAACTTTTCTTTATTATCTTCAACAGCATCATAAATTTTCGCATCAAATCCAAGATTTTTTACTAAACCATATAGCATATATGAATTAGAATTTATAATTTTTCCTTTTAGTTTGTTAATATCTTTTTTAATATCTCTAATTTCATCTAAACTAACAAGCTCATCTCCTGTAGAAATTATCCCAAAACTTAAATCATAAACCTTAATTTTTTTAATTCCTAAAGATGCAAGCATATTTAAATGATAAGGATTAATAACATCTCCTTTTTTTAAAACAACATCTCCTTTTTTAACATCTTCTCCAATTCTTGAAACATTTTCATTTGGATGAACTCCTTTATAAATCTCAACGAAGTCATCAACTTCATTGCAAAATTCTTTCATAACAACAGCATCTGCATTTTTTGGCAGTTCATCTCCAGTAAATATTTTCTTCGCCTCTCCTGAAAATATCTCATCCCCATCAACGAGATTTAATATTATTGGGTTTGTTTCAGATGCTCCAAAGGTGTCTTCAGCTATAACAGCATATCCATCCATCGCGGCTTTATTAAAATATGGTAAATCTATTGGGGCTGTTATATTTTCAGCAGATATTTTGTTTAACGCCTTAATAATATCAATTTCTTTAATTTTTTTATTATTGTTTAAATAATTTGATAATTGCCCAAAAACAGTTTTTTCAGCATTTTTTAATGGCATTAATTTTCTTATTAGCTTCATATTTTCACCAATAGGTAGTATTTTTAAAGAAATTATATAAAGTTTGAAATATAAAAAATTAGATTATAGGAAAATAAGTTAGTAGATGGTGATTTAAATGCTACTCCTAAAGGTTAGAGTTTTAGACATTGACTTGGAAAATTTAGTTTTAATTAACTCTGAAGATTTAAAAAATTCCCAATATTTCCCTCAAGATAGAGTAGTTGTTGAATTTAAAGGAAAAGAGGTTATTGGAGTTTTGTATTCATCAATCACATTAATAAATAGAGGGGAAATTGGGCTACCTCAAAAGTTGGTTAAAGATTTAGGTGTTAAAGAAGGAGATACAGTTACAATAAAACATGCTGAAAAACCAAAATCTCTCCCATATATAAGAAAAAAGATGGATGGAAATAAATTAAGAAAAGAAGAAATTTTTGCAATTATAGATGAGATGGTTGATGGGAAGCTAACAAATATTGAGATATCAGCCTTTGTTACCTCCTTATACATAAATGGAATGGACATGGATGAAATTGAAGCAATGACTATTAGAATGGCTGAAACTGGAGATATGGTTAATTGGGAAGGGCAGATATTTGATGTGCATTCAATTGGAGGAGTTCCTGGAAACAAATATGCTTTATTAGTTGTGCCAATAGTAGCCTCTGCTGGATTAAAGATTCCAAAAACTTCATCAAGGGCAATAACTTCAGCAGCAGGAACAGCAGATGTTGTTGAGGTTTTAACAAGAGTAGATTTAACTATTGAAGAAATAAAAAGAGTTGTTAAAGAAACTAATGGCTGTATGGTATGGGGAGGGGCTTTGGATTTAGCTCCTGCGGATGATATAACAATAAATGTTGAAAGACCTCTTGGTATAGACCCTGAACCTCTATTATTATCAAGTGTCATGGCAAAAAAATTGGCTATGGGTGTCAATAAACTATTGATTGACATTCCAACTGGTTATGGAGCAAAGGTTAAATCTATAAAAGAAGCTTCAAGGTTAGCAAGGAATTTTATTGAACTGAGTGATAGATTAAGAATAGCTACTGAGTGTGCTATCACCTATGGAGGACAGCCAATTGGTAGAGCTATTGGCCCAGCTTTGGAAGCAAAAGAGGCATTATTAGCTTTAGAAGATTACAAACAGGCTCCAACAAGTTTAGTGGAGAAATCTATATCACTTGCAGGAATTTTATTAGAGATGGGAGGAGTAGCTCCTTCTGGAGAAGGAAAGTATTTGGCTGAGAATATATTAGCAAAAGGAAAAGCTCATGACAAATTTATGGAGATTATTGTAGCTCAAGGAGGAAAAGAGGTTAGCTCCGATGAGATTGACGTTGGGAAATACTACGCAGATATACATTCTCCAATAGATGGGTATGTTACAAGAATATCAAATGCTGGAATTACAAAAATTGCTAAAGAAGCAGGAGCTCCAAATGATAAAAAAGCTGGAGTTTATTTGAATGTAAAAGTCGGAAATAAAGTTGAAAAAGGAGACGTATTATATACAATATATTCAAGTTCAGAGGAGAGATTAAAATCTGCAGTAAAATTGGCAAGAATATTATATCCAGTAAGAGTTGAAGGTATGTTACTTCAAAAAATTTCAAGATTTTAAGTGAATGTCTTTATTATTATTTAATAATAATTTTTCTGACTCTTTTAATTTTGGGCAAGCTAACAATATTAAATCATATAACTCAGTATTTCTTGTAGCATTTAATACATTAGATATTACTCTTCTATTGTTAGCATGTGACTCAAGAATATGTCTAATCATAATTACTTTAATTCCTACATATTTTGCGTTATTATTAATTATTTCTAAATCCTTTAAGACTTTTTTTTCAATTTTCATAACTATCCCTACAAAAATATAAACCAAATTATAAAAAATATTAAAAAATATTAAAAATACATGATAGAACAAAAATCCCTCTATAACTCCATGTCCTATATTATGGTATTAAAATATTTATAAATTTTTTGCACATGCTTCTATATGTATGTATGTATGTTCTTATGGACATAAAATAGTAAAATAATTAAAAATAATTAAATAAAAATAAAATAAATTTTATTTAAATTTTAATTTTCTAATTTTTAACTTCATAGTTCTCTCTATATATTTTAATTTTTTGTACTCTTTTCTATTGATAATTGATATTGCCTTTCCTTTTTTTCCCGCTCTTCCAGTTCTTCCAATCCTATGCATATAAGATTCAGGATTTTGTGGGAGGTGATAGTTAATTACACAGTTTAAATCATTAACATCTATACCTCTACTCATAACATCAGTAGCAATTAAAATTTTAATTCTTTTTTGTTTAAATAGCCTTATAATCTTCTCTCTTTGGGATTGACTTAAATCTCCATGAATTGCCCCAGCTTTAAATCCAATATCTCTCAACATATTTGCCAATTCTTTAGTATCTCTCTTAGTTTTACAAAAAACCAATCCATAAAATTCTTTATTTTTTAATAATCTGCATAAAGCTTCAAATCTCTCATTTTCATTAACTTCTATATAGCTTTGCTCAATATTTGCATTTATCTTAGCTCTTACAAACTTATAATCTCCCATGTATTTTTTAGCTAAGTTTAATATCTCCTTTGGCATGGTGGCAGAGAACAACAAAATTCTCTTATTTTTATTACAGGCATTTAAAATCTTCTCTACATCTTCAACAAATCCCATATTGAGCATTTCATCAGCTTCATCCAATATAACGTATTTAACATTTTTTAGGTTTAAAGTACCTCTATTTATATGGTCTAAAATTCTTCCAGGAGTTCCAACAACTATATTAGCATTTTTTAAAGCTTTAATTTGTGGATAAATGGCTTTTCCTCCATAAATTTTGGCAATCTTTAAATTTTTGTTACCTTTTAATGATTCTATTTCATCAGCCACTTGTATAGCTAATTCTCTTGTTGGGGTTAATATTATTGCCTCTATTTTATGGTTTTCATTGTTTTTATCATCAATAAGCTCAATTAATGGAATTGCAAACGCTGCAGTTTTTCCACTTCCAGTTCTTGCTTGAGCTACTATATTACCTTCATCATTTAAAAATAGTGGTATAACCTTCATTTGAATATCTGTTGGATTTTCAAAACCTTTATTTTTAATGGCTGTTAAAACATTCTCTGATAAATTTAATTCACTAAAATTCATATATTCCACATCCTAATGAAATTCATTTTTAAAGATGCTAAAAAGAGATTTTAGCATCCTCAACAACTATGGGTTTATAGTATAAAAATGTTTGCATTTTTAAAAAATTCCGTTCTCATCTTTTTAATAATCTCTGATGAGTTTAAATCTTCCTTTTGGATATTTAAAATTTCTTCTGGAATATTTCCTTTTTTTATCTGTTTTGTTGATAGGTATTTTCCTATTTTGATTAATTTTTCTTTTAACTTTTTTCTTCTTTTCTCTCTATCCTCTATTATTTTATCTTTAGTTAAATTTAAGGTTTTATCCCTATAAGGTAGAGCTATAACTGATAAAGCTATAATTCTCTCATCAATCTCATTAATTCTATCTGGTTTAAAATCTGGGTTTTTGTATGCTAATGTTATTCCCCTCTTTCTTCCTATGCTCTCTTTTTCTGAAATTACAAAATTAGATTCAACCAAAGCACTTCTAAAAGGAATTGATGAAGAATAAGATATTAAAACTCCATTATCTTCCATTCTTTTATAAACTTCTTTTAAAAAATCGTAAGTATAGAGAGTAGGGTCTCTCTTTGGTGAAAATGCATCGTGAAAAACTATGTTGTATCTTTTATCACTTTTTATTATAAATTTTCTTGCATCTCCAACATATAGATTGATGTTACTATAAGGGGAGTTATATTCAATACCAATTTTGTTTAAAAAATACTCTCTAACCTTATCTTTTATAATCTCATGCTCTTTATATGGAATATCTAAAAATAAAGTTAAAAATAAAGCTTCTTCACAGATTTCAACCATATCAATCTCTGCATTTTTATTATGATGTAAAGCGGCTATAGCATTATATCCTAAACCGCTACATAAATCCAAAACTCTCGGATTTTTTAAATTTTCAATTTTTGATGGCTTTGCAAACTTATAGATTGCTTCTTTTAAAGCCCCAACTTTCGAATGCATCATCTCTTCATCATCTTCTGCCTTTAATGTATAAGTTCCATCTTCAGTTTCTACTAAAACCTTTTCTTCTTTTAACTTTCTAATTATATTCTCTTTAATGTCCTCTTCATTCTTTCCATTGTAAATTTTCATATACTTTCTAATAATTCCTAAAGCTTTTTTGTTTGGAAGCATAAAAACCACATAATTATTTTTTATTTTTTTATTATTTCTTTACCTTAAACTCTAAAACAATTCCTTCTCCCAACCTATAAAAGTTTTTTAACTCCAATTTAACACATTCATCAACTGATTTAAATCCCTCTCCATCTACATAAGTTGGAGCATCTTTCCCTCCAAATATTTTTGGGGCTATATAGACAGAGACTTCATCAACTAAACCTTCTTTAAACATACCCCAGTTTAAAGTTCCCCCACCTTCCAACAAAATGCTCTTTATTCCTTTATTGTAGAGAATTTCCATCAATTTTTTTAAATCAACTTTTCCTTTTCCACATCTAACTACTTCAACTCCTATATCTTCTAATATTTTTATTTTCTTTTCTTTCTCTTCATCGCTATCTTCTGTTGTTGCTATAATTGTCTTTGCATCTTTATTTAAGACCCTTGCATTTAATGGAACTCTTAACTTACTATCAACAACTATTCTAACAGGATTTCTATCACTTTTAATTTTATGGACTGTTAATCTTGGATTATCTTTTAAAACAGTTCCAATACCAACCATAATTCCATCCACATTTGCCCTAATTTTATGAACTCTAATTAAATCCTCTTCACAGGAAATCCTTGAATCGTTATTTATAGTAGCTAACTTTCCATCTAAGCTCATTCCTACATTTGATATGATGTATGGCTTTTTCATGATATCACCGAATTTCGAAATTAGGTCAATGTGAATAATCCATACACACATTAATAAGCTTTATATATAGTTAAGTTAAACAACACTAAAGTGTGAATAATATAATCACATATATTTAAGTGTAAAAAAATGTATGATTGGAATAAACCAAATAGTAGATAGTGAGACATACTCTATATTATGTCCTACATAATATATTAACTTTTGATAATAAGACCAAAGATAATAGATGAGCGTCTAAGAAAAGGTCAGGAATGTGTTACGATATTTGTCCAAGAGTATCATCAGAAAAATACCAAAAAAGAAGTTTAAAGAAGAATATTATTTAGGTTAGTTAGAGACTGTCAAGATAAAGATTAAATAAATATGTGTAAATAAAGGAAGATATGAAACTTACGATAGAAATGTTAAAGGAAGGGATTAAGAAGATAGTTAAAAGGAATAAGAAGTCGATAGAGATTAAAATTTTAGCTGGAATTTTGTATTATTTAGGATTATCGTTAAGAAAGGTTAGTTTGTTTCTTTCTCAATTTGAAAGTATAAGTCATGAATCGGTTAGAACATATTATCACAAGATTAAGGAGATTTTAAACGAGCCTGAAAGAAAGACAAGAAACCTAATAGCAATCGATGAAACTAAACTAAAGATTGGAAATGAAACTATTTATGTATGGTCTGCTATCGATGTGGGTTCTAAAGAATGTTTAGGTATCTATGTCTCTAAAACAAGATGCTACCTCGATACAATCTTATTCGTAAAAAATATATTAAAATTTTGCTCGAATAAACCAAAGATTTTAGTCGATGGTGGCAAATGGTATCCGTGGGCACTGCAAAGATTAGGACTAAAATTCGAAAGAGTTCGATTCGGTTTAAGAAATTGTGTCGAAAGTTTCTTTTCCCTACTCAAACGAAGAACTAAATCTTTCTATAATCGATTCCCAAGTAATACTAAATTCTCAACCGTCATTAGCTGGCTCGTATCTTTCTCCTCTTTCTATAACTTCTTTCTCTCCTTATCTTGACATCGTCTTATCTTGACATCGTCGGGAAAATTATGAAAAATAATACTTCATATAATAAAGAAAATCTAGCTAACGTCTGTCAAAAAATTTTAAATAAAATTAATGAACCTATAACTATAGAAAAGTTAGATACAATATGTGATGAGTTATTAAACGTATATCCAAAACATCCAGTTGCTAATTTTTTAAAAGGTCTTTTACTAACAGTAACAGGCAATTTTGAACATGCATTAAAATTTTTTGATAAAGGATTAGAAAACAATCCTAAAAATACTTTGATAAAATTTCTTAAAGCTCATAATTATGAACTTATGAATAGGATAGATAAAAGTTTAAAAGAATATGATGAGACTTTAGAAATTAATCCTCGTTTTCTCCCAGCATTGCTTAGAAAAGGCGAAATTCTCAGAAAATTTGGAAAATATGAAGAAGCATTAGAATGTTATAACAAAGTATTAGAAATTTCCTCAAACCTAACAGCCCTTTATGGAAAAGCTTTGATTTTATATAGATTAGGAAAATTTGAAGAAGCAGTGGATTGTTTAAACAAAGCCTTAGAGATAAATCCTAACTTTTTATCAGCACTTATACTAAAATCCAAAATATTATTATCATTAAATAAACTTTCAGAGACGATAATGACATTAAAAAAAGCACTTGACATAAGACCTGATGATATAGGGGCTTTATTTATTTTAGGTATTGCCCATTTGAGATTAAAAGAGTTCAAAGAAGCCATTGAAGTGTTTGACAAAGTTTTAAAAAAGAATCCTTATCATTTAGGAGCCAAACTTGGTAAAGCTATAGCTTATGAAAAAATAGGAGATTTGGAAAAAGCCGTTAAATTATACAACAAAATATTTACCTACTACTCAGAATAATGAAATATCATTTATTATTCTTTTTAAATATATAGGAAGAAATATAAAGTTATTAAAGTTGCAGAGATTATTGACAAAATTACTCCAATTTTCATCATCTCTTCTTTTTTGACACCTTCACCATATACAATAGCATTAGGTGGGGTTCCTACTGGCAGAATAAATGAACACGATGCCGATATACCGATAGCTAATATTAAAATCTCTTTTGGAATTCCTAAAGACGCTCCAAATAGTATTGGAACTAATATTCCAGTCAGTCCAGTGTTGCTTATAAAATTGGTTAGAATTATTGTTATTATAATGACAGCAAATAAAACTACAATTGGGCTTAAATTACCTAATATAGCTATAAGTTTTTCAGATAAGAATGTGTTGGCTCCACTTTCAACAATAATCCCTCCTAAGCATAAAGCTCCACCAAATAAAATTAAAGTACCCCAATCTATTTTCTTGAAATCATTAACTTCAACTAAATTAAATACAAACAACAAAATTATAGCAAATATAGAGATTATTGAATCAAAATATTTGATATTAAAAATTTCACTTAAATAATCACTAATTATCCAAAGAAAAGCTATCAATAAAAATATTCCTAACAATGTATAAGCTTTTACATTTAACTCCGTTCTTGCTTGAATAGCAATGTTTTCTTTTGGAATCCATTTTTTAAAGTAAATATATAGTGTTAAGGTAGAGATTAAAAATAACAATAAGCTTATTGGAAATCCAACTTTAAACCAGCTAAAAAATCCATAATTTAAATAACTACTTGCTATGGCATTTGGTGGAGAGCCAATAATTGTTGCTATTCCTCCTACAGAAGCAGAGTAAGCAACCCCCAACAATAAAAAATCCCTCAACTTATCAGTTTTATTATAAACTAAGCCAAGAGCTATTGGCAATAAAATTAATGTTGCAGATGTGTTGCTAATCCACATCGACAAAAAATATGCGGATAAAAACATTAAAAAGCTGGTAGTTTTAAAATCCTTTCCATAATTTAGTAGCTTATAGGCAATAAATTTATCTAAATTATGATTTTTTAATGCCTGTGCAAGCATAAACCCTCCTAAGAATAGGAATATTATTGGATGAGCAAAGTATGTCAAAGCCTCTTTTAAATTAAAAATTCCTAAAAACACTGCCATTATTGGAATTACTAAGGATGTAACTGGAAGAGGTAGTAATTCAAAAAACCATAGGCATCCAGCAACTACTAATATAATAATACCTTTATAAATATCTGGTAATGTTGCTCCAAAAATAAGAGAGATTATAATTATCCCCAATCCTATAAATTCTTTTGACAATTTCATTATCCCTCCCCCACCTAATTTAAATTTTTAATAAAAGTTTAACTTGTTCATGTCCTATAATAGTTAAGTTTTTATATATCTTGTGTGTTTATTCATTATTCATAGACTCGCATGGCTGACCCGTGTCTCTTTTATAAAACAAAATTTAAAGTAAAAATTATAAAATTATAAATGGTATTTGGGATAAATTCTCCAAAGAATTTATAGGTTTAGAAATAATAAGAAATCTAATTGAAAAATATTAAAAACAAAATTATTACCGGGTGTTAATATGAGTGTATGGCAGGGAAGAAGTAGAAGAAAACCAACAGGAGGATTATATAGACCAGCAAGAAAAAAGAGAAAATTTGAAATGGGTAGAGAACCAATTGAAACACACGTAGCAGAAGATGTTATCAAAGTAAAGAAGGTTAGAACAAGAGGAGGAAACTTAAAGGTTAAAGTTGTTAGAACAGGCTTTGCTAATGTATTAGACCCAGAAACAAATACCTGTAAAAAAGTTAAAATAATAAGAGTTAGAGAAAACACTGCAAACATCCACTACGTTAGAAGAAACGTTATAACAAAAGGAGCAATTATTGAAACAGAGATTGGTTTGGCAAAAGTTACATCAAGACCAGGGCAAGATGGAACTGTCAATGCAATATTAATTAAAGAGTAAATCTCTAATCTTTTATTTTTTATATCCTACATAATTTATTTATTTAAATTAACCATTAATATGTGAGATTATGAAACTTGAGAGATATTTAGCTGTTTCAAAAGATTTAGTCCCAGCAAAGTTCATAATAACTAAGTGTATAGAAGTTGAAGAATTTGATGGATTGGAAATAAACGAATTATGGAACTTACATAACAAATTTGTAAAAAAATTAGACTTTAATATCAATTTTGAAGATTTGGAATTTGTTAAACCAAACTTATTAGATTTAAAAATAGAAATTGCTAAAAGAATTTTTAGAAATTGTCATTTCTGTGAGCATAGGTGTTATGTAAATAGAGAAAATGAGAGAGGATTTTGTAGAATAAAAGAAAGTTATTACTCATCAGAATTTTTGCATTTTGGAGAAGAGAATGTTTTAATACCATCACACACAATTTTTTTCTGTGGATGTAATTTTAAATGTGTCTTCTGCCAAAATTGGGATATATCTCAAGTTTATTTTGATGATTCCATACCAAACTTATGCATCCCTTATAACCCAAAAGAAATGGCTAAAATTGTAGAATATAGAAGAAGTATTTCAAAAAACGTTAATTTTGTTGGAGGGGAACCTACTCCTCATTTATTAAGTATTTTAGAGACATTAAAATATCTAAATGTAAATATTCCTGTTGTTTGGAACTCAAATATGTATCTGACTGTTGAAGGACTAAGTTTATTAAAAGGTGTCGTTGATGTTTTCCTAACAGATTTTAAATTTGGAAATAATGAATGTGGAAAAAGATTATCAAAAATTGAGAACTATTTTGATATAATTAGTAGGAACCATTTACTTATAAGAGATGAGGAAGTTATTATAAGGCACTTAGTAATGCCTAACCATCTTTATTGTTGCACAGAGAAAATATTTGAATTTATTTCCAAATATTTGGACAATGCTGTAGTTAATGTAATGTTTCAATATCGTCCAGAATATAAGGCAAAATATTATCCAGACATAAATAGAACTTTAACATATGAGGAGATGGCAATAGCATTAGACTTAGCAAAAAAATATAAATTAGATTTAATTTAATACTTCTTATCCATTTTTCACCTTTTCCCTCTTAATCATTTTAAATTTTTTCCCTCCACATTCACAAATTAAATCCTCAACTTTTTTTATTTTATCTCCAACTTTATGGATTTTTCCACATTTTAGGCATTTGTAATATCTTATAACCGGCTTAACTAAACCAGTATATATTTTCTCAGTGTCTCCAATATTTATTTTCAAATTTTTTCCAATTAATCTCGCTATAAATGTTGTATTTGCAATTATCTCACTACCTTCATAATAATTAAAGTTTGGTATCAACTCTGAAATAACGAATCCCATATCTGTAATTGCTTTTTGAATAGAGAGCCATTCATCTATTGGCTTGTGAGAATAAGACAAATAAGCTATTCCTTCTTTTCCTAACGCCTCAATCCCTCTTGATAAAAATAGCTTTAAGCCATTAACAGTATATGGCGGGTCTGTTGAGATAACATCAAACCTCTCCTTTAAATTTTCAGGAAGAGGCTTTCTCAAATCATGTTTAATTGTTTTAATCTTAACATTTTCTTTTTGTGAGAATTTTTCTATAAGCTTTAGAATCCTCTCATCTATATCCACAACAGCTATTTCTTCAGCCATGTTTGTTAGAGCAGTTGGTAGAGATGTTAGGTCATCATCTCCAACAAATAGAATTCTCTTTCCTTCTAAATCCCCTCTTTCGTACATTAAAGCAGCTCTATATGTTGATGTCTCTGGTGTTGCAAAGGATTGGTCTATTGTTGTATTGACTAATGGCCTTCTTTTAGCCCAAACTCTAACCTTATTTAAAATATCTTCAAAAAATTCATCTAAAACTATGCCTCTACCTCCACATCTATCACATAGCAAAGATTTTTTATACTTTAATTTTAAAAAATTCTCTGCAAATTCTATTCCTAAATCTGTTAGCTCAGCTCCTCTTTCAGTCCTCTTTAATATTTTTTCTCTCTCTAAGATAGTCCTTACCTTAGCAACAATTGGTAAAGGCAATCTTGTCTTTTGACCAATCTTTTTTGTAGATATTGGCTGATGTCTATAAATAACTCTAATTATATCTTCAACAGCTCTTTTTCCCTCAGCTATATCAGCTTTTTTAGCAACACTATCCAAAAGTATTGAAAATTTTACCTTCTCATCTACTTTTGTTTCTTTACCTTTTCCAATTTTCCCAATAATTTTCATTATTTCACCAAAAATTAAAGATTAACAGACTCTCGGTATAGGGTCACCGATTGGTGTATCTACAACTCTCTTTCCTACAATTGTTTCCATTACAACCCCTTTATGTTCTTTTGTAGCATAGCCAATAATTTCAGCATTCTTTCCTAACGGATGTTCTCTCAAAATCTCTAAACATCTTTCAGCATCTTCCTTTTTAACAGCCATTACTACCTTTCCCTCATTAGCTATTGTTAAAGGGTCTAAGCCAAGGATATCACAAATTGACTGAACTTCATCACTTATTGGGATTTTGTCCTCAAAGATAGTTATTCCTATATTGCTTTTTTCAGCCATCTCATTTAACGCATCTGCCAAACCTCCCCTTGTAGGGTCTTTCATTGCATTTATTTGAATTTCTTCTTCTAAAACCTTCTCAATCAATTTATTTATTGGGGCTACATCTGATTTTATATTTGTTTCAAAATCAAATCCTTCCCTTGATAATAGAATAGCTAATCCATGCTCTCCTATATTTCCAGAGACAATTATTGCATCTCCCTCTTGAACATTACAATCTCTAATAGCTTTACCTCTATCAACAATCCCTATTCCAGCAGTTGAAATAATGATATCATCAACTCCATCAGATACCTTTGTATCTCCTGTTACTATTGCTACTTCTGCCTCTTTAGATGTCTCATTTATTGATTTAATTATTTTCTCTAAATCCTCTAAGTTAAAACCCTCTGGAATGATTAAAGATAGAGATAGAGCTAATGGCTTAGCCCCCATAACTGCTAAATCATTTACAGTCCCACTAACAGCCAATCTACCTATATCCCCACCTGGGAAAAATATTGGTTTAACTGTATGCCCATCAACGGTAAAGACAATCTCTTTATCTCCTATTGGGATAGTTGCTGAATCATCTAAGCTCTCTAAGCCAATTCCTCCATTAACTGATGTTATCTCTAAATTTTTCAATATTACATCTTTTATAAGTTCCTGCATTACCTTTCCTCCAGCTCCATGCATTCTTGTGATTTTCATAATCTCACTCTTTAACTTTATTGAATACTTAAATATTTTGATATTTAATTTATAGTCCTTCACTGAATCTAAGTTTAATCAACATGAACAAAAATAACTACTAAAATAAATAAAAAAATAGAGATAAATAACCAAATTTAATCTCCTCTATATTGCATTTTCTCAGCTTCGCTTATTTGAGTTATATCTATTCCTTTCATAGCTTCTCCTAAGTTCTTGCTAACCTCTGCAACAACATCTGGCTTATCATAGTTATAAGTAGCTTCAACAATTGCTCTAGCTCTTTCTAATGGGTTCTCTGATTTAAATATTCCTGAACCAACAAAAACTCCATCAGAACCGAGTTGCATCATTAATGCAGCGTCTGCAGGTGTTGCAACTCCTCCAGCCGCAAAATTAACTACTGGCAATCTTCCTAATTTTTTAACCTCTAATAAAACTTTATACAATCCATCAACAATCTCAGCCAATGTAAAGCCCTCGTAGATTGGCTCATTTTCTAAAACAGTTGCTGGCAATCCCATTCCTTCTCTAACTGTCTCAGCTAATTCAGCATATCTTTGAGCATAGAATTTAGCAACTCCATAAACTTCTTCATCAGTCATTCTCTGCAATTGAGCTATAGCTTCATTCATCAATCTCATGTGTCTAACTGCCTCAACAATGTTTCCAGTTCCTGCCTCTCCTTTTGTTCTTATCATAGCTGCTCCTTCCCAGATTCTTCTAACAGCCTCTCCTAAGTTTCTTGCCCCACAAACAAATGGAACGTTAAATTTCTTCTTATATATGTGGAAAAATGGATCTGCTTGGGTTAAAACTTCACTCTCATCAATCATATCTACTCCAATAGCCTCTAAAACCTCTGCTTCTGTTGTATGTCCAATTCTACACTTAGCCATAACTGGAATTGAAACAGCATCCATTATCTCCTCAATTAAAGCTGGGTCTGACATTCTTGCAACTCCACCAGCTGCCCTAATATCAGCAGGAACTCTTTCCAAAGCCATAACTGCAACAGCTCCTGCTTCTTCAGCTATTTGAGCTTGTTCAACATTAGTAACGTCCATTACAACTCCATGCTTAACCATCTTAGCAAATCCTTTCTTTAATAAATCAGTTCCTTTTTTCATAACTATCCCTCCATAAGCTATGAGTTATTTAAAAGTTTGTGTATGAAGTTATAATCTCCAAGCTATTATATATTATTTTAATTTTTTTAGTGATAAATTATTAGCACAAACACTGCTATAAATAACATAACCCATAATAAAATTGCATATAACGTATATTTTTTTGCCTTCTCTTTTTCCCACCATCTATATGGTGAAATCCCATAAGCTGAGAATATAACAATGGCGGATAAATTTATTGCTATCATATTTATTAAAAATAAAATTAATGCTAAAAAACTCTCTGTTATATAACCAGCCCCTATTAGCAAACCAAACACAGCCAATGGAGGTAGTAAGGCAATAGCTATCATAACTCCTACAACAGTAGATGAAACGTTTGATATTGTTGATAAACTTCCAGCAATCCCTGCTGATAAAGCTATAACAATATTCCAAAAATCTAAGGTAATTCTTGAGTGTATTTGTGGATTATCTAAAGATATAGGCAAATAATGACCAGCAATCATTGACAAAACTATAACAAAAACTAATTCTATTATTATTGTCTTTATACTTTTTAATGCCAACTTATAATCTGCTACTGTAATTGACAAAGATAAAGAAATATTAGGACCTAATAAAGGGGCGATAATCATTGAAGCTATCAATAAAGCAACATCATCTTTATAAATCCCAGCTATAGCAACGATTGTAGATAATATAAGCATTAAGATATTTTCCTTTGTTAAATTTGCAATATCTGCAACTGTACTATATAATTCCTCCCTAATTAATCTCTCTGGTTTTTCTTTCTCTTCTTCCTCTTCAATTGGAGGATAAGTCATGGTTGGTTCAAATACAACAATCCTATAATTTGCTCCTCCATATCTCTCTTTAAGTTTATCAACTATCTTTTCACTATCTTTTAATGTCGTTAAAATTTGTATGGTTGAGATTGCTCCATTTGTTTTAACATTAGCCCAAATAACTCCATCCCATTCTCTTATTTCATCAATTCCCATAAATAAATGCTTAGGTATGTGGCATTCAATAAATCTAAGCTTCATAATCCCAACATAAAAATTATTTAAAAATTTAAAATAGATTTACTCTTTTTTCATCTCGTTTAAGATTCTCTTAGCTATGCTTTCTCCATCTAATCCATAGTATTTTAAAAGCTCATCTGCCTTTCCACTTCTTCCAAATACATCATTAATTCCTATTCTTAAAAGCTTTTTATTTAAACCATTTGAAGCTATTACCTCAGCAACAGCTCCTCCTAAACCGCCAATAATGTTGTGGTCTTCAACTGTAACAACAAAATCTTTTGATTTTTTAATTATTTCCTCATCTATTGGTTTTATTGTAGCCATCTCTACTATCTCAGCTGATATTCCATTTTCTTTTAAAATTTCTGCAGCTCTCAAAGCCTCTGGCACTTCCTCTCCAGTAGCTATGATAGTTAAATCATCTCCTTCAACTAAAACCTTTCCTCTTCCTATTTTAAATGTTGCCTCTTCCTCATTTTCATAAATTATCTCAGTATCTCTCCTTGGCATTCTTACATAAACAGGACCTTTATAATCAGCTATAGTTCTAATAACATTTTTTGTGTGATAATAATCTGAAGGAGCAATAACAACCATGTTTGGAATTGCTCTCATTATAGCTATATCTTCACACATTTGGTGGGAAGCCCCATCCTCTCCAACAGTAATTCCTGCGTGTGTTGCAACAATCTTCACATTTAGCTTTGGATATGCCACTAAATTCCTTATTATTTCCCATGCCCTTCCACTTGCAAACATTGAGAATGATGAAGCAAAGACAATTTTACCAGTTGTTGCTAATCCTGCTGCCATACCTATCATATTTTGTTCAGCAACTCCTGCATTGAAAAATCTGTCTGGAAATTCCTTAGCAAACATAGCTGTTTGTGTAGAACCAGATAAATCAGCATCCAAAACTACCAAATTTTTATACTTTTTTCCTAACTCTATCAGTGTCTCTCCATAACCTTTTCTCATCCCTTTATAAACTCCACTCAACTTAACCATAATTTTTCACCTAATAATTAATTTTATTTTCTTTTTACTGTGTTTCTTCATGAATATCAAAGCTTTTTGTTGAAAAATTCTGATTTTCTATATTTAAAGCTTTTAAAGCTGCGTCTCTTAAGTTTTTAACTGCTGTTTTAACATCATCTTTTCCAAATATTGCTGAAGCTGCAACTAAAACATCTGCTCCAGCTTTTACTGCCAATGGGGCGGTTTCAACATTTATTCCTCCATCAACAAAGATTTTTGTATCATAACCATTTTCAACAATCATGCTTTTCAATTTTCTAATCTTTTTTGTCATCACTGGAATAAACTTCTGTCCAGAAAATCCAGGTTCAACAGTCATGACTAAAACTCCATAAACTTCATCTAAAATATACTCTATTCTATCCAAAGGTGTTGCTGGATTTAAAGCTACTATTGGCTTAGCTCCAATGCTTTTAATCTTATTTATAATTCTAAATGGAAATCTTACCGCTTCTATATGGAAGGTTATATAATCCATTTCTTCAAATTCATTAATAAATAAATCAACATTTTCAACCATTAAATGAACCTCAATAGGGAGGTGTGTTAATTTTTTAACATGCTTTGCAATCCCAATTCCCATACTTATATTTGGAACAAAATGCCCATCCATCATATCTACATGGAAGAAATCAACTCCAGCTTCTTCAGCCTTCCTAATCTCTTCCTTTAAATGTCCAAAATCTGCAGATAATATTGAGGCTCCAATTTTAATCATTTAAACCACCAAAAATCAATTAATAAAACAATTAACAACTAAATTTTAATTTAAATTTTTATTTTTTTAATAATATTACATAATTACTCTTCATATTTTAATTCTTCTAATGCTTGTTTTAACTGCTCTTCATTTGGTGCTTTTCCATGGAAAGCTACATTATTCTCCATGAATGAAACTCCTTTACCTTTAATTGTATAAGCAATAATCATCTTTGGCTTTCCATTTTTTAGATTTTTAGATTTTTCTACCGTATTTATAATTTCTTCAAAGTTATGTCCATCTATCTCAAAAACATCCCATCCAAATGCTTCAAACTTAGCTTTTATATCTCCTAAACTCATAACATCCTCTGTGCATCCATCAATCTGTAATTTATTTCTATCAACAAATGCAATTAAGTTATCTAATTTGTAGTGGGCTGCTGCCATTGCCGCTTCCCATACAATGCCTTCTTGACATTCTCCATCTCCCAACAAAACATAAACATAATTATTCAACTTCTCTAACTTACATCCCAAAGCCATTCCTACTGCTGCTGAAAATCCTTGCCCTAATGAACCTGTGCAAATCTCAACTCCTGGTGTATCCATTGAAGGATGTCCTTGCAACTTTCCTTCCAATCTTCTTAATTTCCAAAGCTCCTCCTCTTCTATTATTCCCAACTCAGCCAAAACAGCATATAACGCTGGAGCAGCATGTCCCTTACTTAAAACAAATCTATCTCTATCTTTTTTATATGGATTTTTTGGGTCATAGTTCATTAATTTGAAGTATAAAGCCACTATAATATCAGTTGCAGATAAACTTCCTCCAGGATGCCCCGACTTTGCTAAACCAACCATTTTTACAATATTATATCTAACTTTTTTTGCTATTTTCTCTAAATCTTTAATTTCTAAGTTATTAGCCATAGTTTCACCTTTTTAAGATTTAAAAAATCATATCTTTGTTTAATAAATTAATAAAAAAGTAAAAACAAAAAATCTATAATGATGTTATGCTAAAATAATTATTAGTCCTATTTAAAACTTACACCTAAAAATAAATAGAAATAAATAGAATGATTTATCCTTTAATAACTCCCAATGGTCTCATTCTTGCTACTTTTAAAGATATTCCTGCTCTATGACATGTGTCTGCAACTAAATCAATATTCTTATATGCCTCTGGTGCTTCTTCAGCCATAACTGCCTTTGAATCACTCATGGCAATTATTCCCATCTCAGCTAATTTTCTTTGTATCTCTTTACCTTTCCATAGCTTTAAAGCCTTAGCTCTGCTCAACTTTCTTCCTGCACCATGAGCTGTTGAACCAAATGTTTCTTTCATAGCTATTTCTGTCCCTCTCATTAAATACGAAGCTGTTCCCATATCTCCTGGAATAATAACTGGCTGTCCTACTTCTCTATATTCTTTTGGAATCGCCTCATGCCCTGGTGGAAATGCCCTTGTAGCCCCTTTTCTATGAACTACAACTTTAACTTTTCTTCCATCTATTATGTGTTCCTCTTTTTTGGCAATGTTGTGGGCTACGTCATACACTATACTCATCTCTAAATCCTCAGCATGTATTTTAAATACTTCCTCAAAGCTCTCTCTAACCCAGTGTGTAATCATCTGTCTATTTGCCCATGCATAGTTTGCTCCACAACACATTGCCTTAAAGTAGCTCTGCCCTTCTTCTGATTCAAATGGAGCACATGCCAATTGTCTATCTGGCAACTTTATTCCATAGTTCTTAGCTGCTTTTTCCATAGTTCTTAAATAATCAGTACATATTTGATGTCCAAGCCCACGAGAACCGGTATGCACCATAACAACGACTTGATTCTCCTCTATTCCATAAATTTCTGCAGCTTCTTCATCAAATACTCTCTCAACATATTGCACTTCTAAAAAGTGATTACCACTACCTAAGCTACCCAATTGAACTCTTCCTCTCTCTTTTGCTTTATCTGATACATAAGATGCGTCTGCATCTTTTAAGCAGCCATGTTCTTCAATAAACTCTAAATCTTCTTTCCAACCATAACCCTCTCTGACAGCCCATCTAACTCCCTCTTCTAAAACATCATCCATAACACTTTTACTGAACTTTACAATTCCTTTACTACCTAAACCAGAAGGGACATTTTTAAATAATGTTTTTATAAGCTCTTTTATTTTTGGTTCTACTTCATCTTTTGTTAAATTAGTTCTTATTAATCTAACTCCACAGTTTATATCAAAACCTACTCCTCCAGGACTTATAACTCCCTCTCTCTGGTCAAAAGCCGCTACTCCTCCAATTGGGAACCCATAACCATAATGTACGTCTGGCATTGCAATTGAGTATTTGTAAATTCCAGGTAGGCATGCAACATTGGCTATTTGTTCTAAAACCTCTGGCTCTAACTCATCTAAAAGAATCTCATTTAAATATATTCTTCCAGGAACTCTCATACAATCTTTATAGTCTTTAGGTAACTCCCAAACTACATCAGAAACTCTGTTTAAAATATCTTTCATAATTTTCACCATTATAATTTTAAATTCTAATTCTAATAAGACTTTTGCAGTTTATATATTTAATAAGGAAGTTGTATGCCTTTAAGTATCTATTTTTGCGAAAATCCTATTCTAAGTAAAATATATGTACTTGCTTGGTATAATTAATTAATAATCATCATAATATTAATAAAATTGGGCTTGATATATTTTAAATAAACTCATTATATTTATTTTAGGGGGTAGTATGGAAAATAAAAAACTTTCCTTATATGAAGCTGTTTCTATGGGTATTGGTGTAATGATAGGAGCAAGTATTTTCTCCATATTTGGGACTGGAGTTAAAATAGCTGGAAATTTACTACCCGAAGCTTTTGTATTGGCAGGAATCTATGCTTTTTTAGTAGCTTATTCATATATTAAGTTAAGCAGAGTTATTGTTTCTGATGCTGGACCTATAGCTTATATTCACAAAGCCTTTGGAGATAGTATAATTACTGGAGTTTTAGCTATTTTGATGTGGTTGAGTTACGTTATCTCTATAGCTTTATTTGCTAAGGGATTTGCAGGATACTTTTTACCATTGTTTAATATAGGTATAACTCCATTAACCACTGGTTTGGTTGAATTGGCAATTATTTCCTTCTTTGTGGTATTGAACTTTTTTGGTAGTAAAGCTGTTGGAAAAGCTGAGTTTCTTATTGTTTCAATTAAAGTTTCCATACTTCTATTATTTATATTATCTGGATTTTTAGTTTTAAATCCTTCTTATTTGTACCCTCCTAATTCCACAACATTTGGACTACTTTCAGCATCTGCTATATTTTTCTTATCCTATATGGGTTTTGGTGTAATCACTAACGCATCTGAACATATTGAAAATCCAAAGAAAAATGTTCCTTTAGCAATACTACTTAGTATTATTATTGTGATGTTTATATATGTTGGAGTTTCTGTGGTAGCTTTAGGTTCTTTACCAATTGATGAATTAATAAAATATAGTGAAAATGCCTTAGCAGTAGCAGCTAAACCTGTTTTGGGGAATTTAGGATTTTTATTAATATCTATTGGGGCGTTATTTTCTATATCCTCAGCAATGAACGCCACAATTTATGGTGGAGCAAATATTGCCTATGCTTTGGCAAAAGAAGGGGAGTTACCAAAATTTTTTGAAAGAAAAGTTTGGTTTGGCTCCTCTGAAGGGTTGTATATAACAGCTATCTTAGGTTATCTATTTGCATTACTTTTTAATATGGAGGGGGTAGCTTCAATAACAAGTGCTGTCTTTATAATGATATATTTGTTTGTAATCTTATCCCATTATAAACTTATAAACGAAGTTGGAGGAAAAAAATGGCTTCTTAAATTTAATTTTTCTATAATATTTATTGTTTTTTTAATCCTTTTATATTATCAATGGTGTAACAATAAAATGGCTTTCTATGGAATTATTATAACATTTCTATTAGCATTTTTATTTGAGTGTTTCTATAGAAAAAGAAGATGCTTTACTATCAAAAATAAACACCCATAAATATTTATCTCTCATCTAAAAATTCTTTAATTCTTTCTAAACCCTCTTTAATGTTTTCGTAAGAGTTGGCATAGCTAATCCTTATACAATTCTTTCCTTTACTTCCAAAACCTATTCCTGGAGTTAAAGCGACATATTTCTCTTTCAATAATTTGTAACCAAATTCTCTCCCATCCTCTCCAATGTTTGGAAAGACATAATAAGCTCCAATTGGGTTATTAACTTTCCATCCAAAATATTTAACATATTTTAAAACCAATTTCCTCCTTCTATTAAATTCTTTTATCATATTATTTATTTCTTTTTCAGTTTCTTTTTCAAAGGCTTTTAACGCGGCATATTGAGACATTGTTGGAGCTGAGATGAATAAATTTTGCTGTAATTTTAACACTGCTTCAATAATTTTTTTATTTGATAGAACATAACCAATTCTCCATCCAGTCATCGCATACAGCTTAGAGAATCCGTTAACTAATATTGTTTTTTCCAAATTTTCATCAAACTCATTTGCTGAATAGCATTTTCCTTCATAAACTAAGCCGTTGTAGATTTCATCAGAGATAATGTAAGGGATGTTTTCATAAGCAAATTCATAAATCTCTCTATCTACAACCTCTCCTAATGGATTAGATGGGGAATTTATGATTATAGCTTTAGTTTTATTAGATAATGCCTTTTCTAAACTTTCAACTGTAAAATCACAAAATACTGGTTTAGCTCCCAAAAACCTAATAAAATTTTTATAACATGGATATGATGGATTTTGAATTAAAACTTCATCTCCCTCATCAATTATTGAAGATAGAGCAAAAAATAAACCTAAAGAACTACCTCCAGTAATGATTATGTTATCTGGATTTATATCTGCTTTATATTTACCTTTATATAGTTCTCCAATCTTCTCTCTTAACTCTAAAATACCTCTACTGTCTGTATAATGAGTAAATCCTTCTTTTAAAGCTTTAATACCCTCTTCAACTATTGACTTTGGAGTATTAAAATCTGGCTCCCCAATCTCTAAATGTATAACCTTTTTTTCATTTTCAAGTTTTTGAGCTAAAGCCAAAATATCCATAACCTCAAATGATTCAAAATTTAAAAGTCTTTTTGATAACATAAGCACCACCATTATAAATGTTAAAGATAAATAGTTATTAATTATTAATACTAAAAAAAATGGATAAACAACTATATGACTTTCACAAGAATAAATCGTTTATTTGCATCCAACTACCTTATTAAATAAATATATTGCGAAAGTCCTATACTAAATCAAATATTTTATTGTGGTGGCATAAAATGATTATCGCTGTTAGTGGAAAAGGTGGAGTTGGAAAGACAGCATTTACAACACTATTGATTAAAGCATTATCCAAAAAAACAAATAGCATTTTAGTAGTTGATGCTGACCCTGACTCAAATCTGCCAGAAACTTTAGGTGTTGAAGTAGAAAAAACTGTAGGGGATATTAGAGAAGAGTTAAAAAAGTTAGTAGAAAAAGATGAGATTCCTGCAGGAATGACAAAATTAGACTATTTAAGAAGTAAGATTTTTGAGATTTTGGTTGAAACAAAACATTATGACTTGTTAGTCATGGGAAGACCTGAAGGTAGTGGTTGTTATTGCAGTGTAAATAATTGGTTAAGGCAGATAATAGATAATCTATCTAAGGATTATGAATTTGTTGTTATAGATACTGAAGCGGGTTTAGAACATCTTAGTAGAAGGACTACTCAAAATGTAGATGTTATGGTAGTTATAACTGATGCTTCAAAAAGAGGTTTAGGTACTGCAAAGAGAATAAAAAAGTTAGCTAATGAGTTAGAGGTTAAGTTTAAGGATATTTATGTTGTAGCAAATAAAGTTAAACCTGAGCATGAAGAGTTAATTGAAAAATATGCAAAAGAACTTGGATTAAATTTAATTGGAAAACTTCCTTATAACAAAGAGATAGCTGAGTATGATTTAAAAGGTATTCCTCTCTGGAATTTACCAGAAAATAATGAAGTTTATAAAAAAGTTGAAGAGATTGCTGAGAAAATAATTAAAAAATAAAATTTTTACTCAATCATTGAATTTGCTATTTTTATTACTTCATCTTTGTTTAATTTACTCATTATACCTACTCTAACTCCATTATAAGAGAATGTTAATGATGTATATCCATAACTTTCATAGATTGTAGCATTAACTCCATTATTTAATGTAATTTTATTATTGCCTATATTTGTTTGATTTCCCATATCTTTCATTTCCATTATCATTAACTCCCCAGTTTCCCCATAAACTAAGCTAACCATTTCAAACTCTTCTCCATTCATATTTTGTTTTGCTGAGTTAGCCTTTTGTAATTTTAAATTTGCAGTGTATTTTGGAATTAATATTTTGAAACTAACATCTTTTTGAATCTCATTTATATTAGTTGAAGTAGCTACTTTTCCAGAACCTATTAACTCAGCTCCTTTTGGAGGAGTAAAGCTGAATTTGCTGTCTGGAATATCTACATTGAATTTAACATTTTTATATTCAATAACCATATCTTTTGACTCTATTTTAAGTGGCTGCCAGTAATTTTCATCAACATATATTTTCATTTTAATTGTTGAGTCTTTTTTAGGAATTAACTCTAAAACATAGCACTTTTTATTATCATAATTTTCTTCTCCTAAGTATTTGACGTCATATTCTTTCAACATTTCTTTAATAAATTTCCCATAATCTGGGTTATATGGATTTTCTTCCCCTTTAATTTCAGTTTTCATATATTTGTTACTCTTCTTATCATAAATATACATTGTCTTTCCATCAGAAACTATTAAAACATCATCATTTTCCATATAGTATTTATTTGGTTTTTTAAAAGCATAGCTATATTCTATCGTCTTTACCTTTCCATTTACATTTAATGTCATTACTAAATTTCCTTCCATAGTGTTAATACTTTCATACTTTTCTTGCATTTTCTTTGCTATCTCATCTGCATTCATCTGCTGTGTGCATCCTGCAAAGATAATGCCTAAAACTAAAAATAAGGAAAGTATTAGGTATTTATATCTCATAATTCCACTCTCAGTTTAATAATGTAAAGTAAAAGCCCAAATTGGGTAAAATCATTTATTATTTTATTTATATTTAAATGTTTCTAAAATTTCAAAAATGTGATAAAATGAATGTGAAAGCAGTAGTTGAATTCATAAAAAACTTTTCTAATTCAAAAAATTGCAAAAAAATAGCTGAGGTTGGTGTTGGGTTTAAATTTGATGTTGCAAAAGAGTTAAGCAGATGTTTTGATTTAATGGTTATTGATATCAATGAAAAAGCTGTTGAAAAAGCTAAATTTTTTGGATTGAAAGCTTATAAAGATGATTTATTTAATCCAAATATAAATTTATACAAAGATGTTAATTTAATATATTCTATAAGACCTCCTAGAGATTTACAGCCCTATATTCTATATTTATCAAAAGAGATTAATGCTAATTTAATTATAAGGCCTCTTTTAAATGAAATTCCTATAAAAGAGCTAAAACTAAAAAACTATAAAGGGGAAGTGTTTTATATAAAAGAGATTTAATTAAGCTTTCAATTTCTTTCTTCTCCAGTATCTCATTTTTGGATGGAATCTAACTCTTCCTCTTGTTTTAACAATAACAAACAATGGAACTCTTCTATTCTGCTTCAAAGCCTTAGCCAATCTCAACTTCTTTCCTAATGGCTTGTTGCTTCCCATCATTCTCACCTAAATTTTCTTTTTTAATCCAACTACTCTTGTTTGTTTATGTTCTGGGAAATATTTTTCAGGATTTTCTCCTCTTTCCTTCAATATATACCTAATTTCAGCCTCGTAGTCAGAGCTCAACTTAGTTCCACTTTTTATCTCTTCTAATATAAAAAATTCACTTGCTAAATGTCTTAATGTTTTATAACCAAGACCCATTAATGGGGTTATATATTGAATATTTTTCCTCATCTCTAAGCTCTGAATCTCTGAATAGCTGAGCTTTGGAACTTTATCATCTCTTCTTGTCCCATCCGCTAAAATGCTGTATTCATCAGCTAAAATTTCTAAGACAGTTTTATGAACATATTGTATAGCTGGAGCAGGATATTTATTCTCTATAATCATATCAGCAGCTTTTTCAACAATTTTTCTATCGAGAGTTATAACTTTATGCTTAAATCCCAAAATCCTAGCTGTCTCTTCAGCTAATTTATAAGAAGGAATAACACCAAAATTTATAGTTATTAAATGAGGTTCATAACCAAGTTTTTTTAATATCACTGCTGAGAGGGAACTATCTTTCCCTCCACTAAAGAGAACATGAACATCCATAAGTTTCACTTTCTAATGATTTTAATATCTCTCTTTCTCTTTGTCATAGCACTTAATCTCTCAAGTAAAGCTTTAAAGTCCTCATCTTTTAATGGAATAGGTAATCTACCAAGTTGAGCTAATTGAATCAGTTGCATTTCAACAGCTTCAGCAAATTCTGGTCTCGCTAATCTTATTCTCTCCAATCTCTCTCTTGCTTCAGGAGCCAATATCTTTCTTAATAATGCTCTTTTTTGCATTTCAGCTTCTAATAATGCCTCTTCTTGCTGTTGTTGTTCAGCAAGCTTTTTTTGCATTTCAAGAAGCTTTCTTCTTTTAATTTCTTCAATATCCATTTTGCATCCCCTTAGTATTTAGCAAGAGCAGGGATTTCATTGATTATTTCATCCCTAACCTCTTTAGCAATGTTGTCTAAGAAACTTCTACCTTTTGGTGTAATAACTCTACCTTCTGGTGTCTTTTCAACAAATCCTAATTTTTCTAATTCTTGTAAAGCTTTTCTAATGATATTTCCACTACCTTTGTAGAAGTGCTCAGGAGCATGACCTCTATTTTTTCTTCCTCCGTAAGCAGTTCTTAATCTTGAAACTCCAACTGGGCCGTAAATATAGATTTTTCTTAAAATTGATGCACACCTTATATACCACCAGTCATCTTGCTCAGGTCTTCTCTCTCTGCTAACTCCTGTCTTAACAAAAGGGACCCACTCTGGAACTCCAATATTCATCTCTTTTAATTTTTCAGCTGTCTTCTGAATTAACTTATCAGCTGGAACATCATAGACAGTTACCATTTTTGCACCTCTCTTAAATTATTTTAATTTATTTTTGATTTTCTCTGACTTCTTTATTTTGTGTTTAAGATTTAGATTTTTGTTAGTATAAAACATCAAACTTTTTCACTTATATATTTTTAACTCTAAGAGTATCAACCTTTCCTTTAAAATTTTATCTTTGCGAAAGTTTTATTAAACCAACAAAACAAGCTTAGTATTAATTTGATTAAGTTATATTTATATCTTATTATTATTGATAGATACACCTTTAGGTCTAAAATTTAACTTTATAAAAAAGAGAATCTAAGCCTCATATAAGACAATATAAAAAATGAATCCAAAAAGTTTCAAATGGAGCCGGGGGTGGGATTTGAACCCACGTAAGGCGGATCTGCAGTCCGCTGCCTAGCCCCTAGACTACCCCGGCTCTCCAAACCTATGAGTTGCATACATAAACTATATAGAAGAGGTATATAAATTTTATGGTTTATATTTTAGCTAATTTCTATATTAAAATTATTTAATATATTTTATCACTGTAATATTTTTTCCACAATATTCTTAAACATTCAATAACCATCCTTTTAGCAATCTCATCTAATGTATATGGAGTTATTGGCTCAAAATCTCTGATAAATTTCTCAGTTCCTACAACTATATGTCCCTCTTCATCCAAATTTAAAAACTTAGCTGGGCCTTTTGTATATTTAGCATCACAAACCTTTATTTTTTCTTCTATACCAAAAACCCCATTAGTTCCTATTGTTTTAATTCCTCTCTCTTTACAATAGTTTATGATTGCCCTTGTTGTAGGAATTGTGTCTCCACCTGCTATACATATAATTGCCACATCTCCTCTAATTAAACTAAGATTATCTTTAGTTATATTTTCTCTAAATGCTTCAACTCTATCTCCAAAAAATCTCTTTATAAAATCTACTTTGTATTCCCCAACCTTTCCCCCTAATCTTCTATGGATTATATCATTTTTTTCTATCTTAGCATTATCAAAAACATAAACTTTCTCTACCCCACCTCTATGCACTTCTAATAAATCAAAAGCTACTCTAACTCCCAACCTTCCACATCCAATTATTGAAACTTCCCCTTTTGGTTTTAATTTTCTTTCCATCTCTTCAACATTCATAAATATCCCATCTAAACAGAACTATTCTATAAGGAAAGTATTTATTTATGAAATTTTAATGTTGTTCTATATATAAAAACTTTAAGGAAGGTGATTATTTTGATTTATGTTGCTTTCACACCTTATGGAGCTTTTGGAGTTAAGGATAATAAAGAAGTTAATAGCTTAGATGACATAGAATATAAAAAATTGTTTAATGAAGATGAAATTCCAAATATAATGTTTAAATTAAAAACCCAACCAAATAAAATAGTAGATGAGCTAAAAGAGGAATGGGGAGATGAGATTAAATTAGAAATCCTTAGCGTTAAGCCATTTAATATAGGAGATTTCTTAAGAAATAATTTATTTGATGTTGGAAAGGAATTGGGATACTTCAATAATTATGAGGAATTTAGAAAGAAGATGCATTTTTGGAACACTGAGCTAACAAAAAAAGTTATAAAAAGTTATGCACAACAAAAGGATAAAATCATTATTCAAGTTGCAGAAGCAATATCTGATTTAGATAAAACTCTAAACTTATTATCTGAGAGATTAAGAGAGTGGTATTCTCTCTATTTCCCAGAGTTAGACCACTTAGTTAATAAACATGAAGTTTATGCCAACTTAGTAACTAATCTAAAAAAGAGAGAAAACTTTACAAAGAGTCAGTTAAAAAAAATCCTCCCTTCAAAATTGTCTGGAAAAATTGCTGAAGCT
This sequence comes from Methanocaldococcus sp. 16A, assembly GCA_049860595.2. Lineage (GTDB taxonomy): Archaea > AGJL01 > Methanococci > Methanococcales > Methanocaldococcaceae > Methanocaldococcus. Next base: position 774,948 of record CP187551.1, read on the forward strand.
GCAAAAAATTCAATGGGAGGAGAATTAGAAGATTATGATTTAAACGCTATTGTTAAATTTGCTGAAGAAATATGCCATTTATATGAAAAGAGAAAAGAGCTATATAACTATTTAGAGAAATTGATGAATGAAGAAGCTCCAAATATTACCAAACTTGCAGGAGTTTCATTAGGGGCAAAATTAATAGGTTTGGCAGGAGGTTTAGAAAAATTATCTAAGATGCCTGCTTCAACAATACAAGTTTTAGGAGCTGAGAAAGCTTTATTCGCTCATTTAAGAACAGGAGCTGAACCTCCAAAACATGGTATAATTTATAATCACCCTTTAATTCAAGGTTCTCCACATTGGCAAAGAGGGAAAATTGCAAGGGCTTTAGCATGTAAATTAGCAATAGCTGCAAGAGCTGATTACGCTGGAGATTACATAGCAGATGAACTTTTAGAAAAGCTAAATAAGAGAATTGAAGAGATTAAAAGGAAGTATCCAAAACCAAGAAAGAAAAAGAAGAAAGAGAAACCTAAAGCAAAGAAAAAAGAAAAGAAAGATAAGAAAGAAAAACCTAAGAAAAAGAAGGATAAGAAAAAAGACAAAAAAGGAAAAATGGAAAGAAAGGTTATAGGAAAAACAAAGAGCAGAAAATAATTAAATTTTAATGACTTTTTATTGCTTTTTATTTTTATACTTTTTATTTTTGTTTATGTAATGAACGATTGAAGCATATATAATTGCATCAAGAATCAATAAAATCATTGTTATTTTATCCATATTCCCACTATTTTTGTTTTAAATGCTTTTTTATAATGTTTTCAATTTCTTCATCATAAGGTAAATAAATTCTTTTAATTGAACAAACTTTTTCTCCTAAAATTTTTTTCTTATTAAATAACAATTCAATAAAATCCCCATCTTTTTTAAAATCCTCAAATTTCTCCCAATTTATAAATCTGTTAATGTAATAAATTCCATCTTCACATAAATAAACAATAATTTCCTTATTAAATGCTTTCCAAATAATAATCGATGATAATCCTATCAAAAACAAACTAACGAAGTAGGATAGCTTAAACTTCCCCCTCATAACATAAGATTATGGATAACAATAAACCTAACATAACCATTCCAAAAATAATAACTGGAAAGTATTTTTTATCAAACTCTGCCTTTTTACCATAAAATATATTAAGATAATGCATTTTAATTTCTCTTAAGATTTTTGTTTTAATCTTTGGTTGCATTTTTGTTATTTTGTGGAAGATAACACTTTGTATTAAAAATATAAATGAGAGATATAGAAGAGTATCCATACTCTCTCACCACATTTATTTAGAGTAATTCTTATATGATGATAAATTAAATAAAATTTGAGGGAAAATATTATTACTTGTTATGGATGATGCTTGAATTGTTCCTGATTACTATAAATAGTATAAAGACGTTATTCCATGGTTAAAAATAATAATTAAAAAGTAAATACTCTTTTACACTATAAATTAAATGTCTTTCTTTGCTATTGTTTAGAAGCAGAATTATTTATATACTCGCATCATTATCTATTTTTTGGTGATAAAATGGAAAATGTAAAAATTAGAGAGATTTTTGAAAACATTTATGAAGTTGATTTAGAAGATGGTTTAAAAAGAATAGCAACAAAATCTATTGTTAAAGGAAAAAAAGTATATGATGAAAAAATAATAAAGATTGGAGATGATGAGTATAGAATTTGGAATCCAAATAAAAGTAAATTGGCTGCTGCAATAATTAAAGGTTTAAAAGTTATGCCAATAAAGAGAGATTCAAAAATTCTATACTTAGGAGCTTCAGCAGGTACAACACCATCTCACGTTGCAGATATTGCTGATAAAGGTATTGTTTATGCTGTAGAATATGCTCCAAGAATTATGAGAGAGCTCTTAGATGCATGTGCTGAGAGAGAAAACATAATCCCAATTTTAGGAGATGCTAATAAACCTCAAGAGTATGCAAATATTGTTGAAAAGGTAGATGTTATATATGAGGATGTTGCTCAGCCTAATCAAGCAGAGATATTAATTAAAAATGCCAAATGGTTTTTAAAGAAAGGAGGATATGGGATGATAGCAATAAAGGCAAGAAGTATAGATGTCACAAAAAATCCTAAGGAGATTTTTAAAGAACAAAAAGAAATTTTAGAAAAAAATGGTTTTAAGATAGTTGATGAAATTGATATAGAACCTTTTGAAAAAGACCATATTATGTTTGTGTGTCGCTGGGAAGGTTAAAGGTGAAAATATGAGAGTTTTTGAAGTAATGAGAGAAACAAAGGAGACAAATGTTTATTTAAAAATAAATATTGACGGAACTGGAAAGTATAAAATAGATACTGGAATTCCATTTTTTGACCATTTATTGGCATCTTTTGCTAAACATGGATGTTTTGATTTAATTGTTAAAGCAAGAGGAGATTTAGAGATTGACGACCACCATACAGTTGAAGATGTGGGAATTTGCTTAGGCTTAGCTCTAAATCAAATAGAGAGAAAAAATATTTTTAGATTTGGATGGGCAATAATTCCAATGGACGATGCAAGGGCAATGGTTTCAATAGATATAGGAGGAAGAAGTTATTGTGTGGGAAATTATAAACCAGAGAGAGAATATATTGGAGATTTGGCAACAGAGAATATAAATCACTTTTTTGAGTCAGTGGCAAGCTATGGAATGCTAAATATCCATTATGAAGTTGTTGGTAAAAATGAGCATCACAAGGCTGAGGCGTTATTTAAAGCGTTTGGTGTTGCTTTAGATTTAGCTACAAAATTTGACGATAGAAAGGGAATTGTAAGTACAAAAGGAGAAGTTAAGCTATAGAATTTTCATTAAAAAATTTATTCCTGCGAAAGTCCTATTAATTTTTATTTGAATTTAAAGGCTAAAATCTACAATGTCTCCTTTCTCACATCTTGTAACAACTGAGGCAACAATATTCTTAGAAAATAGTATAGCATTTGTTGGTTTTATAAAAGTAAAAGTAGCTTTAAATCCCTCCTCTATCAAACCAACATTCTCAAGCTTTAAAATCTTTGCATTGTTTATTGTTGCCATTCTCAAAATATCCTTTGGTTCTATGTGATAAAGTTTATAAATAAAATCCATCTCCTTAAATATTGAAGGAGAGTTTGCCATAAAATTATCTGTCCCAATTCCTACCAATAAATTGTCGTTAAGTTCATTTAATTTTGGCATCCCTACATTAAATGATAAGTTAGCTCTTACACAAGCAATAACTGGAATCTTATTTTCCTTCAATAATTCTATATCATTATTTGTGAGATGAGTCCCATGAACAATAAAATTTAGCTTTATTCCTAAATCTATTAATCTCTCAACCTCTGTCATGCCATATTTGTTTAAGCTGTATTCTACAGCCCCTTTATGCTCAGCTGCGTGTATGGCAAATAATTTCCTATCATCTTTTTCTTTAAATCTCTTAAAGATTTTAAAAATTAATTTTAGTTCATCATCTTCAAATTCATTAGCTCCACTTAATCCTAAACCATTAGATATTTTTAAAACCTCTTTTATTTCATTTTTGTTAATTTTTGTAGGTCTTCCCAAGATTATTGCCTTTGGATAATCATAAGATTCTAAAGCTTTATTTAATAAATTAATTCCCCTAACCCCATTTTCCCTAAAATCACAAAAAAATTTTATTCCAAGCTCTCTCATATCTTCTAAACCAAGTTTCATGCCCTCAATTAAAATTTCATCATCACATTCAGCCAAATATCTATGCTTTAAACCATTTGGAGGTTTAACTAACTCATCCAAAGTTTTATTAATACCTATATCCTTTATACTATTATCAGCTATGTGTGTATGGGCATTTATTAAGGGAGGTATAATTAATCCTTTAAACTCAACAATCTCACTACTATGTTCATTTGTAAAGCCTTTAATAATGCCATCTTCAATAGCTAAAACCCCCTTTCTCAGCTCAAAATCCTTCCCATATAAAAATTTACCTTTTAGTAACAACAAAATCACCTTAGAGGTTTATTTATGATTGATAACAGAATAAAATTAGGAATAAAGATTGTATTATTAATAATTTTATTACACAGCCTTATATCAGTTTTTAATTTAGAGACATATATTGGGCTACTTACCAAATACCAAAATCAAATAATGATTATTGGTATTATTATTTTATCTGGGCTTATTATTGTCGATATTGCTTCTGAGATATTTAAAAAATATGCAAGGGAAAGAGAAGAAAAAGCTGGAGAATATTTAACTCTAAACTATATCTTTAAATATCTCGTCTATGTTTGTGTAGCTTTGATGATTTTTGGTGTTCTCTATCAAAATGTTTCCTCTTTAGTGGTTTCAGTTGGTTTAATTGGGGCGGCAATAACTTACGCTCTACAAAAGCCCATTTTAAACTTTGCTGGATGGATTATCATCTTATATACAAGAACAATAAAAATTGGAGATAGAATTTTTATTAAAGGTATTGGAGCCGGTGATGTATTTGATATTGACACTCAGCACATCTACTTAAGTGAATTAACTCCTGAAAATTTTAATCCTACAGGAAGAGTATTAATTATTCCAAATTCATATATATTTACATCTTCAATAGAAAACCTTACAAAAGGAACACCATATGTTTGGGATACGGTTATTGTGCATTTTACACTAAACAGTAATGTAAATAAAGCTGAAAGAATAGTTTTTGAATCTGTTAGTGAAGTTGTAGGAGATTTGATGAAAGAACTTTATAAAAAATGGTCTAAAAGGAAATATCTAACTTCAAAAAGATTATCTGATAAGCCATTAATTAGAATGGGCATAACAAGAAGTTCTTTTTATATAAAATCTCATTATTTAGTTCATGTTTATAATAAAGCAGAAGTAAAAACTGAAATTTATAAAAGAATCTTAGAAAATGTCAATAAAGAAAATGATGTAAAATTGGCATATCCTCACATTAAAGCTGTTATTGAATCAGAAAACAACTTTAAAAACACGTGATTGTTATGATTTTAGAATATTTAGATGAATTTAAGGATATTGATTTTTTAGAAGCTTTAAAAAGATATAGAAATTTAATACTATCGAAGTTAAGATACATTTATGAAAAAAGTAATGAATATCAGAAGGATATAAGGGAATATTCAATATGGGATAACATAGATAAAAAAAAGTTAGATACCTTAATTGATTATCTTTTAATAATTTTACTATCTCATACTAATTATTTTAACTCGTTTATAAAAGAATATTCTGAAATAAAAAAATATAATTTAATAAAAAATCTCCCTAATAAAATATCTGTCTGGGAATTTATAAAAACAGCTTCAAAGGCAAGAAATAATGATTTACACTTAGAGAGATTAGATTTAGAAAATGGATATGTTGATATAACTGAAATTAAAGAAATTTACGCAAGAGAATTTATTAGAGTTGAATTAAAACATCTCGGAGATTTAGCTAAAAAAGCAAAACTTCCTGAAGAAGATATAATAAAAGACTTACTAAATGAGATTAACAACTACCTAAAAGATAAGGTTAAATATGAACAAATAGAGGGGATTAAAGCATTAAACTATAAAGGAAACATCCCGTTAGAATGGCATCCACCATGTATAAGAGGAATTTTAAATGATATTTTGAGTGGAGGCTCTCCATCACATTATGCAAGGAGAAGCTTTGTAGTTTATTGGTTCTGTGCTAAATTTAATCCTAATTTAAGACCTTTAGATAAAAATGGAAATTTGGTAAATATCTCAGCAACAGATATTACCTCTGAAGAAGAAATTGAGAGATTTATAGATGAACTTATTGAGATGATGTTTAAAAATGTTGAAGATTTTGATGAAAAAAAGACAAGGTACTATATTATGCACAATATTGGATATAAAGTAGGGCATCAGAGATTAACTCACTGTGAATACTGCAAAAACTGGCAATCTGATGGAGGGAAGGGACTAAGTTATTACTGCAAACCAGATGAGATTTGTAAGAAAAAATTTATCATACATCCTTTAGATTATCTTTGCTATAATATAAATAAAAATTTAAAAAAGGAGAGATTTAAGAAGTTGAAGAAGGAGGATAAAAATGGAAATAATGAATAAATTTTTAGATATTGAAGTTTTATTATCCCCAACGGTTTATGAAAAGTTGAAAAATTTTAATGAAAGTGAAATTAACAATTTAATTGAAAAAATTAGAGAATTTAAAAAATACAACGATAGCTTTATTTTGTTGGATGAGAAGTTCTTAGAAATTTTTTTACAAAAAGATTTGAATGAAATAATAGATGAATATAAAGATTTTGACTTCATATTTTACTACACTGGAGAAGAAGAAAAAGTAGAAAAAGTTGAAGAAGTAAAAGAAGAAACTGAAGAAAAAATTAAAGAAGAAGTAGAAAAAATAGAATTTGTTAAGAAAGAAGAAAAAGAACAATTTGTAAAAAAATCTGAGGAAGATGTTGAAGAGAAATTAAAACAACTAATTTCCAAAGAAGAGAAAAAAGAAGATTTTGATGCTGAGAGAGCTAAAAGATATGAACACATAACAAAAATAAGAGAAAGTGTAAATAGCAGAATAAAATGGATAGCCAAGGATATTGACGCTATAATAGAGATATATGACGATTCAGACGTTTCTGGAAAATCTACATGCACTGGAACAATTGAGGACTTTGTTAAATACTTTAGAGACAGATTTGAAAGATTAAGAGTATTTATTGAAAGAAAGGCTCAAAGAAAGGGATATCCTTTAAAAGATATAAAGAAAATGAAAGGGCAGAAAGATATTTTTGTTGTTGGAATTGTTAGTGATGTTGATACCTCAAAAAATGGTAATTTAATAGTTAGAATTGAAGATACTGAAGATGAGATAACATTAATTTTACCAAAAGAAAAAATAGACAGTGGACAGTTGCCAGATGATATATTATTGGATGAAGTTATTGGAGCTATTGGAGTTGTTAGCAAATCTGGAAGCTCAATATACGTTGATGAAATTATAAGACCTGCATTTTCACCAAAAGAACCGAGAAGAATAGATGAAGAAATATATATGGCATTTTTATCAGATATTCACGTTGGAAGTAAAGAGTTCTTACATAAAGAGTTTGAGAAGTTTGTTAGATTTTTAAATGGGGATGTTGATAACGAATTAGAAGAAAAAGTTGTCAGTAGATTAAAATATATTTGCATTGCTGGAGATTTGGTTGATGGTGTAGGAGTTTATCCTGGACAAGAAGAGGATTTATATGAAGTAGATGTTATTGAGCAGTATAGAGAGATAGCTATGTATTTAGAGCAGATTCCAGAGCATATACATATAATAATTTCACCTGGCAACCACGATGCTGTCAGACCTGCAGAACCACAACCAAAACTGCCAGAAAAAATAATAAAGCTATTTAATAGAGATAATATTTACTTCGTTGGAAATCCGTGTGTTGTTAATATCCATGGCTTCGATACCTTATTATATCACGGTAGAAGCTTTGACGACTTGGTTGGGCAAATAAGGACTGCAAATTATGAAAATCCAGTAACTATTATGAGAGAGTTAATAAAAAGAAGGTTGTTATGTCCAACTTATGGGGGAAGATGTCCAATAGCTCCAGAACATAAAGATTACTTAGTTATAGATAGAGATATTGATATTTTACACACTGGACATATACACATCAATGGTTATGGGATTTATAGAGGAGTTGTTATGGTTAATAGTGGAACATTCCAAGAGCAAACAGATTTCCAGAAGAGAATGGGAATCTCTCCAACTCCTGCAATAGTTCCAATAATAAACATGGCTAAGGTTGGAGAGAAAGGGCATTATTTAGAATGGGATAGAGGAATTTTAGAAGTTAGATATTAAATATTATTTTTTATATATCACGATGAAGGTTTTTTATTTTTAGTTTATGATAAAAATTTAAAACTCAACAAATACAGCGATAAAAAGCAATAAGATTATGGGCATAAGAAATACTAAAACATTTACAACATTTACTGAATCTACTCCTAAATAACCTAAAATATATCCAGCAAAATACATCCAAACTATAATAAAACCAAATGTTAACAAAAATAACCAGTTATGTTTATCAAAAGGTAGTTTTTTATAAATGATAACCTCAATGAGAGTTTTAATAACTAAAAATAAAATAAAAACATTAATTACAGTTAATTTTATGTTTAAAAGTTTAATAAAAAGTATTGTTATAACTAAACTAACCAATGTTATAACAACTTTTTTAATATCAATATCTTTAATGGCTTTATATAAACCAAACAATTCTTTAAATCCATTATCAACACCAACCATTTTTTTAAATAGTATATCTAAAACAAAGATAAATATGCATCCAAAAATTAATACTAAAGCAATATATTCTATAAAACTAATATCCATTTGTCTTCACCATTTTGAATTTTATTTAAATTTTTAAATTTGAACTAATTATTATCTTGGATTTAAATCTTTCACATTGGTGAAAATATGGAAATAATTCCAGTTATTGATTTAAAAGATAAAATAGCTGTGCATGGAAAGAGCGGAAATAGAGACGAATATAAGCCATTAAAATCCGTTATTTGCAATTCATCAAATCCTATTGATGTAGCAATTGCCTATAAAGAAAGAGGAGCTGAAACTATCTACATCGCTGATTTAAACGCTATAATGGGAAATGGAAATAATTTTGAAATTATAAAAAAAATAGATTTTATAAATAAAATTGTTGATATTGGAATAAAGAAAAAAGATGACTTAGAATATATTAAAAAATTTTTAAATAAAGATGATAAAGCAATAGTGGCAACTGAAACATTAAATGATATTGAATTACTTAAAGAAAGCGATATAGTTGTTAGTTTAGATTTTAAAAATGGAGAACTTTTAAATTATAGCTTAGATGAAGTTTTAACTTATGTTAAAAAAGACACACCATTAATAATCTTAGATATCTCTTCAGTTGGAACTCAAAAAGGTGTTAATGTAGAACTTATAAAATGTATTTTAGATAAAACAAATAATCCCGTGTATGTTGGTGGAGGAATTAAAGATATTAAAGATATTGAGCTATGCTATAAATTAGGAGTTGATGGGGTTTTGATAGCAACGGCAATACATAAAGGAGTTTTAGATTTGGAAGAAATTATTAATAAATTTGGTGATTAAATAACAATTAAATAAATTTTTGGTGGTATAATGGAAAATTATAATGAAATAATTGAAAAAATGATAAATGGAGAAATAAAGCCATATCAATTAGATAAACTATATAATTCAAAAATAGCTACTGAAATTAGGAGAAAATTTATTGAAAAAGTAGTAGGGATAGAGTTTAAACATATTAACAAATACACAATAGATGAAGAAATGGCTATGAAAAAGAATATAGAGAACATGATTGGAGCCATACAAATCCCTCTTGGATTTGCAGGACCTTTAAAAATTAATGGAGAATATGCTAAAGGAGAGTTTTATATTCCATTGGCTACAACTGAAGGGGCTTTAGTAGCTTCAGTTAATAGAGGTTGCTCAATAATAACAAAATGTGGGGGAGCTACTGTTAGGGTTATAGATGATAAGATGACAAGAGCCCCTTGCTTAAAAACAAAAAGTGTTGTAGATGCAATAAAAGTTAGAGATTGGATTAAAGAAAACTTTGAAAAGATAAAGGAAGTTGCTGAATCAACAACAAGGCATGGAAAATTAATAAGGATAGAACCAATCTTAATCGTTGGAAGAAACTTATATCCAAGATTTGTATTTAAGACAGGAGATGCTATGGGCATGAATATGGTTACAATTGCTACAGAAAAGGCTTGCAATTTTATAGAGGAAGAATTAAAAAAAGAAGGTATATTTGTTAAAACCGTTGCTGTTAGTGGAAACGCTTGCGTTGATAAAAAACCAAGTGGAATGAATTTAATTAATGGAAGAGGAAAATCAATTGTAGCAGAGATTTATTTAGAGGAAAAAGAGGTTAATAAATATCTAAAAACCACTTCTGAAGCAATTGCTGAAGTAAATAGATTAAAAAATTATATAGGCTCAGCAATAAGCAACAGCATGGGTTTCAATGCTCATTATGCAAATATTATTGGAGCTATATTCTTGGCTACTGGACAAGACGAAGCTCAAATAGTTGAGGGTAGTTTAGGAATTACTATGGCAGAGGTCGAAGATGATGGATTATACTTCTCTGTAACATTGCCAGATGTTCCAATAGGAACTGTTGGTGGAGGGACAAGGGTTGAGACACAAAAAGAGTGTTTAGAAATGCTTGGTTGCTATGGAGATAATAAAGCTTTAAAATTTGCTGAGATTATTGGAGGGGCTGTGTTAGCTGGAGAGTTATCCTTATTAGGTGCTTTAGCTGCTGGTCATTTAGGAAAAGCTCACCAAGAACTCGGTAGATAATTATGAGAGATGCTTATTTAATGATGGTCTTAATGGATGCATTGAAAGAAATATTTGATTTAAAAGAAATTCTAAAGAGCCCTATAAGAAATAAAAAAGTTGTTTTATTTGTCAGTGTAATTTTTATTTTATCTTTAGCAATATCATATATTTTGATTGCCAATGTAAAATATTTTTCGTATTTAGGAGATATGGCCTTTCAAAATTTTCAAGAACATGTTGAAAATCTAAAAATCACGTTAAATGAGGATAGTTCAACAATAATATTAGCCATTTGGAAAAATAACCTAACTGTCTGTATTTTAAACTATATCATTGGAGCTTTGTCATTATTTGTTATTGCTGTTAATTCCTATATTTTATCATACGTGCTCTACAAATTTGGTGCTGAAAGCTTTATCTACTTAGTTTTACCACATGGAATCATTGAAATCCCCGCTCTAATACTTTCAGCATCAAGTGGAGTTTTATTTAACATAGGATTGATTAATTTTTTAATAAACTTCAAATTTGGGACTAAAAGAGATGTTTTACATTATATAAAAGAATCTTTAAAGTTACTTGTCCTCTCTATAATACTATTCATAGTAGCTGGAATTGTTGAAGGGACTATAACATATAAAATAGCCAAAATCATGTTTTCTTAAAGATAAAAAGAGAAATTAAATGAAAAAATTAAAGTCCATTAATGAGAAATAATATAATAGAAAAACATAGAAAAACAAAAAATAGCTCGTTTATCCTCTTGGTTCTTTTGCTTTTGGTCTTAAACCTTTGTATCCACACTTTCTACATTTTGTAGCTCTCCAAGGGTTTCTTGCATTACATCTCATGCAAATCTTTTTCATAAATAATCTTTTCATTGCTTCTTCAAATGGCATTTTCTCACCTGCAGATTTTTAATAGAACAAGTCCTATTTAATAAACATTATGTTTTTCATTTGAAATTTTTTTATCTTTGCAAAAACTCTTGTTGAATTTCAACAACTTCTGCTGAATTTTTAGCATTTGAGTATCTTTCTAATAATTCATTATTAACATTTATAAATGTTTCTGCCCACTTAAAGCAGGAGGTTAAATTTAATGCTTCATCCTTAAAGTTAGTTATATATAAAGCAGCGATAAAAGCTTCTAATGTTGAAAGCATGCAAGGCTTTCCATAATTTATTGGATTACAGGCAACTAAAAATGGTAAAGACCTTTGATTTTTAAATTTAAATTTCTTAAACATCAACTCTGCTTCTTTCCATGAACAGTCAAGAGCAGTTATACCAAACTTTTCCACTATTTTTTTATCTTCTGGAGATAGAGCTTTTTCAGCGTAAGGGTTTAGAATTATTGAGTTTTTTGGAACTTTGTATGGGTTTTTTAACAAAATGGCTTTATTCATCTTAGCCATTTTTAAGGATGTGCATTTTTTTGGGTTGCATTGATTTGCATGATATATGAAAAGCTTCGGCATTGTTATCACAATTTTGTGAAATGGTAAAGAAAATTAAGTTGTATAAGTAGTATTTATTTTTTACTGTTATTGTGGTGATATGGAATGAAAAATGTTGAAATTCTCTTAGGTAATCCAAAAAAAGCTATAATTGAGGTATCAAAACCTATAATTGTTGCTACATTTATTGAATCAATCTATAGCTTAGTTGATAGCATCTGGGTTTCTGGATTGGGGGCTGATGCATTAGCTGCTGTAGGAGCGAGTTTTCCAATATTAATTAGCATATATGCAGTTAGTTGGGGTTTGAGTGTTGGAATTAGTTCCGGAATAGCAAGGAGAGTTGGAGCAAAAAATAAAGTAGAAGCTGATAAAGTGGCAAATCATGCAATTATATTAGCATTGATTTCTGGAATTTTGTATATCTTAGCTGTATATCCAAATCTTGATACACTATTTAGCTTAATGGGAACTTATGGAGCTTGTAAATCCTTGGCTATAAAATATTCAAACATATTGGTTTTAGGGGTTGTTATATTTACAATCTGCGATGCGTTGTATGGAATATTTAGAGGTGAAGGGAACACAAAAATTGTTATGATAGCAAGTGTTGTGGGAACTTTAACAAACATCATCTTAGACCCAATATTCATCTATATGTTAAATTTAGGGATAAGTGGGGCAAGTTATGCTACTTTAATAGCTATAACTATATCCCTCTTAATTTTAGCTTACAATTTATTTATAAAAAAGGCATGTTATGTTACTGTTAAGTTATCAAAATTTAAACCTAACTTAGATATTATTATTGATTTAATTAGGGTGGGAATTCCCTCAGCACTAATGGAAATGACCGTTGCAGTATCATTCTTTATAATGACATCAATAATTATGATTGTTGGAGGTAGCGAAGGTTTAGCTGTCTATACTGGAGCTTTAAGAATAACAGAGTTTGGTTTTATTCCAATGTTAGGTTTGGCTAGTGGAGCTACATCAGTTATAGGAGCTACCTATGGGGCAAAAAGCTTTGAAAAATTAAAAACAGCTTATTTTTATACAATAAAAATTGGAATTTTAATGGAAATTGTTATAGTTGCTTTAATAATGCTCTTATCCCCAGTTTTGGCTTATCTATTTACTTATACTGAAGTTTCTATGGGAATTCATGAAGAACTCGTTAGAGCTTTAAGAATAGTTCCATTATATTTACTATTTACTCCATTTATATTAACAACATCTGCAATGTTTCAAGGGATTGGAAAGGGAGAGAAATCATTGATAATAGCTATATTTAGGTCTTTAGTATGTCATATAGGATATGCTTATTTATTTGCTATAATTTTAGGGTTAGGAATGTTTGGAATATATGGAGGTTTAGTGACTGGAGAATTCACCTCTGGAATTTTTGCATTTCTATTTGGAATTTTAACAATAAAAACATTAATCAAATATTCTAAATAATAAAATTAAAACTAAAAAAATATTTTTGAGGGATAATTATGATTGGATATGTTCTAAATGGAGAGCATGAAGAAATCCCTTATGGAGAGCTCATGGCATTATTGGAAATTTTTGACTATAATGGAAATATTGAGAGATTAAAAAGATACGTTGTAACTGAAGATAGTCCAGCTAAAGATGTTGTTAGAAGAAGTGGGTATATAGACGAAGGGCATAGGATAATATTCAAATACAATTTAGAAGAAAAGAGTGTAGATTTAGCAGATAAAATTGTTGATGATTTTATAAACTCATTTAAAGACTTTATAGCAAATATTGATTATCCCGACATTGATAAAAGCAAATCATTCGCTGTTAGAGTTTTAAAACTCCACAAAGATGAATTTACAAAATCCATAGACTCATTAAAAATTGAGAGAGAAATTGGAGGAATTATAAAATTAAAAACCAATGCAAAAGTAAATTTAACAAAACCAAATGTGTTAGTTAGAGTGGTTATCTTAGAAAATACATTTTTTATTTCCAATGTATTAGAGATGAGAGATAGGGAATATTTCCAAAAAAATAGACCGCATTTAAGAAAGTACTTCCATCCAGGTTGTATGCTTCCAAAACTTGCGAGAGCTATGGTAAATTTAGCAAGAGTTAAAGAAAAAGATGTTGTTTTAGACCCATTTTGTGGAACAGGTGGATTTTTAATTGAAGCTGGTTTAATTGGGGCTAAGCTCATTGGTTGTGATATAGATTGGAGAATGGCTTCTGGAACTTTAATCAATCTTGAAGAGTACAACCTATTAGATAAAGTAATAAAAGTTAAAAGATTAGATGCCAAATATGTAAAAGAGTTTTTAAATGAATTAAACATAGAAAAAGTCGATGCCATTGTAACAGACCCTCCTTATGGGATATCAACAGCAAAAAAAGGTGAAATTGAGAAGATATTAGAAACTCTCCCAAAGGTTATTAAAGAAAATGGCTACTTTGTTTTTGCATATCCAAGAAAGATTGACCTTGATATGGAATTAAAAGGACTTTATAAAGTATATATCCATAAGGGGCTGATTAGACACATCCATGTTTATAAGAAAATCTAAATGTTATTACATTTACTAAAAATATTTATGAAAATTTATGAAAAATTTATTAAATTGTAAGTTAAATATTTAAATACCCAACCGAAAAGTTTATATATGTGAAATGTAATGCATAATTATGCAAACATTGGGTGCCGCGGTAGTTCAGCCTGGGAGAACGCTGGACTGAAGATCCAGTTGTCGGGTGTTCAAATCACCCCCGCGGCACCATTTTATGTGCCCCCATAGCTCAGATGGTAGAGCGACGGACTGTTAATCCGTAGGTCGCAGGTTCGAGTCCTGCTGGGGGCGCCATTAATTTTTTATTTTTTTATGCCCGATATGGGCCCGTAGCTCAGCCTGGTCAGAGCGCTCGGCTCATAACCGAGTGGTCAAGGGTTCAAATCCCTTCGGGCCCACCATATAACTAATAATTAGCTCCGGTGGTGTAGTCCGGCCAATCATGCGGGCCTTTCGAGCCCGCGACCCGGGTTCAAATCCCGGCCGGAGCATCATTTGCTCTATTTTGGGGTTAATTAAGTTTTATACGTGCAGGGGTCGCCAAGCCTGGCCAAAGGCGCTGGGCCTAGGACCCAGTCCCGTAGGGGTTCCAGGGTTCAAATCCCTGCCCCTGCACCATAGGTAAAGTGGCCGGGGTGGGGTAGTGGCCATCCTGGGGGACTGTGGATCCCCTGACCCGGGTTCAATTCCCGGTCCCGGCCCTTTTTTTATTTTTTAATCCTTATTGTTCTAATCCTAAAAACATTACATATAACAACTTCTCACTATAGGATGCACTTGAAGGATGCGTCCCCAATCCGAAGGGGTTGGGGCTGAGGCAAGCCCACGACTGGTGGTGAAACCCCGCAGCAACCAGCCGCAAGAAAGGTTTATCCTTTCTTGCGACCGTACTCCTACTTAATTCCGGTTGATCCTGCCGGAGGCCACTGCTATCGGGGTCCGACTAAGCCATGCGAGTCATGGGGCTCCCTTCGGGGAGCACCGGCGCACGGCTCAGTAACACGTGGCTAACCTACCCTCGGGTGGGGGATAACCTCGGGAAACTGAGGCTAATCCCCCATAGGGGAGGAGGTCTGGAATGATCCCTCCCCGAAAGGCCTTTCGGCCGCCCGAGGATGGGGCTGCGGCGGATTAGGTAGTTGGTGGGGTAACGGCCCACCAAGCCTACGATCCGTACGGGCCCTGAGAGGGGGAGCCCGGAGATGGACACTGAGACACGGGTCCAGGCCCTACGGGGCGCAGCAGGCGCGAAACCTCCGCAATGCGCGAAAGCGCGACGGGGGGACCCCGAGTGCCCACGCTCTGCGTGGGCTTTTCCGGAGTGTAAACAGCTCCGGGAATAAGGGCTGGGCAAGTCCGGTGCCAGCAGCCGCGGTAATACCGGCGGCCCGAGTGGTGGCCACTGTTATTGGGCCTAAAGCGTCCGTAGCCGGCCCGGTAAGTCTCTGCTTAAATCCTGCGGCTCAACCGCAGGGCTGGCAGAGATACTGCCGGGCTTGGGACCGGGAGAGGCCGGGGGTACCCCAGGGGTAGCGGTGAAATGCGTTGATCCCTGGGGGACCACCTGTGGCGAAGGCGCCCGGCTGGAACGGGTCCGACGGTGAGGGACGAAGGCCGGGGGAGCAAACCGGATTAGATACCCGGGTAGTCCCGGCTGTAAACTCTGCGGACTAGGTGTCGCGTCGGCTTCGGGCCGACGCGGTGCCGAAGGGAAGCCGTTAAGTCCGCCGCCTGGGGAGTACGGTCGCAAGACTGAAACTTAAAGGAATTGGCGGGGGAGCACTACAACGGGTGGAGCCTGCGGTTTAATTGGATTCAACGCCGGGCATCTTACCAGGGGCGACGGCAGGATGAAGGCCAGGTTGACGACCTTGCCAGACGCGCCGAGAGGTGGTGCATGGCCGTCGTCAGCTCGTACCGTGAGGCGTCCTGTTAAGTCAGGTAACGAGCGAGACCCGTGCCCCATGTTGCTACCCTCTCCTCCGGGAGAGGGGCACTCATGGGGGACCGCCGGCGCTAAGCCGGAGGAAGGTGCGGGCAACGACAGGTCCGCATGCCCCGAATCCCCTGGGCTACACGCGGGCTACAATGGCCGGGACAATGGGACGCGACCCCGAAAGGGGGAGCGAATCCCCTAAACCCGGTCGTAGTCCGGATCGAGGGCTGTAACTCGCCCTCGTGAAGCCGGAATCCGTAGTAATCGCGCCTCACCATGGCGCGGTGAATGCGTCCCTGCTCCTTGCACACACCGCCCGTCACGCCACCCGAGTTGAGCCCAAGTGAGGCCCTGTCCGTAAGGGCAGGGTCGAACTTGGGTTCAGCGAGGGGGGCGAAGTCGTAACAAGGTAGCCGTAGGGGAACCTGCGGCTGGATCACCTCCTGAGAAAAAAGTGCTGGTTGCTGCGGGGCACCAAACCAGTCGTGGGCTTGCCTCATAGGGAAAGTGGGCCCGTAGCTCAGCTGGGAGAGCGCCGGCCTTGCAAGCCGGAGGCCGTGGGTTCAAATCCCACCGGGTCCACTATATATGCAGCCTGCAACTCTAAAGAGTTGCAGGTGAAGGGCCTGAAAAACATGAGGGCCATGCATAGGCTTCCACATCCCGGTGAAATCTGGATACTCTGCCGGGCCACCAGCCCACCTGGTGGATGGCTCGGCTCGGGGCGCCGAAGAAGGGCGTGGCAAGCTGCGATAAGCCCGGGGGAGGCGCAGGCAGCCGTAGAACCCGGGATCCCCGAATGGGACTTCCTGCCCCATTTGGGGCGCTCCCGTTAGGGAGCGGGAACGCGGGGAAAAGAAGCATCCGAGTACCCGCAGGAAAAGAAACCAACAGGGATGCCGGGAGTAGGGGCGACCGAAACCGGCACAGGGCAAACCGAATCCCTGCCCGTAAGGGTAGGGAGATGTGGAGTTGCAGGGCCCCCAATATAGACCCATACTGGGAAGCCGAAGTCCCCTGGAATGGGGCGCCATAGAGGGTGAAAGCCCCGTAGGCGTAACCAGTATGGGTCTTGGGGTGTCCCTGAGTACCGCGCGTTGGATATCGCGCGGGAAGCTGGGAGACATTAGGCTTCCAACCCTAAATACGTCCCGAGACCGATAGCGAACTAGTACCGTGAGGGAAAGCTGAAAAGCACCCCTTGCGGGGGGTGAAAAGAGCCTGAAACCAGGTGGGCACGGAATGGCACGGCCCGAAAGGTAACCACCCCGAAGGAAACTCCCGCGAGGGAGGAGTACGAGGGGTGGCAT
This sequence comes from Methanocaldococcus sp. 16A, assembly GCA_049860595.2. Lineage (GTDB taxonomy): Archaea > AGJL01 > Methanococci > Methanococcales > Methanocaldococcaceae > Methanocaldococcus. The sequence continues at coordinate 792,627 of CP187551.1, forward strand.
GCCGGGGTCGTGCCGTCCGTTTCGAAAAACGGGCCGGGGAGTGTACGGGTGTGGCGAGCCTAAGGGGTTCAACCCCGGAGGCGTAGGGAAACCGACATGCCCGCAGCCCTTATGGGCGAGGGGCGGGGTCTTAATGGGCCCGGAGTCACACCCGTACGACCCGAAACCGGGCGATCTAGGCCGGGGTAGGGTGAAGCCCCTCACCAGAGGGGTGGAGGCCCGCAGGGGTGTTACCGCGCAAAGTGCTCCTCTGACCCCGGTCTAGGGGTGAAAAGCCAATCGAGCCCGGAGATAGCTGGTTCCCCCCGAAATAACTCGCAGGTTAGCCGGGGGTTAGGTAGATGGCGGGGTAGAGCCACGGATAGGGTGTTTAGGGGGCGAAAGCCCTCGGCACCCTGTCAAACTCCGAACCCGTCATCGCCGTAGCCCCCGAGTGAGGGCATACGGGTAAGCCGTATGTCCGAGAGGGGAACAACCCGGACCCGGGTTAAGGCCCCTAAGTGCCGGCTAAGTGTAAATGAGAAGGGAGTCCCTGGCCTAAGACAGCGGGGAGGTTGGCTTAGAAGCAGCCATCCTTTAAAGAGTGCGTAACAGCTCACCCGTCGAGGTCAGGGGCCCCGAAGATAACGGGGGCTAAGCCGGCCGCCGAGACCCGGGGGGGCCGAAAGGCCATCCGGTAGGGGGGCGTCCCGCGGGGGTAGAAGCTCGGCCGTGAGGTCGAGTGGACCCCGTGGGAACGAGAATCCCGGCAGTAGTAACAGCAAAGTGGGGTGAGAATCCCCACCGCCGAAGGGGCCAGGTTTCCACAGCAACGGTCGTCAGCTGTGGGTTAGCCGGTCCTAACCCTCGGGGTAATTCCCTCGAGGGGAAAGGGAAGCGGGTTAATATTCCCGCGCCACCGGGGTACGTGCGGCAACGCAAGGCCAGCTCCTGACGCTTCGGGGTAGGCCGACCACCCCCGTCGGGGTGGCCAAGCGCATAAGCCCGGGGAGTGCCGTAATGGCGAGAACCGGGCAAAAGCGTGATGGGCCCTCCGTTAGGAGGGTTCGGCTGAGCCCTGGAGCCCGTGAAAAGGGAGCTGGCAAGGATCCCCGGTGACCGTACCCAGAACCGACACAGGTGCCCCTAGGCGAGTATCCTAAGGCGTGTCGGGAGAATCCGGCCCAGGGAAGTCGGCAAATTGGCCCCGTAACTTCGGGAGAAGGGGTGCCTGCGGTCTTCTCTAACTGAGGGGACCGCAGGTCGCAGTGGCCAGGGGGGTCCGACTGTTTAATAAAAACACAGGTCTTGGCTAGCCCGTAAGGGTGTGTACCAAGGCCGACGCCTGCCCAGTGCCGGTACGTGAAACCCGGGTACAACCGGGCGAAGCGCCGGTAAACGGCGGGGGTAACTATAACCCTCTTAAGGTAGCGAAATTCCTTGTCGGGTAAGTTCCGACCTGCATGAATGGCGTAACGAGACCCCCACTGTCCCGGGCCGGAACCCGGTGAACCTACCATTCCGGTGCAAAGGCCGGAGACCCCCAGTGGGAAGCGAAGACCCCGTGGAGCTTTACTGCAGCCTGTCGTTGGGGCATGGCCGTGGGTGCACAGCGTAGGTGGGAGCCGTCGAAGCCACCCCTCCGGGGGTGGTGGAGGCGCCCATGGGACACCACCCACCCATGGCCATGTCCCTAACCCCGCAAAGGGGGACACCGGCAGGTGGGCAGTTTGGCTGGGGCGGCACCCCCCTGAAAAGGCATCAGGGGGGCCCAAAGGTCGGCTCAGGCGGGTCAGAACTCCGCCGTGGAGTGCAAGGGCAAAAGCCGGCCTGACTTGGTCGGTAACAGAGGCCGACCAAGAGGCGAAAGCCGGGCCTAGCGAACCCCTGTGCCTCACCGATGGGGGCCAGGGATAACAGAAAAGCTACCCCGGGGATAACAGAGTTGTCGCGGGCAAGAGCCCATATCGACCCCGCGGCTTGCTACATCGATGTCGGTTCTTCCCATCCTGGGCCTGCAGCAGGGCCCAAGGGTGGGGCTGTTCGCCCATTAAAGGGGATCGTGAGCTGGGTTTAAACCGTCGTGAGACAGGTTGGTTGCTATCTGCTGGGGGTGTTGGCCGCCTGAGGGGAAGGTGGCTCTAGTACGAGAGGAACGAGCCGCCGGCGCCTCTGGTCTACCGGTTGTCCGACAGGGCATTGCCGGGCAGCTACGCGCTAAGGGATAAGGGCTGAAGGCATCTAAGCCCGAAACCCCCCCCGAAAATAGGCGGCCAGTCCCTTCGGGGACGAGGGCTCCCCTAGAAGAGGGGGTTGATAGGCCGGGGGTGTAAGCGCCGAGGGCTCTGCCCGAGGCGTTCAGCCCGCCGGTACTAATCGCCCGAGGGCCCGGCAGGGTGTCCAGACACTAAGCGGATGTGGAAGCCTATGCATGGCCCTAAAAAGGCACCATTTATTTCTTGGTACGGCGGTCATAGCGGGGGGCCACACCCGAACCCATCCCGAACTCGGAAGTTAAGCCCCCCAGCGATGCCCCGAGTACTGCCATCTGGCGGGAAAGGGGCGACGCCGCCGGCCACTTTTTATTATTTTAGAAGACAATATTTATACATTCAAATTTTAAGTTAAGAAAGTTAAGTGGGTAAGGGGGCTGGTGACTTTCCCCTCTTTAAGAGGGGAGGAAGTTCCGCCCACCCCATTTATGGGCAGCGTCCCCTGAGAAGGGGCGGGAGATGCAGCAGAAACGACACGGCTCCGGAAGAGATGACGATGATAGTAAAAGTTGAGGACTTCCGGAGAACCGGTGAAACGGGCATCTCCCCTGCCCGGGGTGCAAGCCGGTTTCGGCGCTTAGCCGAATGTCACCGAAATTACAGAAGGCGGGCTATAGCCCCCATACCCACTCTATTTTTTATTTTTTAATTGTCAATCAATAAACTTAAATTAATAAATGTAAATTATTTTATTCAAATTAGGTTTTTATATATCAAAAAGTAAAATTAAATTTAATAGAACTTTCGCAATTTATATATTAAATTTGGAACTTTGACATCTTTAGGTGTCTATATTCAATAAGAAATTTATTCCTGCAAAAGTCCTATTTAAAAAAGAAATTAAAGATTGGGAGAAATTATGGAAACTATTTTAAGTGGTAAGATTGTTCAAATACTTGTGGGATATTTAAAAGAAAATATCTATTCAGAACAAATGATGAAACTTAGGATGAAGAGAATTTGTAGCTATGAAGAGTTTTTACCAACATATTCTTTAGTAGAAAGAATTACTGAAGAGAACAAAGAGATAGCAATAAAAGTATATGAAAAAAACATTATCGTAGAGATTGTTAAAGATTTTAAAAAGAAAGGTTTAATAGAATTGTTTGAGCTTAAAGAAGAACTATTTGATGAAGCTTTAAGCTATTTAAAAAAATATAATGCAGATAAATTTTTAGAAAGCTATACTTTATATTGCTTTAGTGAGTATTCAGACCCTGATTCCTTTATAAAAGAAAACAAAAGTATATTAACAAAACTTCTTAGAAATCAGTATGAAGATGTTCCAGAAGAATATATAAACGAACTATTAAAAAGCAAAATAAAGTATTCTACAAAAGATTTAATAATTTTGGACTGGGATAATGGAATAATTTTAGATAAAAATGAAGATTTCTGGGAGGAAGTTGATATTATTGAGCTTGCATGTATTAGAGTTTTAAACTTAAGAATCTTTGATAACATGCTAAGTGAAGCAATCCAATATTTCACAAGATTACAGTGGGAAAAACTTGGATATTTTAGATTAAAAAAATTGTCTAAGGATTTATACTTGCAGAGAATTAGCTATATATCATATTTTGATAGCATTGAAAATGTTCTTATGTTGTATGGAGATAGATACTATGCCGAGTTGTATGAAAGGTTATGTAAAATATTCTATGTCTCAGAGTGGATTAAAAGAGTAGAAAAAAAATGGAAATGATTAGCGACATATATACAATGACAAGACAGCATTTAACAGAGTTTTATGGACTATTCTTAGAAGGAACAATAGTTGCCTTAATACTGTTAGAGATAATTTTAGCTTTAGCAAAAATAGTTTAATAGAAATTTATTCCTGCAAAAGTCCTATTTAAATAATTCCTGTCTCTTCAGCCAATTTTTTTGCCTCTTCTCTACTTAATCCATCTCTTAATATAGTCCATCTATTTCTTATTTTATGAGCTATAGTTAATGCCTCAATAACAATATCTTCATCAAATCCAAGTTCTTTAGCTGTTATAGGAGATTTAACTTTTTTTAGAGATTTTTTAATCTTTTCATGCATTCCAGATAATTTTTTATTCTCTTTCTCATGCAAGTAACTCATCATTATTGTTCCTATTCCGCATTGCTCTCCATGTAAAGAATTAACATCTAAATCATATTCCTCTTTTAACTTATCCAAAGCATGTGAAAAGAGATGCTCACTTCCAGAAGCTGGACGAGAAGAGTTAGCTATAGCAATAGCAATTCCACTCCCAACTAATGCTTTTACAAGTTTGTTGTGATACTCTGATAGGTCAGAGTTTAGAACATAGTTTATTAATTCCTTAGCTATTGTTTTTGAAAATATGGCAGAACTCTCACTATATTTCTCCCCTTTTTCTTTATAAGCTAATTTCCAATCTAAAACTGCAGTAATATTTGAAACAATATCTCCCATTCCAGCACTCAATAATCTTTTTGGAGATTTTTTTATTATCTCAGTATCGGCAATAATAGCTATTGGAGCATCAGCCATAAATGAAGGCTGTTTTATAGATACAATTGGTGATGCTATACCATCATTTGATGCAGTTGTAGGCACACTAATAAATGGAATTCCTAATTTATAAGCTAAGTATTTACCAGTATCTATTGCCCTCCCGCCTCCAACACCAATTATACAATCATATCCAAAATATCTCCGCTCAATTATTTGAGAATTTAAGATTTCATCATAATATTCAATATCATAAGAAAACTTACAGTACTTTTTTGTATTTTTTCCAGTTACAATTAAAGGATTTTTTAATTTGAGATTTTTTAAAACTTCTTCTAATTTATTAATCGCTCCATCTTCTATAATTGTATATCTTGGCGTTATAATTATCATTCTACCCCTCTCTAAATAAATAAGCAATACCTTGTCCAAAACTAATTCCTCCATCTCCATTAGGGACTCTTTGATGATATATAAAATTAAAGCCCTCTCTTTTTGCATTATTCATAATTCTTTCAGTTATTATTCTATTGTACGAAACCCCTCCAGTAATACCAATAGTATCTATTCCAAATCTATCAGCCAATTTTTTAGCAATCTCAAATAATCCATTTGCTATATAAATATGAGCAAAGTATGCTATTCTCTCTTTACTTTCATTATTTAAAAGCATCTCATAGGATTTATAAATAAGTTCTGTAGTATTTAACACATTATTTTTTATCCTTGGCTCTACATCAATATCTCCTTCAAACCTATTTGCCACAGGCTCTAATCTTATACTTGGTTCTCCATCATATGTTTTTTCAAAGCAAATTCCTAATAATGATGAAACAGCATCTAAAACTCTTCCTGTAGATGTAGTTATTGGACAATTAATTTTTTTTTCAATTTGAAATTTTAATAATCTAAGTTCTTTCTCTGAGAAGAAATTGTATCTCTCTATAAAATCAAAAGCCTCTTCACCAATTGCTTTATATAATATAGAAAGTAGCATCCTCAAAGGATATTTCGTTGCTAAATCTCCTCCTAACTGATACTGCTTTTCTAAATGTCCTACTCTTTCCATCCTACCATCTTTAAATAACAAAACCTCCCCTCCCCATATATTTCCATCCAATCCATAACCCACTCCATCCAATGCCAAAATAACAGCATCTCCAAAATAATTATTATCTCCAAATAAGCTATAAGCATGTGCAAAGTGGTGCTGAACTCTAAAAACCTCAATACCAAATTTATCAGCAAACTCTTCAGCTAATTTTGTTGAATTAAATTGTGGATGTAAGTCACAGACAATAGCATCAATTTTATTTGTATTTGTTAATCTCAAAATGTTATTTATAGCTTCTTTTAAATAACAGAATGTCTCATATTTTAAAGTATTTCCTATATATTGAGTTAAATAAAACTTATCTTTCTTTACTATACAAGCGGTTGAGTTTAGCTCAGGCCCAACGCATAGGATGTTTTTGTCATTTTCAATATCAACCTTTATAGGCTCAGGAGAAAATCCCCTCGACCTTCTCAAAAAAACCAATCTATTAGCTATCTTTTTAACAACGCTATCATCACATCTATTCACAATCCTTCTATTATGCAATAAGAAATAATCTGCAATGCCATTGAGTTTTTTTAATATCTCATCATTATCTTTAACCATTGGCAATCCTGGCAGATTAGCAGAGGTCATAACATAAGCTATCTCTTTATCAAATAAAAGATAATGCAGCCCACTATATGGAAGCATAACCCCAATAGTATCTAAATTAGAAACATACTCTGAAAAATATTTATCATAATCCTTCCCTTTCTTTAAAACAACTATTGGCCTTCTTAAGGATAATAACGCTTCTTTTTCATCTTCATCAACTTCAGCAAATAAATCTATATACTCCCTTTTACTCATCACAGCAAATGGTTGTGTAGGTCTTCCTAATCTATTTCTCAAATTTAAAATAGGCTCATCTTCACTAACCTTACAACATAGATGAGTTCCTCCAATCCCTTTTATAGCTAAGATTTTTCCTTCTTCTAATAACTTAACAGCTTCTCTAATTGCATCATCTTTCTCAGCAATAATATCTTTTCCATCAGTTAAAAATACCTTAGGTCCGCAAATTGGACAGCAAGTAGCTTGAGCATGAAATCTCCTATCTAATGGATTTTTATATTCTTTTAAACATTCTTCACATAAAGGAAAATCTCTCATAGATGTGTTTTCTCTATCATAAGGAAGTTTTTCAACTATTGTAAACCTTGGCCCACAGTTTGTGCATGCTATAAAAGGGTATCTATACCTTCTATCCTTTTTATCAAGCATTTCTTTTAAGCAGTCATCACATATTGCTACATCAGCCGGGATAGTTCCTTCTTCTTCATCTTTTGTATCTTCACTCCTTATAATGTAGAAGTCATTGAACTCTTCAACTCCTTTAATCTCTTCAATATCTAATTTATCAATTCTTGATAATGGCGGTTTCTTATTTTTTAAATCATTAATAAAATCTTCAATATTCTTTTTTTTTCCTTCAATAAGAATTTCCACATAATTTCCCATGTTTTTTACATAGCCTTTTAAATGATTTTTCTTAGCTATTCTATAAACAAATGGTCTAAAACCTACACCTTGAACTATACCTTTAACTTTAATCTTTACTCTCATTTTTGACACCAAAAAATTATAGGACATTCTCAGGAATAAATTTTCAATGGAATAACAGATTAAATGCAGAAATTTAATTTTATTTTATATTGAATATACTGAAACAAAAACTTCAAAATTTCCTTAATACATATTAAAGTACATTCAGATAGTTAATTCCTTAATGAATATATAAACTGCGAAAGTCCTATTATAGTTTTGTGCAAAATAAACTAAACTTTATATTAAGGGAAATTTGAATGTCTACTTTTTGGAAGACATTCGTTAATGCCTTATTCATTATAGATACTATTTTGCAAAAAACTATAAATGTAGTTATTATTAAAATTTTTAATATTGTATTTTAAAAATTTAATAGATATTATTAATTTTTTTGATAATATCTATCAAAATTTATAATAATGTTTATATATTGTGAAGTTTGTAATAGCACGTGTGAAATTTTGGAGGGATAGTATGATTGACAAGGTTTTATTAGAGCTAAATAAAACAGAAGGGATTAAAGGTTCAATGGTTGTAGGAAAAGATGGTTTGGTTATAGCTACTCAATTGCCAGGGAATGTTGATGCCGAGTTAGTAGGGGCTATGGCATCAGCAGCATTTGGGGCTGCTGAGAGAACAGCTGCAGAAATTGGTATGGGTAATTTAGAACAAACAATGATTGAAGGGGAGCATGGTAAAACTTTAATGGTCGATGCAGGAGAGGGAATCTTAGTTGTTTTAACAGATGCAAAAGTTAATTTAGGTCTAATTAGAATTACTATGAAAAGAGCTGCAGAGAAAATAAAAGCTATGTTCTAAAATAATTAAGTCTTCTAAATTTTAAAATTTTACTATGGAGGGATTAGAATGAAAATATCAATATACGGGGCGGGAAATCAAAAACTCTATTTAGAAAAATTAAATCTACCAGAAAAATTTGGTGGGGAACCTCCCTACGGTGGAGCAAGAATGGCTATAGAGTTTGCTAAAGCCGGGCATGATGTTATCTTAGCAGAACCAAATAAAGATGTAATGAGTGAAGATTTATGGAAGAAAGTTGAAGATGCAGGAGTTAGAGTTGTTAGTGATGATATAGAAGCTGCCAAGCATGGAGAAGTTCATATCTTATTTACACCGTTTGGAAAAATAACAATAAACATTGCAAAGAAGATTATTGAACATGTCCCTGAAAATGCTGTTATTTGTAACACGTGTACTCTTCCTACTCCTGTTTTATATAGGTCATTGGAAGGAATTTTAAGATTAAAAAGAAAAGATGTTGGAATTTCATCAATGCACCCAACAGGAGTTCCAGGAACTCCAGGACAGAAATATTATACAATTGCTGGAAAAGCATTAGAAGGTAAAGAGTATGCAACAGAAGAACAGATAAACAAATTAGTTGAACTGGTGAAAAGCATTGGAAAAACACCATATATAGCTCCTGCAGATGTAGTACCTGCAGTTGCAGATATGGGAGCTTTAGTCACTGCAATTGCTTTAGTAGGAGTCTTAGACTATTATAGAGTTGGAAAAGAAATTATTAATGCTCCAAAGGATATGATAGAAAAGCAAATATTGGTTTCTCTTCAAACTATTGCCTCAATTATTGAAACTTCAGGAATTGAAGGTTTGATGAAGGTTTTAGATAAAGATGCTTTAATTACATCTGCAAAAAATATGCTAATTGATGAAAAGCAGGAAGATTTAAAGTTAGCTTTGAAGATTATCGAAGAGTTTGATAAATCAACTATTGGAGAGAAAGACGTTAATCAGACATATTTAGTAGCTCCTCAGGCTTTGATAAAAGAAGCCACATCATTAGTTGGAAAGAGTGCTGTTGAGGGAATGATTAGAAGAAGCTCAAATAAGTTATTTGAATAGAATTTAAATATCTATGAACAATTAAACCATCAGAATTCATAGATTACTTATTATTTTTACAAAAACAAAAAACATAGTGAATAAATAAAAAAGGGGTAATATCATGTCTTTAAAATTTTCAATAAACGAACTTTCAAAAACCAATAGAAATTCCTTAGGTAGAAACATAGATATTACCGTTTTTAGATTAATAAGGTTTATGAACTTAGAGAGATATTTAGGAAGAGGAGCGCATGGAGTAATTTATGATTGTGGTAGAGAACTGGGAAAAAGTTTAAATCCTTCATCTATTGAGGATGTAGTAAAATTTTGTGAAGAATATAAAATTGGAAAAGTAGAAATTGTAAATAAAAATCCCCTACAAATTAGAGTTTGTGAGTGTATTTCATGTTCTGGACTTCCAGAAGTTGGTGAGACATTATGTTGGTTTGAAGGAGGATTTATTGCAGGATGTTTAGAAAAGATATTAAATAAAAAGGTTAGAGTAAATGAAACACACTGTGCAGGTTTAGGTAATAATTTTTGTCAATTTGAAATAAAAATTTTATAATGTTATTTAAATAAAAATTTCAATTAAAAAATATCTTAATTATATTACAGTAAATTTTAAATATTGTGTCTTAAACATAACTTTTTTACATTTACATATAGTTAAATCTCCAGAATTTATTAGTTTAGTTTATTTTTTTAAAATATAGTATTCTTCTCCTGAAAATATGTAATATTATAGTAATATTAATAGGTGAATGGTTATGGCAATAGACTCATATAAGAAGCTTATAGAGAACAGAAATTTACATCCACTTCATATAATATTAACGTCGTGCTTGGGGGAATTAGCTAATTTGAGATTGTTAAATCAAGGAACAACAAATATTATTGGTTCATATATTGGGAAAAAGGTTGGACAATGTATTTTAGATTTGGGATATGAAGTTCCAAAGGATGATAAAGAACTTATTGAGTTTTTAATTGAATACTGCCAGATTTGTGATGATGTTATCATAAAAATTGAAGATAATACAATAACTATTGGAATTAAAATAGACAAATGCAAATATTGTCCAAAACAGATTGGAGATGCAGAGATTCCTGGAAGTGCATGCCCGATACCATCATTAATTGCAAGTTTATTAGGCAAATTTAAAAATAGGTCATATAAAATGAAATTTTGGAATGATGCCAATCAACTAATAAAAAAAGAGAATGGATATTGTTGGTTTGTTATTGAATCTCGCAGATATTAACTTATTAGATAAAGAATCTAAAAATAAAATTTTTTAGTGGTATTTTTTCATCTCGTTTATTATATATTCAAGAGCTTCAAAACCCTCTTTTCTATGCCTTGCAAAAACAGCTATTGAAGAAACTCTCTCCCCAACATTCAAGAATCCAGTGTTATGATAAAATAAAATCTCAATAACATCAAACTTATTTTTTGCATTATCTATAATTGATTCTAATTTTTTTAAGATATCCTCATCTATATGCATTCCTTTTGAAGGGATTTTTTCTCCATTTTTTATATCATACTCTCTAACGAATCCATTGAAGGTTATAACACATCCATATTTTCCTTTATATTTTTCAATGTATTCATCCATTTTTTTTCTAAATTCTTCATAGCTATTAAAAATCATTTTCTCACCTAATTTCTATATTAATAATTAAAGCTTAACTTAAAATAAAAAATTAACTTATATCTATTTATTTAAATGTATAATATTAAATTAAAAGAGTTTTTAATCATTAGAAATTAGTAAAAATACAAAAAATCAAAAATAACGTAAAAAATCTATTCATCTACGTAATAATACTCTCCCTTCTCTTTTTGCATAATATCTCTTTGGCTACCTTCCTTATTAGCTCTCGGCCTTCCTGTTTCTGGGTCTCTTCTAAATGTAATTTGCATCTCTTTTAAGAATTTATTAGCCCCATCCCTCTTATTCATTGGGCTACTACCAACTCCAAACTTCCCTGGCTCTCCACTAAATACAATAAATCTATCTGAAATGTAGTCTTGGAATAATATATCGTGGTCGACAACAAACATCCCTGCTTCTTTTTCATCTGCAATTCTTCTTATTACTTTTGAAACTCTCAATCTCTGCTCAACATCTAAAAATGCTGATGGCTCATCCAACAAATAAATATCAGCATCTCTACTTAAGCAAGCAGCAATAGCTACTCTCTGCAACTCTCCACCAGATAGCTCTTTAACCTCTCTATCCAACAACTTCTCTAACTGTAGAGGATTAATTATCTCAGATTTGTAATAAGAGGCGTTTATGTTAGTTATTGAGCTCAATAAATCTTCAACTGTTCCATCATAATCTGGAGTAATGTATTGAGGTTTATATGAAACTTTTATATCTCCTTCTTTGGTAACCTCTCCTTCATCTGGTTTAATAATCCCAGCTAATAACTTAACAAACGTTGTTTTTCCAATACCGTTAGGACCTAAAATACCAATAACTTCTCCTTTATAAATGGTTCCTCCGCTAACCTCTAATTTAAAATCTCCCAAAGTCTTTTTCATTGATGAATATGTTAATAAGATTGGTCTATTCTTAAAGTCAATAACTGCCCTCTTCTCAAATATAATTGGCTCTTTTCTAAATCTTATATTCTCTTCCCTCAACTCTCCATATAGATATTCATTAATCCCCACTCTAACACTCTTAGGCATTGAGACAATACCATAAGCTGATGGAACTCCATACATAATATGAATATAATCAGATAAGTAATCCAAAACAATTAAATCGTGTTCTACTACAACAACCCTATTTAATTCTCTAATTAACCTTGCAGCATTGAATCTCTGCCTAATATCTAACCACGAAGAAGGTTCATCAAAGAAATAGATATCTCCTTTTCTCAAATAAGCAGCAGCAATAGCAACTCTCTGCAATTCTCCACCAGATAATTGGCTTAACTCTCTATTTAAAATATTTTTTAGCTCTAACTTCTCAACAACTTCATCAAACTTACCTTTTTCATCAATTTTCTTTAATAACTCTCCAACCTTTCCCTTAACAACCTTTGGTAATATATCAACATACTGAACTTTATGGATAGCCTTTACTCCTTTATTTTTTAATTTTTCAAAGTATTCTTGCAGTTCAGTACCTCTAAAGTATTTTATGACATCATCATAGTTTGGCTCTTTATCATGTTTTCCTAAATTAGGAATTAACTCCCCAGCTAAAATTCTTAAGACAGTAGATTTACCAATCCCATTCTGCCCTATAATCCCAACAACCCCATCTCTTGGAATAACTAAACCAAATAGCTTAAATCTATTCTGCCCATAAGAATGGACAATTTTATCTTCACTTAACTCTTCAGGTAATCCAATAATAGATATCGCCTTAAATGGACATCTCTTAACACAGATTCCACAACCAGAACATAAAACCTCTGATATCACTGGCTTTCCAGAATTTTCATCTATCTCTATTGTCTTTTCTCCCATTCTAACTCCTGGACAGTATTTCATGCATTCTAAGGAGCATTTCTTTGGCTGACATCTATCATAATCAATAATGGCCAATCTCACAAAAACCACCTCCTAAATAAATAAAAATATATTTTAAATTAAATTTTTAAAATAAAAGAATAGAAAAAATTTCTAAAGAAAAAATAGATTAGTTTATTCATCTCTTACTCTTTTAGCAACTTCTTCAGCCATTTCAAATGTATTTAAGTTTCCTCCTAAGTCAGGTGTTGTTAAACCTAAAGCCAAAACTTCCTCCAATGCTTTCTCAACTTTATCTGCAGCTTCATACTCTCCTAAGTATCTAAGCATTAAAACAGCACTTAATATTGTAGCTGTTGGATTGGCAATTTTCTTTCCAGCAATATCTGGAGCTGAACCATGAACTGGCTCAAATAATCCATGCTCATCTCCTATGTTTGCTGAAGGAGCTAATCCCAACCCTCCAACAGTTCCAGCAGCTCCATCTGATAAGATATCTCCAAACAAATTAGATGTAACAACAACATCAAACACTTGTGGTTTAGTTATGATATACATGTTCATTGCATCTATATAGTAATCTTCAGCTTTTATATCATCATATTCTTCAGCAACTTTGTAAAATACCCTCTTAAATAATCCATCAGTTAATTTTAAGACATTTGCCTTATGAGCACAGGTAACCTTTCCTTCTTTACCCATCTTCTTTCTTTCTCTTGCCAAATTAAATGCAAATCTAAATATTCTCTCACAAGCCTTTTCAGTAATAACTCTTGTAGCTATTGTAACCCCTTCATCAATCTCTGCCTCTATTCCTTTATACAATCCTTCAGTGTTTTCTCTCACAATTATATAATCAATATCAGGTCTTAAGCATTTAACTCCTTTATAAGCTTTTACTGGTCTTACATTGGCATAGGTGTCTAAGATATGCCTCAATTTAACAATAACATCTGCCGCTGTTTCTCCAGCAGCTCCAAATAAAACAGCATCACAATCTAAGGCAGTTTCAATAGTTTCTTCTGGTAATGCTTTTCCAGTTCTTTTATAAACTTCATCTCCAGCCTCAGCATAAACAAACTCAAATGGTAATCCTGTAGCTTCTAAAACTTTTATTGTTGCAGGAACTACTTCTTTCCCTATTCCATCTCCTTCTATAACACATATCTTATGCATAATCATCACCAACATTTTTATTGTAATTAATTATATATTTCCTTAGCAAAAGTAATAATACTACAAACTCTTTTAAAATATTTACTTAATCATTTACTAGGGGGATGTTATGGACACAAAAGAAATTATAGAGTTAGAAAAAAAATATCATCTCCAAATTTATGGAAGATTACCAGTTGTTTTAGTTGAAGGTAAAGGGATAGAGGTTTATGATGTCAATGGAAAAAAATATCTTGACTTTTTATCAGGAATTGGAGTTAATAATGTAGGACATTGTCATCCAAAGGTTGTTGAAGCAATAAAAAAGCAAGCTGAAACATTAATCCATACATCCAACATATATTACACAATCCCACAAATAAAATTAGCTAAAAAGTTGGTTGAGTTAAGTGGCTTAGATAAGGCATTTTTTTGCAACAGCGGAGCTGAGGCAAATGAAGGTGCCATAAAATTTGCAAGGAAGTATGCATCAAAAATATTAGGAAAAGAAGGCGGAGAAATTATCAGTATGTACAATGCATTCCATGGAAGAACTTTAACAACATTGGCAGCTACACCAAAACCAAAGTATCAAGAAGGCTTTCATCCATTACCACAAGGTTTTAAATACGTACCTTTCAATGATATAGAGGCGTTGAAAGAAAGTATAACAAACAAAACATGTGCTATAATAATTGAACCTGTTCAAGGAGAGGGAGGAATTCATGTTGCTGATAAAGATTATTTAAAAGCTGTTAGAGATTTATGTGATGATAAAAATATTGTCTTAATCTTTGATGAAGTGCAGTGTGGAATGGGAAGAACTGGAAAGATGTTTGCCTATGAGCATTATGATGTAAAGCCAGACATCTTAACATTGGCAAAAGCTCTTGGAGGAGGAGTACCAATAGGGGCTGTTGTTTTAAAAGAAGAGATAGCAAATGCTTTAAGTTATGGAGACCATGGAACAACCTTTGGTGGAAATCCTTTAGCTTGCTCAGCTGCATTAGCATCAATTGAGGTTATAGAGGAGCTTATTAAAGATGATAAAGTTATAGAAACAGGAGAATATTTCATTCGAAAACTCGAAAATCTTATGGAAAAGTATAGCTTTATAAAAGAAGTAAGAGGATTAGGTTTAATGATTGGTTCTGAACTTGAATTTAATGGAGCTGAAATTGTTAAGAAAATGCTCGAAAAAGGATTTTTAATTAATTGCACTTCTGATGTAGTTTTGAGATTTTTACCACCATTAATTGTAGAAAAAGAGCATATTGATGCCTTAACTAATGCATTAGATGAAGTATTTTCCGAGATAAATTAATTTTTATTATTTTTTATTTTCATCTTTCTTTTTTGGATTAACTACTTTAACCAATATAGCATTTGTTGGACATCTGCCTGCACAAAACTTGCAGTTGTGGCAGTATTCAACATCATAAGCATAGTATTTTCCATTTTCATCTTTTGTCCAAATAAGAGGACCTTTTGGACATACATCATAGCATCTTCCACATCCAATACATTTTTCTTTATCTACAATAATCTCAACTGCCATTCTATTCCTCCAAAATTTTTATATATTATTAAATTATGTTATAATTAATATTATTAATCATCCGAAATTCGGTGATATTATGGATGAAAAGGATTTAAAAATTATCGAGATTCTTATGAGAGATGGAAGAAAATCATATACTGATATAGCAAGGGAATTAGGAACAAGTGAAAGTTCTATAAGAAAAAGAGTTAAAAAATTAGAAGAAGAGGGAGTTATTAAAGGATACACTGCAATAATAAATCCCTCAAAAATTGGATATAACGTCGTAGCTTTAACTGGGTTTGATACAGAGCCTGATAAATTTCTGAGTGTTGCCAAAGAACTTTGTAAGTTTGAAGAAGTTAAAAAAGTATTTACATCAACAGGAGACCACATGATTATGGCTGAAATTTGGGCTAAAGATGGAAAAGAATTTTCAGATTTAATTTTCAATAAGATTGGAAAAATTGAAGGTATAAAAAAGATTTGTCCAGCTATTATTTTAGAGCAATTAAAATAATTTAAAAATTTAAAAAATAAAAAAATTTAAAGTAATATTAAAGTCAAAAAAATAGAATTAAGAAGATTTATTTAAAGTATCTGTCTAAGATTCCTTTTAACATTCTTGCGTGTCTTGCTTCATCTCTACTTGATTCATCAAAGAAATCATGAGCTGGATCAATTCCTAATTCTTTTGCCTTTGTTGCAGCAGCTTTTTTCTCTTTGTTTGCCATGCATTCTCCTTTTAACATCATTTCAATGTTCTCTTTTAAGTTCTCTGAAATTAAACCGTTCATTTCAGCAAAGTGTGCTGCGTGCTCAGCTTCTTCCATTGCAATTCTTATTAAAACTTCAGCGACTTCTGGTAACCCCTCCCTCTGAGCTTGTCTTGCCATAGCTAAGTATAAACCAACTTCCTTACACTCCCCTTCAAAGTTTGCTTGAACTTCTTTCTCCAACTCTGTTCCTTTTGTTACTCCTATTTTGTGTTCATTTATTAAGTCCAATTCCATTATCTCACCTTAAATTTTATTTTTTAATTTACATAATAACAATACGCAACTACGTTATATAATATTAATGGTTCGAAATTCGAAATATATTTGATGAATTAGTTCTAAATTTAATCAATATTAATCATTTCATCCTCGATAATAAGACCCTTCTCTTTAAACCACTTTCCATATTCTTTATCTGGTTTTGCTATGTGCATTGTAAGCCACCCTACTAAAAAAGATAAAGCACTTCTAAAATCATTCTCCGAACCTTCTTCAATTTTTGGGAGTAATTTTTCAATAACTGTTTTAACAAATATTTCATGAGTTTTTTTATGCCTTTCTAAGTTGGGATATCCATATTTTTCCATAACCTCTTCTTCATGCTTAAAGTGCTTTGCAGCATAATTAATTACTCTTCTCTTTAACAATTCTTTGGCTTCTTCCTTTTTACCTTCTCCCAACAAACTATAAATTTCATTTAATGTATTAACTAAAAATTTATGCTCATCGTCAAATGCCTTAATCCCTGTTTCAAAATCTTTACTCCATTTAATTATCTCTTTCAAATTATCACCAATTAAAATCCTCTTTACAATTATTTAAAAATAATTAAATTAAATATTCAATAATATTAATATTTGTTTATATACAAATATTAACAAACTATGCAAATATTAAAATTCAAAACTTAGTTTAAAATATCCATTTTTCAATCATGTAATAATAACTTACATTAGAAAATTATATAATATTAATGGTTCGAAATTCGACACATATTTGATTAATTGGTTCTAAATTTAATCTATATGGATATTCCATTTCTCATATGTTCTAATTTTCCTTATGGACATAATAATAATTTTAATATTGTTAATTTATATATATAAATATATAAATTCAATGTCTAAAAATAAAAAATAAAAAAACAAAAAGAGAATAAATTTATTCAATCTTCATTTCTTTAATTCTCTTAGCTAACTCTTTACCCATGTTGTAGCAGTTTGTTAATTCATCTTCTGTTGGGACATAGTAGAGTTCATATTGGTTAATAACTTCAAATCCACATTTTGCTAATTCTTCAGCAATCTTAGCTACTGCTCCACCATTACCTCCCATTGAACCAAATGCTATTGCCAATCTCTTAAATCCAGTTCTGTTGAATTTTAGACCTCTTAAGTAGTAAATTAAATCTCCAATTGATGGGTATGGTTCATCATATATTGTTGGAATTCCAAAGAGTACTGCCTTAGCATCTAATATATCTTTAACAATTTCACTTCTCTCATCTTCGTGTAAGAAATACATTACAACGTCAATTCCTTCACTCATTAAACCTTCTGCAAATGCATGAGCCATTTTTTGTGTTGAGTAGTGCATTGTATCGTAAATAATAACTGCCTTATCCTTAGCTGCTTTACCAGTAGCAAAGTCCTGATAAGCTTTAATAACTTTCATAGGATCTGTCCAAATTTGTCCATGTGATGGAGCAATCATTTTTATCTTTTCTAATAATCCTAAGTTGATAACTTCTTCAAATTTCTTCAATACGAGTTTTGATAATGGTGTGATTAAGTTTGCGTAGAACTTTTGATTTGCATCCATTAAGATGTATTCTGGAATATCTGTATCAAATCTCTTATGTGCTGGGAAGCATAAGTGCTGTCCAAATGCATCGTTTGAGAATAAAATCCCTCCTTCGTTATAGAAGGTGAACATACTGTCTGGCCAGTGCAATAAAGGAGCTTCTAAGAAAGTTAAAGTTTTACCTCCTAAATCAACAGTATCTAATGATTTAACTACTTTGAATGGTGCATTCTTTAATGATGGATAGTGCTTTTTCAATCCTTCAACTGCTACTTCAGTACAGTATATTGGAGCCTCTGGGAATTTTTTATGAATTTCTGGTAAAGCCCCACTGTGGTCTTTTTCTACGTGGTTTTGAACGATTACATCAATTTTAAATTCCCTCCCCTCTTTTTCAAATGCATCTTTTATCCTCCCCCACATTTGAGCGGAGGTTCCTGGGTATGTGTTATCTATTATAGCAACTTTTTCATCCCCAAATACTAAGTATGCGTTGTATGTTGTTCCTTTTAGTGTATATCCGTGGTATTTTCTAATGTCCCAATCTAAAACCCCCACCCAATATACACCATCTGCTATTTTAATTGCATCTGCTTTCATATATTTCACCACCAATAGTCAATTTTCAACGTATATTTTTTAGTATTAATATCCTAACAATATTTTTGTATCTACTTTATGTATATATTACATTTACGGTTCGATGTTCGTATTACTAATATAAAATACAATTACATATTTTGGAATTTTAATCTTTTACAACTTCAACTTTAAAGTAACATGCATCAGCCCCCTGAGCCATACATTTTATTTCATCAACCACAACCGTTTTCTTTAATATGCATTCCATTGCTCCAGCTATTAGACCAGCATCAAAATGACAGATTGGTTCATTAATATCTAAACCTCCACACATTGCACACTCTCTCACTTTTAAAATAAATGGTTTTCTGCTTTCAATTTCTAAAATTCCTAAATTATTTTTTCTAAAGAATGTTTTTAATTCTCTAATATTTTTTGGTTCTAAAAATTTTCCAAATTCATATCCCATTTCATATAGCGTTATTTCAGAGCCTCTTTCTTTAATTTTCTTTATTACAATGTATATCATAATCCTAAAAAGCTCTAGTGGGATATATTCCCTAATTTTTCTGTCAGTATATTTCTTTTCATCAAATGTCATTTTTCCTTTGTCAAATCCTTTCTTTAAATGTTCAACTACTTCATTAACTAACTCATCATCATTTGACAAACTATTATCTTCTTTATCCACGATAATTTCTTTAAAAATCTCACTCATATCTTTATTCAATTTTATGTGGATATGCAATGTATCACCTTTAAAACTTAATGAGTTGTAAAAAATCAAACTAAGTTTGTAAAACTCAATTTATTGTTGGCTTATGTCCTTTACAAACACAGCTAAAGTATATACTATGGGACTTTAACAGAAATAAATGTTTTTAAATAAATATATAAACCGCAAAAGTTCTATACTAAACGTCTATAATTAAAGGTAAATAATAATTTTATCCGTCATTTTTTCGCATAAATTTCTTAAAAAATATACGAATTTCGAAAAAATTAAAAAATTTTTAAAAAAAGTTAGATTATATTTTAATTACTTTTATAATATTTTAATAATAGGACTTTCGCACTTTATGTACTTAATGAAGGAAAATATAATTCCAAAGGTATCAAATATTTCTTTAAAGATTTATTTCTGCGAAAATCTTACTAATACGTCAAAAACACTCAATGTTCCTACAACTTCATCGTTTTCATTGACAACTGGATAAGCAATTTCTTCATTTTTAATCATCTCTTCTATAATCTCCTCTGTTAGCTCATCTTCTTCTTTTAAAACTTTTATTTCATCAATAAACAACATTAAATCTTCAATTTTTGAATGCTTACATCCTGCAAGTAAATCTAAAGCAGTTATCCATCCAACCAATTTTCCTTCTTCTACAACTGGAGCATAATATTTTCTTTCTTTATATAGTAATTGAACCACCTCTCCTCCAATATCATTTGGAGAGATTTTTATGAAATCCCTATTCATAATTTCTTTAACTTTCATTGATATCCCTCAAAATTAACTTGTAAAATTATACAAGATTTTTCTATTTTATTCTAAAAATCTTATTATGTTGAAAATTTTATATAGATTTTGTGCTGTTTTCATAACGCCCTATAAACTATTTATTAAAATATTTCGTAACAAAAATTATATATAATCTCAAATTATAAAATTTAAAATAGGTGGTACTATGGTTTTAAAATCCAAAGAAGAGTTTAACAACGATTTTATAAACGAAATTATAGAAACTGGAAAAGATATTTTGGGGGAGGGGCATGTTGCCTCTTTTAAAGCTTGCTATCAATGTGGGACATGCACTGGAAGCTGTCCAAGTGGTAGAATAACTGCTTTTAAGACTAGAAAATTAATAAAATACGCTCAGTTTGGAATGAGAAAATTTGCTGTAGAAAGTGAGGATTTATGGATGTGTACTACATGCTATGAATGCTATGAAAGATGCCCAAGAGAAGTGAAGATTACAGACATAATTAAAGTAATTAGGAATATCGCCGCAAGAGAAGGAAGAATGACAGAATCTCATAAAAAAACTGCATTATATGTATTTAAAACTGGACATGCTGTCCCAATTAATGAAGAAATAAAAAAGGCAAGGAAATCTATAGGTTTAACTGAGGTTCCACCAACAACACACAAATATCCTGAAGCATTAGAGATTGTTAGAGAAATTATGAAGGATTTAAACTTTTGTGATATGGTTGGGATATGCACTGAGACAATGCAATTAAAACCTGTTGAATGGAAAGACATGTCAGAATAAATAAGGTGAATTTTATGGAATTTGCTTTTTTCTTAGGATGTATAGCACCAAATAGGTATCCGGGTATAGAGAAAGCCACATATACAGCATTAGAAAAATTGGAAATAAAGTTGCATCCATTTGAAAAGGCTTCATGTTGCCCAGCTCCAGGGGTTTTTGGTTCTTTTGACCTAAAAACATGGCTTGCTTTAGCGGCGAGAAATTTGTGTGTTGCAGAAGAGATGGGCTTAGATATCATAACAATATGCAATGGATGCTACGGTTCATTGTTCGAAGCAAATCACATCCTTCAAGAGAATGAAAAAGCCAGAAATATGGTAAATAAAGTTTTATCAAAATATGGATTGGAATATAAAGGGACTGTTAAAGTTAGACACCTACCAGAGGTCCTTTACTTTGACTTAGGTGTTGATGCAATAAGGGAAAAAGTAAAAAAGCCATTAAATATAGATGTTGCAGTGCATTATGGTTGCCATTACTTAAAACCAACTGATATAAAGCATTTAGAGGGTTCTGAAAGACCAAAGTCGTTTGATGAACTTGTTGAGGCACTTGGAGCTAAGTCAATAAATTATAAAGATAAAAACATGTGCTGTGGAGCAGGGGGAGGGGTTAGGGCAAGAAACCTTGATGTTGCTCTACAAATGACTGAAACAAAATTAAGAAATATAAAAGAAGCAGGAGCAGATTGTATCACAGACGTTTGCCCATTCTGCCACTTACAGTTTGATAGAGGGCAGGTAGAGATAAAAGAGAAGTTTGGTAGAGAATATAACATTCCAGTAATTCACTATTCCCAGCTTTTAGGATTAGCTATTGGAATGTCACCAAAAGATGTTGCATTAGATTTGCATTTTATATCAACTGAACCATTAATCGAGAAACTTGGATTGTAAAAAATTAGTAAAATATATATACCTACAAAAACAAAAAATTAATTTAGGAATTTTTTGGGGTGTTAAAATGAAAAATGAAGTTTTCTTTGGGGAGGGGATGAAAGTAGTTAAAGAAAAATACCCTGATTTGTATGAAGCTATTGTTAAGTTAAATGAAGCAGCTTTCACAGGAAAAGTTTTAGACTATAAGACACAAAAATTAATAGCAATAGGAATAGTTGCTTCAAAATGTGATGAAGTTGCAACAGAAAGGCAGATGAGGAGTGGAATGAAAGAACTCGGCATTACAAAAGAAGAGATTGCAGATGTTTTAAGAGTTGTTTTATTAACTAGTGGAATGCCTGCATTTATAAAAGCAATGAAAATCTTGGAAAAACTCTAAATATTTAAAATTTTATTTTAAGGGGGAGGGGAATTATGAACTATTTTTGTGGAATAAACAAAATGAAAGAAGGAAATGACTTTGAAAAAAAACACACACCATTTATTGACTGTCCAGATGTTGTTAAAGCAGATGAATATTTTGAAGTTAAAATATCAACTGGAATTCCACATCCTATGGAGGATGGGCATTTCATCCAATGGATTGAGGTGTTTATGGGAGATATCTACTTAGCAAGAGTTGATTTTACCCAATTCATGAAGCCAGAAGTAAAGTTAATGGTAAAAGCCCCTTCAAAGGGACATGATAAATTTTCATTAAAAGCTTTGATGAGATGCAACTTACATGGTATATGGGTGTATGAAAAAGAGATTAAATTAGAATAAACTTCTCCAATTTTTAACGAATTTAGTATGATTAATGATAAATATAATATAGCAACATAAAAGAATATTGAACAAAAAATTAAAAAAACATTAAAATGGGTGAAAATGAATGGCAAAATATCAATGTATGTGTGGTTGGATTTATGATGAAAATGTGGGGGAGCCTTCTCAAAACATCCCACCAGGGACAAAGTTTGAAGAACTTCCTGACACATTTAAATGCCCACAGTGTGGTTTGGGGAAAAATGCATTTAGAAAAATAGAATAAGGTGATGTATATGATAACAACAAATCATCCACTATATGAAGCTTTAAAAGACATTCAAGATTTCAAATTGAGATTATTTGAATACTTCAAAGATAAAAAAGTTTTTCCAATAAAAAGTAAAGTTGAATTAGCAGCAGCTTTACCTTGCGGTTTATCACTACCATGTGGGGAGATTGAAGCTGGAGAGTTAGTTAAATTATTAACTGACGATGATTTCCCAATAAAAGACCCTGAAGATTTAGCAATGAAATTGGCAAATAAATGCCTAATTGAAAAGAAAGAATAAGTTGGTGAATATAAGATGATTAAAGAAAATATCTTAGATGCCTTAAATAAACAAATAAATAAGGAATTTTACTCAGCATATCTCTATTTATCTATGTCCGCCTATGCAGAATCTATTGGATTGAAAGGATTCGCTCAGTGGCTTAAAGTTCAAAGTCAGGAAGAATTAGACCATGCAATGAAGATATATAGTTATGTTATAGAAAGGGGAGGGAGAGTAAAATTATATGCCATAGAAGAGCCAAAAAATGACTGGATGTCGATTATTGAAGTGTTCGAAGATGGATACAAACATGAACAACTTATGACTGAATCAATAAACAATTTAATGAGTTTAGCAATTTCTGAGAAGGATTATGCGACAGTAAATTTCCTACAATGGTTCGTAAATGAACAGGTTGAGGAAGAAGCATCTTTTTCAGAAATCTTAGACAAATTAAAATTAATTGGCGATGATAAAAGAGGATTATTTATGCTCGATAAAGAGCTTGGACAGAGAGTATATACTCCTCCAACAACAGAGAAAATTTAATTCTTTAGGTGAAAATATGACATGGTGGAAATGTTCAAACTGTGGTTATACATTTGAGGCAGAGAAACCCCCTGAAAAATGTCCAAACTGTGGGGAAATTTGCACGTTCTATGACGTAACCTGCTATACACCAGAATGTGGATGTCAAGGTTATGACCCTAAATTAGTTGCGAGAAGACCAAACGAAGAAAGTAGATTCTAATTTCGTCAATTTTACATCTTATTTTATCTTCAAACAAAAAAATAAAAAAATAAATAAATGGGGGAGGGACACTTATGTGTGAAGGAAATATACCTGTTATTGGAGAAAAATTTCCAGAAGTAGAAGTTAAAACTACTCATGGAACTATTAAATTACCAGATTATTATGTAGAAAAAGGTAAATGGTTTGTATTATTTAGCCATCCTGCTGACTTCACACCAGTTTGTACAACAGAGTTTGTAGGATTCCAAAAAAGATACGATGAGTTTAGAAAACTAAATACTGAATTGATTGGGTTAAGTATAGACCAAGTTTTCTCTCATCTAAAGTGGACTGAATGGATAAAAGAAAAATTAAATGTAGAAATTGAGTTCCCAATTATAGCAGATGATAGAGGGGAATTAGCAGAGAAATTAGGAATGATAAGCCCATACAAAGGGAATAATACAGTTAGAGCTGTATTCGTTGTAGATAACAAAGGGATAATTAGGGCTATCATCTACTACCCACAAGAAGTTGGTAGAAACTTAGATGAAATTGTTAGATTGGTTAAAGCTCTTCAAGTTTCAGATGAGAAAGGAGTAGCAATGCCTGCAAACTGGCCAGAAAATGATATAATTGGCGATAAAGTTATAATTCCTCCTGCATCATCAATAAATGAGATAAAGCAGAGAAAAGAGGCTTGTGAAAAAGGAGAAATTGAGTGCTTAGATTGGTGGTTCTGCTACAAAAAGTTAGAATAGATTAAATTTTATTATTTAAATTTTAGTTGTGATACTTTATGATAGAGCTTAAAGTAGCATGTAAATTATAGTTTTGTGCAAAAATATGTAAATTAAATAAGGCATTAATAAATATCGTCCTATTAAATGACTGAGCAGTGTTTGATTAATAAAAATCTTAAATAATAGGGGAATTTTATGAAAGAAACCATTGTAAATTTGATAAAAGCATATATTGGAGAGAGTTTAGCAAGAAACAGATATACATGCTATGCAAAAATTGCAAAGCATGAAGGATATGAGCAGATAGCTGATATA
This sequence comes from Methanocaldococcus sp. 16A, assembly GCA_049860595.2. Taxonomy (GTDB): domain Archaea; phylum AGJL01; class Methanococci; order Methanococcales; family Methanocaldococcaceae; genus Methanocaldococcus. The sequence goes on from CP187551.1 coordinate 817,487, forward strand.
TTTTTATTAACTGCTGAAAATGAGAGAGAACATGCTAAATGGCTATATTATTTAATAACTGAACTAAAAAAGAAATACAACATTAATGAAAATTCAATAAAAGTTGATGATGTGGACGTTCCAATTGTTTTAGGAAATACCGCTGAAAATTTGAAAGCTTCTATTGAAGGAGAACATTATGAACACACAGAGATGTATCCAAAGTTTGCTGAAATTGCAGAGAAAGAAGGGTTAAAAGAAATAGCTGAAAGGTTGAGAGCTATTGCAATAGCAGAAAAGCATCATGAAGAAAGATTTAAAAAATTATTAAAAGAGCTTGAAAACGGAACATTATATAAGAAAAATGAACCTGTAGAGTGGGTTTGTAAAAAATGCGGCTATACTCATCTTGGAAATGAACCTCCTGAAGAATGTCCATCTTGTAGTCATCCAAGAAAATACTTTGAAGTTAAATGTGAAAAATACTAAAATGGGGAGGAAATATGAAAGTTGCATTCTTAATTTTCTCATATTCAAACAAAGATAAACCCAACATGCCAGTAATGTTCCACACATTGTTGTTTGCAAATGAGATGAAAGAAAAAGGGGATGAAGTAAAGATTATATTAGAGGGGGAGGGAGTTCTATGGGCAAAAGATTTATTAAGTGAGAATCATCCATTAAAAAATCATTTTGAAAAATTAAAAGATGATCTTGTAGTTTGTGAGGCATGTGCAAGTATGTTTAACATTAAAGATGAAATTAAAGGAAAATTAAAGTTGGAGAATGATTTATTTGGGCATATTAGCTTAAAGAAATATTTGGATGAGGGCTATAGAATAATTGAACTTTAAAAATTAAATTTTTTATAATTATATTTTATAATTATAATCTCTTTTTTATTATAGGTGATTTTAATGGTTGTTGAAATAAAGAAGGATATATTTTGGGTTGGTGTAATTGATTGGGAAATTAGGAATTTTCACGGCCATGAAACTCCATACGGTTCAACTTATAACTCATATTTAATAAAGGATGAGAAAAATGTTCTCATTGACACTGCAAAAGATTATATGTTCATTGAATTAATAAACGGAATCTCAAATGTAATAAATCCAAAAGATATTGATTATATAGTAGTTAATCACGTAGAGAAAGACCACAGTGGTTGTGTAGATAAATTAGTTGAAATTAGTAATGCTACTATAATAACCAACGAAAAAGGGAAAGAGCATTTATCTTTATATTATGACACTGAAGGATGGAACTTTATTGTTGTAGATTCTGGAGATGAAATAAATATTGGAAATAGGACCTTAAAGTTTATAAGAACTTCAATGCTCCACTGGCCAGATAATATGATAACTTATTGTATAGAAGATAAGATTTTATTTTCAAACGATGCATTTGGACAACATATAGCAACTTCTGAAAGATTTGACTATGAAATTGGAAAAATAATTTTTGAGCATGCAAAGGAGTATTTTGCAAATATTTTAATGCCATATAAAATGCTTATTCCTGATGTTGTAAATTCTGTCAAAGAATTAGATATCGAGTTCATATGTCCTTCTCATGGAGTAATATGGAAAGAATACATAAACGAAATAATTGACAAATATTACGAATGGGCTACTAACAAAACAAAAAATAAAGCAGTTATTGTTTATGACACAATGTATGGCTCTACTCAAAAGATAGCTCATGCAATTGCTGAGGGATTAATGGAAAAAGGTGTAGAAGTAAAGATTTATAGAGTTTCTGAAACTCCATTGAGTTTAATTATGACTGAAATCTTAGATGCAAAATATGTACTAATTGGCTCGCCAACTTTAAATAGAAATGTATATCCTGAAGTAGGTAAATTTTTATCATATATGGCGTGTATAAGACCTTACGATAAAATAGGAGTCGCATTTGGCTCTTATGGATGGATGGAATGTGCTACTGAGAAGATTAAAATATTGATGGATAATTTAGGCTATAAGATAGTTGATGATGAATCTCTAAAAGTTAGATTTGCTCCTAAAGAAGAAGATTTAAAGAAATGTTATGAATTTGGTAAAAGATTAGCAGAAGAAGATTTATAACATTTTCAATTTTTTATTTAATTTTATTTTTTTATTTAGGGTGAAATTATGAAAATCTTTGGAATAAGTGGAAGTCCAAGATTGCAAGGAACTCATTTTGCAGTAAATTATGCTTTAGAATATTTAAAAGAGAAGGGAGCAGAGGTTAGGTATTTTTCTGTTCATAGAAAGACTATAAATTTTTGTATCCATTGTGATTACTGTATAAAAAAGAAAGAAGGTTGCATACATAAAGATGATATGGAGGAGGTTTATGAAAACCTTATCTGGGCTGATGGAATTATAATAGGAACTCCAGTTTATCAAGGAAATGTAACAGGACAATTAAAAACATTAATGGATAGATGTAGAGCAATATTAGCAAAAAATCCTAAGATTTTGAGAGGTAAAATTGGAATGGGCATTGCTATTGGTGGAGATAGAAACGGTGGGCAAGAGATTGCTTTAAGGACAATACATGACTTTTTTATAATAAATGAAATGATTCCTGTGGGAGGGGGTTCTTTTGGAGCTAACTTGGGAGCTACGTTTTGGTCTAAAGATAAAGGTAAAAAAGGTATTGAAGAAGATGAGGAAGGGTTGAGAGTTTTGAGAAAAACACTTAATAGATTTTATGGGGTCTTAAAAAGCACTAAATAAAGAGGGATAACAATGCTAAAAATTGCATGGGGAATAACTGGATGTGGGGATAAACTTCCAGAAGTTGTTGAAATAATGAGAAATTTAAAAAATAAGTATAATTTAGATATTGACGTATATTTATCAAAAAATGCAAAGATTGTTGTAAAGTGGTATAAACTTTGGCAAGTTTTAGAAGATGAGTTTTATGATTTAAGGGTTGAGGTTAATGCAAACTCTCCATTTTTGGTAGGAAAATTACAAACTGGAAAGTATGATTTATTTTTAGTAGCTCCAGCAACGGCAAATACAACAGCAAAGATTGCCTATGGTATAGCAGATACATTAATAACCAACTCAGTTGCCCAAGCAATGAAGGCGAGAGTTCCTGTCTATATCTTCCCACCAGATAATAAAAAAGGAAAAATAGAAACAATCCTTCCAGGAAATAAAAAATTAACATTATACATGAGAGATGTTGATGTTGAAAATGTTGAAAAAATTAGAAGAATGGAAGGAATTGAAGTTTTAGATAAACCAGAAGATATAGAGAAGGTTATTTTAAAGCATATAGAAATGAAAAAGCAGAAAGAAAAAGAAGAATAAATTTTAATAATTTTTTATTTTACTAAATCTATTAATCTAAATTCATTATTTTAATGTGAATATCGTTTTCAATAAAATTTTTGGAGACGATTTTCAAACCGTTAATGTTATTTATTCGTTACTATATTAATGATTATCGTAAATCAAGTTAAAAATATACTTGGTGATAGGTATGAAAAACTGCATCGCTGCCATACCAGAAATTAAAGAGATGGTTGAAAAGGCAAAGTTAAAAGGTATTGAAACTCCTCACACAAGATTCCCAAATCAATTTCCAAAATGTCCTTATGGATTAAAGGGGGTTTACTGTATATTATGTGCTAACGGACCTTGTAGGATAACTGAAAAAACTCCTTATGGTGTTTGTGGAGCTACAGCAGATGTTATAGTTGCAAGAAACCTCTGCAGAGCTGTTGCTGCTGGAGCTTCATGTTATGTTCACTGTGCTGAAAACGCTGCAAGAGCATTATTGTCAGCAGGTAAAGGAGAAGGTAATTATGAAATAAGAAATGAGAAAAAATTAAGATTTTTAGCAAAAAAACTTGGCTTTGATGCAAATAAAGATGCTAAGCAGTTGGCTGTTGAAGTTGCTGAGTTCATATTAGAGGATATGTATAAACCAAGATGGGAAAAGAGTGAATTAGTCCCTAAATTATGTCCAGAAAAGAGATTAGAAGTATTTAAAAAGTTAGATATCCTTCCAGGAGGAGCAAAAGGAGAGATTGTTGATGCATTAACAAAGACTTCAACAAACTTAAACAGCAATCCAATGGATTTGTTGGTTCATTGCCTTAGATTAGGATTACATGCTGGATTTACAGGGCTTTTGATGACATGTTGGTTGAATGACATATTATTTGGCTCACCAAAGATTACAGTTGTAGAAAATGGGTTTAGCTCAGTTAAGCCAAACAACGTAAATATTATGATAACAGGACACCAGCATGCATTAATTCAGCCATTATGTGAAGCAGCAATGGAAGAAGATTTAATAAAAATGGCAAAAGAAGCAGGAGCTGAGGAAATTAAGATTATTGGAGCTACATGTAATGGACAAGATATGGAGACAAGAATTGCTCATTTACCAGAAAGCTTTGTTGGTTACATAGCTAACAACTTTACAACAGAGCCATTAGTAGCTACTGGATTAATTGACGCTGTAGTTTCAGAATTCAACTGTACATTCCATGGATTGAAGTTTGTTGCTGAAAAAACCAAAACAAAATTAATCTGTATTGACGACATGGCTTACATTGAAGGAGCTGAATACATCCCATGGGAGCCAGAAAATGCAAAAGAAAAAGCAAGAGAGATAATTAAGAAAGCAATTGAAGCATTTAAAGAGAGGAAGAATATACAGAAAGATTACTATGACACAAAAGTTAAATCAGTTGTTGGAGTTGGAGAAGAGTCATTAGTTGAGTTCTTAGGAGGTAGTGTAAAGCCATTAATTGATTTAATAGCCAAAGGAAAGATTAAAGGAGTCGTTGGAGTCGTTGGTTGCTCTAATATAGCAAGTGGAGGACATGATAATGTAATTGTTACATTAACAAAAGAGCTCATCAAGAGAGATATCTTAGTCTTAGCAGGAGGTTGTGTAAATAGTCCATTGAAACACGCAGGCCTCTTTAATCCTGAAAGTGCTGAATTGGCAGGAGAGAACTTAAAAGAGGTTTGTAAGAGCTTAGGAATTCCTCCAGTATTAAACTTTGGAGCATGTTTGAGTATTGCAAGAATTGAACAGGTTGCTGTTGCAATTGCTGAAGAATTGGGAGTTGATATCCCAGATTTACCAGTTGCAGCTTCAGCACCTCAGTGGTTAGAGGAGCAAGCGTTAGCAGATGCAACTTATGCAATAGATATGGGTTTCACCGTCCACGTTTCACCGGTTCCATTTGTTACTGGCAGTGAGTTAGTAACAAAGGTCTTAACAGAGGCTGTTGAAGGCTTAACAGGAGGTAAATTAATTCCTGAGCCAAATCCATACAAAGCCGCTGATATCTTAGAGAATGTAATTATGGAGAAGAGAAAGAAATTAGGGATCTAAATTTCTAATTCAGATTTTTTAATTTTAAATCTTTTTCTTTATTTAAATAAAAATTTAATTAGGTGGAATTATGAAAATTAGAGGGTTTGAGAGCTCAATGATGGGGAGAGATATAGATTTTATTCCCCCAGCAATGACAAGATTATGTTGCTTAAATGAAATTTCACATGCATTAGCAGGAGTTATGGCTATTGAGAAAGCTTATAATATATCTATTCCAAATGAAGGGCAGTATTTGAGAGAAATTGCAAGATTGGGGGAGATTGTTGAAGTAGATGCAATAAAGTTAGATGAATTCATAGATACAGATAAATTAGCAGATATTGGAAACAAAATAAAATCAATCTTAGGAAAAAAAGGAAAATATTTAGCAGTTGGAGGAGTCTTAGAAAATATAAGTGAAAAAAGAAAAGAAAAATTAATAGATTTAGCAAAAGAGGGATTAAGCTTAGTTGATAAAGATTTTGTTAAGTTAGTTGATGAGAGAAAGAAAAAGATACCACTACCAGATGTTAATTTAATTGATGGTTACAACTTTGATGTTAATAAAGTAGAAACAAACGGATTACCTAAAACTGCTCTTTATGATGGAAAAGCAGTTTATAGTGGAGCTTTAGCAAGAATGTATAAAGAAGGATTAATAAACTCAAAAAATATGTGGGATGTATTATCTTCAAGGATGATTGAAATAGAATTCTGCTTAAATAAAATTATCATGCTTTTAAACAAATTAAAATTAACTCATCCATACATGGAGCCAATTATAAGGGATGGAAAGGCTGTTGGGGAAGTTGTTATAGAAGGAGGTGAAGGAATCATTTATCACAAAGTTGAATTACTTGGAAGAGAGATTTTGGATTACACAATATTAACAAGTGAAAACTTTAACAAAGCAGTATTAGATGGAATAAACAATGAGGAAGCAAAAAGAATCATCCAGCTTTGTGAAAGATGTTACTATTTATAAATATTTTAGCATAAAGAGGTGATTTTATGACCGGATGCGGTTCTTGTGGCAAGATTATCAAAAATATTGAAAAGAAATATTACAACAAATTAAAAGAAAAAGGCATTGTGTTGGTTGGAGGCGCTGTAAATTTAGATGATGATGAAGAAGTTAAGAAAATAAAGGAAATTAGAAAGAATGCAAAGATATTAATTGCTGTTGGTAGCTGTGCTGTAAGTGGGGGTTTCCAAAGAATGCTTATTGGATTAGAGAATGGATTTCCACAAAGATTTGTTAAAGTTGGAGATGTTGTTAAGGTAGATTATGCAATAATTGGCTGCCCACCAGATGAAGAAGAGGTAGAAAAAGTAGTGAGAGCCGTTATTGAAAAAGATACTGCAATAGTTGATTCATATTTAATACTAAAACCTTACGAAATTATTGCTGGAAAACCAATTATTGATGCTTACATGAAAGTTAATGAGGTTTTATTAACTTCAAATAAAGAGTTATGTTTAGGATGTGATGATAAACCAATAAATGATGAATTCTGCACTGGTTGTGGTACATGCGTTGCTAAATGTCCAGCAAACGCTTTAACAATTGATGAAAAGCCAAAAGTCAATATAAGTAAGTGTATTAAGTGTGGTACTTGTTTCTTTAACTGTATAAGAGTAAAAGAGGCACTACCGAGCGAAGCGAGGTAGTGCATCCTGGGTATCCCAATAGGGCAAAGCCCTATGGGTGTTGGAACATGTTTCTTTAACTGTATAAGAGTTAGAGGTGAGGCATAATGAAATATCTCTCAGTAAAATCAAAATTAAATATTGAAGCGCAAGATGGGGGATTCACAACAACCTTTTTAGGTTATTGTTTAGAGAGTGGATTATTAGATGCCGTAGTAGTTGTTAGAGATAAAAATTGGAAACCACTTGCTTATTTAGCCACAAACACCGTTGAATTATTAGAATCACCAAAAAGTAAATACTCTATCTCACCAAACAACAAGTTGTTAGAATATGCTACTGAAAATTATGATAAAGTTGGATTGGTTGGTTTGCCTTGCCATATATTAGGAGGATTGCAGTTTGATTTAGCTTTAAAAGTTGGTTTATTCTGCACCAAAAATTTCCACTATGAAACAATAAAAAACATTATAAAAGAGAGATTTGGACTTGATATGGATGAGGTTGTAAAAATGAACATTACAAAAGGAAAATTTGTTGTTGAAACCTTAAAAAGTACTGATTTAGTCCATTCAGAAAGAGTAGTTTATGAAATTCCAATAAAAGAGATTGAAAAGTTCTGCAACTTAGGATGTAGGGTATGTACTGACTTCTCAGCAAAATATGCTGATGTATCAGTTGGAAGTGTTGGTAGTGAGGACGGGTGGAACACTATAATTATAAGAAACAAGAAGGTTGAAGATATAATAAATGAAATGGTTGAGAAGGGATTAATTGAAGTTAAAGAAACTGTTGATATTAAAGCGGTTGAAAAATTAGAGAATATTAAAAAGAAAAATGAAGAAATTAACAAATGTTCTGCATACTTTGCTGTATGCCCAGCTCTATTCTAACATGTAATGCTTCTATTTTTATTTATTTAACCATAAAAAATATAAATTTAAACTTAATAAAATTTTTTACATTTTTTACTTTTTTATAATTTTATTTAGAGATGAGAATATACTAATTAAAAAAATTGAAGCACTATAAAATTCAGAGATTAAAGATATTATTGATAAAAGACTCCAAGAATTTAAATCTTTTAAAAATAAATACAATGAAGAATGGTTTAAAGAACTATGTTTTTGCATCTTAACAGCTAATTTTACAGCTGAAGGAGGAATAAAAATACAGAAAGAAATAGGGGATGGATTTTTAACACTTCCAAGAGAAGAATTAGAAGAAAAATTAAAAAATTTGGGGCATAGATTTTATAGAAAAAGAGCAGAATATATTGTTTTAGCTCGAAGATTTAAAAATATCAAAGATATCGTTGAGAGTTTTGAAAATGAAAAGATAGCGAGAGAGTTTTTAGTGAGAAATATAAAAGGGATTGGATATAAGGAAGCAAGCCACTTTTTGAGAAATGTTGGCTATGACGATATTGCCCTAATTTACAGACATATACTAAGAGAGCTTTATGAAAACAACTACATTGATGAGATTCCAAAAACATTGAGTAGGAAAAAATATTTAAAAATTGAAAATATATTGAGAGATATTGGGGAGGATGTAGATTTAAAACTCTCTGAATTAGATTTGTATATATGGTATTTAAGGACAGGAAAAGTTTTAAAGTGAGATTATGGTAAATGTTGAAAGAATTAGCATATCATTTTCAAAATTTCTTTTAAAAGAGATAGATGATGTTGTTAAAAAGAAGGGATATTCGAGTAGAAGTGAATTGATAAGAGACGCTGTGAGAAAACATATCTTAGAAAGTAACTCATTAGATAAAGAAGGAAACATTAGTGGGATTATTATTGTTGTCTATACACCAACAAAAGAGTCTATGGAAAAAATGAGTAAGTTGTATTTTGAATATAACGATGTAGTTAAATCATTAAATCAATCATACATAACAACATCATGTGGTAAAAATAAGAAAGTAGAGATTTTTGTTGTTGAAGGGAATGCAAAGAGAATATCTGAATTTTACGATGGAATTTCAAAGATTGATGGAAAGATTTATGATAAAGTTATTGTATTTTAATCTTTTTTAATATTTAGATTAATTAATATTACTTTTTTATTTTTTTTCATACCGATTATATCACTAAACTCTAACAAAAAAATAATTTTTGTTCTCTTTTTCAGATTAAAAAGGTCAAAAATATTTTTATATTATTGAATACACCATATAATTTGACGACTAAAAATAAAAAATAAAATACGAGGTGAGATGGTGACAAAAGTAGCAATTTTAAGATGTGATAGTGCAGCAAAGACCTGCCCTGCAGTTGGATGTGTAACAGCAGCATTAAACAAAAAGGACACATTTAAAGACTATGAGGATGTTGAGTTCTTAACTATAATAACATGTGGAGGATGTCCAGGAAGATTAGGATTGAATCAAATAAAGCAATTAATAGAAAAGCATGGATTGGAAGTTGTTCATTTTGCAACCTGCATGAGTGCATTAAAACCAAAATGCAGATATGCTGAAGAAATGAAGGAAGAGATTGAAAAGATGGGAGCAAAGGTTGTTATGGGCTCACACTTTTAAATTAGAACTTTAATTTTTATAATTAGATGAATTTAAATGTTTAAATGGTGGTATTTATGAAAATAACAAAATATAGAGTTGATGTTGACCAGGATAAATGTATAGGTTATGAAGAATGTGGGCTTTGTATTAAAGCCTGTGAAGAAAATATTCTAATTCCAGACCCAGAAACTAAAAAAGTTAAGGTTAATAGAGAAAAAGAAGTTTATTGCGATGGAATAGGAACATGTTTGGACGTATGTCCAGTTAATGCAATAAAAATAACAAAAGAAGTAGTGGATGTTAATGAACATCAACAACATTCAGAACATAAATGCCCTGGCTCAATGGCAATGACTTTGAAAAGAGAAAAATCTGAAGAAGATAATGATGTAGAGCTAAGTTCAGAGCTAATGAACTGGCCTATACAACTTCATCTATTAAATCCAATGGCTCCATATTTCAAAAATGCTGAACTTCTTATAGCAGCAGATTGTGTTCCATTTGCTTATGCTAATTTCCACAAAAAATTCTTAAAAGGAAAGGTTTTGGCTATTGGATGTCCTAAATTGGATGACACTTCAGGATATGCTGAAAAAATAAGGGCAATTGTTAAATTAAACAACATTAAAAAAGTTGATGTTGTGATAATGAGCGTTCCTTGCTGTCATGGTTTGTATGCTTTGGTAAAAAAAGCACTTGAGGGAATTGATTGTGAAATAAAAAGACACATTATTTCAATTAATGGAGAAGTGTTGGAGTAATACTAAAACTAAAACTATTCATAATAATTATATTTAACATACTCACAACTATGAGTACTAATTGTCTAAAATTCCAAAGGAAAGTTATCAGAAATCTATTTATATTATTAAAATAAAATAATTAATCGTAAAGCACCAATCTAAAATGTCCTCGTAAAGGATTGGCTTACAATTAAAAAATTTAATGGGTGAAAGTATGGAATACACTCCAAGACCAACAAATATGTTTTGCTATCAATGCCAAGAGGCTGCAAGAAATGAGGGATGTACAGTAGTGGGGGTTTGTGGGAAGAGAGATAATGTAGCAAACCTTCAAGATTTATTAGTTTATACTATAAAAGGTTTATGCTATGTATGTAATAAAGGTAACTACTTAGATGATGAAGTTATGGAATATATCCCAAAGGCGTTATTTGTAACAATAACAAATGTCAATTTTGACGATCAAGATGTGATAGATTGGATAAAGAAAGGAGTAGAGTTAAGAGAAAAAGTTATTGAAAAAGCCAATTTAAATAAAGAAGAACTTCCTCACTGTGCTACATGGACTTATAATGATGAGAATGACATAATAGAATTATCAAAAGCTAAGGAAGTTAGTGTTTTAGCAGAAGATAATGAAGATATAAGGTCTTTAAAAGAACTCATAACTTATGGAATTAAGGGAATTGGGGCTTATTTAAGCCATGCAATGCATCTCGGTTATAATAATGAGGAAATCCACAAATTTATAGTTAAAGCAATGACAAAACTCATTGAATGCAATGATGTAGATGAACTCTTCAATTTAGCAATGGAAACAGGTAAGTATGCAGTAGATACATTGGCATTATTAGATAAAGCAAATACTGAAACTTACGGACATCCAGAAATAACAGAAGTTAATTTAGGAGTTAGAGACAGACCAGGAATATTGATTAGTGGGCATGATTTAAAAGATTTAGAGCAGTTATTAGAGCAAACTAAAGGAACTGGAGTTGATGTCTATACACACTGTGAGATGTTACCAGCACATTACTATCCATTCTTCAAGAAGTATGAGCATTTCGTTGGAAACTACGGAGGTTCATGGCCACACCAAACAGAAGAGTTTGAGAAATTTAACGGCCCAATAGTCATGACAACAAACTGTTTAGTTCCACCAAAAGATTCATACAAAGATAGAGTTTATGTCACTGGGGCTGTTGGATATCCAGGATTGAAGAGAATTCCTGTAAGAGAAGATGGAACTAAAGATTTCTCAGAAGTCATTGAACATGCTAAGAAATGTAAGCCACCAACACCACTTGAAGAAGGAAAAATCGTTGGAGGATTTGCACACAATCAAGTATTGGCATTGGCAGATAAGATAATTGAAGCAGTTAAAAGCGGAAAGATAAGAAAATTCGTTGTAATGGCTGGATGTGATGGAAGACACAAGACAAGAGAATACTACACTGAATTTGCTAAGAAGTTACCAAAAGACACAGTTATATTAACATGTGGATGTGCAAAATACAGATTCATTAAGTTAGATTTAGGAGACATTGATGGAATTCCAAGGGTATTGGATGCTGGGCAATGTAATGATAGCTATTCATTAGCAGTAGTTGCATTGAAATTGAAAGAAGTCCTTGGATTAGATGACATAAATGAACTCCCAATTGCTTATAACATTGCATGGTATGAGCAAAAAGCAGTTGCTGTATTATTGGCATTGCTCTACTTAGGAGTTAAGAATATAGTATTAGGCCCGACAATTCCTGCTTTCTTATCACCAAATGTAGTGAAAGTATTAGTTGAAAAGTTTGGAATCTCAACAATCTCAACAGTTGATGAAGATATTAAGAGATTAGTTGGATAAATTTCCTACATCTATTAAAACTTTCTTTATACTTTATAACCAATTTTTTAAGAAATTTTTAAGAAATTTTGAGGTGGTGTAAATGATAGAAAAAGTTTATGAGTTTAAGAAGGATGCTACAACAAAGGTTGTTGAAAAAATTGTCAATACCGAGCATGTTCAAATCAATCACATAGTTTTACCAAAAGGAGAGCAAATGCCTAAACACTACTCAAACTCTTACGTACATTTAATAATTATTAAAGGAGAGATGACTTTAACCTTAGAAGACCAGGAACCTCACAACTACAAAGAAGGGACTATTGTATATGTGCCATTTAATGTAAAGATGCTCATTCAAAACTTAAATTCTGATATATTAGAGTTCTTTGTAGTAAAAGCTCCACATCCAAAGAAATTAAATGCTCCTGAAGAGGCCATTAAGTGTGAATAAACTAAAAAGAACGAAAATCGTATAAAAACAGTTAAATAACCAAAATGAGAAATAAGTATTGGTGATATCGTGAAAGTAACAATAAACTACGACTTGTGTAAAGGTCCAGACTGTGCAGAGTGTGTAAATGCTTGCCCAATGGAAGTCTTTGAGATTCAAGGAGATAAAGTTGTTGTTGCAAGAGAAGAAGATTGCACAGGATGTGGGGTTTGTATGGATGTATGTCCAACAAATGCTGTTAAAGTTGAAGATTAAGGTGAGAAAATGGAAACACTTGATGCAAGGGGTTTGCAGTGTCCAATGCCAATTGTAGAGTTAGCTAAAAAAATGAAGGAATTGAAAGAGGGGGAGGTTTTAGAACTTATTGCTGATGACCCAGGGTCTAAGGAAGATGTTCCTGCATGGTGTAAAAGAACAGGAAATGAGTTAATTGAAATGACTGAAGAAAATGGTGTATTCAAATTCAAAATTAAGAAAAAATAAGTTCTAATGCATATTAAATCTTTTTAATCAATATTTTTTTCAATTTTCTATTTTTGGTGATATTATGGCAGATAAAATGGCACTCGTTGTCTCGGAAGGGACATTTGATAAGGCAATGATGGCTTTTATTCTTGGAACTATTGGGGCTACAATGGGGATGGAAGTTCATATATTCTTTACATTTTTTGGTTTAGAGATTTTAAAGAAAAATGCAAAACCAAAACTTCCAGGGATTTATAGATTGTTTGGAAGTTTAGGAGTAAAGATGATGGAAAAGAAAATGAAAAAAGAAAATATTGGAAGCTTTGAAGAGATGAGACAGCAAGCTATTGATTTGGGAGTTAAATTATATGCATGTAGCACTTCCATGAGCGTTATGGGAATAAAAAAGGAAGATTTAATTGATGGAGTTGAGGTTGTTGGTGCTACAAAATTTTTAGATATTGCAATGGATGCAAAGATTCAACTATTTATAGGGTGATTAAATGGTTTTATTCATTCTTTTAAAATCTCCATTTGAATGCAATGCTATTGAACTTATGGAGAGATTGAGAGATGGAAATAATGATGGCGTTTTGCTCGCAGAAGATGCCATATATTATGCAACAGTATCAAAAGTTAAAGATGAGTTGTTAAAAAAAGGTTATAAGATATATGCGATGCAAGATGACGCTCTTGCAAGAGGATTTGATAATATTGAAGATGTTGAGTTAATTGATTACGAAACTGCTGTTGATTTGATTATGGAGAAGTATTCAAAAGTAATATCACTTTAAGGTGACATTATGAAGACATTAACCATTATTTTGAAATCTGGCTCTATGATGAACATGGACCCAAATTTTGCTTTAAAATTGGCTGAGGCTGCTTTAAAAAAAGGTTATAATGTAAATTTATTCTGCTATGGGGAGGGAGTTACAGTTATTAAAAAAGGTCAAAATCCAAAAAGATTCCCAAATATAGAAAAGATTTGCAGGAATCTTATGGAAAAAGGATTGAAAGTTGCCGCATGTAGCACTTGCGCAAATGCGAGAGGGATATATGAGGAAGATGCCATTGAAGGTTGTAAAATAGGGAGTTTAACTAACGATTTATCCCAATTTATAGCGGATAGTGATAGAGTTATTACCTTAACAAGGTGAAAATTATGGTTAAGTCATTAATTACTTTAATTTTAAAACCACCCTATGGAAGTGAAGATTCATTTGCAGGATTGATGTTTGCACTATCTCAAATTGCTAGTGGAATTATTGAGAAATCAGACGTCGTTTTAATGCATGATGGGGTTTATAATGCCAAAGCTAACCAAAAACCAGAGACAATAGGGATGCCATCAATTATTGATGTTATAAACAATTTGCAGGCATTTGGTTGCAAAATTTATTGCGTTGAGGAAGATTTAAAGGAGAGAGAAATTAATGATGTTATAGATGGCATTGAAATCATAAAATCCAAAAAATTAAAAGACATATTAGATGAGTATGATGAAGTAATTACATTTTAATATTCTTTCATATTAATTATATCACTATTTGGTTTAATTGGTTTAATTTTAGTTTATGGTGGAAATATGGAGGTAAAAGAATTAATGGAAAAAATAATATCCAATAAAATAAAACTCTCACTACTGTGCAGATTTAAATCAATAGAGCAATATAAAAATGAATTATATGAAGATATTGCAGTTAGCCAAATGAAAGATGCTGAGATACTTTATGAAAAATACCTTATGTATATTGGAGAAAAACCAAATATAAAAGTTGAATTAAGTGGGGACATAAAAGAGATTTTAAAAGAAACTATTGAATTAGAGAAAAAACTTATAAAAGAGAGTGGTATGACCTTTGGAATTAGACAGACTACAATTCACTGCCTTACAAGTGATGAAAGATTCTATTTCTATCTAAAATAAAATAAAACCAAAAGTTATTTTTTATTTTTATTTTTTAGATTAAAAACTTTAAGGTGAGATAATGATGATTGATGCCCACACACATTTAGATGTTAGGAGTTTTGAGGATTTAGAGAAAATGGCATTATGTGGGATTGAAACAATTATAACCTGTGCCCATGATCCATACAAAATGAGCTCTCCTGATGTCTATTTAGACCATTGGGATAGATTGATTAATTTAGAAGTAAAAAGAGGAAAAATGGCTGGTGTTAATGTTAAAGTAGCAGTTGGAGTTCATCCTATGGGATATCCAAAGAATTGGATGCCTTTAATAAAAAAACTTCCTGAATTTTTAGAGAATGAGAATGTCGTTGCTATTGGAGAAACCGGATTACATTATTTAACAGAGGATGAGAAAAACCTTTTAAGAGAGCAGTTGATTTTGGCAAAAGATTACAACATGCCTATAATTATTCACACACCAGAGAAAAATAAGAAAGAAGCATTAATTGAAATTTTAAAGATTTTAGATGAAGTTAAAATAAAGGATGATTTGGTTATGATTGACCACATAAACAAAGAGACAGTAGATTTAATAGATAGGGATGTTTATGTTGGTTTAACCGTCCAACCATCAATGAAAATAAGCCATGAAGAAGCGGCAGAGATAATAAAGAATTATGACAAAAAATTTATTTTAAGCAGTGATTTAGGAAGTTTAAAGGCAGATATCTATGCTTTGCCAAGAACTAAGCTATATATGAAAAAAATTGGTGTTGAAGAAGAGAAGATAATTGACTCAACTTACAAGAATGCAAAGGAATTTTACAGGTTATAAACAAAATTCTTATTCCATTCATAAATTTGGATATTTTTTAAATATATTAGAACAACAAAAATTTTAAGTAAGAAAGTGTTAGGGTTTTTTGAGAAGTATCTTTCAATATGTGTAGCGTTGTGTATTGTTCCTTGGATTTTATTGGCTAATTATCTAGTCAGAGTTCTTGTGGAGGTTCCGTTGATGTTGACACTTTTTTGGATTGCAAATAAGATAAAGTGGTAATTAAGGGAAAATATGAAGGTTTTATTTGTTTGTATTCACAATAAAAGAAGGAGTGTAATGGCAGAGGCGTTTGGGAAGAAATTTGGTTTAAATGCCTTCAGTGCGGGAGTTGAGAGAACTGATGGTATTGATGAGAAAGTTGTTGAGGTTTTAAAAGAAAAAAATTTAAAGGCAAAAGAAAAGCCCCAAACAATAGATGAAGTTGTTAAAAATGTTGGAGAGTTCGATGTAGTTGTTACCATGGGATGTTTAAACTCTTGCCCTTATATTCCAGCAAAAAAACATATAAGTTGGAATATTGAAGACCCTACAGGGAAGGATATTGAAGTTTATAGAAAAATTAGGGATGAGATTGAAGAGAAAGTTAAACAACTTGCAAATTCCATCAAAAAAGATATTTAGTCCATTAAAATTTATTTAAATTTAAATTATTGCAGGTGATAGTATGAAAGCTATATTTATTTACCACAAAGGTAACGAAAGAATGGAAAAATTCTATAAAAATTTATTAAATGAGCCAGATTTTTGTAGAATTTGTGATGATTGCTACAACTGCAGAGGGACTTGGAGCTTCAAAGATAATGTAAAAAATATTGTCATTGATGAAGTTTATGAAGAATTTATAGACAACCCTTACGATTATCTTCCAGAGCTTCCAGAAGGAGATGTTTGTATAGCTCAATTGCATGAAGATTTATTGTATGAGCTTCCTTTATTGCTAAAAGAAAAAAATTACAAAGCTTTAATTGTTCCTTCTGAAACTCCACATGATTTGTCTCCAGCATTAAGGAGAGATTTAAGTAGAGTCTGTAAAGAGTACAATATAGAATTCGAAAACCCGAAACCATTCTGTTCATTAGAGAAAAAAGAAAATAATGAGTTTATAAACAAATTTATTGACTATTTCAAAATAGGAAAACCTGAATTGAAGATAGAAGTTGAAGATAATGTTGTTAAAGATGCTAAGGTTAAAATCTCTGCCCCATGTGGAGAGACATATTACATAGCTAAAAGATTGAAAGGAAAAACTATAAACGATTTGAAAGAAGAAATTGCAAATGCTCATCATAATTATCCATGTTTGGCAAGTATGGAAATGGATAAAGAGTTAGGAGATACTATTTTACATAAAGCGGGATATATTGCAATTGAGAGCGTTGAAAAAGCTATAAAAAATAAATAAATTTTTATTTTTTATGGCTGTGTATTAATTTTTCACAACTTAGTAAATTTTATATATTTGTTTTATTATTATATATGTAGTGAAAAAAATACATATACTACAACCACACTTCAGGTGAAAGAATGAAGAAAGTATTATTAGCAATATTGGGAATTGCATTAATGGGAGTAGTTTTTGCCTTTCCACCATGGATGAATATGCAAACTACTGAAAATATAGATATAAATCCAACAGATATTTTAAAAACTGCAAATATAGTTAATTATACAACACCATTTGGCTACAACATCTCCCTCATAGAAATAAATGGGCAGATAGTTGGAGTTTTATGGAAAGATGTTGATTTGAGCAAATTAGAGATTGGAGAACCATTCAATACACCATTTGGTGAGAAGTATCCTTTATACTACGATGGAGAGTTAGTTGGATTTGTATTTACCAACCATCCAAGTTACTATCATGGGTATGGAATGATGAGAGGATACGGATACCCTAACTGCCCTTGTGGATGTTATTGTGGATGTTATGGACAATAATAAAAGTGATATGAAAATATAACGTGTAAATCAGATATCTTTCATTTCTCTTTTCATTTCATTCTTAATTTTATTGAAACTCTATGAAAAACAGTTATCTATCCTTTTGGAGTTAAAATTTTCTATTACATAACAATGAATGAATATCAGTATAAATCAAAGTTAAATTTAAATAATATTTAAACAATATATTTTTTAGGGTGATAACATGTGGAAAAAATTGATATTACTATTACTAATGGCAATTCCAATGGTTTCTGCAACAGATGTGATTTTAGTAAGTGATAATTGTGCAGACCAATGCACAGCTTTAGAAGTAGCAAATGCGTTAAATGCAACGGTAATAACAACCGAGTGGGGGATTTACAACGAAAGCTTAGTTAATGAAATATTAGCTTTAAACCCTAATAAAGTAATAATTATTGGAGGTCCTTTGGCTGTAGCTGAAAATTATACAACTGCATTAGAAAATGCAGGAATAACTGTTGAGAGAATTGGTGGACAAACAAGGTATGAAACTAATGCAAATGTTACATTAAGATTCCAAAATCAATTCAGATATGCTTATGGAAATAATACAACTGCATATGTATGCCACGGATTTGATGATATTGCATTAAATGAAACAATGGAAAGAATAAGAAATGGAACATGTTTAGTTTTATTAACTAATGGAGTAAATTTAACTGTTGAACCTGAAAGATTACAATTAAGAATAAACAAAATAGAAGTTGTTGAAAATCCATTCTGCCCATTCTGCAACCATTCAGCATTGGTACTGAAATTACAAAGAAAAGGTCTAAATGTTGAAATTAATAAGATTCCAGAAGATAGAGTTAAATTAATGTTACAAAATAGAATAAAAATAATGGAAAGAAGAATCCTTATGTTAAAAAGAATGGGAATCAATGTTAGCGACTTAGAAGAAAAGTTGAAAGAAGTTGAAGAATTAATGAACCAAAATAGATACCAAGATGCATACAGAATAATGATTCAATTGAATGGAGAACAGATGGCTATGGTTAAATTGCACTTACATCCAATGGGTCATGGATTGGGTATAAGCAATACAATGGGAGGAAACGCTCCTCATGTCTATCATCAAAATGGTAATACCTCACAAATAGGTATTGGAAATGCAAATGCCCCTCATATCTATCATCAGAATAATGATACAGAAATGGGAAATGTAAATGCGCCTCATTTATATAACAAAAACCAATAAATTAACATATTTTATTTTTTTATTATTTTTTTATGGATGCGGTTGTTAATACAACTGTCCCAACCTTTAAAATAATTAAGGTGAAATCATGAAAAACATGATAAAATTAACTTTCATATCATTAATAGCTTCAATAGTTCTTTTAACAGGATGTGTAACTCAAAATACAGAAAATACCAACATGCAAAATAACCAAATTGATTATCAAAGCCAAATTGATATGGGAAAAGGAAAAATAGTAGGAAATAATGGAAATATAAATGTCAGTTTAATCTGTAAAGACATTGATGCTCTACCAAAACAGCCAATAAGTGAAGAAGAAAAAGAAGGTTTAATTGAAATGAGGGAAGAAGAAAAATTGGCTAGGGATGTTTATTTAACCTTATACCACAAGTGGGGGTTGCAAATATTCAAAAATATTGCTGAAAGTGAGCAAACTCATATGGATTCAGTTAAATATCTCTTAGATAAATACAATATTCCGGATCCTGTTAAAAGTGATGAGGTTGGAAAATTCTCAAATCCAAAATTTGAAGAACTTTATAATAAGTTAGTTGAGCAGGGTAGCAAATCTGTTGTTGATGCGTTAAAAGTTGGAGCAACTATTGAGGACTTGGATATTGCTGATTTAGAACATTGGATAAGTAAAACAGATAATGAAGATATAAAATTTGTTTATGAAAACTTAATGAAAGGTTCAAGAAACCACATGAGGGCTTTTGTTAGTATGTTAGAAAGATATGGAGCAAATTACACCCCACAGTATATAAGTAAGGAAGAATTTGAGCAAATAATAAGTAGTTCAATGGAGAGAGGAAATAGGTGAAGAATATGAAGAAGTTATTTACTATTTTTTTACTTTTTACTCTTTTTACTTTTTTAAGTTTATCTTTTGCATGGGATGACTGTCCTTTTGGAAGAGTGAATTGTACATATCCAGGAGAATGTGGAAGATATATTGATACAAATAATAATGGAATTTGCAACCATAGTGAGCCAGCTCCTACATCCTTAGAAAATCCAAATATAGAAAATAATAACATAAATAACACAAATGTAGAATTAACAGAGGAATTAATTGATGAATATGTCAATATATCCGGAAAAGAATTAAAATTATACACCATAAAAGAAATTTGCGATAAATATGGCATAAATCCAAACTGTTTAAAAGAAAAGTTAAAAATTAATGTTCCTGAAGATACAACATTTGATGAGATAAAAAAGACTTATGGAATTTCACCAAGTGATGTTAAAAAAGCAATTGTTGAGTGTATGATTGAAGAAGGTAAAATTAAATTAAATATAACTCAAAATAAAAATATATCAAATTTAAACAACAACTTAGATAATAAAAATAGTTCTATTATAGATAAAATAATATCCTTTCTATTCTCAACAATAAACCTAAGAGACCTATTATTTGGGTGTGGTTATAAATGGATAAAATACAGACATTAAGAAAAATCTCCCAAATATTCTTTTTTGTTTATTTTGTTTTTTTAGTGAGTTTTTGTTTATGCTTCTTTGGAGTAATTGAAAAATTTGTTTTAAAAGGAAGTATAGGAGAGTTAATTTTTAAGTTAATTGTTATTATTGCCTTAACTTCAATATTTGGGAGAGTATTTTGTGGCTGGATGTGTCCATTGGGTTTTTTATTTGAATTATCTTACAAGTTGAGAGTAAAGTTGTTTAAAACAAAAAAACTACCTACAGTTAATGAAAACATCCACAAAAAATTAATTTATCTAAAATATGTGGTATTAATTGTTTCCTTAATTTTAACATACTATCTTTCAACTTACGCATTTTGTAAAGTATGTCCAATTGGATTTTTAACAAATCTCTATGGAACAGTTATATCTTTTATAATATTAATTATCTTTATAATTGCCTCTTTCTTTATTCCAATGGCATTTTGTAGATACTTTTGCCCATTAGGTGCATTTTTATCAATATTTTCTATAAAGCCAATATTTCAACTAAAAACAAATAATAACTGTGTTAAATGTAAGCTCTGTGAGTTTAAATGTCCAATGCAAATAAAAATAACAAAAAAAATTAACCAAATGGAGTGTATAAGATGCTTTGAATGTAAAAGTGGATGTAAAAAAGGAGGTTTATCATTTTCGCACATCTTCAAAAAGAATGATTAATAAAAATCTTTTTATTTTTTATGAATAATTATGCACTATTTTTATTTATGAAGATTAATTATTATTCTCTCTATTTTAAAATATTTGACTAAAAATATTTTTATATTTTGGATTTCAAAATTTATTAATAATACAGAATTTTCAGGTGGTATTATGTTCAAAATCCAAATATTTAGAAAAATCTCCCAAACATTCTTTTTTATTAGAGCTTTAATAGTTACAGGTTTTTATTTGAGTATAATAAGCTTTGTTGGAGGATTTATTTTAGGAAAAGGAGCATATACAAACTTAAGGATTGTTGCAGTAATATTAGCAATCATTGCTGGAAGAATATTTTGTGGATGGATGTGTCCATTTGGATTTCTGTTTGATTTAGTTTATCAAACAAGAGTAAAAATCTTTAAATTAAAAAAATTACCAACTATGCCAGAACATATACACCACACATTGAAATATTTTAAGTATTTTGTGTTAGTTTTAGTGATTGTATTAGCCTATGTGTTTGGAACTGATATATTTTTTAATTCATATGCATTAGCTTATTTATTATTGGCTTTATTTTTAGTTTTAGGATTTATTTATCCAAGATTTTTCTGTAAATATGTCTGTCCTGTTGGAGCTTTATTAAGTATATTTGCAAAATTTTCAATATTCAGACTAAAACTTAATAAAAATAAATGTACAGGTTGTAGATTATGTGAATTTAAATGCCCGATGCAAATAAAAATTGCAAATGTAGATAAGATAGACCAGATGGAGTGTATAAGATGTTTTGAATGCATGAGTGCATGTAGAAAAAAATCACTAACTTTCTCACCTTTCTTTAAATAAAATAACTCATTTAAAAAAGTTAAATATTAAATTATACAATATTTAAAAGACCACTAAATTCCCTAATGCTAATATAATTAGCATCCCCATTAATGCTAAATGAGCTGAATAGATTCCAGTATTTTGGAATTGGGTTTTTAATATATTACATATTGTATTACATAATGTTAAAGGAGTTATTATTTGGAAAGCTATTGCTAAATATCCAACTATATTGCTATCTACGAATAATGAAGCTAAAGTTAATATAAAGGCTATTATTAAAGACGCGAAATGTGGCATTAATCTCATTCCTGTTAATCTAAATGTAGCAAATCCAGAAAGCATTGCACCAAATATTATTGATAAGGAAACCAATGTTACTACATCATTCATTTTAATCACCTTCAATATTTTTAAAAATTTTTTATAAGCTATTTTCTTTAGCATTGCACAGTTCTTATCCTAATACTTCAAACAGAGGATGAAAGATAGATAAATAGATAGAAATGACTTTTCTAACCCTCCCCCACTACAACTATACATTTTTTTATACTTACAACCATACAGGTCTAACATTTGGCTTTGATAGATAGTTTAAGAATGTTGGAGCTCCTGCAATCTCAAATCCATCTTCTAAGTTATTTTCATTAATTCCTCTAAACTGTGCACTTAACTCACAAACATATACTTTTACTCCTCTTTTTAGAATGTCTCTAACTAAATCTCCAAGTTTTGGAAATGCAGGATGTTTAACTTTGTCACATTCTCCTTTTAAACCTAAGCTTGCTCCATCCATCATTAAGAATATTGTTGGCTTTAAGTTCATTTTTAAAGCAACATCTGCCATCATAAATGTTGCATAAGCCTTTTCAGCGTTTCCTGTTCCTGTTGTATTAATGATGAAGAGCTCATCAATTTTTGTTATTGCTGCTGCTTTTTCTTCTTTCTTTTCTCCTTTCTTAACCAATATTCTGTAAGTTCCATCTCCTTTATCTTCAACTTTTATTATTTCATTACCCATTCCTTTTAATCCTTCTGTTAAATCAGTTAAGGCATTTTTTCCACAGATAATCTCTAAAACTTCCCCATTCTTCATTTTTGATAACATGTCAGAGACCATCATTATAGGTCCTGGACATGTAGCTCCTACAACGTTAATAGTTTTATCTGCTTTAATTTCCCCAACATAGATTTTAACTACATTTCCATCAACTTCATACTTTAAGTTGTATTTTTTCATTAAATTTTCAATATCTTTTATTTGCTCTTCCCCATCGGTTTCAACAACTAAAATTCCATCTTTTGTATCACTTAAAATCATGTCTATTAATAAAGAAGGACTTCTTAACCCTTTAACTTTAAACTTTCTTATCATTTACACCACCCCTAATAATCATAAGACAATTTTATGGAAGGTAAGATATTCATAGTTGTGTATTACCTACGAACAAACATTATGTACTACCACATATATAAACTTTTCGATTTTACAGTATATAAACTTTTGTTATTTTCACATAGATTTTTGACATAATTTTTATGATAAATTTATCAATATTTAATAACATAGTTTTATATACAAACAAGATATATAGTTAATACACAATCACACACAACCAGTGATATAATGAAAAAGTACATACTATCTATATTAACATTCATTTCCATTGGAATTTTATTTTGTGGATGTATAAATATTAATGAAAACGTAAAAAATAAAAAATTTGATTTTAATGGAACATGTATCGTCGAATTTACTGCTGAGTGGTGTGGCTATTGTAAAAAATTAGAACCAACAATTGAAGAATTAGAAAAAGAAGGATATAAAGTGATTAAAATAGATATTGATAAGAATAAGGATATTGCTGAAAAATATGGAATTAGGGCTGTGCCAACAATATTTTATGTAAAAGATGGAAAAATAATTGATGTAACAGTTGGATATAATCCAGAAGAGATAAGAGAAAAAGCAAAACAGTTAAAGGTATAAATGTGGGAATATGGATTTACTTTTAATTTTTTTATCTGGGATTTTTACGGCTTTAGGACCGTGTGTTTTAAGTATTTTGCCGATATCTCTTGCATACACTTTTAGCATATCAAATAATAAAAAAGATGGGTTTTTTGTGTCACTATTTTTTGTTTTAGGGTTAGCAACAATATTTAGTATTTTAGGTGTTTTATTTTCACTATTTGGTTCAGTATTTAATTTATATAGATTAAAGTTTATTGCTGGAATTTTAGCAATTATTTTTGGAGTTTTGATGATTCTAAACTATAACATAAAAATCTTTAATTTTAGTGCTAAAGGAAAAATCTGGAATAAAGCTCTTTATGTGATAAATAAAAATAGAAAATTTAAATATTTAAGTTCTTTTTTATTTGGTTTCTGTTATGGAGTTTTAGCAAATACATGTGCAGACCCTGTTTTAGTTAGCATTTTATCATATATTTCAACAAAAGGTGATATATTATATGGATTTTTTGCATTATTTGTTTATGCAATTGGTTTTGGTATTCCAATAATTATATTAAGCTCTTTAGGTGTTGAAGGAAAAGAGATATTATCAAAAATTAATCCTAAAATAGTAAATCTTATATCAGGGACAATATTAATACTACTGGGAATTTGGATTCTAATCTAAAGTTTTTAATATTGCAAAAATTTAATATAATGGAATTATATAGCTTTGTGCAAAATAAAATAAACATTAAAAAGGAAAAATTTGAATGCCTTCCTTTTGGAAGGCATTCTTTAATGCCTTATTTTATTTAAGATACTTTTGCACAAAGCTATAATAGGACTTTCGCAGGAAATAAATACAACAATGACCTTTGATGCCTTTTAGGCATCTGAATTCCTTAAAATAATATATAAACTGCAAAAGTCCTATAAATTAACTGCCCAAAAATATGTAGATGTGGTTTATATGATTAAAGAAAAGACAAAAGTGAAGGTTATTGGCTTAGAACTACCAATATTTAAAGGAAATGAAGATATAAATTTATCCGAACTAATAGCCCAATATCCAATTGAAGATGGGGATATTATTGTAATTGCAGAAACGTTAATCTCAAAATTAGAAGGAAACGTAATAGATAAAGACAAAATAATTCCTTCAAAAGAAGCTATTGAATTAGCTGAAAAAACTGGAAAAGACCCAAAAGTTGTTCAAGTTATTTTAGATGAAGCTAAAGAAGTAGTTAAAGTTGGAAAGAATTTTATTATTACAGAAACAAAACATGGCTTTGTTTGTGCCAATAGCGGTGTTGATGAAAGTAATGTGTTAGGTATAAAAACCCTGCCAAGAAACCCTGACGAGAGTGCTGAAAAAATTAGAAAAGAGATTGAAGAATTAACTGGAAAAAGAGTAGGGGTTATAATATCTGATAGTGTTGGAAGACCTTTTAGGAAGGGAGCTGTTGGAATAGCAATAGGTGTTAGTGGAATCTTGGCATTGTGGGATAGAAAAGGAGAAAAAGATTTATTTGGAAGGGAGTTAAAAACTACTGAAGTTGCTATTGCCGATGAGTTGGCAAGTATGGCAAATGTTGTTATGGGAGAAGCTGATGAAGGAATCCCTGTTGTGATAATTAGAGGGGCTAAAGTCCCATTTGGTGATGGAAAAGGAAAAGATTTAATTAGACCAAAAGAAGAAGATGTTTTTAGAACATAATTTTTTGGTGAGCTTAAATGGTGAAAAAAGTTTATGGTATTGGTGTAGGAGTTGGAGACAAAAAGCTACTAACTTTAAGAGCATTGGAAATTTTAAAAAAAGTGGATAAAATATTTGTTCCAATATCTAAAGAAGGAAAAAAATCTATCGCTTATGAGATTATAAAGGATTACATTTATGGAAAGGAAATAGAGGAGCTATTATTCCCAATGATTAAAGATAAAAACAAATTAAAAAAATATTGGGGAAATGCTTTAGAGAAAGTTTTAAATGAAGATGGGGAAGTTGCTATAATAACAATTGGTGACCCAACACTTTACAGCACATTCTCTTATGTTTGGAAACTTTTAAGAGAGAAAGGTGTTGAGATAGAGATAATTAATGGAATATCTTCAATCTTTGCTTCTGCAGCAGCTTTGAAAATCCCATTAGTTGAAGGCGATGAAAAACTATGCATTCTTCCACAGGGAAAAGATTTAGAGAAATATATTAATGAATTTGACACAATAATTATTATGAAAACAAAAAATTTAAAAGAAAAGTTAGAAAAAATAAAGAATAGAGATGATTATATAGTTGGTTTAGTAAAGAGAGTAACATTTGAAGATGAAAAAGTAGTAATTGGTAAATTAGATGAGTTGAATTTCGATGAATTTAATGATTATCTCTCCTTAGCTATAATAAAGAGGGTTAAAAAATGAAAATAATAAGAGCAGTTCCTGAAGAATTTTTAAATGGATTATATTTAATTCCAACAGATAGAGGAAATTTGTTAGAGTTAGATGAAAACGGAAATTTTGAAGTAGTTAATAATATACCAATAATTAGAATTTTAGCAACACCAAATTTAAAAAAGACGATAGCAAAGATTGTCTATCAAATCAAAGATAAATATTATCTCTTTAAAGATTACAAAAAAGCAAGCTGGTTAAAAAATCTTTTAGAATATATTAACAACAAAATTGAATTTGATAAATACTACAGAGCCAAAAAAGCATGGTATAGAGGAATAGGAGATTTATTTAAAAATATAAGGACATGGGATTTTGAAAAAGTCATTGGGAAAATAATCTCATTATTAAAAGTTTTAAACCCAATAATTGTTTTTGATGTTCATGACATACGGAAATGGCATTATGGAAAGAGTTTTATAAACTTTGTTAAAGAATTAAGAAAAAACAATTTAAGTGTTGTGATAAGATATCCAATTGATTGTCATGAGGAAATTAGAGAAATTTTTCCAGAAGGTACTTTAAATACAAAAGCAGCTATAAAATACTTTGCAAAGATTCATGGTTATTATATAAGCAATAAAGTGGCTGATTATTTACTAAAAATAACTAATGGAAACTTAGAAACAATATATTTAATACTAAGACACTCAAAAAGGGAAATAAAAAATCTTAGAGAGCTAAAAATACCATGGCTTAAAATTTTACCATATATAGTGGATTCGAAATATCGAAAATTGGTTGAGGCAATAATAGAGTTACGGAAGTTTAAAGTTGAAGATATCATCTATAAGGTTAATTACAAATTATCAACATTATACAGATATTTAGACGAATTGGTTGAGTTAGGTATATTAACAAAAATAAAACACAAAGGTAGAGTTAGGTTTAAAATAAGATTAAATAGAAACATCCTTTTAGAGCTCATTAAAAAATCTAAAAATAACTATTTTCATTGGTTCTCTATTTTTTTGTTAGATAGTATACCGTGGAATATACGGATTTTCGAATTTTCGAAGAATATATAGAGTTAAGGATTATCATACTAACCTGGACGATAGTGTTAATATTTATTGATTGTGCAAAGTTGTGACAAAATCTTGTTTTATTTTTTGACATATTGTTAATATTTTAAGAAATTCAATTTAAATACTAACTTCTTATAAGATTTTCGAATTTTCGAGTTGAATGTATGTATATGAGAAGATATTCTATCGAGAGTTAATAATGGTTGTGAATATCACAAACATGACTATTATATTATTATACTTTTTTTCTCAATATAAGTTAAAAACATAAAAATTTTATGTTTTTAGTTTAAATTTAATATATTACAAAATATTTACAAAAAACAATGTTAAAAAAATTGTTATTTTAAAAAATAAAAATAAAAAACAACAAATGAATATAAAAATCCAACATTAACTGTTTGTTATACAAAATAATATACAGTAATCTCTATCTTATTTTTGTGATAATCTGTTCTTTGAAAAATTCTTGCTCATCTGATATCCATATACATACATTCGACTCGAAAATTCGAAATTTATTAATCCTGATTTTTCAATGTGTTGTAGAACTTTTTCAGATAATTAATATGTTTACAGTTATCACTCTGACAGATAACACACCACCAATGACCTCTATTGCTTCTAAAAACGTCTCCTAAATGCTCTCCGTTGGAATCAAAGAACGAAAATATAAATCCTCCAAGTTTATCTTCTTTCCATCTGATTTCAAACCCTATCCTATCTACCGGGTAATACTTAGTAGCAATTTTCTTTTTAGGTAATTGTTCGAAAACACTCGAAAAACTCAAATCGAATATTTCTGGGGCTAATCTTTTTAATATCGCTAATCCTTTTGAGGTAAATGAATATATAACCTTATGTCCTGCTCTTTCCCTCTTCATTATGTTTAGAGCTGAACACAACCTTAAAAAAGAGCTTGCAAGACCTTTCGATATATTTAAATTCTCTGCGAGTGATTGTGGATAAGTTGTGCCACGTATTAACACATAATGTAAAATGGCTTTTCTAAATATAGTTGATATGATTTCGTATGGTAATCTTTCCATTTATAACACCTTTATTTTTGATATAAATTATTTTTTTGCTCTTATGTTATTGGTGTTCAATTATATTTACTATACTTACTTATAAATCTTTTGATTCACGATATAGTTTTACCCACTAATTTTTCGTTGCAGTATTACCAATATTTTAAAAATTTTTGTTTGAATATAGGTATTGATAGAGCATGTATTTATTTATTTCTTTTATATTCCAATTTTATATTTTTCTTTACTAATAGTATATAGTTTTAATATATTGTTAATTAGAGTATAATTTTTGATTCATAGTATTTTGTATATTATAAGTTTAGATTCACGATATTTTATTTTTCGTGTGTTGTAATAATTCCCATGAGAAGAATTAAAATTAATTTTATTTCATTAGAATAATATATATATTATTTTTATTTTTATTCAAGTTTGTTTCTGAGAATGATGTTTATTTGCATTATATATAATATTATTTGATTCACGATATTTTTTAATTTTATTGTTTGATTCATAATATTTTTAAAAATAAAATATATAACAAAATATTTAAATTAATTAATAATTAATTACATCTATTATTCTATTTTTCGAAATCTATATAATACACTTAGAACAAAAATTCGAAACCACTACAGAACATTATAATTATCAATTCAAATTAATTCATATTTTATTATCGGTGGAAACATGGACCCAATAGAGTTTATACAAAAATCTGCAAGCTCTATAGCAAGCACCATGCATAAATTGAAATTAAAATATAATCCATTTTCTGAGAAGCCAATAAGAGGCAATACAAAGTTTTTTGTTGGTAGAGTTAGTGAGTTGAGGGAGATTGGAGAGATCTTAGGTTCTGCTTTGCATGGTAGTGTAGCCAATGCTGCAATAGTTGGGACTAAGGGGATAGGAAAGAGTTCAATGCTCAACATCATATACTATGCTACAAAAAAGCAAGGACATTGGGTTGTTGAGCTAACAGCCTCTCAAATAACGCCAAGACAATTTTTGATACAACTTTTATACAATATATTAACTGAAAATATTCTAACTATGAGTGGAACTATAAAATCTGATTATATGGAGCATTCAAACAGAATTTTGGACATGTATAGAAAGTTAAACAACTATGGAGATAAAGTTCCTATACATTATCCAAGAGAGAGAATTGAAAGAGATTTAGAATATTTAATAAATGAAGTTAAAAGCCAGGATAAGTTATGTATAATATTAATTGATGAAGCAGACCAATTTGCAAAAAAAAGCTGTTTATCTTTATTACAATTTTTCCACTCATTTTTGTATGAAGAAGGAATTTTAACCTTCATGGCAGGTTCCCCAACATTAATGGATGATTTGACAAAAATATCTCCACCAATAAAAGATAGAATTCCAAAGATAATAAATATGCCTCCTTTATCAAAAGATGAGTCCTATGATTTAATTAGAAGAAGATTAGAAGATGCGCATATAGATGGTGCTGAGGAATTTGAGCCGTTTACTGAAGATGCTATACACAAGATTGTTGAAGAGTGTGATGGTATTCCAAGAAAGATAATAATGACTTGCTCTGAGTCTATATCAATAGCTATAAGAAAAGGTTTAACCAAAATAGATGAGAGAGTAGTTAAAGAGGCTATGCATTCTCTTGGGATTAGTGTAGGGCATCAAATTCTAAATCATTTAACTCCTGCCCAGTCAGAGATTGTTAGGGCAATGGCGGAGCTTGGAGGTTCTGCAACTGTAACTCAACTTTCTGAATATTTAAAAAAATCACCAAGTACTATTGGAACACATTTATCAGACATTTATGAGATGGGATATATTTATAAAGAAAGGGATGGAAACAATGTGTATTATAGACTGTCTAAAGAACTTAGGGATGTTTTAATAGGTGAAGATGATGAATTGGAGATGTGATGTTCAAAATTTTGAGCCAGATGTTAAAATATCTTTAACAAGAGTAGGAGTTACAAATCTAAAAAAACTTGTTAGATTAAAAAGAAAAAATAAACGACCTATTATTTTATTATCTACTTTTGAAGTTTTTGTTAATTTGCCGAGCTCACAAAAAGGTATTCACATGTCAAGAAATCCTGAAGTTATAGAGGGAATTATAGATGAAGCATTAGAGATGGAGAGTTATGAGATAGAAACAATTTGTGAAGAGATTGTTAAGAGATTGTTTGAAAAACATGAATACGCTACAGAAGCAGAGGTTTTTATGGTTAGTGATTTCATGACTAAGGAGAAAAGCCCAATATCTGAGAAATATTCTCAAGAGATACATAAAATTATGGGTGGAGCTAAAGGAATAAAGAAAGATGATAAAATTGAAATAACAAAAATTGTTGGGGCTGAAGTTATTGGCATCACTGCTTGTCCATGTGCTCAAAATTTAATAAAAGAGATATCTATTAGAAATTTAAAGGAAAAAGGATTTTCTGATGAAGATATTGAGAAAATATTGGATTCTGTTATCTTTGCTACTCACAACCAGAGAGGAATTGGTAGAATTATATTAGAAGTTCCTACAGGTTATGATATTGAGATTATGGATATCATTGATATAATTAAAAAATCCATGAGTGCTGAGATTTATGGAATTTTGAAGAGAGCTGATGAAGCTTATGTTGTTGAACAAAGCCATAAAAATCCTAAGTTTGTTGAGGATTGTGTTAGAGAGATGGCTAAAAGAGTTGTAGAGAAGTTTAAACATCTACCAGATGAAACAAAGGTTTCAATTAGGCAAATAAATATGGAAAGTATTCATAGACATGATGCATTTGCTGAAAAAGTAGCAACTCTTGGAGAATTACGGAGAGAACTAGAATAATACTTTGAGTTTATAGATTATTTTATTTCTATTTTTATCAAATTATAATGGGGGAGAATTTGAAAGCTTTGGTTTTAGGAGTTAATACAAGACCTGTAGTTAATTCTCTCAAAAAATTAGGATTCTATGTATATTCTGTTTCTTACTATGCCCCAGAAGATTTAAATGCTGATAAAATATATTATCTGATAAATCCTTTAGCTCATGGAAGGTTGAGAGAAAATTATAATGAGAATAGATTAATTGAGATAGCTAATGAATTAGTTGATGAAGTTGATTATATCTTTATAACTTCGGGTGTTTTTGAATTCGAAAATTCGAAAGTTCCAAAATGGGATAATGTTGTAGGCAACGAGCCAAAAAAGATAAATGAAATATCCAATAAATTTAAAACATGTAAAAAATTAAAAAATTTAGGTTTTAATGTACCAGAAACAAAGAAAATTAACAATAAAACTCAATTATATAAATTTTTGGAAGAATTTAAATCCTGTGTTTTAAAGCCTATTTACGGTAGTGGAGGAGGAGTTATAAAGCTGAATTTAAATGATTATAGTGATGAGTTAATTTGTAATATCAAATTCCCAATTATTGCTCAAGAGTATATTGGAGGGAAAAGTTTTAGTGCTAACTTTATAGGCAATACATTTATAACCTTTAACAAACAAATTATTATTAAGGGAATGTATGCTGGAAATTTAACACCATATCTAAATTTGCCAAATAAGTTTATTAAAATATTTAGTGAGGTTATAGAAGCTTTTGGACTAAAAGGAATGAGTGGAATTGATTTTTTAATTAAAGATAATGAGCCATGTATTGTTGATATAAACCCACGAATTTTAGGAACGTTTGAAACTATAGAGCTGAGTGCATCTCAAAATTTAGCAAAAGCTCTATTAAATAACAAATATACCAAAGAAATTAAACTAAAAGAGACATATATAAAGAGGATATTGTTTGCTAAAGAAAAAATTATTGCAAATATATCAAAAAGAGACTTTGTATATGATATTCCAAAGAAAAATGCAGTTATAGAGAAAGGAGAACCTATAGCTACAGTAATTGCAAAAGAAAACATTAAATCAATAATAAACAGCGTTTATAAGGAGTGTGCAGAGTATGACAAAAGAAAACAAGATAGAGAGGATATATGAAATGTTAAACGACCCTCTGATTCAAGAAGTTCTATTTAATATATTTGAAGGAGAAGAAAAAGGATTTGAAGTTATTGATATACTTTTAGAGAAAGGTGAGACTACAGAGGAAGAGATTGCTAAAGAACTTGGTGTAAAGCTTAATGTAGTTAGGAAATTACTTTATAAGTTGTATGATGCAAGATTGGTTGATTACAAAAGATGGAAAGATGAAGATACCAATTGGTATTCCTATACCTGGCTGCCAACACTTGAAAAACTTCCTTATGTAGTAAAAAAGAAGATAAATGAGTTAATTAAGGACCTTAAAGAAAAGTTAGAGTTTGAGAAAAATAACATGTTTTTCTTCTGTTCAAATTGTAATGTAAGATTTACATTTGAAGAAGCAATGGATTATGGATTTACGTGTCCTGGTTGTGGAAATATGCTACAAGAATTTGACAATAGTAAATTAATTAAAGATTTAGAGGAGCAAATAAAATTTTTAGAGGAAGAATTAAAGAACAATCCTTTTTTAAAATAACTTTTAAATGAAAAACTTAACTTGTGTATAATTTTTCCAACTATTAAATTTAGAGTGAGAACATGGAGTTTGAAAAAGCATTATCTATTTTAAAAAATTTATGTTCTAAGGATGTGGTAGAACATTGTTTAGCAGTTTCAGAATATGCCTATGAATTAGCTTTGGCTATAAAAAACAACGGATATAGTGTTGATGTTGAGCTTGTTAGATTGGGAGGTTTATTGCATGATATTGGAAGAAGTAAAACTCATGGGATAGAGCATGGAATTGTAGGGGCTGAAATTTTGAGGGAGTTAGGATTTGATGAGAAACTTGCATTAATAGCTGAGAGACACATTGGAGCAGGAATAACAAAAGAAGAAGCTATAGAGCTTGGATTACCACCAAAAGATTATCTGCCAATAACCTTAGAAGAAAAGATTGTAACTCATGCAGATAATTTAATATTTGGAACTAAAAGGGTAGAAATAGATGATGTTATAAAAAAATTTGAAAAGAAACTTGGTGAAAACCATCCTTCAATTAAACGAATTATTTTATTAAATGAGGAGATAAATAATCTTTTAAAATAATAGAATAATATACTTAGATGACAACTCTCCGCCCAAAGCAGAGGTTTCTTTAGGAGAGCAGAGGGTTAAAAACCCTCACCCTCCATGGGTTGCCAAGCCCACTATCCCTATCCCTTTCGGGATTCGGGACTACCTTAAATAAAATATTCCTCGCACCATTAACATCCGCATTAATAACAGCTCCACACTCAGAACAAACATATAAACCTCTATATTTCCTATTCGATTTCTTTATTACTCCACAAACACTGCATTTTTGAGATGTATAACTTTCATTCACCAAATCTACTGTTATTCCTTCTTCTTCAGCTTTATAAGTTATTTTATGTATTAGTTTTCCGAACGGAATTCTGTGCAGTTGCTGATTTATTCTATCTCCAATATCAATTTTAGTTAAATTTTCACTTAAATTTCCTATAACAATCTTCGAAACTCCTTTTTCTTTCGCTAAATTTACAATCCCTCTGCTAATCTTGTGAATATAGTCATTAATATAATTCCTTTCCTTCACCGCTAACTTCGATAATTGCTTGCAAGTCTTCAAACCTTGTTCTGCAATTTGAGATTTAACTCTCGCTATCTCTTTAGCGAACCACCTTAATTTAGACAATAAAATTTTCCCATCGAATATTAATGGTTGTTTATCTCCTTGTATCACTGTAGTTGCTAAGTTCTTCACTCCTAAATCTACTGCCATTACTTTTTCTTTCTTAGGTTTTTCTGGATTAACTTCCTTTTTATAAATCAAATGTAGAACATAAAATCTCTGCCCATAAATATCGTGAGGAACAATCTCAACCTCTTTAACCTGCATGACATCGAGCGGTAGAGTTTTCGGCATCGTAGCTTTGCTACGAGTAGCAAAATTCTTTGAATTTTGCATGAACTCTACCCATAGAAACTTGGACTCGATGCCATGCTTTTCTTTGAGATATTGTCTTGTTTGCTTTGATAAGGACAATCTTAACTTATTACCGATAATTTTAAGTCCATCTTTTTTCCATTTCACTGGAAAATGTCCATTTTTAGGTTGAAATCTTGGTCTCTTCGTATGTTGTTTAAAGCAGTTGAGCCATGCGATTTTTAATTTCTGCAAAACTGCTTGTGCTGACTGTGAATGAAGGTTTTTATACCAAAAATTAGTTTTTAGTTTCTTTTCTAATTCATTAATCTTTATATTGCCTTGCATAACTTGATAGTTAGCAACATTCCATAATTTTGATGAGAAATAAGTTAAATGGTTTAAGATAATCCATTGTTCGTCTGTTAATTTTCTCGTTAGATTTATCGTTAAAACTCTCGTTACTTCCAACATAGACACCTTTCTGGTAGTCCGTATGATGTGGTGGTATTTCTTTGGTAGGGATTTAATTCCAGAATAACTATATTATATAGGACAACATTAATATATAAAATTATGTCTCCTTCTTTCTCCCCTATCTCCTTGTGAAGCAAGGAGAGTGTACTGAAATCTGAAAGATTTGTCTGAATTCATCACCGCCCTAAAGCAGAGTTTCTTAGTAACAATTTATGTAAAGAATCCTGGAGCGAATTTTAGAATTGAGTAATACGCTAAAATACCAATAGTCATAGTTATAGCTGAGATAAAGAACATCCTTCCAATTTTTAATCCGAATATGGGAATTGCAAATAGAGCTCCTATAATTGCTGTCCCTATTTGTATAGTCTCTAAACCTCTTGATATATCTTCTGGATTAACTGGAGGTAATGGAGTTATTCCGCCTAGCATGTTGGATATAGTTATTAGATAAGCACCTAATAATCCAGCGACTGCTGGAATGACGCCACATAATATAATAAAACCAATAGCTAAACCTGTAGCCGTAACACTCATTAATTGTCTTTTATACATTTTAAAATCATCAAGAGTCTTAGCTAAAATTTTTAATGAATTCGCTAAGTCACCTCCATATTTTCTATTTTCAATCATAATTCTTGTTAACATCTTTAAAACTTTAGAATCATATAAATGGGATACAACAGTCATAGCTTCTTCAAAACTAACCTTTTGTTTTTCCATTAAATAGAGAACTTTCCTAAAAACATTACTAACTTCTTTTATATTACTTTTTACGACTTCATCTAACGCTTCGTTTATAGACCTCCCAGATTCAAGAGCTAATATCATAATATAAAGGGCTTGTGGGATGTTATTTTCAAGCGTTTCTATTTTATTTTCATATAGTATGGATGGTAAGGACATTGTTGCTCCCATATATAAAATTGTTAATATGACAATACTTTTAATGGTTAAATTAAAGTATAACCCTATAATAATGGAAATTATTACAATAACTACTATAAAAACAATAAATTTTTTATCATCAATATTCCTTCCCAATTTTTTTAGGATAATAGTATTTTTCTTAATGGTGTGATAATATAAAAGTTCAAGATATTTCATGAGTATCACTTTATTCAACCTTAAATTTAACAAAGATTCCAAATATTAATGTTAGTAAGGGACCAATTTTTGTTAATAAAAGATCTAAGGCGTTTAATATTCCGGGAAATCCTTGATTAGCTATCATGGTTGATAAAATCATCCCACTAAATGGAAGAATTAACCCTACACCAAATGCCAAGTTTCCTAAGTTTTGGATCATAAATTTAGACGAATCTAATTTAATCATAGATTCTCTAACGATATCGTCATATAGTTTTTCTAATAGTAATGGTAGATTACCTTTATTATACCCTATAATCATTTGGTCATATAATTTTTTTAATAATGGAATTTCAGTTCTTAGTTTAGCTCTTTCAAGAGCTTCAGCCAAACTATAACCGGACATATTAACATCTCTAATTATAGTTTTTGCTTCAAATGCTACAATACCGTATTCATTACTTTTGGATATACTTTCAAGAACCTCGGGAAGAGAAGCTCCTGCCCTAAGTATTGATATCATATACAGTAAAGTAAATAACACTTGTAATTTTATCTCTCCTTTAAACAATATTAACTTAATTTTTGGATAAAATATTGACAGTATTAATACAATAATTGAACCAATAATTCCATTTAACAGACCTCCAATAATATTTTCATCTAAGAGTCCCATAAATAACAACACAATAAAAACAAATATCATATATACAATTACTTTTTTAAAATATTCTATCTCATTTTCAAATCCTATATATTTAAGTTGGTTTCTTGATAGAATTTTTACATTTTTAAAAATATTAGATAATGATTCAGCAGATTTCTTAATAAATTCTTCTTCATATAATAAAAACTCATATTTTTTGAACTTTTCATAAGTTAGCATTTCTTCAGGTTCAATATATACATCATAGAACTCAGAAATTTTAATTCCTAACTTTTCACCCATTTTTTTCATTTCAGACAGTAATTTGGCATCTAATGATTTAAGTCCCCATTTATATAAAAATATGTCAATCTTTATTTTAATTCTTTTAAATTTTTCTTTTAAATTTTCTAGCATTTTAATCCCCAAATAAAAATAAATTTAAATAGATAGGAATTTTAAAAGTTTTTCAGGGTCAGATTGATAAGCCATAATATACTTAGAGACATCTTCAAGTTTTCTGATATTGTTTTTATATAAATAACTTATAACTTTTTTTCTATTTTCTCTATCTCTTAGTAATTCTTCTCTTGAAATACCTGCAATTTCACAAACTACCTCTTCCCACATACATATTCCTCTTCTTTCTAAATGGTCTTTTATACCATTATACTCATAAAGCTTAGTTTTGGCAATTTCATGACCCTCTCCACCACCTTTAACAATCTCTATAATTTCTAAAATTCTTCTTACAGTTTTTCCACCTCTTCTAATTCTTTGCTGGTTTATAATAAAATCTAACGCTGTTAGCATAATTTTTGGAACATTCATTGGAGGGCTTGTTAATCTTAAAATAGCCTCATCGGCACTATTTGCGTGTAATGTCCCTGAGCAGTTTGAAACAATAATCCCTCCAAACTTCCCAGCAATATAGGTGTGGTTATCTTTAACTGTTAAGTCATAAATGTATCCATCATAATAAATTTCTTGAATATCAATTATCACATCCCAATATATATCTGAATTTACTAAAATTTTTAATTCGTTAGTGTTTAGAGTATTAATTCTATGTAGCTCATTTTTTGATGATGGATTTTCTATATCTTCTTTCTCATGAATTTTTAAGTCTCTTGGAAGTGCAATAT
This sequence comes from Methanocaldococcus sp. 16A, assembly GCA_049860595.2. GTDB lineage: Archaea > AGJL01 > Methanococci > Methanococcales > Methanocaldococcaceae > Methanocaldococcus. Next base: position 855,135 of record CP187551.1, read on the forward strand.
AATCACTAACTTTAGCCATTTCAGCATTAACTTCTAATATTTTTCCATCTTTTAAAATATATATTGGATGGTCATAAGTTAAGACAATATCTTTACCACTTTTTGTTTTTATCTTTAACATTTTTCCATGATATTTTTTTCTCCAAACTCTTGATATTAGTTTATCTTCAATTTTTAATGTGGTTTTATTGAAGCTCTTAATAAATATATTTTCATTAGATATGTCTATAAATTCAAAACCATTTTTTTCTCTAACACTTTTTGATTTATATTTTTTAAAAAATTTATCTACAAATGTTCCTATCTCTACGATATCTCCATTAGATAAATATATAGGCTCATCATAAGCTAAAGCACCATCATGCCCTGTATTCATAGCAACTAGTAATGAGTGTGCTTCCTCTCCTCTAACTTCTCCGACAAATATTCTATCTGGCCTCATTCTTAGAGCATTTTTAATTAAATCGTCCATTGTAACCTCATATTCAGGCATTCCAGGTCTTGCAGGTCTTGTAACCATTTTTATAACATGTTTATGAGGAATTTGCAATTCTGGAGTATCTTCTATGGTAATAATTCTTTCATTATACATTGAAAATAATGATAAAACATTCAATAAGGTAGTTTTTCCAGAACCTGTTCCACCGACTATTAATGTATTAGCTGGCTTAGCTCCAAAATATCCTTCAACTGCTTGCCATAAAAAAGCTGCGGTATCTATATCTAATGTTCCAAAGTTTATTAAATCTATAACTGTTAATGGACGTTTAGAGAACTTTCTTATTGTTAAAGTAGCTCCATTCATTGTTATATCTGCTGTAGTAGCATTTACCCTGCTACCGTCTGGTAAGAAAGCGTCAAGCATTGGGACTCTTGAATCTATTGGTCTATTAACTAAATTTGCAATACTTTCTATGATTCTATCAACTTCGTTTCTGTCTAATATAATATTTGTTTCACACATTTGGTGTTTTCTATGGAATACAAATACTGGAACGTTATATCCATTAACCATAACTTCTTCTAATTGGTCATCGTGTAATGGTATTTCTAATAACCCTAACCTACCTGATATTAGATAAAAATACTTAGCTAATGAATCAATATATGGAATACTTAAATTATATCTTACGGAAAAATCAGATAAATACTCTTTTATTTGTTTATATTCAATTAATCCAAGCTCTCCAATCTGTATTTTTATTAAATTAATGTTTTCTTTTGAAAGTTTTGATAGTGAATTTTCAATCTTTTCAATTTCTGGTATTAAATAATAGATATAACCTTCTTCTTTCTTTATCACTACTTCTACACTTATATCATCAACATTAACTACATATGAATCTAATACATTTTCATCTTTAATTTCACTACGTTTTGATAATAAACTTTCAGTTTTTGTAACAGATTTTTTATCTGCTGATGTAGGTTTTGATTCTTTTATAATACTTTTTTCAGTCTTTTTTTGAATTTTATCAAATAATCCCAATATATACCACCTTAAAAATGATTAAATTCTATTAACTCAAAAATTTTTAAATAATTTCTTCAACTTACAAAGTAACATCAATATCTAAGTGTTCTGTTAGCTCTTTATATCTGTTTCTTATTGTCACTTCTGTCACTCCAGCAACTTCAGCAACTTCTCTTTGAGTTCTTCTACAGCCAAGTAAGACACTTGCGATATATATTGCTGCAGCAGCAACTCCAGTAGGGCCTCTACCACTTGTTAATCCCTTTTCAGCGGCTTGTTGTAATATTTGTATTGCCTTAGATTCAACTTCTCCAGGCAATCCAAGTTCGGATGCAAATCTTGGCACATAATCGATAGGATTTGTTGGAGTTAATTTTATACCTAATTCTCTTGCTAAAAATCTATATGTTCTTCCAATTTCTTTTCTATCTACTCTTGAAGCTTCAGCAATCTCATCTAATGTTCTTGGTACTCTACATCTTCTACAAGCTGCGTAAATAGCAGCTGCAACTACTCCTTCAATGCTTCTTCCTCTTATTAATCCTTTCTCAACAGCTCCTCTGTAAATTATAGCAGCATTCTCCCTTACATGTCTTGGCAATCCAAGTTTTGATGTAATTCTATCTAATTCTGATAAAGCAAATGCTAAATTTCTTTCTGCAGCATCACTGACTCTAATTCTTCTCTGCCATTTTCTTAATCTATAGAGCTGAGCTCTTTTGTTTGCGGATAAGTCCTTTCCATAACTATCTTTATTTCTCCAATCAATAACTGTTGATAAACCTTTGTCGTGAATGGTGTAAGTCATAGGAGCTCCAACTCTACATCTCTTAATCTTTTGTTCATGGTCAAATGCTCTCCACTCTGGTCCAATATCAAACAACTTCTCTTTAATAACACATCCACATTTGGCACAAACTATCTCTGCTCTTTCATAATCTTTAACAACATCTTTACTACCACAAATTGGACAAATAATATCTTCTTCACTAATATTACTTTCTTTTTTTTCAGATTTTCCAGATTTTGTTATAATTTTCTTTTCTTTTGTGTTTTTTTCTTCTTTAGTTTTGAGAGCTTCCATAGGCTACACCATTAAAGTTTATAGTTTTTTACAAAAAACTTTAATTTTTCTTCTTAGAATTTTTATATTTAGATTTATCGTTTTTAATATATGCAATTCCAGAAACTTCTATATCTTTATTGATTGGGAGTATTTTTACATATGGTTTAGCTACAGGTCCAAAAATATCTACTACCTTACCAATTTTCTTATTTTTGAAAATAACAACTGAACCAATCTTTATCTCTCTCTTTCCTCTACCTATCAAGAAACCCTTTGGCGTTTTATGAAGTATTTCTACTTTCAAATCACTCCCTCTATATATGCTAATTTATCTTTATTGAAAAATGGTATAAATAGTTTTCGAAAACTTTATATATATGTGTTTTGAAGAGGTATATATACTTAATGAAAATATATTTAAATATATAAAATTAAAGTGAAAACATGAAAATCTTAGATTTAACCCAGGTTTTAATTAATTTTCCATATCCGGGAGACCCAGAGCTGAAAATTACTGAAAAAAGGATGGATAAGTTTATAATATCAGAGATAGTTATGGGCTCTCATCTCTCTACTCATGTAGATTATCCAAAACATATTGGCTTAGAAAATATAATTTTTTCTAAAGATTTGATAATTAAAGGAGTTGGGTATTGTATATCTTTGAATAATTTTGAGATAAATAAGTTACCTGTTTGTGATATATTACTAATTTATACAGGATTTTCTAAATATTGGGGAAAAGAAGAGTATTTCGAAAAAATTCCAGATATTTATTTTTTAGATGATATTATTAAAAGCAACATAAAATGTGTTGGCATAGATGCATGCACAATTGGTGGATTTGAGGAGCATAAAAAGCTTCTGTCAAATAATATCTTAATTATTGAAAATTTAAACGAAAATTTAAAAAATTTAGTTGGAAAGAAGTTCTATTTTTTAGGATTACCATTAAAGATATTCGATATTGATGCCTCTCCAATCAGATGCATCGCTATTTTTTAGACCATATTTAATTTTTTATATTGGCTATTAGAGAAATTATTTGGATAGATAATACTTATTTATGGCTATTTACTATCTGAAATCAAATAGATAATTTTATATATTACCAAATATAACAATAATATTACTAATATTGTTTAAAATATTTAACAAGGTGATAGTGTGAAAATAGCAATCTTAGGAGCAGGATGTTACAGAACTCATGCAGCTGCAGGGATTACAAACTTCATGAGAGCATCACAAGTTGCTAAAGAAGTTGGAAAACCAGAAATTGCATTAACACACTCAACAATTACAATGGGAGCTGAGCTCTTACACTTGGTAGATGATGTTAAAGAAGTTATTGTTTCAGACCCATGCTTTGCTGAGGAGCCAGGATTAGTTGTTATTGATGAATTTGACCCAAAAGAAGTTATGGAAGCTCACTTAAATGGAAATCCAGAAAGTATAATGCCAAAGATTAGAGAAGTCGTTAAGGCAAAGGCAAAAGAGTTACCAAAACCACCAAAGGCATGCATACACTTTGTCCATCCAGAGGATGTTGGTTTAAAAGTTACATCAGATGATAGAGAGGCAGTTGCAGATGCAGATATTATTTTAACATGGTTACCAAAAGGAAACAAACAACCAGACATTATTAAGAAATTTGCAGATGCAATTCCAGAAGGAGCTATTGTAACCCACGCGTGTACAATTCCTACAACAAAATTCGCAAAAATCTTTAAGGATTTAGGAAGAGAAGACTTAAACATAACCTCATACCACCCAGGATGTGTTCCAGAGATGAAAGGACAAGTTTATATAGCAGAAGGCTACGCAAGTGAGGAAGCTGTTAACAAATTATATGAAATCGCTAAAATTGCAAGAGGTCAAGCATTTAAGATGCCTGCTAACTTAATAGGTCCAGTTTGTGATATGTGTTCAGCAGTTACAGCAGTAGTTTATGCTGGTTTATTAGCTTACAGAGATGCAGTTACAAAGATTTTAGGAGCTCCTGCTGACTTCGCTCAGATGATGGCAGATGAAGCTTTAACTCAAATGCTTAACTTAATGAAAGAGAAAGGAATTGCAAACATGGAAGAAGCTTTAGACCCAGCAGCATTATTAGGAACAGCAGACAGTATGTGCTTTGGTCCATTAGAAGATATCTTACCAACAGCATTGAAGGTATTAGAAAAACACAAAAAAGAATAAATTTGCTTTTTAAATCTTTTTTATTTTTTATTTTTTTATTTTATTTTAATTTATAGAATAATAGAAAACTTTTTAATCTTTTTTAGCTGTAAGATATTTTGATGTTTAACCATAATGATTGGTGATGTAATGGTATTTGAGAAGATAGAGGAGAATTTTAAAGAGCTAAAAGAAGGAAACAAACAATTTATAAAAAATGGGCTTATAGATGAGGATGAATCATTAAAACTATTTAAAATAGACAATTGGAGAGATTATTTGAAATTATTTAGATTAGCTTCAGAAGTTAGAGACTTTTTTAAGAAAGAGATTGAAATAACTTCAACAATCCATATAACAAATATTTGCAAGATTAATCCAAAATGCTCATACTGCGGTTTTGCCGCCGGAACTTCAAAAGAAGGATATTATAAACCATTTAGATTAAATGACGAGGATATAAAAAAATCAGCAATAGCAATTGAAGAGAGTGGAATAAAAAGAGTTAGTTGCTCTTCTGCACATGGTTATGAAGGTAGAGAGGTTGTTAGAGCTTTAAAAATAGTTAAGGATAATACAAACTTAGAGGTTTTAGTTAATGCTGGAGCAGATTTAACTGAAGAAGCAATAAAGGAGCTTAAAAAATATGGCATAGATACAATCTGCTGTAACTTAGAGACGATAAATGAAGAACTTTTTAAAAAATTAAAACCTGGGGAGGAATTGGAAGATAGGATAAGAGTTTGTAAATTAGTCAATAAATATGATATTGAGTTATCTTCCGGTTTATTAATAGGGATAGGCGAGAGTTATGAAGATAGGGTAGAGCATTTATTTTATTTAAAAAATGAATTAAATGTTGGGGAAATACCTATAATGGGTTTCAATCCTTATAAAGGAACACCAATGGAGAATCATCCAAAATGCTCTGCCTTAGAGCAGGCAAAGACAATAGCTATAACAAGGCTATTATTTCCAAATATAAGGATTACTTCACCAACACCAACAATAGGGGCTGAGTTGGTGCAATTTGCTTTATTAGGGGGGGCAAGTAATATAGCAACGGTTATTCCAAGAAATCATCCAATAAACATTAAGGGAGTAGGTAGTCCAAAAACTGGAAATTTAGAAGAAGTAGTTAAAATGATTGTAGATTTGGGTTTAAAACCAAAATTGGATTGGAAGAAATATAAGGAATATTTAAAAGTTTATGGAAGATAAACTATAAAAATTAGTGAGAAAATGAGGGGAATAAATCCTTATTACTTATATTTGATTGGGAATGGCTTTGTATTTACATTAATAGTTATTTCAATGCAATTATTAGGGATGTTGAGAGTTATATATGTGATTGGCATAGTTTTTGGAATAGCAATAATTTATTTGGCAATAATATTTTATTCATATTCAAAAGTTAGGAAAATAAACACTGGAAAGCTTATCTATAGAGGAACTATAAAGATTGGAAATTGGCATCATATATTATTTGGATTGGTTTTTGTTTTATTGGGAATTTTTATTATATATTATTTTGTTAAAGGAATGATGGCTATTATTTTATCATCATTTATTTTATTTTTAGGTTTTTTAATATCTAATCTTAAACAAACTCACTATTTGTCTATTTACGAAAATGGAGTTGTTGTTGATGGAATCGCGTTTTATAATTATGAAGAGATTGAGAAAAAAGAAACTAATGATAAGTTAATATTAAAAATAAGAGGTATACCAAAAGAAATAGTTTTAGAAAAAACGTCTAATAAGTGGAAATATGAAAATTGGAATTACAAAGATGTATAAAGAAATTGCTGATTTAATTGGCTTAGAGGATTATGAAATAGTCAATCCATACAAAGAAAAATGCAATTGTGATTTTTTAATCATATCTAAAGGTTATAAAGATAGAGTAAGGAGATTAAATCCAAATGCTGAGATTTTTGAGGTTAAGTCAGCAACTTTTAAGGATTTGATTGAAAGTTTAGGAGAATTAAGAAAATTAGGTATTGGAGATGAAGAAAAAATAAATAATTCAATAGAATTCCTAAAAAATAAAGAAAAAGAAATAAAAAATTTGGCTAAAGATTTAAATATAGAAGTTAATCCAAAAACAGAGTTTGTTAAAAAAGTTATTGAAGATTTGGGTATAAAAATTTCTAATAAAGGCATTATAATAATTCCAGACTATTTGAATAAAAATTATAGTAATGCAATTATATTAAAAACACATAACTATGATTTAGAGTTAGTTGAGAGGATTGAAGATAGGTATCTCCAGATTATAGAAAAGTTGAGGGATTTTTATGAGAGAACTTATTAAAGATGCTGTAAATAATTTGGATTCAGCATTAGAACTAAGAAAAATAGTAATAAAAAAGTTAAATGAAAAAAAATTAAAAGAAAGCGATATTATTGAGGTCGTTGATGCAGTTGATGATTTATCTTTAGAAGAGATTCAAAAATTAGGAAGTAATTTAAGAAAATTCCCAATGGGTTGTGATTTGGTTGAAATTGCTGTAGGGCCGTGTTCATCATCATTAACATTAACTCAATTTATTGAAAATTGCATATTAACAGATTATATGGGATTTCCAATTCATATCTGTAGTTATGCAGTGGCAGATATTGCTGAAAAAGAAAATCTAAGAGCAATAGATGTTTTGAAAATGGTTTTAGAAAATGTTGAAGTCCCTATAGATATAGACCACTTTGGAATGTATGGACCTATGAGATTTCCAAAGGAGATTACTCACTGCTATGGGGATTGTTATTATAAAGGTCCGCCATTTAAAGGCTGTCCAAGAGATAGAATTCATAAGAGGTTGATAGAGAAAGAAAAAGAGCATGCTGATGAGTTTGAAGATTGGGTTAGATTGGCTTCAACTGTATGTATAAACGTGGTTGAGGAGCAGGGTGGAGAGGAGCATGCTGCTCCATTAGAGGAGATGGAGGTTGTTGCAAGAACAGCTAAAAAATATGGAAAGGGTTTAGAAGGAATTTTCCATATTGGAGATGGATATGATGATTTAATAACTGGAATTAAGGCATGTATTGATTTGGATGTTGATGTGTTTGTTGTTGAGGGAGCTCCATTTAACAGAGCTAAAGATAGGCTAAAAGCGTTTGCTAAAGCTATAGCAGTGTCAAGAATCTTAGTTAAGGGAGGGGTTGTAGCAACAAATGGAGCTTATGAGGATGAATGTAGAATTGGGTTGAGGAGTGGTTTAAATGCTATAATAACTGGATTTCCATTAAATCACCATGGATATATGTGTGGTTATTCTCCAAAAACTGCAAAAAGAGGTAATTTTGGTTTAAGAAGAGTTATGAGAATAATTAGAGAAGAAATAAAAGCAGGAAATGTTAATGCAAGCTTTATAGATAAGGAGATAGTTAAAGCAATTGCCTTAGGAAACAACTTTTTAAAAGGAAATATCTATCCTTACAGCATTGGAGGGTTTTATTTAGGAGATGCACACTGGGCATCTATAAAAGAAAGTAATCTATGTAGAAAATTAAAAGTGAATAAGACAATTGATGACATCTCTACTGAAAAAATAGGATTAATTGGAGGAAGGTATATAAGTTGGGCAATTGCTGAAAAGGCAGAGGAAATTTATATTTCAGATGCTGATAGTTGGGTAGAAAAAGCCACTATCAAAATATTAAATGAAGCAGGAATTAATGCCTATTCATGCAATGGAGATGATAAAAAAGCTGTAGAGAGTTCAAATAAGACTTATATAACAACCTTTATTCCAAGTATTGCTTTGAAAATATTTAATAAGCTTAGAGATAGCAGAGTAGAGCTTTTGATTTAAAATTTTATTAAAATTTTATTTATTTTAGTTTTCAACATAAATAATTTTAAAATCAAAAAGAAGGTAGTGGAATATTATGACTAAAACAAAAAATAAATTGAAAATACTGATAAAAGAAAATTTAGTGAAGAATTAAGAAAATTGAATGAGGGGAGTAGATTAAGGATGATGAAACCTATATTTGCTCAAGCATTAGCAGAATATTGTAAATGGGATGATTTACCTGAAGAACTAAAAGAATTATTAGAAAATTAAGAAAGTGATGTTATGGATGAGTTAATTTGTAAAGCAATAAAAGAAATGAGAAGATTAAAAATAAACTATAAGGGGAAAGGCTGGAGAGTTATAGAGCCACATTGTTTTGGTTATGACAGAAAAGGGAAGTAAAAAATTAAGAGCTTATCAAGTAAGTGGATATAGCGAAAGTGGAAACTCCGAAGGTTGGAAATTATTTAATGTTGAGGATATTAGAGATATAGAAATTCTTAATGAGCAGTTTAACAAACCAAGACCAGGATATAATAGATATGAAGATAGGCACATACCAGATATAATTTGTAAGATTTAATTGTGCTTGAAATGTGATAAAAATGAATTGGAAAGGACATACAATTTTGGGGCTTATATTTGGATTGCCTTTCATCTCTTCTCCAGAACAGATATTTTTGGCATTAGCTGGGGCTTTATATCCAGATTTAGACCATGATGTTAAAGAAGATATTGTTAAAAGAGGAATTTTAATATCTGGAGGGATTGTTTTTATAAATATATTGCTTTATTTTTTTGATAAAAATTTATTTAATATTGATTTGTTTATTTTGGGAGTTTCAGTTTTTTTGATATATTTGATTCCATATTTTTCAGAGCATAGGACTTTGACTCATACATTTTGGTCTTTGTTATTTGTATCTTTTATTTTAGGTTATTTGGCTTATAAACTTTCATTCTTATCTTCAGTTTTTGCTGGGTTGATATCTTTGTTAATGGTTACTAATGAAATTTTACTTGGTAGAGTGATGATTTTTGCAGTGTTTGCATGGGCTATTTTGGATATTCTAAAATTAAATCCTGGAGTTGATGGAACTTTACATTACATATTGCCAATAATGGCTGGTTATTTATCTCATTTAGTTGGAGATTCAATGACTCCAGCTGGAGTTAGAGCTTTTTATCCAATATCTAACTATAAATTGAGAAAAAAAGAAGGATATATTTTAGTAGCAATATGGCTATTAATAGCAGTATATATTTGGAAAGATGTTATTTTTTAGTTTATGTTTTATCCAATCTCATAGGATAAAAGTGTTTCTTTAACTTTATTTATCTTTTGCATTTTTTCATTTACTTCTTTTTCATATTTATTCAATCTCTCTTTAAATGCCTTTATCCTCTTCTCGACCTCTTTTGGAGCAGGACCACCTATAACATCCCTCATTTTAACATTCTCATAAGGGTCTAATGCCTTTCTTATTTTTTCTTCATCAACTTTCAAATTATATTTTTCTAAAACTTCATAGATAACTTCAATCATATCCTTTTTTTCATCAATAGCCTTTCTAACAACTTCTCCAACGATGCCATGAGCTGTTCTAAATGGAATCCCTGTCTCTCTAACCAAAGTATCTGCTAATTCTGTTGCTGTTGAGTAATTTGCATTAGCTAACTCTCTCATTCTCTCTTTATTTACTTTTATTGTCTTTAACATCCCATGAACCATTTTTATTGTGTCTATTGTTGTATAAACACTATCCCATAAATGTGGGCTAACTTCCTGCAAATCTCTATTGTAAGTGTTAGGCAAAGCTTTTAAAATAGTTAGAGCAGTAACTAAATTTCCATTTAGCTTAGATAGTTTAGCCCTTGCTATCTCTGCCACATCAGGATTCTTCTTTTGAGGCATTATTGAAGATGTTGAGCAGAACTCGTTAGCAATCTCAACGGTTCCAAATTCGTAGGTTGAGAATAAAACTAATTCTTCACAAATTTTTGATAAATTAGTTCCTAATATTGCTAAATCTGCCATAGTCTCTAAGATAAAATCTCTCGCTGAAACACCATCCATTGAGTTCTCTATTAAAGTATCAAAGCCAAGAAGTTCATTAGTTCTCTCTCTATTTATCTTAAATCCAGTAGTAGCCATTGCCCCACAACCTAACGGTGAGATATTAATCCTTTTGTAGGCATCTAACAACCTTAAAATATCCCTTTCAATTGCTGAAACATAACTTAATAGATGATGAGCAAAAGTTGTTGGTTGAGCATGTTGTAAATGTGTATATCCAACAGTTAATGTCTCTTTATGCTCTTCAGCTAATTTTAAGATATCTTTTAGCATCTCAATCAATGATTTGACTATTATCAAAACCTTCTCTCTTAAGGCAATCCTTAAATCTGTTGCTACTTCATCATTTCTACTTCTTCCAGTATGCATTCTTCCTGCTACGTCTTCACCAAGTTTTTTAATTAATTCGCTTTCAATAACCATGTGTATATCATCTAAAGATGGGTCTAAGTTTAGATTTTCCATACCTTTTTTATAAATTTCTTTTAAACCTTCAATAATCTTTTTTGCATCTTCTTTTTTAATAATATTTTGCTCATAAAGCATTATCACATGAGCAATATCACATAAAATATCTGCCTCAAATATTTCTTTATCAAAATCTAAACTTGTTGTGTATTTTGCAACATCTTCTTTTATTGAGTTTCCCAACCTTCCTCTTCTTAAAATGTTCATATTTTCACCATATTTTAATAATATTATTATTGGTGCTATTTTAGATAATTACAAAATATATAAGTTTTTATATTTACAATTATGAAAAATAATAAGGATGTTAGAAGTTATATTTGGAATTTTGACATCTTTAATCTCTGCGGTATATCCTGCATATAAAGCGGCAAATTTAGACCCAATAAAAGCATTAAGAAATGAATAATAAAATTTTTGGTGTAAACATGGAAAATTTTGAATATGAGCTAAAAATGGCTATAGAGCATATATTAGAAACAAACTATCCAAGAAAGGCGTTTTGGCACTTTGATGATTTAATTGATGATTTAAAAAGCGGAATTAAAGCTGGAGATGATGCAATAGTTATAAATAACATGGTTGTCAATATGGAAGGCCCATATCCTTTAAAATTAGGGGCTAAGACAGCTTTAATTCATACAGCATGTGATGTAGTAGCAATGGGGGCTAAGCCAAAATTTGCATTAAATGCTATTCAAGCAAAAAATGATGAGGAGATAAAATTTGCTGTTGATGGTTTAAGAAAGCAGAGTATAGGTTTAGAGATTCCAATAATTGGAGGAAACACACAAACAGTTGAAGGTCTAAAATCTTGCATTTCAGTAGCTGTTTTTGGGGAGTTAATTGATGAAAATTTAATAATAAGGGATGGAGGAGCTGAAGAAGGAGATTTATTAATTATGCTTGGGGACCCTGTAGAGGGAGATGTTGGAGAGAGAATATATAAAGCAAAGAAAAAATTTGATACATATTTAGAAATCTTAAAGAGAGGAGTAAAAATAAACGCCTGTAAAGATGCATCAAGGGGAGGATGGTTAGGGAATTTATTAGAGATGTTAATTAAAGCAAAGAAAGGAGCTGAGATAAAATCTCTTCCATATCCAAGAGCTACAAGATATTTGGGAACTTATATATTAGCAGCTCCAGAGGAAGAATATAAAAAAGTAGTAGATATTGCATTAAAAAATAAATGTCCTGTAGTATTGTTTGGTAGAATACTAAAAGAGCCAAAGCTGATTATAGGCACAAAGGAATATATATCTGAAAATAAAATGTTAGAATTAATAAAAAAATTTCCATATAAATATTGAATTAGGTGTAAGTTATGGTAAAGATTGCTTTATTAACTTGCGGAGCAGAGTGGAGTGGAGTTTATCACGAAATTGAAAAAGCAGCACAAAAGGTTGGAGGAGAACTTATTTTCCCTGAAGTTGATTTATCATATATTGATGAAGTTGAAGAGAGATTAGGGTTTAAAGTTGGTTCAGCTAATTTAAAATTAATGTTTGCAAGAGCAATGTCTATTATAGAGGGAAATACAGATGCTGAAGCTGTGTTTATAGCTACATGTTTCAGATGTGCTGAAGGAGCTTTGGTTAGAAATGAAGTAAGAAAGCTAATTCAACAAAACACAAATCTACCAGTTGTTATGTATTCATTTACTGAAAGAACAAAAGCTTCTGAGTTATTAACAAGAATGGAAGCTTTAACCACAATTGTTGAAAGAAAATCTTTATTAGCAAGAAAGAAGCAAGAGGGAATAAGTTTAGGTATTGATAGCGGTTCTACAACAACAAAGGCTGTTGTTATGATAGATGATGAAGTAGCTGGAACAGGATGGATTTATACAAAGGATGTTATTGAATCTGCTAAAGAAGCGGTTAATAATGCTTTAAAAGAGGCTGGCATATCATTAGACCAAGTTGAAACTATAGGAACTACAGGATATGGAAGATATACCGTTGGAAAATACTTCAACGCTGATTTAATACAAGAAGAGCTAACGGTTAACTCAAAAGGAGCCGCTTATTTAGCAGATAAACAGGAGGGAGAAGCAACCGTCATAGATATTGGAGGAATGGATAACAAAGCTATCTCTCTATATGATGCTATCCCAGATGGATTTACAATGGGAGGAATCTGTGCTGGGGCAAGTGGTAGATTCTTTGAGATAACTGCAAGAAGGTTGGGAGTTTCTCTTCAAGAATTAGGGGAGTTGGCAGCAAAAGGAGATTGGAGAAAGATAAACATGAACAGCTATTGTATAGTCTTTGGTATTCAAGATTTGGTTACTGCCTTAGCTGAGGGGGCTAAAGCTGAAGATGTAGCAGCTGCAGCTGCTCACTCAGTTGCTGAGCAAGTTTTTGAACAGCAATTGCAAGAGGTTGATGTTAGAGACCCAGTTATATTGGTTGGAGGAAGTAGTTTGTTAAAAGGTTTAGTTTTAGCAATGGAAGAGGTTTTAGGAAGGAAGATTATTGTTCCAAGATACTCTCAACTAATTGGAGCAGTTGGAGCCGCTTTATTGTCATCAGGATTTAGATACAAGAAGATAAAGGCATAAATAAATTAGTAATATTTAAATCTTTAAATTTTAACTTTTTTAGTGAGGAGAGAATATGGCTGAGATAGTAGTATATTGTGAAGATAAAGCTGGAAAGGAGATTTATACAAAAGTTATACAAACAGCATTAGAAGATTTATTATTAGGAAAATCAATAATTAGAGTAGAATTTATTGCTAAAGAAAAAGAACCATATTTTATATTGGGAGTTCTCCCAAAGCCAACAAGAAAGATTATTAAGCTTAGAGATTTTGCTGAAATTGTAGAGCAAAAGAAAGAAAACGATAGAGTAATATACAAATTAAAGATTACTGACGAAACCTATGTTCCACACTTATTAAGAAAGATACATGTTATAGACCAACCGTCAAGGTTTGAAATTATTACAGATTCGGATATTGACTTAGATATGGAAGTTTATGATACAAGCAAAGATTTTATAGATAAAGTAATGGATTTTATGAATAGAGTGTTTCCAGAGGGTATGAGAATTAGAAACACTTATGTAGGAAAAGCAATAGTTTCTGTAGCTTCAGAACGCCCAATAAAACCTGAAGAAAATGAAGAAGCTTTAAAATTAAAAGAAAAATTAGAGACAATGAATACTGCTGGCTATTATTAAGTCAATCTTTATAATGTAATATTTAAATTCTTTAGAGATTCTTTTGCATATTTTAAACCTTCATTTTCATCTTTTTCAATATATATCTCCACAGTTTTTTTAGCTATTTCTAAAAGTTTTTTACTATTCTCTCTTGCTTTAAATGATTGTTGGATTAGTTGGGAGATTTTTTGTTGGATTTGGGGTTCAATTAAGGGTATTGGAAGATTTAATATGTCTTCATCTGTGAGAGTAGGATAAGTAGTTCCTGTGTAAAATTTATAACTCCACAAAGAAAAAATGTCTGTTCTTAAAAAAACAAACAATGTTTCAATATTTATTTTTTTGTTTTCTTTTTCATGTAAAACTACAAATGCTGTGCTTCCAATCAAATTAGGATATGTCTTTTTTATAAGAGCGATACCTTTTCTATAGGTTCTAACTTTAGACACTAACAAATCGTTTTTATCCAACTTTAATTTTGCATTTGCTGGTAAATCTTCCCCTCTAAGATAAGATGGGCTAAAATCTCCAGTTGAAATATTAACTGAACTTATTTCAACATAGTTATAATATTTTTCTTTATCAACTTTTAATTTATCTGTTTTATGCAAAAATTCCTTTGAAATTGTTGAATATCCATTTTTGTAATTCTTTATCAATTCTTCAATTTCATCATATTTGGGCTCCCAATATTCAGCATCCAGTCTATCTGCTCTTATAACCTCTGAAAGATTTCTTATTGAAATGTTTTCATCTTCCACAAATTCTATATTGCCTATTTTTATTTTCTTTGTTTTTGGTTTCCAATTTTTAAGTCCTAATTCTTCTAATAATATTTCTTCTGCTTGTTTGTAAAGTTGTTCTGCTTTTTGCCTTTCTTCATAAGCTTTTAAGACAAGTTTTTCTATGAATTTTTGAAAAGTGTCAGAAGGTATTGGAATTTTAAGATTCATAATGTCATCTTCTGAAATCGCAGGATACATTGTAGCAGTTGTTTTTCTAACAAGTAAATCCCTGTAGTATTTTGTTTTAAAGAGTATAAATAAGTAACAGGGTTTTATACGATTGCTAATTATTTTTAACTTACAAAATCCTGTACTTGCAACTAATGGTTTTTGTTTTACTTCAAAAATAAAAGCCACTGCGTTTCTATTAGGCCTAACAGTAGAAATTAAAATATCATTTTTTTCAACAATTTTCTTTGCTCTTGATGGAGCTAAATGGGATGGTAATGTTTCAACTTCAAAGTCTCCTGTAATTAGATCCACATTAGATATTTCAATATAATAAAATTTATCGTATAATTTAGGATTAAAAGTACTGTATTTATTTGAAGCTAAATTATATAGAAAATCATGATTTAAATTTTCTATCTTTTCTTGCAACATTATCCAAGAAGGATCATAATATTCAGCATCAAGCCTTAATTCTCCTTCTAATTCAGAAACATTAACTATGGAATATTCCACATCATAATATTTTCCTTTATGGGTAGCTGTTATCATTTATTACACCTCATCTTTTATAAGTATGCTTAAAATATTATAGCAAGCCTTTATTATCTTATGATTTTCATCTGTTGGTTCCATCTCTCCATGAATTAATTGATTTCTAATCATATACAAAATTTCAACAAAATATGGCCAGATCTCATCAGGATCATTTTTTACATATATTTTTCCTACTTTTATATAACCCCTAGGTTTCCTTTGTAAGTGAAAACTCCTTATATGGATAAACTCTTTAAAGCTAATTTCATCGAGTTTATTTCCATTCATTTGTGGCTTTATAGATTCTGTTTTTAATATTGTTTTACCCCCAAAAATCCCTCCATCATAGATTCTTATAAGTTCCCCTAAATACAATCTAAACTCTTTCCCATCATCTGAGTTTTCTTCAAATAGTCGTTTAAATTTTCTTCTTAACACATTATCTGTTGTTTTAAGATTTTCAATATAGTCTCGGTCTTTTCTTAAATTTTCATTTTGGAACAATCTCTTATATAAGGCATTAAAAGATAACCATAGCTTTACAAATGCTGAAAAATAATCAATTTCAGCTTTTCTAAACCATTCTAAACTATTAGATTGACGGGGCATTTTAATCCACCTCTAAATCCTCTAAAAAGTCAAAAGCCTCATCCCCATCTTCTAACCTTTTTAATCCCCATTTGATAAAAGCATCTGCTATATCAAATAAATCTGTCTGATAAATAGGATTTCCTTTTTTATCTCTTATATAATTCCCGTTTTCATCTTTTACAAAAATATATTCTCCTGAGTTATCTTTAAATGGAATCTTTGAAACAGCAAAAAAGATAGGATAATCTTTCAATTTTGGATTTCCTCCTTCGTCAAGTTCTTCTTCTTTCCATTTTCTTAAAATTAATAAAGAAGTTTTTACTCCAGCATGTGGTTTAAATGAATTAGGATGTAATCCAACTACTGCTAATATTCTTGCTCTTTTCATAATAAATTCTCTAACATATCTTTCTGTAGTATTATTAAAAATCCCTTGAGGTAAAACAATTGCCAGCCTACCGCCTGGCTTTATCATATCTAAAGCCCTTTCAATAAACAATATGTGTCTTTCAATTTTGCTCTGCTCCTTCTTCTTTTTATTTTCTGGAACTATTTTATAATTATTTTTAAACCATGATTCCCTAATTTCCCCCGCAAATGGGGGATTTGATAATAAAATGTCAAAATTAAGTTCTTTAAATTTTTCATCTCTTACTAAATTTTCTTCTTTTAGATCTGCTTTTAACTTTTCACTCCATTTAACAAACTCCAAAGAATTTTCTTTATAAATATGAGATCTACCATCTCCAGAAATAAGCATTAAAGCTTTTGCGATTTTAACGGCTTTTTCATCAAAATCTATTCCCCATAAATATTTTCCAGCATATATTATTTTTTCAGCTTCATTTAAATTATATTTTTCCCAAACATATTGCATTGCATGAATTAAGAATCCAGCACTACCACATGCTGGATCAATAATATATTCATCCTCTCGAGGATTTAACATTTTAACTGCAGCATCTATAATTACTCTTGGAGTGAAATATTGACCTTTTTTAGATTTTGAGACTTCTGGAACTAAATATTCAAAAGCATCATCAATTATTCTTAAATCAGCTCCAAAAAGTTTTAAATTTTGCATTTCTGCAACACAAATATCTAAGTGCTCAGGTTTTAATTTGATTTTATCAGTTTTTTCGAAAATACCTGGCCATTGCCTTTTAGCTTTATCAAACAAATCTGATATAACTTTATATGTTGTATTTGGATCTGAATATTTCCTAAATTCAAGAATTTTTCCTTTTCTTCTTTTGGCTTTATATTCATCGTAAAGTTTTGCATATATTAATTTAAAAACTTCATTAAACACATCTACTCCCGAATTAGCCAAAACTAATTCTTCTAAAGTTTTTATAATCTCCTTAAAATTTGGTTTTTTTGTTTTATATATCTCCTCTAATTTATCCAAAGTCCATTCTCTTTTTAAAATAATATTGGTTACTTCTAAAGCTGGATTTTTAGAATCTTTTACTTTTTGATACTCCATATATGTTGGAATATCAGGCAAGTTATCTTCAAATTCTCTTGGATATGGTCTGTATAAAATTATTTGTTCTTTTCCATTTATTGCTACACCAATAGGAGAACCTTCCGCATTTAAATAACTTTTTAGCTGAGGAATATTTAATCTTTCATAAGGAGATTTTACCTCTACTATAATCCAAGGAGTTATTTTGTCATCTTGATAAACTATTA
Organism: Methanocaldococcus sp. 16A; assembly: GCA_049860595.2. Lineage (GTDB taxonomy): Archaea > AGJL01 > Methanococci > Methanococcales > Methanocaldococcaceae > Methanocaldococcus. The sequence goes on from CP187551.1 coordinate 873,150, forward strand.
TATCTGCTCTCTTCTTTTCTCTCCCAAAACTGACTTTTTCTTCAATTTTTATATTTTCTTTTGGATATTTATAATTATCAATTAATTCATAAAGAAAAAGTTGTCTTACGATTTCTTCAGGTTTTTTCTTATTCTTTGTTTCATCAAACACTAATAATTCCTTTTCTTTTGAATCATAACTTTTAATATACCATTTTCCTTTTTCTTTTTCATAAATTTTAATCTTTGGGATATGAGAAACTAATAAAGGAACTTCACTTTCAATATTGGGTATTATTTTTAATAGAATATCCATATTTTGTTTTTCATTCATAGATTATCACCATTATTATTAATTTACTCCCGTATTATATCAAAATTCAAACTTAATAAATTATTTATATATGCGGTTTATTATATTATTTCGTATATTTTAAGTAGAATTACAGATATTGTTAAATATTAACTTTTCTATTAATCTAATATAATCTAAAATTTAATTTTTTGTGATGACTATGATAATTTTAAGAAATGAGATTTGCGATAAATTGGAAAAAATAGTTAAAAATTTAAAGATAGTTAAACACTGCATTGGCTGTGAAGGGATAGATTTAGAGATAGAAAATCCTCATCATCATCCCTCAATAGAATTAACACAAAAGTGCAATTTAAACTGTATTTATTGTTATTCTAAACTAAAAAATGTAAAAAGAGGAATTTATGGAAATTTAGAAGAGGCAGAGGCAGTTACCATATCTCAATATGGAGAGCCGTTATTGGATTTGGAAGGAGTAAAAAAAGGTATTGAATTTAGTAAAGATTTAGGACTAAGAGTTGATTTACAAACAAATGGTATTTTATTAAATGGAAGAATTATAGAGGAATTTAAAGATTTAGGTTTAGATTTGATAATGATTAGTTTGAGCACTTTTAGTAGTGAGAAATATAAATTATTGACAGGAAAAGATTATTTTGAGAGAGTTTTAAATAATATAAAAATTGCTTCAAAATATTTGCATACAATTGTTAGAGCAATTTATATTCCAGGATTTAATGATAATGAGCTCTTAAATTTAGCTAAAGAACTTAATGGCTACGCTGATGAAATTATGGTTCATCAACTCATATCTTACAAAGAGAACTTAAGTTTTTTAAAAAATGCTGGGATAGATTTGAATAATTTGGGAAAAATTAGAGATTTACTTTTAATAGTTGATGAAATGCAAAAAAATGTACCTAAAATTAATGTCACTATTAAAGGATGCTTATTAGTTCAATTAAAGGAGATGGATGGTTTTATATTAAATAATATAACTTATGATGTGTTCTCGGAAGTTCCAGATATTAAAAGAGAATATAAGCCCTTACCATGGTGATTTTATGGATTTTGAGATTTTTGACACTGATTATATAACAATAATTTTTGTTAAAGATAAATTAGATTATACTGGAAGAGAGATAGAGCCATTATGGGCATTTAAAACCTTTGATGTCCAAAAAGATAGTATAATTGTTTTTAGAGGTAAGATGAATGTCTCTATAGAGAATATGAAAGATTTGAAAGACATAAAAAGAGAAAAAGATATAGAGATTCCAATAAAATCAGAAGATGCTATAAATTTTGTTGTAGAGCATTTTGATGCCATTGATTTAAAGACAATATATTTAAGGCAGAGATTGTTGGTTTTTATAGCTAAGGAAGTAATTGAAAGTTATAATATAAGATTAAAAAGAGATGGAGATGATTTATACTTTGAAGATAAAAAATTATCTGTTTGTATAGCATGTAAAGGAACTGTTTCAGCAAAAATACATTTGGGGATAAATGTTAAATCTAAAGGAGCAGAGCATGTTAAAATTATTGGATTGGAAGATTTAGGAATAAACAATGTTAATGAGGTTATGAGAAAGATAGCAATTAAATATGCTGAAGAAATAAATAAGATTGAGAGAGATTTGAGAAAAACATTGCCATTAATATAATTAAAATGTAATTAGGTGGAATTAAATGCTACACATAATTTACAAATTTTTTATAAATTTCTGGAATTTTTTGAATGATTTAGCTATTTATATAATAATTGGATTGTTAATAGCTGGAATTTTAAAATATTTTTTACCTGATGACCTTATTAGAAAACATCTTGGGAATCCTACAACTTCATCAGTTGTAAAAAGTGTTATATTTGGAATTCCATTACCTATTTGCTCCTGTTCAGTAATTCCAATAGGTGTATCTTTAAAAAGGAGTGGAGCAAATACGGCCTCTGTTTTATCTTTTTTAATAGCTACGCCTGTAACTGGAATAGATTCTATATTAGTGACTTATGGAGTCTTTGGAGGTATTTTTACAGCTTTTAGGGTTTTATCATCTGTTTTTATATCATTGTTTGCTGGAATTTTAGGAAATATTTTTATTAAAGAAGAAAATGAAGAAATAATAAGAAAAAGAAAGGTTAAAAAGAGAAAGAAGAAGAAAAATTTAAAAAATGCTATTAAAGAGATTATTAACTACTCATTTAATGAGCTTTTTTCACCATTAGCAAAGCCATTATTATATGGGATTATTCTTGGGGCAATTATCTCTCTAATTCCTATAGATATCTCATCCTATGTGGATAATTTGTTTCTACAGTATATTTTGGTTTTGTTATTATCAATTCCAATTTATGTTTGTTCAATATCTTCAATCCCTATAGCTTTATCTCTCATTAAAATTGGTTTCTCTCCTGGCTCTGCTTTGATATTTTTAACTGCTGGACCTGCTACAAATATTGTAACTATGACAACAATTTATGAAATTTTTGGAAAAAAGGCATTAGCAATATATTTATCCAGCATAATTATTGGTAGTTTTTTATTTGCATTTTTATTTGATTATCTTATAGGAGATATTGGTGTTAAAACACCTATTAGCGTCTCTCATCATTTACATATAAGTGAGATATTTGCGGTTATTCTTATTATTCTAATAACTTATCATTTAGTTAAACAATGGAAAAAATAATTTAATATATAGGAATTTCTGCCTTACTCAGTTTTTCAAATCTATTCTTTTTAATTAAATATAAATCTTCTATCCTTACACCAAATTTATTTTTTAAATATAGTCCTGGCTCAATTGTTATTATCATACCTTCTTTTAAAATAATATTTTCAGAATCTTTTAATTTATTTGATAATCTTGGCTCTTCATGAACTTCTAACCCAACACCATGCCCTAAAGAGTGGATAAATAGCTCTTTATAATCACCAAAGAACTCTCTAACTATACTATCAAGTTGTTTAGCAGATATCCCTTCTTTTAAATATTCTTCAGCAACTTTTTTTGCTTCATAGACTAAATTATAGATTTTTTTCATCTCTTCATCATCTTTTAATAAAAATGTTCTTGTTATATCTGAACAATAGCCATCATAAACAGCTCCAATGTCAATTAATAAAATATCCTCTATTTTATCTTTTGTAGGTAAAGCATGAGGGAAAGAAGTTTTTTTACCAGAAACAACAATAGAATCAAATGCTGGCTTTATTGAACCATGCTTTTTTATAATATATTCTATCTCAGCCGCTAATTCATATTCATTTAGATTTTTAACATCATCTAAATTATTTAAAACCCAATTTATGGCTTTATCACTAATCTCAGCAGCTTTTTTAATTAATTCTATTTCTTCTTTATCTTTAATCATTCTTAGCTCTTTAATTTTGTCGGATATTATTTTATACTTTTTATCAATATATTTTAAATAACTAATTGGTAATTCCTTCTCAACTCCATCACATCCTTTAAATATCTCCTCCCAGCTTTTGAACTCTCTAATTTCTAAAAAGTTAAAAAGTTCTTCAGCATAATCTTTATCAAGTTTTCCAACATATAAACATGGCTCTTCTTCAAAAACTAAGATAGAAAAGCTCATAAAGTATTTTCCTAAGAAGTAATTTATGTTTTCTTTTTTAAATATGACTGCCTTTTTTATACCTTCACTTTCCATATATTTTAAAAATCTCTTAATCCTATTATTCATCAATATCACCACATCATTTATTGATAAATTATAGTTTTGTGCAAAATAAATTAACTCTATATGGAAAATTATGGAAAATTTGAATGTTTTCCAAAAGGAAGACATTCAGAATAATACATTATTCATTTTAACCACTTTTGCTCAAAACTATAAACATGTGATATTATGATTATTTATAAGGAAATATCAAAGCTGAATAAAAAATTTCCTTTGCTGAATGAAGAAAAAATACTCTTAGGAACTGATGGAAGTGTAACAAATATTTTAGAGATTTTGTTTGAAGATATTTGTATAGTTGAGACAATTAATCAAAAAATTATTGATAACACAAACTATAGGGAGGTTATTCTTAAAGTTAATGATATCCCATTAGTTTATGCAGTATCAAAAACACCTTTTAAAAACATTGAGGAAGAGAACCTTAGAGAAGAAATAAAAAAGGATTTACTCTCTGCAGATATCCCGATAGGTAAAATTATAAGAAAACACAACTTAGAAACAAGAAGGGAGATTAAATCTATTGGTATTGCTGAAATTGATGATTATCTAAAATCTCTCTTAAAAACAAATTATAGCAGATTACCAAAAAGAACATATAACATAATATACAAAAATAAGATATTGATGGAAATTACTGAGATATTTGCTATCAGAGGAAAATTAGTAGATTAAGAGGCGTTGCTTCCGTAAGGAAGCAATGCATCAATTTTGATGAAACTTTATTAAAGTTTCTTACGGAGATATTTGCTATTAGAGGAAAGTTGTAATATTTTGGTGATTTTATGAGAGAGGCAATGTTTTATGAGAAATTAGATGATAATAAAGTTAGATGCAACATATGTCCAAGACATTGTATAATTAAAAATGGGGAGAGGGGCTTCTGCTGGAATAAACAAAATATAAATGGTACTTTATATGCTGTAGGTTATGGAAAAGTTTGCTCATTAGCAATTGACCCAATAGAAAAAAAGCCGTTGTTCCATTTCCATCCAACAACTCAAGTGGTTTCTTTAGCAATTGGAGGCTGTAATTTTAGATGCTTACACTGTCAAAATTGGACAATTTCCCAATTTCCACCAGACCAAATACCATATAGAGAGATGACACCAGAGGAAATAGTTGAGATTGCTATAAGATACAACTGCCCAGGAATATCTTATACATACACTGAACCAACAGTATATTATGAGTTCATGTACGATACTTCAGTTGTAGCAAGAGAGAAAGGGCTATTTAATGTCATGATTACCAATGGTTATATTGAAAAAGAACCATTAAAAGCCCTTCCAGTGGATGCAATGAATGTAGATATTAAAGGAAATGCTGATTTTTATAAAAAAGTATGTAAAGCTACTTTAGAGCCAGTATTAGAAACCTGCAAATTAGCAAAAAAATTAGGAATACATGTAGAAGTAACGAATTTAATAGTTCCAGGTTATAATGACAATATAGATGATTTGTTATTTATAATACACTTTGTAAGAGATGAGTTAGGAAAAGAAACCCCTCTACATTTTTCAAGATTTCATCCGGACTATAAACTAACTGATGTCCTACCAACACCAATAGAAACCTTAGAGATGGCAAGAAATTTAGCTATTGAAGAGGGGCTTAAGTATGTTTATATTGGAAATGTCCCTGGGCATGAGGGAGAAAACACCTATTGCCCAAACTGTGGAGCTTTGTTAATAGAAAGGTATATATTCAACGCTAAGATAATTAATTTAGATGTAGAAACAGGAAGATGTAAAATTTGTGGAGAGAAAATTGATATTATTATTTAATTTAAGAATTTAACGCGATGATGAGTGCCGACTTCCCTGAACTGTGATGACACCTGGGACAACTGAGCGTTACTATTTTTTATTAATTAATTAGAACATATTTGGTGGAATTATGAGATTACTAACCTTAGAAGAGGGAAAATTTGCAGTAAAATATGCAAGGGCAGTTATAGAAAACTATTTAGCTGGTAATAAAGTAATTATAGAGAATTATCCTCCCATATTTAATGAGAAAAGAGGATGTTTTTGCACTCTCCACACATATCCAGATAAGGAACTTAGAGGATGTATTGGGATTCCAGAGCCAATAATGCCTTTAATTGAAGCTTTAAAAGAAGCAGCAATAAGTGCAGCTACAAAAGACCCAAGATTTATTCCAGTAACATTAGAAGAGATGGACAACATTGTGATTGAAGTTAGTATCTTAACCCCTCCAGAACTTATTAAAGTTAGAAATCCAAAAGAGTATTTAGAGAAAATAAAAATTGGTAGAGATGGATTAATTATAGAGTATGGATTACATAGAGGGTTGTTATTGCCTCAAGTACCTGTTGAGTATGGATGGGATGTTGAAGAATATTTAGCTAATTTATGTCTAAAAGCAGGACTACCACCTGATATGTGGTTAGCTGAAGGAGTTAAAATTTATAGATTTGAGGCACAGATATTTGAAGAAATTGAGCCAAGAGGAGAAATTTTTGAGAAAAAACTTTTATAAAACCTAAATCAAGATGAAGATACTGCTTTATATATTTTTCTTGCTTCTTCATCCACTAAATCATAAACTTTTATAACTTCATCAGAAATTATTTTTAAAGTTTCTGTTGGAAAGGTTTCAACGAACACAGAGATTAATTTAATATTATGTTCATTTTTAAATTTGTCAAATTCTTTTAAAAACGCATCATTTACTTCAGCATAGCCATCAGTTATCAATAAAATATCTGCATTTTTGAAGGTATCGTTTTCGTTTATTATTTTTATTGCTCTATTTAATGGCTCTATGAAATTTGTTCCCCCACCAAAGTATAAGGAGGCAATTTCAATTATTTCATCTATGGTTATATTCTTAGGGTTTATCTTTTTTTCAAATCTAACTCCATCATCAAAGGCAATATAATATATCTCTCTATTTTCTCTCTTAGCAATCTCTATTAAAGATAAAGCAACCGCCTTTCCCCAAATTTCCCTATCTCCATACATTGAACCACTATGGTCTAATAAAACTACAATCGGTCCTTTTTGCTTTTCCAATTTATTTTGAATATCATAAATTAAGAGCTTTTTATCAACAAATCTTCTTAAAAAGTCATAATACAAAATCTCATCTGAAAAATTCGCAATCTCTTTTGGTAGTAGATGCTTTAAATCTCTCCCAATTTTTGTAGAATAAATTTCACCAGAGTAATGTTTAATCTTCGATTTGTATTCATTTATGGCTAGTAATCTTAATTTACCAAGTTTTTTCACAATCTCTCTAATTTTTTTATTCTGTAGAATTTTATCTGCCAACTTTATTCTTTCATCTGGAGATAACAGCTTTTTATCCCCCTCCCCTCTACCAAAATTCTCAACGGCATTAAATCCTTGCATAATTTCAGAAACTTCTTCTGATATGTCTTTCATTGTTTCTTTGGCAGTTTCTTTTAATTTATCTTCCAATCCTTCTCCTTTTCCTTCAGATATAAATTTTTTTATCTCTTTATTTAGCTTTTTAAGTTTTAGATTTTCAAAAAATTTTTCACAAAACATTATTGTGGCAGTTCCAGCATTTACTTCATCCAATTCAGTTAAAAGCTTATTTTTTTCATACTCAATATTTTTTATAGCACCTTCTAATATTGCCTTATTTATCTTAAATTTTTCTTCAACATGCTCATTAAATTCAACAACATATTTAAAGAAGGCATAAAAGGTATCTTCAGCTAATTTTTCATGGATTGGATGGAATTGAGAATAATAGCTAAGGAGTTTTTGCAAATATTTGCTATTCTTTAAAAATCTTTCAAATGCCTTTTTATCATAGGTATCATGTTTTATGACATTTTTCATAAGCAATCACTTAAAATTGTTTATTTTTTTAATAATTCTTCAACATATTTTTTGAATCCTTCAACTTCCTTCAAAACATCTTCAACAAGCTCATAAGGTTTATTAGCTTCAATTGCTTTATTTTTTACATCTTTTAAGGTTATAGACATACTATTTAGCTTCCCTAAAATTTCAAGGCATTTTCTATACTCTATTCCTCCTAACTGTATTCTATCTTTATTAATTTTCTTTATCTCATTCATTAAGCTGTCTAAAATTTCTCTCTGCTCCAAAGCAAAGCCAGCAAAGTGATTAGATAATTTAAAAATTTCAACTGAAACTTTAAAGAATTCATCCGGCTCATTCCAGTAAATATGCCTTAAAATGTCTAAATCATTCTCATCTGCTTTTTCTTTTTCGTTTAGGTAGGAGAAGCATTTAACTGCCTTAACTGACTTTTTAAACCTTCTATCAGAGATTTTTATTCCTTCACTCTCCAATGATAATTTTATTTTAATCAAATCTTCTTTTATATTTGAGATATCAACTTTTGAAGCTTCTTTTTGCATTTCTCTAATATCTTCAACATCAATAACAGTTTTTGGCTTATATTCATCTTCTAAATCAATCAGCTTTGATAGGTTTTCATAGCTTCTAATACCTCTAACCACTTTTCTAAACAAAAATCTATCATAAAAAGCTAACAGCTCATTTTCTTCTGGGAGTTCATTTGAAGCTCCGAAGAGGCTAATTAAAGGCACTTTCTCTATCCTATCCCCATTGTGATATATCCTTTCATTAATTATTGAAAGTAGAGCGTTTAATATGGAGCTGTTAGCTTTAAAAACCTCATCTAAGAATGCTATCTCTGCTGTTGGCAGATAACCAGAAGTTTTTCTAACAAACCTATCATTGTCTTTCAACTCTTTAATACTTAAAGGTCCGAATAACTCATCTTCGGTTGTAAATCTTGTTATGAGCTTTTCGAAATAATTGGCATTAATATGTGAGGCAATAGCCCGAATTAATTGTGATTTAGCAACTCCAGGATTTCCTAAAAAAACTGTATGTTCATTAGCCAAAATTGAAGTTAATGCAATATCTATTTCTTCCCTCCTCTCTAAAAAATAAGTGTTTAGCTCCTCTCTTATTTTTTCAAGCATATTTTCCACCTAAATTTTATATTTATTTAAATAACCTCTTGGAGTTATCATCTTGTCGTTTATAATTTTTGTTGAAGAATTCCCAATGATTAATATTGTATTCATATCTATAAACTCCAAGTATTTTTCTAAGTTATTATAAAGCTCCTTAAAGTTTGTAATTAAAACTTCTTCTTTATCTCTTCCGGCATTTTTAACTATTCCAATAACGTAATCTTTATCTTTTGCAAAATCGTTTAGTATTTCTATAGCTTTTAAAAATGGCTCCTTTCTCTTTTTACTTAATGGATTGTATATGCAGATAACAAAATCTCCTTCTAACGCAAATCTAAATCTTTTTAATATTAAATCCAGAGGTGTTAATAAATCACTAAAGCTTATGACAACAAAGTCATGATTTAATGGACTTCCTAAGATTGCAGAAGCTAATGAAGCAGCTGTTATCCCTGGAATAACTTTTATATCTACATTGTATCCTTTAGCTTCGTTTATCTCATAAGCTAAAGAAGCTAAGCCATAAATTGTTGCATCACCACTTGAGACTAAAGCAACATCTTTATCTTTTGCCTCTTTTAAAGCATAATCAACTCTATCAATCTCTTTTGTCATACCTGTTGTATATATTGGCTTATTAAATCTCTCAACAAACTTTTTGTAGTTTTTATAACATACAATTAAATCTACGTTATTTAATATCTCTTCTGCTTCTTTTGTAAAATGCCTTTCACTGCCACTACCTATACCTACAACAAATAGCATATTTTCAACCATTAAAAAATAATTTAATTAAATTTAATTATTTCATCACAGAATAGACCAATAATGGGAATATTATTGTGGCATCCCCCCAAATTTCAACATAATCTGCCTTAGCTCCAATTTTTCCCCATGAAATGCCTTCTTCTGGTGGAGCTCCACTTAGAGAACCATCCCAAGGTAAAGCTGTGGTTATATATATTGCATAGTCTGTTCCTTCCCTAAATAGATTTGCATTTATAATACTATGCTTTGGTAATGAACCTCCTAAAACAATACATGCTGTTTCTTTAGAGTTTATAGCAATGTCGTTTAGCTTTACGATATCATTGGCTACATCTATCTTTAATTCTTCATCCTTTCTGTATTTTTTGAAGAAATATAGCATATCTCCAATTGAACCATCTGTTATTGCTGGACAGAATATTGGAATATTGTTTTTATATGCCCAATATAATATTGATTTCTCCTTCTCTTTACTTTTTAATTTTTTGTCCATAAATTCTCCTAACTTATAGCAAAATTCACTCGCTGTAATAATTTTTCCAGTTTCTTTCTGTAAATTTAAAAGTTCTTCAAAAAATTTCATCATGTATTCTTCAAACGCTATATATCTATCATTTGGGACAAAGATGTTTCCAATTCTATTTATTCCTTTCTCCCTCAACATTCTTCCGTCAACTTTCCAATCTCCTAATATAAATGGCTTTAAGCATTTTATAAAATCTTCCTCAACTCCTCCAGCTGTTGTAACAATAACATCAATCTTTTTATGCTTTACAAGATAAGCTATAATCTCTCTCAATCCAGAAGATACAATATTTGATGTGTATCCAAAAAATACTGTTATTTCTTCTCCTTTTTTTCTCTTCTCTTCAATATGTTTCCAGATATTTATTGCCTTACCTATATGTGAAGCTTGGAATCCAATTTTTAGGTAGTATTTTTTAACTATCTCCTCTAAGCTTATATCTTCATCCAACCACGGTCCTTCAATTTCTATTCCCTCAATATCTTCACTTTCTTTAAGCACGATATCTTTTGGGTCTTGCATAATATCACCATATTTTTATTTATTTACAGTAAATTTCTCTCCCTTTACTTTAAATTTTAGTTCTTCATTGTTTGCATTTTTTATTAACAACTCTGCTAAACTTGGATTTGTTTTTAGCCCATAAACTGTTGTTGTAATTCTTGGGTTTATCTCTATAATGTATATATCTTCATTTACTATAACATCAACTCCAACATATCCATTTAATCCATCTATACATTTAACTGCTTTAATAACTTCATTGAAAATTTTATCTTTTAATTTATGCTCAATATCTACTTCAGCTCCAACGAAGCCTCTCTCATCAATATACTGCCTATTTAAAGATAACGGATATATCTTTTTACCAACAATCAAAGAGACAGATAGATTTTCTCCTTCAATAAATTCTTGAATAATATAATTCTCATCAAATAAATTAAATTTTCCTCCACAGCTGTCTATCCTCTTAATTACATATTTCTTTGGAGGTAATGTTTTTGGCGTTCTTACAGCATTTTTTATTGCTAAGTAAGTTAAATATTTGTTTCCAGCAATAAATATTGCTTCTGAATTACTACCTAAATTTTTTACTGGATATTTTTCTATAATTTTTGTTAAATTGTATAAAATGTTTTCATCCTCTGGGGCTATGGTTAGTGCATAATCCATTTTTTTATTTTTTAAGATGCAGTTTAATTTTTCTTCAATTTCTTTTTCATCTTCAATCTCAATTATTTTAAGGTTTTTAAAATCTTTATATTCATTAGCAAAATCTTTATAAATTAAAGATACCACATTATTAATCTCCAAGAATTGTTTTAATAAGGTATCAAACATCATTTTTCCTTCTTTTAAAATTCCCTCATCTTCAAAACCAGAAGCAATGGCATATTCGAAAAATAGAATCACAATACCACCTAAAAATTATTTTAATTTCAATATATTTATAAGTTCTTCAGATGCATCTGTTGGCTCTTTAAATCCCATATAAACCTCTTTAACAATTTTTTTTATAAATTTCTCTTTATTTTTCTCAATTTTAGAGCTTTGAATGCATAAAGGGCAGTAATTTAAATAATTTTCATCCTTTTTAATTTTTATTGGAAAGAGTTCAAAAAAGTTTATAATTATTCCATTGTCATATTTAAAAACTTCACAATTTAAACAGCTTGTAAATATGTATCCCTCTAAATCTTCTATAATTTTATCTTTTAAAAATCCGCAAGGGAATGAATTTATAATATTTTTTATTTCATCTTTTTTTAAGTTTAATTTTAAAAATTCATGCTCTATATTCTTCTTATTTAAAAAATCTAAAATCTTTTCTTTAGTTTTTTGTGGAACTAATGCTGGAAAGTCATAAGTTATTGCTTTGATGTTAAAAATGTTTGATAAGATATCTAAAGCATATAAATCATATTGACAATGGATTAAACAAATAACATCTTTTTTCTCTTTAGGAATTTCTTTGTATAAAAAATAGTTACAGATATCTTGAAAAATGCCATCTTCAAATAGAGATTTAATTGCTTTTATTCTCTCCTCAAATAAAACTTTGTCAGTATAATCTTCAACTCTTATAATTTCAAATCTATCTTTCATCTCTTCCCTTAATTTTCCAACGACCCAACCTCCAGGCCCTATAATTGTAGATTTATCACTTCTGTTTTTTGTGTAAATGGTTAATAGTTTTCCATCTACTTCAATATCTACTATATCAAATAATGCTTTATTTAGCCCTAAACTTTCTCTAATTCTTGAAACACTCTCCTTAATCTCATTAATTAGCTGTATTTTTGACTGCAATGATTGTTTGCCCTCCATAGACCTTCTCTCCTACTTTAACTGTTATATTGTAATTAGATGGGATTATAACTGCTGTTTGTGAGCCTAATTTTATTTTTCCAATTCTTTGTCCTATTTCAACGTAATCTCCTTCTTTTATACTTAACCAGCATCTTCTTGCAACAAAACCAGCTATTTGAACAACTCCAATATAGTCAGAACCATTTTTTATTATTGCTATATTTCTCTCATTTATTTTTTCTACATCCTTTAAAAATGCTGGATAAAAACTACCATCAATATGCTTTATATATATAACTTTCCCACTTATAGGCGCTCTATTAACATGTACATCAAATGGAGACATGAATATGCCAACAACATAACACCCATTAGGGAAGTATTTTGAAACATTTAAAACATAACAATTTCCATCTTTAAAAACTTCTGCTTTTCCATTTTTGTAGAATTTTATATACTCTACTGTTCCATCTGCGGGAGATAATATAATGTTATTTCCTTTTGTTATCTCTCTATCTGGGTCCCTATAAAAATAAACAGTAAATAACAGTAATGAACAAACAGCTATAGCGAAAAATTTTTTATATTTTCCCATAATTACTCACCATGTTTATTGCACCATTTACATATTTCATACCCAAGAGTTTTTGCATCTTCCTCAGAATAAAAGTATATTATATTTTCTTCTTTTAATCTTTTTCCATAGGGGCAGTTTTTTGATATGTGGTATTTTTTACCATATTTTGAGGCATATATATTAGTTGGTGTTGGAGATAAATAGATATCTCTCTCAAAATTTTTCTTTTCTATTAACTTAAAATCATTTATATTGTTTAAGATTATTTCATATTTCCCTTGATAAATTGAAACTTTTCCTTTAACCTCAACATAGTCTCCTTCTTTAATCATCGGGCTATAGCTTAATATATAGTTTAAAAGCTCTTCCCTTGTTTTTCCAAAAGCAACAACATCTAAATTCCCAGTGCCATCATTTATAACAATTCTTGAAATGTTAATAACATGCCTGTATTTATCTCTTTTAATATACATATCTTGTATATATCCTTTTATAACAACATAATCTCCTTCTTTTATCTCAGCTATATGTTTTTCTTTTGGTTGGATTGGATTTAAAAATAGCCAGGTAGTGGAGATAATTATAAAACAAGTTAAAGAAAACAGTATGATATTTTTCTCAGTTAATTTCATTTTAAACACCTAACTATCTTTATAAAACTCTCTTTATAGCATTTATTGTTAATTACCTCATTAATTAATGATGTCTTCCCACTGTTTATAGGGCCATATATAAAATAAATAAAATTTGGCTTCCCATCTATAATGGATAGAATTTTTTTATCTCATTTTCTCTTTTGAAGAATTTCATTTTTTCACCAACAAAAATATAAATTAAGAAGTATTTTATTAATTTAAATACATAAATTAAGATGCCTAAAAAATAAAAAGAAAAAAGATTTAGAGAATTTAGAGCATTTTAATTAACTCTAAAGCAGCTTCTCTTGTCTTCTCTCTGTCTCCTCCTGCAACTACAACGACATCGTGTCCGTTTGCTTCTCCTGGTAAGACAGCGATTGTTGCAGGGCTTGTGTTATCTAATGATAACTTACCAGCATCGACTAACTCTTTTGTTAATTTGTTTGCAACTGGTCCTCCAACTAAGACTAAGTTCTTGTCTGCTGTGTTTAAGCTAACTTCTGTGTCTAACTTAGCGATTGGTGCTGTTAATGTGCATGGTTCAACTGCATCTGCTTTAATACCTTTTAATTTTATGTCTGTGTTTAATACAGATGTCTCTTCTCCAACGTTTAATGTTGCATCTTTTGATACATCCATTAGATACTCTGCATATAATGCTGGAGCGTTATCATCATCCGTGAATTTTAAACATGCATAGTCATTTACGAAAGCAACTTCGCTTCCATCTTTTAAGGAATCTAATTTGTCACCAGTATATTTTAATGCAAGACCATATATTGCATTTCCATTACTGTCGCTTAATGGTTTTTCTTTTGCACCTGCTGGAACAGCACCTTCTGATAAATCATTGTCTGTTAGAGCTAATCCATTTCCTGCTGCATTTTTAGTTATTCCATATATTTTCCAATCTTTTACGAATTCTTTACCTAATTCATAGCCTTTTACATCTTTTGTGATTATCAATGATGCATATCCATAGTTTCCTCCAACATCTTGGAATGCATCATATACAATTACTCCTATATCTCCATATCTTAATTCAAATGGAGCCTGATCACTTTTGGATGCGACTTCTTTTCCATCTTTTAATATTGCAACATCTACTTGTGCAGTTCCTCCCCCAATTGGTATTAAAACACTCTTAACTTTTACAGCATATCCATTTCCTAAATCATATGTTGTACCTTCTTTTATATTTCCTGAATATACCTTCTTACCTAAATAGATAATATTATCGTTAGTATCTACAATTGTATATTTTTCTCCTAATAACGGAATTTCCATACCGATGAATAATTGCTGTAAGTTATTTAAGTCGGTTTTACCATCTTTAAATGCTAATGTTCCATATACTAAATCCCCTGTATTTACTTCATAGTCATCATTTCCTATTTTTTTAACTGATGCTAATAAGAATTCTGCTGCATCTGCTGAAGTTTCACTGCTGACATCATCTGGGTCTATGTCTTTATCTCTTACTAATGTTGGTAATCTTGATAATTGTTGGACTAAAGGATCCCCGTCACCATTTGCATCAGTTGCAGCATCATCAACAAGTCCATCTAATATTGCAGTTGTTCCCAAGTTTGTTGTATAGTCTCTTTTTGGAGTTGTGAATATTAAAAACTGATCATTAGCATCATATAACGCATTAATATCATTTGTTAAATCAGTTTCAGAAGCTACATGGACATATAAATCAGCACTACCATCTTCAACTTTTCCTTCTTTATAACACAATGAACCTATCTTAGCAGCAATGTCAGCTGCTGAAACGACATCCATTGTTGATGGAGCATTAGCTCCAACAACAACGTAACAGTTTGGTTGACCATCTTTAACTAATATATCTTTTAATGCGCCAGTGTCTCCTAATTTTACAACTTCAGCAGAAATTCCACTAGCTAAAGCTGTAGCAACCATTGTTCCTCCAACTGCAATAGCACCGATTTTCTTTAAGCTCATTGCCATACTTTATCACCTAAGTTTTATATATTACTCTTTTATTATTCTTATTTGATTGACGGTATATACCTTCGACAAACTACTATATAAATCTTACGATATGAAACGGTTGTAACGATAGTTTCATAGCCAAAAATTTAGTTTATCTTTTGATATTTCATATTTACCATATAATTTCTGTTAAATTATTAAATAAAAAAGTTACAAACATTTACAACTTTTTTAAATAGATAAAAATTAATTTCAATAAATTTAAATATTTGATAGATAGTAATATAAATCTTGCAGGAGATAATTTTAAAAATTATAAAAAATAACCTGTGATAAAAATGAAGATGGCAATAACTGGAAAAGGTGGTGTAGGAAAAACTTTTATTGCTTCTACCTTAATGAGATTGTTTGAAAAAAATGGTTTTAAAGTTATTGGAGTTGATTGCGACCCAAATCCTACATTAGCATTGGCTTTTGGGATTGAGGAAGAAATTATTCCTTTATCTAAGAGGCATGATATAATAGAAGAAAGAACAGGAGCTAAACCCGGAAGTTATGGAAATATTTTTAAGATAAATCCCAAAGTTGATGATTTGATTGATAAAGTTGGTTATAAAATAGGAAACATTACTCTGTTAGTTATGGGGACTATAGAAGAAGGAGGAGAAGGATGTGTTTGCCCTGCTTCTGTTTTATTAAGAAGGTTATTGAGACATTTAATTTTAAAGAGGGATGAAATAGTTATCTTAGATATGGAAGCAGGAATTGAACACTTTGGAAGAAAAACAATAGATACTGTTGATTTAATGCTTATTGTTATAGAGCCTACAAAAAAATCATTAATAACTGCAAAAAGAATGAAAAAGCTTGCTAAAGATTTAGGCATAAAAAATTTAGGAGTTATCGTTAATAAAGTAAGGGATGAAAATAAAGAATTATTAAAAGATATCATTGAAAAAGAACTTGGTTTAGAGGTTTTAGGATTTGTTCCTTATGATGATGAGGTTATAAAAAGTGATTTTATAGGAAAACCTATTAATTTAGATTCAAAAGCCGTAAAAGAAATAGAGAGGGTATTTAACTACATTTTAAAACTAAAAAATACTACTTAATTTTGAAATATGGCTCTCTTCTATTAATACATTCAATAAAATATGGCTCTAAATTTTCTCCTCTCCTTAGTGGAGTTAAAATATCAACCAAGTTATCATCTCTCAGTAAACATGGCTTTAAATAGCCATCATAGGTTAATCTTATCCTTGTGCAGTGCATACAAAACTCACTATTATCCATAGGTCTTACAAACTCTATCTCTAAGTTATCAACAATATATTTTTTCCTATTTTGCATGAATTTTCTTGTTATAACTTTGTCAGCTTTTTCTTTAATCTCATTTTCTATTGCGGAAATGTCATAGTAATACCTTCTTAAATTTTCATTTAAAGGAATAAATTCAATAATTTGTAAAATAGCCCCAATATCTCTACAAAATTTCATAATCTCAGATAAGTCTTTAATATTAATACTCATTGCTAAGAAATTAACCTTTAAAGGAGTTAATCCTACATCTATTGCTCTCTTTATCCCATTTATTACTCTATTTACATCTCCAACCTTTGTAATTTTTTTATACAACGCTGGATTTAAGGTATCTAAGCTCACATTAACTCTATCCAATCCTGCATCTTTAAGTTTATCAGCTAAATTTTCTAAAAAAATTCCATTAGTTGTTAAAGAAATATCTTTTATTCTTTCATCTCTAATATTTTTAATGATTTCACAAATATCTTTCCTTAATAATGGCTCACCGCCAGAGATTTTTATCTTTCTAACTCCAAATTTTATTGAAGTTTTTGCTATAATTCCAATTTCTTCAGCAGTCATGTATCTGTTATTATTTAAACTATGTCCTTCTTTATGGCAATAAAAGCACTGTAAATTGCATTTATTTGTTACAGAAATTCTAAAAGACCTAATATCTCTACCAAATCTATCTCTCATAGTTATCCACTACTAAAAATTTAGAGAATTTAAAAAAAGATATTGGAGATTAATTATAAAAAAGCTACGTAATGTTTTTAAATTAATTAGAATATATAAATTTATTCATTATTTTCTTCAGTTTTTTCTTCTTTCTCTTTTTTTTCTTTCGAATGTTTCAACAAAGTTAATCTTTTCAACATCATCTAATCTTTTCAATATTTCGTTAGCAATAGCCATCTTAGCTGTTTGGATGTTTGGAATGAATGGAGCAAATTCTGGCAATTCTATTTTAACTGTTCCATTTCTTATTGTTACTTTTACATCACTTAATCTTGGAACATATATCTTTATAATTTCTTTTACCATGTCTTTTTTATCTTCAACAACTTCTTCAATTTTTATTCTGTATTTTACTTCCTTTCCAGCTAATTCATGGTTAAAATCAACTAAAACTCTTCCACTGTTTATGCTAACAATTTTTCCTGGCATTCCGTCAATTGTTATAGGTAATCCTTTTATTGGCTTAATTCCTCTTTTTTTAAATTCTGATAATGGGACTAATTTTATTTTTGATGGGTCTCTCTTACCAAATGCCCTTTCTGGAGGTAAAACAACTACTCTCTCTTCACCAACATCCATCTCTAATATAACCTCATCCAATCCTGGTAACACTTGCCCTTCTCCAGCAAAAATAGCAACAGGACCATAAACTATTGCAGGATTATAAATACCTTCTTTTTTAGCTAATTCTTCATTAGTTGTGTCAAAGAGTTTTCCATCAACGTATCCATCATAGCTAATTTTTACCATTTTTCCTTTTTCTACCATATCTTCCACCTCTATTAATTTAGCCAAAGTTCAATGATTTGATGAGTTTAAAATGTTTTCATAATTTTTAATATAAACACTATATAAATATAACTGACAAAGAACAAAAAAGTTTAAATATTACAATAAATTATAATTAATTAAATAATGCCTTCGCAATTTATATTATTTTGCTAATGAAAAAATGATGCTAAAGTCATCAAATATTCCTTCATTAATATTTATACCTGCGAAAGACCTATTAAGAAACTGAGAGAATGGTAAATGGGATGTAAATGGATATTGGCTATATATTTATATTGGTAGGGTTTTTATTAATGGCATTAGAAACTGTAATTCCTGGGTTGTATTTTCCTGCTTTAGGAATAGCTCTATTAATATATGGAATAGTTTTATTGATAATTCCACAATATGCATTTATTTCTGCAATAATTGCAGGAGTTCTAACTTTAATAATATTACACAAATTTGTCTATGGCGTAGGAAAAGAAATAAAAGTTGGAGCTGAACGATTTATAGGAAAGATTGGAGTAGCAATTGAAGATTTTGAAGAAAATGGCTATGGGAGGGTTGAGATAGAAAATCAAGTATGGTTGGCAAAGTCCAAAGATAAAATAAAAAATGGGGATAAAGTTGAAATTGTGGGGGTTGAGGGGGTTTCATTAATAGTTAAAAAGTTTGAAGGTGAATAATATGTTTTTCTTTTGGTTAATATTGGGAATTATAGCATTGTTTATAATTGTTAAAGCAATAGTTATTGTCAATCAGTATGAAGGAGGTTTAATATTTAGATTGGGAAGAGTCATTGGAAAACTAAAACCCGGAATAAATATAATTATTCCATTTTTAGATGTGCCTGTTAAGGTTGATTTGAGGACAAGAGTTACTGATATCCCTCCTCAAGAAATGATTACAAAGGATAATGCAGTAGTAAAAGTGGATGCAGTTGTTTATTATAAGGTTGTAGATGTAGAGAGAGCAATATTAGAAGTTGAAAATTATGAATATGCAATAATAAATTTAGCACAAACAACATTAAGGGCAATAATTGGAAGTATGGAATTAGATGAAGTCTTAAATAAAAGAGAGTATATAAATTCAAAACTATTGGAAATTTTGGATAGAGAGACAGATGCTTGGGGAGTTAGAATTGAAAAAGTTGAAGTTAAAGAAATAGACCCACCAGAGGATATTAAAAATGCAATGGCCCAACAGATGAAAGCAGAGAGGTTGAAAAGAGCTGCTATATTAGAGGCAGAGGGAGAGAAGCAGAGTAGGATTTTACGGGCAGAGGGAATTGCTGAGAGTTTGAGAATTGAGGCAGAAGGGCAAGCTAAAGCAATACAAATAGTTGCTGAGGCAGCAAGACAATACTTTAAAGATGAAGCTCAATTGTATAAGGCTTTAGAAGTGGCTAATAATGTTTTAAAAGATAATGCAAAATATGTTATCTCAGAAAATGTATTAGATGTTGTTAGAAACTTTATTAAAAAGAATAAATCAGCTTAGCAAAATTATATATAAATCTTTTTTTATAATATTTTACGCTCATACTTATAGTTTTGTGCAAAATAAATAAAACTTTATAAGGAAAATTTGAATGTCTTCTAAAAGGAAGACATCCATTAATGCCTTATTTATTATAAATCAAAACTATAATGTCTCATTTTTATAAATCATTAATAAAATAAGCAATAAAAACACAATAGCTGCTTTTACGATTTTAAAAATTGGTTATAAAACAAAATTTAAAAATAAAGGTTTATGGTGATAGTTATGGCATCAAATGATTCAAAACAATTATATTTATTTAAAAAAATGTTAAAAGAACTAAAAACAAAAAAAGGTAAAGGTACAGAACTTATTAGTCTTTATATCCCAGCAGGTAGAAGAATATCTGATGTAGCTCAGCATTTGAGAGAGGAGATGTCACAGGCATCAAATATTAAAAGTAAAAGTACAAGAAAAAATGTTCAATCAGCAATAGAAGCAATTTTGCAGAGGTTGAAGTTATTAAAAGAACCTTTAGAGAAAGGAGTTGTTATATTTGCTGGAATGGTTCCAAGAAGTGGTCCAGGAACAGAAAAAATGGAAACTTATGTTATAGAGCCACCAGAACCAATAAAAACTTATATCTACAGATGTGATTCAGAATTTTACTTAGAACCATTAGAGGAATTTTTAGAGGATAAAGATGTTTATGGAATAATATTAGTTGATAGAAATGAGGCAACAATAGCGTTAGTTAAAGGAAGAAACATAAACATCTTAAAAAAACTAACAAGTGGAGTTCCTGGAAAGTTTAAAGCAGGAGGGCAGTCAGCAAGAAGATTAGAAAGGCTTATAGATTTAGCCGCTCATGAGTTTTTACAGAGAGTAGGGCAGAAAGCAAATGAGCAATTCCTTCCATTATTGCAAGAGAAAAAACTTAGAGGAATTTTAGTTGGGGGGCCTGGACATACAAAAAACGAGTTTGTTGAAGGAGATTATCTACATCATGAACTTAAAAAGATTGTCTTAGATACATTTGATTTGTGCTATACAGAAGAGTTTGGTATAAGAGAACTTTTAGAGAAAGCTGCCCCATTATTAAAAGATGTTGAGTTGATGAAAGAGAGAGAGGCTGTACAAAGGTTTTTAAAGGAATTAATTAAGGAGGATGGAGGATTGGCATGCTATGGTGAGAAAGAGGTTTTAGAAGCTTTAATGATGGGGGCAGTTGATACTTTAATTGTTTCTGAAGAATTAGAAAAATATAAGATAAAAATAGCATGTAATAACTGTAATTACTTAGAAGAGAAAACAGTTACAAAACTTGAGCTTATTAAATTGGAAGAAGAGCTTAAAAATGAACAATGTCCAAAATGTGGAGGAGCTTTAAGTATTGTTGAAGAAAAAGACTATATTGAGTATCTTTCAGAGTTGTGTGAGCAGAGTGGAGCTAAGCTTATAACAGTTTCATCAGAAACAGAAGAAGGGGCTATGATTTTAAATGCATTTAAGGGAATAGCCGCTATATTAAGATATAAAATTCATCAATAACTTTTATATTCCTCTAAATTTATACATACTTTTTTAAATCCATAAGCTTTAAATTTTTCAATAATTTCTTCCTTTTTATTAATTATATTTTCTAATTCACCTTCAACTTCAATAACTGCTAAATCTTTATAGTTTCTAACTCTTATAGCCCCTTTCACATAATTCCTTAAAAATTCTTCTAATACTTCTATCTTTTTTAAATCATTAATTGAAATTTCTCTATTAAACTCAAATCTTGTTAATAAACATGTTTCTTTTGGAGGGATGCATATATTTAGTTCTTTAGCTATTTCTAAAATATCTTTTTTACTAATCTTAAAATCTGCAAATGGAGATATAATATTAAATTCTTCTTTAGCCTTTAATCCAGGTCTATCTTCAAACAAATCGTCATAATGAGTTCCATCAACAATAACATCGTAATTATATTTTTCTTTCTCTTTAGTTAATATTTCAAAAAACATCTTTTTGCATAAATAACATCTTTCTGGAACATTTTCAATAACTTTATCAAGTTCAATAATTTTTAAATTTAGGTTATACTTTTTTGCATTAATAATTGCGTTATTTAAAGACCATTCTGAAATGTAAGGAGTTTTTATAAAAATACATAAAGTTTCAGTAATTTCTGATAGTAGTATAGATAAAAGCAAACTGTCTATTCCACCAGAATAAGCAATAATAACTTTTTTATTTTCAAATTTTTCTTTAAGATTATTTTTTAATTCCTTTAATTTCTCCAAAATTATCACCAGCAATAATTTTAAATAGACTATATTAATTTTATATTCTTTATGTTATTGGTTATTAATTTAATGTTTTAGAGGGAAAAACATGATGGAAAAACTTAAAGAAATAGAAAAAGTAACTAAAGCCATTAAAGAGAAAATATTAAACCACTATGGTTATATTAGAGTAATAACTCACCATGATACAGATGGATTGAGTAGTGGCGGAATATTGGCTAAGATGCTGATGAGAACAAATAAATTATTTCATTTAACTGTTGTTGAACATTTATCTAAGGATGTTATTGAAAAATTAGCTAAGGAAAATGAAGTAAATAAACCTCTCTTTATATTTGCAGATATGGGTAGTGGGCAGATAGAGGATATAATAAAACACAACTTTAATGCAATAATCTTAGACCATCATCCACCAATTATAAAGGAGAGCTTTGTTAATGAAAATATTATTCAACTAAATCCACATATTTTTGGAGTAGATGGAGCGAGAGAAATAACAGCAAGTGGAGTTTGTTATTTAGTGGCAAGAGAATTTGGCTATTATGATTTAAGCGTCTTGGCAATAGTTGGGATTATTGGAGATATGCAATACTCCCCCCTTTTAGGATTAAACAAGTTTATAGTAAATGAGGCGAGAGAGTATAGATATGTAAAGATAATGAGAGATATTGTCTATAATATCTACAACGTAGAGATGCATAAGGCAATTGCATATTGCACTAAACCCTACATACCAGATTTAGCTTCTGAAGTAAAAGCATTTAAGTTTTTAAAAGACATTGGTATAGACCCAAATAAAAAAGAGTTGGATGATTCTGATAGAAAAAAGCTTTTATCAGCAATAATTTTCAAATATCCGAAAATTGAGAACTTGATGGTTGATAGGTATCTAATTGAGCATAAGGTTAGAGATACTTTTTTATTATCAGAGATGTTAAATGCCGTTGGTAGAAATGGATTATTTGCTGTAGGTATTGGGATATGCTTAGAGGATGATGAATGCATAAAAATAGGTAATGAAATATTATGGGAATACAAAAAGAATTTAATTAATGAGCTTAAAAATGTTAAACTAAAAAAATTAGATAATATTTGTTATTTTGAAGGTAAAAAAGGGATGATTGGAGTTATTGCCTCCATATTGGTTGATGATAAACCTGTTATTGGTTATCATATTGATGGAGATATTGCTAAATTCTCTGCGAGAGGAAATAGAGAGCTTGTAAATAGAGGATTAAATTTAAGTGTAGCTATGGCAGTAGCAAAAGAATTTGGAGGCAATGGAGGAGGGCATGATGTAGCCTCTGGAGCAGTAGTTCCAAAAGATAAAGTGAAAGAATTTTTAAAGAGAGTGGATGAAATTATTGGAGAGCAGTTGAAAAGGTAAGGTGCTAAATTTAAAATATATGTTTATATTTATATAAATTGGTATATTTACTTTAATTAAATAAAGAAATTTCCATCATTTATATACTATTTTAAGGAATTATCACCTCCTATTTAAATTATTTAAGGGAAATCATTCCGTTATCTTTATATGTTATTACTGAAAAACTACTAACGAATTCTTGAAGAGGAATAGAATAATTAATTAAAATTCATAAATTAATTTTATTTTTATCTTATTTATTTTTTTGGGTGATTAAATGATAAGTGTTAAAGATTTTGAAGAAAAGGTTATGGAATTTTATGTAGTAAAAAGAGATAAAAAAAAGGAGAGATTTAATATAAATAAATTAGTTAAGTCCCTAATAAACAGTGGGGTAAATTATGGTGATTTAGATTATATACTATCTGAAGTTTGCACTAAGGTCTATAATGGGATAACAACCGACGAAATAAAAAATATTGTTTATAATGTTTTAAAGAAAATAGACAAAAATATTGCTGAGAATTATAGAAATGGGATTATATTAAAAGTCAGAACATCAGAAAAAGAGTTTGAGCCTTTTAATAAAGAAAAAATAGTTAAAGCATTGATTAGAGAAACAGGAGCAGATGAAGAGACTGCCAAAAAGATAGCTGATGAAGTTGAAAGAGAGTTAAAAAAATTAAAAGTTAAATATTTAACTGCACCAATGATTAGAGAAATCGTCAATTACAAATTAATAGAGTATGGATTTGAAGATTTAAGGCATAAGCACACAAGGTTAGGAATGCCTGTCTATGATATAACTAAATTAATAAAATCTGGAAGTAGGGAAAATGCCAATTTAATGTATAATCCAGAATCAATTCATAAATGGGTTGCTGATGAAACAATGAAGCAGTATGCTTTATTGGCAATATTCCCAAAACATATAGCCGATGCTCATATAAAAGGTGATATCCACCTGCATGACTTGGAATATGCTGCCACAAGACCAGTTTGTTTACAACATGATTTGAGACCTTTCTTTAAATATGGTTTAAGAGTAGATGGAACTGGATTACATACAAGCGTTTCAAAGCCAGCTAAACATCCAGAGGTTGCCATTCAACATGCTGCCAAAGTTATGATGGCGGCTCAAACAAACATGAGTGGAGGGCAGAGTATTGATGAATTTAATGTTTGGCTCGCTCCTTATGTTAGAGGGCTTAGCTATGAAAAAATAAAGCAGTTAATGCAAATGTTTATTTATGAACTAAATCAAATGTATGTGGCAAGAGGAGGACAATCTCTTGCTAAAGATGAATTAATTTTCATAAAAGAAGGGGATAAATTAAAGGTTTGTAAAATAGGAGAAATAATTGATGAATTTATAGAAAAACACAAAGATAAAATAATAATGAATGGAGATACAGAAATCCTTTATTTAGAAGGAATTGCTGACATTTATACAATATCTGTGAATATAAAAACAGGAAAGGCAGAATTTAAAAAAGTTTATGCTCTATCGAGACACAAACCAAGAGGGAAACTATATAAAGTTATTGGTAAAGATGGAACTTCAATAACAGTAACTGAAGACCATTCTCTATTTAACTATGATGAAAATGGAAACTTAATCTGTGTTAAGCCATTGGAAATGAGACATATTATTAGAAATTTCGATAATCCATATAATACAGAATATAAAATTGGGGATTATATAGAAACTAACTATAAAAGAACTGATTCAAAATACAATAGCAGACAGAATGATATTCCAGAAAAATTAAAAATAACAAAAGAATTATGTCAATTCTTAGGTTTATTTGTTGCTGAGGGTAGCTATATAACAAATGGAATTTTAATAGCTACAAAAAATAAGGAAATAAGTGAATTTGTTGAGAAATTTATAAAAGATCAGATAAATGAAAATATTTCAATTATAAAATATGACGACTCAGTAAGATTTGTAAATAAAGGATTTTATGAGTTTTTAAAGAAACATATAAATGGTGGGGCAATAAACAAAAACATTCCAGAGTTTATATTAAAAGGAGACAAATGTATGAAATTAGCATTCTTAGGAGGTTTGATTAGTGGAGATGGATATGTTAGTAAAGATGGGAGGGTGAAAATATATACAACATCTGAACAACTATTGGGGCAATTACATTTATTGTTGTCCAGTTTAGGAATGTTATATACAATATCCAAAATTAAAGGTGAAGGAGAGAAAATTAATATCAATGGATATAATACTCAAAGAAATTATAAACTTTATGAAATTGAAATTGCTAAAAGATATACAAGTGTTTTGAGAGAATATATAATTCCAGAATATAAAAAAGAATGTCTAAAGCAGTGTAGTTATGACCAGTTGCCATATGATTATAATATAATAAAAGAGCATCTAAGAAAAATAACAAACAAAAAACCATACAATGATTATGCATGGAAATCAAATAATAGAAAATTAAAATTAAACACATTAGAAAAAATTGAACAACTAAATCCACATTTAAAAGAAATTATTGAGAAATTTAAACTAAATATTCCATTTGAAATAAAAGAAATTAAAGAGATTGACTATAATGGCTATGTATATGATTTAAGTGTTGAAGAAAATGAGAACTTCATAACCTTTACTGGGATATTATGCCACAATACAATATTTAGCTCTATTAACTTAGAATTAGAAATTCCTAAATATTTAAAGGATAAACCAGCTGTAATAGCTGGAACTACAAAAGGAACTTACGGAGATTATGAAGATGAGGCTAAGTTAATTTTAGAGGCATTAGTTGATGTAATGATGGAAGGAGACGCAATGGGAAAACCTTTCTTATTCCCGAACTTTATAATTAAATTGAGAGAAAATGCCTTTAAAGATGAGAATAGAGAACTTATGTATAAAATCCATCAATTATCTGCTAAATTTGGAATTCCTTACTTTATAAATATGCTCCCAGACTGGCAGGAAATAAATACCAATGCAATGGGTTGTAGAACAAGATTAAGTGGAAATTGGACAGGAGATGCTGAGATAGACACATTAAGAACAGGAAATATGCAATGGTACTCTCTAAATTTACCAAGAATTGCTTATGAAGCTAATGGAGATGATGGTAGATTATTTGAAATTTTGAATGAAAAATTAGAGCTATTAAAAGAAGCTTTATTAATAAAACATGAAGTAACAAAGGAAAGGTTATATGTTGATAACTTAATGCCATTCTTAACTCAAGAGTTTGATGGAGAGCCATACTATAGATATGAGAACACAACAAAGACATTTGGATTTGTTGGATTGAATGAGATGCTTAAATATCATTTGGGAGAAGAATTACATGAGTCAAAAGATGCTGTTAAGTTTGGTGAAAAAGTTATTGAATATATTAGAGAATATGCCGATAAATTGAAGGAAGAAACGGGAATGAGATGGACGGTAACTCAAACTCCGGCTGAATCAACTGCTGGAAGATTTGCAAGATTGGATTATAAATATTATAAAGAAGAAACAATAAGTGTTGTTAGGGGAGATTTAAAAGACCCAGAAACATTATACTACACAAACTCATCCCACGTTAGAGTAGATGCACCAATAACTTTGGGAGAGAAGGTTAAAATTGAAGCTAAATTCCATCCTTTGTGTAATGGAGGACACATAATGCATGTTTGGAATATTGAATCTGCAGCTGATCCAGAGGTTTTAATGGACATAACAAAAAAGATAACAAAAACAGATATTGGCTTTTGGACATATACAAAAAATCTAAGTGTTTGTAATAAATGTGGAGTAAGTGCTGGAGGCTTATTAGATAAATGTATAAATTGTGGCTCTGAGGATATTGCTAAATTTAGTAGGATAACAGGATATTTACAAAATATTTCAAACTGGAATAGAGCAAAACAAAAAGAGTTAGAAGATAGAAGGTTGCCAAAGATTTAAACAACTATTTTTTATTTTTATTGAATATTAACTGTTACTTCATCTACATTAGTTTTTGTTATATTAACTGTGATTATTCTACTTGTAGAGATGTCTGTATCTCCTGTTAAAGTTACATCTACACTACAATTTGTTGTTATTGTGTAACTAAATGATGGATTTTTAAATTGTAATTGATTATTAACAACATTCCACTCTCCTGGAGGGCATTTTATATAAACAATTTTTGTAGTACCTTCATCTGCAGCTGCTACTAATTCTATATTCTGCTTCATTTTAGAAACAGCTGCATGTGCTAAACTCATAGAAGATACAGTGGCAGTTTTTTTTAGTCCAAACATTCCTGGCCAACCTACGGCAATAATAATTACAAGTAAAGAAACTAAAAGTAATATAGAAAATTCTAAGGATAATTGAGCTCTTTTATTAAATAACATACTAATCCCTTAAAAATATTTTTATTTATTCCAATAAATAACATAGGCAAATTCTATAGGTTCATCTGAACTTGTTGTATATTCTATAGCAGGAACATCAAACTTTGTAAATAATGATTTTGTATCTTCAACGTCCCAACCAAATTTAGGAATTAATGGGTCATCAGAAGATAACGCCCCTGAAATATATGAAGTATCTTCCGCTTCAACATAGTATTCATTTTCGTTAGAATTTGATAACTTTTCAAGATTATTTACCCATTTTTCATAAGAGTCTATCCATATATCCGCATTATATTCGTCATAGTTTATTTTTGAAAAGCTATTGTAATTTTCAATAATTAAAGGAGCAGGAATTACTATAGATATAGTATCTGTATTACCTTTTTCAATTTTTCCTCTAACATACAATTTAAGATAATTAATGTTGATACCATTTTCAATAGCACAACTAAATATCTTTTTTGGATCTAATACTCTTATCTCATTTACTACTGCTGGACCGTATATCTCAAAATTTTTATTGTCATAGGAATTTCCGATATATGTTTTAAGACTACCAACAATTTTTACTTTAACTGTTGTATATGGTGGTAACCAAAAACCTTTAACACCATTTAATGTAGCATTACTATTAGGAAATTTTACATTCCAATTGCCTATATCCTCATAAAGTTTATATGTGAAATTACCTTCCCCGGTGATGTTTGGGGATAATGTAATATTAACAGAAGGATATTTGTATGTAACTCTTGTTGCAGATGGAGGTATATCTAAAGGTAATTTATAGCTAATTTTATCTAACGTTTGAGGATTAGTAATTATCCATAACTCACAAGGATATACGTCATAATTTACCCACATATAATACTCATAATTGTATAATCTTATTTTTTGATCAATTTCATCTTCTCGTCCAAGGCATATTTTATAAACATCATAATTTGTATCAGAAGAAGGTAGAGTAACAAAAACTGAATATGGATAATCATTGGTTAGCTCTCCCTCTAATGTGAAGTCATATTGGAGATATGCGAAACCTTCAATATCTTTTGGTTGTATGTCATAAACATATTCATCTGGAATGTAATTAATTATTGAATAACCTACATTAAAAATCATCAATAAAAAAAATATACATATTAGAGATTTAAGAGTTCTCATCATCTCCACCCATAATTACAGAAATATATAAATTTTCAGGTTTTTGTTTTGCTAAGTCATTTACAGTATCTTGTGGAACATAAAGTACCAATAAATATTTTACATTATCTATATCAAGTATTTGGGTTTTTTGTTCTAATTCATTTAATCTATAACCATAGTTTTCAAACATCTGTACTATTTTATTATAATCTAATCTACCTATTACAGTAGCGTGTAATATTCCAGGTATATCATTTATACTATATTGTATATTAGAATTTGCAGATTTTTTTATACTAGTATCATATCTTGATACACTACTATCTACACTTTTACTTTCAGAATATTGTACGTTTTTTACAAGTACATACGCTCTATCTACTAATGTAGATGTGATTAATGTCCCATTATTGTTATATATATTTAGAATTTCACCTTTTTTAGGTAAGTCAGGTAATTGATTTGGAGATACTACTAACGAAACTTTACTTAATTTTGAAGGAATTACTAAATTATTTTTTATATTTTCTAACTCATTAATATCAGCTGTTTTAAGAATATTTAGTATCTGTTTTTTTGTAATAAAATGTTTTTCAGATTTTAAATAAAAAATATTTCCAGTCTCTATAATGTCATATATGTCTTGTAATAGTTTTTTTCTATATTGTGATTTCAGAGATTCTAAATCAGAATCACGAACTTGCATATATTTTTCATAAATTTTATCTACATCTTCAAGACTATCAGCAGATTGTATTTTAAAAACAGTTTCTTGAGCTAAAGTACTCATGTTATAGTATTCTCCATAATAATTTTTAATATAATTTATGATACTTTCTTTATATTCTTTAAGTTTTATGTATCTATTTGCTTCTTCAACAGTTTTACTTATTTCTTCTTCATTTTTTGCTGCATATATTTTTGCTATAAATGTATTTTTCATAGGGTCTGATGGATATTTAGAAAACATTATATTTATTTGATTTATAGCATTACTTTTTGTTTTTTCAAAATTTTGCATAGCCAATATTTTCTCTTGTTTAAAAGTTTCAATGATTGATGGAACAGTTAATATCAAAAGTGCTACAACAGAAATAACAATTATTATAATAACAATTGGCATCAAATTAGATTTTGGCTTTCTACCTTTACTTTTTTCTTTTAAAGTTCTTATTTTTGATATATCTACCATATAACCACCTTAGTATTGAATTATAAATCATAGACACTCAATCTATATTTGGGTTGGGTTTATTGTTATATTATATACACTTTGATTTATCTTTGTAGTGTTGTAAATATAGCTTTTAATAAAATTTTTTATTTCATTTGTTACATAATCTTTTGGACTTATGTAGATATATATACTCTTTTTATCATCTGACCATGAAATTCCTCCATAGATTAATGTAGTATTAGGATGGATTCCGTTATATCCTGAATTTATTAACAAAACTGATGTTTTTGCAGCACTATCCACTGAATCTATAACCCAATCATCCTTCGAGAAGTTTTGTAATAAAAAATGACTTATAGTTATGAGGGATATTAATAATATAGCAAGAAACAAAATTGAGAATTCAAAGGATATTTGAGCTTTTTTTGATTTTATTAACCTACTTATCATAATGCCCACACATTATATTATTTTTAAATAGGACTTTTGCAGAAATAAATATCAAAAGATATTTTGAAGCCTTCTGGCATCATTATTTCATTATTAAATATATAAAATGCGAAAATCCTATTTGAAATTTATTAACGTAAGTGTAACTATGTAACCTATAACAACAAATGGAACAAATGGATAAGTTTTTATAATGTTCAGTTTCTCTGGAACTTTTCCTTCTCTATATAGTTTCTTTATTTTTTGGATATCTTCATTGGACAACCCTTCCCCATCAGTTATTATTACCTCTTTTTTATGTTCTTTAATCTCTTGTTCTAACAGGAATTTTATTCTTTTTATTATATTTAAGTTTCTCACTTCAACTTTATCGTTATCTATAATTATCACATCTCTTAAAATGTCTCCTTCCTTTAACTCTTCAACATGCTTTTTATCTGAAATTTCTACACCTGTAAGGGCATAAATAACGATAGATATTAGTATTATTTCACAAAGATATATTATTGATGAGACTAACACGTTATATTTAATAAAGTAGGTCGTATCAATCATATAAAGGAGTAGTAGGTATATTGGAAACAAATAACCCAATTTTTTCGTATATTCATTATATTTAGGAATTTTTCGTGAGATAAATATGGAATAAATAATATAAGCCCATATTATTATTGATGCGTATGGAATTTTATAGATATTTATAAAGTAATATAATATCCCAATAATCATAGTTAGATAACAAGCTGAAGGTAAAATATCTTTCCAATATCTTGTTAAAATTTTAAACATTGGAAAAACTGCAGCAATAAACATGCTAAATGCTATTAGGTAAAGGATATATTTTGGGATATAAAATACAAAAGAATTAGGATATGCAAAAATAGGGGCTAAAGCTGTAAATAGCTTAACATCTCCACCTCCCATTCCAACACTAAGTATTAAACATAACATTAACGTAGAGAAAAACGCGATAATTGCGTCAAATCCAAAATAATAATACCCAACAACCAAATTTATTATAATCATGGCGATTATATACTTGTGAGGGATAATTCTTTCTTTAATATCAGTGATTGACGCTAAAATAAGTAAAATAAAATTAATAATGTAAACTATATCCAATACATCCACAATTTCACCTATTCGGATATTTAGATTTAACTTTCTCTTTTATTTTTAACATCAACTCATGGTTATCTAAGATTTTTAGAGCTTCATCTATGCTTTTATCTTTCGTTAAATTTAAAATTTCTTTTAGTATTTCAGTAGCAACATCTACTCTATGTACCCAAGAACACTTCATACAACTCCAAATTTTTGTTCCATCTTTTCTTTCAATATACTCTCCTAATTCTTCATCTTCACATGGATAAAAAGGACAGTAACACCACAAACAAACCTGTCCATCAAAGTGGCAAGGATAGTATTCACAATTTCTGTTAGCTCCACAAACTTCTAAAACCTTCTTTAGATGATTTTTAGCAAGTTCAATCATCACACAACACCTTTAAATAGCTTAAATATTATTCTATACTTTTATATGTATTTAAAAGTTTATGTGGTGATTTTAATGGAGAGATTAATAAAACTTGCAGAGCTAATAAAGGATGAAGAGCTAAGAAATAAGGTTATTGAATTTTTGAAAAATCCTAAGGCAACACACTCAGGTATTGTGGATACAGGGATTAGTGTTGAAGAAGCTCCCGCAAGTATAAATTGGCATCATAGATATGAGGGGGGCTTGATAGAGCATACAGTATCAGTAACAAAGATGGCTTTAAAGATGGCTGATGTTTTAGAAGAGGTTTATGGTGTTAAGGTTAATAGGGATTACATAATTGCTGGAGCTCTATTGCATGATATAATGAAACCATATAACTATATAAGAAAAGAAGATGGCACTTTTGACCACTATGATATGTTCAATTTAGACCATCTAACATTAGCTGTTGCTGAACTCTACAAAAGAGATTTTCCAATTGAAGTTATTAAAATAGTAGCTTCTCACCATGGAGAACATTCTCCAACAAGACCAGGCTCTATAGAGGCATATATAGTACATTATGCTGATGAGGCTGATTCAAAGATTAACGATGTTGCTGTAAGAGTTTGTCAGGCAAGAAGTAGAGATTTGGGAGTTTCTGAACATGATATATATAGAGCAATTAATCCTTTGAAGGTTTATGAAGTTAGAAGTAGGGAAGGAAAGATAGGAACTATAGAATTTTTAAAAGATATTTTGAAATCAATTGGAATAATTAAAGAAAATGAAGAAAATGAAAAAGAAGAATCTTCTAATGATACAAAATAATTCTATATATTTAAATGTTTAAATATAATTATCTAAAATAAAAAATGGAGCCTCGGGCGGGGTTTGAACCCGCGACCTCCTGCTTACCAAGCAGGCGCTCCGCCAGGCTGAGCTACCGAGGCACCTTAGCATAGTTAAATTACTACCTCTAATATATAAACATTACGCCGAAAAGTATATATATCACTTCTTGGTATTTACTAAATTGCTTACGTTTGATGTAGCCCGGTGGTGTAGTGGCCTATCATCCGGGGCTTTGGACCCGGGACCGCGGTTCGAATCCGCGCCGGGCTACCATTTTTATTTTTGTATAATATATTTATTAATTTAAATATATGGTGAAAGTGTGAAGGTTGCTATTTTAACCGATGGTACTTATGGAGAGAGAGCTTATAAAATAATTAAATCAAAATTTCCATGTGATTTTATAACTGTTAATTATTATGGGGATTTTGATGAAATAACAATAAGTGATGATGATATTCAAAAATTAAAAAATTATGATTTATTTATAACTTACACTCTAAATCCTGATTTAACCTACGAGCTCGTTAGAAAGATAAAAGAGCTCAACAATAAAGCTTTTGTTCTTGTTGGAGCTTGGAAAGGAGAAGGATTTAAAAAACAAATTGAAAGGATTGGAAATGCTTTCTGCCCATATTTAATGTGTTATATTGATGAAGATGAACTAAAAGATTATTTAGACAATTATCCTCAATTAAAAGAATTTTTAAAATATTTTGGGAAACCAAAAGTGAAATTATATGTTAAAAATAATAAAATTGAAAAAATTGATGTTTTAAGAGAGGCTCCATGTGGTTCAACTTCTGAAACATTAAAAGAATTTGTTGGAAAAGAGTTTAATAATAAAACTTTAGTAGATATTGGTTTGAGAGTTCAACACTTTTGTAGGGCTGGGAAAATAAGGTTATTTGTAGAGAAAGAAGGAAAGAAAACAAAAGCTGGGAAAATATTAGTTAATGGAATAGAAGTTATAAAATTGGATTAATTTAATATTTCAAATTTAATATTATGCCCAAATAAATATAGCAAAGCTGAGCCAGTAATTTTTTTACTATTGTTGTTGTATTTTTTTCCGCATATTTCAATTTCGAATTTTCTATTGTCAAATATATTAACTTCATACAATTTATTTTCAAAATTTTCAAATACAGCATCTTCTAATGGATTGAATTTCTTTAACTCATCTAAACTACTTAATGGCTTAACAATAAATCCAGTATAGCCATGTAGAGAATTTATAACCCTCAAAAGCCTTATATCATCATCCATAACTTTTTCATCCAATTCAAGTTTATTTTTAGTTTTTTCTATAATATTATAAATTTTGTTTTTGCTCTTTAAATTATCAATAATTTTTTTCCAATTTTTTTCCTTTTCAAGTTTTTTTGTTGATATCCTTTTATCTTTTTCTTTAATCGCCTTTGTAAGTCTTCTTCTCCAACCACTACCAACTGAATTTAAATTTAAATTTTCTCCTAATATGTAGCCCATTAAAAACCTTCTGTCCTCTTTTGAATAATTTTCAATGATATTCCTAATTTCTTCATCCTTTGGTTTTATATAGATGTGATAGCCCCTATTTCCACTAAACACAATCTTTAAATCTTCTTCATTTAAACCAAAGTCAGGAATTAAAAATTCTTCAATCAAGTAAATAGCTTGATTTTTTGCTTCCTCTAAGCAATGTTTGCAAATCCAATCTTCATCATGATTACATTTTTTTGTTTTATGCACATCAATATCAAACGCCAATTCTCTCCTGAATATACCTTTTTTAGCAGCTCCACCAGATTTGTTTGGGTAGAGCATATAAGCCAAAGATTTATAGAGATGCATTGGAGCATTTTTTAAAACCCAGTCTTTGTATTCTCTCTCATTTTTAAAGGATAGATTTCTGTTATCAACCTTATTTAAATATCCATAACCAAATTCCCTATACTCTATACAATCTGGAACTTCAAGAATGTTGTTTTTTATTGCAAAGCTATAATATTCCTTATACAATTTCTGAACTTCTACAAAGATGTTCATTATATATCCCTCAATTTTTAGTATAGGTCTTTTGCAGGGATAAATATTAAAAGGTAGATTTAATGCCCTTGGCGTCATTTTTTCCTTATTAATTATATAAACTGCGAAAGTCCTAATAGTAATATAACATATCAAAAAAAACTCAATAAATTTTTTATGGTGATACAATGATTTTGGGAATAGATATTGGTGGGGCAAATACAAAAATTACTGAGATTGAGGGAGAAAATTATAACATTCATCACATCTATTTTCCAATGTGGAAGAAAAAGGATGAATTAGAGGATTTATTAAAAAACTATAATGATAATGTTGATTATGTTGCCTTAGTTATGACTGCTGAATTGGCTGACTGCTACAAAACAAAAAAAGAAGGAGTTGAGGATATAATAAATAAAGTTGAAAAATCCTTTGACTGCCCAATATATGTATTTGATGTTAATGGAAACTTTTTAACTTCAGAAGAAGCTAAAAAAAATTATTTAGATGTTTCAGCGTCAAATTGGATGGCTACTGCCAAATTAGTTTCAGAGTTTATAAAAGATAGTTGTATTTTGGTTGATATGGGCTCTACAACCACAGATATAATCCCAATAAAAGATAAAAATATTCTATCTGAAAAAACAGATTTGGATAGGATGATGAACAACCAGTTAGTTTATGTAGGAACTTTAAGAACTCCTGTTAGTTTTTTAGCCAATAAAATAGAGTTTAGAGGAAAATTAACTAATCTATCTTCAGAGTACTTTGCCATTACTGCAGATATTTCTCTAATTTTAAATAAAATTACAGAAGAAGATTACACCTGTGACACTCCAGATGGGGCTGGAAAAGATTTTGAAAGTTGCTTAACAAGGTTAGCGAGAGTTTTATGTGCCGATAGAGAAATAGTTAGTGATAATGAATTAATAGATTTTGCTAATAAGCTTTATAGTAATCTCCTAAACTTAATTAGAGAAAATGTTGATACTATTGCAAAAAGATACAATTTAAATGATGTGGTTATAACTGGTTTGGGAGAGGAAATTTTAAAAGATGCCTTAGATGGCTATAATATAATATCAATAAAAGAAACCTATGGTAAAGATGTTTCCTTAGCAACTCCAAGTTTTGCTGTAGCTAAATTATTACAAAAGCAATTAAATGAACATAAAAAAATGATATAATAATTATTTTTTATTGTTTTTTCATTCCAAAGAAATTTATCATGCCAATTAATTCCTCAAATGCTTCAATTTCAAATTTTAATGCTTCTTCTTTGCTATATATTCCACTAACCTCTCCATCTAAGGTTAATTGCACCACTCCTCTAACAACTATTCTATCTATTCCATCCCTTCTTAAAATCTCTTCAGCAACTTTGTCATGAACAAAAGCCTTTGGAGGAATAAAAACTGTCTCTTTAACATCTTTTAAATCCAATTTTTCTAAATCCTTAGCAGTTATTAAATCGGCAATATCTTTATTAACTTTAACAACATTTACAGATGTTTCATCAAAAATCTTTTTTAAAAATGGATATGCAACATTTCCAGTAATTATTGTTGCTTCACCATTTATTTTGTTTTTTAATTTTTCTAAGATATGGTTGTTTTCTTCTTTAGCCAATGCAAATGGAGTTCCAGCAACTGGGTCGTGTAAAGGAGTTCCAGTAACTCTAATATAATCTCCAAACTCATTATGGATTTCATCAACTATGTTTTTAAATTCTTCAACTGAATGTGTTCTTATATTCTCAATTAGAGGAGCGTTTCCTAAAATTAGTCCCTGCTCTTCAGTATTTGCAAATCTCATCAATATAACTGCCTTAGCTCCCCAATCAACTAAATCAGAAACTGTTTTCTTCAACTCATTACCATCATTAATCCCTGGAATAACAATTATTGCACAATGAACCTCACAATGCTCACAAAAATATCTTAGGCATTTTAAAGCAGTTTCAGCATTTTTATCGTTCATCCAGTCTTTCCTAAGCTTAGGATTTGTTGAAAAAACTGAAAAAGTTACTTCATCAACTCCATAATCTACTAAGTTTTTTGCTATCTCTAAGGTATCAAAACCTTTTCCTGAAGTATATCCAAGATGAATCCTTAAACCCATATTGCTTATGAATTTGCATAGCTCTTCTAATTGAGGATAACAGCTAACATCTCCTCCTCCAGTAATATTAACTTTTTTGTATCTTTTAAATAATAAACTACTTTGCAATTCCATTAGAGCAAATGGTAATGGTATGAAATCACCATTAATCTCTCTAACTGAGTACATACAATATTCGCAACCAACTGTAAATTGGCAGTATTTACATCCAAATGGTTTTGGATTGTTTTTATTAACTTTTCTAAAATAACAGAACTTACAAAATCCATTACAATTAATTCCTGGTTCTCCTTTCAAATCTATTAATAAATTAGCCTCTTTCATAATTTCACACTATAGTTATTATTTTTAATAAAAAATTTCAAATAGAAAACTTTATAATCTGGATTTCTTTCAATAAAATTATTATTGAGCTTTTATGTTATATTTTAATTTTAAAACTTTGGCTGTAAATTCCAAATCTATCTAATATATAAACCTTACGATTTTATTCAAATGAAAAATTGGATATATATAAAATGTGATAACTAATAACGAACCAATGTGTGGGAGTGATTCCTATGGTAAAGTATAAAGATACAATAAACTTGTATGATGAGAAAGGTAACTTAGTAGAAGAAAATGTTCCATTAGAAGCAATCAGCCCATTATATAACCCAACAATCCAGAAGTTAGTTAAAGACGTTAAGAGAACAGTAGCAGTTAACTTAGCAGGTATAGAAAACGCTTTGAGAACTGGACAAGTTGGTGGAAAAGGTTGTATGATTAAAGGAAGAGAATTAGATTTACCAATTGTTGAAAACGCTGAAACAATCGCTGAATATGTTGAAAAAGTTGTTAGAGTTTCAGAAGATGATGATACTTCAGTTAAATTAATCAACGATGGAAAACAGATGGCTGTTCAAATCCCAACAAAGAGATTAGATGTTGCTGCAGAATATTCAGTTTCTGTTTTAGTTACAGGTCAGGCATTAAAAGAGGCTATAATTAGAACATTCGATGTTGATATATTCGATGCTCCAATGGTTCACGCAGCTGTTTTGGGAGGCTATCCTCATGAAGTTACAATGAAAGGTTCAAACATCGCTGCTTTATTAGGTAGTCCATTATCCTTAGAAGGGCCAGGATATGCATTAAGAAACATTATGGCAAACCACTTCGTTGCATGTACAAAGAAAAATGTCATGAACGCTGTTGCATTTGCTTCAATTATGGAACAAACAGCAATGTTTGAAATGGGAGATGCTGTTGGGTTATTTGAAAGATTACACTTGTTAGGTTTAGCTTACCAAGGATTAAATGCAGACAACTTAGTAATTGACTTAGTAAAAGCAAACGGTAAGAATGGAACTGTTGGTACAGTAGTAGCTTCAGTAGTTGAGAGAGCTTTAGAGGATGGAGTTATTAAGGAAGATAAGACATTACCATCAGGATTTACAATGTATAAGCCAGTTGATGTTGCTAAGTGGAACGCTTATGCTGCGGCTGGTTTAGTTGCTGCAGTTATAGTTAACGTTGGTGCTGCAAGAGCAGCACAAAACGTTGCATCAACAATTCTCTACTATAACGATATCTTGGAATATGAAACAGGATTGCCTGGAGTTGACTTCGGTAGATGTGAAGGTACAGCAGTAGGATTTAGTTTCTTCAGTCACTCAATCTATGGTGGAGGAGGTCCTGGTATCTTCAACGGAAACCACATCGTTACAAGACACTCAAAAGGATTTGCTATCCCACCAGTTGCAGCTGCAATGTGTTTAGATGCTGGAACTCAGATGTTCTCACCAGAAAGAACTTCAGCATTGGTAGGTACTGTCTTCAGTGCAATTGATGAATTCAGAGAACCATTGAAGTACGTTATAAAAGGAGCATTAGAAGTTAAAGACAAAATCTAAAATCTTTAAGTGATTGTAATGGTTGAAGTTGAAGTCTTCCCACATAGGTATTTGAAAGCTTCTACAACTGAAAAATTCCTAAATAAAATCTATGACTTGAAGACCGTGGAGAGGGTAGTTATCCACGGTCAGCCCCTCCCTAAAGTTATCACTTATGGACCAGCAAGAGGTTTGCCAGTGAATCATACAGAGAGAAAAATAATATATGTTAAAGGAGTTCCAGTGGAGCTTACAGTGATGGCAGGAAGATTTTGGATAACTCTCAGTGATGATAGCGAGTTGGATAAATTAGATGCTATATGCAAGGAAATGTTTCCATTTGGATATAATTTAAGAGTTGGAAAATTCTTGAAAGATAAACCAACAGTTACAGATTATATAAAATATGGTGAAGATGGCGTCTTCCTAATAAATGAGATGGATAGAAGATTGATAGGAATGGTTGACCCAAGAAGTAGAATGGTTAACTCTGTTACAGTTGTAGAAAAAGAAGAAGAAAAAGAGGAATAATATGCCAGTAGGTAGAAGAGAGCAAATTGTGGATTGTAGGTCAGTGATGGGTTTAGGAGAAGGGGGAGGATTAGCACAGAGAGGGACATTTGCAGAGGCGTTAAAAAATGATGTAGTAGTTGTAGCGATGTCACCAGGGAGGAGGCATATAACAAAACCTGTGTGTGAGATAACTTATGGAATAAGGGAGGCAGGAATTCAAACAAGTGTTTTAGTTTTAAATGCTGGTTCAGGAATTCCACATGATGCTCCAAGGGGAGCTTTAGGTTCTACCTTTGGTATTAAACCAGAAGAAGCAGAGCAAATAAATAGACACAAGCTATGTGTTGTCCATTTCGGAAACGTTATTAGCCATGTTGTTTATAAAGCAGGTCTTCTCTTAAAATATGTAAAAATTCCAACGATTATTGTCTGTCAAGCTCCTGTAGATATGGAAGACCTTGCTAAATATGGTATAAAGACAAGAGATGTTATGCCTTTGGAACCTAAAACTGAAGGAATGGTTGTTGATATTGTAACTGGGGTGATTAGGGGAGAGTCTTGTCCTCAAAGTAAAATTGATGAAATAATAAAGAAAATAAAGTTTCATTTAAACTTAAATTGAGGTGATTGTATGGCATACAAGCCACAGTTCTACCCTGGTCAAACAAAAATTGCTCAAAATAGAAGAGACCACATGAACCCAGATGTTCAGTTAGAAAAGTTGAGAGACATTCCAGATGATGATGTTGTTAAAATAATGGGTCACAGACAGCCAGGAGAAGATTACAAAACAGTTCACCCTCCATTAGAAGAAATGGACTTGCCAGAAGACTACGTAAGAGATTTAGTTGAGCCAATCAACGGAGCTAAGGAAGGGCATAGAATTAGATACATTCAGTTTGCTGATTCAATGTACTTCGCTCCAGCTCAACCTTATGACAGAGCAAGAACATACATGTGGAGGTTTAGAGGAGTAGATACAGGTACCTTATCAGGAAGACAAGTTATTGAGATGAGAGAAAGTGACTTAGAAGCGTTATCAAAGAACTTCTTAATTGATACAGCATTCTTCGACCCAGCAAGATGTGGTATTAGAGGGGCTACAGTTCATGGACACTCATTGAGATTGGATGAAAATGGTTTAATGTTCGATGCTCTCCAGAGATACGTGTATGATGAGAAAACAGGACACGTTGTCTATGTTAAAGACCAAGTTGGAAGACCATTAGATGAACCAGTAGATGTCGGAGAACCATTACCAGAAGAAAAATTGAAAGAAATTACAACAATCTACAGAATTGATGGAGTTCCAATGAGAGACGATGAAGAATTATTGACAGTCGTTAAGAGAATCCACAGAGCTAGAACCTTAGGAGGATTCTTACCAGTTGAAGATGTCTTCGAGAAACTCTAAGCTTTGGGGCTGTGCCCATTTAATTATAAACTTTTATCCAAAAATTAAAAACCAAAAAAACTTAAACCTTAAAGAATCTCCAAATAAAACTTAATAACAAAAAATAAAAATAAAACGTCCTCACAGAGGTGAGCCCGATGGATGCTGAAAAAAGATTGTTCTTAAAAGCATTAAAGGAGAAGTTTGAAGAAGACCCAAAAGAAAAATACACTAAGTTCTACATCTTCGGAGGATGGAAACAGTCAGCAAGAAAGAGAGAATTCGTTGAGGCTGCACAAAAATTAATTGAGAAGAGAGGAGGAATTCCATTCTACAACCCAGATATTGGGGTTCCATTAGGGCAAAGAAAATTAATGCCTTACAAAGTTTCAAATACAGATGCAATTGTTGAAGGGGATGACTTACACTTCATGAACAACGCTGCAATGCAGCAGTTTTGGGATGACATTAGA
Organism: Methanocaldococcus sp. 16A; assembly: GCA_049860595.2. GTDB lineage: Archaea > AGJL01 > Methanococci > Methanococcales > Methanocaldococcaceae > Methanocaldococcus. The sequence continues at coordinate 914,735 of CP187551.1, forward strand.
AGAACAGTAATTGTTGGTATGGACACAGCTCACGCTGTATTAGAGAAAAGATTAGGGGTAGAAGTTACACCAGAAACAATTAACGAATACATGGAGACTATTAACCACGCTTTACCAGGAGGGGCTGTTGTCCAAGAGCACATGGTTGAGGTACACCCAGCATTAGTTTGGGACTGTTATGCTAAGATATTCACTGGAGATGACGAATTAGCTGATGAAATTGACAAAAGATTCTTAATCGACATTAACAAGTTATTCCCAGAAGAGCAAGCAGAGCAAATCAAGAAAGCAATCGGTAAGAGGACATACCAAGTTTCAAGAGTTCCAACATTAGTTGGTAGAGTTTGTGATGGGGGGACAATAGCAAGATGGAGTGCTATGCAGATTGGAATGTCATTCATTACAGCTTACAAGTTGTGTGCTGGAGAGGCAGCTATCGCTGACTTCTCATACGCTGCAAAACACGCAGATGTTATTCAAATGGCTTCATTCTTACCTGCAAGGAGAGCAAGAGGTCCAAATGAACCTGGAGGAATGTTCTTCGGAGTTTTAGCTGATGTTGTTCAGACTTCAAGAGTTTCAGACGACCCAGTTGAACAGTCATTAGAAGTCGTTGCAGCAGGAGCTATGCTCTATGACCAAATCTGGTTAGGAAGTTACATGTCTGGAGGGGTTGGATTCACACAGTATGCTACTGCATCCTATACAGATGACATCTTAGATGACTTCTCATACTATGGATACGATTACGTAACCAAGAAATATGGAGGATGTAATAGCGTAAAACCAACAATGGATGTTGTTGAAGACATTGCAACAGAAGTTACATTATATGCGTTAGAGCAATACGACAGCTTCCCAGCTTTATTAGAAGACCACTTCGGAGGTTCACAAAGAGCTGCAGTTACCGCAGCTGCATCAGGTATTTCAGTAGCATTGGCTACTGGAAACTCAAACGCTGGACTTAACGGATGGTACTTAAGCCAAATAATGCATAAAGAATACCACAGCAGATTAGGATTCTACGGATATGACTTGCAAGACCAGTGTGGAGCAGCTAACTCATTGTCATTCAGAAACGATGAAGGTTCACCATTAGAGTTAAGAGGTCCAAACTATCCAAACTATGCAATGAACGTTGGTCACCAAGGAGAGTATGCTGGAATTACACAAGCAGCACACTCAGCAAGAGGTGATGCTTTCGCACTCAACCCATTAATTAAAGTTGCATTCGCAGACCCATCATTAATCTTCGACTTCAGATACCCAAGAAAAGAGTTTGCAAGAGGTGCTTTAAGAGAGTTCGAACCTGCTGGAGAAAGAGACCCAATCATTCCAGCTCACTAAATCTAAATTTTTTTATTTTTTTATTATGTTGTCATTGTTAAGAGTATTAAAACATAAAATTCAAAAAACTAAGATTTGATTAAGATTTGGTTAATTTTCTAGAAATTTAGAATGTTTTTCTAATTAAAAGAAAGTTAAATAAAAATTAAGTGAATTTTAACAGAATCAAATAGAAAACCTTATATATTAACCTATATAAAAACTAACTTTTATGTAAAATGAGGTGATAGGGATGGATGCAACACTAATCGCCCTTGGGGCTCTTGCCTTAAGTGGTGCATTGGCAACAGTTGCTGGATGTGCAGAAGATTTAGAATCTGATGTAGGTTCTCAGTCAAACCCAAACTCACAGGTTCAGTTAGCTCCACAGATGGGGAATATACACAGATACTTTAACAAAGCTATATCAGGGGAGCCAGTTTCTTATGGTTTGTATGTAGCAGTTGCAGGAACAGTAGCTTATGCTATTATGCAGATGGGATTAAATCCAATTTTGTCATTAATCTTAGGAGCTGGTGTTGCAGCATTTGTTCATGGAGCTTATGCAATTTCAGCATACTTAGGAAGAATTGTAGGGCAGTCAAAGAACTTTGGGCAGCCAGTTTATTGGGATGTTGTAATGAGCCATATTGGGCCAATTGTTGGACACGGTTTTATTGCTGTCTTTTGTATGGTTTTAATGGCTTACTTAGCTAATGCTGTATTAGGAAATCCATTCCCGTTACCATTGATTGCATTGATATTTGGGATTACTGTAGGGGCAATTGGTTCATCAACTGGAGACGTTCACTATGGGGCTGAAAGAGAATATCAGAAATATCCATTTGGAGGAGGAGTGCCTGTTGCTAACCATGGAGATATTGATATTAAAGCAGAATACGGTTTAAGAAATGGAATGGATTCATCATACTTCTGTGTTAGAGTAGGAGGAGTCTTAACTGGTTTATGCTTTGGTTTTATTGTTTTCTTAGATGGTTGGAGAGGAATTATTGGGGATGTATTACAAGGAGAAAATGTTATTTCAGCGTCAGTCATCTCAGTAGTTGTAGGTTTAATAATCATAGCTTTATTGGCTATAGCTAACAGAAAGGTTGAGGTATTTGCAAGAAACAAATATGGTCCATACACAAAATAAAGGTGATATTTTATGGATGCAAGTTTGTTAATTTCATTAGCTGAAATAACTATTGCAGGAGCGATAATTAATGCAAGTGTTCATTTTGTTCCTGTTGGAGGGGCACCAGCAGCAATGGCTACTTCAACAGGAGTTGGGACAGGAACAACCCAGTTAGCAGCAGGGGCTGGTTTCACTGGATTGATGGCAGCAGCTGTAATGGCTTCAAAAGTAGGAACTGATGGCTTAGGACTCTTATTAATTTTATTATCTGGAGCTGTTGGTTCAATGATTATGCTTGGAGTTACAATGTTAATTGGGCAATTGATTTATGTATTTGGAGTTGGAGTAGTTCCTGCTGCAGATAAATGTGAGATAGATCCAATAACAAAAGATCCACAAAAACCTTATGTTACACCAGGAACTACAGGACATGGAATCCCAACAGTTTGTTTCATTAGTGGTTTAATAGGGGCAGCTTTAGGAGGATTAGGAGGAGGTTTGGCATATATAGCATTGATAAATCTTGGATTCTCTCCAGCAGTTGCCGGAATGTTAGCAGTTGGTTTCTTCTTTATTAATGCAGTTCTTGCATCCTACAACATTGGAGGTACTATTGAAGGTTTCCACGACCCAAAATTCAAGAAAATGCCTAATGGAGTTGTTGCATCATTAGTAGCCTCATTAGTTTGTGGAATAGTTGTGGTAGCAATGGCATTATAAAAAATTTTTTGGTGATAGTATGGCACATGGTGGAGGAGGTCATGCAGCTGAACTTTATCCTGAAAACCAAATATTTGCAACTGGAGTAGTTTTATCATTGATAGGTATTTATGCAGCACATTTCTTGTCAGATTATGGTTTGTCAATGTTAATAGGAGGTTTATTAGTTTCAGCTGCATGTGTTGCTGGAGCAAACACAGTTAGAAAGGTAGCTGCTTATGGTTTAGGGACAGGTGTTCCATCTATAGGTATGGTTAGTTTAGGTATGGGAACATTAGCTGCGGTAGCAGGAGTTTTAATTCCAAAAGCATTAGGAATTACTTATTTAATAGCTCCAATATTAACATTAATAATATCAGCAGTTGTTGGATTCATTGTTGGAAAATTAACAGTAAAACCAGTAGGAATGAAAATTCCAATTATGGTTAGGAGTATGACATTCTTATCCATAGCAGGAGCTATGGCATTATTAGGATTTACAACAGCTTATGTTGGAAGTTTAGAACCAAATGCCTTTATTAATGGTGCTTTAAATTCAGGAATTATGGCTTTGGCATTTATAGTGGCTGGTATGGCTATATTACATCCATTTAACGCATGTTTGGGTCCAAATGAAAGTCATAAAAGAACTTTAACATTAGCAATAGCTTGTGGTTTAATAAGCTGGTTTGTTTTCTCAGTAGTTAAATTAGATGTTATATCAATGGTGGTCTCAATAGTATTGTGGGCAATTGTATATGTGAAATTCGTTAAGATGTCATTTAAAGATGCATGTGCAGTTCTCTACACTCCAGAAATTCCTAAGAAGGAGGAGTAAGGTGGAAAGATGGAAATTGTTAAAATTGCTCCAGAGATTGACATTGTCATGGATGTTAATTCTGGTTTAGTAGCAGAGATGAGAAAAGATGTATTAATGATTGATTTAAATCCTGTTGAAGAAAGAATTAAAAATTTAGAGAAATTGGTTAATGCATTCGAGAATTCATTAGACCCAAGATACCCACCATTAAACTCATTTCCAAATAGAGATGGAGTTTATGCAATAGCTGGTTACTTTAAAGGAATATTCTTTGGATTTTGGATAACATTGGCAATAATGACACTTGCAATATTTACAATAATTAAACTATTTCCAGGTTTAATTCAATAATTATCCCTTATAATAATTTTAAATAAATTCAGAGAGTTTTATAAAGATAGAGGTGTTGAAATATGGTTGAAAAAAAAGAACCTGCACCAGGATGGCCAATTGTTTCTGGAGAGTATGTTGTCGGTAACCCAGAGAGCTGTGTTGGTGTCGTGACACTTGGTTCTCATGGTTTAGAGCAGGCATGTATTGATGCTGGAGCTGCTATCGCTGGACCCTGCCACACAGAAAACTTAGGTATTGAAAAAGTCATTGCTAATTATATATCAAACCCAAACATTAGATTCATGATTCTTTGCGGTTCAGAAGTTCAGGGACATATAACAGGACAGTGTTTCAAAGCGTTATGGGAAAATGGTATTGGAGACGATGGAGGAATCATCGGAGCTAAAGGAGCAATTCCATACTTAGAAAATGTTGGGAAGGATGCAGTTGAAAGATTTAGAAGACAAATTATTGAAGTTATAGATTTGATAGATGTTGAGGATGTGAATAAAATAACCCAAGCTATAAAAGAGTGTATAAATAAGGACCCTGGAGCAATTGATGAAGAGCCAATGATTTTGGATTTAGAAGGTGGAGGGGGAGGAGGAGAGGAAGAAGAAGAGGGTGAAATAAAACCAATGTCCCCAGAAGTAGCATTATTAGAGGCAAGAATGAGATTAATCTCTGAAAAAATCAATTCTACGGCGTTATTATCAAAATATAATTCAGGATACTATAATGGAAAAGTTCAGGGAATTGCAATAGGGTTGTTTATTTCAATACTTTTATTCTCCCTCTTAGGAGTTTAAATATAATTAGAGGTGGAAAAACATGAGTGAAGAAGAAAAGAAAACCACAGGTATTAAAGGAATACCTAAAATTGTTAAACCAGATTTGGAGTATTGTGATAAGTTACTAAATAACTTGGAATACAAAGTAGGTTTGATGACAAGAGACCTTGGTTTAGCTTCAGGAGTATTTTCAAAATCAACACAAGGAGTTATCATAGGTTCAATTATTGCATTAGTGTTAGTTGTTATTCCAATAATATTAAAATTATGTATAGGGTGAATTAAATGAGCGATGATGTTCCAACAGTAATTACACCTACAAAAGAATTTAAAAGATTAATGGAAAAACTTGATGAGCTTGAAGAAAAAGTAGAAAATACAAATGCTGAAATATTCCAAAGAGCAGGCAAAAAAGTTGGGAGAGATTTAGGAATTGCTTATGGTTTAATTATTGGAACAATAATATCAATTGTATTACCTTATATAATCAAAGTTATGAACTATATGATGAACATTACCATTTCTATAAAATAAAAAACTATAAGTAATAAATTTTGAGGTGATGTAAATATGTTTAAATATGATAAGGAACAAATGGTTGTAGAGATTGCTGGTAGAAAAATAGGAGGACAGCCAGGAGAATATCCAACAGCTTTGGCAGGAACAATATTTTACGCAAGACACAAGATTGTTGAAGATGAAAGAAAAGGTATTTTTGATAAAGCAGCAGCAGAAGATTTAATCAATAAGCAAGCAGAGATGGAGGATATTACAGGAAATCCTGCATTAGTCCAAGTATTTGGTGGAAACCCTGAAGCATTGACAAAATACATTGATTTTGTTGCAGAAATTTGGGATGGTCCAATGTTACTTGATTCTACATCAGGAGAAGCGAGAATGGCAGCAGCAAAAAGGGCAACAGAAGCAGGATATGCTAAGCAATGTATTTACAACTCTATTAATGTTTCAATTGAAGAAGAAGAATTCCAAAACTTAGTAGAAAGTGATTTGGAAGCATCAATTATTTTATGTTTCGACCCAATGGACCCATCAGTTGAAGGTAAATTAAATGTTCTCTTAAATGGTGGAAAAACTGCTGATAAAGGAATGTTAGAATTAGCTGAAAAGGCAGGAATTAAATACCCATTAATTGATGTTGCGGTTACACCATTAGGAAATGGAGCTGGTAATGCAGTTAGAGCATCATTTGCTGTTAAAGCAAAATTAGGAATGCCTGTAGGAAGTGGTATTCACAACATTCCATCAGCATGGGACTGGTTAAGAACATTTAGAAAACAGTTAAGAGAAAGTGGTAATGCACAGTTAGCTAAAGATGTCCATCATGTCTGTGATGTTGGAGCAAACTTAATTCAAGTTATGGCTTCTGGAGATTTTGTTTTATATGGTCCTATAGACAACGCTCAATTAGCATTCCCTGCAGTAGCTATGGTTGATATGGTTATTGCAGAAGCAGCGAAAGATTTAGGTATAAGCCCAGTAGATTCACATCCAATTAATAAACTATTATAAAAAATTCTCAATATTATTCTTTTTTATTTGCTAAAAATATATTCTTGCGAACATTATAAAGTTCTAACCAACTCATAGTTTATATTCTCAAATTGAGAGAGAACCCACTATCCTCAATAATAATCTAAGGTAATACAACGATATTAATAAAAGTTTAATTGACAATTTCTTTTTATTTTAAGAAAAATTTATATATAATTATAACAAAAGGATAGAATATCAAAAACTTTTTATAATTTTTAGGTGTCCATATGGAACTACATAAATTATATATTCACAAAATGATAAAAAATCCATACAAGGATGGGCTAAAAATTGGGGCAGAGATTAAAAGAAAAATAGGTAAACCGTCTCTAATAATATTTATTACATCATTATTAGATGAAGAGAAATTAAAAATGGTCTTTGAAGGAATGAAAAAATCTATTTCTTTAGAAGGTCTTATTGGATGTTCTACAGGAGGGACATTTGTAGGGAATAAATATATAAAGAAAGATGGAGTCTTAATTTTAGCTTTTCATAGACATTTTAAATATGCAACCGCTTATAAAAAAATAGAAGAGAGTGCAGAGAAAACAGGAAAGACAATTGCAACAGAAATTAAAAATACACTTAGAGAGAAATACTTATATTCTTTAGATGTAGAAGATAAGTTTCTTGGATTTGTATTTTTTAATTGGAATGAAAATCATGAACAAGAAATATTAGATGCTTTAGGGAAAGAACTTGGCTTTCCAATTGTTGGAGGAACTGCGGGGGATGATGGGTCGTTTAATAAAATTTTTTTGATATACAAAGGAGAGATTGTTAGAGATGGTTGTGTTTTTGGGGTTATTGGTGGAAAATTAAAATTTGATATAATTTATGGACATGGATATGAGCCAACAGATATTTATGCAAGAGTCACTAAGGCAGAGGGGAGGGTAGTTTATGAATTAGATGGAAAACCTGCTTATCAAAGATATTTGGAGATGATATCTGAATATACAAAACTTCCCAAACATATAGTTGAAAAATATCTAGGAATTAATAAAAAAGAGAGATTAAAATATATAAACTTTTATCTTATTCATCCACTGGGTTTTATAGATATAAATGGAAATGTTATAACTGCATTCTTAGAAGATGTTGATGGGGATGGATTAATATTCAGAAGAAAAATTCCTGAAGGAACATTTTTAATATTGATGAGAACTAATTTAGAGAGTCAAGCTAAAGCACTTTCTGATAAGATAAGAATTATTGAAGAGGATTATAGAAATCCACTTATTTTTATAAACGAATGTCATGGAATCGAAACTCTTAAAAATCCATTATATGGAAAATTTGAAGAAAGTCCTTTTCCATATTTTTTGGAGTTTTATAATGATAATAAAAAAATTGATAGGTATATTATTGGAGATAACTGTATTGGCTGGCTATCTTATGGAGAAACAATATCTAAGGACATATTGAGATTCCACAATAATTTATCATTTACTGGGGTTATATTTGAGTTAAAAGAGGCGTGTATAAATTGGAAAGAGGCTTTAAAAAACTTTAATTTTACTGATGAGGAAATTGAAGTTATAGTAAATTTAATCTATGATGAGTTGGATATAAAAGAGTTATCAGAAGTAACAAAAATACCTATAGAAAAGCTTGAGGATGTGTTAAAGAATTTAGAAAAGAGGGGAATAGTTGGATATATTGACATAACAGGAAAATACTATATTGATAACTTAAAAGAGGTTTTGAAAAAGATTGATGAAGAACTTGACTTTGAATATAAAATTAAAAAAGCGGGAAGAGAAAGGTTGTTAAGAATTTTATAAAGGGATAGGAGGAATTTAAATGACTAATGCCATGAAAATTATAGAAATGCTTAGAATTATTGATAACAGAGCAAAATTTATGGGTATTAAATTAACTATGATGAAAAATTTATTAGAAAAATATAAAGATAATAAAGAATTACTAAAAGAAGTTTTAAAATTAACTGAAGGGACGCGGCTCCATGAATTAATATTAGAGGCATATCCTCCTTTAGAAGAGTTAGAAAAAGAACTTAAAGAAGAATATCAAATTAATCTCACAACTAGAGAAGAATTGGAGAGTAAAGAAGATGTCCATGAATTTTGTGTTTTTGATGGTAATGTTTCTATTGTTGCTTATATAAGAGAATATCTAAGAAAATTCTACTTTGGAAGTAATATAAAAAGAATTTTTTATGATATTGGTAAAGATTATGCAATTAGATTAGGGATTAATAATTATGAAGATATGATTAAATTTATGAATGAAGAATTTGGAGAAGTACATATTGAGAAGTCTGAACCTTTAACAATTATTGTTAAAGATAACAAAGATTGCAAAAATTGTAGAGCATCAGAACCTGTTTGTTATTTAACAGCAGGATTTATAGCAGGATGTTTAGAAAATATGGCAGATAGAAAATATATTGTGGATGTTGTAGAAAAAAAATGTCAAGCAGTTGGAGACCCATATTGTTTATTCATTGCAAGAAAATCAATAAGATTGGATTAAATTTTTGAAATTAACCTTCTCTCCACATAATTGCAAAGTCCTTTAAAGCTTTTTTTACTCTTTCAATATTTCCTTCAATAATTACTTTATCTCTTTCATCACTATATTCAAATATAACCCCATGCCACTCTCCTAAGTCACTTAATCTCTCAATTTGTATTTCTTTTTGTAGTTTCACTCTTATTGATTCAACCTTTCCTCTTTTTTTAACTTCTTTATTATAGTTACTTTTACTTAGTGGGAATTTAACATTAAGCTCTCCTCTAACTGCTTTTATCATCTTATTTAAATATTTTTCAGTTAGTTCTGCATCACACAAACTAAATAATTGAGATTGTATAAAATTTAGTTCTCTCTCAGCGTTTGATAATATATTTATAGAAGCGTGAGGGTCTAAAAGGTAATAAGAAAGGAGAGCGTTAGCTAATCTAAGTTTTTCAAAAACAATTTCAGGAACTTTAATTCCTCTATTAACTAATTCAGCCGATAACTCAGACAATACAACCCACTGCTTATCTAAGTTCCTTGCATCCCTCATTCCTTTAACCTCTCAATGTATCTTTTTAAAATATGCTCACTATCATAATTAATTCTAACATTCATCTTCTTAAACTCTTCCTTCAATTTTTCTATATCAGTATCTTTATCTATAAAAAATACCTGATAACTTGTTGTAGAATTTATATTAAAGATGGCTACCTTATCATCATCTTTCAACTCTCTATTCTCAATAGCTGCTCTAACTCTAACAAAGTTTTCCATTTCACTATTTAATGCTTCTTTAACAGTCAATATTGAAATTAAGGTGGCAACAAACTCCATTTTGTTATTATTATTCATAATATCCCTCAAAATTTATTCTTCCTCGAATAGGACTTTCGCAGGAATAAATATGAAGAAGGAATATTGATGCCTTTGGCATCATATTTTCATTATTAAATATATAAAGTGCGAAAGTCCTATTCAAATTTAATTTCTTCTTCTGGTAATATGTAGAATACATAGTTTTCTCTCTTTGCTGGAACTTCTTTTAAGAATAATACAATCCCATTAACTGGGGTATTGACGAATCTTATATCTCCCTTCCTACTCTGCAAAGCAGCTATTCTATGTCCTTCCAAAATTCTACAACCAAAATCTACAATTGGATAAACTTTGTAACCCTCAGCAGGGATTTCTAATAATCTTATCCCCTTTCTAATATAAGTTAGTTGCTTAACACCTCCAACCTCATATTCAATGAGCATATCTCTTGTTACTTGCCCCATTAGTACATAGTTATCAAAATCATCATATATAACTTGATATAAAACTTTTCCATCTCCTTCATATTCCTCATTTTTATCTAAAAATTTTATAACTTTACCATCATTTTCAATAACAACCTTTCTACCTTCATGTTTTTCAGCATTTTCAACATATAATTTAGGAATTCTCATTTTTTCACCTTAATAAATCCTATTCATTATAAAGTCAGCTAAATCTTCTAAAACTTTTCTTCTGTCTTTATCAAATATCTTTAAATAGTTCTTTGCTTCTTCTGTTTTTTGTTTCATAAGCTCTTTTGCATATTCTATTGAAGGCTTCAATATATCAATAGCCTCTTTAATCTCTTCATCTCCAATATCTTTATTTCCTAAAATTTCTAATAATCTTTTCTTTTTCTCTTCGTCTAATGTTTTTAAAGCATGAATTACAATTATAGTTTTTTTACCTTCCCTTATATCACTTCCAACAGGCTTACCAATCTTCTTTTTATCTCCAATTAAATCTAATATGTCATCTTGTATTTGAAAAGTTAATCCAATCCTTTTTGCATATTCTTTCAACGCTTTTTTTTCTTCTTCATTACAATCTGCCATTACTGCCCCAATCTCTACAGAAGCTTCTAATAAAGCTCCTGTCTTTTTTCTAATCATCTCTAAGTATTCTTCCATTGTAGGATAATAGTTTTCAAACTCCATATCCATTGCCTGACCTTCACAAACATCAACACACGCTTTTGATAGAATTTTTAAAACTTCATGAGCTTTTTTAGGATCTTTTATTCTTGAAATAGCTTCAAAAGCTTTTGCATATAATAAATCTCCAGCCAATATTGCCATTGGGTCTCCATAAACTACATGAACTGTTGGCTTTCCTCTCCTTTCATCATCGTTATCCATAATGTCGTCGTGTATTAATGTATAGTTGTGTATGAGTTCAACACTAACCGCAGCTGGTAACACTTCGTCAATATCATCCTTCTTTAGCTTATAAGTGACAACAGCTAAATATGGTCTAATCCTTTTTCCTCCAGCAAACAAAAGATGTTTTGATGCATTATATAACTTATCATCTTTATCCACATAAGTTTTTAATTCTTCATCTATTTTTTGTAATATGTTCTTATCAAATAGCATCATTCCACCTCATTTTAGATTATTAAAAAGTTTATAGAGATATTATATAATTCTTTCAAAGCTTAAGCATTGTCCATTTCTTAATAAATGGACATCTTCTCCTAATCTATATCCTTCTTCTTCAGCTAATTTTGTATATTCAGCAGTTAAATTGAAGTCACCATGTGAAGGGATTATGTGTTCAGGATTCAACCATCTCAACATATCTCTGTGGTCTTCTTTTGCAGCGTGTCCAGAGACGTGAGCCCCTTTGAATATTCTAACTCCTAACAATTTTAATCTTGATTCTAACATATACCTTTGGGCAGCGTTCATTGGGTTTGGAATAGGGTCTGCTGAAAATACAACACAATCATATTTATCAAACTTGTATGGTGTTTTGTTAGTAGCCATTCTTGATAACACAGCACCTTCTTCCCCTTGGTGTCCTGTTGCTATTATTAGATATTTTTCCTTACCTTCTTTAACAATATTCTTTAAGGCCATCTCTATGGAACTTGGGTCTCCATAAATTCTTAAATTATCTGGAAATTTAACTATACCGATATCTTGAGCTATCCCACAATATCTCATCATACTTCTTCCTAATAAAACAGGAGTTCTATCCATTTTTTCAGCTATATCAGTTATAGATTTTATCCTTGCAATGTGAGAAGAGAAAGTAGTTACAATAACACCATTTTTATCATTGTCAGCAGCTAATAAATCATTTTTCAATAAACCAGAAGCAATAATCTCTGGCGGAGTTTTTCCTTCATGGTTTATTCTTGTTGTTTCCGATATAAAGCATAAAACCCCATTCTTACCAACTTTTTTTATGGCCCTATAATCAGGTCTTTCTCCAACAACTGGGAAGTTATCAAATTTAAAGTCATTTCCATATACTATTGCTCCGTAAGGAGTATGTAAAACAGGCAAAACAGCATCTGGAATACTGTGAGTAATTCTAATAAACTCCAATGTTATGTTTGGAGTTAAATCAATAGATTCTCCAGCATTTAAAACAATTAAAGGATTTCTAACGTCAAATTTTTTCTCACTTAAGATTTCTCTCTTAACTAACTCAATTGTGTATGGAGTTCCAATGATTGGAGCATTATATCTATGAGCTAATTTAGGAACAGCCCCAATGTGGTCTAAGTGGCCATGAGATAAAACAATGGCTTTAACTTCCCCTTCAATATTTTTCATAACTGTATCGTTTGGAATTATTCCCTTTTCAATTAACTCTAAGCTATGAAGTTTTGATATATCAGTATCTTCGTGGATTAAAACTCTATCTAATCTAACTCCCATATCTAATATTATAATTTCTCCATCTACATTAACAGCCGTCATATTTCTTCCAACTTCTTCATAACCACCAATTGCAATAATTTCTAATTTCACACTCTCACATCCTTTAATTTTTATTTTAATTTTATAAATTCATTAATTTTTTATATTTGTGTCTGCAAATATTTAATTGTTTTAAATAAACTTACAGACGAACATCTAAGATAAATAGAATTTTCGCAGTTTATATACCAATTAAAGAATTAACTGTCTGAATTCACTTTAATAAGGTAAGGTATTATGGTAATTTTGAAGCCAAAGGTATCACATATTGAGACTTTCGCAATTTATATTTCATTTAAGGTATTTATGATGTTAAAAATTTGAAAGTCTTCCAAAAGGAAGATATTCATTACTCAATTCAAATCCTTTTGCACAAAACTATGGTTATTTATGCGAAAGTCCTATTCAAATAAAATCAATGTGATAACAGGATTAACAATACATCTTTATTTCAATCTCTGAGAAATCCATTCTTTTAAAGTTCCTTTAACTACATAAGGTGTTTTTTTAAGCTCTTCAATATTCTCAGCTCCAACTAAAAACATTGTCATCTTTAATTCTTTTATGTAATTTTCTAAAACTTTAACAATTTCTTCCCATCCCTTTAAAGATGCTTTCAATATAGGTAGAGCAACAGCACAACAATCACAGCCAATTGCTATACACTTAGCTATATCTAAGCCTCCTCTTATGCCCCCAGAACCAATAACTATGCCATCATACACACTTTTTACTTCAAATATTGATGCAGCTGTAGGAATTCCCCAATTAGTAAATTTTTTTACTAAATTTTTAATGTTTTCATCTTTAACTCTATAGGTCTCAACCTTTGCCCATGAAGTGCCTCCGCTTCCTTGGATGTCAATTGCATCAAAGCCAATATTTTTTAAAATTAACGCATCTTCTTTTGAAAATCCTTCTCCAACCTGTTTAGCAATAAATGGAATATTTTTATAGCCTTTTTTGTAATTTGAAATAACTTCTTTAAGTTTATAGAGATTTTTAAAGTTTAAATCACCTTCTGGCTGTATAACTTCTTGTAATGGGTTGAAATGAATGGCAATAGCATCGGCATCTATCATCTCAACAGCTTTGTCAATTATCTCTTCATCCCAATCATCAACTATAAAGTTAACTGCTCCTAAGTTACCTATAATTAAATTGTTTGTATAATCTCTAACAACGCTATATGTTTCTATCAAATCTTCATTAACAATAGCTGCCCTTTGAGAACCTACGCCCATCCCTAAGCCAAGTTCTTCAACTGCCTTAGCGATATTTTTATTTATTTCCTTTGCCTTGCTATGCCCTCCAGTCATACCAGAAACAATAATTGGGGCAGATAAATGTTTTCCAAATAATTCTATTTCTGTATCTATGTCATCAAAATTAATCCCACAGATTCCTTTATGTATTAGCTCAATATCCTCTAATAAGGTTGTTTTTTCATATTCAACATCGCAGTAACTACATAAAAATATATGTTCTAATTTTCTAACTTCAATCTCATTTCCATTATTAACCATAATTTCACCAAATTACTATATAAATATTTGCTCCTCTCTGTGAAAATTTTTAATTACAAATTGAAAATAAACATTTAAAAAAGTTAGTATAGGACTTCTGCAGTATATATATTTAGTAATGAAAATTGCTATTAAAAATCTAAAAAAAAGATATAAAATAAAAAAATACAAATAAAAAAATTGAATTTAATCTAATGATTTATTCTATTCCTAATTTCTTTAAAACTGGGTCTACTGGGATTGCGTGAACGCTAACAGCTAACTCTTCTGGTTTCATTCCAAATGCTAAACCTAACAACTGGCTTAAGTGTAAAACTGGCAACTTGTATTCTTCACCAAACTTCTCCTTAATTTCGATTTGTCCTCTATCAAACTGTAAGTGACAGAATGGACAGACATTAACTATACAGTCAGCATTAACCTCCAACATATTTCTTATTTTTTCTCTTGTCATGTCTAATGCTGTTTGTAAGAATCTTGCTCTAACCCCTCCTCCAGCTCCACAGCACATTAAGTAATCTTTATACTTAACTGGCTTAGCTCCTGTTGCAGCAACAATATCCTCTAATAATGTTGGTCTTTCTGGACTGTCAAGATGCTTAACATCACTTGGTTTTAAGAAGTGGCATCCGTAGTGAATAGCGACATTTAAATTGTTTAATGGTTTAACAACCTTTTCTTTAATCTTTTCAGTACCAATCTCTTTATAGATTAATTCAGCAAAGTGTAAAACCTTGACAGTTCCCTTGTATTGCTTACCAATCTTGTCTAATTTTTCATTTACAAAGTCTAATGCCTCTTTATTTTCATGTAATATATGAGCTGCCTCAAACAAAGAACCATAACATCCATTACATACGGTTACAATATCTAACCCCATCTCTTCAGCAATGCATAAGTTCCTTGCTGCTAAAGTTAGCCATGTTTTTTGGTCGAATGAACCAAAAACTCCAGGAGCTGGACAACATGATGCTCCAGGCATGTATTCTAACTCAACTCCTAACTCTTCCATAACCTTTTTTGTGGCCAACTCAACTCCAGGGTATCTGTGTGGCATGATACATCCTAAGAAGAATGCATATTTCATCTTATCACCAAATTTTATTATTTTATTTATTTTATTCCTTTAAGTCCATTTTTTCCCAGTCAAATCCAATCAATTCATCAAACTCTAACTCTTTAATTAATGTTCTAACTTCTTCCAAGTCTTTTTCACTGAATTGAGCTGTTGGTGACTTTGCAGGTAATCCAAGTTTTCCTCTCAATTCAACAATCTCTTTGTTTGCAGGAACTGCATGTCCAAATCTTAAAACATAAGAAGCAGTTTTTCTATGTGCTAAAGCCATGTTTCCTTTTTGAGCTGCAATATTTCTTAATGTTTTTATTATCTCTGTTATTTTAACATCTCTTGGACATCTTTCGTAGCATGTATAACAGGTTGTGCAATACCAAATATCATCAGAATCTAAGACATCATCCAAACCTAATAAAACCTTTCTTAAAACTTTTCTTGTTCTGTAAGCTGTTCTTCTTCCACTTGGGCAGCTACCAGTGCAAGTCCCACATTGGTAACATGCTTTAATTGATTTTACAACATCTTCTCCTAAAACCAACTTTCCTGCTTCAATAACTTCATTTACAAAGTTTTTATTTACTTCATCCAACTTTATTACTGCCATAGTATCACCTCACATTATGGTTTGGAATGATTATATATATAGTTAGAAACTTCGAATGTTAGTATTAGACACTTGTAAAATACCTTACTATAAATAAACTTTTAAAATTAAAAGAGAAATAAATAGGACTTTCGCAGGAATAAATTTTTAAAGGCATCTTAATTCCAAAATAGTAAATATATGAAGTGCGAAAATCCTATTTAAAAACATGAAGATTAATTTTATTTAAATTATTTTTAATAAAATTAAAGGGGATTGGATGAGAATCACAATTTACAGTCCAGATGTTTATACCTATGGCTCTATGCTTATTGGTGGAATCCTAAAAAATAAAGGTTATAGTGTTTATTTAGTTAGAAAAATAGATAAAACACTATTTTTAAAGTCAGATGTTGTTATATTTAGCTTATATTCAACTTTGCATATATTGGATAAAAACATTAGAGAAACAATAGATTTTATAAAAAAAGTAAGAAAAAATAAAACCAAAGTTTATATTGCTGGATGTGTTTCAGCTTATCCAGAGATTATTTTAAATGAACTAAATGTAGATGGGGTTATAGTTGGAGAGGGAGAGATAACAACACCAAAAATTATTGAAGGAGATAAGGAAGGCTTAGCTTATAGAGATGGAGATAAGATAGTAATAAATTACCCAAAAGAAAAACCTGAGCTAAATCATCCTCTCCCATTGATACCAAAGGATATAGGGCAACAATCAGTTAGGGGGGCTAATGTTTATATTGAAACGCACAGAGGATGTTTAGGAAATTGCACATTTTGTCAAGTTCCAAAGTTTTTTGGAAAGAATATTAGGAGTAGAGAGGTTGAGGATGTTGTTGAAGAAGTTAAGGCATTCAAAAGATATGGAGCAAAAAGAATAGCAATAAGTGGAGGGACTGGAAGTTTATATGCCTTCAAAAAATCAGTAAATAGAAATAAGTTTTTTGAGCTTTTGGAAAAGATATCTGAGATTGTTGGTAAAAACAATTTATCAGTTCCAGATATGAGAGTTGACTATGTTGATGAGGATATATTAGAGGCTATAAAGAATTACACAATTGGATGGGTGTTTTATGGAATTGAAAGTGGAAGTAATAAAATTTTAAGAGATATGAAAAAAGGAACTAATAGGGAAAAAAATTTAGATGCAATAAAATTAGCAAAGGACTGTGGAGTTAAAGTTGGAGGAAGTTTTATAGTAGCATATCCAACAGAGACAGAGATGGATTATCTATTAACTAAAGATTTCATTGTAGATGCTGAACTCGACGATATTTTTGTTTCCATTGCTGAGCCAATTCCTACAACAGAGCTGTGTAATTTAGTTTTATCTATGCCAAAGGAAGAAAATTTACTTTATAAGGTTCATGAAGGTGAATATAAAAAACTTGGATTGAGTGAAGCAGAAGCAAGATGTTTTGATTTGTTAATTCATGCTGAAATGTGGAAATCTATGCCGAGACCACTAACTCCTCAACTGTATAATTTATATTTAAATGAAGCAAAGATGCAGGGAAAAGATATAAGAGCTATAATTGAATTACTATTTAAGTATAAAAACTTGTTAATTAAATAGGTGAAAAGATGTGCATATTCTGCAAAATAGTTAATGGCGAGATTCCAGCAAAGGTTGTTTATGAAGATGATAATGTCTTAGCTTTCTTAGATATAAATCCAAGAAATAAAGGGCATACTTTAGTTATTCCAAAAAAGCATTATGAAAGATTTGATGAAATGCCTGATGATGAGCTTTGCAATTTTATGAAAGGAGTTAAGAAGACAGTTGAGGTATTAAAAAAATTAGGTTTTGATGGATACAACATAGTTAATAACAATGGAAAAGCTGCTGGGCAGGAGGTTAATCATGTTCATTTCCACATTATCCCAAGATATGAAGGAGATGGAGATGTAGTTAAATTTGGTGAAATTAAAAAAGTTGATTTAGATGAAGTTTTAAAAGAGATTAAATATTGAAGCCAAAGGCTTCAAAGTACCTTAATAGATTTTTAAAATGCATTCAACCTGTTATACCTTTAAAAATTTATTCATGCGAAAGCCTATTAGGGAATAAGCTCTCCTCTCAAACCAAATGTCTTAGCATCAGTGATTTTTACTTTTCTAAACTCTCCAATATCTCCTCCTTCAAACTTAACTACTTTGAAATTGTCAGTATAACCTTTTCCTCCATTTAAAACTAAAACTCTCATAGTTTTTCCAATGTACTTTTTATTGTTTAAATAGCTCAATTCTCTTCTCAATTTATCCAACATTTCACTTCTTCTTTTCCTAATTTTTGTGTCTATTTGCTTCATTTTTGCAGCTTCTGTTCCTCTCCTTTGGGAATACTTAGCCCCATGGATATAATCTGGCTTTAATTCTTTTAAGATTTCTAATGTATTTTGAAACTGCTCTTCTGTTTCTCCAGGGAATCCAACAATTATATCTGTTGTAAAGCAAAGATTTTTAACTTTTCTTCTAAATTCATTAACAATTTCTTTAAATTCATCTACTGTATATCCTCTCTTCATTTTATTTAGAATTTCATCATCTCCACTTTGTAAAGGGAGATGTAAAAATTTTCCAACTTTCTCATTTTGATAGGCTTCTATAAGCTCATCCAATATTGGCTGGACATTTTTTGCATGCATCATTCCAACTCTCATTATAAATTCTCCGTCTATTTGGGATAAATCATTCAACAAATTAGCTAAGTTATCTCCAATATCAAAACCATAACATGCAGTGTCTTGGGCGGTTATAAATAAGCATTTAACTCCTTTACTTATCAACTCTTTGGCTTTATTAACGATTTTTTCCCTTGGATAGGATATTAAATGTCCTCTCGCTATTTTTACAATACAATAAGAACAATCCCCTAAACAGCCCTCGCATATTGGTAGTGGTGTAATTAAAGAAGGTTTTAAGTAATCTAACTTTCTATAGAGTGTTTTATTAATTTCTTCTTCAGCATATGTTGTTCTTTTATTCTTTTCAATATAATCTCTCAATATTTCTCCAGCTCTATGGGATTCTCTTGGATATATGTGTAAAAATCCATTAACCTTATTCTTTAAAGCTTTTGGTAAACATCCTGCAACTACAACGTCTTTTCCTAAATTTTTAATCTCATTTATTCTGTAAATCATTCTATTTTCAGTTTCTAATCTAACGACACATGTGTTTATTATTACAATATCAGCCTCATCTAAGCTATTAACTAATTCAAAACCATATTCTTTTAAAGAATTCTTTATAATTTCAGTGTCCGCAGTATTTAATACGCAACCATAACCTTCAACATAAACCCTCATATCTATCACCACAATATAAATTGTATAATCATATATTTAAATGTTTAGGTTATATATTATTTATAATCATATCTAAGCTTTAGAAAAATAAAATAGCATATTGCATAATTAAGTTTATAAGTTTATTCAATCAACTCAGAAAATAGCTTTATAATATCTTTTGAGCTTAAAACACCAACAATTTTGTCTTCACATGGTGATTTAACATATAAGTGATGTATTCCTTTCTCAGCCATAATCTCAATAGCTTTCTCCAATGGAGCTTCGGGGCTAACTGTTATAGGATTTACTGTCATTATTTCTTCTGCTGTTTTATTTAGTTCATGATAATGTTTTAATATATCTGTGTCAGTTATAATTCCCCAAAATCTTTCTCCATCAGAAACTACAACAGATGATATGTCATATTTTGCCATTGTTTTAATAACATCGCATAACTTTGTATCTAAGGTTACTTCAACAATACCTTTTTTCATCACATCTCTAACCAAATATTTTGATATCATATTTACACCCCCATAATTATACTTATTTCTTGAGGTTTTTATTCTTTTAGGACTTTCGCAGTATATATATTGAGTAATGAAAATATGATGTCAAAGGCATCAAAATGCCTTTCAGTATTTATACCTGTGAAAGTCCTATTTAATTACAATAATAAAAATTTTTATATAGTTAAATATAAAAGTTTATCTATGACAAGTTTCATATATTCCTTTAGCAATATCATTTATTATCATTCAATTTATCCATATATTAACAATCATAAATTCATGCTCATGGTGATATAATGGATGATTTAACTCAACTACCTGGTGTAGGTCCTTCAACAGCAGAGAAGTTAAAAGAAGCTGGTTACACTGACTTTATGAAAATTGCTACTGCAACAATTGGTGAATTAACAGAAATAGATGGAATTAGTGAAAAAGCCGCCGCAAAAATTATAGAAGCCGCGAGAGAACTATGTAATTTAGGATTTAAAAGTGGTAGTGAAATTTTAACTCAAAGAAAAAATATATGGAAACTCTCAACTGGAAGTAAAAACTTAGATGAAATTTTAGGAGGAGGTTTGGAAAGTCAGTCAGTTACAGAATTTGCAGGGATGTTTGGTTCTGGTAAAACCCAGATAGCTCATCAAGCATGTGTTAATTTACAATGTCCAGAGAGAATAATTGCTGATGATGCTATAAAGGAAGAGATTTTAAATGAACCAAAGGCAGTTTATATTGACACAGAAGGGACATTCAGACCAGAAAGAATTATCCAAATGGCAGAAACATTAGGTTTAGATGGAAAAGAAGTTTTAAACAATATTTTGGTTGCAAGAGCTTATAACTCAGATATGCAGATGCTTTATGCAGAAAACGTTGAGAACTTGATAAGAGAAGGGCATAACATAAAGTTAATTATAGTAGATTCATTAACATCAACATTTAGAACTGAATATGTAGGGAGAGGAAAATTAGCAGAGAGGCAGCAGAAATTAGGTAGACATATGGCTACACTCAATAAATTAGCTGATTTATACAACTGTGTTGTTATAGTAACAAACCAGGTAGCTGCAAGACCAGACGCCTTATTTGGAGCTTCAGAACAGGCAATAGGTGGACATATAGTTGGACATGCTGCAACATTTAGGATATTCTTAAGAAAGGCAAAAGGAGATAAAAGAGTAGCTAAGTTATATGACTCTCCACACTTACCAGATGCTGAAGCAATGTTTAGAATAACAGAGAAAGGGATTCATGATTAATTAAATTTTTTCTTTTTTATTTTTTATATAAAATAATCTAAAAATCTAAATTTAAAAATAAAAAATAAAATAAAAATATAAAAAAATTTAATTTAGGCAGATTCTTTTTTCATTAATTCCATAACCTCCTCTAAGAACGTTTCTTGTCCTACTCTTTTCATAACTGCAGCTAATCTTTCTCTCTGTGGTTTCTTAGCGTATTTGTCATAAACAACCAATACTTTATCTATTAAGTTAAGTATTTCATCAACACTGTTCATCTTCATGCTGATTCCTTCAACAACTTCTCTTCCTGTTTTACCTCCAACATAGACCATAAATCCTTCTTCTTTAACGATTCTTGCCTCATTAGGACATGCTTTTATACATTTTCCGCATCCAACACAGATATTGTAGTTAGTATAGGAAGTTTCTCCTCTTATATAAATTGCTTCAACTTTACAAACCTCAAAGCATCTTCCACAACCGTTACATTTTTCCTCATCAACATCAGGGAATTTAACTCCTGCTATACCAATATCATGTACTTGTGGTCTTACACACTTGTTTGGACATCCACTAATTGCAATTTTGAATTTGTATGGGGCTGGTCTTTCTTTGAATTTATCTTCAATGATTTTACAGAGTTCTGTTGTATCTATTAAACCACTACCACAGTTTCCAGCTCCAGGACATGCCAATGTGGCTCTAACTAATGGTCCTTCTGAACCAGTTATTAATCCTTTTTCATTTAACTCTAAGACGATATCTTCAACATCAAATCCACTAATGCCGTGGAGTTCATAAGCACCTCTATCAGTTATCTTTATCTTAGCATTGTATTTTTCAGCAATATCTAAGATTTCTTTTATTTCTTCAACAGTGTACCATCCAGCAGGCTTTGCTCTAATTCTTATGAAGTAAGTTCCGTCTGCTCTCTTTCCGACTCCACCATAATCAGCTGTCCAGTAGAATGAAATGAATTCATTATTTTCCTTTCTTCTCTCAACTTCTTTCTTAAATCTCTTTAATTTCATCTGTCTTAACTTCTCAATTGCTTCTAAATTAACCCCTTCTTTTAATTCAACAGCATTTTTAATCTCTTCCCCTTTCTCAGTTCTTATTATGACTGTTGAATAACCATCAGGACTTCCAACACATCCAACTGAAACATCAGCCATGCTTGCATCAAAATCTCTACACATTTTACATCCTGGGCAGATTTCAAACTCTTTTAAGTCAATTTCTTTCTTTTCTCCATTTATATAAACAAGTAATTTTCCTTTCTTAATATCAAACTTCTCAACTTTCTCAATGTCTATTCCATGCTTTGCTAAAACTTCTTTCATGTTGTCATATCTAAATTTCTCAGTACAGAATAATCCTATGAGATATTCAATTTTTGGTAATTTAGCTGGTTTTCCATTCTTTCCGAGTTCTCCATCGTGCTTTGCTAAGTATGGGAAGTATTGTAGTTTTCTTAAACCATTAATTTGGCATGGTAATCCAACGACTGCAACTTTCTCTAATCCCATTTCTCCAGCTTTTCTTAATGCATCTAAAGTTGAGACAGCATATTTTGATTTTGCAGTTTTTAATAAATCCTCTGCATTTTGGACAACTAATGAAACTGGTTTCCAGCACTCATCTCCAACAACAATAGCTCCATCAATTTTTCCATTTTCTAATAAGTATTTTAGGAATGCTGTTACAACTCCACCATCTTGTCCTTCAATATCACTTTTTCCATAGTAATATTCTTCCTTAAACTTCTCTCTGATTTTTATTTGGTATTTTCCTGATGAAACTCTTGGACAAACATCATAACACATTCCATGACCTTTTCTTAAACACTCATCTATTAACTTTGGTCTCTCATCAAAAGTTAATATACTATTAGGACATACTATAGTACAGGTACCACATCTTGCACATATCCCACTATCGACTATTTGGTTTAACTTCCACTCATACATTTTTTCACCAGTAAATATGTGATTATATTATTCACACTTTAGTTTATGTAACTTAGCTATATATAAAGCTTACTAATGTGTGCATGAATTACGCACACATTGATTTATCTCAAAAAATAATAATATATATTTACATTTTACACTATAAAAAGATGTTGATTTTTTAATGATAGTTTTAGCAAACATTTTTATAATTTTTTTAAAAATTTTCTTATTTCTTTTTTAAAACATTTATTCCTGCAAAAGTTCTAATATATATTATAATATGCATAGTAGTATTATACATAATGGGTGATTATTGTGGATTATATTGCTTTGTTAGTAGAGAGCTTTATAATCTCAGCATATTACTCAATAAAAATATCTATTATTGTTTTAATTACAGTTTTTATTGTAAATTACATTATGAACACTGGAATTATGAAAAAATTTAGTGAGAAGTTATCTCCAATTTTAAAAAGATTAAAGATAAATCCTATATCAATTTCATCAATTTTGGCGTGCTTTTTTAGCCCAACTGTTGGATATTCAATTTTAGCTGAAGGTTTAAAAGAGAGTAAGATAAATGAAAAAGAGATTATAGGGACATCTTTAGCAAATTCTTTCCCTTCTGTCTTGTCACATACATTCACATTTTTTATTCCAATTGTTGTACCAATCTTAGGTTGGACAGGGGTTTTGTTTGTTTTAATAAGATTAGGAGTTGCTTTAATAAAGACAATAATTGGATTTTTATATTTGTCAATTATATCAAAAAATTATTCTTTTGAAATGCCAAATATAAATAAAATGGATAAAAAAGAGAATGTAAAGAAATCATTTAAAAGCACTCTTAGATTTGCTAAAAGGTTGATACCAACAATGTTCTTTATGATGACTTTAGTTGTCTATCTTTCCAAAGTAGGATTTTTTGACTATGTTGAGAAATTTGTTCAACCAATAACCAACTTATTAAAATTAAACCCTAATGTAGGAATTTTAGCATTGACAGAGATTATGAATGTTCAAGCAGCGATAGTTATGGCTGGAGGATTTTTAAATGAGGGAATCTTAAATTCAAAAGAAGTTTTGATTGGATTAATTATTGGAAATGTTTTAACTTTTTCAAGTAGATATGCTAAACATTCTTTACCATTACATGTCTCTCTGTTTGGAGCTAAGTTGGGGACTAAAATAGTTATGGTTAATGCGGCTATTACTTTAATGTTAGATATCTTTATAATAGTTGCATTACTATTAATTTGACTATTAATCTCAATAATTATTAATATCAGGTGAATTTTTATGAGAAAATTTTGTGTCTATGGGAAAGGAGGAATTGGAAAATCTACAACAGTAAGCAATATAGCTGCAGCTTTAGCAGAAGATGGAAAAAAGGTTTTAGTTGTTGGTTGTGACCCAAAGGCAGATACAACAAGGAATTTAGTTGGGAGGAAGATTCCAACGGTTTTAGATGTTTTTAGAAAAAAAGGCCCAGATAATATGGAATTGGAAGATATTGTCTTTGAAGGTTTTGGGGGAGTTTATTGTGTTGAATCTGGAGGGCCAGAGCCAGGAGTTGGATGTGCTGGGAGAGGAGTTATTACAGCTGTTGATATGCTAAATAGATTGGGAGTTTTTGAAACATTAAAGCCAGATGTAATTATTTATGATATTTTAGGGGATGTTGTTTGTGGAGGATTTGCAATGCCTTTACAAAAACACTTAGCTGATGATGTTTATATCGTAACAACATGTGACCCAATGGCAATTTATGCGGCAAACAATATATGTAAGGGAATAAAGAGATATGCAAATAGGGGAAAGATAGCGTTAGGAGGGATTGTTTACAATGGTAGGAGTGTTGTAAATGCTCCAGAGATTGTTGAAGAGTTTGCTAAAAAAATTGGAACTCAAGTTATTGGAAAAATACCAATAAGTAATCTTATAACAAAGGCAGAAATTTACAAAAAGACAGTTATTGAGATGTATCCAGATAGTGAGATAGCTAATATTTTTAGAGAGATAGCAAAGGCAATTTATGAAAATAAAAATAAAGTAATTCCTAATCCATTGTCAGAAGATGAATTGGATAAAATTACCGAAAAGATTGATATTCTTTTAAAAGAGAATGTTAGATAATATTTGCTATTATGCATCTAGTGGAAAAGAGTTTAAATTTCCAAAAACTTGAATTTATACCTGAGAAAGTAGTCTATTTAATCCAAAAATAGTAAAAAATAGTAAAAATATATGAGGTGAATAAATGAAAGAAACATATTTTTTTCCAAAATCTCATTTAATAGGTCTTCTTGTAATATCCTATCTAATATTGTTAAGTACAACCTTATATTCAATTTATGTCAAAAAATATGATTCTAATATGATGCTACGTTTTTTGTTCGTTACATTTGTGGTATTCTGGATGATATATTCATTATGGAAAAATAAAAAAATATTATATTGATATAAAAATCTAAACTCTTTCAAATATAAACTTAAATAAACCTTTTTGAGCATGCAATCTATTTTCTGCCTCATCATAAACTACTGAATGTTCTCCATCAATAACATCATCAGTTATCTCATATCCTCTATTTGCTGGTAGGCAGTGCATAACAATAACATCATCTTTAGCATGTTCTAAGAGCTTATTATTAACTTGAAATTGTGGAAAGATTTTTAAAACCTCCTCTCTATCTTTCTCATCTCCCATACTTATCCATACATCAGTATATACTATATCTGCATATTCAACAGCCTCTATTGGATTATTTGTTAATGTTAAAGAACCTTCGCCATATTCTTCAATGATTTCTTTAGCTTTTAATATTGTTTTAGCGTTTGGTTCATAACCCCTTGGTGTTCCTACATAGATATCCATTCCTACTAAAGCAGAACCTAAGATTAAGGAATTACATACGTTGTTTCCATCTCCTAAATAAGCTATTTTTAATCCATTAAATTTTCCTTTGAATTCCTTTATTGTCATTAAATCAGCTAATATTTGGCAAGGATGGGCTAAATCACTCAACGCATTTATAATAGGGACTGATGAGTATTTAGCCATCTCTTCTAAGTGTCTATGTTTATAAACTCTTGCAACTATTGCATCTACGTATCTACTCATAACCCTTGCAGTATCTTTTATAGACTCTTTCTTTCCTAAATGTATCTCATTCTGGTTCATTATTAAAGGATGGCCTCCTAATTCATACACAGCAATATCAAAACTCATTCTTGTTCTTGTTGAGGGCTTTTCAAATAATATTGCTATACTCTTCCCCTCTAAAATTTTCTCATGTTTTCTTCTATTTTTTTTGAAGTATATTCCATATTCAATAATCTTTAAAATGTCTTCTCTACTCAACACATCCAAATCTAAGAGATGCATTTTATCACCTATTATGAAATAAATATTATTGATGAAATTTAAAATATAAACTTCAAACAATTTTTATAATTAAGAGTATTATTTTAATTTAAAGTTAGTTATAAAGATTTTGGTGATAAAATGCACTATTTCTCAGAAAAGCCCACAACCAAATCAGATATAAAAATTGTTGAAGACATTTTAAGAGGAAAAAAATTAAAATTTAAAACAGATAGTGGAGTTTTTTCTTATGGAAAGATTGATAAAGGAACTAAGATTTTAGTTGAGAATGTAGTTGTTAATAATGGAGATAACATATTAGATTTAGGATGTGGTTATGGAGTTATTGGAATAGCTTTAGCTGATGAAGTAAAATCAGTAACAATGGCTGATATAAATAGAAGAGCCATAAAATTGGCTAAAGAGAATATAAAATTAAATAACTTAGAAAGTTATGATATTAGGGTAATTCATAGCGATTTATATGAAAATGTTAAGGATAGAATGTATGATAAAATTATAACAAATCCCCCAATAAGGGCTGGAAAAGAAGTTTTACATAAGATTATTGAGGAAGGGAAAGAACTTTTAAAGGATAATGGTGAGATTTGGGTAGTTATTCAAACAAAGCAAGGAGCTAAGTCTTTAGCTAAATATATGGAAAATATTTTTGGAAATGTTGAGACAGTTACAATAAAAGGAGGTTATAGAGTTTTAAAATCTGTAAAAAAATAAAAATTAAAAACGTTATAATATAAATATAATATAAATTATAAAGTTAGGTGAAGAAAGATGACATCATATTATGATACAATTCCAAATTTTAAATATTGGGACATAGATGCTTGGAAAGAATATGTTCAAAAGTATATCGTTCCAATATATGAAACTTCATTGTATCTTGTATCCTTAGGAAACAAACTTTATTTTGAGATAGGTGTTTTTAAAAGAATAAAAACATTAAAAGAAGTAAATAAAGACCTTATACCATTTTTTGTTGGAGGTATTGATGAAAATGGAAACTATAAAGAAAATAGCCTTGCAAGATTAATTTATTTAATGTATGGAATATATGTTGAACCAAAGGAAGTAGCCAATATTGTAAAAGAGGTTGGTGAAGAAGGATTTAATGAAATTAAGATAAAATTAGAAAATGAATATCCATTTTATACATTTTATAAGTTTTTATATAGAATAAAGGAGTATAGTTTTAAAATTATTGAGAAATTAAATATTGATGTACCTAAAAAAAATATACCCGATGATATCCAAAAAATTATTCAAAATCCAGATAAAATTTTAGATCTTTTAAAGGAACTGTATAAAGCTTGCGTTTCATTTAGTGCAAATTATAATTATTACACTTTTTTTATTCTAAGTTCTTATGGAATCCATTGGAAATATTTAGTTTCAGCATATCCAAAATTAAATGAGCATTTTGAAGAAGTAAAAGAGTTTTTAGGATTTACTCCTATCTTCATACCATATGTTAATAATCCCACATTAAAAAAAGATTATACAATATGGGCATATGAAAAGGAAAGTATAGGAAATCTTGTATTTTATATGCAATTATATTTATGGCATTTCTTTGATTCCTTTGATAGATTATTTTATGACATTTTTAAGTATATCGTTGAAAAGCCAGAAAACTTAAAAGAGACATACAAAAAACTTGTTAAAAAATCTATTGGAGATGAGTTTGAGGAAATAACTATTGATAATGTAAAAATAAATCTAAAAGATGAGTATCTCTTTATAATAGATGAAAAATATATTGTTAAATGGCCAAAAAAAGAAATCGTAGATAGATATTATGATGCTAAAAAAGGAAATTTAAGTTATAAATATTTTAGATCTACGTATGAAATACCTTATGAAAACGAACTATCAAAACCTAAAATTTTACTTTTTGATTTTTTAAATAAAGTTGCTCCTATCTTATTTTTAAAACTTGCGATAATCTTACCTAATGAGAATATAGAATATTTAGAAATTCCAAAAGAAATCTTTGGTAGAGAATTGCCTATTTTAATATTCTATGGTGATTTTCTTAATAAAATATTACAATATATCGGGAAGATAAAATGAATGAAAAAACATTATTAACATCAAAATATGAAAATGAACATAAAGAAAGAGAAAAAAGAAGAAAAATAACTGATAAAAAACAACAAAAAGAAAATAAAAGTTCTCAAATCATCAACATTTCAAAACAAAAAGAACTTAAAGAAAAAACTATAAGCAATGAAGAGACAAAAATTTTTGAAATTCCAAAAATTGTTTTTGATAATGCAAAATTAAGCTTTAAACATGTTATTTTAGAGAAAAATATAACTCTACAAAGAAAAAATCTCGAACTGAAAATACCAAACATCAAACTAACAACTCCATATTATGAATTTTTAAATATAAATGTAGATAAAAGCTTTAACATTACAAAAGCTGAAAACTCTTTATTAATTCTAAAATTTGAGACTATATTTCTAAATATTACATTTTTAAATGCTGGAATTAACATAGAATTTAACATTTCAAAAGATAAAAATGACTTATATATTCCAAAAGTTAAAATTTTAAATCTAGAAATTGAATACACTCAAAATAAATTAAATAGCGATTATCTAATCTTAAAACAGATAGAAAAGAGTTTTAGTATTCCTAAGATTGCTATTTCAGAACCTTCACTAAATATTACTGATTTTAGGGGACTTAAAATGGCTAAAAACTTGGGAATTAAAGAAACTCTTAATATTCAGAAAGAAAAACAAGAATCTGTAATTAAAGAAATTAAAGAAGATACATTAACAAATGAAATTGAAATAGTAAATACTACTGTTTCAAACGCAAATGAAACTAAAGAAACAGAAATTGAAGAATTTAAAGAACCTATAGAATTTTTATTTGGTGGTAATGTTGAGGGAATAAAAAGAGGAGAACCACTAATTGTTTTATTTAAAGATTATAACGATGACAACTACATTCAAACATTTGAAACATTATTATTAAGAATTTGCAGAGAAAAATATGGAGGAATTCCAGAAGTTAAAAAGTTAAGTTTAAAGGAAGATTGGAATAAATATGAGATTGAGAGATACCTCGATGAAGGAAACATATTTCTTATTGAGTTAAATTCTAAAAATGACATAGATAGAGATAATCTTGCCGATAGATTATGGGCAATATTTTCAAAAGAAAGAGGAATTGTTATTTTCTATACAAAATCTGAAAATATCTTTGAAGAATACAAAACAATTCTAAACGAAATAAATTGGAACAAATTAAATTTAAAAGCAAAAATCATTGAAATAATTCCAAGAAAATTATCATTTAAAGAAAAAATTAATATTGCAAAAGCACTTTTTGGTTTTGTTGATATAGAAAATGCTCCACAAACTGCATCAATGGATGCTATCCTTAATTTTGCCAAAGAAAAATATAAAGAAATACTTGAAAAAATTAAAAATAAATATTATACTATCTTAGGAATCGTAAATGAAGGAGAAAACGAAAGTAAAGAGCATATAAATGTAAAATCCTTTGTCACTCATTGTTTAATCAAAAAACTTGAAAAAGATGAAAAAATTCCAAAAGACGACAAAGAAAAAGATTGGGATGCTATTAAAGAAAACATCATCAAAACCGAACATCCAAAGGAAGGAAAGAACAAGAATATAATTGTTGATGTGTATTTTGTTGATAGAGATGAGAACTACGAAATTGAAACATTATTTGAAGAGGGCTTTGGAAAAATCCACAAAACGATAGAGAAATACAACCCAAATGAAAAAATTAACATTGTTATTGAAAACATAACTGCTTTCTTGCACGCAAAAGAATTCTTTGATATAATAAATCTTATTGAGAATAAACAAAGATATAAGAATTTACAAATCAATTTTTACACACTTGATATAAAAAATAAAAAATTAGTCAACATAAAAGATTATTTAAAGGCATTAAAACGGTGAGAAATTGGTTTTATGTGCAAAGGTCTATGCCAAAGAAGGAGAAAAAACAAGAAGATTATTGTTAGAAAACAAACTGTTAAATAAAAATTACAAAATTGTAAAAGAGGGTGATTTTTTATACATTCCATTAAATGAAGAGAATTTAAAGAATATTAATTTAAAAGATTTAAATCCAAACATCGAACTTGTTGAAAAAGATTTAAAGAAAAAAGAAATTAAAAGAAAACCAAGTTTTAGAGAAATATTAAACAAAAAATATAGAAAAGAGATTGATGAAGGATTAATTTCTTTATCTTATGATGTGATTGGAGATTTAGTAATTTTGCAGATTTCAGATGAAGTTGATGAAAAAATAAGAAAGGAAATTGGAGAATTAGCTTATAAATTAATTCCATGTAAAGGAGTTTTTAGAAGAAAAAGTGAAGTTAAGGGAGAGTTTAGAGTTAGAGAGTTAGAGCATTTAGCAGGAGAGAATAGAACTCTAACAATCCACAAAGAGAATGGTTATAGATTGTATGTTGATATTGCAAAGGTTTATTTTTCACCAAGATTAGGAGGGGAGAGGGCAAGGATAATGAAAAAAGTTTCTTTAGATGATGTGGTTGTTGATATGTTTGCTGGAGTTGGACCATTCTCAATTGCTTGTAAAAACGCTAAAAAAATATATGCTATTGATATAAATCCACATGCAATAGAGCTTTTAAAAAAGAATATAAAGTTAAATAAATTGGAGCATAAAATAATACCTATATTGAGTGATGTTAGAGAGGTTGATGTTAAAGGAAATA
This sequence comes from Methanocaldococcus sp. 16A, assembly GCA_049860595.2. GTDB lineage: Archaea > AGJL01 > Methanococci > Methanococcales > Methanocaldococcaceae > Methanocaldococcus. The sequence goes on from CP187551.1 coordinate 945,976, forward strand.
GAGTTATAATGAATTTGCCAAAATTTGCTCATGAATTTGTTGATAAGGCATTGGATATTGTTGAGGAGGGAGGAGTTATACACTATTATACCATTGGAAAAGATTTTGATGAAGCAATAAAATTATTTGAAAAGAAATGTAATTGTGAGGTTTTGGAAAAGAGGATAGTTAAAAGCTATGCTCCAAGAGAATATATATTAGCCCTGGATTTTAAAATTAATAAAAAATAATTTAGTTAGGGATAGTTTATGTTAAGTTGGGTAGAGAAATATAGACCAAAATCATTGAAAGATGTTGCAGGACATGATAAAGTTAAAGAAAAGCTAAAAACATGGATTGAAAGCTATTTGAAAGGAGAGCATCCAAAACCAATTTTGTTGGTAGGACCTCCAGGATGTGGAAAAACAACTTTAGCTTATGCCTTAGCTAATGATTATGGATTTGAAGTTATTGAATTGAACGCAAGTGATAAGAGAAATGCATCAATTATAAAAAAGGTTGTAGGGCATGCAGCTACTTCATCTTCAATCTTTGGGAAGAAATTTTTAATTATATTGGATGAGGTTGATGGTATTTCAGGAAAAGAGGATGCTGGAGGAGTTTCTGAGCTAATAAAGATTATAAAGAAGGCAAAGAATCCAATAATTTTAACTGCTAATGATGCCTATGCCACATCAATAAGGAATCTTTTACCTTATGTTGAGATAATCCAATTAAACCCGTTAAATAAAACTTCTGTCTATAAAGTTCTAAAAAAGATAGCTGAAAAAGAGGGGCTTGATGTGGATGATAAGACATTAAAAATGATTGCCCAACATTCAGCTGGAGATTTGAGAAGTGCAATAAATGACTTAGAGGCTTTAGCATTGTCTGGAGATTTGAGCTATGAGGCTGCTCAAAAACTTCCAGATAGGAAGAGAGAGGCAAATATATTTGATGCTTTGAGGATTATTTTAAAAACTACTCACTATGGGATAGCTACAACTGCATTGATGAATGTAGATGAAACACCAGATGTTATAATTGAATGGATAGCTGAAAATGTTCCAAAAGAGTATGAAAAGTTAGAGGAGGTGGAGAGAGCTTTTGAATATCTCTCAAAAGCAGATAGATATTTAGGTAGAGTGATGAGAAGACAAAACTACAGCTTTTGGAAGTATGCAACGACATTAATGACTGCTGGAGTTGCTCTCTCAAAAGATGAAAAGTATAGAAAATGGACTCCATATAGTTATCCAAAGATTTTTAGGCTATTGACACAAACAAAGGCAGAGAGGGAGATATTAAATAAAATATTAAAGAAAATTGGAGAAAAAACACATACATCATCAAAGAGAGCAAGATTTGATTTGCAAATGCTCAAAATTTTAGCTAAAGAAAATCCATCTATAGCTGCTGATTTAGTTGATTACTTTGAAATAAAGGAGGATGAGTTGAAAGTTTTAGTAGGTGATAAGTTAGCTTCTGAAATATTAAAAATATTGAAAGAAAAGAAAAAATTAGAAAGAAAAAAGAAAAAAGATAAAGAGAAATTAGAGAAAGAAAAGAAAAAAGAAGAAAAAGTTAAGGAAGAGCAGCTAATTATACAACCTAAAGAAGTTAAAGAAAAAGAAGAGATAAAAGAAGTAGAAAAAGAAGTTAAAGAAGAAACTAAAGAAAAGATAGATGAAAAACCAAAAGCTGAAGAAGAAAAAGAAACTAAAAAAGAGAAAAAGAAAACTAAGAAAAAAGAAGAAAAAGGAAAACAACTAACTTTAGATGCGTTCTTTAAATAAATTTATTTAGGAGTTTTGCAAATATATTTTTTATAGTTATTATTTAAATATTTAATAAATTGCAAACTTTAAATTATAAGTTATTTAACAGACACCATTTCCAAAATGGAATAACTTTAACTTTAAAATCTTCTTCAATAACATCTTCATAATCAAAAGTTATTAAAATTAAGTTATTACAATTTAACTTTTTTCCAATTTTAACAAATTTTTTAACTTCTCTATCATAATTATCAAAGTTTAAATCATAACAAACATTTATTAGACATTTTATTTCTTCATCCTCTTTAATTAAAAAATCAACCTCTCCTATTGTGTCTTCGTAATAAAATATGTTTTCATTTTCAACATAACCTCTCCTTCTCAGTTCAACGAAAACAGCATTTTCCAAATACTTACCCTTATCCATCGAATGTTTAATGTCAAAAATTCTAATAAATCCATTATCAATAATATATGGTTTAGATAAACTTTGATTTATCTCCTTCAAACTATAAGAGAACTTTCTTAATGGAAAAACAAAATAACAATCATTGAGATACTCTAAATACTCATATAATGTATTTTTACTGACTTTTATTCCTATTGACTTGAAGTAATTAACTAACTTATTTATAGAGACCTTTTTAGTATGATAGTTGATTAAAAATTTAATAAAAAGTTTCAATATTTGGATATTTTTTATTTTATGTCTCTCCACGACATCCCTAAATATGATTGTCCTTAAATATTCTCTCAGAATGTCTTCTCTATTTTCTTCTTCCATAACAACCTCTGGAAAACCACCATAAGTTAAATAATCATCTAAATATCTCAAAATTAATGCTTTCTCTTGCTCAGTTAATATTTCATCAAATTCTAAGCCCTTAAATCTTAAATATTCCTTAAATGATAAAGGAAATAACTCCACGCTTAAACATCTACCTCTTAATTGTGTAGCAATTTCCTTTGATAATAATTTGGAAGATGAACCAGTTAAATAAACATTATGTCCTTCCCTCTCAACTAATCTTTTTATAACAATTTCCCAATTTTCAACTTCTTGTATTTCATCAAAAAAGAAGGTTATCTTTTCATTTGGATACATTTCTTTACCTACTTTTACGATTTCTTGGATAGTTTTGATAGTTGGTGGAAAAATTCTATCATCATCTAATGGGAAGAATATGGATTTTTCTGTTTTTTTAAATAAATCAAAAAGTAATGATGTTTTTCCAGACCTTCTAATTCCAATAATAGATATTGCTTTATTAGTTTTTGGTAATTTTATATCTCTTGGTATCAGATGCATTTCTCTTTGTTGGTATTCTTTAATAATCGCTTTTATGATGTCTCTTTCATCCATTCTTTCACTCTTTACAAGGAAATATTATACAATTATTTCCCCATATACGGGTAAAGATATTTAAAGTTTATGAATTGTTTGAAGATAATGGTTTCAAAACTTCCTTAATACATATAAACAGTCAATTCTAAATTCAACATATAAACTGTAAAAGTCCCTATTTAAAAAACTTATCTAAAGTTAATTGAGCCCCTTCTTTCTTTAACTCATTTTTTGAAACTCCTACAGCCTCCATAATTCTCAAAACTGGAGGCAAAATTTGATTGTCTATATAATAATTTACATCTACATCATCAATATCTACTTCTTCTGGAAGCTTTGCTCTCTCACTTATGGATTTAGTTCCTTTAACTATTATATAGCCAATAATGTCTCCAACTTTAATTCTTTTCCCTTCTCTCATCAATTTCTTAGCAATTTCAACATGAGGAGCTGTGGTTTTATACTCTTTAGGGTCTTTTGTTAGTTGAGTGTAAATTATTAAATCTTCTTTTTTTATTTTCTTTTCTCTTAAATCTTTAATAACATCTTGAATTATTTTTTTAGCTTTTTCTATGCTACCTTCAACTAATAATGATTCCAAAACCTTTCTTTGAGTTATCTTTGCTATGTTAGACCAATCCCTCCTAACGAACTCAAGACCTTTAACTGTAACTCTCCCATTTTCGTCAATTAAGGCATATCTTTTTTTGGTTACAAAGATACCTCTTTTAAAGTAGCCTTCAAATTCTAACTCCATAGTTCCAGGCAGTTTTGAGTTTATGTATTCAACAAATTCTAAAGCTTTTTTTATTAACTCATTTTTGCTAATTTTTTCTTTCCAAATTGCATAGAAGCCGTCAGTATTATGAACTAAAATTCCATTTGCAAAGAATCTATGCGTATCTTCGACTTCAATATCATAAACATAGTCATTGTAGTCAATTTCTTCCACTTTTATAACTCTAACTAAATCAAAATCAAGACCTAAGAAAGTTGATTTATATTTGCTGTTTGTTTTTAAATGGTTTATAAGTTTTCTCTGCTTTCTTTCAATTAAAAATCCAACTCTTTCAGCGAATAACCACTTGTTTTTAATGAATATATGCATTGAATATGTCCCACTATCTTTTTCAAGATATTTGTTGGAATTGTTCTCTTTAAATATGGAGTGTGAAATTCCTACAAGCCATAGGAGTTTCCTTATATTTTTTAACAGTTTCTCATTAATGCTCGTTAGCCTAACGTCTGGATTTCTTCTTTTTATTATTACTGTCCCATCTGCACTAAAAAGACCTCTCAAAAATGCTTCAATATATCTTCTTCGTAATTTGTATAAAAACTTTGGAATTATCTTTCTGCCACTCTCATCTTTAAATACTCTCATAAACTTCACTAACTTCTTGCTCAAAATTTTGATATCTCCCTTTCTATGTTTTTCAAAGTAATAATTTGTAATAACCCCTGCCTTTTTAAGAGGTTCTAATACTTTCATAACTATTTCATCTCTATCAAGTCCTGCTGACAACTTCAAGTAATATTTTGCACTATTTGTATTACCTCCCCAACTACCGTCTCCAATCAACAATCCAATTAATTCCCAAAACTTAACTCCTATATCTACAGCACAATCATTATCTTTTATTAACGCCCCATTCAGAGTTATTAAAGACTTTACAGTTTTTCCGATTTCACGAGGCTTAATTTCTATAAACCTATCTCCAATTTTTTTCACATTCCTCTTAGTTTCGGTATTTAAGTAGCCAATTAGTGAATGGTCTTCGGTAACATCAACATACCAACTATTTGTAATCCATACTCTATACATCTTTTTTCTTGCTAAATGTCTCATAACATAAGGAACTTTTTTCCAAACCAGCTTACCATTATCATCTAATGTTAGTGCCTCAACATCTTGTAAAGTGCAATATTCTTTATCTCCAAGCTTATATTCAACATTCCTGAATAAATCTTTGATTTTTATAAATTTTATTTCTCCTTTTTCTCTAATTATTATTTCTGTATCTCCAGAAACGCTGTCCGCATAAATTACTTTAAATCCAAATTTTTCAGCTTCTTCCATTGTTTGTTGTATATATTTCCTACCTAAGTAAGTAACAACTTCTGCACATTCTCTGCTGTAAAATCTTGCTCTTGGGAAAGCTAAGTAACCATAGACGCTATTATGTGCATATATATTATTAACTAAGAAGTTTTCGTATTTTTCAACACTCAAATCATAGACGTATCCAGTGTATTCAAATTCTTCAACTTCTTTAACTTCATCAAGCATTAGGTCTTTAACTATTGGATAGTTTGGATTTAACGTTAATTTATAGCCTTTATTTTTAACTGGTGTGAATCTTGTTGGAATTCCAAATAAGCTAAACAATAACATTAGCTGATGTAAATATTTTTCATCTTTAGCCATAAATGTTGTAGTCCCTTTATGAGAATTTTTCTTTGCCTTTAAAAATCCTTCTAAGAAGCTTTTTATAATATTTTCATCAGCTAAGAATATCTCTTCTGGAATATGCTTTTTCTCTTTATCTCCACATTTAAAGATATATTTTAAAACTAAATATACAATTTTGTTCTTCATTGTAACTTTATCTTTAGCTATAGAACCAACTCCAAATGTATTTCTAAATACTTCTGCAATTTCTTTTTGATACTCTGGTAGGGATTTATATATGGAAACTTCATAAATAGTCTCATCCTTTCTTTTAAATTTCTTTAATCTTCCTTTACTAACAAAGAATCCTAAGAATTTGGCTAAATTCTCATCTAATTTTATAATAGCGTTTATCTTTCCACTAAATGCTCCTATTTCACAATCTTCAAACTCCTTATCTGGAATATATGGGATAAGTTCCTTTACCTTCATATATTGTATATTACAACTATTATCTTTAAATGTTCCATAATTTACGAATGTCTCAATGTATTTTTTGTAGATTTTGAATTTCTCCTCATCTAATATCTTCACATCTATTTTATTTATTTGAGTGATAATATTATAATCTATTAACTCAAGATTTCTCAAATATTCAATACAGTCATCAAAAACAACTTTTAATTTATTCATCTCAATATCTTCAATAGTTTTCTTCAATCTAACTAAAAAATCTTTATTTTTATGCTTTGTTATGGTTAAATCTTTAATTTCTTCTTCATCAACATTAATTAACCTTTTTGGTATATTTATAAGAATTTCCTTTTTATTAACAAATTTTAACTTTCTTGGAACAATTATTAAATCTCCAGGCTTTATTTCATCTCCCCTAACACATACAGGTCTTCCTTTTTCATATTTGAATAAGCTATGGTCTTCCGTTACTTTTATTGTTCTACCAGACCTCAACTTTATTTTATAAGCTTTTCCAGAGTATGGATGCCTAATTAACGCTTTAACTCTATTTATTGAGCATTTTTTAGTTTTTCTATTGAATGAATATGTTTTTAGATTATCAACCTCTAAGATTTCACTAAGTTTAACATATTTAATCTTCTCTCTATGCTTTCTCATTAAATTATCTATATATTCTCCAATCTTTACCACTTTTACTCCATCATCTTCTATTATTGTTAAATATTCATCAGGTAGAATACTATTAGCTAAAATTTTTAATGATTTCTGCTCATAATCTAAAAGTTTATATTCTTCATAGGAATCTTTAATTTCTTCCAATTCTTTCATTTTTTTCTTAATGTTTATTCTTCTTTCAATTAAATTTCTTAAAGATTTAGGAATTAATCCTTCTTTCTTTTTACAAAACCAATGCCTTAAGATTTTTTCACTACTATCTTTACAACACTCACAATCTAAGGTTTCTGGGCTTATATTGTAGGAAATAATTATTGATGGATATAATGACCTAAAATCCATTGAGATAATATCTTCAAACATCCCTTTTTCAGGTTCTTTGACATAACCTCCTTCGTAAGTTGTTAATAATCTTCTTTTATACTCTTCTTCATCTGGTTTATTAGGAATCATCATATTTTCTTTAAATGCATTTTTCATTAGTAGATATTCAACCATTTGCCCAGAAGTCATTCTTGTAATCCCAAATAGGGTTTGATTAACAATTCTTGAGAACATAGTTTCCAATGGGAAGAAATAATTTCCTATTTTGTATGTGTATTTAGCATCTTGTAGGGAATATTCTATTAGAGTTTTATCATTATTTATCCAATAATCTACAATCTTTGTGTGAGGGATTTTTAGCTTTTCAATTCCAAATAAATTATAGACAACGTCTTCCAAAGTGTATTTTGTTAATTTTAACAATCTTCTTGATATTGGATATAAATCAATATGAACTCTACCTGGAATGTAGCTTCTATATTCCATCCCCCCTCTTTTTATTTTCAATTCTTCCCCATCTCTTCCCAAATTAACATCTATTCCATAAAGCTTAGCCCTAGCCTTTAAATAAGGAAAATCAAAGTTATCTCCGTTGTATGTGTAGATTATATCATACTGCTTTAGCGTTTCAATGATTCTTTTAATTAACATCTTCTCATTTTCAACTACTTCTATATTTGGATGGTCAAATTCTTTGTAAGTTATAACCTTCCCTCCATTTTCATCCCAAAAGCTTGCCATTAAAATAGGGTCATCTTCTGGATTAGGTTCAGTATCCCTATTATAAACTTCCATATCAAAAGCTACTGCTTTTAATTTGGGAATCTCAATGCTTACAGGTTTTTTATTTTCAAAATCCCAATATGTCATTGGAATTATTTTATTATCTATTAGATATCTCTTAGCAAATGGAATATCATGCTCATAAATCTCTTTAACAATCTCACAATCTTTAATTTTTCTAAGCTTTGGAACTTTTTGTGGATGAGTAGCTATAATTTTAATTACTTCCTTTTCCTTTCTAAGAATAGTTTTTTTGACAACTTCAAAATTTTCAACAAACTTTAGTAAATCATTTTTTAAAAGAAACTCTTTTATTGTCTTAATATCTTCATCATTAACTTTATCTTTATTTAATTCAACGTAAAAATATGGCTTAAAATCTCTATCTTTTAAAATAGAGTTAATTAAATAGAGATAAATAACTGCCTTATCATCAACAGTTTTATAGGTGTTGTCTATCAAAGCATCAATTTTTATCTTATTTAATTTTCCCATATAATATCCCCACAATTTTGTGGTTTTTTAAATGGTAATTTAGCTTTTTTTAAGGCATCAATAAATTTTTTAACATCTTTGTCATTAAATCTTTCTTTTCTAATTAAGAAGTCATAGTGTTCATTAGCTAATGGAATAAAAGCTAAATTATACTGCTCTGCAACCGTCTTTATTCCCAAACCAATATCTGCCTTTTTCATTGCTATGGCTGTAGCAACTGCTGAATGAGTTTTTGCCTCTATATTGTAACCTTTAATCTCTTTTGGATTAATTCTATTTTCTTTCAAAAATTTATCAAACAGTATTCTTGTTCCAGAGCCTTTATTTCTATTTATAAACTCTAAGTTATAAATATTTTCTATAATTTCCTCAATTGAATTAAAGTTTAATTCTTTCCTAAACATAAATCCCTGCTCTCTAATATAGCCTCTAATTAATACAGCATCTTTAATTTTATATCTCTCTAAGAATGGGATATTATAAATGTTTGTTTTTTCATCCAACAAATGAATTCCTGCTATATCTGCTTCTCCTCTTTTTATCGCTAATAATCCTCCTAAAGAACCAACATTTATTGTCTTTGCCAATATTTTTGCCTCTTTTAAAATTATATCAACTCCAATACAATGACTGCCAATAATATTTAATCCAACTTTAACATCTCCAAACAAATGGACTTCAACTTCTTCATTTTCCAAAATCTCTTTATTTTCATCTATAATGATATATCCATCTGCCTCTGATAGTGAAGTTATGGCTCCACTTCCTTTAGTTATTGGATAAGCTGAATAGCCGTTTTTATGCTTAACTAAGATGACTGGCAAATATTCAACTCTCCCTTTTGCTGATATATATCTTTGTGGGAACTCTGCCCTTATAACATTTTTTTCATTCCCAAATAGAACATCAAATATTGTTAAGCATGATGTAGGATAACCAGGCAATCCGACAATTAATTTATCTTTTATTTTTCCAATTATCGTTGGTTTTCCAGGCTTTATTTTTATTCCATGAACTAAAATTTCTCCTCCCAATTCTTTTATAGCTGTTTCAGTTAAATCCCCTACACCAGCAGACGTTCCTCCACTTAATAAGACTATATCACATTTTAAAGCTTTTTTAATCTTCTCTTTTAAATCTTCTTTATCATCTTTAGCAATTCCAAAGAATTCAAAATCATAGCCAAGATTTTTTATATATGAAGCTAATGTATATGTGTTTATATCATAGATTTTTCCGAACTCTAATGGTTTTTCTGGGCTTATAATCTCATTTCCTGTAGAGATGATTCCAAATTTTAGTTTTTTATAGACCTTAATCTTATTTTTTCCTATAGCTGATAACACTCCAATATCTCCTGGTGTTAATGTAGTGTGTTTTCTTAAAATTAGCTCACCAGCCATTATATCTGAGCCAGTGAATTGGATATTTTCCATAGGAGGAACAGCTTTGTATATTTTAACTTTATCATTATCCCTTTCAGTGTATTCAACCATAACAACAGCATTAGCTCCTTTTGGGATTATTGCTCCAGTGGCTATCTCAACACACTCTCCATTATTTATTTCTAAGTCTTTAATCTCCCCAGCTTTTAAACTGCCTATAACCTTTAACTCTATTGGATTGTCTTCATCTGCATCATAAGTATCTTCTGCTTTAACAGCATATCCATCCATCTTTGCCCTATCATAAGGTGGAACATCTATCTCTGAAAAAATATCTTCAGCTAAAACTCTTCCAATGGCTTTGAATAAATCAACTTCTTCAATTTCATTTTTTAATCTTTCTAAATGCTCATTTATTATAGATTTCACTTCTTCAATGCTATGTAATGTCAAATATCTCATAAACATCTCCTCTTTACTAAAAATCTTCCAGCTGATGAATGCTTAGGCAGTATTTCAATTCCTAAGCTTTTTAAGTAATTCTTTGTAAAGGTGTTGTTTCCATGAATGAATATCTCTCCTAAGTCCTCTGGTGTGTTGATATCAACAGAGATTAAAAAGGAATCATAAATGTAATATTTTAAATTTCTTTTTTTTGCCTCTTCTAAATGTTTTAAAAAGCTAAAACCTTCATATTTCATTTCAATCAAATTTTTTGACTTTAAATATAATAGATTAGTTCCTCCTCCTCTTGATGGGGCTATAATTATATCATAGCTATGAGAAAGTTTTAAAATATCCTCAATATGCTTTTTTTTAATTAAAGGAATATCGGCTGGAATAATAATAACTTCATTATCTTCAATCTCATTAAATGCTTGTTTTATTGCATTGTTTAATCCTTTATATTTTTCTTTAATAATCTCAGCTTTTAATTTATTTTTAGCAAAATCCAATATTTCTTCATCTCTACTAACAACAACTACCTCTAAACCTTCTAAAGCTTTTCTAATATCTTTAAGCATATTTAATAACAAATTTTTTCTCTCTTCATTGCTCAAAAACTCTGATAATCTGGTTTTTAGTGAATTTATTGGTGAGACGGGAATTATTACCTTCATACTCTCTCCTTATAAAAATAATTTTGCATATTCAAAAGCCATTCTATCGCCAATATCTCCATGCCCAGGATATAATTTATCTATATTTCTTTTATTAGCTATTCTTTCTAACATATTTATTGAATTTCTTAGTTCAATAACATTTCCAGTAGGTAAGTCCCATCTTCCAACTCCATAGGAAAAGATTGTGTCTCCAGTTATTAAATTATTCTTATAGATTATTGAGATAGAGCCATAAGTATGTCCTGGAGTTCTTATAACCTCTAAATCATAATTTTTTAGCTCTTCCTCAACTTCAGATAAAGGAATTATTTCTTTTGGTGGATTGAGTTTAGCTCCAAATAAGGATGATACAGTAACTTCATCTCCATTTTTTAAATGCTTAACTTCTTTATCTTCTATTATTGTTGGGCAGTTAAAATGCTCCTCAATCAAATAATCTGCTGATGAGTGGTCAAAATGGCAATGAGTATTTATTATTAAGTCAATATTTTTTATATTGTTTCTTTCTAACTCTTCCATTAATATATTGAATGTTCCTGAAATGCCAGGGTCTATTAGGATATTTTTCTTTCCAATTATTAGGTAAGAGTTTGAGCTATAGCCATATCCATTAAGCTTTAGAATCATTTTTCCACCAATTTCTTTTTGATTTTGATTAGAATATATAATGCTTCTCCAATTTCTTTAATTCTATTAATTTCAATTTCCTCTTTTAATTTATCTGCTAAATAATTTATTTTTTCAGAGATTATGTTATTAATATTGTTCTCTTTTATTTCTCCATTTAAATATGTTTTTTCTTCAACTTTTTCAGATTTTTTAATTTCCTCTACTTTTTCTTCATTTCTTAATTTTTCACATATGACACAGTATATTTTTCCATCTTTTTCTAATAAAGGATAACCGCACTTTGGACAATGTTTTGATAGCATCTTTGCTCCTTTTAATATTTCATTTGATATTAATTTTAATAATTTTTCATTATCTTTCATACTATCACGCAACTTACAGTTATTGTAACATATTCTATCTATGTGGATATTTATTTATTTGAGTAATGTCGCGTACATACATAAATTACCTACATAAACACCGATAAAACCGAATACGTAATAGATTACGCAAAAAAAATATATTTTAAGATAATTACAGAATATATTGAAGTGGATTGAGGGCTGTGTGGGGGGAAGTTGTATAGGGGGAATATATTATAACTAAATACTATATAAAATTAGGTGATAGAAGATGAAACTATTAGAATTTTTAAGAGGTAAGAAAGGGGCGACTGGAATAGGGACATTAATAGTTTTCATAGCAATGGTATTAGTTGCTGCAGTTGCAGCAGCAGTATTAATCAATACAAGTGGATTCCTCCAACAAAAAGCACAAGCGACTGGTGTAGAAAGTACTGAACAAGTAGCAAGTGGATTGAAGTGTGATGGTGTAACAGGGCACATATTTAAATTTGGAACATCATTCTACGATCTCGATAGAATGGCAATCTATATTTCACCAAACGCTGGAAGTGCTCCAATTGACTTAAAACAAGCAAAATTGTTTTTAACATATGATGGAAAATCTGTTGTATTAAAAGCTGGAAATACACTTGATGCTACAGATGGGAAGACAGACATATTCAGTTTAACAAACGCATTTGAAATTAACTATACAAATGCAACATATCCAGTGACAGAGACAACCTTCACAAATGGTACAACAGATACAATAACAATTAAAACTAATAACCCAGTAGTAATGAGCATATTGAAAGGTTTAAATGTTGATGACATTGTAACTGTAAATACCAACGCAACAACTTTACTCAGTAGTGAATTTAAAGTAAGCAATATTAACTATGATGGAACATACTACACCATTACATTAATAAACAACTCTGGTGATGGATTCGATATTGCTGGTAGTATTACTGCAGGAACTAATGACTGGGTCAAACTCAACGGAACAGCAGTATGGGGAGGAGCTGATGATAAGACCTTCCTTATAGTAGCATTACAAGATGCTGATAAATCAGTAGTTAATAACGGAGTTATCAACAAAGGAGATATTGTAGCAATCTTGGTAAACTCACAGGCAGCGCTTGGTGCAGAGATTCCTGAAAGAAGTAGAGTATCTGGTAAGTTACAGCCAGAGTTTGGAGCTCCTGCTATAATAGAGTTCACAACTCCTGTAGCTTATACATCTGAAATTATGGAGTTACAATAAATTTGAAAATTTCATCTTAAATTCATAAGTTCTTAAAAAATGGTGTTGGGTGATAGAAGATGAAACTATTAGAATTTTTAAGAGGTAAGAAAGGGGCGACTGGAATAGGGACATTAATAGTTTTCATAGCAATGGTATTAGTTGCTGCAGTTGCAGCAGCAGTATTAATCAATACAAGTGGATTCCTCCAACAAAAAGCATCAGCAACTGGTAAAGAAAGTACTGAGCAAGTAGCAAGTGGTATTCAAGTTCTTCAAGTTTTAGGTATGCATAATACATCAAATATTAACAAGACTGCAATCTTCATTTCACCAAACGCTGGAAGTGCTCCAATTGACTTAAGTCAAGTTGTAGTAACAATATCTGATGGTAAAGTAAAAAGAGTCTTAAAATACAATAAATCTGACGTAAATGACTACGCTGATATAACAACAGGAGGTAGCGTCTTTGATAGTAGCGTTTGGGATAACATTAAACCAAATGAATTTGGAATTATAGTAATACAAGATGCTGATGGTTCATGTAAACAAGACACTCCTGTAATTAATAAAGGAGATATTGTAGCAATAGCAATTAACACAACAGGATTAGATATGGGTCCAAGAAGTACAATAACTGGAGAAGTAGTTCCAGAGTTTGGAGCTCCAGGAATTATTTCATTTACTACACCTGCAACATACTTATCAGGTGAAGCAGTAATCCAATTACAATAAGCTCCTTAACTTAATTTTTTTTAATTTTTAATTCTAAGAAGAAAACTTATTTTATATTTGAGGTGGCCAAATATGTTGTTAAGATATCTTAAAAGTCGCCAAGGGGCGATTGGTATAGGTACGCTTATCATTTTCATTGCTTTAGTATTAGTTGCTGCAGTGGCAGCAGCGGTTATTATAAACACGGCAAGTAATTTGCAACACAAAGCTGCAAGAGTGGGGCAAGAAAGTACTAAGCAAGTAGCAAGTGGTGTTCAAGTAGTGAAAGTTGTGGGGTATGCACCAAATAATAATGAAATAGGAAGCTTGATTATATTTGTATCTCCAAATATTGGAGATGAAATTGATTTATCATCAACAATAGTTACAATATCAAATGGAAATAAAAAAGTATCTTTAGTATATTCTGGAATATTGGCAGATTGTGCAAATAATGGAACTAAGGATTTATTTGGGACAGACAGTTCTAATTTGCAAACATTCTGGAGCGATTTATCAAGTGCCCAATCAGACAATAATGTAACATTTGGAATAATTGTCTTGCAAGATGGAGATGGTTCAATGAATAATACTGCTCACCCAACAATGAACTTTGGAGATAAAGCTGTGATTGCAATTAATTTAACAGCTATTGGTATGCCTATAGGTCCAAGAGATAAAATTTATGGAGAAGTAATTCCAGAATATGGTGCTTCAGGAATTATTGATTTTATAGCTCCATCAACATTTACTGAGCATGTAGTGCCACTTCAGTAATTTGGCATTTTTTAAAACACTTAAATTTTTAAGGTGAATCCTTATGGGGATAAAAGATATCATTGAATCAATAAAAAGCAAGTTATCTAACTTAAAACTAAAAAAAAACAACAAATAGAAACAGATGAACTTTCTATTGATGAAGAAACTCTTGAAGATTTTGAAGATACTGATAGATATGATGAACTTGAACAAACAGTCAGACAGTTAATGGAAACTACTGAAGGTTTAATGACAAAAGTTAGTGATATTGAATCGAGATTACCAAGATTCGAATCTTCACTAAATAACTTAAGAAAAGAAAATGAAATGTTAAGGATAGAACTTAATAAAATTAATGAAAACCTACAGGATATAATGGCTCTTTATGAAGTTGTATCAAATCAAATTAACCCGTTTATTGGAGTTTCAAAAATAACTGCGACAAGTTTAGAGAAACTTGAAAGATTAGAAACAGAATATAAAAGACTAAAAAAAACTGTTGAAGAATTAACAAACGACTTAATAATATTAGGTTCATTATACTTAAATCAGCTTAATATTGACCTTGAGAAGATCATTGAGGATGTGTTAGAGGAGGAGCTTATAAAGTCAGTGTCCGGGGAGGATGCCCATGATACAAAAAACAGTGAATGAAATATCATCAATTCCTATACTTCCTGATGAAGAATTTCTTACTGAGGATGAAATTGAAGAATATTTAGATAATCTCAAATCTAAACTACCTTCTTTCGTTATAATATTATTAAAAAATAATTTAAGAGGCAAGAGAGTTACTAAAAAACAACTTGATAAAATTATTGAAAGGATTACTGAGGTTTTATCTAAAGGAAGAGAGGATAAAACAGAAGAGCTTAATAAAAAACTTCAAAATCTTGAGCAGAAACTTGACACTATAATGAAACTCACTACAATGGCTGCTTCAACTAAACTTTCAGAAGAAATAGAAAAAACTAAAACTGTTGAAGAACGTAAAGAAGAACTTAAAAAAGAGGAAGAAGATGTTGAAAAGACTATACAAATTGAAGAAAAAAGTGTGAAATCTGCAGAACATGAAAAAGAGGTAATAGAAAAAACTGAGGAGGGTACTAAAGGAGAGACTAAGAAAGATAAAGTTGAAGAAAAAGAGGAGAAATCTGAGGTAGAATTATCTGAGGGGGAGAAGCCTATGATATCTACTAGTGAAGAAGAAAGACAATATAGATTAAATGATATTCCAGAAGATGCTGTATCTATGGCTTTAGTATTTAAATGGTTAGAGTTTTTAATAAGTAAAGTGGGGATTACAAATTTGCCTGATATCTTAGATTACTATAATAAAATTGGTTGGATTTCAAATAAAGTTATATTAAAATTATTAAGATTCACCAAAAATATGAAAATAATATTAGATATGGAAAATATAAGACCAAGAGATAAATTATCTCCGAGTGACCACATAATGTCATTGTTATACATTGAAAAGCTTGCTGGTAGACCAATAGACACTGAAGTTCTTGAAATGTTGGAAATAGAAATTAGAAGAATAAAAAAATGGGCTGAAGAACTACAATCAATTTAAATCCAAATTGGATTATTCAGATTATTCCAAATATCCAAATTAAATAAATAATAATCAATGATGAGTATATAGGGGGTGTATGAAATGGATGCAATGACTTCTGCAATATTGGAAGTACACAAACCAGCCAAATTAGAAGACATTCCTGACGAGCCAATTGCAGTTATTTTAGCATTGAAGTGGTTAGAATACTTATGTGAAAGAGTAGGTTCTGAAAATGTACCTGATGTGTTGGAGTTTTATTACATGCTTGGATGGTTAGGTGATAAAGCATTAGCAAAATTATTAAAATTCCTGAAAGGAATTAAAGTTGATGAAGAAAATGTTATTGAGGGTTCAGGAAAATTAAATATAGCAGACCATATAATATCATTATTATTCATTGAAAGATTGAATGGAAAGCAGATTTCTGCAGAACTACTTGATAAAATTGAATGGGAATTAAGAAAAATAAAGAAGGGGGCTGAACAGTTCTATGGGATTTAGTTCTGTAGTAGGAGCGACAGTAATGATTATTGCATTGCTTATATGTGGAGCGTATCTTTATGTAACTATAGACAACCAATATGAAAGCATCAATAATGCATATAATGTATATTATGCTCATTTACATGATAAGCTAAATGAAAAGCTGGTAATTACTGATGTTAAAACCAGTCCATCACAGACGAATATAACTATATACAATAATGGGTCGGTTGTTGTTGAGCCTGGGAAATTTACTATATTATTTGATGGTAGGGTAGTTCCAGACGAGAATATATCCTATTACCCATATCTAAAAAAATATCTTGTCCCACTTGATAATATAACAATCATAGTAAATTGGACACAACCAAGTAGAATATGTATTGTATCAGATAATGGAAATAAGTATTTCTATCCACAATAACTTGGCGACCCCTGCATGATTTATTGTGAGTAGCATCAATATTATTAATTTTTAATTTTTATTGACTTTTTCATAAAATTTCATAAAATATTTACTTTATTTAAGATTAAGGTGATTTAATTGGCGTCAAATGCAATGTCTGAAATCGTTATGTTTGTTGCTGTATTGTTAATCGCTGCATTTGTTGCAGGGATTTTAACAACATCCACTTATAAAATTTCTATAAATATTGGAAAAAAAGGTGATGCATTAGCTACTAAGCTATCACAAGATTTTGAGATTATAAATGACCCAGGTAACATAACGAGAAATGCTTCAGCAGGTACAACTTTACTTTATATTAAAAATACAGGTAAAGACCCGATAATATTTACGAATAGTTCATTTACGGTAATTATCGATGGAAATATTGTAAAAATTAATACAACAAATCAGCTAACGACTCCTGGAATTAATGTGTTATATCCGGGAGATGTTGGGGAGATTGTTGTAAATTACAATGAAACTGGATATCATAGAATAAAAGTTATTTCAGATTCTGGAATTTCGAGAATTATTA
Source organism: Methanocaldococcus sp. 16A (assembly GCA_049860595.2). Classification (GTDB taxonomy): domain Archaea; phylum AGJL01; class Methanococci; order Methanococcales; family Methanocaldococcaceae; genus Methanocaldococcus. Next base: position 963,437 of record CP187551.1, read on the forward strand.
AGGGTCGTATTTCCTAAGTTTTCTTAGGTGGGGATTATGGAACTGGCAAGAATTGATTTGAGTAGAGATGATTTAGATAAAAGAATTGGAGGTGGTATTCCGTATGGTAGTTTAATAATAATTGAGGGAGAGGAAAGTACAGGTAAATCTGTATTATGTCAAAGATTGACTTATGGATTTTTACAGAATAGATATTCAGTAACTTACGTATCTACCCAACTTACAACATTAGAATTTATAAAACAAATGAACTCTTTGGATTATTCTATTAATAAAAAATTATTATCTGGAGCTTTATTGTATATTCCAGTCTATCCATTAATTGCTGATAATAAAAAAAAGGATGGATTTTTAAAAAAAGTTATGGAAACAAGGGCATTTTATGAAAAAGATGTTATTATATTTGATTCTTTATCTGCATTGATAGCAAATGATGCAAGTGAGGTTAATGTTAATGATTTAATGGCTTTTTTTAAGAGAATTACAGCTTTAAAGAAAATAATAATTTGCACAATAAACCCAAAAGAGCTACCAGAATCAGTTTTAACAGTAATAAGAACTTCTGCAACAATATTAATAAAAACAGAAATATTTTCATTTGCTGGAAATTTAAAAAACTTAGCTAAGATATTGAAGTATAATATGGCTCCTGGACCATATCAGAAAACCATAGTGTTTAGAGTAGAACCTAAGATTGGTATTGCTGTTGAGATTGCATCTGTTGCATAATTTTTAAGTTTTGGTGATAATAATGAGTGAAGCAGAATTAAGAGAAGCAATGAATAGAAATCCACATTTACGAAAATATATTGAAAACTTTAAGAGAATCTATATGAGGATTCCAGATTTTATGGTATCACTTTCGAGAGAATTAAAAGAACTAAAATACCCAAATATTATTTATCCAATTGGAGATCCAATATTTATTCATATCTTTGGAACTCCGGAAACTAAAACAAAATATATAGTTATTGAACCTAAATTGGAAACTCCAGAAGAGAAATTAAAATATAAAATGATATTAAATAGAATTTTAGAACTAGCACCATATGAAGAAACTCCTAAAAGTGTGGAGGAATTTGAAGAAGTTTTAGTGAGATTATTTGATGCATGTACAAAGGTTACTGAAACACAAAAGGAAGAAGGATTTCTTAAAAGAGTTTTTAGATTTGTAGATAATAAAATTAGAATCACTCCAGAAGAAAGGGAAAAGTATATTTATATTTTAAAGAGAGACTTAATAGGTTTGGGTAATCTTGAACCTATTGCTAGAGACCCATACTTAGAAGATATTCACGTTATTGGTCCAAAAAATTGTCATGTTGTTCATAAGATTTTTGGAATGTTGCCTACCAATATTACATGGGATGATGAAATTGAGCTTGCAGATTATTTAAAAAATATTGGAGAACGAATGGGGAGACCAGTTTCAGATGCTCATCCAATAGTTGATGGAGCATTACCAGACGGTTCAAGAATTAACATCGTTTACTCTACAGATGTTTCTCCAAAGGGACCATCATTTACAATTAGGAAATTTACAGATGTCCCTATTAGTGTTACACAGCTTATTAGTTGGGGAACGTTCTCTACTGAAATTGCGGCATATTTATGGCTGTGTTTGGAATATGGTATGAGTATATTTATTTGTGGGGAAACAGCATCAGGTAAAACTACAACATTAAATGCAATTTTACCATTTATAAAACCAAATTCAAAAATATTCTCTTGTGAAGATACTCCAGAAGTTAAACCACCTCATCCTGTATGGCAGCAGCTGATAACAAGAGAAAGGGGTCCAGAAGAGAGTAGAGTTACACTTTTTGATTTGTTGAGAGCTGCATTGAGGTCAAGACCTAATTATATTATTGTTGGAGAGATTAGGAGTGTTGAAGCGGCAGTTGCTTTTCAAGCTATGCAGACTGGGCACCCAGTTCTTTCAACATTCCACGCAGCTAATGTTAGAAAGATGATACAGAGATTGAACGGAGACCCTATTAATGTTCCATTAACATTTATGGATAACCTAAACGTTGCACTATTCCAATTGGCGGTTTATCAGAGAGGTAAGGTTTTGAGAAGAGTTGTTACTATTGAAGAAATTGAAGGATATTATAAGGAAGTAGATGGAGTAATTACAAGAGCTGTGTTCCAATGGGAGCCAGATAAGGATAGACACGTATTTACAGGTAGAAATAACAGTTATGTTTTAGAGGAGAAGATAGCTAAAGCAGCAGGTTATGAAGACCCGAGAGATATTTATAATGAGTTAGAATTGAGAGCAAGAATATTAGAAGAGATGATTGCAAGAGAAATTTTCGATTATTACCAAGTTAGAGATATAATATGGTCGTTTTACGAAAAAGGTTTGGAAGGGCTTCCATTTCCAATTTGAGGTGGTTATTGTGGTATTAGATTTACTACCGAGAATTGGGCTTAAGCCCAAAGATTATTTATTAAAAATTTTATTGCCTGCTGTTATTACTTCTATTGTTTTAACTGTATTAGGTTTTATGCTGTTCAGTGGAATTATTTTATATATATATTTAACCTTACCAATAATAATACTTGCCAGTGCAATTGGTTATCCTTATATTGTTTTAGACTCTCAAAAAAATAAAATAAATGAGAGACTTCATATTTTTATTACAAAATTTGGAACCTTATCTATAACTGATTTAAATAGAAAAGATTTATTAAAAATACTTTCAGAAGAGAGAGAAGAACTTGGAGAGTTGGCGAAAGAATCGGAAAAATTATATGTTTTGACAGATAAGTGGGGACGTTCATTAGCCGAAGCTTGTAGATTTTTATCTCAAAGGACTCCAAGTAGTGAGTTTGCAGATTTTTTAGATAGATTGGCTTATGCATTAGATAGTGGGGAAGAACTTAAAGAATTTTTAATAAAAGAGCAAGATATTGTTATGGATGATTATGCCGCATTTTACAGAAGAATGTTATATTCACTTGATATGTATAAAGAGCTGTATGTTAGTGCGATGACATCCGTAGCGTTTTTCTTAGCTTTTTCAATTTTAGTTCCATTCTTGCTACCTTATAATTTCGTATTTATGGCAACAGTGTCACTGTTTGCGTTTTTTGGTATTGAATTACTTATAGTTATTGCAATAAAAAGTAGGATACCATTTGATAGATTATGGCATACTGGAGAAAAACCTACAGAAACTGATATAAAACTTAGAAAATGGTTAATATTATCAATTATACTTACTATAGTATTGTTGCCATTTCTTATATGGGCTAAATATATAATAGGGTTATCTCCATTTTATAAAATTCCTTATATGATATTGATAGCCTTAGGATTTTCACCACTTGCTATAGCGGGGATTATTGCATTGAGAGAAGAGAATAAAGTAAAGAGAAAAGAATTTGTATTCCCTGATTTTTTAAGGTCTTTGGGGGATTCAGTAAGTGCTAAAGGAGGGGGAATGGTAGATTCTTTAGAATATTTATCAAATCACGATTTTGGTCCGTTAACTGAAGATATTAAGAGGTTATATAAGAGATTGGCTTTAAATATCGATTCAAATAGGTCTTGGAGATTATTTGGTTTTGATTCATGTAGTTATTTAATACAATTATTTTCAGATATATTTTCGAGATGTATATACTTTGGAGGAGACCCAAAAATAGCAGCTGAAATAATAAGTAAGAATTTTAGAAAAATTGTTCAATTAAGAAAATCTAAGTATCAGAATATACAGCAATTTGTTGGAGTAGTTTACGGTCTTGGAGGTGGTTTGGCATTAGCATTATTTGCTTCATTAGGAGTAGCTAAGATGATTAATGAGTTGTATTCATCATTAAATATTCCTGAAACTGTTATTCAAATTTTGCATATAATGCCAATAAATGATTCAGGACTTATTGAGTACATAATATTTGGTTCTCTTGTAATTTACTCAGCAATTTCAGGAATATTAATTAAAATAATGGATGGGGGGCATAAATATGTATCATTATTACACTTTGTTGCAATACTTTGGATATGTGCTATAGTGGCATATATAACAAAGTTAATAGTTTCACAGATTTTGGGAGTTTCAGCTCCAGTATACTAAAAATAAATTTTTAAAATAAATTTTTATAGTTTAAAAAGTGATAAAAATAGGTCAATAATTTTATCACCTATAATTGGTGTTAATATATAGGATAAAAATATTGGCACAACAAACGGTATAGCAGGAGTCACCCAAATTTTTTCATTTTTATCAAAATTTGAAAAATCAAAATCTTTTTCGGCACTTGGTAGTAGTTTTAGATTTGTCTGATTACCAAGAATTAACCTCTCTTTTTTCATAGCTTCAGAAACTTTCATTTTTTCGCCAATAAACATACATATAAATTCTTTTTTTGTTTTTGGTTTAACTCCCCTAATAATATTTTTTAAAAATATGATGACTGGAAGAAATATAGAGAAAAATATTGCGTTGATAGTTACCATTATTGGAAAAGATGGAATGTAGGGATGATAATTTAAGATTATACCTAATGGTGTATATATTGGCATATTATATTTTGGAATTAATGCTCCGAGTCCCATTAATAGTTTTCCATCGCCTCCTCCTGCACCTAATAGAAACATAAAAAATCCTAAAAAGAAACAAACAATAAATCCAACAAATGATTGAATAAGGTATGATATATTGTAAGATATTAATGATAGGTAAATACTATATAGAAATCCAAAAATAGCTAATGAAATCCAAATATAATCTTTAATCTCTCTACACTTTAAATCATGAATTGAAGCTATTAATAATCCTATCGCCCCAATAACAAAATTTATCATTCTTTCCCCCTATTTTTAGATATTTCTTATCTAAAAATTTGAATTTCGATAAATGTAGAAATTAATTTGTGCTAACAAATTTATATAGCTATTTTATTATTATATTTTAAAAATTATAATAACACTAAAAAATAAAACTATAAGCCAATAGATAAACTAAAATATGTATATATAATATACATTTAATATAGGGAGGGGTAATCTTAAGATAGTTCATAACTGTTTAGTAAGGGGGAGGGTTATGAAAAAAATAACATTGGTAATTTTGCTCTTACTATTGCCCACTGTATGTGCAGATGTTAGTGTATATAAAGTTTGGTCGCCCTACGACCCACCAAATTCACCAATAATGCATGTAGATATTAGTGAGCAAGTTCTGTATATAGGTATTGTAAATAAAGATGAATATGAGCATGATGTTATAGTTGAAGTAGAATGTAATGGAAAAATTTGGAAATCTGGATTAATACCCCTACCACCAAATAGTCATGTAGAAAAAATTGTAGAAGTGAGAGTTCCAATTAGTGACGATAAAGAACATAATGCTAAGATATCATTAATTGAAAATGGAAAAACTATAGCTTCAACAACAGTTAAAGTGAGACAGTATTTTCCAGTAGATGTTAAGAATGTGACTTGTCAAGGTTCATATAATATTGGAAACTCTGAAGTTTGCTATTCTAATTGGTTTGATGTAATTTTAAAAAGCAACCCTACAGCAAAGAGCGATTATATTGCCAAAGTTTGGATAAATTTAAAAGATGGAAATAACATAATTTACGATGGTAAAAACGATTTTAAAACAGTATATATACCTTTTGGGCAGGAAGTAAAAGTATCTTTTAAAGTGCCTAAAATTATTCTTGATAAAGAAAAATTTACAGTTGAGACAAATGTAGAGACAATGAACGTTACTCACACTATTGATGGTATTGAAGAAACTATTCAAAGGAGAGATGATTCTGGAATATACTACGACTATAAAAGTATAGTAAAATATTATTATCTTCCAGTTGTTGTGAAGAATGTAGAACTTTATAGAAAGGTTGATGAAAACACTTCAGATATTGTGAAAAATTTTTATGAATCAGCAGATATTTTAGATAATGAGATAAGAAAAGTGTTGTCAGACAAATATTTACAAAAAGATGATGAATTACCAAGATATTATGTTGAAGACGACCCAATACTATCTATTTTAAAAATTACAGTAGAGAACAAATATGATAGAGACATTGTAGCCAAATTGATAGTTAAATACAACAATAGGTCATTTAGTAAAGTAATTAATATTGACAAAAAAGATACAAAGGATATTATAGTTCCAATATACACAAAGAAAGGTAATAAAAATATAGAAATAACCATAAATCCTATAGATGCTGATAGTTTAATCTTTAAAAAGTCTTACAATATTAATATAAATCCAAAACCTATACCTCCAGTAATTATTGAAAAAATAATTTTACCAAATGATGAAAAAATTAATAAATGGTCGAATATTAGCGGATATATATTGGTTGGGAAGACATATAATATGACCATTGTTATAAAAAATATATATAATAGAACATTATCCGGTAAAATTACTATAGATGATAATTTTAATGAAGGGATTGCGAATTACTCTAAGGAAATTCCATTTACTATAAAACCTCATAGAACTAAAGAAATAAATGTTCCAATAGTATTTTACAAGGAAATAAATGGTGATTTAAAAATTACAGTTTCAGCTAAAGGAAGCGCTAAAGATTATACATGTCTTGCTCATTTTTATGCAGTGTTGCCAGTAGATATTGTAGAAGTACAATACAATAACACATTATTATTGGGAAAAATAAATGTAATAAAAGGATGTGGGGGAGTATACTCAGCCAAACCTATTGCAGGATTTAACAACACTTGTGTAGTTAAGATTAGAAACAAGTTAAATTCTAAAGTTGAATGTAATGTGTGGATTGAGGTTATTGACAAAGATGGAAATGTTAGGGCAAAAAGTGATATTAAAACAGTTAAATTAGACAAATATTCAGAATCTGAAGTGATATTTCCAATCTTTTTCGATGAGGGATTTGAAGGATATACTATAGCTCATGTAATTCCAAAATCTGTGGAGAATGTTGATATTATATATACAGAAGGTTATGGAATTCATTTAGTTAAAATGTCAGATTACTACAGGGTTGGAAGATATTCAGCAATTGATATATTAGGAAATAAAATACCTACAGGGACGCATGTAGTTACAGAAGTTATTTCTCCAGTGAATATTGAGAATTTAAACTATAACCATAACAATAGCGTATTAAATGTAAAAATTAGGAATGACAAGTTTCCAGTGAATTTAACGGTACAGTATTGGGTTGAGATTAGTAGAGGTTCAAATATCTACTACAAAAGTCCCGTTTTCCAAACAGATGTTTATCCAAAATCTGAGAAAGAATTGACAATTCCTTTAAAACTGAAGGATTTAGAAAGTGGGGAATATAATGTAACGTTATATGTTAGAATTAATGACTTTGCTCTTGTTAATTATCAAAAAGTTCCTGTAGTTTTGAAAAAATCAATATCTATTGAAATAAATAAAAGTATTAGGGAGGGAGAATATGGATTTTCTAAGAATGAAAAAATTAGCGATTCTTTGGAGTCATATGAAAATATGACAAAATCTTCTTCTAATATTAAAACAAAAGATAACAGTAGTGATATAGACAATATCCAAAATACAAATAATGTTAATTCTCAAAATAGTTCAATATTTAGTAAAGTTGCTGGAGTGATAGGTAGTATTGTTTCAACAATTCTTGGATTGTTTGGATGATTGTTTCAACCTTTGAACAATAAAATGAGAAGGTATTATCGCTGTGACACTTATGTAGGGGAGGGGTAACATGAGCTTGGCATTTATCGACCCAATGATTATTAGGTCGTTAAATAAAAGTAAGTTAAGGAAGAAAATATTATATCTGCTATATAGAATATATCCCTATGGTATTTATCTCTCAGAAATATCGAGAAGAGTTAAATCTGACCCAAGTAATGTGCTTGGATGTTTAAAAGGTATGAATGGTAGGTATAATGGCCACTTTTCACTTATAGAGTTAGGTTTAGTTGAATGTGTAGAAAGGGGAGGAATGAAATTATACAGACTAACAGATTATGGAAAAAAAATTGTAGAAATATTAAAAGATCAAGATAGTGACTTTATAGAATCCTTAAGGTGGTGATTATGAAATTCGATTCAACAAAAATTGAAAATTTAGTTGGGGGAGGGTCATTTGATGTCGGTGAGGATTCAAAAATATTAGAGGAGATTATTAGTGAGGTCGTAAATGACATAATACCATCTGAAATAAAATTAAAAAAGAAAATAGAAATGATTGATAGTACTATAGAGTATTTAAGTTATGAGTTACTTGTTACATTTATAAAACAGGGTGTAGAATTTGGTATATTTCCAATAATTGCAAAGTATCACCCAAAAATTGATGAAGTTCCTTTATTAGTTAAGTATCCAAATAAACAGTTTATCCTTGAGTATATTAAAACTGCTCTAAAATTGGAAATTTTAAAATATAATGATGATAAAATTGAGATAAATGAGGATTTTGAATTAAACTTAAAAATGCCAAAATTTGATAAAATTATTAGTGATTATGTAATGAAATATAACTTTATAACTCACGTATCAAGATATGCGCTAATAAGTTACAGCCACCCAAAGATTGCTATAAGCTTTAAAAAAGACCCTGACATTTGGGATATGATATTGAGTAGTCCATACTATACATTGTGCAGAGAGATAGCTAGTGATTATTTAAAGATTAGTGATGATAGCTATATATTGGATGTAGGATGTGGTTCAAGGTCGCCAAGATACTTTGTAGATATTATATATCCGAAAGGATACTATATGGGAGTTGATATCTCTAAGGGGCTTTTACAGATTGCGGAATGTAGAAATAAGAGATTATATTGTGATTCCTATGAACTAAAAAATATAGACTTTGCTGAGATAATTCCTAAAGAAAAATATGATTATGTTATATGCTCTCATACTATGAAATATGCTCCGTCATTAAAGCAGTTTTTAAATAATATGATGTCTTCTATATATAGTGGGGGTAAAATATTCATTTCCGAAGAGTTTATATTGGATAAAAATGAAAATATTTGTAAGGAAGTGTTTGAGTTCTATAATAGGTTAAATAATAGATTTAGAGGGTATTATTCAGAAAAGGATATTGTTAACATTCTTGAATCGTTAGGATATGATTTCAAAATTGAAAGCTTAGGAAATGGAATATTGGTTATTGAAAAGATTTAAAATTTTAATTATTTTTTATTTATTTAAGCTATCACAAAATCTTTACAAATATCTAAAATTTTATCCTTGGTTAATTCATCCATTTTATAATATTTAAATCCAAATCTATCAGCAATTTGTTTTCCAATTCCGATCTTTATAAATGATTGTGGCTCTGTATCAATTAATATAACATTAATTCCCTTCTCAGATATTTTCTCACACGCATCGAAAACCTCTTTAATATAATCTTTTTTAACAGCCACATTAGGCTTGAAATCACTAATTACAATCATTATAGGTATAATATTTGGATTTTTTCTAAGTTCTCTATCAAAGACATCATAGCTTTTAATAAATGCATCAGCCAAAGGAGTTTTTCCTCCAGTTGGTAAATCTTTCAATAGTTTCTCTCCAAGCTCTACTGAGGATGTAAATGGCAAAATAACTTCTGCTTTATCTTTTCTAAATGCAATCATCCCTATCTTATTCCTCTTTTGATATGCATCTAAAAGCAGGGATATTATAGCCCCCTTAGCAGCTTCCATTCTTCTCATAGCTCCCATCGAACCACTTGCATCAACAACAAATAATATATGGGATGATATTTTCCTCTGTCTTACCTTTTCTACAATATCCTCCTTTTCTAAATAAATGGCTAATTTTTTATTGGCTTTTTCCCTTCTCTCTTTTTGTTTTATAGCTGCCCTTCTAAATGTTGCATCAAAAGCAATATCAGCAGTTTTATCTTTTGGGAGCTTAAATTTAATGTATCTACCTCTCTTACTATAACTCTTAATATGCCTTCCAGAGCCATATCTATGGATATTATCTTTAATTTTAAATTGTATTAGTTTTGGGTTAATTTTAATATTATCATCTACACCAAAAGTCTTTTCAAAGTCATCATGATTGGATTCATCTTTATTTTCATTTTCATCATTGTTATTATTATTTTTTTGATTATTATTTGAATTAGTTTCTTCATCAGTCTCATTCTTTATTTCATCATGTTTTTTTTTACGTCATCATTTTCATGTTTCTTTTTTTCTTCTTCATTATTATTTTTTTGCTCTTTGAATTCATTAATCATTTGCTCCAATTTCTCTTTATTTAATTGTGGAGGTTCAAATGGTTTTCTTCTCATTCTGTGTGGTAGAGCTAATTCCATAGCTTCTTTAACATCATCTAAAGTTACTTTTGTTCTTCCATTGTAAGCGGCTAAAGCTTTAGCTGTTCTAACAACAGTTATATCAGCCCTATTTGTTTGAATTCCCAATTCAATACAAACTTTTGATATAAATTCTAAGAGTTCATCATCTATCATAACTTCTTTTAAAATTTCTCTTGCTTTAATTATTTTTTCTCTCAATTTTTTCTGTTCGTCTTCAAATTTTTTATAAAATTCTTCTGGATTGTTGTTGAACTCTTCAACTCTCTTTATAACTTCTACTCTATCTTTAATATTGTTTAATCCTTCAACATCAACCATTAAACCAAATCTATCTAAGATTTGAGGTCTTAACTCTCCCTCTTCTGGATTCATAGTTCCCACTAATATAAATCTTGAAGGATGTTTTATCTTAACTCCTTCTCTCTCAATAATATTCCATCCCATTGCTGCAGCATCTAACAACACATCAATTATATGGTCATCTAATAAATTAACTTCATCAATGTATAGGATGTTTCTATTTGCCTCTGCTAAAATTCCTGGTTCTAACGCTTTAATTCCTTCTTTTATTGCTTTTTCTATATCTAATGTACCAATAACCCTATCTTCAGTAGCGCCTATTGGAAGATTAACAACCTTCATTTTCTTTTTTGTTATTTTTAGCTCTCCACTCTTTTTCTTTTCTTTACATATATCGCACAACTCTCCTTTTGGGTCGCAGTTGAATGGACAGCCCTCAACAACTTCAATTTCTGGTAATAAGTCAGCTAAAGCTCTAACTGCAGTAGATTTTGCTGTCCCCTTCTCTCCTCTAATTAAAACCCCACCAATCTTTGGATTTATTGCATTTAAAATTAAAGCTTTCTTCATCTTTTCTTGCCCAACGATAGCAGTGAATGGATAAATATATTGCATAATTATCACACATTTTAATACTAATTTTTGATTTTTATGATAAAAATAATACTTTTTATGTTATTTTAGATAGTTGGTATAACATATATTTAAATGTTGCTGAAATAAAGTTAATTTTAATAGGTTATAAAGTGGTTGGCATGATAGCTATAATTAGTGATATACACTCCAACTTAGAGGCATTGAAGGCAGTTTTAGAAGATATAAAAAATAGAGACATTAAAAAAATTGTGTGTTTAGGAGATATTGTTGGCTATGGGGCTAATCCAAATGAATGCATAGAATTAATAAAAGAGCATAACTGCATAAGTGTTGCAGGAAACCATGATTATGGTGTTTTGGGAAAGGAGAGTTTAGATTATTTCAACACCTATGGAGTTATAGCAATACTATGGACTAAAAAAGTTATTAAAGATGAAAATTTAAAATTTTTAGATTCTTTGCCACTGGTTATTGAAGAAAAGATAAAGAATAAAAAGGTTATATTTTCTCATGCAAATCCTAAATATCCAGAGATTTGGGAATATCTATTTCCAGATTATGTGGATGATGTATTTGATTGTGGAGATTTGATATTTGTTGGACATTCTCACATACCATTCGTAAATTCTGAAGAAGGAAATTTATTGGTTCATGAAGGCTCTATAAAATTAGATGAAAATAAAAGATATCTAATAAACCCTGGAAGTGTAGGACAACCAAGGGATGGAATAAATAAAGCAAGCTATTGCATATTTGATGAAAAAGATTTCAAAATAGAGATTGTTAGAGTTGAATATAATATTAGAAAAGCTTATGAAAAAATTTTAAAGAATGGATTACCAGAATGGCTTGGAGAGAGGTTATTTTTAGGAAAATAATTAGAGGAATCTTCCATAAGTTAAAATTGCCTCAATAACAACAAATGCAACAGTAATTCCAATAACATGCTCTGGTTTAACTTTAACCTTTGAGAAAGACTCATCCATATATCTTATTAAACCTGCACTTGTTGCCAATCCAGTTTCCTCCCTTTTACTCATGATTTCACCAATTCTTTAACTTTTTCTACAATCTTTTCAGCAATTTCTTTCTTAGAGCCAGAAATTTTTTCAATTTCAGATTTTGTTATAATATAAACTTCACTATAATCATTACCAAAGTAATGCTTACTTAAATCATTGGCAATAATCATATTTAAATTGTATTTATTTAATCTCTCCTTAGCCTTATTTATAAGCTCTTTCTCATTTAAATTGTATTCTGCTTTAAAACCAATAATTATTTTATCTTTATAAATTTTCCTCAATTCTTCTAAAACCTTTGGATTTCTCTTTAACTTTAATGTTATCTCTTCTTCAGAACTTAACTTTCCCTCAAATGATTCAACAGTAAAATCAGAGATGGCTGCTGATGAGATGATGATATCAAAGTCCTTAGCTAACTCTATAGCTTTATTTAGCATATCTTTTGCAGTTAAAACCTTATGATTCTTTATGTAATATGGAGGTTCTAATCCCATAGCTGTTATAACCTCAACATAAAATCCTTCTCTGCAGAATGCTTCAGCTAAAGCAACGCCCATCTTTCCAGAAGATAAATTAGATATAACTCTAACTTTATCAATAAACTCAACAGTTCCCCCATTTAATATTAAAACTCTATTTCTTTCTTTTTTTAGATTATTACCAATTTTTTCAATAACTGATTTAACAACATCCTCTACACTTGCAACTTTTGCCTTACCTTCTTCAAACTTTGGAGATATAATATATACATTATCTTTTTCTTTAAGCTCATCTATATGCCTTTTAATAGCATTGAACATATTTTCATGCATTGCTGGGACAATAAATATTGGTTTTTTTCCAATAAACATTAAAGCAGTAGTATTTACAATATTATTTGCAATTCCTAAATTTATTTTTGAGATTATGTTGGCAGTTGCTGGATATATTAAAAGGCAATCGCATTCATTGTATAGTAGGATATGCTCTATATCCCCAGTTATTTCCTCATAAACTTCATTTCCACAACCAAATTTTAAAGCCTCTTTGCCAATGATTTTTTTAGTTTCCTCTGTAATGATGCAATAAACTTCTGCCCCATGCCTTATTAATTCTCTCATCAACTTTGGAGTTTCAATTGCTGCTATTGATGAAGTTACAGCAACTAATATCTTTTTCCCTTCTAATAGTTTTGATTTAGAGCCTTTTAATAACTTAGTTGGATGCATATTCTCACTATTTTAAATCTCTCTTTAAATCTATAATCATTTTACATTTTGGACAAATAACTCTTTCTCCAACACATTTAAATTCATAAGAACACTTTGGACATCTAATATTTTTTATAAAATCATCTAAATTATCTAAATTAATAACTGTAAATTTTTCTATCTCTTCCATGTTCTCCCTATTAAGTCCCAACTTTTACTGGCTCAGCTAAATCTCTAATTAATCTAACAGCTGAATAAGCCGCTAATGCTGAAGTTCTTGGATTTTCTTCAAATGGAACATTTTCAATACTAACCTTCAATGTCCCTATAGAGCTTTTAACAAATATTTCATGTTTATTTAGCTTTGCATTTGGGTCTGCGACAATAACAACCTTTGCTGGAAATTCTGCTGCTATTGATAAAGTTACTGAAACGTTTATATTCATTGGAAATTCTTTTATTGCTTCAAAAACATCCCCTTCAAATACAACAACAGGATTTTTTATATCATTTAGCTTATAACCAAGATTTTTTAAAGCTTCTTCTAAGGCATTAACTGGTTTTGTTGTTTTTAAAATTACTTTCTCTATTTTACCTAATCTCATAGCTTTTATAGCATCTAAACCACCAATAGCTCCAGATGGAAGATAAATTTTTTTCCCTATATTTTTAGCTAAATTTTGAAGTTTTAAAAATAATTCTTTATTTGCCAAAGCACCAACGCTCATTATTAAAACATCTTTGTTATTTTTTAGAGATTTTTCAGCAACTTCTTCAACTGCTTTTATCGAAGCACATTCAATAACCAAATCTAAATCTTCTTTAACTAATTCATCAATACTACTACATATTTTAGCCCCAGTCAATTCTGAAAGTGTTTTTGCCTTATCCAAATTTCTATCATAGATGGCAACTACCTTAGTATCTTTTATAGTTCCATCAATAACTTTTTTTGAAATAAAACTGCCAATAGCTCCACAACCAACAATACCAATTTTAAACATTTTCTGTTCACCTCATAAAAATAGAAATCAATAAAATAAAATCTTATAATGAGAAATATTCAAAAAATTTTTCTTTAATAATAAAATAAATTTATTTCTTTAGAAATCCATAGCCAGAATCTGCAGGAGGTTTAATCAATATTATATTTCCAATTGCAGTAATTAAATTATATGGTAAAACAACTTTCTTAGTAGGGTCGGTAACATATTCCCTTAAACATCCATTTTGAATGTCTGAGACAATTAAGCCACTAATAGCTCCTTTATTCAAATCGAGCATCACGTCATAAACCTTACCAACGTATATTGCAGTTGTTGTGTATATTGGTTTATCTAATATATCACTAACTCTAATTGCCATACCATCCACCTAACTTTTTATAATCCTTAAACTTAAAAAAATTCTATTTAACTAATCTTTATTTATATATTTTTGTGTGGTAATTATGGAAGGATTTAAAATTGCAATGAAAGTTATCGATGAGATTGATAAAAAGATAAAACCTTTAATTGGCTGGGAAAAGGCTGATGAAGTGGTTAAAATAGGCGCTGATGGAACACCAACAAAAAGAATAGATGTGATAGCTGAAAATATAGCCCTAAATATATTAGAAAAATTTAGTGGGGGAATCTTAATAAGTGAAGAGATTGGATTAAAAGTTGTAGGTAAAGATTTAGAACATATATTTATTTTAGACCCAATAGATGGGACATATAATGCTTTGAAATCTATTCCGATATATTCAACTTCAATAGCGGTAGCAAAAATTAAAAGTGAAGATAAAAAGCTAATTAGAGAAAATATTAACAACTTAGATTGGATTAAAAATTTTATAGCTAATAAATATACAATAAATGATTTATATGTTGGAATTGTGAAGAATTTAGCTACTGAGGATTTGTATTATGCTATTAAAGGAGAGGGGAGTTTCTTAGAAAAAGATGGAGAAAAAATTAGGATAGAAGCAAAAGATACAAAAAATTTAAATGAGGCATCTGTTGGATTGTTTGTTTATGGATTATCCAATGATTTATTGGAATTTTTAAAAGAAAGAAAGATTAGAAGAGTTAGATTATTTGGTTCTATGGCTTTGGAAATGTGTTATGTTGTCAGTGGGGCTTTAGATGCTTATATAAATGTAAATGAAAATTCTCGGCTGTGTGATATAGCTGGGGCTTATGTTATTTGTAAAGAAGGAAATGCAATAATTACAAACAAAAATGGGAAAGAATTAGAGATGAAATTACATTTAATGGAAAAAACATCATTAATTATTAGTAATAAATACTTACATAAAAAACTCATAGCTTTATTTGGAAATAAATGGGCAATAAAGCCAGCAAAATTTGGAATAGTTGTTAGAGAGGATAAAGAAGATGCCATTAACTTAGCTATAGAGATTTGTAAATATCTAAGAGATAAAAATATTCCTTACTGTGTTGAAAACTTTTTGAAAGATAAAGTTGGTGGAGAACCATTTGATATTTCGACGATTTCTCATATTATTGCTATAGGAGGAGATGGAACAATACTTAGAGCTTCGAGATTAGTTAATGGGGAGACAATACCAATAATAGCAGTAAATATGGGAAAATTGGGATTTTTAGCTGAGTTTTATAAAGATGAAGTTTTTAGAATAATTGATAAAGTAATATATGGAGAGTATGAGATAGAAAAAAGAAGTAAATTATCTTGCAAAATAATAAAAAATAATAAAATAATAAAAACTCCTTCAGCATTAAATGAAATGGTAGTTATTACAAAAAACCCTGCAAAGATTTTAGAATTTGATGTGTATGTTAATGATACGCTTGTTGAAAATGTTAGGGCTGATGGAATAATTATTTCAACACCTACTGGTTCAACCGCCTATTCTTTAAGTGCTGGAGGACCTATAGTTGAACCAAATGTTGACTGCTTTATAATATCTCCAATATGCCCGTTTAAATTATCTTCAAGACCTTTAGTTGTTTCTGGTTCAAATAAAATTAAGTTAAAGCTTAAATTGGAAAAACCAGCTTTATTAGTAATTGATGGAAGCGTTGAATATGAAATTAATAAAGATGATGAGCTAATTTTTGAAAAATCTGACAGCTATGCTTATTTTGTAAAAGGGCAAAGTTTTTATGATAAGTTGAATAGATGCTTTGGAGTAAAATAAAATAATATTATTTAAGTTATTCTTTATTTTCTAATGTTTTTAAAACTTCTAAACCAAATAATCTTGCGTAGTCAGGAGATTTTGCAGTTATGATATTGTTATCAACTACAACTCCTTTATCTTCATAAATAGCTCCAGCTTTTTTTAGCTCTTCTATGGCTTCTGGAGCTGGGAATATAGTAGCTTTTTTATCCTTTAAGATTCCAGCCCTTGCTAAAACTACAGGAGATAAACAAATTGCTGAAACAACCTTATTTTTATTATAAAACTCTCTAACTAATTCTATTAATTTTGTATTATTCCATAAATATTCTTTTGACCCAATTCCCCCAACTATAACTATTGCATCGTATTCATCAGGATTTACATCATAAATAGTTTTATTAACAGTTATTTTATGTCCCAACATCCCCATACATTCTCCTTTTGTTGTTGAGACTACATCAACCTTTAACCCATTAGATTCAAATACAGCCATAGGTTCAAAAAGTTCTTCATCTCTAAAATCTTTTGGAGCAATAACCATTAAAACCTTTTTATTTTCCATATTTACCACTTTTTCGTTATTTATACACATTGAAGATATTGAGATTAATATTATAGATGTTAGAATTATTATTCTTTTTTTCATACTATCACAATGTGTCTATCCTAATTATAAACGATATTAAATAATAGCTTCATTAGTAATATTAGTAATATTAAGAATCTCTAATCTTTTGTTCATATACTTCCTATATGTTAAGTTCTTTATATCTGAACATATATATTAAAGTTATGTGAGATTATGAAAGTGGCAGTTGTTTTTGACAGTGCTGGGACACTTGTGAAGATAATTAGAGTTATTAAAGATTTAAAGAAAAATAAGTTTATCTGTAATAGGCAGACAGTTGATATTGTAGATGAAAAAAAGGGTAGAGCATTAGTCATAATTAAAGAAGACCCATTAAAAGTTGTTGATAAGGAAAATCCAGAAAAATTAATATCTGATTTATTAAAAGAAGTAGAAATTGGTATCTCTTATTGTAACCCTCCAATAAATAAGGATGGAATTTTTAAAGACAAAAAAGCTAAAGTTAAAGAACTACAAGAGCCACTAAATATTTTAAAGAAATACGATGTAGAAACAGGATATGGAAGTGCTTTAATAATAGATACTTATTCTGGAGAAGTTGAATACACAATCGCTACTGCTGGCTGTTTATTTAAAGAAGTTAAAGAAACAATTAAACAATTAAAAGGTTTGGGGATTAAAGTTTTTATTGCATCTGGAGATAGAAAAGGATTTATAAAAAGGCTGGCTGAACTTACAGGAGTTAGTGAGAAATATATAATGGCTGAAGCTCATCAGGAGCAAAAGAGAGATTTAATCATCAATCTAAAAAAAGAGGGGTATTTTACAATAATGGTGGGAGATGGAGCTAATGATGTTCCGGCAATGATTGAAAGTAATTTGGCTGTTGTAACTTTGCAGAATGGAAGTGTTTCAAAAAAAGCATTAGAAACTGCTGATATAAGAATTTACAACATAAAAGAGATTGTAGATATTTGTAAGAAGGTTATAAGTGGTGAAATTAAGCATGATAATTGAGATTGAAGGTATTAAACTAAAGCTACACCCTGAAGTTTATGAGCCAGCTGAAGATTCAATTTTATTATTAAGAAACCTTGTTGATGTTAAAAATAAAGAGGTTTTGGAAATAGGGGTAGGAACTGGTTTAATTTCAATAGCTTGTGCAAAAAAGGGAGCTAAAAAAGTAGTAGGTGTTGATATAAATCCATATGCTGTAAAATTAGCAAAAGAAAATGCCAAACTAAATAATGTTGATATTATATGTTTAGAGAGTGATTTATTTGAAAATGTTACTGGAAAGTTTGATGTTATTCTCTTTAATCCTCCATATTTACCAACATCTGATGAGGATAAAATAGACAGCTATTTAAATTATGCTTTTGATGGAGGAAAAAATGGTAGAGAAATTTTAGATAGATTTATTGACAATTTACCAAATTACTTAAAAAAAGGAGGTGTTGTTCAAATACTACAGAGCTCATTAACTGGAGAAAAAGAAACAATAAACAAATTAAAATCTTTAGGTTTTAAAGTTGATAAAGTAGCATCTTTAAAGGTTCCTTTTGAAGAACTTATGGTTATAAATGGATGGAGGTTATAGCATGAAAGCTAAAGAGATTATAGAGTTTATTGAAAGCTTTGCCCCTAAAGATTTAGCTATTGAAGGAGATAACGTTGGATTGCAGGTTGGAGATAACTTAGATAAAGAAGTGAAAAAGTTAGGCATTGCCTTAGACCCATCGTTATCTGTTATTAAAAAAGCAAAAGAAAAAGGAGTAGATTTTTTATTTACCCACCACCCATTATTAAAGGACCCAATAAGAAACTTCACTGGTGTTATTTACAAAAAACTAAAAATATTAATGGAAAATGACATTATTTTATACTCTGCTCATACAAACTTAGATATCTGTAAAAATGGATTGAATGATGCCTTAGCTGAAGTTTATAATTTGGAGAATGTTGAGCCTCTATATGATAGTGGACTTGGGAGAATAGGTATTTTTAAGGGAACATTTGAAGAATTTTTAGAAATAACAAAAAAATATATTCACAAAAATCCTATTGTTGTTAAGAGTAAAGAAGTAAAGGATAACTTTAAATTAGCTGTTTTATCTGGCTATGGTTTATCTCAATCCTCTATAAAATATGTTGCTGAAAGAGCAGAGGTTTATCTTTCTGGAGATTTAACTCACCACTCAAAAATTTTAGCTGAAGAGCTTGGTTTAGTTGTTGTTGACGCTACACACTATTCAACTGAAGTCTATGGATTGAAGAAATTTAAAGAATATTTATCTTCAAATTTAGATTTGGAGATAGTTAGCTTAGATTTTTAAAATGATTAATACAACCTAAAGCTAACTTTGTATTCTAAATTGTAAGGTTTAGAATTTAATATGTCCAATATTCTCTTTTTAATAGGTTCAGTTTTTATAGGTTTTTTGATGATTCCTAAAGATTTTTTCTGTATGATTATAACATCACAATCACAAACATATTTATCATTAAACTTCTCAATTTTAACTTTTAAAATATAATCTTCAATCAAATCTTGGTCTTTTAAAATTGACAATACATTTTTATCTATTTCATTTTCTATCTCTAACCCTATATCTTTTATTTCATCTTCAGTAAGTGTATTTTTATCATAATCTCCAAATGTTTCTTTCAATATATTTTCTATGAAATCTTCATCCGGCTCTTTAATCCCCAACTGTTTTAAAAGTTCATCTCTTGATAATATTCCACTCTCAATGTTACTTATATTTACGTTACTACTTTTTGATACTTTTTTCATTTTCTTAACTCTTGGAACAGTATCTATAACATCATAAACAATTATTTTCTCAATATTGCTTCCAGATTTCAATATATCGCATAAATGCTCTATAACCTCATCAACTTTATCCTCATCTACAATTGCTTCAATCTTCGTAAATTCCTCTAAAGTTTCTGTTTCATACTTTTGCCCTCTATATTCTATAACAATTTTTTTATTACATTTTTCTTTTACCTCTGAAACAACATATTCGTCTATAATTGTATATCTTTTTAAAATATTCAAACATTGAAAAATTTTATCCTGCTGTAAATATACTTCTATTTTTTTCATTCCACCACCATTTAAATAATATTACGGAAGGAAATTTCCTTCTGACCTATGGCATTATATACCAAACCCATATAAAAAGATAACCTATTGAAAATAGACATCAGAATAAAAATTTCCCACTATTTGTTATACACTTTAATAGGACTTTCACAGGAATAAATACCAATATGGAAAGTTGATGCCATTTGGGCAACTAAATTCCTTGAAAAATTTATAAATTGCGAAAGTCCTATTAAAAATAACTGGTAAAAATAACTAGAAAGTTTTATATATTATTTAAAATTTAATAAACTATTAATTTATAAATTTTAAAAAATTTAATAAATTTTTATTAAAATAAATTTAGCGTGAGAATATGTCAATCTTCTACGTACTTGGAAAGAAAGGGACGATAGAGATTCTATACAAAATTAAAGATGGAGTAAATTCTTTCACGAACATAAAAAATGCTTTAGATATAGAAGGTTGTGGAGTAAGCACGAGAACGTTAGCAGAGAGATTAAATGAATTAGAAGATGAAAACTTAATACAAAAAGATGGAAGTAAATATTATCTAACAAAGAAAGGACAAGAAGCTATAGAAATTATTGAAAATATTATGAAATGGGAAGCTAAGTGGAAAGAAGCAAAGATTCCAAAGATTATAATAGGAATGCTTGGTGATAAGGAGAGATAATTATTTCTTAGTAGGGCTTTTGTGGAAATATATATTCTATTTAATTTGATGAAACTTTCTAAAAATTTCAAAGAGAAATAATAGGTGAATATTATGAAAGTAATCACATTTTCTATTGCAAAAGGAGGTACTGGAAAAACTATTATTACTGCAAATGTTGCAGCAGCTTTAGCTAAAAGAGGTAAAAAAATTTTATTAATTGATGGTGATATAGGTTCAAAATCTCTTTCTCATCTTTTAAATATAAAATCAAATATATTTTTAGCAGATGTTATAGAAGAAGAACGCCCAATAAAAGATGCTATTGTAGAAACATCAATTGAAAATATTGAGCTATTAGCCGTTGGAAAATCACTTGCTGATTATCTAAAATTTGATGTGAGCTCTTTAAAAAAATTCAAAGAATTAGGTAACTACGATTATGTGTTTATAGATGCCCCATCAACATCAAGTGGTGTTGAAACATACTTAGCTTTAGGTCTTTCCGACTACTTCATCCCTGTCTTAGATTACACAACTTTTGGTCCAAGTTTGCAGGGAGCTATAAATACAATAGTCATTGGAAAGAACTACTTAGAGAGCATACCTGCAGGATTTATAATAAATAAAGCCGAAGATTTGCCAGATAGTGTAATTAATGATGTCAAAAAAATCTTAGGATTGGAATGCTTCTCTATAGTACACAAAAACCCTATTGTAGAACAATCCTATGCAAAAAAAGAAATTGTTTATTTAAAATCTTTAGACAAGAAATTTGTTGAAGAAATTGACAAAATTGTTGATGCTTTAGAAAAATTAGAAGCGGTAAAAGAAAGAGATATCCCAAAGGTTATTGAAAAAATAAAAGAAAGTACTTTATTGTAATATAATAAAATCTTTATTTCTTTTTCTCTTTATCATTATTTAATACCATTACTTCCACAAGTGTTTTTAAAACTTCTTTTTGTTCCTCTTCTGATGGTATTCTAACATTATATTTTTTTAATAACTCTTCATCTACATTTAATGTGTTTCTACACTTTGTTTTTACTACTTCATCAATATGACTTTTTAATAATTTCTCTTTTAATTTTGTAGCATGTTTTAAGAAACATTTAGTAATTTCCACAGCAAAAATTACGAAAAACGCCCCTATTGCAGTCATTATTAACCTCTCTTTAATAAGAATTGGTATTGCATTAATATAATCATCAGCTGTTAAATTTAAATATAATATTCCTAAAATTGAGCCATATAGGTGGTCTGTCATTATTGATGCAAATGATAAAATTAACGCCCCCATAATGACTTTTTTACAATCTTTGTTAAATAATAATTTACTTATTTTCTCCCTAAAAATTATAACAAACAATAAAGCAAGAATTGAAAGACAGGGATAATAAAAAGCCACTCTACCTACATCTGTTAAATAAAATATCAATAAACCTATAGTCAAAATTATAGCCGGATACTTCCATTTTCCTTCAGATAATGTTCCTGCAGATATAACCGCTGATGCTGGTGGAATTAAAGAATAAATCCAAAAATAAAATGCTTTTGGATTTAAAAAGAAGTAGATTAACATTACCAACACAACCGCAAAAAATCCGCAAATAGGACCTAACAATAGACCACATAATGCTGATAAGCTTGGATAAGCATTTATTTTATGGTCTAACCCTACCATATTAAATGTAAGAAATCGAATAAATATAAACATAAAAGTAACTGTTCCAATAAATATTAAAAACAAGGCTCTTTTATCTTTTCTAATAAATTTGAATATATTCATAACAATCCCTATTAATATAAATTATAAGTGAAAGATTTCCATTTTTATTTTTTATTTTATAAATATATTTCTATTTTATTTTTAACCATTCTAAATTATATACATTTTTTATAAAATATTACCCATTACTAAAAATTTTCCTTAGGTGTTATAAATGATTGATATTCTTAAAAATATAAAAGTAAAAGATATAATGACAAAAAATGTTATAACTGCAAAAAAGGATGAAGGGGTTGTAGAAGCTTTTGAAAAAATGTTAAAACATAAGATTAGTTCTCTGCCAGTGATTGATGATGAAAATAAAGTTATTGGAATAGTAACAACAACCGATATAGGATATAATTTAATAAGGGATAAATACACTTTAGAAACAACAATTGAAGAAGTAATGACAAAAGATGTAATTACAATAGATAAAAATGCAAATATATTGGAAGCTATTAAAAAAATGGACATTAGTGGAAAAAAAGAAGAAATTATCAACCAATTACCTGTAGTTGATGAGGATAATAAGTTAGTTGGGATAGTTTCTGATGGAGACATAATTAGAGCAATTTCAAAGATTATTATAGAACTTTCGCAGGATTAAATGTTTTAAGGAATTTTTAATGCTAAAAGCATCTAATGTTTTCATTAATAAATATATAAACTGCGAAAGTCCTATATTATTGACATCATCTAAAAATTACATAAACTTAATAAATAATATCACAACTATTTTATCTTATTACCTTATTTAATTAAGGTGATAGGTGATTTTATGTCAGTTAATTATAAGAGAGTTATTGCCATGGTAGATGATGCTTTAAACCTCGTTGAGATAGTTGAAGAGCATCCCTGTCCAAATGGTAGTGAGTGGGTTATCTATCAATATCAAAGAACTTCTCCTCTAATTTTATCAGCGTGGAGAGAAGGGAATAAACACCACTTTGTAACAAGAATTGGTAAAGAGAAATTAAATTTAGTTCCTTCACTATCAGCAGCAGGAATTGAAGAGGTTTATATAGAAAATAATAGGGTTCATATTGTCTATGCGGGATTAGCTGGAGGAGGAGTAGGAACTGAACTAAGGAAGGGAGCTAAAAATGTCCTTGAAGTAAATATTTTAGAGAAGGGAGGTGGTTCAAAACTTGGAAGAGCAGAGGTTGTAACTCCAAAAATGGAAAAGGTTATTATTGGTATTGATGATACTGACACAAAAGAAGAGGGGGCTACATGGGTTTTAGCACACGAAATTGGTTTAGAAGTTGAAAAAAATAACTTGGGCTATTATTTAGACCACACAATTGTTCAACTCTACCCTGGCAACCCAAACAAAACTCAGAATTGCGTATCTATCGCTTTAAGTTTTGCTGTTTATCCAGAATATAAGTATGAAATTGACAAATTCGTTAAAAAATTATTGAAGGAGAAAAGTTTATCAGATAATACTGCAATGGCTGTATATTATGGTCTCTTTCCTTCTAAGAGCATGAAATTATTTACAATGAAGGCTAAAAAGAGAATGGTTACATTAGAAGAAGCAAAATCTATTGCATTAAGAAATAATATAAAAATAATTCCTGTTAATGGAGAAGGTGGCGTTATAGGAGCTGTAGCTGCCTTAGGTTTAGCTGAACATCATAACTTAGCTCCTAAGTTATGTGAAGATATAGAAACCACTGAAATAAAGAATTAAAATAAAATATAATATTGAACAATATTTTACTTAAATTCTTCTTTAAAACTTTTAATTTTTTGACATTTAACTAAAAGAAATTTGATAGCTTATAATGACAAATATTAGTAATATAGGACTTCCGCAGTTTATGTTAATTAAATAAGGAACTTTGAGCCCTTTGGGAATCTATGTTCAATAAAAAATTTATTCCTGCAAAAGTCCTAAAATAAATATTGTGATAATATGGAAGATAGAGAGTTTAAAATAGCCATTATTGGCCCTGAAAATGCTGGAAAATCATCAATAATGAACGCATTGTTTGGAAAATATGTTTCATTGGTTTCTGAAGTTGGAGGAACTACAAAAATGCCAATAAAAAGATATTGGGGAAAATTAAAGATTGGGAGGATTAGAGAAGAACCAGAATTTGTAAATTTAGTTTTTGTTGATTTAGGTGGTTTATATACAACAACTGACAAACAATCTCCTATTATGACCCCCAAAGTTTTAGAAAAGACATTTGAAGAGATTAACGATTCAGATATGATTATACATGTAATTGATGGTAGTGTTGGATTATTGAGAAGTTTTGAGAAACTCCACCACTTATTAAAGTTTAGATACCAAAAACCTATTATAGTAGTAATTAATAAATGTGATTTATTAAATGATATTGATAAGGAAAATTTAAAGAACTATGTTGAAAGTAGAATAAAAAATACACCGATATTTGTATCTGCAAAAACTTTTGAAGGAATTCCTGAATTGTTAGAGATAATTATTAGATACCTGAAAAGGTGATTTAATGTTAGAAAAATTAAAAAAGCTTTTAGGCAAGAAAGATAATTTTTCCACTCCAGCTCCAGTATCTATAGACGATTATTTAGGAGAAATTGAGGAGATTCCAATAACTCCAGTTGAAGAAGAAAAAGTGACAATAAAAGTTTGTAGTATTGAAGATGATAAAGATGCTGTAAATGCCATAGTAATGGCTGAGGCAGGATATATTGTTATAGCAAAGACCCCTAACTTAGAAAAAGAGATTGATGATGAATTTATTGAAATTATTAAAAAGATAAAAAATGAGACAATAAAATTTGGAGGAAACTTAATTATTTTAGGAGATGAGCATTTATTAATAACTCCAAAAAATGTTGTTATAGAAAAACTTCTTAAAGAAAAGAAAGAAGCTAATGCCACAATAGATAATAAAGAAACAAATGAAGAAAAAGAGAAAGATAAAAAATAAGCTATTATTTTTTTATGTTTTTTTAATGCTCATTGTCTTAATATAATAGAACTTTCGCATGTTATATATTCATTAATGAAAATATAATGCCTTTGGCATCAAAAATTCCTTAAAAAAATTTATTTCTGCGAAAATCTTATTATAAAATCTCTTTTCTAAATGTGATATTATGAAAGTTTTAGATGAAATCGTCACTAATAGAAAAAAATTAATTGAAATAGAAAAAAGAAAAGATATAATTAAAGAGTTAAGAGATTTTATTGACAAACTAAATATAGATGTAGAAAAAAAGAGAAAATTAAAGCTTTCAAAGGCAATAAAAAAATCTAAAGAAACAAAAAATCCAATAATTACTGAGATTAAGCCATCATCTCCTTCAAAAGGAAATATTAGAGAAATAAATCTTGAAGATGTTAAAAATATAGCCAAAGAAATGGTAGAAGGTGGAGCTACCGCTTTATCTATATTGACAGAACCAAAATACTTCAATGGAAGCTATAAAAATTTAATTATTGCAAGAAATGAAAATGTTCCAATATTAATGAAAGATTTTATTGTTGATTTTTATCAAATTGACATAGCAAGTGAGATTGGGGCTAATGTAGTTTTATTAATTGTCTCCACACTTGGAGAAGATATAGGAGAATTCTTAGATTATGCTAAAGAACATGATTTGGAGTGTTTGGTTGAGACACATAGCGAAAATGAGATAGAAATTGCTTTAGATGCTGGAGCTAAGATTATTGGCATAAATAATAGAGATTTAAAAACTTTAAAAATAGATTTATCTACTACTGAGAAATTAGCTCCATTAATCCCAAAAAATAAAATAAAAGTTGGAGAAAGTGGGATTTATACAAAAGAGCAGTTAAATTATGTGTTAAAATTCACAGACGCTGCTTTGATTGGTTCATCAATAATGGAAAGTGAAAATATAAAATATAAAGTCAGAGAACTTGTAGAAAGATAAAACTATCTCTTTCCAGCTAACTTATAGAACTTTTTTAATATATAAACTGCGAAAGCCCTGTATAGTTATTCTTGGGCTTCTTCATTGACTTCTTCTACAGTTTCTTCAGCTTCCTTTATAAATCCTTCTGTTTCTTCTTTCTTAGCTAATGATAAGACTTCTGATTTGTAGATAATAACATTTTTAATTGGGAATATTTTCTTACACTCTTCTTTTATTTTCTCAGCCATTTCTCCAAATAACATTGCTTGCACATATAATGGGAATGTTTTCTCTTTAGCTATTGTTTTAATAATTTCTTCCATCTTTTTTCTAATGTCTGATTTTTGTTTTGTGTTTGCTCTATAAGCTGTTAAAACCATTGCCTTTGTTCTTATCTTATAGCCATCTTGAGTTGTAACATCAAGGATAGCGTCAATTCTACTTCTTCTTCTTCTTATTTGTGACTTCATGAATTCCCTTGTTGTATCATGTCCATAAAATTGAGCAATTGCCTTGTTTCCTGTAACTCCAAAGATTTTGAAGTAAACTCTGTGCATGTGTTTTGTTGGGTCCCCTGTTAAATCTCTTAAGCTTGTCTCAGCAACTCTTCCTAAAACTAAGCTTGGGTCATTTGCTGGAGTGTAGCCAATAAATACTCCTCCAAATTCTGGAGTGGCATAGATTTCATACCATACTTTCTCTTTCCATTTATCTCTTACTTTTCTTACTTTCCTTCTTGCTCTTGCAGTTCTTGCGGTAGCCATTTTTTCACCTTAAAAAATTTAATTATGGTTTTAGGAATTATTCACTCCTTATAAAATTCAGATAAATCAACATAATTTCTTACAGGTCTTGTTACATCTCCATACAATCTTTTTATATCCTTAGCTTTTGCTTTTTTAGCAGTTCCTTTTTCAGTTTTTATCTTCTTTAACCTAAAGAATCCATCGTTTATTCTATAAACTTTTTCTACTTCAAATTCAAAATCATTTGGGACATAAATGTATATTCCATAAGTTTTACTTTTATCATTAATTGATATTCCCAACTTTTTTGGAATTGATAGTGATTTACCCCAAATAAACTTAATATCTTTACCTAAAGCAGATTTTACTGGTTCAGGAGTTTCAATTTTTGTTATCTCAATCTTTTCTCCATCAACTTCAATTGTATCTCCAACTTTGTATGTTTCATCCTCTGGGATATTAATTATTTTAGATTCTGATATATCATATCTACTTATAATTAGCTTTGCCTGGCTTAATTTAACCTTATCAACAATCTCTCTTACAGCTCCACAGTTAGGACATCTAACTAAGTAATAGGCAGATTTGTTATAAATTTTTTTCTTTAATACTTCTTGCTCTTCAAACCCACAATTCTCGCATTCTATGTAGATTTTTTCAGTCATCTTCAAAAACCTCTAAGTATTTTATTTATTTTTTATTTATTTTCTTCTTCTCCTTCTTCTTCTCTTGTCTTTTGGTTGAATGATTATTCTGTATTTTGGATTTGCAGCTTTCTCTAAGAACTCTTCATAAGTAAATGGTAACTTTGTATCGTCAGTTATAACTCCTCTGTTTTTGAGGTATTCTCTTGTTAATAAGTAGTAGATTAAAGCAACTGCTTTCTTACCTTTGTTGTTTGTTGGAATTACCAAGTCGATGAATGATGTTAAGTGCTCTGTATCACATAGACCAACAATTGGAACTCCAACCTCTGTAGCTTCTTTCAATGCTTGTCTATCAACTCTTGGGTCGCTGATAAATACAACCTCTGGCTCCATAAAGCCCTTGTATGCAGGGTTTGTTAATGTTCCAGGAACGAATCTTCCTGGAATTGTCCTAATCCCAGTGTATTTTCCAAATTCTTCTAATGGGCCCATAGTATAGATTCTTCTTGAAACAGCTAATATATCTTCTGGTTCATATTTTGCTAAGAATTTAGCAGCTATTCTTAATCTCTCATCTGTTTTTCTAACATCCAAAACATATAATCCATCGCTTCTTACTCTGTAAATAAATTTCTCCATATCCTTTGTTTTCTGCTGAGTCCCAATGTGGATACCTGAAGCTAAGTATGTATCTAATGGCACTAACAATTCTTTCTCACTCATATTTTCCACCTTAAAATAGTTGTTGTTTTTTAGAAACTTTCGGGGGTATAAAAATTAGTGGTTGTTTCCCCTAAGAAGATAGAAAATGTAATAATGATATATAAAGATTTTCCTATTTACCTAATTTATTTACCTCTTCTTCCGTGAGCCCTTATACTTGGTCTAACCTTCTCAGCACCTATTCCTTTATTTCTTAATCCTCTACCTTTCTTACCAGCTGATGTTAAACCTCTGAATGCCCTTCCTCTGTGTTTTCCTGTGCATAACCAGTTGAGTTGTGGATCTGCTTTAATAGCTGGGTGGTATGGGTCTACCAATATAACCTCATACCACTTGTATTTTCCATCTTCTCCAACCCAGTAACTGTTTAAAACTTCCATGTTTGGATATTTTCTTGCTGCTCTCTCTTCAGCAATTCTTTGAATTGATTTACCCATTGTTATCTTATTAACCCCTAATGTAGCAGGTTTCTTTGAGTTCTTTGGTCTTGATTTTCTTAAACCTCCTCTTCTAACTCTTACTCTAACAACAATGATTCCTTGTTTTGGTTTGTATCCTAAAGCTCTTGCTCTATCTAATCTTGTTGGTCTTTCAATTCTTACAACAGCCGGTTCTCTTCTCCACTGCTGTAATCTTTCCCATAATAACTGTCTTACATAGCTCTCTTTTGGTCTTTTCCAAGCCTCTCTTATATACTTGTAGATTCCCATTTTATCCCTCTTTTATGGGTTCAGCATTGCCGCCACATCCCCTCTATAATATTAAAGCTTTAGAGTAAATAACTATTAACAACTATTATATTAATTTAACGGTTATGTAATGTGAAATCAAAAATAGCTAAAAATAAAAATAAATAATATTGCAAGCTAAAAATTCTGCTAATCTAAGAGGAAAAGATTTTTATATTATTGTTTAATTATTTTACTACTAACAAATAATTAGCTTAAGAGGTGACTGTTATGGAATTACCACCACAAATTCAAGCTCAATTAATGCAGTTACAACAACTACAGCAACAATTACAAATGATTTTAATGCAAAAGCAAAGTGTTGAAGCTGAATTAAAAGAAAGTAAAAAAGCTTTAGAAGAATTGGAAAAATCTACAAGTGATGAGGTTTATAAATTAGTTGGGGGATTATTTATTAAAAGAAAAAAAGATGAAGTTAAAAAAGAACTTGAAGAGAAAGTAGAAACATTAGAGTTGAGAGTAAAAACATTAGAGAAACAAGAGGAGAAATTACAATCAAGATTAAAAGAATTGCAGGAAAAATTACAAAAAATGGTGCCTGCAGCACAGTAAATTAATTTTTTCTTTATTTTCCTTTTTAATTTTATTATTTTTGGATTTTTAAGCTTTAAATTATGATTATTTTTAATAGGACTTTCGCAGGAATAAATTTTTAAAGGAAAATTGACCAAAGGCATCATATTTTTCCCTTATTAAATATATAAAGTGCGAAAGTCCTTTTAATTTTATTTATGGTGAGCAAAATGAAGTTATTAGATTATTTAAAAAGAGATGAGATTCTTTTTTTATGCCATCATAATGCAGACCCTGATGCAATAGGCAGCTGTGTAGCTTTAAAATATTTGGCATCTCAATTAAATCCAAATGGAAAGTTTAGAATTTCAGCAGATTCTGTTAGTAAGATTTCAAGAAATATTCTAAATGAGATAGGGGAGAATGTTGATATAGAGCTTTATCCTAAATTACCAAAAACAGTATTTATTGTAGATACGGCCTCAATAAATCAATTAAAGGTTAATTTTGATGAGTTAAAAGAGAGAGAGGTTATTTTAATAGACCACCATAAAAAAACTGATTTGGCTGATATCTGCAAATACTACATAATTAGAGAAGATTATCCATCAACATCTGAAATTATAGCTGAAATTTTTAAAGAATTAAATATCTTTCCACCAAAAAATATTAGAATTGCCCTATTGTGTGGAATTGTATATGATACAAAGCATTTAAAGTTAGCCACTCCAAAAACTTTTGAATTGATAAGTTATCTAATAAAAGATATAAGTTTTCAGAAAATTCTCTACCTATTGTCTCAAGAGAGTGATTTTAGTAAGAGAACAGCCCATTTAAAGGCATGTAGTAGAATGGAAATAAGAGAGTTTGATAAGCTCAAAATAGCTTTATCTCATGTTAGCTCTCATGAAGCTTCTTGTGCAAAAACTATAGTGAGTATAGGGGCAGATATAGCTTTTGTTGTAGCTGTTAGAAAAAAAGAGAGAGAGATTAGAGTTAGTGCAAGATGTAGAAAACATGTTTCTAAATATGTACATTTGGGTAATTTGATGGAAAAGATTGGGAAAGAGTTGGGGGGTAGTGGAGGAGGGCATAGTGAAGCTGGGGGATTAAATGCCCCTTATGATAATAATAAAAGTAAAGATAAAGTTATAAAAGAGGTTTTAGACCTCTGCTATAAAAGATTTGTAGAAGAGTATAAAAAAGCAAAAAATAAATAATTTAGAATGTAACAACGTTATCACTTTCTTTAACAAAAGCTATTAAATCATGCATTGTAGCTAATTGAACTCCTTCAATTAAATCTTCTTCTTTTAAACCTCTTGCTTTACAACAAGGTCCGCAAACCTTGACTGTAGCTCCAAGTTCAATAGCATTTTTCAACAACTCTAAATAATTAGGCATTTCTGATGGGTTTTGTTCTTTTTTAGCAACATAAACTCCATTTTCAATCAAGAAGATATTTACTTCAATCCCCTCTAATAGAGCTGTTAATGCAAATCTTAATGCTGAATAAGCTCTCTCCTTACCATAAGGCGCTTCTGTAATAATTACAGTAAATTTCATACTTTCACCAACTATTTATTTTTTAATAACAATTCTAAATCCATTTTCTGTTTCTTCAGCAGAAACTACTGTATATCCATTATTTTCAGCAAATCTTTTTATATTTTCTAATGCTGGTTTGTAATCCCCAACAACTTCTAACTCTTCTCCTTCATTTAATTCTTCTAAAGCTTTTTTTGTTTTTAAAACTGGAACTGGGCAGATGTCTCCAGTAACATCAAGTTTTCTCATACCCTTCACCATGAAATTTTTAATAAAATTGATATTAATAAATGTATAAAAAATTAATCTAAAAAAATTTTAATTGCTTATTAGGTTATTAGATTTTTTAATACTAAAGTTTGTAATGATAAATCATGACAATTTTATCTATAAAAATAGTCCAAACTACTCTCTTTTTTTTATGTCTGTAAATTTTCGTTAATTTAAAATAAAATAGGTGCAATTGCAGAGATTATAATTAATCCAGCTAATACATACCCCATGATTTTTGTAACTTCACTACCAGTATATGACCTTGTCAAATCTTTCTTTATGTTATTTAATTCTTCAAATTCTTTATCATTCACATGTAAATATTGCATCTTTGCATTCATAATTTCACCTCACGTTACATGTTTTTCTCACTTATATAATTGAAAAAAGTAGTATATATCCTTTTTTGCTCATGAACAATCATGACAAATGTTTTTAATGAAAAATAATGACAGATTGTTTTTAATCTATAATGATAAATCATGATAAATTCAATAATAAAAAATTAACATTTCATAACATTCTCTTGTTAGTTTTTGGATTATCACGTTAAAAGATTTTATTTTTTAATTTAAAGATTTTTAAATAGTTATTTTTTTATTTTAAGGATTTTTATGGAATTTCTAAGGGTAGTTTATTTTTAATATTTTATTTATTTGGATATATTAAATTAATTGGATTTTTTTAGAAATTTTGGATTATTGTTTTTAGATTTTGATTTCTCCAATAGGTAAGTTAATTTTTTAGTTAAGAAGTTTTATTTTTTCTTTTATTTTCGAGCCGTAAAGTATTTATATAAGAAGAGGGTTTATAAACAGACCAAGTAATTGAGGGGTTGTAATATACTACTAATAAAATAAAGACCTAAAAATGCTTAATTTTTGTTAATCTGAAATTAGTCTCCTATTAAAATCAGACCGATTCGGTATGGAAACATCATGATATTACTTGAGATAGTTATAGATAGATTAAAATCAGACCGATTCGGTATGGAAACGTAATGTTACATCAGAATTTGAAATTAATTAAAATCAGACCGATTCGGTATGGAAACTTGAACGTTAGAGATAGCTGCAGCTATAATGATAATTAAAATCAGACCGATTCGGTATGGAAACGCTGAAAGTCTTAAAAGAGCTTCTAATTGTCTTGCAGTTATAGATATGATTAAAATCAGACCGATTCGGTATGGAAACGTTTGGGGAGTTGCAAATGCTGTATTGTATGCTATGCTTTCCATACCGAATCATTAAAATCAGACCGATTCGGTATGGAAACGATTTTAATTCAGACATAAAATACTATCCGGATTATACTAATTAAAATCAGACCGATTCGGTATGGAAACCTCAAAAACTCATCACTATATTTTTTAATTAAATCTATTAAAATCAGACCGATTCGGTATGGAAACTATAAAAGAGTTCTTAAAAGAGCATCCTGACTTAGATTAAAATCAGACCGATTCGGTATGGAAACGACAATCAGATAACATAAGCTCTTCAAACTATACTAATTAAAATCAGACCGATTCGGTATGGAAACATCCAATCAATATGAATATTGAAGTAGTTAAAAGGTATTAAAATCAGACCGATTCGGTATGGAAACCAAATTCTTTAGTTCCTTTTTCAATTGACCATTTTTTCATATTAAAATCAGACCGATTCGGTATGGAAACGGAGCTAAAGTTGCATTAGAGGGATAAGTTATGGAATTAAAATCAGACCGATTCGGTATGGAAACTTAGTTATGATTGCTGTAGTGGTTAAATTCAAAAACCATTAAAATCAGACCGATTCGGTATGGAAACTAAATTAGACTTGGTAGACCTCCAACAATTACCGACGCATTAAAATCAGACCGATTCGGTATGGAAACTTTATCTAAATACTCAAACGAAGAAATTATGCATTTTCTCATTCATTAAAATCAGACCGATTCGGTATGGAAACTCAACGAGGTCTGGAAGCTCTTTACAGAAGTTTCTATTAAAATCAGACCGATTCGGTATGGAAACGGAAGCTCTGGATTTTTATTATCTATAACAAATATGTATATTAAAATCAGACCGATTCGGTATGGAAACTACGCTAAAGGAAGATTAGATGACTATTCAAGATTTTTATTAAAATCAGACCGATTCGGTATGGAAACTTGATAGAAGAGAAACGTACTATATTGCAGGCTGGAAACTAATTAAAATCAGACCGATTCGGTATGGAAACGAAGGAAGGTATTTCATTTTTTCCATATTGTTAATTTTAGATTAAAATCAGACCGATTCGGTATGGAAACAGAATTTGATAAATTTGGCAGTTCTAATATTGATAATGTATTATTAAAATCAGACCGATTCGGTATGGAAACCTTGCAGTTCATCTAAAATAGCAACAATCTCATCTTTATTAAAATCAGACCGATTCGGTATGGAAACACTTACGAGCCAAATTTGATTCTAACGCAACAAATCTATTAAAATCAGACCGATTCGGTATGGAAACTCAGGATATCTCTTTTTTGAACATACGCCCATAAA
Organism: Methanocaldococcus sp. 16A; assembly: GCA_049860595.2. GTDB lineage: Archaea > AGJL01 > Methanococci > Methanococcales > Methanocaldococcaceae > Methanocaldococcus. The sequence continues at coordinate 997,743 of CP187551.1, forward strand.
TCTACCTTATTAAAATCAGACCGATTCGGTATGGAAACTTTATTACTGCATATATTGGTATGGTGGTGTTATTTATTAAATTAAAATCAGACCGATTCGGTATGGAAACGAACTTTCATCTTTAGCGTAGATTATAGTTTCTTGCTTTAATTAAAATCAGACCGATTCGGTATGGAAACTGAAAAAAGCAATATTACTTTTATTTATTTTAGGCATTGTATTAAAATCAGACCGATTCGGTATGGAAACAAGTATATGTTTAGCAATTTCTTTATCCTTTCCTTTTTCATTAAAATCAGACCGATTCGGTATGGAAACACGATAAACATCACTGGAGAATACCACCACGATATCATTAAAATCAGACCGATTCGGTATGGAAACAGGATTAAGATAAAATACTTCGATAAGCTCGAAGGAATTAAAATCAGACCGATTCGGTATGGAAACAGCACTCATAGCAGAATTGCAGAAGAACATTACAAATTAAAATCAGACCGATTCGGTATGGAAACGGAAATGTTAGGATTGCTATGAATTTTCCAGGAATGAACAATTAAAATCAGACCGATTCGGTATGGAAACTTGTTAAGAAATTCATGGCAGACGAGAATGAGAAAAGAATTAAAATCAGACCGATTCGGTATGGAAACAGTAAGGATTCCAGGGCTTGGTTTGGCAAAAAATGATTAAAATCAGACCGATTCGGTATGGAAACATTTTATGGTTATTAGTTTGGATAGTGATTTTAATTATTAAAATCAGACCGATTCGGTATGGAAACGACAATGTTGTCATTGGCTGGAACTGTAGTTCCTGAATTAAAATCAGACCGATTCGGTATGGAAACGTAAAAAACATACTAATGTCAAACATGCAGTTAAAAATTAAAATCAGACCGATTCGGTATGGAAACATAATAGCCGCAGTTGTAATAATAGCAATATGCTTCAATTAAAATCAGACCGATTCGGTATGGAAACGAATATTCAGTTTCTGAAGTTTATGAAGCTGTCAATAAATTAAAATCAGACCGATTCGGTATGGAAACATGCAACCAATGCAACAATTTCAACCTCAACAACAATCACAACAATTAAAATCAGACCGATTCGGTATGGAAACTTGTTAACACCCTCCGACACTAACATAATTGTAGCTAATCAACCATATTGATTAAAATCAGACCGATTCGGTATGGAAACTGCTTTAGACTAAACCATCTAAGTCCAACTTTAGTTAGAGCATTAAAATCAGACCGATTCGGTATGGAAACTCTTCATCTTGCTTAGTCCATTTTTTATATTTTACAATTAAAATCAGACCGATTCGGTATGGAAACCAAATCTTCTTTTAAGTGGTTTATTATGTCTTCCTTATTAAAATCAGACCGATTCGGTATGGAAACGGTGTTAATTTTTCTGCTGTCTTTTTAGCAGTCTCTTTTGATTAAAATCAGACCGATTCGGTATGGAAACGAATTAATAAAGTTGTTGTTTGAAGACAAGTTTAAGATTAAAATCAGACCGATTCGGTATGGAAACTTGTCCCTCATACTTATTCTATTATCTCCAATACTAATTGTATAAACATTAAAATTAGACTTTTTCGGTAAAAAAACGTAAATTTATTTTTCAAAATATTATAAAAAAATAGAATATTTTTTAAATTCTTCTATACTTATAAAATATTCTACATGTTCCTTCATCAGAAACCATACAACTACCAATTGGATTTAATGGTGTGCAAACCTTACCAAACAATGGGCAATCAGTAGGAAGTTTTTCCCCTCTCAAAATTTTATCACATATACAACCCTTAGGAATCTTTTCTTTAATCTCTGGAATATCCTCATGTTCATAGATGTCAAATTTCTTATATTCTTCTCTCAACCCAAATCCACCATTTTTAATAACTGGAAATCCTCTCCAAGGAATATCTACACTTTCAAAAACTTCATTTATTATTTTTTGAGCTAAAACATTTCCTTCAGGTTTAACAGCTCTTATATACTCATTCTCAACCTTTGCCTCTCCATTGATAATTTGTTTTAAAATCATAATTATTGCCATTAAAACATCTATTGGCTCAAAGCCAGCAACAACCATTGGGGCGTTGTATTTTTTGCATGGCTCATAGTATGGCTTTAAACCTGTAATTGTTGAAACATGTCCTGGGCATATAAAGGCATCTAAATAAACTTCCTCATTTAATAAAAAATCCATAATTGGAGGGGTTTGTCTGTGACAGTTTAAAATGAAAAAGTTATCTATATCTTTATTTTTTAAGCTTATTAACTCAGCTCCAGTTGTAGGAGCTGTAGTTTCAAAACCTATTGCTACAAAAACAAACTTCTTATCTTTTTCTTTTTTAGCCATTTTTACAGCTTCACTTATACTATAAACAATTCTAACATCACAACCTTCAGATTGCTTCTCCATTAATGATTTTTCACTTCCCGGCACTCTATACATATCTCCAAGAGTTGTTATAACATATCCATTATCAGCTAAATATATGGCTGTATCTATTTCTTTTTGTGTAGTAACACAAACTGGACAGCCTGGACCTGGAACAACGGTTATATTTTTTGGCAATATATCCCTAATTCCATATTTACAAATAGTATGTTCATGACTACCACAAACGTGCATAATCTTTATGTTATCTATTTTTTCAGAGAGTTTGTTTATCTTCTCTATAGCTTTCTTTATTAAGGTTCTGTCATTTATGTTAATCATCTTATTACCTCTCTTCATTATTCGATTAATTTTTTAATAACTTCTAACATTCCTTCAATTGTATATATTTTTGGAATTAATGGTTTAAAACCAAATTCTTCAATAACTTTGGCTGTTATTGGTCCTATGGCAACTATATAATTATCTTTTATAATATTGGCAAATTCATCATCAACATATTTAAAAAAGTTTTTAGCTGTTAATCCACTTGTAAATGTTAAAATAAATTTTTCATTCTTTATTTCTTCTTTTAATCTTTCAATCTCTTCTTTTAAGTTTTCTGGCTCAACAGATTTATACACAAACAACAAATCAGCATTTAAGTTATTTTTTAAAACATCTCTTGTTGATGGAGTTGTAGGGATTAAAAATTTATCATCTTTATTGGAAACTTTTTTTATCTCTTCTAAAAGAGATTCTGCAGTGTATTCTTTTGGTATTATATCTGGCTCTCTACCAAAATATTTTTTAAAGGTTTTTGCTGTTTTTTCACCAATAACTGCAATTTTTTTATTTTTTACCTCTTTCCTTTTATTTTCATCTATTATGTTATATAATCCAATAACACCACTTGGTGAGGTAAATACTAACCAATTATAATTATATAAATCAACATTTACATCTTTGTTATAAACGAGCTCTAAAGTTGGAAATATTATTGGTTCAAAGCCCTCTTTTTTTAATAGTTCAGCAAATACATCGGCTCTTTCCTTAGGTCTTGTTATTATAACCTTCATAATATCCCACTGTTTATTAAATTTAAATTTATTCCATTAAATTCTTGATAAACATAAATTTCATTTCCCATGTCAATTACCTTACAATCTACTACATCTGTTTTTTGTAATAATTCATTTTTAAGTTTTTCAGTATCAATTTCTCCACTGTTATTTGGTTTTTTAAATATATATACAAGATAGGTTTTATTTGAGTTTAAATCATAGTATATGCCCATTAAGTAATCTTTTTTATATATAAAAATGTCTTTATAATTTGATGGGATTGTGTTGATTAAATCATTTATCTCAGCTTTGCCTAAATCAGATTCATTTGGATTTTTTATTAAAACCCCATTATAGTACTCAAAATTTCCTATTGGAATGTATTTGATTAAAAATCCAAGTGGCACTTTTATTCCAACACTTCCATGATTTCCTATATAAATACCGTTAATAAAAATCAGAGATCCTTTGTATATTTCTGGAATATTTTGGATATTGTTGTCTTTAAGTATCATAAGTGTTTTATGGTCTATATAAATAAATTCTTTGAACGGTGAGTTTTCTATAACTTCTTTAACATCTTCTGCTCCTCCTATATTTGTATATAAATATAGCCCTAAGATTACAATTGGTAGTATATTTATTATCAAAAATAACACTACCTTTTTCAATATAACCACCTTTTATTATTATAATAAATAAAATATCTTAAAATCAACATTTATGTCTTTGGTGATAGCATGCTTAACTTAGAAAAAATAGAAAAATTGTTAGAAGTTGGAGATTATGCAGATATAAGAATAAACTTTGGAGAAAGCAACTCCATAACATTAAAAGATGGTAAAATAGAGGAAATTTCTTCAGGTTTTGGAAATGGTGTAGCGGTTAGAGTCCTATACAAAAATGGCTGGGGGTTTGTTACATCAAACATAGTAAATGAAGAGGAGATTGAAAAACTAATAAATAAGGCATATAGGATGGCTAAAATCTCAAATGAATATTCAGAAAAAGAGGTTATATTGAAAGATTATAAAGCAATAACTGATAACTATACAATGATTGGAAAAATAAATCCTACTGATGTTGATATTGAAGAAAAGAAAGAGATTATTATGGATACTTACAAAAATATGATTGATGAAAAGATTAAAAGTATTTCTGTTAGCTATTCTGATGTTTTTAGCAAAAGAATATTTTTAAACAGCGAGGGTTCAAGAATTGAAGGAAAAATAACAAGATGCATAATGTATATGAACTGTGTTGCTAAAGAAAATGGAAACTTGCAATATGGAGCAGAGAGAACTGGTGGCTTTGGATTTGAGAAAATAAAAGATAATTATTTAAATTTAGCTTTAGAAGCAAAAAATAGAGCTTTAAGATTGCTGAAAGCAAAACCTTGTCCAAAAGGCAAATTTAAAGTGATTTTAGACCCTGAATTAGCAGGAGTGTTTATACATGAAGCTGTTGGACATGCTTCAGAGGCAGATTTGGTTTTACAAAATGATAGTGTATTTAAAGATAAATTAGGAGAAAGAGTTGGGAGCGAGTATGTTACAGTTATAGATGACGCTACAGTTAAAGATGCATTCGGCTCTTACAAATATGATGATGAGGGAGTTGAAGGAAAAAGAACAGTTATCATTGAGAATGGAATTTTAAAAACATATTTACATTCAAGAGAAACCGCTGGAAGAATGGATGCTGAGCTAACAGGAAATGGTAGGGCTGAAGGTTTAAACAAACCAATTGTAAGGATGAGCAATACTTTCATAAAACCAGGAGATTGGAGCTTTGAAGAGCTTTTGGAAGATACAAAAGAGGGAATATTTTTGAAAGGTTCAAGAGGAGGACAGGTTGATACTGGTAAAGGTTTATTCCAATTTAGTGCTGTTGAAGCTTATTTAATTGAAAATGGGGAGCTAACTCAAGTTTTAAAAGATGCTGGATTAAGTGGTGAGATTTTAGATATATTATTTAAAGTGGATGCTGTTACAAAGGATTTCGAGCTGAGTGTTGGTTACTGTGGAAAATATGGGCAGAGTGTTCCAGTTGGAGATGGAGGAGGATGTGTTAGGACAATAGCTACTGTTTCCTAACCATAGTGGTGGGTGTTTTTCTATTTATCCCTCTAATCATCCATTTATTATTTAAAAAAATTAATTTATACCATTGTTTTAATGGATTAAGTATTTAAATTTGTTACTACTATACTTTAAATTTATTAATTTAAATTTATAGATTTTAAGTAAAATAAAAAAATAAAAATTTAGAAATTAAGGGTTATTTATTCGGAGGAGTTAAAATTCATCACCTCCCATGTCTCCGCCTTCTCCGCCTTTCTCGTCTCCTTTAACTTTCTCAGCAGCAATGACATCGTCAATTCTTAAGAGCATGACTGATGCTTCTGTAGCAGAGTCAATTGCTTGTGTTTTAACTTTTAATGGTTCAACAACTCCTTTTTCTAACATGTTAACAACTTCTCCTTCGAAGACATCTAATCCGCAAACTTCTCCTCCTTCTTTCTCGTGAGCAGCTCTTAACTTAACGAGCATGTCAATTGGGTCTAATCCTGAGTTCTCAGCTAATGTTCTTGGAATGACTTCTAAAGCATCAGCAAATGCTTTAACTGCTAATTGCTCTCTTCCAGCAACAGTCTCTGCGTATTTTCTTAATCTCTTAGCTAATTCTATTTCAGTAGCTCCTCCACCAGCAACAATCTTACCTTCTTCTAATGCACACTTAACAACTCCAATTGCATCATCTAAAGCTCTTGCAACTTCTTCAACGACATGCTCTGTTGAACCTCTTGCTAAGATTGTTACAGCTTTTGGATGCTTGCACTGCTCAACGAATATCATTGCATCTCCAGCAACTTTTCTCTCTTCAACTAATCCAGCTTCTCCTAAGTCTTCTGGTGTTAAGTCATCAATCTTTGTAACGATTCTTGCTCCTGTTGCTTTAGCTAATTTCTCCATGTCTGATTTCTTAACTCTTCTTACTGCTAAGATTCCCTTCTTAGCTAAGTAGTGCTGAGCTAAGTCATCAATTCCTTTCTGACAGAAGACAACATTAGCTCCTGTAGCAGCAATCTTCTCAACCATGTCTTTAATCATTTTCTCTTCTTGCTCAATGAACTCCATTAACTTAGATGGGTCAGTAATTCTTATTTCAGCATCTGTTTCTGTCTCTTTGACTTCAATTGGGCAGTTTAATAATGCAATCTTAGCGTTTTCAACTTTCTTTGGCATTTGTGGGTTGACTCTCTCTTTGTCAATGACGACTCCTCTTATTAATGTAGTTTCTTCAATTGGAGCTCCTTCTTTCTTCTCAACTTTAATTAAGTCTTTGTCAACTTTTCCTGTTTCTTCATCAACAACTGCTCTAACAGCTTCAACAACAATTTCAGCTAACTGTTCTCTTGCTTTCTCTGCTCCTTTTCCAGTAATTGATGTCATTGCAATTTTCTTTAACATTTCTGTATCATCAGCTTTTATTTCTTTAGCTATAGCTTTTAATTCTTCAACTGCCTTGTTTCTTGCCATTTCGTATCCATTGATGATGACTGATGGGTGGATGTTTTGGTCTAATAACTCTTCAGCCTTTCTTAATAACTCTCCAGCAATAACAACTGCTGTTGTTGTACCATCTCCAACTTCTTTCTCTTGTGTTTTAGCAACTTCTATTAACATCTTAGCAGCTGGGTGCTCAACACTCATTTCTTTTAATATTGTAACTCCATCGTTTGTAACAACAATGTCTCCTAACTCATCAACTAACATTTTGTCCATTCCTTTTGGACCTAATGTTGTTCTAACTGTCTCAGCGATAATTCTACCTGCTAATATGTTCATTCTTTGAGCGTCTCTCCCGACGTATCTCTTAACATTTTGTGGTAATACTACTATTGGGGTTCCTGCCATTGCCATGTGTCTCACCTCAGGTTGTTACCTTATTCGGTATATACATGATAATGAAATTCTATATAAATTTTTTGGTTATGTTCATGATTATGACAAAAACATTAAATCTATATATTTAAAAAATAATAAAAAATAAAAATTAGCATAATTTTTTCAATCTGCCATTATCTAAAACAAAGAGTTCAAAACCATACATTTTGGCTTTATTTATAATTTTGCTATCTGCAGATAATAAGCAAAATATTACTTTAACATCTCTATTTGTTGCAATAGGATGTTTTTTTATATTATCTATTAAATTTGCTATTTTTCTCATTTTGTTTATTGCTCTTTTTTTATCTGTTTCTATTTCTGCAATTATAACCTCTTTATCATTTATAATTACTAAATCTGGTCTAAAACCTAAATTAGAAAGTTTAGTTCCAGAGGATTCTATATATTGATTACCTTTAAATATCTCCAATAATTTCTCCCTAATATAGCTATGATAGAAACCTTCAGCTCCTACTTTGTCCCCATATATGGCTATTTTTAAATTTTCTATAGCTTTATCTATTGCCTTATTGTTTAATTTTTCATTTATATCTTCGAGCTCTTTTATTATATTCAATATTCTATTTTTTAATGCTTCATTTCCTTGCATTTTTTCACTATTCTATCTAACTCTATAAGAGCCTGTATTGGAGTTAAATTATTTGTATCTATATTGGCAATTTCTTTGATTAGGCTATTATCTACCTTAGTATCTAAGGTTTTATATATTTCATAAGCTCTATCAACAACTTCTTTAGGTAGAACTAATTCAGCTATCTTTATTCCATAGCTCTCCTTACTAACTCCTCTCCTTATCTTTCTATCAAACTCTAATGTTTCTCCCTCAATAATTCTAAAGTGGTAATTCTTAACTCCCTCTAATAAGCTCTCAAGCTCTGCTAATTCATGATAATGAGTAGCAAATAATGTCTTAGCTCCTATTTTGTGTATATATTCTACAATAGCCCAAGCCAAACTTGTACCATCTCTACTACCTGTACTTTTACCAACTTCATCCAATAGTATTAAGCTCTTACTCGTTGCATTTCTTAATATTTGTCCTACTTCAGCAATCTCTACCATAAAACTACTATAACCTCTTGTAATATCATCTACAGTTCCAATTCTTGTGAATATCCTATCTACAACCCCTATAACTGCATATTTTGCAGGAACAAAACATCCAATTTGTGCCATAATTGTTATTAGTGCTGTCATTCTTAAATATGTAGATTTACCAGCCATATTTGGACCAGTTATTAATATTATCCTACTATCTCTCGTTAATGTAACATCATTTGGAGTAAATTTAACTGTTAATTCAACGGTAGGATGTCTTCCATCCTTTATAATTATATCATATCCATTATTTACTTTTGGTCTTTTGTAATTGTAAAGAACAGAAACTTCTGCAAATGTAGATAATACATCAAGTTCAGCTATTTTTAAAGCACAATCTCTTATCTCATCAACTCTCTCAGCTATTTTATTTCTAATATTTATAAAGAGTTCATACTCTAAATTTTTTATCTTTTCTTCACATGCTAATATTTTAGTTTCCATTGACTCAAGCTCATCTATAGTATATCTCTCAGAGTTTGCCAAAGTTTGCTTTCTCTTATAATGTTTTGGAACAAACTTAATTTTTGATTTTGGCACCTCTATGTAGTATCCCATAACTGAATTATAACTAATCTTTAATTTTTCAATGCCTGTTGCTTTTCTTTCTCTTTCTTCAAGCTCTTTAATGAATTTCTCATGATTATTTTTAAGTTCTCTTAACTCATCCAATTCAGCTGAAAATCCTTCTTTAATTATCCCTCCATCCTTTATACTTAATGGAGGGTCTTCCACTATAGCACTATCTATAAGCTCTACAATGTCATTTAATGTTTTTAGTTCTTCAACAATTATATTTAATTTTGTAGAAGTAAAGTTAAAGTTTTTTATTTCTTCAATAGCTTTTAAAGAATTTTTTAAAGCTATTAAATCCTTTGGTGTGGCTTTTTTATACTCTATTCTACTTACTATTCTCTCAAGGTCATAAACATCTTTTAAAATCTCTCTAAGATTTTGCCTTAAAAAACTCTTTTCATAGAGTTCTTCAACAGCCTCCAATCTTTTATCTATCTCATCTACATTTATTAAAGGTCTTTGTAGCCATCTTTTTAATAACCTACTTCCCATTGCAGTCATTGTTTTATCTAAAACTTCAATTAAAGAGCCTCTTCTACTATTATCAATTAAGTTTTTAAATATCTCAAGATTTTTCAAAGTAGTGGAGTCTAATATCATATATTCTTTGCTAATATATTTCTGCAATCTAAATTTAAGCTCCTTTACCAATAAAGATTCTTTAATGTACTTCAATGCAGCACCACAAGCTATTATAGATTCATTCTCAAGTTCCAAGCTTTTAAGATTTGCAATGCATTCCTCAAGTAAATTTAAACAGTCCTCTTTTTTGTAATAATCTTCACTTAGAGGATGAACTACAGGAATATGTTTCTTTATTTCTTCCAAATTCTCAAAATCTTTTGGTAAAATACATTCAACTGGAGTAAATTTTAATATTTCAGCTATAACTTCCTCAAAACTATCTACAGTTGTAGTTAAAAATTCCCCAGTAGATACATCAATTAATGCAATCCCAAACTTACAGCCTTTATATATAGAGATGAGATAGTTGTTCTCTTTAGTTAATAGCTCTTCCTCAATTAATGTTCCTGGAGTTATAACTCTAACAACTTCTCTTTTAACTAAACCCTTAGCTTTTGAAGGGTCCTCAACCTGCTCACATATAGCTACAGTATAACCTCTCTCTATCAACCTCTTTATATATGGGAATACTGCATGATGAGGAACACCAGCCATTGGGTGCTTTTTATCCCTTGATGTTAAAACAATACCGAGCTCTTTAGAGGCGATTTTTGCATCTTCATCAAAAAGCTCGTAGAAATCTCCAACTCTGAAAAATAGTAATGCATCTTTATATCTCTCCTTAATCCTATAATATTGCCTCATCATTGGAGTTAAGTTGGCCATAATAATCACTTCTTTAAATTTTTTTAAATTTTATTTAATATTATGTGAAAAATAGAATTATCCATACATTAAAGCCCAAATATTTGCAAATTTTCAAAATAAAACTAATTAAATCAATTCTTTAATCCATATCGACAAATTAACATATATTAAAAAGGTTTATTTAATATAGGACTTTCGCAGTTTATATATTAGTTTAGTGTATTTATGATGCATTATGTTTATTCCTTCACGCTATAAAAATTTGATGGGCTGATAGTGATGTTCCAAAAACCGAGAGGAACAAGGGATTTTTTACCAGAAGAAATGAAAAAAAGGAGATTTATTGAAAATAAGTTGAGAGAAGTTTTTGAGAGATATGGATATAAGGAGATATTAACACCAACCTTTGAAAGTTTTGAGTTAATTGCTAAAAAAACAGGAGAAGAAATTAGAAAACAACTTTATGTTTTTAAAGATCATGGTGGAAGAGAAATGGCTTTAAGACCTGAAATGACGTCTCCAGTTGTAAGATTCTATTTAAATGAATTAAAGAATTTACAGAAACCTTTAAGATTATATTATTTTGCTAATTGCTTTAGATATGAGAGACCTCAAGCTGGAAGATTTAGAGAGTTTTGGCAGATGGGTTGTGAGTTAATAGGTTGTAAAGAACCGTTAGCAGATGCTGAAGTTTTAAATTTAGCGATGGATGGTTTAATAAATATTGGTTTAGATTTTGATGTTCATATTGGTCATTTGGGAGTTTTGAAGGGTGTTTTAGAGAAGTTTAATGTTAGTGAGGAAGAAGAGGTTAAAATAAGAAGGTTGATAGATAAAGAGGATTATGAAAATTTAGAGAAATACTTAACTCAAATCTTAGGGGAAGAAAAGAAGGAGCTAATATTTGATATATTAAAATTTAAAGGAGGAAAAGAGATTTTAGATGAACTAAAAGAGATATTGAAAGATTTCCCAAAATCTATAGAGGCAATAAATAACTTAGAAGAGATTTTAGAGTATGTTATTCATGATAGATATACAATAAACCTTGGAATTGCAAGAGGTTTGGATTATTATACAGGAATGGTATTTGAGATATATGGAAAGAAAGGAGCTAAGCAGATATGTGGTGGAGGGAGATATGACAATTTAATAGAAACATTTGGAGGAGAGCCAACACCAGCAGTTGGTTTTGCCTATGGATTTGATAGAATTATGATGAATATTGATGACCTAAATATTGAAGAAGAAAATATTTTAATAATCCCAGTAAAAAAAGATAAGGAATTAATTAAAAAATCTCTAATTATAGCTGATAAGTTAAGAAAAGCTGGAAAAATTGTAGAACTTGAAATTATGGGTAGAAAGTTAAGAAAAGCTTTGGATTATGCAAATTCGAGAGGATTTAAGAAAGTAGTTATTGTCGGAGAGAAAGAGCTTAATGAAAATAAAGTAACTTTAAAGGATATGGTTACAGGAGAGCAGAAATTAATCAACATAGATGAATTAACAAATCTCTAAGCAGTTTATATATTTAAGGCTTCAAAATTCTGCGAAATCTCTATTCTAATTCTATAATTTTATTCTTAGGAGATATTTATGGTGAAGATAACAATTTTATCTCCAGAAGGTAAAAGCTGTAGTGTTTGGAATCTAAAGAGAGAGATTGAGAAATTAGGGGCTAATTGTGAAATATTTTTATTATCACACCCAGAAACATTAATGAGTTATGATTTTAAATTAGAGACTGATTTAATTCACTCAAGATGTGGAATAGGAGATTATGAAGATAAATTAACTCTCTACTCTTGGCAATTCATAAATGCATTGGAAGTTGAGAATTGTAGATTTATAAATCCAATTAAAACACTCTATCTCACATCAGATAAATTTAAATGTATAAAATTACTTGCAAAAAATAAAATAATAACACCAAAAACAGCATTAATTAGGGATTATGAAGATGCTATAAAATTCATAAAAAAATACAATTTAAAATTTCCAGTAGTTATAAAAAATTCCTTCTCAAAGTGTGGTTTGAAGGTATTTATGGCAAAAAATTTTGAAGAATTGAAGGAACTTACAAAAAATGCAATATGGGAAGGGAAGATTATTCAAGAATTTATTGATTTTAAAGAAAATGGCTTATATAAGGATATGAGAATATTAGTTGTTGATGGAGAGGTTGTAGGTGGATATAGGAGAGTCAGTAAAGATTTTAGAACAAACCTTTATTTGGGAAATGTCGTTGAAAAATTAAATATAGATGAAGAACTTGAGGAGTTAGCTTTAAAATGTGCTGATTTATCTGAAGCTGTAATTTTGGGAGTAGATATTCTACCAACAAAAGATAGCTATTATGTTATTGAACTCAACTCCTCCCCGGGAACTAAGGGCTTTAGAGATATAGGAATAAATGCAGACAAAAAAATAGCAGAAGCTTTAATTAGATATGCAAAATCCTAAATGTCTTCCTTTTGGGAGACATTCAAATTTTCCTTTTTAAAGTTTAGTTTATTTTGCACAAAACTATAAATTCTCATTTCTAATGGTGGAGTTAATGATAGCAAAGCATATAATAAAGCATGGATTGGAATTAGCTTATGATATTAAGGCAGATGCATTTATGATTTTTACAGAGACAGGAAAATCTTATGAATTATTAAAATCATTAAAAAAAGATAACAACTCAAAAATCTTGAAGATATTTGATAAAATGATACATAAAAACTTGAAGATAATTGTTGCCACACCAAATGAGATAACTTATAAAAAAATTACTCATGAAAATGAAGAAAATATCTACCCTGTATTTATTAAGCATAGAGAAGATAATAGATGCATGATAATAAGTAGTGGTATTGTTCATGCTCTAAAAAGAAAGATATTAAAAGAAAATCATAGAATTGTTGCAGTAGTTGGAGAACCAAAAACCCCTGGGAAGTTGGATACAATAATGGTTGTTAATGTAAAAGACTATGTAAAGACCTTAACTTTATATAAGCTCTTTGAAACATTAGATGAAAAACAGAGAAGAACTTTAAAAGAGGTTATAAAATTAGCTATGGAAATTGGGAGAGAGGGAAGAGAAGGAGAATGTGTTGGAACAATATTTGTTATTGGAGATACACTAAATGTTATGAATATGTCCAAACCTTTAATATTAAATCCATTTGCTGGACACAATGCAAGCATATTTGATAAAAATGTAAAAGGAACTATAAAGGAGCTATCTTCTATTGATGGAGCATTTATAGTTACTGATGAAGGAAAAGTAGTTTCAGCAGGTAGATTCTTAGAGACAAAAGGAGATGTTGATATACCAAAAGGTTTAGGAGCGAGGCACATGGCAGCTGCAAGTATAACAAAAAATACAAATGCCATAGCTGTAACTGTTTCACAAAGTGGTGGAGTGGTTAGGGTATTTAAAGATGGGAAAATAGTGTTTGAAACTGACCCAAGAGCAAATATAATATTCTTTGATTAGATATGGCTAGGTGATAAATTGACACTGGTAGAGAAGATATTATCAAAAAAAGTTGGTTATAAGGTCTATGAAGGAGATAGCATAGAGGTTGAGGTAGATTTGGCAATGACGCATGATGGAACTACACCATTAGCTTATAAAGCTTTAAAAGAGATGAGCGATAGCGTTTGGAATCCAGATAAAATAGTTGTTGCCTTCGACCACAATGTTCCAGCAAATACAGTTAAAGCTGCTGAAATGCAAAAATTGGCTTTAGAGTTTGTTAAGAGATTTGGCATAAAAAATTTCCATAAAGGTGGGGAAGGTATTTGCCATCAAATCTTAGCTGAGAATTATGTTCTTCCTAATATGTTTGTAGCTGGTGGAGACAGCCATACATGCACTCATGGAGCTTTTGGAGCTTTTGCCACTGGCTTTGGGGCTACTGATATGGCTTATATTTATGCAACAGGGGAAACATGGATTAAAGTACCAAAAACTATTAGGGTTGATATTGTTGGAAAAAATGAGAATATTTCTGCTAAAGATATTGTTCTGAGAGTTTGTAGGGAGATAGGTAGGAGAGGAGCTACATACATGGCTATTGAATATGGCGGAGAAGTTGTAAAAAATATGGATATGGATGGGAGATTAACATTATGTAATATGGCAATAGAAATGGGAGGAAAAACAGGAGTTATAGAGGCAGATGAAATAACTTACAACTATTTAAAGAAAGAGAGGAATCTAAGTGATGAAGAAATTGCAAAATTAAAAAAAGAAAGAATAACAGTAAATAGGGAAGAGGAGAGTTATTATAAAGAAATTGAGATTGACATAACAGATATGGAAGAGCAAATAGCAGTTCCACACCATCCTGATAATGTAAAGCCAGTTAGTGAAGTTGAAGGAATTGAAATTGATCAAGTTTTTATAGGTAGTTGTACAAATGGAAGATTGAGTGATTTAAGGGAAGCAGCTAAATACTTAAAGGGTAGAGAGGTTCATAAAGATGTTAAATTAATTATCATCCCTGCATCAAAAAAGGTTTTTATGCAAGCGTTAAAAGAGGGGCTTATTGATATATTTGTTAAAGCTGGGGCAATGATTTGCACACCTGGATGCGGCCCATGCTTAGGGGCTCATCAAGGAGTTTTAGCTGAGGGGGAAGTTTGTTTATCAACAACAAACAGAAACTTTAGAGGAAGAATGGGACATATAAATAGCTATATTTATTTGGCATCACCAAAAGTTGCTGCAATAAGTGCAATTAAAGGATACATAACTAATAAATTAGATTAAAATAAAATAAATTAGATTTTAGTTAAAATCAATTTTAAAAAGATAAAGATAAAAAGATAAAAAGTTCAAATGCTATAATTATTTTTATAAATTTTTCCGTGATACTATGAAAGTTAGAGACTTGATGGACAAGAATTTTGCTAAAGTATATATAGATGAGACTGTTGAAAATGCTATAAACTTATTAAAAAAGAAAAAGAGATTTTCTGCGCCTATAGTTGATAAAGAAGATAAGTTAGTTGGTTGGATAACAACCTTGGAGTTGTTAGGGATTTCAGAGAAAGATTTCAAAAAACCAATAACTGAGTTTATGCGTAATAAAGAAGAAGTTATTACTGTTTATGAAGATGATGAGGCAAGAGATGTGGTTTTAAAATTCGTTAAATATAAGGTTGTTAGTATTCCAGTTTTAACAAGAGATGGTAGAGTTGTGGGGATGGTTAGAAACTGTGATGTTGTTAAAACCTTAGCTAAGTTATATGAAATTCCAGTATATAAGATATTTAAGGAATTACACAATCATATTGGAGATATAAGCTGGGAAGAGTTGATGGAAGCAGCAGCAGTTGTAACAAAAAGAATGACTGGAGAGGATATAACGCCAAAAGAGTATGAAGAGAGAATTAAAAAAACAACATTTGGAAAGGCTATATGGGCATGTGGAGGTTTAGAAAAGTTTTTTGTAGGACTTATTGAGATAGGAATGGTTGCATTAGCGAGAAGACTGGCAAAGATAAGGGGGGTTAAATGAGGATAGAGGATGAGATAAAAAATATAGTAGAGAGAAAAGATTATGATTTTTGGGAATTTTTAAAAAAGGCCTATGAGAATAATATAAAATTGGATATTGGACATTTCATCCTTTTAAATATTCTTATTGGTGTTAATGATTTATACAAAAAATTAGCAGAAAAGTTTGGAGAGGAAGAGGCGAGAAAAATATTGGAGAGGAATAAAATATTTGCAAAAAACTCTGATTTTATATCTGGTGAGTTTTTAAAGGATTATATTGATAGAAAAAGTAGAGTGGCAGTTCATAATAGGATAAAAGATTTAAAAACTATTGGATTTAAAATAGAGAGTAAGTCAGGACCTTTTGGTGGGTATAAAATAGTTGATTATCCAGAATGGTTTAAGAAATAATTAATATTAGGACTTTCGCACTTTATATATTCATTAATGAAAAAATGATGGCAAAAAATTTATTCCTGTGAAAGTTCTATAATAGGTCTTTTTTTATATACAACTATAACTACTTAAACAGTAAATATTTTATACTCTAAGCTTTTTCAAAAAAGATTATAATCTTTATTATAAAAAAGTATGTCTGGTGAGTTGAATGGAGATGCCAAAGGATTACAATATAGAGATTGAGAAACAGATACAAAAAAAGTGGGAAGAAAGTAAAATTTACAAATTTGATGAAGAGAGCAAAAAACCACCATATATTATTGATACTCCTCCTCCATACCCAACTGGTAGATTACACTTAGGACATGCTTTAAACTGGACTTACATGGATATAATAGCGAGATACAAGAGAATGAAAGGATTTAATGTTTTATTCCCACAAGGATGGGATTGTCATGGATTGCCAACAGAGGTTAAGGTTGAAGAGATACATGGCATAACAAAGTCAGATGTTGATAGACACAAATTTAGAGAGTTATGTATTGAATTAACAAAGGAAAACATTGAAAAAATGAGAAGACAGATAAAATCCTTAGGAATTTCTATTGATTGGGATAGAGAATATATAACAATGACTCCTGACTATATTAGAAAGTCTCAAACAGCCTTTGTTAGAATGTATAAAGATGGTTTAATTTATAGAGGTAAGTTCCCAGTAAATTGGTGTCCAAGATGTCAAACAGCTATTGCGTTTGCTGAAGTTGAATATAAAGAGAGAGAAAGTAAGCTAAACTATATAAAATTCCCTGCTACTGATGGAGAAGGGCATTTGTTGATAGCTACAACAAGACCTGAACTTATGGCTGCGTGTGTTGCTATATTAGTTCATCCAGAGGATGAGAGATATAAGCACTTAATTGGAAAAGAGTTTATAGTTCCATTATTTGGGCATAAGGTTAAGTTATTAGCTGATGAAGATGTAGAGAAAGAGTTTGGGACTGGAGCGGTTATGGTCTGTACATTTGGGGATAAGACAGACATTTTGTGGGTAAATAGGCATAAATTAGAGATTAAGAAAGCAATTGATGAGAAAGGAACTCTAACAGAAATTGCTGGCAAATATAAGGGATTAAAGACAGAGGAAGCAAGGGAGAAGATTATTGAAGATTTAAAGAAAGAAGGTTATTTAGTTAAGCAAGAGCCTATAAAACAGAATGTTGGAGTTTGTTGGAGATGTAAAACTCCTATTGAAATTATTGTTACTGAGCAGTGGTTCGTCAATGTAAAAAAACTAATTCCAAAAATTAGAGAAATTGCTGAAGAGATTAAATGGGTTCCAGAGCACATGAAAATTAGATTGTTAAATTGGATTGAAGACATGGATTGGGATTGGGTTATAAGTAGGCAAAGAATCTTTGCTACACCAATACCAGTATGGTATTGCAAAAAATGTGGAAATGTAGTAGTTGCTAAAGAAGAGGATTTACCAATAGACCCAACTAAAACAGGTTATGTATGTGATAAGTGTGGAAACACTGACTTAATTCCAGAAACTGATGTTTTAGATACATGGATGGACTCATCTATAACTCCGATGGTTATAACTAAGTGGTTAGATGATGATAAATTCTTTGAGAAGCATTATCCTGTCCAACTAAGACCACAGGGGCATGATATAATTAGAACTTGGGCTTTCTATACTATAGTTAAGTCAATAGCTTTAACTGGCAAAAAACCATGGGATGAGATAGTTATAAACGGAATGGTGTTTGGAGAAGATGGGCATAAGATGAGTAAGAGTAGAGGAAATGTCGTAGAGCCAGATGAAATTATTGCAAAGTATGGAGCAGATGCTTTAAGATTGTGGGCAAGTAATAGCGTTGTTGGAGATGATGTCCAATTCTTATGGAAAGAGGTTGATTACGGTTATAGATTCTTAAGGAAGTTTTGGAATGCTTGTAGATTTGCTAAGATGCATATATCTGATGACATAATAGATGAGCTAAAGAAACCTTTAGATGTAAAGAATCCAATAGATTTATGGATTTTAAGTAAGTTGCAGAAATTAATTGAGAGAGTTGATAGAGATTTAGAGAATTATAGATTCAATACAATAGTAGAGATTTATAAGTTTGTATGGCATGAGTTCTGTGACAATTACATAGAGATGGTTAAATATAGGTTGTATGGAGATGATGAGGAGGCTAAGAAAGAAGCAAGATGGACATTGTACTATGCAATAGATAAATTGATAAGGTTGTTAGCTCCATTTGCTCCACACTTCGCTGACTATGTAGCTGATATCTATAAAATAGATAACTTGCATTTCTCATTCCCAAAGGTAGATAAGAAATTTATAAATGAAGTGGCAGAGAGATTTGGAGAAATTGCTAAAAATACAGTTATCTCAATTAGAAGATTCAAATCAAATAAAGGTATGCCTTTAAATGCTCCATTAAAGTATGTTGAGATTTATACAGAGGATGAAGAGGCTTACAATGCATTAATTAAAACAGCTGAGGACATTAAAGGAACTTTGAAGATTGAAGAATTCAAAATAATTAAAGGAAAACCAGCTTTAGAATCAAAGATAATTGAAGTTATTCCAGACAAATCAAAGATAGGGCCAGAATTTAAAAAGAATGCAAAATACGTTATGGATTTAATTAAGAATGCTGATGAGGAGACATTAAATAAGATAATTAATGAAGGTTTAGAAACAGAATATGGAGTTATTAGGAAAGAACATATAAAAGATGTCAAAAGAGCTTTATTCTGTGAAGGAGAAGAAGTAGATTCAGTTGATATTGAAGGAGTTTTAGCAGTAGCAATAATTAGAAAATAAAAAATAAAATAAATTTTTAACTTTTTTATTTTTATTCATCATAAACTTTTATTCCCCATTTTGTTCTAATCTCTTTAAATCTCTCTTTTAATTTCTTAGTAATTTCTCCAACTTTTTTATCATTTATTATTCTTCCATCAATTTCAAAGACAGGCACAATCTCAGCAGCTGTTCCTGTGATAAAGAGCTCATCAGCTGTATATAAATCATGTAAAGTTAATGGTTCTTCAACAACTTCAATACCTTCTTCTTTAGCTAATTTTATAACAACATCCCTTGTAATTCCTTTTAATATACTTGCATAGACTGGAGGAGTCTTTAAGATTCCATTTTTAACTACAAATATGTTATCTCCAGTTCCTTCAACAACAAACCCTTTATCATCCAATAAAAATGCCTCATCAACTCCAGCATAATTAGCTTGAATCTTTGCCAATATACTGTTTAAATAATTTAGAGATTTAACAGCTGGATTTAAAACATCTACTGGCAATCTTCTAACTGAGACAGTTATGACTCTAATTCCATCTTCTCCTAATAAAGGTGGCATAGGAATAGCTATACAGAAAATAGTTGGTTCTTTACACTTTCTTGGGTCTAAACCTAAATCACCAATTCCCCTTGTAACAACTAATCTTATATATGCATCCCTCAAATTATTAACTCTCAATGTCTCTAAAACAACATCAATCATCTCTTCTTTTGTTAATGGAATATCTATACAGAGAGATTTTGCTGAATCATACAACCTATCTATATGCTCCTTCAACATGAAAACAACGCCATCATAAGCCCTAATTCCTTCAAAAACTCCATCTCCATATAATAAACCATGGTCAAACACAGAAACCTTTGCATCCTTTTCATCAACAAATTTTCCGTTTAAGTAGATTTTCATAACCTCACCTTTGATAGTAATAATAAAAGGTATAATAAAGATAGAACTATTAGATGTAAAAAATAACTATAATATAAAATTTTTTGTTTTTTTAAAATTAATACTTAAATATTTCAAAAAAGTTATTGATTCATTTTTTCTTCTAATTCTTCCTCTTTTATTCTCTCTCCAGTAATCATATAAACAACTCTATCCCCTATCGAAGCAACTATATTACCACTCCTCTCTAAATATTTCGCTGCAAAGATTATTTCAGTAGCTAATGTTAAATTTTTTGGGTCTTCTAAAATTTTGCTTATCATACTCCTATATAGTTGCTCATATAAATCATCCAACCTTTTATCCATATCATAAACTTCTCTTGCTAACTTTTCATCTCTATTTTTAAATGAAATCATTGCATTTCTTAGCATATTAACTAAATAATCTTTCATAACTATTAATAATTCATTTTTCCTCTTCCCCTCCATATTGGATTTTAGCAATATCTTACATATCTTTGATGCATTATCTCCAACTTTCTCTAACTTTGATGATATTTTGATGGCTGTCATAATCTCTCTTAAATCTCCAGATACTGGATGATATAAGGCAATAGCTTTAACACACTTATCTTCAATCTCAATTTCCATTAAATCAATATCATTATCTCTTATTCTAACTTGTTTTGCAAGCTCTCTATCTCCCTCTGTAAATGCTTTTATAGCATTTTCTATTTGCTCAATACACAAATCAGCCATCTTCATTAAATCTTCTTCTATCTCTTTTAATACTTCATCAAATTTTTTTACCATAAGTATTCACCAATCAAAAGTTTTAACCAAATCTACCACTAATATAGTCATCTGTTTCCTTCTTTTGAGGATTTAAGAATATTTGTTCTGTTTCTCCAAACTCAATTAACTTACCCATTAAGAAAAATGCTGTATAATCTGAAACTCTACTAGCTTGTTGCATGTTGTGGGTAACAACAACTATTGTGTAATCCTTAGCTAATTCTACCATTAACTCCTCAATCTTTAATGTTGAAATAGGGTCTAAGGCAGATGTTGGCTCATCCATTAAAATTACTTCTGGCTTCACAGCTATAGTTCTCGCTATACACAACCTCTGCTGCTGCCCTCCAGATAAACTTAAAGCTGATTTATCTAAGTTATCTTTAACTTCATCCCAAAGAGCTGCTTTTTTTAGAGCCCACTTAACAATCTTATCTAACTCTTTCTTATCTTTAATTCCATGAATTCTTGGGCCATAAGCAACATTGTCATAGATACTCATTGGAAATGGGTTTGGTTTTTGGAAAACCATTCCTACTCTCTTCCTTAGTTCAACAACATCAACATCCTTATCATATATGTTTTTTCCATCCAATAAAACTTCTCCTTCTATTCTAACTCCTTTAATTAAATCATTCATTCTATTTAAGCATCTCAAAAATGTTGATTTTCCACAACCACTCGGACCAATTAAAGCAGTTATCTTATTCTCATAGATTGGCATATTTATGTTAAATAATGCTTGTTTTTCACCATACCAAAGGTTTAGGTTTTTAGCTTCCATTTTTACTTTCATTTTATTCCCCCTGACTATATTTTGTAAATTTTAGTATTTTATTGTGTATCTCTTTCTTACATAACTTGCAATTCCAAATATAAAGAACATCATAACCACCAAAATGAAAGCTACTCCATAAGCCATCTGTAATTCTTGTTGGGAAGTGTATTCAGTTGCTAAGATATACAATGTGTAAGGCAAAGCTTCAACTTGGTCAAATAAACCTATTGAATACGAAAATGCAGTTGCAGCAGTGAACATAATTGCCGCTGTTTCTTCAGCACTTCTACCAATTCCTAAGATAATTCCAGTTATTATTTGAGGTAGAGCAGCAGGCAAAACAACATGCCTTATTGTCTGCCACTTTGTAGCTCCTAATGCTAAACTACCCTCTCTTAATCCTGGTGGGATAGATTTTAATCCCTCTTCCGTGGTTCTCATTATAATAGGAAGAATCATAAATGATAGAGTTAAACCCCCAACCAATAAGCAAGGGCCGATTTTTGTAGCAATTGCAATTGAAAAACCAAACAAACCAAACACTATTGAAGGTAAACCAGCTAAGCAATCTGTTGAAAATCTTATAATTCTTGCGAGTTTGCTGTCTCCAGCATATTCGTGGAGATAGATAGCCCCCAATATTCCAAACGGTATGGAAAACAAAACTGCCAATGTAACTAAAGCAAATGTCCCCAATATTGCATACCAAATTCCATCATAGGCTATCTCTTTACCAATTATAACATTTATAGGATTAGCGTCTCCAAAGAATAATTCAAGATTTATAGCTCCAATTCCTTTTATAAATAAATATCCTACCATAATAAACAAAATTGAAATTACTACAAGTCCACAAGCCCTTAATAGAGCAAACGCAATTTTTTCTTCTAACTTAGGATTAATCATAAGTTATCCCCATTTATTCCCATTTTATTCTGTATTTTTTCTCTAAGTATTGTGATATGATATTTAATCCAACGACTATTACAAATAGAACAATTCCACAGGCAAACATAGCGTAGTAGATAGGGCTTCCTACAACAGCTTCTTTTATATGTAAGATAATGTGTGATGTTAGAGGTCTTACAGGGTCGAATATTGATTTTGGAATTAATGGCCAGTTTCCAGCAACCATTAAAACAGCCATCGTCTCTCCTATAGCCCTACCCATTCCTAAGATAATCCCTGCTAAAATCCCACTTAAAGAACTTGGAATTATGACATTCTTTATTGTTTGCCAATGAGTGGCTCCTAAAGCTAAGCTTCCTTCCTTTATACTCTGCGGAACACTTCTTATAGCATCTTCAGAGATTGATGTAATTGTTGGAAGAATCATAATTGCTAAGATTATAGATGCTGCAAACCAACTAAATCCTGGATTCACATTAAATGTCTCTCTAATCCAAGGAACTAATAAGACCATCCCAATGAAACCATAAACAACTGATGGGATAGCAGTTAATATTTCAATTGCTGGTTTTAAAATATCCCTAACTCTTTCAGGGGCTATTTCAGCTAAATATATTGCACATCCAACACCTAATGGAACAGCAAACAATAATGCCAAAATAGTTACGCAAAAACTACCAACAATCATTGGAAATATTCCAAACTCTCCAGCGTATGGATTCCAATTCATACCAAATACAAAGCTTACAGGGTCTATGTAGTTAAAGACAGGTAATCCATTAGTTAGTAAAAAAATAACAATTCCAAGAACTATAAAGCTTGAAAATGCTGCAAATATCTTAATGATATTTTCTATAATTATCTCGCTTACTCTTTTCATAAACCCACCGTGAGATTAGCTTCAGTTCTTAGTAGGATTTTCGAACTTTATATATTTATTAAGGAAAACATTGAAGCCTTTCAATATTTATACCTGCGAAAGTCATATTAATTAAACTAATACTATAAACAAATTTATTTAAAATTTATCATTACAATCTCTAAATTATTGATACAATGAAAAATAAAAAAATAAAAGAGTAATGTTACTGTCCTAACACTTGCCCCCAGCTTGTTATCTCTCCAGCAAATATTTTTTTAACTAGTTCTTTGTTTAAGTTGTCTATTGGGTTTGCTGGATTTACAATAATAGCAACTCCATCCATTCCAATAACGTGGTCTTCTAAGGTATATCTTTGAAGTTCCTCTGGGGTAGCGTCTCTTGAAGCCATACCTATATCAACCAACCCTTCCCCAACCTGCTTAATTCCAAACCCTGAGCCTCCACCACTTACAGTTATTTTAACATTTGGATACATTTGCATAAATCTCTTAGCACATTCGGCAGCTATTGGTTCTACAGTAGTTGAACCAGAAATTTTGATTTCTCCCTTAAGCCCTTCTTTCTTTTGGTATGGTTGTGGGTTTGGTAATGGGATGTATCCTTCTTTCTTAACAATTTCCTGTCCTTCTTTACTTTGTATAAATTTTATAAATTCCATAACAAGCTCATATTTGTTAGGGTCTTTTTCTTTTAGCTCTTTATTTATATACATATGAAGTTTTCTTGAGATTGGGTATTTGCCATTTTTAACATTCTCCTCTGTAGGTTCTATGCCCTCAAATTTAACAGCTTTAACTGAACTATCTAAATAACCAATTGACAAATAACCAATTCCATACTTATCTTGAGCAATAGCACTCTTCATTGCTCCATTTGAAGGAACAACAACTGCTTTTTTAGTTATTTCTCCTTTATCTAAAGCTTTTTCCCAGAAAACTTCTCTTGTTCCACTTTCTGGATCTCTTGTATATACGTTTATAGATGCTTTAGTCCAATCATCAACTGAATTTTCTGAATTACCTCCAACACATCCACTTATACATAGAGCTGGGACAATTAAAAGTATCCCAAATAGTAGAGCTATAAATCTCTTCACAACACCACCTTCCAACTTTGTTATCTAAAACCTATACATTTGTGGTATATAAAGTTTTTCATTTTGAATTAAAGTTCATATTTTATGAACATTCAATTTTAATAAACATAGAATATATAAATATTTTAATAAAAATTGGTTTTTAAATTTTTTCTTTAATAAGAAGTTATATATATTAACTCTAACAAAAATATAAATTGTCTAATGGTTGTTTTAAAAGAAAATGGGATAGCATGGTAATAGGAGTAAATAGTAACACTGAGAAACTCGATACTATAGAACAAATGTATTTCAAAAGAATATTAAGTCATATCAAAAATGTATTAAAAATAGATGTTACTCAATATAAAGATAGCTATGTTATGAGAAGGATTAGAGTACGAATGAAAGCCGCTAAATGCAAAACATTCAAAGAGTATTATGAATACTTAAAAAGCCATAGTGATGAAAATGAAAAATTGGCTGAGACTTTAACAGTTAATGTTACAGAATTTTGGAGAGATATTACTGTATATAATGAAATACAAAAAATCATAGATGAGTGGGTAGCTGATAGAAAAATACGAAAGATAAGAATATGGAGTGCGGGATGTTCTTCAGGGGAAGAACCTTACGGTGTAGCAATTATTTTAAGTGAAGCAATGGAAAAACATAAAAGAAAATTACTAAATGTTTCAATAACTGCTACGGATATTGATAAAGAAGTTCTTGCTAAAGCAAGAAGGGGAGTTTATCAGGCAAAACAACTAAAAAATTTACCTCCTCAAATTATAGAAAAATATTTTATAAAGCTCAATGATGAGGAATATATGATAAAAAATACAATAAAAAAATTTGTGAGATTTCAATATCATGACCTTATAAAAGACCCTCCATTAAAAAATATGGACATGATATTATGTAGAAATGTTATTATTTATTTTGATAAAAAGATTCAGGAGGATATTTTTTTGAAATTTTATGAAGCATTAAATCCGGGAGGATTTTTGATACTTGGAAAAACTGAAATACTTCATGGAGAAGCAAAAAAATTATTTAAAACGTATAATGCGAGAGAAAGAATTTACCAAAAACCAATAGAATAAAAACTATCATGTTTATTTAGATAACACTATCTAATTTTTTAATTGAATCAGGGTCAATTACAATTATTAAGTAACATTTTATTGGAAATCTCCCAACTATTTCGACCTTTGTGTCAAATAACATAACCACATCAGTTTTTTCAGCTATTTCTGCTATTAATGACTCAACTATTGTAAAACCCATTTCTTTTATGAATGTTGGGGGCGTTATATCAATAACTCCATTAAGTTCATTTGCAAAAACATTTAGAAATGAAGATATAACTATATTCCCCACTTCTCCAATTAAAGCTTTTTCCATTTCTTCATAATCTGGAAGGTCTGATTTACTTACCATACTGTCCCAAAGAATGTCAATAAGCATTAGCTTTTCAAGTTTTACGGAATCTTTTTCTGGTAACAAAATTAACCCATTACCACTAAGAACCCCATTAAAATCAATTCTTACAGCTTTATATGGTTCATCTCCGAACTGTTCGGGAACAAACTCCACTAAAGCAAACCTTAAACCTAAAAAATATACTTCTACATTTTCTCCTGTTAATTCCATAAATGACTTTGCCATATTTTCAGTAGCTTCTTTACCAAGCTCTATTAACTTATTGATGGGTTTTATTAAACTCATAATTATCACATTATTGAATTGGTGTAATTGTTAATAAAAAATTAAATATATATATAATAAAATCTATTAGTTTTCATATTTTGCACTTAATTTATCTTTAACATTGCCTTTATTTATGGCATTAAATAATATGCTTACAGAGTCGTGTGGTAGCACAATTAATACATCAAAACCAGTACCTACTTCACATATATGCAATGTTGACCTAAAGGCCATAATTATGTCATCATCATCAATATTATTCTCATTAAAGATTTTTTCTAATAGTTCTCTTCCAGAACCTACAATAAATGATGGTGGTGACATAGTTAATGCAGTATTCATAAAGTTTGCAAATGAATCTACATATGCAGATATGAGTATGTTACATATTTCATTAATTGCTGATATTTTCATCTCATCCATTTCGTTAGTATCTGACTCCATTCCCATACCTAAAAGCATGGCTTTAGATAAATTTAGTGCAGAATCTTCAGAGAAAATTAATACACCAGTTCCATTAATATCTCCTGTAAAATCAATTTTTGTAAATATTTTTTTATCATCTCCATATTCATCTTTTATTTCTTTTGGGGTAATTAATCTAATATTAAATACCTTTAACTCTGCTGAATATCCAGTCATATCTGAGATAAATTTTGTAGCTTTTTCTGAGGCATATTTCCCCACATCTTCAATTTTACTTAACCCCTCTAAATTAAAATTATTTATAATAGCAGCATTAGAAGACATGTCTTTATCCCCCAACGTGGTTTCAATGATAGTTTTCACTATAATTTCCCAGGATTTTGGGGAAATTTCTACATTTCCATATTTCATATATCTCACACGTTACATATATTTTTAAGATTCTTTTGTTCTTTTGTATTATTTCAATATATCTTCATTCTTATATTAGCTTCTTTAAATATATGATATTATAATCTTCCTTAAATATATTGAATAAGACTACAGCTTATTGCAAAATATAAAATTAAAATTAACCAGGGAAAAGCTTATTTAATTCTTCAAGAACTTTTTGAGCTTGGAATGGTTTTACAATGTATCCATCTGCACCAGCTTCAATAGCTTCAATAACTTTCTTTTCCTGGTCTATTGATGTGCACATAACAATTTTTACATTTGGTAAAATCTTTTTAATTTCTCTTGTAGCAGTGATTCCGTCCATTTCTGGCATGACTATATCCATAGTTATTAAATCTGGCTGTAATTCTTTAGCTTTTTCGATTGCTTCTTTCCCATTTGATGCCTCACCTACGACTACAAACTTACCAGTTGGAGTCAATATCTTTTTTAAGATATTCCTCATGAATGCTGAGTCATCTACCACTAATGTCTTTACTATAGTTGCCATTTTATCACCAATTGTTATTTATTTTTGACTTTGTATGTATTATTTGGCGTTTTGAGTATAAATAACCTTATCCTTATAATCTATACTTTGTTATATTTTTAAATAGTTTTAAAAGTTTGTTACAATATAGTTAGTTATTGCTCTACCTTTTTCAGATAACTCAACTTCTTTTCTAATTCTAACAAGATTTAATAATCCTTTTTCTATTAACTCATCTAATATTCTTTCTACTTCATCAACATCCATATTTAACATGTTTGGTAGTTCGAGTGGGGAAATTCCAGTATATAATGCCATTAGTATCTCTTGCTCTTCAGGAGTTAATTTTTCAACTTCACTTTTTATTTTTTCTCCGGACCAGCTTTCAGCCGCAAATTCTGAAGTTAATTCATCTTCTGATTTTGGAAGTAAATCTTTTACAGTGTTTTTATACTTAGTGAGTGTTGCAATATATCTAAGCACAAACAACCTTTCTCTTTTTTCAATATATAAATAAGATGTTATACTTTCATTAGCTTTTATTTGTTTTATTTCTAAAACTTCTTCTTCTTTGTCATCTATAAGTTTAGTTTTTATCCTTATGGATTCAATATTGGTAAATAAGTTATAGACTTTTGGTTTTCCATTTTCTAAAACAGCCACTGCTAATATTTCTCCACTGGATAATGCACTTTTTCTTTGAACAAATATTAAATATCCATCTTCCCATTTAACATTTGGGTCAATACTACCTCCTTTTATTGCACCATATTGAATTTTTATTTCCTTTTTATTTAATAAAACATAAAAGACTTTTCTTAAGAAATTTTCTACAGGTTTTCTTCCATATATTGATGTTTCTGGGGAAAAACCAACCATAATTTTGTCAGATTCAGGGGGGCGAAAAGTTATGGAGGAATGATAAGTAATATCTTCTAATGCTGATTTCGCCACTTCTATGGCTCTTCTAGGCAACTCTGCCCCAACATCTTCAATATATTGAAGTTCTACTTCTATTGTTTTATTTGAAAACTTGAATTCAATTTTGTCTTCATATAATATAATATCAAGTTTTTCCCATTTTAAAACAGGGTTTTTTATTGTGTATTGATTTAGTAAAATACCTTTTCCATGAAATTTTGCAATTTCTTTAGATTTTTTTGCCATACAATCACCTAATTTTAGAGTATTATATGGTTTAATAACTATTAATTAATAATAAAAATTTTATGTATGGTTAGTTAGACTGAGATTTAGCATCAGATGTCATTGCGGCACATACTTTATCAACCTTAAACCTTTCAGAAAGCTCTGTAGCTATTTTAGAAGTTTCTTCTAAATCTCTAATTATCTCTCTAAACTCTCCAATTGCTCCATTTAACTCTTCGGTTGATGCAGTTAATTCTTCAGCGGTAGCAGCGAACTCTTCAGATATTGAAGCGATGTCTTGTAAATGTCTTAGAGCACTTTCCATATTCTCTGATGCCATTTTTGCATTTTCTTTAACAGCCTCTATTTTCTCCATTGCATTATCAACGCTTTCTTTAATCTTTAAGAATGCATTATTGACTTCATCTATTGCTACAACTCCTTTATCGACTTCATTTTTTCCAGTTAATCCTAAATCAACGGTTTTTTCAATAGCTTCTCTAATTTCTTCAACAGTTCTATTAATATCATCAACAGATTTACCAATTTCTTCGGCTAAGCTTTTAATTTCACTTGCTACAACTGCAAAACCTCTTCCAGCTTCTCCAGCCCTTGCTGCTTCTATAGATGCGTTTAATGCCAATAATCCAGTTTGTTCAGCAATATCTTTAATAAGTGATGTAATTTCATTGATTTTTTGGCTTTTTTTGCCCAATTCTTCTAAAGCTCTTCCTAACTCATCAATAACATTTGCAATTCTTTGCATAGTTTCAATTGCATGTTCTACCTTCTCTAAACCTTTCTGTGAGTTCTCTTCTATTTCATTTGCTGCGTTCGATGTTTCTATCGCTGCATTATATACATTTTTCGCAATGTTATCAACTTCTTCAACTTCTTGAGTTATATCTTGTAGTTTGTTTGATTGGTCTGTCGCTGCTGTAGCTACCTGTTGAGCGGCGTCTGCTATTTGGTCAGATGTTTCCTTTAATCTTTCCACTTCTCCTTTAGCTCTTTTAATTTCATCTTCCAATTTAGCAACAATATTTATTAACTCACAAATCATCATTGAAAGTTTATCAAGAGCTTTGTTAATCAATTTTTGGATTTTATTTCTTTCTCCACTTTCATCCATTCTTACAGTTAAGTTTCCGTTTATTATTGCATTCATAACATTTTCAATTTCTTTTAATAACTTTCTTAATGCTTTTCTACTATTTTCTATTTCATCTACTTTACTTTTAAAGTTTAAATATACTTCTTTTATATTATAGTATATCCTTCCAATTTCATCATTTTTATTGAATTTTATTTTTAAATTCCTTTTTATATCAGTCTTACCTTCAGCGAATTCTTTTGTAATTCTTTCAAGCTCACTTAATTGGTCTAATACGGTCTTTTTCATTATTATAGCAAAAACCCCTCCCAAAATGAATGCTAATATATTAAATATAATTATCAATTTAAATAAACTGCCGTTTGATGAATATATCATGAAAACTGAGAATAAAAGTATTAAGAGAATATACGTTCCAATTACCATAAATATCTTTGTTTTAACATTAATATTCATTCATTTCACCTATCCCTACAACCTTATACAACATATTACGGCAAGTTATTTTGTAATAGAATGGACATAATGATATAATCTATGTAATAACTATGTGCTTAAGTAATATATATTATTTATTACAAATAATATTTTACAAATAATATTAGATATTGCAATAATTTGAGGTGTTTATATATGGAAAGTTCTCAAAATATAAATAATAAAAATAATTTAGATATTGCTGTAAAATTAGATGAATCTATTAGATATTTACTAAAAAGTGCTAAAAATTTTAGAAAAGGAAACGAAGACATGGCTAATTTAATATCTCAGTTGTATTCAGTTTTAGATAATGTTGAAAAAACTATAAACATTGTAGAGGAAAAATATTACTCAATGTTGGAGAGATATAAGAATGGAAGAGAAATTAACTATATGATTCTTGAGAAATTTGTGGAGAATTTGGAAAATTTAACACATGTTATTGATAATGTTAAAAAAATATCAAAGAATTTAAATACAGAAATTGATAGGCATATAAGTTCTATGTCTAAGTTGAATGATACTATATCCAAGTTAAAAATTGTCAATACTGAGACATCAAATGAAGTAATATCTGAATTTGAAAAAGTTTTTATTATTATTAAGGATAATAAAGATAGATTGAATGATTTAATTAATAAAAATCATGCATTGGAGAGTAGATTGGAAGAGTTATTGTTGGATATTGATAACATGCTAAAAGAAAAATAAATAAATATTGAAAATATTAAAACTAATTTTTATGAGTTTATGTGTAGGGGTGGTTGTATGGGAGATAATAAATTGGATGGGGGGAATAAGGTATTATTGAATGATAGTTTGTTAGAGTCAGAAATAATTGTTGATGATGTCATAACAAAACTTGATATGCTAATTTCTGAGATTAATAGCTATGTAATAGAGATACAGTATGGTTTGAACATTACAAATGAAAAAATGAATATTTCGATTGCTGAACTTCAAGAATTAGAGAAAAAATTAAATGACTACCTTTCATATATGGAGCTTATGAGAAAATCCATTAAAGATACAAATAATATTATGTATGAGATAAATAACGAAATTTCAAATATAAAAAATTCTTTAGAGGTTTTATCATTTAGAATGAATAATATAAATGATAGAATTGAGAGTAGTATAAAAAATAATGGTAAAAAATTGAAAAAGTTATCAGATACTCTAAAGTTAATAAATAAAAATCAAAAAATGTTATTTGAAACTGTAAAATCTACAAGGCTATTAGTATATACTGTAGCAATTATAACAATTGTAAATATGTTGGTTAATTTTAATAAGATATTTTAATAGGACTTTCGCAGGAATAACTATAGTTGTGTGCAAAATAAAATAAACTTTAAAAAGGAAAATTTGAATGCCTTCCTTTTGGAAGGCATTCATTAGTACCTTATTCACTATAAACACTTTTGCACACAACTATAATAATAATGAACTTTGATGCTTTTAGCATAATAAATACCTTAAATGAAATATAAATTGTGAAAGTTCCAATATATTCCATAAAAAACATTATTCCTGAATTCAGACCGTTAAAGATGGCCAAAAGTCATCTATATAGCATTAATTATATTTTATTTATGCGAAAGTATTATTTTTAATTCTATTTTTTTATTTGTTTCATTGTAGGATATCTAATTGGAATCTACATAAAAATAAACACAAAAACATTATCAATATGTAATATTATAACATTGTTTTAATTACTGGTTAGAAAGTCTATTTAAAGAAAGTTAGATAATTATTTTGAAATTCTTATTATAAATACAGCTAATTTATTTTGTTTTTTGGTGATTTTTATGGAATTTGATGAGAAATTAAAGGAAATCACTAAAAAAGCAAAAAATAAAGAAGAAAAGGATAATTTAATTGATAGAATTAAAAATTTAGAAAAAATGGCTACTGAGCTTTATAATAAACTAAAATCTGAAAAATCGGAATCTGATGAAAAACCCAGTAAGGAAGAGAATAATACTGAAATACTTCAATATCAAAATAATAATCAATATACAAATCAATATTCTGAAGAAATAAAAGAAATTAATAATAAACTTGATAAAATTATTAATATTCTTAACAGCAACAATTATGAAAAAATTGAAAAAATGTTAGGAGAAGTATTAGATAAATTAGAGAACAAAAAATATGTTAATCTCTCAGAAGAATCTATAAATCAACTTTCAAACAAAATAAAACAAATCTATGATTCTTCAAAGAATGAATTATTTGAAAAATTAGATGTAATAATAGACCACATAAATAAATATTCAGAAAAATTGGATGTGCTATCTAATGGGATTGATAATATAACTGAAAAAATTGATAAAATGTCAGAGAAAATTTCAGATTTGCTCGATAGTGGAGGAGTTAAAGTAATTGATATCATAAAACTAATAAAAGAGATTTATAAAGGAATTAACGAAATAAAAGAGATTTTAAATAACCGTGAAAAAGAAAATATGGACAGAGCTATTGAAATTATAGATGATTTAAATACTAAAATAGATAGTTATCTTGTAGAAATTGAAGAAGGAATAAAAGCATAAAGGTTTATTAGACCTTAAACCTACTTGCAGATTCTGCAAGTTCATTTGAAATTTCAGTTACTTTTTCTGTAGCTTTACTTATCTCATCTATTACTCCATTTAACTCTTCAGTTGATGCAGTTAATTCTTCAGCGGTAGCAGCAAATTCCTCTGATATTGAAGCTACATCTTGAACTTCTCTTAAAGCATTTTGTGTGCTATCAGCTGCTTTTTGAGCATCTTCTTTTATCTTTTCTATTTTTTCCATTGCTTTATCTACGGCCTCTTTAATTTTTAAGAATGCACTATTAACTTCGTCTATTGCTATAACTCCTTTATCTACTTCATCCTTTCCAGTTAATCCTAAGTCAATAGTTTTGTTTATTTTATCCTGAATTTCAGTTATTGTTTTGTTAATGTCATCGACAGATTTACCAATTTCTTCAGCTAAGCTTTTGATTTCACTTGCTACAACTGCAAAACCTCTTCCTGCTTCTCCAGCCCTTGCTGCTTCTATAGATGCGTTTAATGCCAATAATCCAGTTTGTTCAGCAATATCTTTAATAAGTGATGTAATTTCATTGATTTTTTTACTTTCATCACCAAGTTCTTGGATTGCCTTACCCAACTCATCTATAACATTAGTTATTCGTTGCATGGTTTCAATTGCATGTTCTACTTTCTCTAAACCTACTTGTGAACTTTCTTCAACGTTATTTATTGCTTCAACTCCTTCAATTGCAGATTCATAAACGCCACTTGCAATATGAGACACTTCCTCAAGCTCTTGAGTTATATCTTGAAGTTTAGTTGATTGGTCTGTTGCTGCAGTAGCTACTTGATTAGATGCATCCGCTACTTGGTCAGATATCTCTCTTGCTCTATCTATTTCTTCTTTAATAGTATTTACTTCATTAGTTATACTAATAACTTTTTCTTTTAGTTCTTTTATAATGTTTGATAAATTGTCTAATGCACTATTAATTACTTTATAAATTTCTAATTCTTCACCATTTTCTACTTTTAACCTTATAGATAAGTCCCCATTTGCGATTTTAGCCATAGCTTCTGTAATTTTTTTGAAGATTTCTTCAATTTTTTCTTTATCCTTTTTTTGTTTTTCCATATCTTCTTTTAGGTTATTAATAACTTTTTGAATGTTTTCAAATACTTTTCCAATTTCATCATTACTGAATTTTATATTTGGCTTTATATCATATTCTTTATTAGCCAATCTTGCTGAAATTTTTTCAAGTTCTTTAAGTGGGGCTAATATGGTTCTATTTACAATAACTATTGATATAACTCCTATCAATAATCCCAATACTGTTGAGGCAATTGCCATATTATTTGAAAATTCAATTTTTTTGTCATATAGTTCTTGATATAACATTACTGCTTTATTCATTTCAGATAATAATTCCATGTTATGTTTTTCTAAGTAATCTAAAGCTTCTTTAAATTCAGGATCATCAGGATTTTTTGTGTATATTATTTTTATTTTCTCGTAGAATGGTTCCCACATCTTTTTTACTTTAAGTAGTTGGGATTTAACTACATCAGGAGCTGGAGGAAGTCCCAATTCTTCATTACCGGATATTAAACCATTTAAGGTTTTATCGAATAATTCTGCAGTTTCTTTTAATGTTTTTCTATATTCATCATGTCCTGTTGCTACCATGAAAGATTCTTTTGTCATTTTTTGTATTAACATTCTCTGTTTTCCTGCAATATTGATTACCTTCCCATCATCTTTCATAGTGTTATGTACTAAGATAACAGTAAATGATAATCCAGCAATTATAATTATTAAAATTGCTAAAATTGCTAAAAGCTTGGTCTTTACAGAGATATTTTTAAGCACTTTCCCACCCCAATATTATATCTAATAACGTAATAACATCACTTAATAACATTCCTGTTCAATATTTTATACTAACAATTTTATTAATTCCAATATTCTGTATTTAGTCTTTCTTATGTATATTTTTTTAGTGTAGATACTTATGTAGATAAAGATAACTACCAAAAAATTTTTAATTTTAAATTATATATTTTTATTTTGAGGTGAAATAATGGCGGAATCCGAGACTATGAAAATTGTTGTATTTAGATTAGGTAGTAATGAATATGGGTTAAAAGTTGATGAAGTTAGAGAAGTTTTGAAATTACATAAATCTGACATAACCCCTCTTCCAAATGCTCCAGGTTATGTGGTTGGAGTTACAAATATTAGGGGGGAAATTACTCCAATTATTGATTTAAAAGGAAAATTGGGAGTATATGAAAATGTTGAAGATGAAAAAGATGAGAAACTTGTTATGGTTATTGAAATCAACCAACAAACTTTTGGAATCTTAGTTGATGGTGTTAATGATGTTATGCAAATATCTTCAGACCAAATTACTCCAGTATCAACTATAAAAAAAGCAGCAAGTGGTGACTATATTGATGGTATTATAAAAATAGACAATAGATTGATAATTTTATTAAATATTTCAAATTTGTTAGATTTGGAGATGTAACATTTAGATTATAAAGTAGTGGTGGAATAATGACACTACAAAAAAAAATTAGAGTACTTGTTGTTGATGATTCTGCATTTATGAGAAAGGTTATATCAGATATTCTGAATTCAGACCCAGAAATAGAAGTAATTGCCACAGCAAAAGATGGAGTTGAAGCTGTTGAGCTCGTCCAGAAATTACAACCAGATGTAGTTACAATGGATGTTGAAATGCCGAGAATGAATGGTTTAGATGCTGTTAGAAGAATAATGGAAATAAGACCTACACCAATTGTAATGCTTTCTGCGTTAACAAAGGAAGGTTCTAAGATTACATTTGAAGCATTAGAAGCAGGAGCGGTTGATTTCATTTCAAAACCTTCAGGAAGTATTTCATTAGATATTAGAAAAATTGGAGAAGATATAATTAAAAAAGTTAAACAAGCTGCAAAAGCTAAGGTAGTTAAGAAGATCAGAATAACTACTACATCAAAACCCACTACTGAAAGCGTTAAAGAAGAAACAACTGTTTCACAAATGTCTTCTGTTACAGGAGAATTAATGGTTCCTGACAGTAAATTAAAAGAAATGTGTGTAATAATTGGTTCATCAACTGGTGGGCCACCAGTAGTTACAGAAATTATTTCAAAATTACCAAAAAAAATGCCTCCAATATTTGTTGTTCAGCATATGCCACCAGGATTTACTAAATTATTTGCAGATAGGATAAATCAAGTTTCAAAACTTAATGTTAAAGAGGCAGAACATGGAGAAAGAGTTATGCCAGGTTATGTTTATATAGCTCCTGGAGATTACCACATGCTTTTGGTCAAAAGGGGAGATAATGTTTATATCTCTTTAGATAACAAAATGCCAAAAGTTAATGGAACAAGACCTGCAGTAGATATCACAGCTGAGTCAGTAGCTAACATATATGGAGGAAAATCTGTGGGGGTTATATTAACAGGTATTGGTAAGGATGGAGCTTATGGATTTAAAAAAATAAAAGAAAAAGGGGGAAAAATAATAGCCCAGGATGGAAAAACTTGTGTGGTATTTGGTATGCCAAAAGCAGTAATAGAGTTGGGAATAGCGGATTTAGTTCTCCCCCCTTCAGAAATACCAAGAGCAATTGTAAAGTTCTGTAAAGAGATATTAGGGGGATAATATATGACAGATATAATGGAAGAATATTTAGAGATATTTGCTGAAGAAGCAGAAGAACATATACAAACTATCAATGAATGCCTTTTAGAACTTGAAAAAGATCCTTCAAATTTAGACCTGATAAATCAAATTTTTAGGTCGGCTCATACTATAAAAGGGGGGGCGAGAACAGTTGGTTTATCTCATATTTCAGATTTAACTCACCACATGGAGGATATTTTGGATTACATTAGAAATGGACAGATTCCTGTAACATCTGAGATTATTGATTTATTGTTTAAATGTTTAGATGCATTAGAAACAATGCTTGAAGAAGTTAAGGCTGGAGAAACAGAGACATCTGTTGATGTAAATTCAATTATTGAGGAGATTAAACATCTTAAAGATAAGTATCTTGGTGGAGGTGTTGCAGAATCTAAGCCATCTCAGCCATCTGAATCAAAACCTAAGGAAGAAACTACAGAAGTACATAAAGAAGAGACATCTGAAACTGAAAAAAAGAAAACAGAAAAAGAAAAAAAAGAAATAAGAAAAATAAAATTAAAATATAAAACACCAAAAACTACAGTTAAAGTTAAAAAAGTTATTAAAGAAAAAATTGAGGTAATGCCAGAAGAACCTGAAGAAGAATTTGAAGTTCCTGAAGACCTCGATGAAATAATCAATGGCATAAATAAATCAGTAGATATTTTCTGCACTTTGGTAGAAGTTGTTGATGACCCAGACCTTAGACCATTGATGGAAAAAATTAAGGAATTTGTAAAACAAATATCAGACAAAGATATAAAAGTAAGTATAAAGATTTTTGAGACACTAAAATACATTACAAAAATTCTTGAGGATATTGCATCTGGATTAGAACAGGGCAAAAAAGTTAAAGAAATAGGAATTGATATTGATGATGTGATTAATAAAATTGAAGATGCATTAAAACCTGAATCTCCAAAAGAACCTGAAATAAAAGAAATTGAAAAAGAAATTGAAATAGAAGTTGAATTAGACCATGAAAAATTTGACCTTAGTGAATTTGTCAATATCATTAAAGAAAAAGTAGATGGTGGTTATAAGCTATATCACTTAAAAGCCAAAGTTGATGACGAATGTCTTTTAAAATCTGCAAGATTGTCTATGATATTGACAAGGATAAAGAATATTGGAGAAATCCTGCTTTCAACACCTACTGAAGGGGAACTAAAAGAACAATCATTTGAAGAATTGGAAGTAATGTTCTTATCTGATAAAAGTATTGAAGAAATACAAAAAGAATTAGAAACAGTTCCTGAAATAGATTATATTGCGATATCTCCAGTAGATATTGAATTTGAAGAAGAAGTAGTTGAAATAGAGGAACCTCAAGAAGAAGGGACTGAAGAAGATATTCCAAACGCATATAAAGTTGTAGTTACACTTGATGATGAATGTCTTTTAAGAGCGGTAAGAGCTTATATGGTTATTAAAGAACTGCAAAATATTGGTGAGATAGTAAAAACAAATCCTCCAATTGAAACAATACAAGATGGAGAATTTAATGGAACAAAATTTACAGTTTATATGAAACTAAAAGAAGGTTATGAAACTGATGATATAAAAGATTGTGTGATGAAAGTTCCTGAAATAAAAGATGTCCAAATAATTGCTCCTGGAGAAAAAACTTCTAAATCTGAAGAAGAACAAAAATCTGAACAAAAAGAAGAAGTTAAAGCTCAGTTACAGCAACAACAGCAACAAAAATCAGAAGAAAAGAAACCAGAACTAAAAAAACCAACAACACATGCCAAAAAAGAAGAGAAAAAATCAACACAAACTATAAGGATAAATATTGAAAAATTAGATAAATTAATGAATCTCGTTGGGGAATTGGTAATTACAAGAGCAAATTTCTCACAAATTGCAAATAAGTATCAATTAAAAGAATTAAATAATGCCATTAATAGATTGAGTATGTTAATTAATGAGTTGCAGGAAGAAGTAATGGCTATGAGGATGATTCCAGTAGCTTATGTATTTAATAGATTTCCAAGAATGGTTAGGGACCTTGCTAAGGCATTAGGTAAAGAAGTAGAGTTTATAATGGAAGGAACTGATATTGAGCTTGATAGAACAGTGTTAGATGAATTAGCTGAACCACTAGTTCACCTTATTAGAAATGCTCTTGATCATGGTATTGAACCTCCAGAAGAAAGGGAAAAAGTAGGAAAACCACGAAAAGGAGTTTTAAAATTAATAGCCGAAAGAGAAAGAGACCATGTAAATATCATTGTTGAGGATGATGGTAAAGGTATTGACCCAGAGATAATTAAGAAAAAGGCTATTGAAAGAGGTATTATATCTGAAGAAGAGGCGAAAAAATTATCAGACCATGAAATTATCAATTTAATATTTATGC
Source organism: Methanocaldococcus sp. 16A (assembly GCA_049860595.2). GTDB lineage: Archaea > AGJL01 > Methanococci > Methanococcales > Methanocaldococcaceae > Methanocaldococcus. The sequence continues at coordinate 1,036,655 of CP187551.1, forward strand.
CAGGATTTAGTACCGCAGATAAAGTTTCAGATGTTTCTGGTAGAGGAGTAGGGATGGATGTTGTCAAAACAAAAATTGAATCACTTGGAGGAACTGTTGTTGTATATTCTGAAAAAGGAAAAGGTACAAGGGTTGTTCTTAAACTACCACTAACAATGGCAATTATTACAGCCTTGTTAATGAAATTGGCTGACCAAGTATATGCAATACCTATCACAAGTGTTTTAGATGTTACAATGATTAATAAGGAAGATATTAAAAACATTGAAGGTACAAATGCTATTATATATAGAGATGAGATTATACCTGTAATTTGGCTTAAGGATTTCTTAGGTATGTCGTATTTAAAAGAAAGTAGCGATGAGCTTACTATAGTAGTTATTGAGAGAAGTGGAGGGAAATTGGGTGTAGTTGTAGATGAAGTTATAGGTAGAGAAGATATAGTAGTTAAGTCACTTACTGGGATATTGAAAAATATACCTGGTCTTGCAGGAGCAACAATTCTTGGAGACGGTAGAGTAGCGTTGATATTGGATTTAAGTAGTGCTTAATCTATTTTTGTTAATTTAATTTATTGTATTTTCAGGTTAGCATATTTATATTTATAAATATATTAGGATTCTATTAAATGTGTAGGGTTGTTAATATGGTAATTAAAGTTAGGATAGGGGGTTTGGAAGTGGCGAGAAGTCCTGAGGTGTTAGAGACATTACTGGGCTCTTGTGTAGCCATTATGTTATATGATACTGGTAAGAGGATTGGAGGTATGGCTCACTCAGTACTTCCTGAAACCCGTGATGAAAATGTTAGAGACCCTGGAAAGTATGTAAATACTGCAATACCTGCATTGATAACAAAAATGGCTATAGCAGGAGCGAGGACTAACAAGTTAGTTGCTAAACTTGCTGGTGGAGCTGCAATGTTTAAAACAGATAATTCTTTAAATGTTGGAGCTAAAAATGTAGAAATGGCAAAAAAATTATTAAAACAATATGGAATTCCATTAAAAGGTGAGGATACGGGAGGAAATAGAAGTAGAGTTGTAAAGTTTTATTTGAGAGATGGTAAAGTAGAGGTTAGAAAAGGTGGAAAAATAATAACTATTTAAGATTATGGCTCTACAGGATATCCTTTTTCCCTCCAAGCCTGTAATCCACCTTCCATATTATAAACTTCATAACCATGTTCTTTTAATATCATGTATCCTCTTGGACTTGTGAATCCTAATTTACAATATACAATAATCTTTTTGTCTTTGGGAATTTCATTTAATCTACTTTTAAGTTCATCTATTGGAATATGGATTGAATTTGGTATTTTTCCATCGTATTTATCTTTTGGGACTACATTAACAAAGAACCATTCATCATTATTTAATAATTTTACTGCTTCATCTACAGTAATATTTTTAGTTGTTTTAATTTTCATAATATTATCTTTAACTGACTTTGAGACCTTTTCTAAGTTTATGATAACCTCTTCAATTTCTTCAATAGCTTTTCTTTCTTCTTCAGCATTTGCTGAGAGTTCTTCAGCAGTAGCTGTAAATTCCTCAGATATTGAAGCAATATCTTGAACATCTTTCAAAGCTTTTTCCATATTCTCAATTGTAACCTTGGCAGATTTTCTTATATCCTTTATTTTATCAGTAGTGTTGTCAATACTTTCTTTTATTTGTAGAAATACTGCATTAACTTCATCAACTGCAACAACACCTTTATCTACTTCATTTCTACCAACCATTCCAAGATTAACAGTTTTTTCGATTTGATTATATATTTCTTCGACAGTTTTATTAATATCATCGACAGATTTACCAATTTCTTCAGCTAAGCTTTTGATTTCACTTGCTACAACTGCAAAACCTCTTCCTGCTTCTCCAGCCCTTGCTGCTTCTATAGATGCGTTTAATGCCAATAACCCAGTTTGTTCAGCGATATCTTTAATAAGAGAGGTAATCTCATTGATTTTTTTAGATTTGTCCCCAAGTTCTTGTATTGCTTTACTTAAATCTTCAATAACATTTGATATTTTTTGCATAGCTTCAACTGCATTTTCAATCTTTTTTATACCTTCATCAGCTTTTTTACTGGCTTCTATTGATACTTTTTCACCTTCCTCAGACAACTGTTCGGTTCTTTTTGCAAGTTCGTCTGTTTTTTCAACTTCTTGGGTAACATCTTGTAGTTTGGATGATTGGTCTGATGCAGCCATTGCTACTTGTTGTGCAGCATCAGTCATTTGTTCTATGGCTTCATGGGCTTTTTTTGTTTCTTTTCTTAGTACTTCAATCTGCACATTTAGATATAAAACCTCTTTTCTTATATTTTCAATAATTGTAGATATATTGTCTATTGCTTTATTAAACATTTTTTGAAATCTATTTCTTTTTCTATTTTCATTTAATCTTATTGAAAAATCTCCTTTAGCTAAATGCTCTAATGCTTCTAAAGCTTCTCTAAAAGTCTGTGAAAGCTCTATTTCTGTCTGTTTTAATTTTTCTTCTTTTTCTTTTAGAGATTTTATAAGGTGAATAATTTTCTCGTACAGTAATTTAAATTCATGGTTTTTTATTTTAGTGTCTAATTCAAATCCTTCAATAGAATTCTCTCTTTCAAATTTTTCAATTAACTTTATAATTTCTTCAATAGGACATAAAATTAATTTTTTTACTGATAGTGTAATAATTATGGAAAATATTATCCCAAGCAATGTCAAAATATATATATTTCCAAAAAGGTTTGAGATAATAACAATACATAAATATAAAACTACTGAAATCAAAAATACTTTATAATCTAATTTCAGACCACCCATAAAACCCCACCAATTAGTTTCATTTATAATAGTCTATTGTATGTTACTTCTATTTATTTATAGTTATTATAGATATCATTAATATTAATAGGTTAAATATTTTAGTTAATGTGTGAAATCATGGAATTTTCAGAATGGACAAAAAATAAAAGAAAATTAAACAGCTTAGAAGAATTAAAAAGAGACATTATAGAGCAATTTAAAGAAAAAGATGTTTTAAATGAAGGAATTGTAGTTATGGCGAGTGGTGGAAAAGATAGCTCAACAGCTATAGCCTTGGCTAAGGATTTGGGATTAAATATAAAGTATCTAATACATTTCTACCACAGATGGAGTTGGGATATTTCAAAAAAAATGGTTGAAAAGCTCTCTGAGAAATTTGATATCCCAGTAATATTTTATGATATTACTCCAGAATTGTTAAAAAGAACTAAAGGAGCTAAAGGAAGCAGTATATGCAGAATATGTAAAAATATCATGAAAGATAAGGCTGTTGATATAGCTAAAGAAAAAGGAATTAGAATAATTATGACTGGCGATTCAGCTCTCGAGAAAATTTCAGGAGCTGTTATGAATTATTTGAGAGATGTTTATGGAGAAGTAATTTATAACAAAATGGAACTAACTCCTGTGCCTCAAAAATATAGCAAGGGGAAAGATAAAGAAATCTTATTTTTTAGACCATTGATAAGGTTGGCTTTTGAAGATGTTTTAAATTTAATGAATTATTATAACTTAAAAATAGAGAGAGCTCATGAAGTTGGGGACAAGATAGGATTTTGGAGGGAGGGATGTTGTTTGCAATATGCTGATGAAAATGCCCAATTAAATGAGAAACTCTTTAATGAACTCTATAGATATAACAAAATAGCCACTGAAATAGCAAGAAAATATGGATTTAGGGCTTCTATAAAACTGCCCTCTAAAAAGATTTTAACTGTGCCTAAAAAAGAAGAATATATAAGATTAATAAAAAACTCTTTGAGGGATGTAGATGAAAGTTAAAATTTATAGAGTTAGCGGGATTACTGGAATTTTTTTAATATTTTTAATTTTATTGCTATTGGTAATCTTGGCATTAGTTGCTTTGCCAGTATTTTTAATTCTAATGGCAATATTTGGAGGATATATTCTATTAAAATATAAAGTAAAATCACTCTTCAAAAAAATTTGGTATAAACTTAGGAGGAAAAAGATAAAAATTGAGGATGCCTCAACAAATGGTGAGGTAAAGATAAATTTTGCTAAGAGAATAGAGATAGAAGATAGTAAAATAGAGACAAATAACATAAACACTTTATTAGATTATTTGGATGAAAATACAAAAACATTTGCCTATTATTTAAAAAATATTGGGGCAGAGTTTAGAGATGATGGAATATACTTTAAAGGATTCAAAATATATCCAATATTTAAAAAGTCCTATCCAATAAATGAAATTATAAAACTAAATTATCCAAAAAACATTGATGCAGTTGTTTTAGGATTAAAAGGAGAACCTTATGAGCCAAAATTTTTATATTTAATTCCAAAAGAGTTTTTAAAAGAAAGAATGAGTCTGTCAGAATTAAAAAACTTTGAAATTAAATAAATAAAATAATTATCAATCTCATTATAAATTAACAACTGCAATATCTTTAATATTTGGAATTTCTTTTATTTTTTCAACGACTTCATCAGGAACTGTGTGGTCTAAGTTTAAGAGCATAACACTCTCTCCTCCAGGCTCTTTTCTACCAACTTGCATGCCAGCAATGTTTATTCCATAATCTCCCAAAGTTATGCAAACTCTACCAATTGTGCCAGGTCTGTCAATATGTTTAACAATTGCTAAAACTCCTTCAGGGATGAAATTAACTTCATATCCATCAACTTCTAAGATAACTGGTTTGTTATTTATAATAGCTCCAACTATTGAGAATTTCTTCTTATCACTTTCAGCAGTAATTTTTATGGCATTTCCATATTTTTCTTCTGATGTTGTACTTTCAACCACATTTATATTTCTATTTTTGGCTATAACAGGGGCATTGACTAAATTAATTCCAGCTAATAGTATTGGTGATAAAAGCCCTTTTAAGAAAGCTCTTTTTATTAAATCAGTTTTTTCTTTAGCAAGTTCTCCTGAGTATATAAGCTCTACTCTACCAACAGAGCCATCTAATACTTGCATGACAATGTTTCCAAGGACTTCTGCCAATAACATATATGGCTTTAACTTTCCTAACTTTTCTTGAGGAATGTTTGGCATATTTACAACATTTTCAGCTAATTCTCCTTTCAAAACTTTCTTTATTTGCTCAGCTACAATAGTTCCAGCAGCTTTTTGAGCCTCTTCAGTTGAAGCTCCCTGATGAGGAGTTCCTATAACATTATCTAATGTCAATAATGGGTTGTCTTTTGGTGGTTCTTCTTCAAAAACATCCAGAGCAGCAGCTCTAATTTTTTTATCTTTTAGAGCTTCATATAATGCTTTTTCATCAATAAGCCCTCCTCTTGCACAATTAACAATTATAGCATTCTTTTTCATTAAAGCTATTTGCTCTTTTCCAATAATATGTCTTGTTTTTGGTGTTAATGGAACGTGTAAGGTTATGAAATCAGCCCTCTTACATAACTCGTTTATGTCATCAACCAATTCAACGCCCAAACTTTCAGCAACTTCCTTTGGGATGTATGGATCGTAGCCTATAATATTCATTCCAAATGCCTTAGCTCTCTTAACGACTTGTTGCCCTATTCTTCCTAAACCAATAACTCCAAGTGTTTTTCCATACAATTCAATACCTTTAAATCTCTTTCTATCCCATTCTCCTCTTTTTAATGATGCTGTTGCTTGAGGTATGTTTCTCGCTGCAGCAAGCATTAATCCCATTGTTAATTCTGCAACTGAAATTGATGAAGCGTCAGGGGCATTAACTACTATAATCCCTTTTTCTGTTGCTGCTTCAACATCTATGTTATCTACTCCAACCCCTGCTCTACCAATAACCTTTAATTTTTCAGCTTTCTCAATAACATCTCTTGTAACTTTTGTCCCACTTCTAACAACCAAAACTTCTGCATCTTTAATTTTCTCTAATAATTCTTCTTTACTTAAATTAGTTGCTACCTCAACCTCTCCAACTTCTTCCAATATCTTTATAGCATCTTCATGTAGAGGGTCTGTAACCAATATCTTAACCATGCCTATTCACCATTTCATCATTATTAACAACCATAAATTATAAAATGGATAATATCTTCTTAAAGCAGTAGATAGATGATTATCCCAATCATATATATATGTGATAGTTTATAGGTATTTTGGTGAAATATATGGAGGCAGTGTTAGTTTTAGAAGATGGGACAATTTTAAAAGGAAAAGGTTTTGGAGCAGAAAAAGAAGTTTTTGGAGAGTTAGTTTTTACAACAGTTATGACAGGTTATGTTGAAGTTTTAACAGACCCTTCATATAAAGGACAAATAGTCATGATGACGTATCCATTGGAAGGGAATTATGGAGTTAAAAAGGATTGGTTTGAGTCAGATGGAATAAAGGCAGAGGGTTTTGTTGTTAGAGAAGTTACAAGTAAAGCTTTAGATGACTTTTTAAAGGAATATGATATCCCTGGGATTCAAGATATTGATACAAGATTCTTAACAAGAAAGATTAGAGATAAAGGGGTTGTTAAGAGCTGTTTAAAGGTTGCTGAAGAAATAAGTGATGATGAAATATCTGAGTTATTAGAGAAAGTGAGAAAATATAATGATATATCAGATATTGACTTAGTTCCTTTAGTTTCAACAAAAGAACCAAAAATTCATAAGGTAGAGAACCCAAAAGCAAGATGTGTTCTAATTGATTGTGGAGTTAAATTAAATATAATAAGAAGCTTAGTTAAAAGAAACTGTGAAGTTATTCAAGTCCCATACAACACAAAATATGATGAAATCTTAGAATATAATCCAGATTTTGTTTTAATCTCTAACGGTCCAGGAGACCCTGCAAGGTTAAAAGAAGTTATTGATAATATTAAAAACTTAATTGGAATTGTTCCAATAACAGGAATTTGTTTAGGTAACCAGCTTTTAGCCTTAGCATTTGGTGGAGAAACATACAAGATGAAGTTTGGACATAGAGGAGGAAACCAGCCAGTTAAAAACTTAGAGACAGAAAAAGTTTATATAACCTCCCAAAACCATGGATTTGCTGTTAAGGAAGAGAGCTTGCCAGATGATGTTGAAGTGTGCTTTATAAATCTAAACGATATGACTGTTGAAGGTATTAGACATAAAGATTTGCCTATCTTTTCAGTCCAATTCCACCCAGAAGCAAGACCAGGACCTCATGACACAATGTTTTTGTTTGATGAAATGATAAAACTAAAGGATAGAAAGTAAATAAATTTTTTAATAAATTTTTTGTCCAATGGGGAGAATTATGGATTATGAGGAGTTAAGATTATTGGAGGGAATTCCAAAAATGATTTATGATGAATTAACTAAAAATAAAAAGGTCAATACTTTTTTAAAAATGTCAAATATAATGGCTGTTGGTAGATTAGGCTATAACGACCACGGAAAAACTCATGCTAAAATAGTGGCAAACAATGCAATAAAGATGCTAAAAATTTTACATAAAAAAGGAATAGAACCAAGTTTTGTAAAAGACTGCAAAGGAACGTTTGAAGATTCTTTAGTTATAACTCTTTTGGGAGCTTATCTCCACGATATTGGAAATGCAGTGCATAGGGATATACACCATTTACATTCAGCATACTTAGCTTTAGATATTGTTGAAAATATATTAAAAAAGTATTATAAAGAAGAGAAAGCTTATCAAATGACTACTGAAGTTTTACATGCTATTTATTCTCATAGTGAGGGAATTATGGGCTTAACTATTGAGGCAGGTGTTATAGCTGTTGCAGATGGAACAGATATGACAAAAGGAAGGTCAAGAGTCCCAATATGTAAAAAATGCTATGATATACATTCAGTTTCAGCGGCATCCATTGAAAAGGTTAAAATAAAAGAAGGAGCTGAGAAGCCAATACAAATAGAGATAATATTATCAAATGAAGCAGGAATATTCCAAATTCAGGAAGTTTTGGGAGAGAAAATAAAATGGAGTGGAATAAAAGATTACATTTCAGTATATGCAAGAGTAGAGAAAGAAAAACCAGTATTTAAAGAGATTAATCTTTAATAGAAAAAAGTCCTATTTAGTTGCAAACGTCTTCTTTTTGCTCTTTATCTTCGCATTTCAAATTTTCTAAGTATTTTGAAAACTCTTCTAAATCTGAGGAGCCTATTTTTGATATTGATTCATTTATTATTATAGCTCTTAACTCATTCTCAACTGTTTTAAGTTTATCATTTAGCTCTTCTATTTCTTTATTTATATTCCATCTCACAGCTTCAAGCTCTTTTGTATCAATTTTATCAATAATATCTAACATTTCAACAATTTTCAAAAAAACAGGAATATTAGTATATTTACTTAACCTTGGTAATATTGATTTTATAATATCCGCATCCCTTTTAAGATGCTTTAGATTTACATCTAAGTTTTCAAAATCTTCAAGGATATTTTCTAAATAACTAATTTCATCTTTTGTTTTTATATAGTCCTTTAATAAATCCCTCAATTTTTCTTTTTCTTCAAAGTTTTTATCTTTTAATAATAGTAGCTCAGCTACTCTCTCAATTCCCATTAACTATTCACCTTTTAACGTTTCTTATATTTACTAAAGCTCCATGCTTAGCTTTTTTCATTTCAAATCCGCTCATTAAAGCCCTCCCAATACCTAAGAATGTATCATCTTTAATTAAGACAATTTCATCGTTATAAGAGATATTTTCGTTACAATCAACAAATCCTGGAGGGAAAAGTGAACCTTTTTTAATTTCATAATTTACCTCAACATAATTAATATCCCTCCCCCCAATATTCCATAATAATTCTCCCCCACTTAAAGTTAATATAAGCAAACCATTTTTTGGATTAATTGAGGCTATTTGTTGATTTTTACCATTAACTTTTGTAAATATCTGTCCTCTATGATTTATAAATATTTCGTTAGGGATGAAATTTATCCTAAACTGAAACTTTGATAGCTGTTGAATGTTATGGATTTTTTGCCCTTTTTTATTTATATTTTTATTTTTTGTTAGTTCTTTGTAATTTTTTAGAGTATTTGTTAAATTTTTTAAAGCTTCATCAGATGTAGGATTTTCTTTTGATGTTATAACAACATTATCCAAATCCAAAATCTCAAGATAATGCTCTGGTAAATGGGCTATAACAACATAATCATCAAATTTTTCCTCAACTTTCTTCAAAAAGTTTTTTAAACAGTTATTTATCAGCTTTATTTCCTCAAAACTCCATTCTCCAGTTACTGGGATGTCATAATTAACCAATCTTTCCAAAGCCCTTGGTACTAAACCATAAGGTGATGTTAATATAACTTCCTCAACAACTACTTTTGAGGCATTTATTGCCTTTATAAACTTTTGATGTGATTGAGAGGTTGAATATGGCTTTTTTGATGAGCATGGCAATAAAACTATAACATTTGAATATGGCTCATATCTATCTAATCTCTCTAAGTATTTTTTAACCTCTGGAATGTTGATATTTGTGGTTACAATAATTTTATTCTCTTTTGATAATGGGATGTTTCTTAAATCTGGTATATACCTTCTATAATTTGCCCATAAATATGGATGAGATATGGAAGTTTCTTCAACAACATTTCTTAAAAATCCATTTTTTATAGATATTTTGACTTCTTCTAAGATTTCCACATAAACTTTCTTGTTAAGATTGTAGAGTTCTTCAAAGTTGTAATTATCAACCTTTATAACTCTATTTTTTGTAAATTTGTAACCCATTGCCGCATATAACTTAGCTAAAGAATCATCAAAGTAATCAATACCCATATAAACCAATAGTGGTATTTCCCAAGGAAATGTTGCAGGGAAATAAATTGCTGAGTTTGGAGATATTTTCTCTCTAATTTTTGGGATTATTTGTAACTCTTTCCTTTCTATTAACCTTCTACCATCTGCAATAACATATAAATCAGCATCATCTAAGTTAATTAAATCAACATGCTTACCAAAGTTTAGTATTTGGTATTTAATTTCGTTACCTTTATATTCGGTAGTTCCAATAAATGATTTTTTAAATATTGGTGTTAGTTCTCTATAAGTATCATAAGGCATCTTTATGCCATCAGCTTTAACATCAATGTCAATTAGCTTTGGAGTTAGCTCTTTATCCTTCTCTTTGCATAATCTTCCAATATCATAGGCTATTGGTTCAAGCATTTTATCACATCTATGAATGGTTATTTAATATTTTAATTATCGTTGTAATATAGAACTTTTGTAGTTTATATAAAATAAGGTTACTTTGACACTTTTAGGAGTTTATATTTAATATTTTTATTACAAAATTTATAAAAAAACAAATAATATTATTAAAAAGCTCAAAAAACTCATTAATGTGAAAAAATGGAGCCAAAAATTGTTGTGAAGGATTTAACAAAATACTTTGGGGATAAAAAGGTCTTAGATAAGATTTCTTTTGAGGTTTATGAGGGGGAGATTTTTGGATTATTGGGACATAATGGGGCTGGAAAAACTACTACTTTAAGGATATTAGCTGGAATTATTGGGGAATATGCTGGTTATGTAGAGATTAATGGAAAGATTGGCTATTTGCCAGAAGAGAGGGGACTTTATAGAGATGAAAAAGTTGTAGATGTATTAAAATTTTTTGGTGAATTGGCAGGGATGGAAAGAGGAGAGATTGCCAAAAGTATTGATTACTGGTTAAATAAATTAAACATTTCTCATTATAAAAACTCAAAAATTAAAGAGCTATCTAAAGGAAATCAGCAAAAGGTCCAATTTATTGTTTCAGTTATTCATAATCCAGATATTGTTATTTTGGATGAGCCGTTTTCTGGATTAGATGTTGTTAATGTTAAGCTATTGAGGAATATAATATTTGAATTAAAAAATGAAGGAAAGGCAATTGTATTATCAACTCATCAATTGGAAAAGATAGAGAGGCTGTGTGATAGAGTTTTAATTTTAAAGAAAGGGAAAGCTATACATTATGGAAAGATTGAAAATATCTGCAGAAAAATGGCATATATTGAGTATTTAGAAAATGGAAAGTTAATAAAGAAAGAAATTCCTTATAATGAGGGAATTTTAATTTTAAAAGAAAAGGCAGAAGATGTTGTTAAATTTGAAGTTAGATATTCATTGGAAGAGCTATTTTTGGATTTAGGTGGTAATAATGAAACTTGATACTAAAAAAATTTTAACTATTGGGAAGAGAGAAATTCTCAGCAATATAAAAAGAAAACAGTTTTTAATAGCCACTGTTATAGGACCTTTAATTATAATTGCCTTAGCGATAATTGGAAGTTTTATGATGTTTGATATAAAAGAAATAAAAGTTGGATATGTTGATGAATTCGGCTTAGAGATTCCAAATAAAGTTATAGAAAATAATTTTGGAAAAAATACAACTATATATTTCATAAAATATGAGAATTTTGAAAAAGGTAAAGAGGATGTTTTAAATAAAAGCATAGATGCTTTAATATTTATACCAAATGATTACTTAGAGACAGGAAAAATAACTATTTATTCCACAACAAAGTCTCCAAATCCTATAATTACAGATACACTAAATAAATTTTTACTAAAAAAGCTTTTAAAAGATAAGGTTGATAATAAAACATATAATAGAGTTGTAAATCCAATGAATCTTGAGATTTATTCAGTATCTGAGAAAGAATTTGAAAAAGAAACACTTTTATCCCAATTGTTGCCTATTGGATTTGTATTTTTGCTTTATATGGCTATCTCTTCCTTATCAGGGATTATTGTCTCATCAATTATTGAAGAGAAGCAAAATAGAATTATGGAGCTTTTATTATGTTATGCATCACCTGAAAATGTAATGTTTGGTAAAATATTGGGGATTTCAGTAGTTGGTTTAGTGCAAATAAGTATTTGGCTATTATTCGCTTTACCTGTAATAGTAATCTTTGCTGTTAAAGTTTCTCCATTTTTAGCAATCTTAGCCTTACTTTATTTTATATTGGGATATTTATTTTATTCCTCTTTGTTATGTGGAATCTCTTCCTTGTTTTCTCATCCAAAAGATGCCTCTCAACTAATGTCTCCAATAATAATCATCCAAATTATTCCAATAATGTTTATGAACACGATAATGGTTAATCCAAATCATTACATGGCTAAAATCCTCTCATATATTCCATTTACTGCCCCATATACAGTAGTTTTAAGGGAAAGTGTAACTCAACTACCTTTAACAGAAATTGCATTATCAACAACTATTATGATTGTTAGTATAGCTGTATCATTTATCTTATCAATAAAGCTGTTTAAAATTGGTGTTTTGTTGTATGAGGAGAATTTAACATTAAAAAGAGTAATAAAAATTATCTTTAAAAAATAGTTATTTTTTGTTTTTCAATATCTCTATTATCACATCATCAACAGGTTCCATTGCCTTACCAATTTTTCCAATATTCTCTATGCATTCCTTAAAGTCCTTTCCAACAATTCCATTAGTGTAAGGTACTTTAGAGAATAAAGACAAATATATTGCAAATATACCTGAAGCAATTTTTAGAGCACATCCAATTTTTCCTCCATCACAAATAATACCTGGAAGATTAGCTGTAAAGCTCTTAATGCTTTCTTCAATTTTATCTGCCCCAAAAATATAATATGATAGACCAGAAACAGCTCCAATCCCTCCTCTATTTACACATCCACACATTGCTGAGATGTAGGATGAATAGTAAGCTGAATATATTGTGGTTAAAGCAGATAATGTGATAGATTTTATTAATTTCTCTTCATCATTTCCTTTTATCTCATCATAAGCAATTATTGGTAAAGTAGCTGTTAATCCCATATTTCCGCTACCTGCAATAGCCATAGCTGGTTTATTAATGCCAATCATTCTATTATAAACTGCTGAGATAGTTTTTTTAAGCATATAATTTAGTGTTTCATCATCTAAACTTAGATTGATAAAATCTTCTGGAACTTCTGGTGTTGATAAGTTTTTGTTTGTTTCTATTGTTTCTTTTATAATATTAACAATATCTTCTGGAATATCTTCAATATAATCAATGAAATCTTTGAGAGTTAAATTTTTGTAAGCATTTTTTAAGTCATCAGATAGAGATTTTCCAGAATGGCTACCTTTAGTTTCAGCTTCGTAAGTCTTATCTGCTTCTATAATTACCTTACAATATACATCTGAGTCAATAACTTCTATCTTTAGCTTATTTTCTATAAATTTCTCCAATTTCTCATCATATTTTATATCTTTAAATACTTCCAATTTATTTTCTTTATTTCCTAACAAACCTCCAACAACTGCTGGCAATATACCAAATTTGTTAGTGTTTGGGACTCCAACTGAATAGGCGTTTTTAAATGTTCCTTTATCTAAAATTAGTTTAATCTCTTTTATTGAATACAAATCTTCTGGTTTTGCCTTAGCAACAGTATAGCCTATTAATCCAACTTCTGTGCATCCTAATGCCTTAACAACTTCATTTTTTAAAATCTCAGTTATTAACTCATTTTTATCCATAATAAACACCTAAAATATTCTAAATGGGACTTTCACAGATTATATATTAAATTTGGAATTTTAACACCTTTAGGAGTCTATATTCATAAAATAGATTTATTCCTGCGAAAGTCCTATTAAATTAAAATAAATATCAAATTTTAAAGATTTTAAAGAATTTATTAAAATAATTTTGGATAATATAAAATTTTTATTTTTTCTTTAATTTACCTTTTTCCCAACTCCTCAACCATCAACAAAGCACAGTAATCTCCACAAATTGAACAAGCTCTTTCGTCCTTTGAAGGAATTTCTTCTCTCATATTTCTTGCTTTCTCTTTATCTATTGCTAATTCAAACTGCTTTTCCCAATCATGATTTTTCCTTGCATGAGCCATCTTTATCTCTTTCTCCCATGCTAACTTATTGCCTTTAGCAACATCAGCAGCTTGAGCGGCTATTTTAGTGGCTATAACTCCTTCTTTAACATCTTCTATTGTGGGCAATCTTAAATGTTCACTTGGAGTTACATAGCAGAGGAAATCAGCTCCATAGTAACCAGCTAAAGCTCCACCAATTGCGGATGTTATGTGGTCATAACCAGGTGCTATATCTGTAACTATTGGCCCTAAAACGTAGAATGGTGCATTTTTACACAAACTTTTCTGCAATCTAATGTTTGTTTCTATGTAGTTTATAGGAACATGTCCAGGCCCTTCTACCATACATTGAACTCCTTTTTCTCTACATCTATCAACTAACTCTCCTAAAATAATTAGTTCTTCAATTTGAGCTCTGTCTGTGTTATCTGCTAAGCAACCAGGTCTCATTCCATCTCCTAAGCTTATGGTTACATCATATTCTTTAAGAATATCTAATAAATAATCAAAGTTTTTGTATAATGGATTTTCTTCATTGTGATATAATATATAAGCTGTTAAAAAAGCCCCTCCTCTACTAACAACACCCATTATTCTTTTGCTATTTTTTAACCTTTCAACTGACTGCTTAGTTATACCACAATGCAATGTCATAAAATCTACGCCTTCCTTTGCCTGTTTTTCAATTATATTGAACATTAAATCTTCATCCATATCAATAACTCTTCCATATTTCTCTCTCGCTAATTTTCCTACTTCGTAAATTGGAACTGTTCCAATAGGAATTTTAACTGCCTTCATTATAGCTTTTCTTATCTCATCCAAATTACCTCCAGTACTTAAATCCATAACTGCATCTGCTCCATACTTTTCAGCAATTTTTGCCTTTTTTATCTCTAAGTCAATATCAACACAATCTGGAGAAGTTCCAATGTTTGCATTTACTTTAGTTCTTAAATACTGCCCAATACCTATGGGTTCAGTATCCCTATTAACATTTTTTGGAATAACAACATAACCTTTTGCTATAAGCTTTCTAAGTTTTTCAGCGTCAATTTTTTCTTTTTCAGCAACAATTTTCATTTCTTCTGTAATAATTCCATTTTTTGCATCGTCCATTTGAGTCATAACAATCACCAGATTTTTAATAATTTTATAAAAATAAAATCTAATAAGTTTATTAAAACAAAAGTATATAAAAGGTTAGGTAAATTATCATTATTAATTATGATAAATTATTCTACTCATTGTTGGTAGGTCATATAATTATGTCTAATCAATGTTTATAATTATTAGGTGTTGTTCATGAAGTATGAGGGAGAAATAGCTATAGGTCCAGTTCATCCAACAATGCTTGAACCTCACAGATTAAGATTATTTATTGAAGATGAGATTATAAAAGAAGCTGAATTAGTAATTGGTGTTAATTATAGGGGGATAGAACTTATTATGGAAGGATTACCTCCAGAGAAGGTTAGTATATTATCAGAAAAGATTTGTGGAATCTGCTCTCACATTCATGTATGGTGTAATGTAATGGTTACTGAAAGAGGATGTGATATAGAAGTTCCAGAGAGGGCTGAGTATATAAGGGCTATAGTTGAAGAATTGGAGAGATTACATTCTCATACGCTATTATTTGGACATGCATTTGAAGTTTTAGGTTTTGAGACTATGGCTTTTAGAGCATTTATGATTAGAGAGCCGATAATGCAAATTTTAGGAGAGATTACAGGAGGAAGAGCTCAATACTCTTGTCCAATAATAGGGGGAATTAGACCGAGATGTAATATAAATGAGAGTAAAATCCCTGCATTATTAGAGAAATTAGAAAAGTTTGAAGAAAACTTAAAAAAATTGTTAGATAGGACAATAAATGACCCAATGATTATGGCGAGAATTAAAGATGTTGGAGTTTTAGATAAAAAAACTGCTAAAAAATTACATGCTTTAGGACCTACTGCAAGAGGTAGTGGAATATCTTGTGATATGAGAAAAAAGGGGCAGGTTCCAGTTTATGATAACTTTGAGTTTGAAGAAGTTTTATTTGATGATGGAGATGTTTTTAGTAGATTGGCTGTGAGATTTTATGAGTGTTTTGAAAGTATTAAAATAATTAGACAGGGTTTAAAAGACTTGCCAAACTTAGATAAGAGAATATATAATCCAAACTATGAATTAAAAGAATTCAAACCAATAGATGTTTATAATGAAGCTCAAAGAGGGCAGGTTTATTATTCCTATGGTTTAGATGAAAATGGAAGAGTTAGGCAGGCAAAAGTTAGAACACCAACAGCAACTAACTTAGCTTGTATGGAAGCTATCTTACCAGGACATCATGTTTCAGATGCTGAATTGATTATTGCAAGCTGTGACCCATGCTTTACATGTACAGATAGGATGATTGTTGTTAAAGAAAATAAAGAAAAGAAATTTTAGCTATTTTTATTTTTTCACAAATTTTTGGTTTAATATATAAACATGTATGATTTTAAATTTTATATATTTCCATTAACATATAAGAATTGAGTTTCAAAATAGGACTTTCCAAGAATAAATTTATTGTATGAATTAAATTCCAAATGTTATATAATGATAAATCTATAAATGCGAAAATCCTATTTGAAAATTAACTTTAGTGGTGGGATATATGAGTGAAACTTTATTTAAAGAATTTAAAGAACATTCAGTAGCTGAATTTTTTAGAAAAAATAAACATATGCTTGGATACAGTGGAAAGATTAAGAGTTTAACAACTATAATTCATGAATTGGTTACAAACAGCTTAGATGCTTGTGAAGAAGCTGGTATTTTACCAGATATAAAAGTTGAGATTGAGAAGTTGGGAGCAGACCACTATAAAGTGGCGGTTGAAGATAACGGTCCAGGAATTCCTTTAGAATTTATTCCAAAGGTATTTGGAAAGATGTTAGCAGGTTCTAAGATGCATAGGTTTATTCAATCAAGAGGACAACAGGGAATTGGAGCTGCAGGAGTTTTGTTATTCTCTCAAATAACAACAGGAAAGCCATTAAAGATTATAACTTCTACTGGAGATGGCAATATTTATGAAGTTGAAGTAAAGATGAATGTAGAGAAAAATGAAGGAGAAATTGTTTCAAAAAAAGTTAGAAAAGGAAAGTGGAGAGGAACAAGAGTAGAGGGTGAGTTTAAAGAAGTTAGCTACAATAGAGGAGAGTCTGGACCTTTTGAATATTTGAGGAGAATAAGTTTAGCTACACCACACGCAAAAATTATATTAAAAGACCCTTATGGAGAGGTTGTATTTGATAGGGTTGTTAATGAATTACCAAAAAAACCAGAGGAAATGAAACCCCATCCTTATGGTTTAACTACTGATGAACTTTTATACATTGCAAGAAAGACAAAATCAAAGAAAGTTTCTTCAATGCTTGTCTCTGAGCTTTCAAGAGTTACAACAAAAAGAATTAAGGAGCTTTCTACTTATATACTTAGAGATTTGATATTAAAGAAATTTAAAGACAGTATATTTTGGAGCATGGTTGTTTCCTGTTATTTAGATATTGATATTGAGGGCTATTTAAGTAGATTTAAAGATTATATTAGTAATGATGAGATAGATACAGTTAAAATGTTAATTAAAAACCTTCCAGAGAGCTTAGATGAGTTAAAGAGATACGCTTTAAAATATGTAACAATGGAATATTTATTTAATAAGCTAAGTGAAGAAGAAATTAACAAAATAAAGAATCACTTTAAAAAAATCCCAGAAAACTTTATGGAATGGGCTGAAAAGAACTATTTATCAGCTACAGTTGTTGATGAATTAAACAAAAAAGTTAAAAACATTGTAAAACCGCCAGAAAACTTTATTGCTGAAATAAAAAATAAAGGGTTAATATCAGATGAAGAACTAAGAAAATTTGAAGAAGAGGTTAAAAAAATCTTAAATAAAAATCCTAAGGAATTGACTTGGGATGAGGCGGAGATGATTGTTAATTGCCTACAGAGTATGGAATTCATGGCTCCACCAACATCTGGCTTAAGACCAATAGGAGCAGAGAATATAGAAAAATCATTAAAAGAACTTTTACAGCCAGATTTTGTTAAGGCAATTACAAGAAATCCAAAAACTTATAAAGGAGGAATACCATTTGCTGTTGAAGTAGCAATAGCTTATGGTGGCAATGCAGGAAGGCAGAGTGATGAAGGAAGAAGAATGGAGATTATGAGATTTGCCAACCATGTCCCTTTGCTATATGATGCCTCTGCTTGTGGTTTAACTAAAGCTGTGAAAAGCATAAACTGGAAGAGGTATGGGTTGAGAGGAGAAGAAGCTCCAATAACAGTGTTTGTTAATTTAATATCCACCTTTATACCTTACACTTCTGCAGGAAAGCAGGCAGTTGCTTGCAGTGAAAATGAAAATGAAGAGATTTATAATGAAATTAGACATGCATTGATGATTTGTGGTAGAGAATTAGAGAAATATTTATCAAGAATTAGAAGAGAGGCTGAAGAAGAGAAAAAGAGAAAGTATGTTATGAAGTATGCAAAAATATTTGCTGAGGCATTGGCTAATATACTAAATAAACCAGTTGATGAGATTGAGGAAAAAGTTGTTAAGTTGTTAGAATCATAAAAATAATCATAAAATCTAATTATAAGCCTTTAATATTTTCAATAATTTTTTTATTTGTTTTAAGGAGTATTTAAAGAGTGAAAACAATGTTTAAACCTAAAAAAAGATTGGGGCAATGTTTTTTAATAGATAAAAATTATGTGAATAAAGCAGTTAAAGCGGCAAATTTAACAAAGGATGATATAGTTTTAGAGATTGGATTAGGAAAAGGTATTTTAACAGAAGAGTTATCTAAAAATGCTAAAAAAGTCTATGTTATTGAGATTGATAAAAATTTGGAGCCTTATGCTAATAAATTAAAAGAAAATTATGATAATATTGAAATTATATGGGCAGATGCAGTAAAAGTTGATTTAAACAATTTAGATTTCAATAAGGTTGTTGCAAATCTTCCATATCAGATTTCATCACCAATAACATTTAAATTATTAAAAAGAGGTTTTGATTTAGCTGTTTTGATGTATCAGTATGAATTTGCCAAAAGGATGATAGCAAAGGAAGGTACAAAAGATTATGGAAGGTTGAGTGTAGCAGTTCAAGCAAGAGCAGATGTTGAGATAATAGCTAAAATTCCTCCAAATGCCTTTTATCCAAAACCAAAGGTTTATTCAGCAATAGTTAAAATAAAACCTAATAAAAATAAATATTATATAGAGAATGAGGATTTCTTTGATAATTTTTTGAGGGCTATATTTCAACACAGAAATAAATCTGTTAGGAAAGCTTTAATTGATTCATCTAAGGAATTAAACTTTCCAAAGGAAGAGATGAGAGAGTTATTAAATGAATTTGTTAATAAAAATAATGATAAAATAAAATTAATTAATGAAAAAGTCTTTAAAATTTCAGTTGAAGATATTCTAAAGTTATCTAATGAGTTATATAAATTTTTAAAAAAGGTTAGATAGTTATGAAAGTTGTAGTTGGAGGAACATTTGATATTCTACATAAAGGTCATAAAGAACTTTTAAAATATGCAGCTTCTTTAGGAAAATTGACTGTAGGAATAACAACTGATGAGTTTGCCAAAAAATATAAAACACATGAAATAAATGACTTAAAAACAAGAATAGAAAATTTGAAAAATTTTTTAGATAGTATAAAAGCAGATTATAAAATTAAAATTATAAATGACGCTTATGGAGATGCAATAACTGAAGATTATGATGCTATAGTTGTTACTCAAGAAACATTAAAAAATGCTGAGAAAATAAATGAAATTAGAAAACTTAGAGGATTACAACCATTAAAAATTATTGTTTTTAAGCATATAATGGCAGAAAATGGAAAACCGATATCTACAACAAGGATTAGGAAGGGAGAGATAGATGAAGAAGGGAAATTAGTAAAATAGCTAAATATATATGTGATATTATGGATGTCGTTCTAATTGTTTTAATTTTAGTTTTAGTAGGATATTTTTCAAAGGTATTTGAAATTTTAAGAGAAGAGCATGCAAAAATTTTAAACAATATCGTTATCTATATAGCTATGCCCTCAACGATATTTTTAACTATATTAAAAAATGTCTCTTCTTCTCAAATATTGGAGTTTTTAAAGCTTCCAGTGGTTATTTTTCTATCTTGCTTATTTGTTGGAATTTTAGCTTATTTTCTTGGAAAACATATTTTTAAACTAAAAGATGAGAAGCTTGGTGGGTTAATATTAGTTTCAATGCTTGGAAATACTGGATTTTTAGGATATCCTGTAACTTTGGGAATGTTTGGTGAAAGTGGTTTAGCAAGAGCAATATTTTGCGATTTAGGTGGGGTTTTTGCTACAATGCTATTAGGAACTTATGTTGGAATAAAGTTTGGAAAGAGTAAAAATAAAAATATTTTAAAAGAGATGGCTAAATTCCCTCCTTTAATAACAGGAATTTTTACAATATTATTAGTATTTTTTGGTTTTAGGTTAGAATATATTCCAAATTTTCTCTTAAAATCTTTAAATTATCTGTCTTCAGCAACAGTTCCATTGATTATGATGTCTTTGGGTTTATCTCTCTCACCAAAAGCTTTAAAGTTTGGAGTTTTTTGGGGTATTGTAGCTTCTATATTTAGGTTTATTGTATCCCCAGCAACTGCCTTTACATTATCTGAACTAATCAATATAAAGGGATTAGATAAAAATGTTTTATTGGTTGAGAGTTCTATGCCTTCAGCAATGATGAGCCTTGTTTTAGGAACGTTGTATGAGTTAGATGTTAAATTGATAGCTTCATCTATATTTATTACAACAACTCTATCTCTAATAGTTATAGCCATCTGGGGATGGATTTTTAGCTAAAAATTTATAAAAATAACTAAATTTATATATAATAAAGATATTAGAAAATACTGTCAAATTGTTTATTTATTTTTTGACTAAATTTCTATTATTTATATTTATTGTCTTTATTTGCTTGGTAGAGGGAGTAGAAATGCCAGGAGAAAAAGTAAAAAATTATCTTGTTCTTGTTGTTGATATTGATGACGATATTGGGAGAAAAGCTGGCTTAAATACACCAATTTTGGGAAGAGATGAAAATATAAAGGCATTGATAAAATTGGGTTTGGCAGACCCTGGAGATAGTGATGTTAATGCAATTCTTGGGGGAGTTAAGATTTATGATGAGTTAAAAGCCAGTGGAAAAGATGTAGAAATAGCTATAATTTCTGGAGATGTTGATGTTGAATCAGAGAAGTGTGCTTTAAGATTAAAGGAGCAGATAGACTTTCTATTATATTTGTATAATCCAGATTTTATTTATTTGGTCTCTGATGGAAAAGAGGATGAAATGATTTTAAAATACTTAGAATCAAAAAATGTTTTTGTTTGGAAAAAGAGAGTTGTTGTTAAACAGAGTGAAACCTTAGAATCCACCTACTATTTGATTCAGGAATTTATAAAAAAGACTATGGAAGAATACATCCCTTTAATTTTAACATTTACAGGTTTTTCTTTGATATTATATGCGATATTTGCAGATATTGGATGGAGGATTGTTGTTGGAATTATTGGATTGTATATATTATCAGAGGGTGTTGGTGTTAGAAAGTTATTGGCTGAAAAAATTAAAAATAAAGAAGAGTTTTCTGTGGGAAGAGTTTTTCCAATCTCAGCAACTATATCTCTGTTTATATTAATTATTGGACTTACATACTCAATAAGCTCAACTCATCAATTAACAACACTGAATGAGTTTATAGGAAAATTTTTACTGCATTTTGTGGATTCTATGGTTTTAGCTTTGTTAATTTTAATGGTTGGAAAGTTTGTAGATAATGTTATACATTCTGAACAAAGAATCTTAGAAATCTTTAAAAAATATTTTTTCTATTTGATATGTATATTCATTACAAGAGAACTAATCATTACTGGTGGAAACTATTTGTTGGGAGAAATTGGATTTATAACGTTTGTTATGTATGTTATAATCTATATATCTATTGCAATTATCCTCTCCGTCATATTATTTACTAAAAGTTCAGACGAGGACTAAATTTAATTATAGTTTTGTGCAAAAGTTTTTATAATAAATAAGGCATTAATGAATGTCTTCCTTTTGGAAGACATTCAAATTTTCCTTATAAAGTTTAGTTTATTTTGCACAAAACTATAAACATTACAAAGGGCTAATATGATTACAGTCATTGCTATAACTAAGGATGGTAGTATTGTTGAGCCAAAATTTGATGATGTTAGTTTTGAAGATTATAAACTTATTTGGATTGATAGTTATGACCCAAAAGATGAAGAGCTATATAAACTCTCTAAAAAAATTGGTATTTCTGTCTCTGATTTACAAATTGGTTTAGATGAACAGGAAATTCCAAGGGTAGAGGAAGATGAAGAATTTTATTTAATTATATATAAAGCTCCATTATTTGAGGAAGATATTACAACAACATCTCTTGGTATCTATATTAAAGATAATGTATTGCTAACAATTCACTCAGATAAAATAAAGGCGATTGGAAGATTACATAAATTGATATTAACAAAAAAGCCAAGGGTTATGTTTGAGAGAGGAATTGGCTTTTTGTTATATCATATACTAAATGAGATTACAAGAAGTTATTCAAGAATTTTAATTGGATTAGAGGATGAGTTAGAGGAGTTGGAGGATAGATTATTGGTTGGATATGATAGGGAAGTTATGGAAGGTATATTAAGTTTAAGAAAGACTTTAGTTTATTTTCACAAATCTTTGATAGCTAATAGAGACGTTTTAGTTTTGTTAAAGAGGAAATATCTTCCAATAACAACAAGAGAAGATAGAGAAAACTTTGAAGATCTATACTATGACACTTTACAGTTGATTGATATGTCAGCAACTTATAGAGAGGTTTTGACATCAATGATGGATATAACTCTTTCATTAGAAAATATAAAAATGAACCAAATTATGAAGATACTAACTATGGTTACAACAATTTTCGCTGTTCCTATGTGGATTACGGGAATATATGGGATGAATTTCTCTTATTTACCTTTAGCAAGCAATCCTCAGGGTTTCTGGCTTGTAATGGCTTTGATGGTTATTACGATAATAACATTTGTCTATATATTCAGAAAGTCAGGATGGATTTAGAGGGAGATGATGATTATTTGGCCAGCATACATTGACAAAAATAAAAGTAGGAGAGAGGGACGAAGAGTTCCAGAAGATTTAGCTATAGAAAATCCAAATTTAAGAGATATTGAGAAAGCATTAAAAAAACTTGGGTTAGAACCAAAGATTCATAGAGAAAAGAGATATCCAAGACAACATTGGGAGATATGTGGATGTGTGGAAGTTGATTATAAAGGAAATAAACTGCAACTGTTAAAAGAGATTTGCAAAATAATAAAAGAAAAGAATAAAAAATAAAAGGAGAATTACTTATTGTGGTTTTTCCATTAATGCTTTTTTACTTAATCTCTTTCCATCTGTACTGTGTGGTTTTCTGCTAACGGCATCCATTGCTTTCTCCAATTCTCTAGCTTCATCTACCAATTTGGCAGCATATCTAAGCATTTCATGAGCAGAGGCGACAATTGGAATATATTTCTCTGCCTCTTTTGTCATAAAGCATCCTTTAACATCAACATCCCCAACCTTTTCAGCAATAACAAAGGCAGCCATTGCCTTTACCTTTGCGTAAGGGTTGGTGAATTCCATTGCCTCAACAGCTTTTTCTTCATTAATTACAATTCTTGGAAGCTCTGGCTCTTTACCTTCTTTAATTGCATCAATAACCTTGTCAATAGCCTCCTGGACAATTCTTAAAGCTCCAGTACCTGCTACAACTCTTATAATATCAGCATTAAATAATGCCATTTCAACAGGGTCTAAGAATTCTCTTCTTGCACCAATCATTGGGTCACATTTTACAATTATATATCCTAATCCCTGCTGTTCCATCTCGTCTTTAACTCTTAAACCTGGAGCATCACCAATAATTATTGTAGGAATTCCAGATTTACTTAAAATTTCTCTTGCCTTCTTTGGACCAGGAGCAGCTGGGTTTGGCCCAACATAAATAATAAAATCAGGTTTAATGTCTTCAACCATCTTTTTAGTAACTTCTTCAACTGATTCTGGGTCCATTTTAGCCCCACTACCTAAAATTCTAACTGCTATATCTTTTCTATCTGCTCTCTCATCCAATGCCAAATCAATAACTGGAGAGACCCCAATATTACCACACTTTATTATTCCTATTTTTACTACCAAAATATCACCATTTTTAATACTTAATATGCATATTAGTATTATCAACACTAAGTCCAATAAATATTTTACTAATTATTTAGAGTATTCCTTTAATATAAATATTTTTTGGAACTTATTATTAAAAAATAATAACTATTAGCTTAATTAATATCCAATATTAGAAATCTTAATATGATTGACATTCGCTAAGCTAAAAAAATACAAAAAATACAATGTACAATATATATAAAATAATAAGAATATTAAAAATTAAAATAAGAAATACCTAACTTGGTGTATTTTATGGATGTAATTCCAATATTTATTGCAATTTTAAGCTTTATTGTTATGTGTATTGGAGAAATTTTAGCATATTGCTCTGTATCTCTAAAAATATAAATATGAATTTGAAGCAATTTCTTTTGGGTTTATATTTGGAGTTGCAACTCTAATACTAATTCCAAAATCATATTCTGATATGTTTGTATTGTATGTAATTTTTGGGATGATAACTGTTTATCTTATTGAAAGATATCTTGCATATTGTCCATTATCAAAAAAATACTGTGTAGAGTGTGATAACTTAGAAGGAGAGCTTAAAATTAAATTTATTTATCCAATATCATTCTTTATCCATACGTTTATAGATGGGTTGATAATTGCTGTCTCTTATATAAGTGAGATAGGGCTTCCTCTGTATCTTGCTATATTGATGCATAAACTCCCAGCTGGATTTGTTTTAATTTCTCCATTAAAAGGAGTTTATAAAAATCCTCTCTATCCAGGGGTTATTGTGTCATTTGGAACTGTTCTTGGGACAATAGTGGGATTGATGACTTTAAAGGATGTACCTACAAAGATATTGTTAGCATTTTCTGGAGGAGTGTTTTTAGGAGCATTTCTTATGCTTGCTCCCCATATCTATGAGCATAAAGAGGAAAAAACGTTCTTATATGTTCTATTAGGATATATATTGGTTGGAATCATCGCATTGCATTAAGTACAATAGGATTTTTGTAGAAATAAATTTTTAAAGTAATAATAGGTTGAATGCAGAAATATAATTTATTTGAATATATTAGGACAAACGTATAAGTATTATTACCAAATACTATTTCTGAAGCTAAAATTATCTTTTGGGGTGTCTATCTTGAAGAAATATAAAGACATGTATCCAGATGAAAATGGAAAATTTGGTATATATGGAGGTAAATTCGTTCCAGAAACATTAGTTCCAGCTATAACTGAATTAGAAGAGGCATTTAAAAGATTTTGGATAAACAATGAAGGAAACTTTAGAGAGGAGTATTATGCTTTATTGAGGGATTATGTTGGAAGACCTACTCCATTATACTATGCTGAAAGATTGAGTGAAGAGCTTGGCTGTAAAGTTTATTTAAAGAGAGAGGATTTAGCTCATTTAGGAGCTCATAAAATAAATAACGCTTTAGGACAAGCTTTATTAGCTAAAAAAATGGGTAAGAAGAGAGTCATAGCAGAAACAGGAGCTGGGCAGCATGGAGTTGCTACTGCAGCAGCATGTGCTAAGCTTGGGTTGGAATGCATAATATATATGGGAGCTAAGGATGTTGAAAGGCAAAAGTTGAATGTTTTTAGGATGGAGTTGATGGGAGCTAAAGTAGTTCCTGTATTTGGTGGCTCACAGACATTAAAAGATGCTGTAAATGAAGCTTTAAGGGATTGGACAACTAATGTTAGAACAACTTATTATTTGCTTGGTTCTGCTTTAGGTCCTCATCCATATCCAATGATGGTTAGAGAGTTTCAAAGAGTTATAGGTAAAGAGATTAGAGAGCAAATATTAGAGAAAGAGGGAAGATTGCCAGATGTTATTATTGCATGTGTTGGAGGAGGAAGTAATGCTATAGGAGCATTTTACGAGTTTTTAGATGATGATGTTGAACTCTATGCTGTTGAAGCTGGAGGAAAAGGAATTGAAACAGGAATGCATGGAGCTTCATTATGTGCTGGAGAAGTTGGAGTTTTACATGGGGCTAAGATTTATGTTAAAGAGGATGAGTTTGGGCAGATAGAAGAAAGTTACAGTATTTCTGCTGGATTGGATTATCCTGGAGTAGGGCCTGAGCTTTCATTTTTAAAGGATGAAGGAAGAATTAAGGCAGTTTATGTAACAGATGACGAAGCTTTAGAGGCATTTCAATTACTTTGTAGGTTAGAGGGAATCTTGCCAGCATTAGAAAGCTCTCATGCATTAGCTTATGCTGTTAAATTGGCTGATAAGTTGGATAAAGATGATGTAATGGTTATAAATCTGTCTGGTAGAGGAGATAAGGATGTTCAGACAGTTGCTAAAGCTTTAGGGAGGGAGATTTAAAAAATACATAGCTTATTATTTTATTAAAAGTTTCGAGGGAGGATTATGAAATTATCAGAAAAATTTGAAGAGTTAAAAAACAAAGGAGAAAAGGCATTTGTTGCATTTTATGTTGGAGGAGACCCAAACTTAGAGATTTCAGAAAAGGCGTTAGAAGTTATTTGTAAACATGCAGATATTGTTGAGATAGGTATTCCATTTTCTGACCCTGTTGCAGATGGAATTACAATACAAAAAGCAGATGATAGAGCTTTAAACAGTGGGATGAATCCTTTAAAAGCATTTGAATTAGCTAAAAAATTGAATAAGAAGTTTCCAAACACTCCAAAGGTGTTTTTAACTTATTATAATATTATATTTAAAATGGGTGAGGAAGAGTTTGTTAAAAAATGTAAAGAGGTTGGAATTGCAGGGATTATAGTTCCTGATTTACCAATTGAGGAAGCAGATAGCTTATACAATTACTGTAAAAAGTATGAGGTTGATTTAATATTTTTGGTTGCACCAACAACACCAGACGATAGGCTTAAAAAAATTTTAGAGAAGTGTAGGGGATTTGTTTATGTTGTTTCTGTAACTGGAATTACCGGAGCAAGAGAAAAAGTAGCTGAAGAGACAAAAGAGCTGATTAGAAGAGTTAAAAAGTTTTCAAAAATCCCTGCCTGTGTAGGATTTGGAATATCAAAGAGAGAGCATGTTGAAGAAATAACTGAGATAGCAGATGGAGCTATTGTAGGTAGTGCGATTGTTAAGATTGTTGAGAAACATTTAGATGAAAATAACAAAATAAAAGATGAAAAGAAATTCCTAAAAGAATTGGAAGAGTTTGTTAAAAATCTAAAGGAAGGGACTAAAAAAAAGGTTAAGGTAGCTATAAAAAATTAACAAAAAATTTAAATATAAAAATATTTCTATAAAATAATAAAAGTAAAAAATAAATATGAGAAAGAAATATTTCTAAGGATGCATCACAGTTATCTCTATCTCACGTAGTCTCTTTTTTTAATTTTATTGTTTTTATAGTATTTAAATAAAACTGTAAGGGAGGAGTAACCTTGAAGGTCACAGACCATATATTGGTGCCAAAGCATGAAATAGTTCCTAAAGAAGAAGTTGAAGAGATTTTAAGGAGATATAATATAAAGATTCAGCAACTACCAAAAATTTATGAAGATGACCCTGTTATTCAAGAGATTGGTGCTAAAGAGGGGGATGTTATTAGAATAATTAGAAAAAGTCCAACAGCAGGAGTTAGTGTAGCTTATAGATTAGTTATTAAACGAATTATTTAAAAAGAAACTTTTAGAAAAAGTTTCATCAAAAATTTTGGGGTATACCAATAGGGGCGTAGCCCCTATGGTTCGGGATACCCTTGGGGAGTATAGCAATAGAGGGGCATAGCCCCTCTATGCGGGTAGAGCAATAGGGGGTGAAACCCCCTATGGTTAGGAAAAGTTTCATCAAAACGGATGCATTATTTAAGCTCTTAAATAATGCCTTGATTATCTTAAAAAATATAGGTGGCAATTATGAGAGAATTAGTAGATGCTTATTTTAAAGAACATGGTTTAATAGACCACCAGATAGAGTCATATAACGATTTTGTAGAAAATAGATTACAAAAAATTATTGATGAAGTTGGTTATATTGAGACAGAGATTTCTGGCGGGTATAAAGTTAAATTAGGAAAAATTAAAGTAGGGAAACCGGTTATTAAAGAAGCTGATGGTTCAATAAGACCAATAACTCCAATGGAGGCAAGAATTAGAGATTTAACATATTCAGTTCCTTTATATTTAGAAATGACTCCTATTATTGGTGAAGGAGAAAATGCGAGAGAAGGAGATACAGTTGAGGTTTATATTGGAGAACTTCCAGTAATGCTTGGCTCTAAGATTTGCCACTTGTATGGAAAATCAAGAGAGGAACTTATAGAGCTTGGAGAAGACCCTGAAGACCCATTTGGCTATTTTATAATTAATGGTACTGAGAAAGTTTTGATTACTCAAGAAGATTTAATTCCAAATAGAATTTTGTGTGAGAAAGCAGAGAGAAGTGGAAAGATTGTAGATGTTGCAAAAGTATTTTCAACAAGACATGGATTTAGAGCTCTATGTACAGTTGAGAGACATCCTGATGGTTTATTGTATGCTACATTCCCTGGAATGCCTGGGCAGATTCCATTGGTTATATTAATGAAAGCACTTGGGGCTGAGACAGATAAAGACATTATTGAGGCAATTAATGATGAAAGATTCTTTATGGAGATTGTTTTAAATATCCAAGAGATTAGGGAAGAGCACAATATAAACACTCCTGAAGAAGCTTTAGAATTTATTGGAAAAAGAGTGGCTCCAGGTCAGGCAAAAGATTATAGATTAAAGAGAGCAGAAACAGTTTTATGTAACTATCTATTGCCTCATTTGGGAGTTACAAAAGAAGATTTCCCAAAGAAAATTAGATTCTTAGGAATAATGGCAAGAAACGCTTTAGAACTTTACTTTGGATATAGAGGAGAGGATGATAAAGACCATTACGCATATAAAAGAGCTAAATTGGCTGGAGATTTGATGGAAGATTTGTTCAGATATGCTTTCAGCCAACTTGTTAAGGATATTAAATATCAATTAGAAAGGCAGACATTAAGGAATAAAACACCATCAATTCAAGCAGCTGTAAGAAGCGATATATTAACTGAAAGAATTAAGCATGCTATGGCAACAGGAACATGGGTTGGAGGAAAAACTGGGGTTAGTCAGCTTTTAGATAGAACAAGTTACTTGGCAACAAATTCCCAATTGAGAAGAATTGTCTCACCATTATCAAGGTCACAGCCACACTTTGAGGCAAGAGAGTTGCATGGAACTCATTGGGGTAAAATCTGTCCATCAGAAACTCCAGAAGGACCAAACTGTGGTCTTGTTAAAAACTTTGCTATAATGTGTAAGGTTACAAGAGAAGAAGAGGATAGTAAAGTTATTGAGCTATTAAAATCATTTGGAATTAATGAGTATCAATCATAATTAGGATTTTTATTATTACATTTTACATTTTTAGATTTTTTAAATGTCTTAAAATCATAACTAATAAAAAATCATTCTTAGGTGAAAAACTTGGCATCAAGGGAAGTAAATATTTATGTTAATGGAAAATTAGTTGGAACTACTGACAAACCTGAAGAACTTGTTGAGTATATTAGAGAAGCAAGAAGAAAAGGAGAACTCCCTCAATACACTACCGTTGTATATTATGAAGAAAATAATGATATACACATAAACACGGACGCTGGGAGAATTGTTAGACCATTAATTGTTGTAGAGAATGGAAAACCAAAATTAACCAAAGAACATATTGAAAAATTGAAAAAAGGAGAAATTACATTCTCAGATTTAGTTAAAGAAGGCGTCATCGAGTATTTGGATGCTGAAGAAGAGGAAAATGCTTATATTGCTCTATCAGAAGAGGAATTAACTGAGAAACACACACACTTGGAGATTGACCCTCTCACTATATTAGGTATTGGGGCGGGAGTAGCTCCTTACCCTGAGCACAACTCTGCTCCAAGAATTACAATGGCTGCAGCGATGGGGAAGCAGTCATTAGGAATTCCAATGAGTAACATAAAATGGAGATTAGATACAAGGGGGCATTATCTCCACTATCCACAAGTGCCAATTGTTAGAACAAAACATCAAGAGATTTTAGGGTTCGATAAAAGACCGGCAGGGCAGAACTTCGTTGTAGCTATTATGAGCTATGAAGGATACAACATGGAGGATGCTATTGTATTCAACAAATCAGCAATTGATAGAGGTTTGGGGAGAAGTACTTTCTTCAGAACCTATGATGCTTGTGAGAGAAGGTATCCTGGAGGACAAATGGATAGGTTTGAAATTCCTGATAAGGGAGTTAGGGGCTATAGGTCAGAAGAAGCATATATTCATTTAGAAGAGGATGGAATTGCTGCTGTAGAAGCTCATGTAAAAGGTGGAGATGTAATTGTTGGGAAAACCTCTCCTCCAAGATTCTTAGAGGAGCATGAGATAACAATCCAAGTTAAACCACAGAGAAGAGATTCATCAGTTGTCGTAAGACACGGAGAGGAAGGTTATATTGATAAAGTTATACTAACTGAAACAAAAGAAGGAAACAGATTAGTTAAAGTTAAAGTTAGAGATTTGAGAATTCCAGAATTAGGGGATAAATTCGCTTCAAGACATGGGCAGAAAGGAGTTATGGGACTTACAGTTCCACAAGAAGATTTACCTTTTACTGAGAGTGGGATAGTCCCTGATATCATAATTAACCCTCATGCAATTCCATCAAGAATGACCGTTGGACAGTTATTGGAGATGCTTGGAGGTAAAGTAGGAGCTTTGGAGGGAAGAAGGATAGATGGAACTATATTTAGCGGAGAGAAAGAGTGGGATTTAAGAAAAGCTTTAGAGGCTTTAGGATTTAAACATCACGGTAAAGAAGTTATGTATGATGGAAAAACTGGGAAGAAGTTTGAAGTAGAGATTTACATTGGAATAGCATACTATCAAAAATTACACCACTTAGTTGCTGGAAAGATACACGCAAGAAGTAGAGGGCCTGTCCAAGTGCTAACAAGACAACCAACAGAGGGTAGAGCAAGAGAAGGAGGTTTAAGGTTTGGAGAGATGGAGAGGGATGTTTTAATTGGTCATGGAGCAGCTATGCTATTAAAAGAAAGGCTTATGGATGAATCAGACCCTTACGATATCTGTATATGTTCAAAATGTGGGGACTTTGCAATATTAGATTACAAGAGAAACATAAAATACTGTCCAATATGTGGTGAAATTGAGAACTTATACAATTCCAAGAAGATTCCATTTGTTAGAATACCTTATGCATTTAAGCTGTTGTTAGATGAGTTGAAGAGTATGTGTATCTTACCAAAACTTAAAGTTAAAGATAAAGTTGAATTAGAAGATTTTGAAGAGTTTGTTGAAAACTTAGAAAAAGAAAAAGTTGAGCAAAAACAATAAACCATTGCCATATTATTTAAATTTTCAATCTAATTGGCTATCAATAATTTAAATGAAAGTAATTTAAATAAAAAAAGAAAAAATAAGCAAATCCTTAACTTTTGGTGATGTTGATGGAGAGATACGAAATTCCTAAAGAGATTGGAGAAATAATGTTTGGTTTGTTGTCTCCAGATTACATAAGGCAGATGTCAGTTGCTAAAATAGTTACACCAGATACCTATGATGAAGATGGTTATCCAATAGATGGAGGTTTAATGGATACAAGGTTGGGAGTTATAGACCCAGGTTTAGTTTGTAAAACATGTGGTGGAAGAATTGGAGAATGTCCAGGGCATTTTGGGCATATAGAGTTGGCTAAGCCTGTTATACATATAGGATTTGCCAAAACAATATATAAGATATTGAAAGCTGTTTGTCCACACTGTGGAAGAGTAGCAATAAGTGAGACTAAAAGAAGAGAGATTTTAGAAAAGATGGAAAAATTGGAGAGAGATGGTGGAAATAAGTGGGAAGTTTGTGAAGAAGTTTATAAAGAAGCCTCAAAAGTTACAATCTGCCCACATTGTGGAGAGATAAAGTATGATATAAAATATGAAAAACCAACAACATACTATAGAGTAGATGGAAATGAAGAAAAAACACTAACTCCATCAGATGTTAGGGAAATTTTAGAGAAGATTCCTGATGAAGATTGTATCTTGTTAGGTCTAAATCCAGAAGTTGCGAGACCTGAGTGGATGGTTCTTACTGTTCTGCCAGTGCCACCAGTAACTGTAAGACCTTCAATTACCTTAGAGACAGGAGAAAGAAGTGAAGATGACTTAACACACAAATTGGTTGATATAATTAGAATTAATAATAGATTAGAGGAGAATATAGAAGGAGGAGCTCCAAATTTAATTATTGAAGATTTATGGAATCTCTTGCAATACCATGTTAATACATACTTCGATAACGAAGCTCCAGGAATTCCACCAGCTAAGCATAGAAGTGGAAGACCATTAAAAACATTGGCTCAGAGGTTGAAAGGTAAAGAGGGAAGATTTAGATACAACTTAGCTGGTAAAAGAGTTAACTTCTCATCAAGAACAGTAATTTCTCCAGACCCATGCTTAAGTATTAATGAGGTTGGAGTTCCTGAGATTGTGGCTAAGGAGTTAACAGTTCCAGAAAAAGTAACAAAATACAACATTGATAGAATTAGGAAGTTATTAAAGAATGGTCCT
The DNA here is from genome assembly GCA_049860595.2 of Methanocaldococcus sp. 16A. Classification (GTDB taxonomy): domain Archaea; phylum AGJL01; class Methanococci; order Methanococcales; family Methanocaldococcaceae; genus Methanocaldococcus. The sequence continues at coordinate 1,069,386 of CP187551.1, forward strand.
AATAAGCATCCAGGAGTTAATTACGTTATAAGAAAGATGATTGGTAGAGATGGTACAGAGCAAGAATATAAGGTTAAGATAACTGAAAGCAATAAAGATTTTTGGGCAGAAAATATAAGAGAAGGAGATATAGTTGAGAGACACTTAATGGATGGAGATATTGTTTTATACAACAGACAGCCATCATTACACAGAATGTCTATTATGGCACATAGAGTTAAAGTTCTTCCATATAGAACATTTAGACACAATTTATGTGTCTGTCCACCATATAACGCTGACTTCGATGGAGATGAAATGAACTTACATGTCCCACAATCAGAAGAGGCAAGAGCAGAGGCAGAGGCTTTAATGCTTGTAGAAAAACATATCCTCTCTCCAAGATTTGGAGGGCCTATTATTGGGGCTATACATGACTTCATCTCAGGAGCCTATCTTTTAACATCAGAATACTTCACAAAAGACGAAGCTACTTTAATTTTAAGAAGTGGAGGAATTAAAGATGAATTATGGGAGCCAGATAAAGTAGAGAATGGTATTCCATTATATTCTGGTAAGAAGATATTCAGTAAAGCTTTACCAAAAGGATTGAATTTGAGATATAAAGCAAAGATTTGTAGAAAGTGTGATGAGTGTAAGAAAGAGGATTGTGAATATGATGCTTATGTTGTAATAAAAGATGGAGAGTTGATTAAAGGAGTTATTGATAAAAACGGTTATGGGGCAGAGGCAGGTTTAATCTTACATACAATAGTTAAGGAGTTTGGTCCTGAAGCAGGTAGAAGATTCCTTGACTCAGCTACTAAAATGGCAATAAGGGCAGTGATGTTAAGAGGATTTACAACAGGTATTGACGATGAAGATTTACCAGAAGAAGCATTAAAAGAGATAGAAAAAGTTTTAGATGAAGCAGAAGAGAAGGTTAAAGAAATTATTGAAAAATATGAAAGAGGAGAACTCGAATTGCTTCCAGGTTTAGACTTGGAGGAGTCAAGGGAGGCATATATAAACAATGTTTTGAGAGAGGCGAGAGATAAAGCTGGGGCAATTGCTGAGAGATACTTAGGTTTAGATAACCATGCAGTTATCATGGCAGTTACTGGTGCAAGAGGTAATATATTAAACTTAACACAGATGGCAGCATGTTTAGGGCAGCAGTCTGTTAGAGGTAGAAGAATCTTTAGAGGTTATAGAGGTAGAGTATTGCCTCACTTTGAGAAGGGAAGCTTAGATGCAAAATCTCACGGGTTCGTTAGAAGTAGTTATAAGAGAGGTTTAAGTCCAACAGAATTCTTCTTCCACGCTATGGGAGGTAGGGAAGGTTTAGTTGACCAGGCAGTTAGAACAGCTCAGTCTGGTTACATGCAGAGAAGATTGATTAACGCTTTACAAGATTTAAAAACAGAATTTGATGGAACAGTTAGAGATTCAAGAGGAATTATGATTCAGTTTAGGTATGGAGAAGATGGAGTAGACCCAATGCTTGCTGATAGAGGAAAGGCGGTAAATATTGATAGAATAATTGACAAGGTTAAGATGAAATACAAGAAATAATTTCTGCTTTATAAATATAGCTTTGCACAATATAAATTTTCATTTTTAGGGTGAGAATATATGGATATGGAAGCATTAAAACAAAAAATTGAAGGTTTGAATTTACCACAATCATTAAAGGATGAGTTATTTGAAAAATTATCTAAGGAGAAAGATTTAACAGATGAAATGGTTGATGAGATTATTGATGAAGTTGTTAAAGCTTATGAAAAGGCTTTAGTTGAACCTTATGAAGCTGTTGGAATTGTTGCGGCTCAATCCATTGGGGAGCCTGGTACTCAGATGTCTCTGCCTTATGAAGAGAAGATTATAATCAAAGAAGGAGAGTTTATAAAATCTATTGAGATTGGGAAATTAGTTGATGAGATGATTGAAAAATATGGATTTGAAAAAGTTGGAGAAAGTGAGGTTTGTGATTTGCCTATTGATATCTATGCCCTAAGCTTAGACCAAGATGAAAAAGTCCACTGGAAGAGAATAATAAGTTGTATTAGGCATAAACACAATGGAAAATTGATTAAAATAAAAACAAAATCAGGTAGAGAGATTACTGCTACACCTTACCACTCATTTGTTATAAGAAAAGATAATAAAATAATTCCAGTTAAAGGTTCAGACTTAAAAATAGGGGATAGAATTCCAGTAGTAAAGCATATTCCAGCAAACTGTGTTGAGGCAATAAATATCTCTGACTATGTTTTTAGCAATACAATAACTGAGATTAACAAAAACGAAGAATCTATTCCAAACAACATAAAATTAGATTATGACTTTGGATATTTCATTGGAATTTATTTGGCAGAAGGTTCATTAACTAAAGACTTTGTTTCAATCCCAAATGTTGATGAAAATGTTTTAAATAACATTAAGATATTTGCTGATAAATTTGGCTTAAACTATGAAAAATACAGTAGTAATAATGGATTTGCGGAAAGTTATGATATTAGAGTTTATTCATCAACATTGACAGAATTCTTATCAAACTTTGGAATATCATCAAAAACAAAAAAAGTTGCTGACTTTGTATTTGGAGCAAATAAAGAGTTCGTTAGAGGATTGCTTAGAGGATACTTTGATGGAAATGGAAATGTAAATGCAAAGAGAAAAATTATAACTATTAGTTCAAATTCAAAAGAGTTAATTGATGGAATAGCTTTATTGTTGGCAAGATTCAACATTTTTACTATAAAAACAAAAATAAAGGGGCAATATGCATTAATAATTCCACATAGATATATAAAGATATTCTATGAAGAAATTAACTTCTCAGTTGAAAAGAAAAAAGTTGAATTAGATAAGCTTGTGAATATTCTAAACGATAAAAAAACCTACGACTCAATTGACATGATACCTTCAATTGGAGATGCATTAACTAAGTTAGGGGAGAAAGTTGGATATCCAAAGATAATTTTAAAGAAATATGAAAGAAAGCAAAAAATAAGGAGAGCTACATTACAAAGACACTTAAGAAGAATAGAAGAATTAGCAGCTAAGAGAGGAATAAATGTTCTAACATTAGAAGAGTATTGGTTATTGAAAAAGGCAGTTGAAAGCGATATAGTTTGGGATGAAATTGTAGAAATTGAAGAGATAAATTATGATAAAGAATATGTTTATGATATAAGTGTTGAGGGATTGGAAACATTTACAACATTTGATGGGGTTTTAACTCACAACACAATGAGAACATTCCACTATGCAGGGGTTGCGGAGATTAACGTTACCTTAGGTTTGCCAAGGATGATTGAGATAGTAGATGCTAGAAAAGAGCCATCAACACCTATCATGACTATCTATTTGAAAGAAGGATATAAAGATAACAGAGAAAAAGCTGAAGAGATAGCAAAAGAGATAGAAAGCTTAACCTTGGGAAGTATAGCTGAGAGTATTAGTATTGATTTATGGACTCAATCTATAAAAGTTGAATTAGATGAAAATAGATTAGCTGATAGAGGATTAACAATAGACGATGTTGTTGAGGCAATTAAGAAAAAATTAAAGGTAAAGATTGATGTTGAAGGAAGTGTATTGTATTTAAAAATAAAGACTCCATCAATAAAAGCTCTTAGAAAGAGAATTCCAAAAATCAAAAATATTCAGTTAAAAGGAATTCCAGGAATTGAGAGGGTTTTAGTTAAAAAAGAAGGGGATGAATACGTTTTATATACTCAGGGTTCAAACTTAAGGGAAGTATTTAAGATTGAAGGAGTTGACACAACAAGAACTACAACAAATAACATTATTGAAATACAGGAAGTTTTGGGTATTGAAGCGGCAAGAAACGCTATAATTAATGAGATGAGAAATACTTTAGAACAACAGGGGTTAGAAGTTGATATAAGGCATTTGATGTTAGTAGCGGATATGATGACAGCTGATGGAGAAGTTAAGCCAATAGGTAGGCATGGAGTTGCTGGAGAGAAAGGTTCTGTCTTAGCAAGAGCGGCTTTCGAAGAAACTGTTAAGCATCTATATGCTGCTGCAGAGAGAGGGGATATTGATAAATTAAAAGGAGTTATAGAAAATGTTATTGTTGGAAAACCTATATATCTTGGAACTGGATGTGTTGAATTAATAATAGATAGGGAGTATGAGGAAGGTAAAAATGAGAAAGAGTAAAGTTTTTATATCAAAATTCACTTTTACATTAACATCATAAATAACTACTATTTTATATTTGGGATGATGATACATCGATGTACTGAATAATGATGATGAACGCGCCCTTCTCTGACCTTTAAAAAATTTAAACAAAAATTGATTTAATTTTTTAATGTTTTTATCCTATCCAAAAAGTATATAAATATAGAAGAACTATTATCGAAAACCAATATTCTTACCGGTAGGGAGTTAGGACTTTCGCAGGAGTAAATGTTTTATAATAAATATTGACGACTTCTGAAGGTTTAAGTTTTGAGGTTAAAATATATCTGCCTGCGAAAGTCCTAAGAAATCCCTCCGGAGTAAAAAATGAGAAGGAGGGAAAGTATGGATGTGAATAAAGCAATTAGAACTGCAGTAGATACAGGTAAAGTAATTTTAGGTTCAAAAAGAACAATAAAATTCATTAAACACGGAGAAGGTAAGTTGGTAGTAATAGCAGGAAACATTCCAAAGGATTTAGAAGAAGATGTTAAGTACTACGCTAAATTATCAAACATCCCAGTTTACCAACACAAAATTACATCATTGGAACTGGGAGCAGTTTGTGGGAAACCTTTCCCAGTTGCTGCTCTTTTGGTTTTAGATGAAGGGCTCTCAAACATTATGGAGCTTGTAGAGAAGAAGGAAGGTGGTGAATAATGGCTAAGGTAAGATTAACAACAGAAGAAATTATGAAAATTGGATTTTTTGAAAAAATTGCTAATGTTCCCATAATCGACTGTGTATTAAATGATGAAAGAGTTGCTTTTATTGTAAAGGAGGGTGATATTGGAGCGGCAATTGGGAAAGGAGGAGAGAATGTTAAAACAGCAGAAGAGAAATTTGGAAAGAAAGTTGATATCATTGAATATTCAGACGATTGGAGAAAGTTTATAAGAAATATATTTGCACCAATACAGTTAGAGGATGTATGGGTTAAGAGAGTAGGAAAGGATGTTGTTGCTTTTATCAAAATAAATCCAAAAGTCAGAAGAGCGGTTTTTGGGGAAAAAGGTAAAAACTTAGAAAGAGCTTTAAAGATTTTAAAAAGACACACAAAAATTACAAAAATAAAAGTTATTGTAGAAAATCAAAAATTTAAAAGAAAAGGTGCAAGAAAACCAGTAACTAAAGAGCAGCAGCAAGAACAAGCTGAAAAAGAATCAAAGGTTGCTCAAGAAGCTGAAGCTCAACCTGAAGTAAAAGAAATCACTAATGAGTAAAAATATTTATATGTATATGCTGTTTGAAATTATTATGGCAATTGAATGCAATTAATCATAACTCATAATAATAATCAAGAATATAGAAGGTGAAGATTATGAGTGGAAGTAAATCACCAAGAGGAGAATTTGCTGGAAGAAAGTTGAGGTTAAAAAGAAAATGGTGTAGATGGCACGATTACAACTATGTTAGAAGAGTTTTGAAATTAAAAGAGAAGTATGACCCATTAGAAGGAGCTCCTATGGCAAGAGGTATAGTTATTGAAAAAGTAGGTTTAGAGGCAAAACAGCCAAACTCAGCTATCAGAAAGTGTGTTAGAGTTCAGTTAATTAAAAATGGTAGAGTAGTTACAGCATTCTGTCCAGGAAACCACGCTATAAACTTCATTGATGAGCACGATGAAGTTATTATTGAAGGTATTGGGGGGCCTAAAGGGCCAAGAGCTAAGGGGGACATTCCAGGAGTTAAGTATAAGGTTATAATGGTTGGTAAAAACTCATTGAGAGAATTAGTTAGAGGAAGACAAGAGAAAATCAAAAGATAAATTACCTATACTAACATTTATTAAAATTTTTGAAAGAGTTAAGAATGAGGTGGTAATTTGGAACTCGATGAAATTAAGATATTTGGAAGATGGAGTACAAAGGATGTTGTTGTTAGAGACCCAGGTTTAAGAAATTATATAAACTTAACACCAATTTACGTTCCACATACAGCAGGAAGATACACAAAGAGACAGTTTGAAAAAGCAAAAATGAACATTGTTGAGAGATTAGTAAATAAAGTTATGAGAAGAGAAGAAAACACCGGTAAAAAATTAAAGGCATTAAAAATAGTTGAAAACGCTTTTGAAATTATTGAAAAAAGAACTAAGCAAAATCCAATTCAGGTTTTAGTAGATGCAATTGAAAACGCTGGACCAAGAGAGGATACAACAAGAATTTCCTATGGAGGAATTGTCTATTTACAATCAGTTGATTGTTCATCATTAAGAAGAATTGATGTTGCTTTAAGAAACATTGCTATTGGAGCTTACATGGCTGCTCACAAGAGTAAAAAGCCAATTGAAGAAGCATTAGCTGAAGAGATTATTGCAGCTGCAAGAGGAGATATGCAGAAAAGCTATGCTGTCAGAAAGAAAGAAGAGACCGAAAGAGTTGCTCAGTCAGCAAGATAAACTTTTTATACTCACATAACCTCTATTTTTATACGTGACGTTAATATTTGTTGATAAAATATGCACATAATATGAACAACATTATGTAGAAGGTGGAGGATATGGGAAAAAGAGCAAAGATGATTGCTAAAATTAAGGAATTGATGGAAAAGTATGATAGAATAAGAAATATTGGAATATGTGCTCACATTGACCATGGAAAAACAACATTATCAGATAACTTATTGGCTGGAGCAGGAATGATTTCAAAAGAATTAGCTGGGGAGCAGTTAGCTTTAGACTTTGATGAAGAGGAAGCTCAAAGGGGAATTACAATCTTCGCTGCAAACGTTTCAATGGTCCACACCTATGAAGGAAAAGAGTATTTAATTAACTTAATTGACACCCCTGGACACGTTGACTTTGGAGGGGACGTTACAAGAGCTATGAGAGCTATTGATGGAGCTATAGTTGTAGTATGTGCAGTTGAAGGAGTTATGCCTCAAACAGAAACTGTCTTAAGACAGGCATTAAAAGAGAGAGTTAAGCCTGTTCTCTTCATCAACAAGGTAGATAGATTAATCAACGAGTTAAAATTAACACCTGAAGAGTTGCAAAGCAGATTTATCAAGATTATTAATGATATTAACAACTTAATTAGAAAGATGGCTCCAGAAGAATTTAAAGACAAGTGGTTGGTTAAAGTTGAAGATGGAAGTGTTGCGTTTGGTTCAGCTTACAACAACTGGGCAATTTCAGTACCATTCATGAAGAAGAGTGGAATTACATTCAAAGATATTATAAAGTATTGTGAAGAGGATAAACAAGATGAATTAGCTGAGAAAGCTCCATTACACGAAGTTGTTTTAGATATGGTCATTAAGCACTTACCAAGCCCTCCAGAAGCTCAGAAATACAGAATTCCACACTTATGGAAAGGAGATTTGGAATCAGAAGCTGGAAAGGCTATGCTTAACTGCGACCCTAACGGACCATTGGCAGGGGTTATTACCAAAATTATTGTAGATAAACACGCTGGAGCTGTTTCTGTCTGCAGATTGTTCAGTGGTAGAATTAAGCAAGGAGACGAAGTTTATATGGTAAATAACCAGCAGAAGGCAAAGATTCAGCAAGTATCTGTCTTCATGGGTCCAGAAAGAATTCCAGTAGAAAGTATTTCAGCAGGGAACATCTGTGCATTGGTTGGTTTGAAAGAAGCTTCAGCAGGAGAAACAATTTGTTCCCCAGATAAGATAATTGAGCCATTCGAAGCAATAACACACATTAGTGAGCCTGTTATTACAGTTGCTATTGAAGCTAAGAATACAAAAGATTTACCAAAGTTAATTGAAATTTTAAGACAAGTTGCAAGAGAAGACCCAACAGTTAGAGTAGAGATTAATGAAGAAACAGGAGAGCACTTATTAAGTGGTATGGGAGAGTTGCATATTGAAATTATAACAAAATTAAAAATAGAGAGGGATGCAGGAATTCCAGTTGAGGTAGGGCAGCCAATCGTTGTCTACAGAGAGACAGTAACAGGACAATCACCAATGATTGAAAGTAAATCTCCAAACAAGCACAACAAGCTCTACTTCATAGTTGAACCATTAGAAGAGGGAGTTTTACAAGCATATAAAGAAGGAAAAATCCCAGATGTTGATACAAAGAGAAAATTAGATGATAAGATTGTTCAAGAATTAATTAAGGCTGGAATGGACCCAGAAGAAGCTAAGAGGGTCATGTGTATCTATGAAGGAAACGTTCTTGTTAATATGACAAGAGGTATTGTTCACTTAGATGAAGTCAAAGAATTGATTATTCAAGGGTTCAAAGAAGCTATGAGAAATGGTCCATTGGCAGCAGAGAAATGTCAGGGAGTTAAAGTCAAGTTAATGGATGCTGTCTTACACGAAGATGCAATCCACAGAGGGCCAGCACAAATGATTCCAGCAGCAAGATTTGGTATTAGAGATGCAATGATGCAAGCAAATCCAGTATTGTTAGAGCCAATGCAGTTCGTCTATATTAACACACCTCAGGACTTCATGGGAGCTGCAATGAGAGAAATTAGCAACAGAAGAGGGCAAATCTTAGATATGGAGCAAGAGGGAGATATGGCAATTATTAAAGCTAAGTGTCCTGTTGCAGAGATGTTTGGATTCGCAGGAGCTATTAGAGGAGCTACACAGGGTAGATGTCTCTGGAGTATAGAGTTTGCAGGATATGAAAGAGTTCCAAGAGAGATGCAAGAGCAATTAATTAAGCAGATTAGAGAAAGAAAAGGACTTAAATTAGAATAACTCTAAAATTATTTTTTAATTTATTTTTTGACACTATGACCAAAAGGTTTATATACCCCCTAACTAATACTTATATCACCACAAACCACAAATTGTGTATTCTAATTCTAACTTTGTTAAGTTAAACTTAACCCCATTTTGTCAATATAATAAACAAAAATAAAAAAATAAAAGAAAATTGGTGATGAAATATGGCAAAGCAAAAACCAGTATTAAACGTAGCATTCATTGGACACGTCGATGCAGGTAAGTCAACAACAGTCGGTAGATTGTTATACGACAGTGGTGCTATCGACCCACAGTTATTAGAAAAATTGAAAAGAGAAGCTCAAGAGAGAGGTAAGGCAGGATTCGAGTTTGCTTACGTTATGGACAACTTGAAAGAAGAGAGAGAAAGAGGGGTTACAATTGATGTAGCTCACAAGAAATTCGAAACTCCAAAATATGAAGTTACAATCGTTGACTGTCCAGGACACAGAGACTTCATTAAAAACATGATTACAGGAGCTTCACAGGCAGATGCTGCTGTCTTAGTTGTTGATGTTAACGACGCTAAGACAGGAATTCAGCCACAAACAAGAGAGCACATGTTCTTAGCAAGAACATTAGGTATTAAGCAAATCGCAGTTGCTATCAACAAGATGGATACTGTTAACTACAGCCAAGAAGAATACGAAAAAATGAAGAAGTTATTATCAGATCAGTTATTAAAAGTTTTAGGTTACAACCCAGACCAAATTGACTTCATTCCAACAGCTTCATTGAAAGGAGACAACGTTGTTAAGAAATCAGAAAACATGCCATGGTACAAAGGTCCAACATTAGTTGAAGCATTAGACAAGTTCCAACCACCAGAAAAACCAACAAACTTACCATTGAGAATTCCAATCCAAGATGTCTATTCAATTACAGGGGTTGGAACTGTTCCAGTTGGAAGAGTCGAAACTGGTATCTTAAAACCAGGAGACAAAGTAGTCTTTGAACCTGCAGGAGTCCAAGGAGAAGTTAAATCAATCGAAATGCACCACGAACAAATACCACAAGCAGAACCTGGAGACAACATCGGATTCAACGTTAGAGGAGTTAGTAAGAAAGACATTAAGAGAGGAGACGTCTGTGGACATCCAGACAACCCACCAACAGTTGCTGAAGAATTCACAGCTCAAATCGTTGTCTTACAACACCCAACAGCAATTACAGTTGGTTACACACCAGTCTTCCACGCACACACAGCACAAGTTGCATGTACATTTATAGAGTTGTTGAAGAAATTAGACCCAAGAACAGGGCAAGTTATTGAAGAAAACCCACAATTCTTAAAAACAGGAGATGCTGCTATAGTTAAAATTAAACCAACAAAACCAATGGTCATTGAAAACGTTAGAGAAATTCCACAATTAGGAAGATTCGCTATCAGAGATATGGGTATGACAATCGCTGCTGGTATGGCAATTGATGTTAAAGCTAAGAATAAATAAATCCCATAAATTTCCTTTTAATTAATTTTTAAATCCTATTCTATATTTTTTTATATTTTTAAAGAGGTTAAGAGGGAGGAGTATGCAAAGAGCAAGAATTAAGTTATCAAGTACAGACCACAAAGTTTTAGATGAAATTTGTAGACAAATAAAAGAGATTGCTGAAAAAACAGGAGTAGATATTTCAGGACCTATACCATTACCAACAAAGGTATTAAGAGTTGTTACAAGAAAGAGTCCTGATGGAGAGGGTTCATCAACATTTGACAGATGGACAATGAAAATCCACAAAAGATTAATTGACATTGATGCAGATGAGAGAGCTTTAAGACACATTATGAAAATTAGAATCCCAGACAATGTTCAAATAGAGATACAGTTTAAATAAAATAGTGTGACTATTTTTATAAAGTAAATTTTCATAGGCAAAAACGTTGCAATCTGAACAGTGAGGATTGCAACGAATTATTTTTTTATTTTTTAATTTTGTTATTTAATCCCTCTTAATTTTTTGAACAACCTAACTCTCTCAAGAATCTTTTTCTTTATCTCTTCAATTCCTTTACCTTCTTTCAATATAGCTGGAACTATAAATTTCCACTGATGCCATGGTGGCTGACATTTTAGATATTCACAGATACCATCTAAAACTTCATCCCATTCATCTTTTTTTATCTTATCCATTTTATTTGCCACTAAAATTGGACTTATTTTCAAATCAGTTATAAAGTCAAACATCTCTAAATCAATTGGAATTTCCCCTCTTTCTTTCCATCTCTCAACAATTTCAAAAAATGCCTTTGCATCTATAATTTGAACTGCTGCAGCTATTTCATCAGCATGGTTTTCTATGTAATGAACAATCTCATCTTTAATCTTTTCTTGAACTTTTCTTGGCAACCCTGCCATATAACCAAAACCTGGCATATCTACCAAAATATACTCACCCATATCATATTCATTAATTTTTAAAGTAACTCCTGGTTTTTTTCCTACTCTAATATCTTTTCTCCCAGTCATTAATCTAACAAAAGTGGATTTACCAACATTACTTCTACCAACAACTACAACTTTTGGTTTAGCCCTTTTTTCATCATATTTTTCTTTTAAATTTTTGTATCTCTCAAAAAAGTCCATGATTATCACATAACACTATTTTTTATTTTTTAAATTTTTAAAGCAAAAAGAGTAAAATAAATTATTATAATTAATTTAATTAATATCTATCCTGTGGAGTTCTAACTTCTTCAATAATCTTTTTACCAGCAACAACTTCATCTATACTGTGAATAGTCCCTCCCAAGCTTTCAACAATTTTCTGTATTTCATCGAAATCTAAATTATTCCCTTCAATTGTTACTTTAACATTTTCTGTCTCTTTATCTATCTCATAAACTGTAATATTAACCCCATCAATATTTGATAATGATGTTAATTTTAACGCCATATCTGTTATTTTTGGTTCATGCGGCTTTAGTATATCTAAAACAATTCTTCTAATGCCGTTCAATTTTATCCCTCTAAATCTTTTTAGTTAATATTTTATTTTCATTGAATTATTTAAGGTTATTGTTAATATATCTTTATTTATGGATTTATGGAATATTAAGTATCAAATGATAAGATATTAATAACACTTAAGATAAATTATAATTGTTAAAATCTTAATGGAGGGAAACTATGGAAATAAATGGGGTATATATTGAAGACACATTTGCAGAAGCATTCCCAATATGGGTGTCAAGAGTTTTAATAACAGCTGCTACAAAGAAATGGGCTAAGATTGCAGCTACAGAAGCTACTGGTTTTGGATGCTCTGTTATAATGTGTCCAGCAGAGGCAGGAATTGAAAAATATGTCCCACCATCAGAAACACCAGACGGAAGACCAGGATATATAATACAGATATGCCACCCTAAGAAGTCAGAATTAGAGCACCAAATGTTAGAAAGATTAGGACAGTGTGTATTGACCTGCCCAACAACCGCTATTTTTGATGCAATGGGAGATAAAGCTGATGAGCAATTAAAAGTTGGATTTAAGTTGAAGTTTTTCGGAGACGGTTATGAGAAGAAAGATGAATTATATGGAAGAAAAGTTTATAAAGTTCCAATTATGGGAGGAGAATTTATAACTGAGGCTAAGTTTGGAATTAAGAAAGGTGTTGCAGGAGGAAACTTCTTTATAATGGCAGATACAAATGCTTCTGCTTTAATTGCTGCTGAAGCGGCTGTTGATGCAATATCAAATGTTGAAGGTGTTATAACCCCATTCCCAGGAGGAGTTGTAGCTTCAGGAAGTAAAGTTGGAGCAAGCAATCCAAAATACAAGTTTATGGTAGCTACAACAAACCACAAAATGTGTCCAACATTGAAAGGAGTTGTTGAAGATTCAGAAGTTCCAGAAGATGTAAATGGAGTTTATGAGATAGTTATTGATGGAACTGATGAAGAAGCAGTTAAAGAGGCAATGAAACAAGGTATTTTAGCAGCTACAAAAGTTCCAGGAGTTAAGAAAATTACTGCTGGAAACTATGGAGGTAAGTTGGGTAAATATCAAATTAACTTAAGAGAATTATTTGAATAAATTTTCATTTTTGGTTATTTTAAATAGGACTTTCGCAGAAATAACTAATAACAATGAACTTTGATGCCAGAGGTATCTAATAACGGTTTGAATGCAGAAAATAATATAACTTATTGACTTAATTGAAGCCAGTGGCTTCAAAACTACCTTAGTATATATAAAGTGCATTCAAACCGTTATACCTTATTTAATATATAAACTGCGAAAGTCCTATTAATTCCTTTTTTATTATATTAAATTTATAAACAAAATTTAAATAGTTGATGATTTAAAACTAAATAAATAGCTTTATTCCTTGCGAAAGTCCTATTTAAAATCTTAATAAAACCATTAGGAGGTTTTTGGTTTGAAGCCAAAATATGCATTAAGAAAGGATATGATTGGAGAATTTACACTAAATAAATCTTTTAATACCTATAGAGGTAAGGTTTTAAAAGCTGATTTTAACGGACCTATAGAAGGCATAGTAATGAAAAACAAAAAAGAGCAAATATATTTTTATCCTCTTTTAGCTTTGCACATGGTTAAACCTATGAATTGTGTACCCATAAATGTTATTCCAAAAACATCTCTCCCTACAAATCCAAAAAATGTACATATTAAAGAGGCATTATCGAGAATTGTTGGTAGAACTTTGAAAGTCTATTATGAGTCTCCAAAAACATCTTATTTGGGAAGATTGTTAGGTTTTACAAGAGGAATTTTCTCATGGACTTTAGTTTTAGAGATACATGGAGAGGTAGTTTTATTGTTTAATCCAGATTATATTGTCTATTATGGAACAACGTGGAAGTTTTTAAAAAATAATCCTCCATACAAACCACCAAGATTGATGAATGTTACAAAAACAGCTAACTATTTAAAGAGATGTCTATTAGAAGATGTAATTATAGAGCCAGAATATCCAAGAATAAATATTGAAAATAAGGTTTTTGTTTATCCTTATGGGGTAGTTTCTAAGGATGATTATTTAGGAAAAACAGTTGAAGACATATTAAAAGAAAAAGAGTTCTTAATTTAAAGATAATTAAAAGATAATTGATAAAATCTATTTTTAACAGTTAAAGATTTTAAAAATTTTAAAATTTTCTTTTTTGTTAGTATCTTTCTAATTTAATCAAAAATGGTTTATAATGCTCTATTTTTTTATATAAAAGCTCAAAAAATTTTAATTTATTTCAACACCGAAGAGTTTATATATGAGTAATCATTATTTACACTAAAAAATTCTATCACTGTTATATATACTCGTTCATAAATTGAGAAAAACATGCGTTTTTGGAGGTGCATTGGATGAATGCTGAAATAAACCCTCTTCATGCTTATTTTAAACTACCAAATACTGTTTCTTTAGTAGCAGGTAGTAGTGAAGGAGAAACTCCACTAAATGCTTTTGATGGAGCTTTGTTAGATGCAGGTATAGGGAATGTTAATTTAATTAGAATAAGTAGTATAATGCCTCCAGGAGCTGAGATTGTACCTCTTCCTAAATTACCAATGGGAGCTTTAGTTCCAACAGCTTATGGTTATATTATCAGTGATGTCCCAGGAGAAACAATAGCAGCAGCAATAAGTATTGCTATTCCAAAAGATAAGAGCTTATGTGGTTTAATTATGGAATATGAAGGAAAATGTTCAAAAAAAGAGGCTGAAAAAACAGTTAGAGAGATGGCAAAAATAGGATTTGAAATGAGAGGCTGGGAATTAGATAGGATTGAATCAATTGCTACTGAACATACAGTAGAAAAACTTGGATGTGCGTTTGCTGCAGCTGCATTGTGGTATAAATAAGTAAATTAAAATGATTAAAATAAAATCCAAAAATTTAAAACAATACTAAACAATTAAATATGATTAAAATTAATAATTATTTGAAGTAAATAATTTAAAGATAATTTTGTTTTAAATTTTTTTGTCTAATTATTGTTTTAATATTGTTTGGGAGGTGAAAAACATGTTAGAATATTTAGGAAAACACTTAATATTAGAGTTATGGGGGTGTGACCCAAAAGCATTAGATGACGTTGAAGGGATAGAGAAGATGTTGGTAGATAGTGTAAAGGCATGTGGAGCAACATTAATCTGTGTAAAAACTCACAAGTTTTCTCCTCAAGGAGCTACAGGAGTAGCTGTTTTAGCAGAAAGCCATATATCAATCCATACCTGGCCCGAACTTGGATATGCGGCTATGGATATATTTACATGTGGAGCTCATGTTGAACCTGCAAAAGCAATACCAGTTATTAAAGAGTTTTTAAAACCAAAGCATATTGAGATTTTAGATTTAAAGAGAGGAATAAGACTAAATGAAGGTGATGTTGAGTGAATCAAAACAACAATTTTAAATGTCATATATGGTTTACGGAGTATCATAACAACAATGTAGCTTTGTCCGTTAGAGTTAAGGATATCTTATATATGGACAAATCTGAATTCCAAGAAATAGAGATTATCGACACCTATGACTTTGGAAAGGTTTTAGTCTTAGATAACACTTTTCAAACAACAGAGAGAGATGAATTTATATATCATGAGTTAATTGCTCATATACCTCTTTTCACACATCCAAATCCAAAGAATGTTTTAGTTATTGGAGGAGGAGATGGAGGAACTGTTAGAGAGGTAGTTAAGCACAAATCAGTAGAAACTGTGGATTTTGTTGAGTTAGATAGAAAAGTTATTGAAGCTTGTAAAAAACATATGCCAAAACTAAGTTGCGAAATTGATAATGAAAAGGTTAATTTGATAATAACAGATGGAATTAAATATGTTGCTGAAACTGACAAAAAGTATGATGTAATTATCGTTGATTGCCCAGACCCTGTTGGACCTGCTAAGGGGTTATTTGAGAAAGAGTTTTATAAAAATGTATTTAAATGTCTAAAAGATGATGGAGTTATGGTTCAGCAGTCAGAAAGCCCATTGTACAACTTGGATTTAATACAAAATATCTGTAGATATTTAAAAGATGCAGGATTTAAGATAATTATGCCTTATACTTATCCAATGCCAACATATCCAAGTGGATTCTGGAGCTTTACATTAGCATCTAAAAAATACAACCCATTAGAAGTTGATGAAGTAAGAATAAAAGAAGCTTTAAAAGATATGGAAACTAAGTACTATGATGAAGAAGTTCATAAGGGAATATTCCTAGCCTCTCCAAAATTTTTAAAAGATGCGGTAAAAAAAGCTATTGAATAAATTATCTCTTTTAACTTTAATATTATAGACCTTTTCGTAGAATAAAAATTTTTATTGAATATAAACACCTAAAGGTATCAAAGTTATCCATATTTTATATTAAGCTGAGAAAGTCCTATATTAATACAGGGTGGTTGAATGAAACATTATTTTGTTGATTCATCTAAATTTATAATGGCAAATAACTCATTTGAAGAAGCTGATGGAGTTATATTTTCAATACCTTATGATGAAACTACTTCCTTCAAGCCAGGAACAAGGGAAGGAGGAAATGCTATAAGAATGGCATCATGGGGTTTGGAAACATATAGTCCTATCTTAAATAGAGATTTGTCAGAGTTAAGATATTGTGATTTAAAAGATTTAGATTTGTATGGAAGCCAAATGGAAATATTTAACACAATACATCATGTCTCAAGAGAAATATTAAAAAAAGATAAAAAAATAATTATTTTTGGCGGAGAGCATTCTATAACTTATCCAATAATTAAAGCTGTAAAAGATATCTATGATGATTTTATTGTCATCCAATTCGATGCCCACTGTGATTTAAGAGATGAGTATTTGGGAAATAAATTATCTCATGCTTGCGTTATGAGGAGAGTTTATGAATTGACTAAAGATATATTTCAATTTGGTATTAGAAGTGGAGATAAAGAAGAGTGGGATTTTGCAAAGAAAAACAATCTCTATTTAAAAATGGATTTGATGAATGAGGAGGATTTAGAATATATAAAGAGTTTAGATAAACCGATATACGTAACTATAGATATTGATGTATTAGACCCTGCCTATGCCCCAGGAACTGGAACTCCAGAACCTTGTGGTTTTTCAACAAGAGAGCTCTTTAACTCCATATATTTATTAAAAGATGTTAAGGATAGAATTATTGGATTTGATATTGTTGAAGTTTCACCAATTTATGATATTGCTAATATTACAGCAATAACAGCGGCAAAAATAGCGAGAGAGCTTATGTTAATGATTTTATAGGCACTTTTGAATAGAACTTTCGCAGATATATATTTAATAAATAAGGGAAATATGAGGCCTTTGGCATCAATAACAGTCTGAATGCATTTTTTATGTTTATAATGGTAATTTTGAAGCCAAAGGTTTCATATATTCCATAATAGACATTATCCCAGCATTCAAACAGTTATACCTTAAAAATTTATTCCTGCGAAAGTCATATTGAGCATAAGTGTGAAAAATATTTTATGGTTATTTTTAAAAAATTTATCATTATTTTTCATTATTTTTGTGAAAACGCTTTTTTTGTAATTTAAATTTTTTATGCTTTGTAATTAAATCGAAAAGTATATATACTTGGGAATACAATATATAGTTCGTAGGACATACACAACCATTCACGGGTGAGAGCATGGAAGTTAATGAAATAAGAGAATATGGAAAAAAATTAATGGAATTAATGATGTTAGACAAACCATTTGTTGCTGTAAAATTAGCAAAATCAAAAGATGAAATTCCAGAAGGTTATGAAGAATTGGCAGAAGAAAAAAGACACTGTGAAATGATTCAAATTGCAAGATTAGAAAGGAAGAAAATATATGCGACATTAGATAAACATCTCTGTAAGGGAGGGGCTTATGCAATTGGTGTCTTTAGAAACCCACCAGAACCATTGGCAACAGGAAAATTATATGTCAAATTAGGAAACTTTAAGGATGAAGAAGCTGCTAAAAAAACCGTTGAAGCTATACCAAGAGTTGAAGATGAGATTTATGCATCTGTTTATGCCCCATTAGATGAAGCTGATTTCGTCCCAGATTCAATAGTATTCATTGGAGAGCCATTGTATGCGTTAAGATTAGTTCAGGCAATGCTCTACCACAAAGGTGGAAGATTCCAAGCAGATTTCTCAGGAATTCAGTCATTATGTGCTGATGCAGTTGCAGCAGTTTATACAAGAAAAGCACCTAACATGACATTAGGTTGTAACGGTTCAAGAAAATATGCAGGTATACAGCCAGGAGAAGTTGTTGTGGCCTTCCCACCAGAAAAATTGAAAGATATTGTCGAAGCAATTGAACACTTCAGACAAGTATGGACATGTGATAGCCACTAAATTAAATAAATAAGTTTTTAAATTTCTAATACCTTCTAATTTTTTAAGGGAAAACTATTTATAAAAATTTTAGCAGAAATAATCTACGTAATTAATTATTAAAATTTTGGGGGTTAAATATGTCAAAAGTAAAAATTGAACTCTTTACATCACCAATGTGTCCTCACTGTCCTGCAGCTAAAAGAGTTGTTGAAGAAGTAGCTAACGAAATGCCTGATGCTGTTGAAGTAGAATATATAAATGTTATGGAAAACCCACAAAAAGCTATGGAATATGGAATAATGGCAGTACCAACAATAGTAATAAATGGAGAAGTTGAGTTTATTGGGGCTCCTACAAAAGAGGCATTAGTTGAAGCAATTAAGAAAAGGTTATAATTTATTTTTTATTTATTTTTTAAGAATAATTGCTCAACACTCATTTTTTATATTTCTTTGAAGAGTTTTAGATTTTTTAGAATTTTTAAAAAAGGGAAATCTATGAAGCTAAGAGTAATTTGCAAAGATGATAATTTTACAAACGACAATGAGCTTTGTATAAAATGTGAAGTATGTATTGGAAAAGACATAATGACAATATTAGAATTATTAAAAGAAGAATATTCCATAAATGAAATTGAAATCCCAGATTGTGATAAGTTAAAAATAATCTTAGATTTGAATTAAACCTTTTTTCTTTTTTATTATATTTATATTTAGAACCTTATATACTTGAATATTGTCTCTAATTTTGTCATTTGATATCCAATAACTGCTCCTATAGAAGCTGGAACTGCAAAATCAAAGCCAAAAATCTCTGTACATAACACAGCTCCACCCAATGGAGCGTTTGTTGAAGCTGATAAAGAAGTGGCTATCCCTAAAACTATAAATGGGATTGGATTAACTCCAACTACAGAGCTAAATATCATTCCAGAAATTGCCCCTACACACATAGATGGAAACACTAATCCTCCAGGTACTCCAGAACCAACGGTAAATGATGTTGCTAATATCTTCCCAATTAATATTAATATCAATAATTCTAAGGAAAATTTCATAAAAAATAAATCTTTTGTAAGTTCTAAACCCAAACCTAAAACTTCTGGAACAAAATATCCAATTGTAGCCACTAAAATTCCGCCAATTAATGTTTTAATGCAATAAGGGGCTTTAAAGTTATCAAAAGTTGCTGCTATTTTTCTGTAGGTTTTTATATAACAATATGATATAGCTGAGCAGAAAAATGATGCCAATAAAAACCAAATAAAATCAAATGGATGCACTGAATAAGGCAAATAAACATCAAAGAGATGTTTTTTTCCAGTAATTAGATAGAAGATTATATAGCCTACAACACTTGCAATGATTGGAGGTAGTAAGTTGATATAATTAAAATTCTCATGCTCAATAATCTCACATGCTAATATGGCTGTTCCTAAAGGAGCGGCAAATGCTCCTCCCAACCCTCCAGCAATTCCTGTTATAATAACTAACTCTCTATTTTTTAGTTTTAATAATCTGTATAACTCATCAGCAAAAGATGCACTTGATTGCACGCAAGGCCCCTCTTTTCCAGCACTTCCTCCTACAGCAATAATAGCCCCAGCTAACAAAATCTTTAAAAGCCCTTTTACCCAAGTTAATCTTTCATTAATATTTAAAGCTTTTAAAACTCTATCAATCCCAGAACCCTTTAATTCATAAAAATAATCAACAAATAACCCAGCAATAAAAAATACCACTGGAATTAAAAAAATATTATGTTTTTCTGGAAAATACTCTATAATTATAGCCATAATTACTGAACTTAAACCTCCAACAATACCTATTAATGATGCAATGCTAATCCATTTTATCATTTTTATTAATTTATTGAATACATTAACAATATTCATAAATATCATCAGGTAATAATTTTTAATAAATTATAAAGTTCATTATTTTTAAAATTTCTGGTGAAATAATGATTTCAAAAAATGCAAGGATAGCTAAAGGGGCTGTAATTGTTGGAGATGTAAGTATTGGAGATTATACATCGGTGTGGTATAATGCTGTAATTAGGGGCGATGTTGATAAAATAATAATTGGAAAATACTCAAATATTCAAGATTGTTGTGTTATTCATTGCTCTAAAGGATATCCAACTATAATTGGAGATTATGTATCAATAGGTCATGGAGCAGTTATTCATGGTTGTAAGATTGAGAATAATGTCTTAGTAGGAATGAACGCTACAATATTGAATGGAGCAAAGATTGGAGAAAATTGTATAATTGGTGCTAACGCATTAGTTACTCAAAATAAGGAGATTCCACCAAATAGCTTAGTTTTAGGAGTTCCTGGTAGAGTAGTTAGAGAACTTACAGAAGAAGAAATTAAAAGTATAAAAGAAAATGCATTGAGATATGTTAAGTTATCTGAATCATTGCTATAACAATCTACAAAAGCACAAAAATTTAAATAATTTAAATTCAAATGAATAAAGTGGATATCAAATTTTATAAGGTGAGGAGTATGGTAAATCTTGGATTTGTAATTGCTGAATTTAATAGAGATATAACATACATGATGGAAAAAGTTGCTGAAGAACATGCTGAATTCTTAGGAGCTACTGTAAAATATAAAATCGTTGTTCCTGGAGTTTTTGACATACCATTAGCTGTAAAAAAATTGTTAGAGAAAGATGATGTTGATGCAGTAGTAACAATTGGATGTGTTATTGAAGGAGAGACAGAGCATGACGAAATAGTTGTTCACAATGCAGCGAGAAAAATAGCAGATTTAGCTCTACAATATGATAAACCAGTAACTCTTGGAATTTCAGGACCAGGGATGACAAGATTACAAGCTCAAGAAAGAGTAGATTATGGTAAGAGGGCTGTTGAAGCAGCTGTTAAAATGGTTAAAAGATTGAAGGCGTTAGAAGAATAAAGGGATATCTATGATTT
This sequence comes from Methanocaldococcus sp. 16A, assembly GCA_049860595.2. GTDB lineage: Archaea > AGJL01 > Methanococci > Methanococcales > Methanocaldococcaceae > Methanocaldococcus. The sequence continues at coordinate 1,090,552 of CP187551.1, forward strand.
TAGAAGAAGTTTATGAAACCATAAAACAAAGAATTAAGGAAAAGCCAGAAAATTCTTATGTAGCAAAGCTAACAACTGATGATAAAAAACCTGCAATAAATAAAATCTGTGAGAAAATTGGAGAGGAAGCAACAGAATTGATTTTAGCAGCTAAAGATAACAAAAAAAATGAGATTATTTATGAAGCAGCTGATTTGATATTCCATACAATGGTGTTATTAGCTTACAAAGAGATAGAGTTTGAGGAATTGTTGAAAGAATTTGAAAGAAGAAAAAAGTAATTGTCCTATTTTTTAGTTAGTCTAGTTAATTAAATAAATTTTTTAAAATTTTTTTAAAATAAATAAAAAATTAGATTTTTGTAACAAACTCCCAAAATGATTTAACTGCACTTGGATTTTTAGGTCTTCTACTTTTAACTAAATATAGGTATCTTACAACATCCAAATCTACAACTGGAACTATTTTAACTAAACCAGCATCTTCTGCCTTTTTAGCTGGGATTTCGGAAACAACGCTAACTCCATAACCTTCAGAAACCGCAGTAATAACTGCTGAATGACTACCTAATCTCATTACAACATTTAAATCCATTATTGAATATCCTTTCTCATTTAATGCTTTAATAAACGCCTCTCTTGTTCCAGAACCTTCTTCTCTATCTATGTAGTCCTCTTTAAGTATATCTTCAAGCTTAGCATAACCTTTCTCTGCAAGTGGATGATTTGGTGGGACAATTAAAACTAATCTATCCTTACCTATAATTGTGTATTCATAATTCTTATTTTTTAGATAGCCAACAGCTGCTATATCTGCTAATCCCTCATCTAATGCCTTAAAACATCTCTCAGAGTCAGTTATTGTAATCTCAAAATCCACATTTTTATATGAGCTTTTATATTCTTTAATAATTGAAGGTAGAATGTGTTCTCCAGGAGTAGTTGAAGCATAGATTCTAATAATCCCTTCAGGATTTTCGTGTATAGCTTTCATCAACAATTTTGCCTCATTCAACAAATCTAAAATCTTTTCAGCCCTCTCATAAAATATCTTTCCTTCTGGTGTTAAATCAACACCTTCTGGAGTTCTTAAAAAAAGCTGAGCATCAAAATATTTTTCAAGTGCTGATATGTGGTTGCTAACGGTTCCTTGAGTTATTCCCAATCTTTTAGCTGCTTTAGAAAAACTTTTTGTTTTACTAGCAACTATGAATGTTTGGAAGTAACTTATTTTTGGGTCCATATTATCACCTATTTATTTAATCCCTATTAGATTAACTAATAGTTCCTATATATAAAGTTAATGCGCAAATATCGGAGAAATAAAGTTAAGTTTATATACTAATTATCTAAAATGTTAAGACTATTAATGATAAAATTATGTGGTGATTTGGATGGAAAATAATAAAGTAACAATCAGTGTTATAAAGGCAGATGTTGGAGGATTATGTGGGCACACATTAGCACCAGACGAGTTATTAGAGGCATGTGAGGCAGTTTTAGAGGAGGCTGTTGATGAGATAATATTAGATTATTACGTTACAAGATGTGGGGATGACATTGATTTAATTATGAGCCATAAATTAGGTTGTGATAATGAAAAAGTCCATGGTTTGGCGTGGAAAGCTTTTGAAGAAGCAACAAAAATAGCTAAAGAATTAAAATTATATGGAGCAGGGCAAGATTTATTATCTGATAGTTTTTCAGGAAACGTTAGAGGAATGGGTCCAGGATGTGCAGAGATGGAATTCGTTGAGAGAAAAAGTGAGCCAATAGTTGTTTTCTGTTGCGATAAAACAGACCCAACAGCATTTAACTATCCATTATTTAAGATGTTTGCAGACCCATTCAACACAGCTGGTTTAGTTTTCGACCCTTCAATGATTTCAGGATTTAGATTTGAAGTTCATGATGTTGTTGGACATAAAAAGGTCTTTTTAGATACACCAGAAGAGATGTATATGCTCTTAGCTTTAATTGGCGATTATGAGAAGTATGCAATTAAGAGAATTTATAGAAGAAGAGATAATGAAATAGCTGCTGTTGTTAGTACTGAAAAATTAAACTACATAGCTGGAGAGTATGTTGGTAAAGATGACCCAGTAGCTATTGTTAGAGCTCAGAGTGGATTCCCAGCAGTTGGAGAGGTTTTAGAGCCATTTGCTAACCCACACTTTGTCCCTGGATGGATGAGAGGTAGCCATTGGGGGCCGTTAATGCCAGTTGGAGAAGAAGATGCAACTCCTACAAGATTTGATGGGCCAGCAAGAATTATTGCTCTTGGATTCCAAGTTTGTGATGGAATGTTAATTGGGCCAAATGACTTATTTGCAGATAAGGGCTTTGATAAAGCAAGAGAGAAAGCTTTAGAAATGGCAGACATTATAAGAAGAATGGGACCATTCCAACCACACAGATTGCCTGCAACAATGATGGAATACACAACAGTTCCAAAGGTCTTAGAAGCATTGGAGGATAGATTTATTCCTTTAGAAGGTTTAGAGTTGATAGAAGAAGGAGGAATTACAAGAAAAGATAGAGGAGATGTAGAATAATTAAATAAGTTCTTCTTTATAAACAATTCCCTCATGTCCTGTAATTACATTTTTTCTCAGCTCTCTAATCTTTTTTAAACTCTCTAAGGCTAATTTTTCATCTACATTTAACCTTGGAGGAATCATTTTTAGAATATTATTTTTTAGAGGGGAAGCATCTCCAACAATAATATAATCTTTATAAATTACTGAAATACTACCATAAGTATGTCCAGGAGTTTCAATAATCTCAATCTCTTTATCTCTAAATTTTTTAAAATCTTCAAAATTATCATTAAATCCAAACTCTTTTGGTGAGGCATAAAATGTAGCGTTTTTAAATATTGAATTGTTTTCTATGTGGTCATAATGGAGATGTGTATTTATAACTACATCTATATCATTTGGAGATAGATTCAGTTCAGATAAACCTTTAATAATAATATTTTCCATATCTTTTGATGAAGTATCAACAATTATATTGTTGTAGTCTGTAATAATTAACGTTGATGAAGATGATGCTTTCTTAATTATCCCATTTTCTCTGATTAAAATTCCCTCATATAGAAGTTTTATCATAATTTCACCTATTACGTAAAACATAAAAGTTAAATATTATAAAATTTATCTTAATTTATTAATATAGAACCTTCGCAGTTTATATATTAAATTTGGAACTTTGACATCTTTAGGTGTCTATATCCAATGAATATATCTATTCCTGCGAAAGTCCTATAATATTTATTAGTTCTATGGGGGAGGGGATTAATGAATGCTATTCAGAAGATACTATTAATTTTTATTATAATATTATTTTATACTTTTAATCAAAGTTTTGGAGTGAATGTAACTATTACACTTGGTGATAATGCATATATTAAAATAACCTCTGAAAAAAATATATCCTCAACAGTAAATAAACTCAATCTTTCTAAGATAGACTTTGAACATAATGATGATAAATATATATGGTATTTAAAAACAAACTGGAACAAGAAAACCTTTATTTATAACTTCTCACCTTTATATAAAATTGGTAAATTTAATTATTCTGTTGAATGTGACAAATATCTTTTAATAAAAAATGAATCTTTTAAAAATGGTGTTTTAAGGGTAGATACTCAACTGAATTACAAAACTATCTTTTTAGGATTGACATTGTTTATTTTTCTTCCAATATTTGGAGCTGTGATTATAACTATTATTATAAAAAGAATGCTAAGAAAAAAACCAAAAACTTTAGAAGATAAAATTACAAAAAATAAAAAAATAGCACTCGTTTATATGTCGTATTGGATTGTAATTGTAGTTGGATTTATATTGTCATTGTTCTTATGTGACATTCCATCATTAATAGCTTATTTCACAGGAATATCTTTGGATAATGTATTCTATATATTAATAATCATTTTTGTAATAGAGATGTTTTTACCAACAATTTTGATTTTAAAGTATCTATTTAAATTTAACAACAAAAAAATAGATAGAAAAGAATATTTTAAGTCAATAGGTGTAATTATATTACCTTGGATATTGGGATTTTTGGGAATTATGGTGTTGAGTAATATAATCTTATTTGAATTTGGAAAAATACTAAGTGAGTTTCCTCATCCTATTAGAATTGCTTTCTGGATGTTTATAGGATATGTATCATTTGATATGGCATGGAAAATTATTAAAAGATATGTTTTAAAGCCAGAATATGTGGTGAATAATGAAATTATTGAGATGGTTAATGATTTAATAAAAAAACTTAACGCAAAACCATTTAAAGAGATAAAAATCATAAAAAATGATGATATGGCAAATGCTATGGTTTCTGGATTTTTCAATGAAAAACTAATATTAACTACAAAATTAATTGATATCCTAACAAAAGATGAATTAAAATCTATTATTGCTCATGAGATTGCTCATAAGAAGAAAAATCATACAAAACAGATGACATTTGTATGGTTTATTGTAGGAATTTTAATGTTTAGCTCATTTCCATATATTATAGATATTACAAAAAATATTTTTGGAGATCATTGGTATGTGGGTGTTATTATAATAATATCTCTATATCTATTATCCATTATTGGGGATAGATATTTCTCAAAAAGATTAGAGAGAGAAGCAGATATTATAGCTGCAAAAATAATAAATCCAGAGATATACATTAAAGCGTTGTCAAAGCTACATTATGCCAACTATATTCCAAAAGAGGGTATATTTAATATAATCTCAACTCATCCTCCTTTAATAAAAAGAATTAAATATATCCAAAAAGAATTAAATATCCCAGAGGATAAAATTAAGAACATTTTGGATGAAGCATATAAGGAGATTATGAGATTAGATAAGACTGAAGAGGATGTGTCTTATGATTAGAAAGGTAAAAATAAAAAAATTTGATGGTAAAAATTTTTATGATATGGAAGATTACGTAGCTGTTGAAGAAGCCTATAGCATTTTTATCAATGGAGAATTTGTTAAATCACTCACATTATCTCCAAATTTTTTAAATGAATTTGGAGTAGGATTTGCTATAAGTGAAGGGTTTTTAAAGAAAGTTGATAAAGTTGAAGTTGATAATAACAACATATACATCTTTGGAGAAAAAAATGAAAATGATAAAGAAATTAAAAATAATAAAGAAATAAAAATAGACATTGAAATTATCAAAAAAATAATTTCTTATGAATTAAAAGCTAAATACTGGGAAATAACTGGAAGCTTCCACTGGGCTTCAATGTTTGATTTGAAAGGGAATAAAATAATTTTTGTTGAAGATATTGGGAGGCATAATGCAGTTGATAAAGTTATCGGCTATGCGATATTAAACAATTACAACTTAAATGAGCTAATATTAAGATATAGTGGAAGAATACCTTACGAAATCGTTAAAAAAGCTGTAAATAGTGGTTTGAATATCATTATTTCAAAATCCCCACCAACAGATAAAGCTATTAATTTAGCAGAAGAACATGGCATATTGTTAATAGGATTTGCAAGAAATGGGAAATTTAACATTTATACTGGGGGATTATGGGAAGAGTAGAGTATTTAAAAAAAGAGTATTCTGATGAAGAAATTTATGAAATCTTAGAAGAGCCTGTAAAAGAATGGTTTAAAAGGAAGTATAAAACTTTTACACCACCACAAAGATATGCTATCAAAGAAATTCATGAAGGGAAGAATGTTTTAATTTGCTCACCAACTGGGAGTGGAAAGACCTTATCAGCTTTTTTAGCAGGAATAAATGAGTTGATAAAATTATCAATGGAAAATAAATTGGAAGATAGGATATATATTTTATATGTATCCCCACTAAGGGCACTAAATAATGATATTGAAAGAAACTTAAAAGAGCCATTAAAAGAGATTTATGAAGTTGCTAAAGAGCTAAATATAGAGTTGGATGAAATTAGGGTGGCTGTAAGAACAAGTGACACAACAAGCTCGCAAAAGCAAAAAATGCTAAAAAAACCTCCTCATATTTTAATAACTACTCCAGAATCTTTAGCTATAGCTCTAAACTCACCAAAATTCTCAAAATTGTTAGAAGGAATTAAATATGTGATAGTTGATGAAATCCATGCTTTAACAAATAAAAGAGGAGTTCATCTCTCACTTTCATTAGAAAGGTTGAATAGAATTGCCAATTTTATAAGAATTGGTTTATCAGCAACTATTCATCCATTAACTGAAGTTGCCAAATTTTTAGTAGGTAATGAGAGAGATTGCTATATTGTAGATGTTAGTTATAAAAAAGAAATTGAAATAAAGGTTATCTCTCCTGTTGATGATTTCATCTACACTCCTTCAGAGGAGATTAGTAAAAAGCTCTATAGCTTATTAAAAAAACTCATAGAAGAGCATAAAACAACTTTGATATTTACAAACACAAGAAGTGCTACTGAGAGAGTTGCATTTCATTTAAAGCAGTTGGGAGTTAAAAAAATTGAAACTCATCACTCATCTTTAAGTAGAGAGCATAGGTTAGAAGTTGAGGAGAAATTAAAAAAAGGAGAACTGTCATGTGTTATTAGCTCGACATCATTAGAGTTAGGTATAGATATTGGAAGTATTGACTTGGTTATTTTGTTAGGTTCACCTAAAAGTGTTTCAAGGGCTTTACAAAGAATTGGTAGAAGTGGGCATAGATTGCATGAGAAAAGTAAAGGGATTATAATTCCATTTGATAGAGATGATTTGGTAGAGAATGTTGTTTTATGTTATAATGCAAAAATTGGAAGAATTGATAGAGTTCATATTCCAAAAAACTGTTTGGATGTTTTAGCTCAACATTTGGTTGGAATGGCATTAGAGAAAGTTTGGGATATTGAGGAGGCTTATAATTTAATTAAAAAAGCCTATCCATATAAAGATTTAAGTAAAGAAGATTTCTTAGATGTTTTAAATTACTTGGCTGGAGGGATAGAGGAGAAAAATGTCTATGCAAAGATTTGGCTTAAAGATAATAAATTTGGAAAGAGAGGGAAAAGTGTTAGGGCTATATATTATATGAACATTGGAACAATTCCAGATGAAACATCAGTGGCTGTATATGAAAATAATAGATATATTGGAGAGGTTGAGGAGGAGTTTGCAGAAAAATTAATGAGAGGAGATATTTTTGTTTTGGGAGGAAAAACATATAAATATTTAGGAGGGAGGGGGAATAAAATAAGAGTTAAGGAAGTTTTTGATGAAAAACCAACTATTCCAGCATGGTTTTCTGAGCAGTTACCATTAGCCTATGATTTGGCATTAGATATTGAAAAATTTAGGAAAGAGGTTTTGGATGCAGATATTGAGTATATTATGAAAAAATATGACATAGATGAAAAAACAGCTAAGGCAATTAAAAATTATATAGAGGAACAAAATAAATTTGCAATAGTGCCTGATGATGAGAAAATGCTAATAGAGAGTTTTGATGAGGAAAAGAGAAGATATTACATATTCCACTTTGTAGCTGGGAGGAAGGCTAATGAAGCATTAGCAAGAGCTTTCGCTAATTATATATCAAAAATAAAGAAATGCAACGTTAGAATTTCAGTAAATGATTATGGCTTTGCCTTAATACTACCTAAAAACAGAAAGATAAAAAGAAATGACTTAACTGAACTCTTCAACTTAGATATTGTTAAAAATGTAAAAGAAAGTATAGAGAGAAGTGAAATTTTAAAGAGAAGGTTTAGGCATGTTGCTACAAGGGGCTTTATGATTTTGAGAAAGTATATGAATAGAAAAATTAGCGTTGATAGACAGCAGTTTAATGCTGAAATGCTTTTAAAATACTGCAAGGAGGTTAATCATCCTTTATATAGAGAAACTTTGAGAGAAATTTTAGAGGATTGCTTAGATATTGACAATGCCTTAGATTATTTTGAAAAAATTAAGAGGAGAAAAATTTATTATTTAGAGTTGCCTTCACCTTCGCCATTTGCATTTAATTTGGTTGTTTCGGCTTCATCAGATATAGTGTTTATGGAAGATAAGAAGAAAATGATAGCAGAGTTGCATAAGAAAGTTATGGAATTCATTTCAATGAAAGAGAAAATAAAGAAATAATTTATTATGGACTTTTACAGTTTATATATAAATTAAGATATTTATGTTATGATACCAAAGTCCTATATGATAACATTAGATTTATATACTTTAAAATCCTATCTTCCATTAACTATTTTTAATAGGACTTTCGCAATTTATATATTAAATAAGGAACTTTGACACCTTGAAAAATTTATTCCAGGCGAAAGGTCTATTTATAGTTTTGTGCAAAAGGATTTATAATGAATAAGGCATTAATGAATGTCTTCCTTTTGGAAGACATTCAAATTTTCCTTATAAAGTTTAGTTTATTTTGCACAATACTATAATTTTTATAACATATAATAATAAATTTACAGTGATAAAATTAAAAACTATTTTGGTGATATTTATGACAGAAGAACAAAAAAGAAAACTTACTGGAAAAATGAAAAGAATGCTTAGAGCTAAGGCTCATCATTTAGAACCTGTTGTATGGGTTGGAAAAGAGGGTAGTGAGAAGGTTATTAAAGAAGTAGATAGACAGTTAAAAGATAGAGGTTTGATAAAGGTTAAGGTTAGAAAAGCTGCATTGTTATATGAAGATAAATATGAAATCGCTGAAAAGCTTGCTAAGGCATGTGATGCAGAGGTTGTTAGTGTAGTAGGACATGTTATAACTTTATTTAGACCAAGAGAGGGATGGAAAAAGTATTTGGCTAAAAAACCAAAGAAAAAAGTTAAAAAGGATGAGAAGATTATTGAATTATTTGAGAAGTTTAAAAAGAAAGCAGTTAAAGAGTAATAGTTGAGGGAGAAGATGAAAAAAATCTATATTATTCTTTTACTTCTTTTTGTAATCTTGATTGGTTTAGTGGGGGCAGGTATATTATTAGTTATAAGCTTATCAGGAGAAGGTATTGATTTGTTTGGTGGAGAGAAAATAGCTAAGGTTTATTTATGCAATGAAATCTATTTTGACTATAATCAAGATGATGGGCTTTTTACAGTTCCTAAAAAGGATGCAAGATATTATATAAATTTATTAAATGATTTAGAGGAGGATGATTCAGTTAAAGGTGTTTTATTGGTTGTTAATTCACCTGGAGGGGAGGTTATAGCAAGTGAAAAATTAGCAAGAAAGGTTGAAGAACTTGCAAAGAAAAAGCCAGTAGTTGTTTATGTTGAGGGTTTAGATGCTTCTGGTGCTTATATGGTTTCAGCTCCTGCAAACTATATTGTAGCTGAAAAACATTCAATAGTTGGAAGTATTGGGGTTAGGATGGATTTAATGCACTACTATGGATTAATGAAAAAGCTTGGTATAAATGTAACTACAATAAAGGCTGGAAAATATAAAGATATTGGTTCTCCATTTAGACCAATGACTAAAGAAGAGAAAGAATATTTAGAAAAAATGATAAACGAAACATATATGGACTTTGTTAAATGGGTAGCAGAACATAGAAACTTGTCAATCAATTATACACTAAAAATAGCAGATGGGAAAATATATACTGGAGAGGATGCTAAAAAAGTAGGATTAGTTGATGAGGTTGGAACAGAAGAAACTGCTTTGAAAAAATTGGAAGAACTTGCCAATGTTTCAAATCCTGAGATTGTTGAGTATGGTTTAGAGAAGGATAGTGGATTATTTGGATTAACATATTATTTAGGTTATGGAATTGGGAAAGGTCTTGGAGAAGTTTTATATGGATTGGAAAAAATTAATGGAAGAGTTGAGTTATTAAGTTAAAATTAAGTTATTTTTTTAATTATTTTTTTTGATTATTTTAACTTTTTTAAAGCATCTTCAGCAGCTAATGATAATGGTTCATGAACCATCGAGACTGGTGGAGCATAGCAGAACTCCATATTTGCAAGCTCTTCTGCTGAAACTCCTTTAAATATTGCTATTGACATAGCATCAATTCTTTCAGCAACTCTCTCTCCACCAACTATTTGGCATCCAATAACTTTACCTTCTTCATTAAATATCATCTTTATATCAATTTCTTTTCCTCCTGGGTAGTATCTTGCTCTTGTTAATGCCTTTGCTCTTCCTATAACTATTGGAATTCTTTTTAAATTTGCACTAAATGCTGTTAATCCAGTACCTCCAATTTCTAACTCTCCTATTTTACTGACAGCAGAGTTTAAAACTGGATAGAACTTTGCCTCAACTCCAGCTATGTTTTTACCAGCTACTTTTCCTTGCCTTACAGCAGTAGTTCCAAATGGCGATAATGTTTTCTCTCCAGTTATAAAATCTATAACTTCAACACAATCCCCAACAGCATAGATGTTTGGAATGGATGTTTGCATCTTTTCATTTACTTCTATTGCAAACTTTCCTATTTTACAGCCAGCTTTTTTTGCTAATTCTATATTTGGTCTTACACCAGTAGCCATTATAACCATATCAACATCATATAGCTTTTTATCAACACAAACCGCCTCAACTTTTTCTTTTCCAACAATCTTTTCCAATGGTTTTGATAATATAATTTTAATTCCTTCTTTTTCTAAATATTTTTGAACTATTTCAGCCATATCTGGGTCTAAGAATCTTGGTAACACTTGCGGAGCCATTTCAACAACTAAGACATCTAAACCTCTTTTCTTTAAACCATAAGCCATTTCTAAACCAATAGCTCCAGCACCAACAACAGCAACTTTTTTGCAGTTATTTTCTTCAATGTATTTTAATATTGCTTTTCCATCCTCAATAGTTCTAACTTTAAACACTCCTTCTAAATCTTTCCCTTCAATTGGGGGGATAAATGGCTCAGCCCCAGTAGCTAAAACTAAATAATCATAATCCATCTCAAACTCATTTCCATCTTTATCTACACACTTTATTTTGTTATTTTTTGAATCAACATCTACAACAGTGGTTTCAGTTAATATCTCAATGTTTCTTTCTTTTTTGTAATCTTCTGGAGTGTGCATAATAATGTCATCAAAGCTTTTTATAACTCCTTCAATAACATAAGGAATTGCACAAGGTGAGTAAGCAATATCTTTTTCTTTTGTTATTACAACTACTTCAATCTCTTTGTTGTATTTTCTAATTGTTGATGCTGTTGTTAATCCACCAGCTCCACTTCCTACTATTATAGCTCTCATTTCCTCACCATTTTTTATGAGGTTATTTGGTTTTCTATTAACTAAATTATTTTTTATTCTTTTTGATGGTTATAATTGTGCCAAAAAGATGAACTTTATTAAACTTTCATAAAAAATTATTATTAGGACTTTTACAGGAATAAATTTCTTAGGATAAATTGACGCCCTTTGAGCATCTAAGTTATTTATTAGATATATAAACTGCGAAAGTCCTAATTATTTTAGCTCATCTAAACTCTTAGAGACACAAAATTCACATAGGGAATATTCATTGAGTTGTTTATTTTTAACTGGACAGTAATAGTTATTTCCTTTCTTAATAATCTTTACATTTCCAGGAAATGTTAAATACTCTGGATGTAGTGGTTTTTTAGCAATAAAAGATAGATATGGGCAGAGAATTTTTGAGAGATTTATAAATCTCTCTTCATCTGGCGTATTATATTTTCTAAACTTTTCTATCCTTTTAAGCATTTCATTTAATTTTTCTTCATCAATTTCTTCATCATTAAGTTCTTCAACTTTTTTATTTTTAATCTCGTTGAATGTTTCAATTAAATACTTCATCATCGCCTCAACATAATGATTTTTGTATTTTTCTGGAAGATACTTAGCATCTTTTTCAATAAAGCTTCTAATCATCATAATATCATATATGCTAAAACCATTAAGCTCTTTTTTTAATTTTTCAAATAATTCTCTTGCTTTCATATTCTCCCAAAATATTAAAATGCTTTTTCTATCATAAAGCATAAAACTGCCACAATTAAAGCTCCAACAACCATCTTTATACCTGAAATTACAACATTTTCCTTAGAAATCTTTCCTATAAACACTCCTAATATGAATAGTATTACTATAGTTATTGCTATTGCTGCATATAAAGCTGTTTTTATATCAAATAAAAAGAAGGGGATTACAGGGAGAGCAGAACCCATAGCTGTTGATATTCCATCAATAAGCCCACAAATCATCGTTTCTCTAATTGCCTTTTTGTAAATTATTGACTTCTTTAAATATCCATTCTGCTTTAATAAACTCTTTTCTTTTTGTATTCTTTCTCTCTCTAATGATGCCTTTTCAGCAGTAAATGCTCCAAGAATATTGGATAATCCGTTAGCTATCCCCCCTCCAAGCCCAGCAGCTATAATAACAGATGCATCAGCTGAACCACTCGCTCCAATAACAACTCCAAGAGCTGATAGAGAGCCATCAATAAGCCCTCTAACTATATATCTTGTCCCAGATTCTCCATTTATTATATTTATAATAGATTTCAGACTACGCGGAACACTCAACACTTATCACCCATCAGATTTTTTATTTTAAATTTAAAATATCTCTTAAATCTTGCCCTCTTAAAATTCTTTCTCTAATTTTTCTCTCCTTCTCTTTTATATTTTTAGCATTTTCAATAATCTCTTGAAGACTTTCTTTTTTTATAACTGCTACTCCATTACAATCTCCTACAACTATATCTCCTGGCTCTATCAAAACATCACCACATCTAACAGGAACATTTATCCTTCCAAGATTTAAAGGTTTTCCTGCATTTGGACAGAAATTTTTTGCAAAAACTGAGAACTTTAAAGCTTTTATATCCTCAACATCTCTAACACATCCATCTATAACTACCCCTCTAACCCCCTTTATTTTAGCATTTAGTGAAGCTAATCCTCCCCAAACAGCTGTTTCATATTTTTTTTCGCCAGTAACTTCAGCAACAATAAATTTATTTTTGGCAAAGCTTATTGATTTTATTAAAGTTCCCCAATCATCATAGTTTATCTTTACAGTTATAGCTTCACCAAAAACAAGCTTTTGATTATCTAAAATAGGTTTAATACCCTTTAATGGCTTAGCCCCAGCATCACACAAATTAGGAACTGAAAAATTTTTTAAGATATTCATAAACCTCCCTTATAACAATTTTTCAGCAACTTCCTTAGCCCAATATGTAATGATAAAATCAGCACCAGCCCTTTTTATACTTAGCAGTACTTCATAAATAACTCTCTCTCTATCCAACCATCCATTTTTAGCAGCTGCCTCAACCATTGCATATTCTCCGCTAACACAGTAGCCACCAATAGGCACATTGAAGTTATCTTTAGCCATCCTTATTATATCTAAATATGGTAAAGCTGGTTTAATTAATATTAAATCAGCCCCTTCCTCTATATCTAAGGCAATTTCTTTTAAAGCCTCTCTTGAATTTCCTATGTCCATTTGATAGCTCTTCCTATCCCCAAACTTTGGGGCACTTTCAGCTGCTTCTCTAAAAGGTCCATAAAATGATGATGCATATTTTGCAGAGTAACTCATTATTGCAACATCATCATAGCCATTATCTTCTAAAACCTCTCTTATTGCTCTAACCCTACCATCCATCATATCTGATGGAGCAACAATATCAACCCCTGCTTCAGCATAAGATAAAGCTATCTTTGATAATATAGGTAGAGTAACATCATTTAAAATCTTTCCATTTTTAACAATTCCACAATGTCCATGGCTTGTATATTCACACAAACAACAATCTGCTATAACTAAAAGCTCATCTCCAAGCTCTTCCTTAATTCCTCTTATAGTTTTTTGAACAACTCCATTTTTATCATAGGCAGAGCTTCCTATCTCATCTTTATACTTTGGAATGCCAAACAATATTACAGCTGGGATTCCTAAATCAGCTATTTCTTTTGCTTCTTCTATAGCTCCTTCTACACTAAATCTATATTGATTAGGCATTGAGCTAATTTCTTTCTTTTCCTTACCTTTTAAATTTTCATCTACAAAGATTGGCATTATTAAATCATTTTTTGTTAAGGTTGTTTCTCTAACTAAATCTCTAATTTTTTGGTTTTTTCTTAATCTTCTTGGTCTTATTAACATTAATGCTCACCTTAATTTTTTATTTTTCCACATAAAATATTTAAAAAATTAATTTATAAAAGTTAAAATTAATTAAATTATAACTGAAAGCTATTTATTAAATTTGGTGATTATCATGATTGTTATATATACAACATTTCCAGACTGGGAAAGTGCTGAAAAAGTAGTTAAGTCTCTTCTTGAGAGAAAGTTAATTGCATGTGCAAATTTGAGAGAACATAGGGCATTATATTGGTGGGAAGGAAAGATTGAGGATGATAATGAAATAGGGGCTATTTTAAAGACGGATGATGATAAGTGGGAAGAGGTAAAAAAGGTTATTAAGGAATTACATCCTTATACAACACCTTTAATTATGAAGATGAATATTGATGATGTGAATGATGAGTATATGAAATGGCTAAAAGATGTTGTAGGATAAGAATTTTGCATAAATAAATATCCTATTGAATAGTGACTCCTCTTAGTGTCTAAATTCAATATATAAACTGTAAAAAGTCTATATGATAAAATTTATAAACTTCCTGCTAAAATAGAAAATACCCAAATATCACCATAAGAATTTTTTGAGGGATAGTCATGTTTTTAACATTGGATGATTTTAATTTTGATGAGAAAAGAGTAGTTTTGAGAGTAGATATAAACTGTCCAATAGACCCAAATACTGGAGAGATTTTAGATGATAAGAGAATTAGAGAGATTAAAAACACAATTACAGAGCTTATAAACAAAAATGCTAAGGTTGTTATCTTAGCCCACCAAAGTAGGCCAGGGAAAAAAGATTTTACAACATTAAAAAACCACGCAAAGGTATTATCAGATGTTATTGGTAAGGAGGTAGAGTATATTGATGAAGTTATAGGCTCTACAGCGAGAGAAGCAATAACCAATATGAAAAGTGGAGATGTTATATTGTTAGAGAACGTTAGATTTTATTCTGAAGAGGTTTTAAGTGATTGGAAAAAATGGAAGGATATTACACCAAAAAAACAGGCAGAAACAAATTTAATTAAAAGATTGGCTCCTCTTTTTGATTACTTTGTTAATGATGCCTTTGCAGCTGCACATAGGGCTCAGCCATCATTAGTTGGTTTCTCTCATTATATGCCAATGATTGCAGGAAGATTGATGGAGAGAGAGGTAGGAGTTTTATCAAAGGTTTTAGAAAATCCTGAAAGACCTTGTGTTTATGTTTTAGGTGGAGCTAAGGCAGATGATTCAATAAGAGTTATGAAAAATGTTTTAGAAAATGGAACAGCTGATAAAGTTTTAACCTCTGGAATTGTTGCTAACATATTCCTTGTAGCTATGGGATATGATTTGGGAGTTAATGTGGATGTTATAGAAAATCTTGGATTGAAAAGTCAAATAGAAATTGCTAAAGAGTTGTTAGATAAATTTGAAGATAAAATAATAGTTCCTATAGATGTAGCTCTAAATATTAATGAAGAGAGAGTTGAAGCTGATTTAAATAAAGATGAAAAAGTAGAGCATTTAATTAATGATATTGGAGAGAAAACTATTGGACTTTACAGTGAAATTATTAATGAGGCAAATACTATCGTTGCTAACGGTCCTGCAGGTGTGTTTGAAAAAGAGGAGTTTGCAAAAGGTACTGAGGAGTTGTTGAAGGCAATAGCTAACTCAAAAGGATTTTCAGTTATTGGAGGAGGACATTTATCAGCTGCAGCAGAGTTATTTGGAATTGCTGATAAAATAGACCACGTTAGTACCGGAGGTGGAGCTACCTTAGATTTCTTAGCTGGAGAAAAATTGCCAGTAATAGAAATGCTTAAGGAATCATATAAAAAATATAAAGGATAATTATTTTTAATTTTTTATTTTTGCATCTAATAATAGAAAATTTTTATCTTATAATTATAAGGTTAAATCAAGTATTTAAAATATAAGCAAATCGAAAGTTTTAAAAGAAATGGTATTAAAAATTAAAAAGACAATATTACCAAAGAAAGGGGATTCTATGAATTTAAAAAAAGTTATTGATGAGATAAGAAATTTTGAAGGAATCTTAAGGAAGGTAGCTATTAAAGATGTTGTAGAGACCTTTGATTTTGATGATGAGGATTATGAATTTGATATTATAGTAGATTTTGGAGATGATGCTGCTGTTATAGGAATAGATGGAGATAATGCTATTTTATTAGCTGCTGATGGAATTTGGGGTAAGCTCTTAGAGGCAGACCCTTGGTGGGCAGGTTACTGTTCAGTTTTAGTTAATTGTAAAGACATAGCGGCAATGGGAGGAAAATGTGTAGGGATGACTAATATAATAAGTATAAAAGATAAAGATATCTGCAGAGAGGTTTTAAAAGGAGTTAAGGATGGAGTGAAAAAATTTGGAGTGCCAATGGTTGGAGGGCATACACATCCAGATGCTATGTGCAATGTCTTAGATGTTTCTATAACAGGCATTGCTAAAAAAGATTGTATATTGAGAAGTGATAATGCAAAAATTGGGGATAAAATTATCTTTGCTTATGACTTAGTTGGGCAAATTTATAAATCATTCCCATTGAATTGGGACACAACAACAATGAAATCAAAGAAGTTAGTTAAAGCCCAGATGGATGCTTTAGTTCAAATTGCAGAGAATAAATTAGCTAATTCATGTAAAGATATAAGCAATCCAGGAGCTATTGGAACTTTAGGTATGCTTTTGGAAGTTTCAAGGAAAGGGGGTATTGTAGATATAACAAAAATTCCTAAACCAGAAGAGATTGATTTAATCCACTGGCTTAAAGTTTATCCTGGTAGTGGTTATGTTCTAACTGCGAGAGAAGAAAACTTTAGAGAAATTAGGAATATTTTTGAAGATGTTGAAATAACTGCAGAAATTTGTGGTGAAGTTATCTCTGATAAAAAACTATACATCACTGATGGTGAAAATAAAGAAGTTGTTTTTAATTTTGAGAAAGAGTTTATTTGTGGCTGCTGATTTTTAATATAATTTTTAATGGTGAAATCATGAAATTAGCTGTAGATGCTGTTTTTTATGTAAGGGAAGGGTTTAATTTTGAAAAAGCATTTAAAGAGGTTTTAAAAATTTTAGGAGATGATGTGAAAATCTTATCTGTTGAATATCCTGAGTTAGCTTTAATTTCAGAGAACGGCTATTATTATAGATGTGGATTTATGCTCGATAAAGAGTTAAAAGAAGAATTAGACAGAGAGGAGATTAATAAAATTAAAGAAAAAATTAAAAAGTTGTTTGAAGATGAGATAATCTATACATTAACATGTGAGATATTATGAAAGAAGTTAAAAATTTTTATGATAAATGGGAACCAGAGGATTTTCCAAACTATATAAAACTTCTTATGAATTTTGCTGATGGGCTGATTTTTGAAGAAATATATTTATTGTTAAAAAAATTTGAAAATAAAAAAGATTTTTTGGTTTTAGATTGTGGATGCGGATTTGGAGCTTTTTATAATTTAACAAAAGACTTTAACACAATATATTTAGATATATCATTAAATTTGCTCAAAAAATTTAACATCAAAGAGCGAAAAATTTGTGGCAACATATTACATTTACCTTTTAAAGATAACACGTTTGATTTAGTTTTGTGTATAAATGTGTTAGAACATGTAGATTATTTAAAAGCGTTAAATGAAATAAAGAGAGTTTTAAAAAATAATGGGGAGTTAATAGTTGTGGTTGTAAATAGAAATAGCTTAATTAGAGAAGAAATATTTAATGATTTTGATATTTTCCATAATCCTTTATCTATTGAAAATTTTAATGTAACTGGATTTAAAATTGTTTATTCAAACTCAGTATATTTTTTACCTTCAATTTTTAAGATATTTCCACCAATAATTTTATCAAAAATCATAGAATATTGGAAGCCAATAGATAAAAAATTTTCAAAGATTTTAAAAAATAAAGGTCAGTTTTTAATTGTTGAAATGGTGAAAGAATGAGTAAAGCAGTTATTTACACATTACCAAAAGGGACTTACAGTGAAAAAGCTGCAAAGAAATTTTTAGATTACATTGATGGTAATTATAGAATAGATTATTGCAATTCCATATATGATGTGTTTGAAAATGTAGATAACAATGGTTTAGGAGTGGTTCCAATAGAAAACTCTATTGAAGGCTCTGTATCTTTAACACAGGATTTATTGTTGCAATTTAAAAATATTAAAATATTAGGAGAGTTGGCTATAGATATACATCATAATTTAATAGGCTATGATAAAAATAAGATAAAAACAGTTATTTCTCATCCACAGGCATTGGCTCAATGCAGAAATTATATAAAAAAACATAACTGGGAAGTTAAGGCAGTAGAAAGCACAGCTAAAGCAGTTAAGATAGTTGCTGAAAGTAAAGATGAAACTTTGGGAGCTATCGGCTCAAAAGAATCAGCGGAATATTATAACTTAAAAATATTGGATGAAAATATTGAAGATTATAAAAACAATAGGACGAGATTTATTTTAATTGGCAAAAATGTGAAATTTAAAACACTTCCAAAAAAATACAAAGTTTCAATTGTTTTTGAATTAAAAGAAGATAAACCAGGAGCTTTATATCATATTTTAAAAGAGTTTGCTGAAAGAAATATAAATTTAACGAGGATTGAGTCAAGACCTTCAAAAAAGAGATTAGGAACTTATATATTTTACATTGATTTTGAAGACATTGATGGTAAAGAAAAGTTGGATGATATTTTAAAATCCTTAGAGAGGCATACAACATTTATCATTCTTTTAGGAAGATATCCAGTTTTTGAGTAATAATTTCTCGGAGATTAGTATTTTTTATTATAATTATCTAAACTCTTTATAGAAGATGTCTGTTGAAGGATGGACTTCCATAAAGTCGTTATATATATCAATTCCTCTAATTAGCTGAGTAAAGTATGGAAGAATCTCAGCACAAGGAGTCATAATTATAGCTCCCACAATTTTTCCATTTTCATAGTATATTTTGTTTAATCCTATTCCACTTAAAACTTTAAAGAAGTTACCTTTCCCTACACAGCTTCTTATTGTCTTATATTCATTTGTTTGCTTGCCTACATAAGAAATAGTTAAAGATAATCTAATAGTTTTTGGAATTAGCTCATAATTTGGTTTTATTAAGGGTCTATTGTTTATTTCGTTAATTATGTTTTGAGCAACTACTCTTCCTTCCATTCTTGAAATTGGAGTGTTTCCTCCTCCATTTATTAAGCAATCTCCACAAGCATAAGTTTTCTTTTTATTTATTACTCTTAAATAATCATCAGTTTCAAAAATTCCTTTTCCTCCAATAGCTAAGATTTTTGTATAGTTTTCATTTTTTAAAAGTTTTTCAAGCTCTTCTTTGTCATTAATTATCTTAAAGTTTATAACTTTTTTCATTAAATAATCTCTAATTTCTTCATCTCTAATATCTTTCAAAATCTTAGACCTTGCATATAAAACAACATTACAGCCAAAGTCGGAAAATATTGAAGCATACTCTGTTGCTACTGTTCCACCACCAATAATTAAGATATTTTCAGGAAGCTCTCTTAAATTTGGTATATCCTTGTGAGTTAAAACCTCATATCCATTATAAGAAGTTGGATAATTTCTTCCAGTAGCATAAACTACATAGTCATAATTTTCTTCATATTTCTCTTTAAATTCTTTGTATTTTATGCTAACTCCTGAATTTTTTGTCTCATTCTCTAATTTATTTCTAATCTTATCTTGAATTTTATTTATTCTTTCCTGTAACTCCTTAAATGAAATTATTTCCTCTAAATAAACTTTTTTTCCTTTTAAAATGCTTAAATTATTTAATATATCTCCCATTTCTCTAAGTCCAGTTATATATGTGCATCCATAATTTAAACACGTCCCCCCTATCTTATCCTTTTCAAATAAATCAACATCAAAACCATTTTTTGCTAAAAACATAGCAGATGTTCTCCCAGCAGGTCCTGCTCCGACAACAGCTATTTTCATTAATCCCACCAATTAATAGTAATACCATATAGTTCTATACTCTTCAATATTTTCTCCAATATCCTTTAAGCTATCTAAGTATTCTTTAATTGGCACATCTACATAGGTGTAGAGTTTGGTTGGATATATCCCCTTCTCCCATGGATGCATTAAATAAACTCTACTTCCATTTGGTTTTATTGCTATTAACTCTCTATCCTGCCAACCTCTTAAATGGTTTTTCCCCATTCTTGGAACGTTGAATATTGGTTCATCAGTTCTAAATGAACCAGGCAGTAATCTTGCTTCTTCTTTAATCTCTTGAGCCAATCTTGCTATTGGAACTAAATAATCCTTATGCTCCATTTTTCCTTTTGGATAGAATGTATAATATGGAATAATTCCTACCTTCTTTAACGCAATTCTTAAAGCTACGTTTTCAAATCTTCTGCTAACATATCTATGGAATACGTGCTGATTATATACACAGATATTATTTGTTCTTAATTTTTTAACAGCCTCTTTAACTTCTGGAGTTATTTCATAACAGCTCTCTACGTGAGTTGATATCATTAAACTCTTTTCAAAGCTTCCTAATAACTCAGCCAATTCATCTGTTATTCTCATAGGAGCTGTTACTATTGTTCTTGTTCCAAATCTAACTCCTATAACATGGTTCATCTCAGATATTCTATTCAATATTCTTTCAATTGCTTTATCATTTAAACTGAAAGGGTCCCCTCCTGTGATAAGAATTTCAATCATTGAATCATGTTCAGCAAACCAATCTAATGCTTTCTCAACATTCTCCCAACCTTTAAATGCCTTAGCATCAAAATCTTGAACCATCCAATTTCTTTGACAATAAACACAAATCTGTGGGCAGGATTCATAAGGTTTTATTATTGCTATTGTAACATATCTCCTTGTTATTAAATCATGTGGTGAAGTGTCATGCTCTCCCATAAAATCAAAGGCAATGTTTCTATCTTCTTTGTGTTCAATCATCTTTTCAACATACCACTCTGGTGGAATAACCTGCCTTCTAACAGCTAAATCTTCAACGTAAGGATTTTCGAAGTCAAATAAATGTAAATAGTATGGTGTTATTCCAAATGGTATGCCATTTTTCACAGCTTTTTCAATAATTTCTAAATCCTCATCAGATATCTTAAAGTTTGTTTCCTCTCTAAGTTCTCTTAATATTTCAACTCCTTTTAAACCTCTTAATACATTTTTAAATTGCCATTTGTAATTAAACCACTCTTCATCAGTTATTCCAAAGAATTCTTCTAAAACCTCTTTATTCTTTTTTCTCTTTAATATAATTCTTTTATCTAATCCACTTGGATATCTGCTGACATATTCTCTCATGATTTCATAAACCTTATCTAAAAAATTAGACCTTGCTATCCCAGCTTCTCTACCTTTTATTTCACTAAAATCAATAAATTTAACTCCTTCTTCCAATAATCTCTCTCCTAAGAATCCTAATGAATAATTAGCTTTTCCAGACATTGCTAAGAATAAATGTTTAAATTCTTCAACAAACCCCTCCCTAATTTCTTTTAAAGCATCTTCATCTCCTTTATATGCTTTCCATAAATATTCTAATGTGCTGAAACCTGCTAATCTCTCATTATCTTTTGATATTATGTTTAAAAATATCTCAATTGCCTTTAAAGCCAACCATCTATCAACTTCATTATCAAATCTCTTTTTCATTCTGATTTCCCACTCTAATTCTTTACAAAATTCAAATAACTTTTCTCTTGCTTCTTCTACACTCTCACTTTCCTCTAAAATCTCTCCAATCTCTGGGATTATATTAAAAATGTCTAAAAATGTTTCGTGATTGAGTGTTTCATATTCAGCCATAGATTTTGTTGCCATATTTTCACCTCTTATAGTATTTCATTTAAATACTTAGATATTATGTTATAACCCTTAAGCGTTTTTATAAAAGGACTTTCGCATTATTCATATTGTTGATAAGCAAAGTTCTCGAAAATTGTCCAAATCTTTTAAACCTAAAAATAGAACATTACCTTTAATAGGACTTTCGCAGGAATAAATTTTTTATTGAATATAGACACCTATAAGGAGTCAGAATACCAAATTTAATATATAAACTGCGAAAGTCTTATTTAACTAAAAATTTGGACTTTTCAAAAATTAGCACATACTCTCATACTAACAATGTTGTTAATCATATAAAAAATTTTTTATTATTTGAGATTGTTAATAAAACTATTTCTTATGTTTATATTGCATTAGAAAAAGATTTTATGAGAAATTATGATTAAAAAAAGAAATGAAATATTTTGAAGGTGAACGACGACCGAATATTTATTTTTAATAGAAAGAATAAAATTTTATCCAATAGGACTTTCGCAGGAATAAATTTTTTATTGAATATAGACACCTATAAGGAATCAGAATACCAAATTTAATATATAAACTACAAAGTTTTATTCAAGATATATTGCTGGTTTAAATGGAATAGCCACTCTCTTTTTATTAGCTTTATCTTCACCATTAATTATAATTTCCTCAACTCCAAACTCTCTCTTTAAGAATTCTTTGGCATTTTCTAAAACTTCAACCTCATTGATAATTTCTGCATTGAGTTTTATTAATTGATTAACTAATTTTGGAATCTCTTTACCATACTTTCTAAACTCTGGATTTCTCATAATAATTGGCATCAATTCTTTTACTGTTTTTCCTTCATTTTCTTTAATAATCTTCAATATCTCATACTTCCAATCGTCAGCTGTATATAGGTAGATTCTCTTTGGCTGAACCTTAGCAACATTTATAATCTCTTTAATATCCTCCATAACTGATTTTAAATACTCCTCTCCTTTCTCAATTTTATCATCTATATACTCTTCCTTGACTTCTGGGAATTTAGCTAATGAAACAAATCCTTCTTTTCCTAAAATCTCCCACATCTCTTCACATAAATGTGGAGTGAAAGGAGACATCAATTTTATTATAACTTCTAAGAACTCCTCTAAAACTCTTATATTATTTCCTCCTCTTCTTCTATACCATTTTAAGTCATCCAACAACTGATAGAGTAAAATACCAGCTTTTCTTAGCTCAAAGTTTTCCATATATTCATCATACTGCTTAACAGCTCTATACAATCTACTCAACAACCATTTATCTATATAGCTAATTTCAATGCCTTTTTCATCTTTTCTTTCAGCAACTTCCTTTGCAAATAAATACAGTTTTTCTAAAACCTTTTTTGTATTTTCCAATTCTTTAAACTTAATATCAGCATCTTGCGGCAATTCAGCACAGGTTGTTATATAGAATCTTCCAACATCAGCTCCAAATTTCTCAGCAACTTCTAAGACAGGCAATACAGGACCTTTTGACTTAGATAACTTTTTCCCCTCAATTGTGACATAACCATTAACTACAATACCTCTTGGCCAGAACTCTTCTGGGAATATTGCTACGTGGTTGAAGATATAGAACGTTAAATGGTTTGGAATCAAATCTTTAGCTGAACATCTCCAATCAACTGGATAGTAGTAGATAAATTCTTTTCTCATACCTTCAATAATATCCTTTGAAATGCCAGTATCTTCAGCAATTTTATCCGCATCTCCTTTGCCTAAAAAGATATAATCAAATAACTCTAAAGTTAATTGTTCTGGCTTTATGTTATATTGGTTGATATACTTTGCAATTGTGTAATATGCAGGATAAATTGTTGAATCTGATAGAGATTCAATAACCCATCCCTCTTCAAATGGGAACTTTGTACCTAAACCTCTTCTTCTAACACATGCTTTATCCTTCATCCAATCAATTTTTTCATGGAACACTTGTCTTAAATTCTCAGGAATGAATTTCATCTTATCTACACATTTATGAGCCAATTCTTTCCATTTTTCATCAGAATATTTGATAAACCACTGTCCTTTAACCATTTTAACTATACATGGAGTTCCACATCTACAAATAACCTTTTCTTCACTAAATTCATACATAACCTCAGCAAATCCTTTGTCTATTAAATCCTTTGTTAATTTGTCTTTAATCTCCCTAACAGGAATTCCCTCATACTCTAAACAGTTTTCATTTAAAATTCCTTTGTGGAACTCATCCTTGTAGATTTTTTTAGTAGCCTCCTCTAATTTATCCTCTTCTTCTTGATTTTTAATGCCCATTTTTTCAACAATCTCCTTTGCAGGATATTTTCCATAACCAGGAACTTTAATTAATGGAATTAATCCAATTTCATCAACTAAACCTAAATCTCTTAATGCTATATAATCATAAGGTGCATGTGCTGGAACTGACATAACGCAACCAGTTCCAATATTTGTTTTTACAAACTTAGCTGGCAATATTGGGACCTCTTTTCCTGTTACTGGGTTTTTTACCTTTTTGTTTATAAGTTGTTCTCCTTTAAATTCTTCAATAATCTCTATCTTTCTATCTTGGTGTTTTAATTTCTCAGCACATTCCTTTGCCATTATCCATATACCATTATCAATTAATTCAATTCCTTCCTCATTTTCTTTCTCTAAGTAAACTTTTGCCTTAACATAAGTTGCTTCAGGATTAACCCAAACGTTTGTTACTCCAAAGACAGTTTCAGGTCTTAAAGTAGCCATTGGCATTATACAGCCATCTTCTGTTGTGAATTTTATTAAGATATATTCAACTAAAGTAGCATTTTCTCCTTCTAATAAGTCATGGTCTTCTACAGGGTTGTCACATCTTGGACAGTATCTAACAGGATGAGAACCTTTAATAATCAATCCTTTCTCTTTCAATTTGTGGAATTGCCATTCTATAAATTTATTGAAAACTTTATCATCCGTCTTAAAGTTTCTTCTCCAATCTAAGCTAAATCCCATTCTTTTAAATGCCTCTTCAGCTTTTTTTGAGAAATATTCAACAATTTTTTCTGGTGTTGTTAGCTCTAAAAGCTCTTCTTTTGGAATGCCATGCAATTCAGTATATGCCCATATTGTTTTCTCGTCTCTATTTTTTATCAACTCAGCTAAACCTAAGATTGGTGTTCCTGTAACATGATAACCAAAAGTCCATAAAACATTCTTATTTTTCATTCTTTGGAATCTTGCAACAACCTCTGGAATAGTGAAAGTCCTAAGATGCCCAGCATGTAAGACCCCATTTAAATATGGAAACGCCGCAGTTATAAAGAATTTCTCTCTATCATCTGGATTTGCTTCAAATATCTTTGCCTCCTCCCATCTTTTTTGCCATTTTTTTTCTATCTCTTTAAAGTTAATCATAACCATCACATCCTTATTTTATTTGTTTTGTTTTAGTTATTTATTCTGTTAATTTTAGCTCTTTTATAATCTCAATAATTATGTGTGACAATTTATTTCCAGCTAATTTAACCTCTTCAGATATTGGGCAGAAATCTATTATTTTTGGCTGAATTCCTAAAATGATTATCTCTGTATTTATAAATTTTTTTAAATATTTGACTATTATAGATAATGGCAATGTATGAGTTGAGAAACTGTAATTTATTATTTCATCCTCTTTTATAATCTTAACTTCTCCAACATCTTTATCCATCAACGCACAATCAATTATTAAAATGTGGGTAGGATTTATTTCTTTTAGAACATCAGTAAAAAAGTCAGGAACAGTTCCAGCATTTATTAAATAGAGATTTTTGATATTTACCAACTCTCTCTCTTTATCTATTTTAAAGTATTCCATTAATTTTTTGATTACATATATCCCAACAGCATCATCTCCTTTTAACTCATTTCCAATACCCATAATAACCAATTTTTTACAGCCTTTTAATTTATCCAATAGTATTTCTTTCATTGTTATCATCCTATTTCTGCGAAATTCCTATTATAAAACCAACTATTAAAGCAATTATAGGGGATATCATCCACCAAAAAATTATGTTTTTTAAAACATTCCATCTTACAGTTTTTATCCCCTTAGTTAAACCTACCCCTAAAATTCCCCCAACTATTGCTTGGGTTGTTGAAACTGGCATTCCTAAGGCGGTAAATATTGTAACCGCCAAACCCCCAGAGAGCTGAGCTATAAATGCAGAGGTTACACTTAAATTTGTTATCATAGATAATGTCTCTGAAACTCTGTTTCCATATAAGTAAGCTCCTAAGCATAAAAAAATAGCTCCAATAATATAAATTATTTGAGATGTAGTAAATGTCCCTAAAACAGTAGGTAAGTCATTACTTCCCAGATTAAATGCAACAACTCCAGCACTTATTAATAAGAGATATTTAATCATAGTTATCTTTTTGAGTATTGGAATTTCTATCTTTTCATAAGCTAAATACAACACATATGCAATTATAACTGCCATGATTGGGGATAGTATCCAACTTAGTAATATTTCACCAAATACAATCAAATTTGATGAACTAAAACTTAATCCAATCAGAGAGCAGATAATAACTGTATGTAGTGATATTGGCACTTTTTTGTATGTTGAGAGAGTCATAACTAACGCTGAAATTATTAGAGCCATTAAAGCATCAGAAGATATACTATTTACAGTATTTCCAACATTTTTGGCAAATAATGAACCAATTATAACACAAACACTAAATAAAATTAATAAATTCCTATATGTTGTAGCTCTTGAAGCATAAGCAGTGCCAATAGCATTGGCAACATTATTAGCCCCAAGAATAAACAACAAATAAAAACTTATAATTAACTTTAAATCTATGGAAATCTCTATAGCAATCACCTATTATAATAGAACTTATTTTATGTGTAAATAAAGAATATGTAATTCATCAGCTACATCCTCTATGTAGTCGCTGATATTTACAATGTAGTCAATAAAGTCGCACAAGATTTTTCCTTCCCAAAATGATACAACTTCCAAATTAATTAAATACTTATAAATCTTATTTTGATAGATATCATCAATAAATTTTTCTTTATCTTTAATCTCTTTAATAAGAGGGTCTAAATCCCCACCTTTTTCAATAACATCTAAAACTCTCTCCAAATATTTAAACATATCCACAGTAATCATTAAAACCAAATCAATTTCATCTTTTAAATACTCATCAAGCTCTTCCTTTAATAACTCATACAACATTGCAGCATGCTTTAAGCTGTCTAATGTTTCATCTAAAAGCTCTGCAGAACTTGACAACTCTCTCCTCATATTTGGCAAAAAAGCTTTTTCTAAGTTTATCCTTATATTTTTTGTAGTTTCATCCCCCTCTTCCTCTATTTTTATAATCTTTTTCAATATTTTTTCATCTTTGGAGTTCATATACTTTTTCAATAACTCAATACTTTTTAGAGACATGCGAATTAGCAACCTAAGGTTTTCTAAAACTATTTTCTCATTATTTCTTTCAAATAAAAAAATAGACATAGTAATCACATCCATTTTATAAAAGTTTTTTATTAAAAAACTTTTATAATTTATTATTTATTTTATAAAATTTATTTTACTGATTTAGTAGCTATTTTTATTCCATCTTTATCAATAATAGCAACAGCACATGCAACAGGATGCTCAAATTCCTCATAATTTAATATATAATCAACTATTTCTTCAGCAGTTTCTCCTTCAATATCTATAATTTGGTTTTCATCTATTTTACAAGCATTATAAACTCCTAAATAATAACCTTTCCCTTCTTTTAACTCAACCTTTTTAACTCTAATATCATCATGAGCAACATAACCCATATAACATTCATTTTCATCTAAAACAGCTGCAATCCTTGGGGTTTTATAATCATCTTTCTCATAGTCCATAACTGATAGCACATAAATTAACGCATCTCTTTTCCCAAAGTGTAATTTTTCAGCTATGAAATCAGTATGTGAGCCGTTAGATGCAACAACAACATTATCAACAATTTTTATACAATTGTAGGTTATATAAGGGTTTTTAAAGATTTCGTTTAGGTCTTTTGGAATTATAGCTACTGTATTGTCATTTATTTTTCTTGCTTCTCTATTTGGAAAGCTTCTACTTGAAACTCTATATGCAACAAATGACTTTCCGTCTTTTGTTTTCCCTGCAACTAAAAATCTTCCAATATACATTTGAATCCCTCCTTTTTCTTTAATTTTATTCTAGTTTAATTGCATTAATCGGGCAATATCTTGCACAAATTCCACAGTTTGAGCATTTGTTCTTATTTATTATAGCAACTCCATAGGTTTTTATTGCCTTTTTTGGGCAGAATACAACACAATTTCCACATCCAACACATTTCTCCAAGATTTTCATATTCTCACTAAAAAACGTATTTAATATATTTTAGTCTATTGGAATTAACTTAGCCTCTAACTTGTCTTCAATATTTAGCTTCATAATTGATTTTAGAGGGCATCTTGGGACTGTTGGCGAACCAGGATTTAACAATATAATATCTCCACAATCATCTATAAATGGTGTGTGGGTATGTCCAGATATCAAAATATCAACACCCATCTCCTTACCTAACAGCTTTAATTTTAATCTATCTCCTCTTGGATAAACAACATCTCCATGAATCACTCCTATTTTTATACCATTTATATCTAAAATTTCTTTTTTTGGTAAATCAAGATAGTCCATATTTCCCTTAACAGCTACAACCTTTGCTAAATCTTTTAATATATTTAAAATCTCTTCATCAGTCACATCTCCACAGTGAATAATTAAATCCACATTAGAAAATTCATCAAAAATAGTTTTTGGCAATTCAAAAGCTCTATCATAGAGATGAGTATCAGAGATAACACCAATAAGCATAATCTCCCCTCATGAGATTGGGATAAACTTAATGAAATAAAATAAAAAAAAGAACTCAAAAAATGGTGGTGTGCATGGCTTCCTTGGGGTGGGCATGCCCCCCAACTCTCTCTCACCCCCAGACTCCTTCTCAGCCCCGCTTACCCCGTGAGCGCCGACGTCCTGCCTACCGTTGCTCCCTTCCGGGCCTGGCGGGGTTCGGCAGGTAAAGGGGGTTACATCTCCCCTACAGGAGATGCTCCCCCACCGCCGAGCCCCACGGGACGAGGCATCATCGAGGAGTCTGGGAAGAGAGAGCTGGAGAACATGCCGCCCCCAAGTTTTCGGCCCCCGCATAAGGGCGATTTCGGGTTACAGGGGACGCCCAACCCCCCGGCCTAGCCATGCACACCAATTGATAATATAACTACAACTCTTTATATATAGTTTGTGGTAGTGCGTTAGAAGCTCATTACTTTAATTTTTAAGGTTAAATATATATAATTGAAAAATATAGAGTAAATTTGTTATAGTTATTTCCACGAAGCCATCTAATAGTATTGGCTTATTCTTAACTTTTAGTTTGTAAGGTTATTATGTGTAATTTATAAGTGAAAATAGGAAAATAAGCTTATAAATCAATATAAGGATGATAATTATGAAACTCGTAAAAGATGCCTTATCAAGAAGTGACACAACTAAATACTTAAAAGATGAATTTGGTGAAGCAAGAATAGTAGTAGTTGGATGTGGTGGAGCAGGAAATAACACAATTAACAGACTAATGGAAATTGGTATTCAAGGAGCAGAAACAATAGCTATAAACACAGATAAACAACATTTAGAAATAATACAAGCAGATAAGAAAATTTTAATTGGGGCTACATTAACAAGAGGTTTAGGTGCTGGGGGTTATCCAGAGATTGGGAGAAAGGCAGCTGAAATGGCTAAAAATATATTGGAAGAGCAGTTAAAAGGAGCTGATTTAGTTTTTGTCACTGCAGGAATGGGAGGAGGAACAGGAACAGGTTCAGCTCCAGTTGTAGCTGAAGTAGCTAAAGAAAACGGAGCTATAGTTGTTGGAGTTGTAACATACCCATTTAAAATTGAGAGAGCTAGAATGAAAAAGGCTGATGAAGGAATTGCAAGAATGTCTGAGGTTTGTGATACTGTAATTATCATAGATAATAATAAGCTTTTGGATTTAGTTCCAAACTTGCCTATAAATGATGCATTTAAAGTGGCTGATGAAATTATAGCTCAAGCAGTTAAAGGGATAACCGAAACCATAGCCGTTCCAAGCTTAATAAATATTGACTTTGCAGATGTTAAGGCAGTTATGAGCGGTGGAGGAGTAGCAATGATTGGAGTTGGTGAAGTAGATAATAGTGATAGAGGAGATAGGGTTCAAAATATAGTTAGAGAAACTTTAAACTGTCCATTATTGGATGTTGATTATAAAGGTGCTAAAGGGGCTTTAATTCATATAACTGGAGGTCCTGATTTGACATTAAAGGAAGCTAATGACATTGGAGAAGGGATAACAAACCAACTCGACCCAGAGGCAAACGTTATATGGGGAGCAAGGATAGACCCCGATATGGAAGGATGTATTAGAGTTATGGCAATAATTACTGGAGTTAAGTCACCAAATATTGTAGGAAAAGATTCAAAACCAAGAAGAATAATACCAAAAGTTTCAAAAGAGCAAAATCAGAGAAGAGAACAAAGAAAATGTAACATTGACTTTATAGTATAAATTTTAAAATTTTTAAAAATTTCTAATTTTAATTTTAATTATTTAGGGGTTGTTTATGAAAGCCTGTGAAAGATTGTTATTAAAAATTGAATCACCAGAAAAATTTATTGAAGAATTTAAAAGAATTTTACTTGAGTTGGGATTAACTTTAAAAGAATTTTCTGAAATTTCCGGAATTCCATATAGCACACTATATAAAGTTGTTCAAGGGAAAGATTTTAGGGTTTCAACACTTATAAAAATTTTAAAGACAATAAGGTCTTTTGAAAAAGATGAGGATATTGACACTATAGCAATTATAGCTGCAAGACCTGCTTTAAATAAAATTACAACAAGAAAAATAGAAATTAATGGAAAAAGTTATTTAATAAAGGAATATCCTGCAGGTTCTTTGGAAGAGTGTATTGTTGCCGCGGTTAGAGCTGAAAGAGAAGGAGTTAAGGGCATTGTTTGCGCTCCTATTGTTAGTGCAACTATTGAAAAAATTGTTAATGTTCCTGTAGCTGTTATTATTCCAGAAAAAGATGCGTTTATGAAAGCATTAGAGATAATTGCAAAGAAAATAAATGAATAAAATTAGTTTTTTATTTTTTAACATGCTGAATTATTTTCTCTAAAAGCTTATCAGCAATATTAACTTTAGATACTTTAGATAGTCCAATCCAAGAGGGTGTTGAATTAACCTCCAAAATTTTTAAACCATCTTCTGACTCAATTAAATCAACCCCTGCATAAAATAAACCAATAGCATTTTTTGCTTTTAGAGCTAATTTTTCAATTTCATCAGTAATTTCACATTCCTCTACCCTTCCTCCCTGAGAAACATTGTTTTTCCAATTTTCGCCTCCAATTCTATACATTGCTGCAACAACTTCATCATCAATTACGAAAGCTCTAATATCTTTATGTTCATTATCTAATGGTTTTATAAACTCTTGAATGTAGAATGTTTTATATCTCTCTTTAAATTCATTTAGAGTATTTAATTTAGTAGAAATTGGAGATTCTTTTTTAATCCTAATAATTCCCTCCCCTCCACATCCAAATATTGGTTTTAAAACCGCTTCACCAAATGAATCTATCCAAACTATAGCTTCATTTATACTCTCTGTAACAACAGTTTTTGGCTGTGGGAGGTTGTTTAATTCAAGAAATATTGAAGTTAAAAACTTATTTGAAGCTATATCTATAGCCTCTGGAGGATTTATAACAGTAACATATTGATTTAAATATTTTAAAACATCAAATCTAAAAAAACTATCCCAACCAAGATTTCTAACAAAACAGCAATCTAATTCATTTAAGAATGATTTGTAATATTTTAATTTAAAATCTAAATTAAATCCTGTTATAATTTTTGTAGGATTTATAATTTTGTAATCAACTCCAAACTTTTTGCAAGATTTTATTAAATCATTAATAACCTCATCTCTATCTATGGTAATTATGCCAAGCTTCATAATATCACAATTTTAAATTTTTATAAATATTAGCAATTATTAAGTATTAGTTATTAGAACCTTTCTATTAAACAAACTATTTGTCATAGGGTTATGAAAGAATAATATTAAATTATTATGGTGATGAGATGGAGAAAAAAACATTATCACTTTGCCCCATATGTTTAAAAAGAATTCCTGCAACAATTTTAGAGGAAGATGGAAAAATTGTTATCAAAAAAACTTGCCCAGAACATGGGGAGTTTAAAGATATATATTGGGGGGATGCGGGGTTATACAAAAAATTTGATGACTATGGATTTATTGGAAAAGTTGAAGTAACAAATACAAATGTAAAAAACGGCTGTCCATTTGATTGTGGTCTTTGCCCAATTCATAAATCTACAACTATATTGGCTAATATAGATGTAACAAATAGGTGTAATTTAAACTGCCCTATATGTTTTGCCAATGCCAATAAATCAGGAAAGGTTTATGAGCCATCTTTTGAGGATATAAAGAGGATGATGGAAAATTTAAGGAGTGAGGTTCCACCAACACCTGCTATTCAGTTCGCAGGAGGAGAACCAACTGTAAGACCTGATTTACCTGAATTAATAAGACTGGCAAAAGATATGGGATTCTTGCACGTGCAGTTAGCAACAAATGGTATAAAATTAAAGAACATAAATTATCTTAAAAAGTTAAAAGAGGCAGGATTATCAACAATCTATTTACAGTTTGATGGAATCTCTGAAAAACCCTACATAATTGCAAGAGGAAAAAATCTCCTTCCTATAAAACAGAAAGTTATTGAGAACTGTAGAGAAATACAATTTAATAGTGTTGTTTTGGTTCCTACATTAGTTAGAGGAGTTAATGATAACGAAATTGGAGGAATTATAAGATATGCTGCTGAGAATGTAGATGTTGTTAGGGGAGTTAATTTCCAACCAGTTTCATTTGCTGGAAGAGTTGATGAAAGAACAAGATTAGAAGGAAGAATAACAATCCCTGACTTTATAAAATTAGTGGAAGAGCAAACAGATGGGGAGATTTGTGAAGATGACTTTTACCCTGTTCCATCAGTAGCTCCAATCTCTGTGTTGGTTGAAAAATTAACCAATGATAGAAAGCCAATATTAAGTTCTCATCAGCATTGTGGAGCATCAACTTATGTTTTTGTTGATGAAGATGGAAAATTAATTCCATTACCAAGATTTATAGACATTGAAGGGTTCTTTGAAATGGTTAAAGAAAAGATAGATGAAATTGGAAAATCAAAAATAAAGGATGTTAAAGTTTTAGGAGAAATTGCCTTAAAATTGCCATCTCTAATTGATTTAGATAAGGCTCCAAAATCAGTGAATATAAAAACAATAATTGATTTAATTATTGGAGTTTTAAAGAGTGATTATAACGCCTTAGCTGAACTACACTACCACATGTTGATGATTAGCTGTATGCACTTTATGGATGCATACAACTTTGATGTTAGGAGAGTAGAGAGATGTTGCATCCATTACGCAACCCCTGATAACAGAATAATTCCATTTTGTACATATAACACAATATATAGACCGGAAGTTGAAAAAAAATTTTCAATACCGTTAGAAGAATGGAGAAAAATGCATAAAATGGGAGAAGATGATTGAAAAAATAGTTAAAGAAGGTAAAGATGGAGTTTTAATTGATATCGATGTCCAAGCTGGAGCTAAAAAGAATGAGATTATAGGAATAAATGAGTGGAGAAAGAGATTAGCTATAAAAATAAAAGCTCCTGCAACAGAAGGTAAGGCTAACAAGGAGATAATTAAATTTTTTAAGGATATTTTCAAAAAAGATGTTGAAATAGTTACTGGGAAGTTAAATCCACAAAAAACTATATTAATAAAAGGAATAAAAAAAGATGACGTTGTTGAAATATTAAAAAAACATTTATAAGCTATTTTAACAGCTCTTTTAGTTTTTCATAAACCTTCTTTTCAACATTTTCATAGATGCTATTTCCATGGCTGTCCATTGCTACAATTAATGGACCAAAATTATTAACTTCCAATTCCCATACAGCTTCTGGCATTCCTAACTCTTCTAAGAAATATACATTATTAACTTTTTTTACTGAATTAGCTAATAAAGCTGCACAACCTCCAGGAGCTGCCAAATATACTGTTCCAAAATCTTCAAAAGTTTTTAATAACTCTTTTTTCATCCCTCCCTTTCCAACAATTGCAGAGATATTTGTCAATTTTATAAATTCCTCTTCAACGTCATTCATTCTTGCAGATGTCGTTGGACCTATAGAAACACAAACCCACTCTTCATTTACTTTTTTCATTATAGGACCGGCATGGTAAATGATAGCTTCATTTAAATCAAAAGGTAGATTTTCATTGTTTTTTATCATCTCTATTATTTTTAGATGGGCTTCATCTCTTGCAGTATATATCTTACCGTTTAAATAAACTATATCTCCAACTTTTAACTTTCTAACATCCTTTTTTGTTAGTCCATTAAATACATACTCCAAATTTCCACCTCTCTACATGACATATTTTTATAATTTTGACCATAATTTATTTATAATTAATTTATTGAAAAACTAAACTAAACATTTAGACAAACTCTTTTTTGGTGGTAGCAATGATATGTATAATAATGGGTAGTGAGAGTGATTTAAAAATAGCTGAAAAGGCTGTTAATGTTTTAAAAGAGTTTGGTGTAGAGTTTGAGGTTAGAGTAGCTTCAGCTCATAGAACTCCAGAGTTGGTTGAAGAGATTGTTAAAAATTCAAAAGCAGATGTTTTTATAGCAATAGCTGGATTAGCCGCTCATTTACCAGGAGTTATAGCAAGTTTAACAACAAAGCCAGTTATTGCTGTCCCTGTTGATGCAAAGTTAGATGGTTTGGATGCTTTATTAAGTATAGTTCAAATGCCTCCTGGAATTCCTGTTGCAGGTGTAGGAATTGATAGAGGAGAAAACGCAGCTATATTGGCTTTAGAGATTTTAGCTTTAAAAGATGAAAATATTGCAAAAAAATTAGCCGAATATAGAGAAAAGATGAAGAAAAAAGTTTATGCATCAGATGAAAAGGTTAGAGAAATGTTTAAATAACTATAACCATTAAATTTTTATGTTATAATGTTGCTAATAATAAATTGACAATGATAGAGAGGGATTTACATGCAGAGAGTGAATCCAACAAGAATGGAATTATTAAAATTAAAAAATAAAATTAAATTGGCTGAAAAAGGACATAAATTGCTTAAGCAGAAAAGAGATGCTTTAATTATGGAATTCTTCCAAATCATAGAGCAAGCTTCAGATTTGAGAGAAAAAGTTGAGACAAAGTTAGCTGAAGCTTATAAAGATTTAATAATGGCTCAAACAGTTATGGGGACTTTAGCAGTTAAAGAAGCTTCCTTAGCAGCAAAGAATGATAAATTAGAAGTTGATATGGATACAAAGAATATTATGGGTGTCACTGTTCCTACTTTTGAGATATACAACGTTAGAAGAAAAGTTGGGGAGAGAGGTTATTCACCTTACAGCGTTAGCTCAAAATTAGACGAAGCAGCTAAAAAATTTGAAGAAGCTTTAGAATTAATAACTGAATTAGCTGAAATAGAGACATCAATTAAACTCTTAGCTGAAGAGATTATTACAACAAAGAGAAGAGTTAACGCTTTAGAGTACGTTATAATTCCAAGATTAAAAGCTCTCAAGAAATACATTTCTATGAGATTGGATGAGATGGAAAGAGAGAACTTCTTCAGATTGAAGTTAATTAAATCGAGAATTGAAAAAAGAGAAGCAGAAGGAGAGGCAGTATAATATTATAAGAAAATAATATTTGATGCAACTTTTCTTAAAAGTTGCAGAAAGAACTTATTCAGATTGAAGTTAATTAAATCAAGAATCGAGAAAAGAGAGGCTGAAAGAGAGACAGTATAAATGAATTAAAAGCTAAATAATTAATATGATATTTTTAATAATAATTTTTTATAATTAATAATAATTTTCTTATTTTTGGTGGTGTTTATGGTATTTAGAATACTTGGAAGGATGACTGAAATAGAGAAGGAAATTAGAGAAGAAGAATTAAAATATGATTTAATAATTAAAAATGAAGCAAAAATTGAGCCAATAGTTGCCGATGAAGACAAAGAATTCAAACAAGGAGATATAAAGCCAATAAGAATTAAAAAGATTAAAATACCACCAATGTCAGTCCTTTTAATCTGTCCATATGGAAGGCATAGAGTAGGGCAAGTTATAGCTGTTGGGGAAGAAGTTCCAATGCCTATAGAAGCTGAAAGAGAAGTAGATATGGCTGCTTTTGCATGTGGATTTGATGGAAAGGTAAAGAAAGGAGATTTAATCGGAATGTTACTTATAGTTGCAGCTGAAAAGAGAGAATGTGAATAATTTTTAAAACAAATCTTTTTTAGTATAGAATTTTTGCATGGATAAATTTTTAAATGCATCTAATTTATTTTTATTTTATTTAATTTTGTAATTTTTTTATAATGTTTATTTTGGGATGCGTATGGAGATGATTGATATACTGTTAAAAAAGCTCAATAAAAATGCCGTTGTTACAGAGATTGCCAAAGACAGAGACCCTTTTAAAGTTTTAATCTCAACAATAATAAGTGCAAGAACTAAGGATGAAGTTACTGAAGAGGTATCTAAGAAATTGTTTAAAGAAGTTAGGGATGTTGATGATTTGCTAAATATTGATGAGGAAAAATTAGCTAATTTAATATATCCTGCTGGATTTTATAAAACCAAGGCAAAAAATTTAAAGAAATTGGCTAAGATTTTAAAAGAAAATTATAATGGTAGAGTTCCAGATTCTTTGGAAGAGTTATTAAAGCTCCCAGGGGTCGGAAGGAAGACAGCTAATTTGGTTATAACCTTAGCTTTCAACAAAGATGGAATTTGCGTAGATACTCATGTCCATAGAATATGTAATAGATGGGAAATAGTTGATACTGAAACTCCTGAAGAGACAGAATTTGAATTAAGAAAAAATCTTCCTAAAAAATATTGGAAGGTAATAAATAACTTATTAGTGGTTTTTGGAAGAGAGATTTGTTCTCCAAAACCAAAATGTAATAAATGCTTTGAAGAAATAAAAGATAAATGCCCTTACTATGAAAAAATTAAACATTTTAAAAGTGTTATAAAAAAATTCAATTTTAGAAAGGTATCAAAAAATAATATTCCTAATGAAAAGGGAACTTATATCCTAAAAATTAGATTGAAAGATGGTAAAAAAATAAAATTTGGAAATAAAGAAAAATTTTTTAAGAAAGGATATTATTTCTATGTAGGCTCTGCCTTTGGAAATTCAATAAATTTAAAAAATAGGATAGAGAGACATTTAAAAGATGATAAAAAGATGCACTGGCATATTGATTATTTATTAAAATTTGGTAAAATTGAAGAAATATTTGTTACTAATGATAGAGTTGAATGTGAAGTTGCTAACGAGTTTATAAAAAAATTTGATTTTGTTGAAAAATTTGGATGCTCTGACTGTAAGTGTAAAAGTCATTTGTTTTATTTAAAGCCATAAATTTATTTAAATCTTTCTTTTCCACCAATATTTTTAATTATATTTAAAAACTCTTTTTCAATATCTTTTAATTCCTCTTTATTGTATCCATAAATTCTAAATGTAACACTTTTGTATCCTTTTTCAATCTTATCTCCTTCATAAACATCAATTATTTCAATGTCAAAAACATTTTTTAATAAGTTTAAAATAACTTCCTCATTAACATCTTTTTTAAATAAAATTGAAATATCAATATATTTTCTCTCTAAATACTTCTTTTTTAGCTCCTTCAACTCATCTCCAGAAAATACCTCAACCTTTAAAATATTAAACCTTTGCTCTTTACCATTTTTATCTAATATTAGATAATCATCTTCAATATTCTTTAAAATCCCAAAATGAATAACATCTGAGTTTATATTTTTTACAGCAATCTCTTTTCCTATTAATTTATTTAATTTCTCAATCTCAGAAGATAATGCAAACACTGCTTTATCTGAATAATAAGCCCCTCTTTTTGCTTCGCTACCAAAATGCTTAGCAGCTTCTTTCATTATCTTAACAAATCTCTCTCTATCTTTATTTTTAACTATCTCGCTAATTTCTTTACACTGATTTATAAATGTTTCATGAATTTCCTTTATTCTTGGATTGAACATTTGGATATCAGCGTAGAGATAAGGATTTTGCCCTATAATTCTTCCAATAATAGAAATCATCAACTCGTATATTGGAGAAGCAAACTTTCTTGATTCTTTTATATCAACATTAAGTTCTTTTAGTGTAGCTCCTAATGAAATAAATGTAAAATGTGTTAATCCCTGCACAATACCCATAATTCTATCATGTTTTTGTGGAGAAATGACTATAACTTTAGCTCCTTCTTCTTTTAAAAAATTATAAACTTTCTTAAACCATTCACTCTTTTTATGCTTTTCAGATGGCGTTAGAATAACAACCTGCCTTAACAAAGATGGCGTTGATGGACCAAACATTGGATGTGTAGGTATAACAGTTACTCCCTCTTTAACATTTTCTTCCATAGCTCTTGCAGGAATTTCTTTAATTGATGTTATGTCCATCAATAAACAGCCCTCTCTAACATGAGGAGCTATCTCTTTAATAACTCTCTCTGTAACATTTATTGGAACTGCCACAATAACTATATCTCCTCTTTTAGTAGCCTCAATATTGTTGTTAGTAAATTCAACCCCAAGCTCTTTCTCAACATTTTTACCCTTCTCTACATCTCTTCCAGTAACTATCACGTTAAATCCTTTATTTTTTAAATATCTCGCAAACCATTTTCCCAAACCATCAGTACCTCCAATAATTGAGATTGTTAAATTTTTTTTCATAAATCTCCCTCAACAAGATTTTATTAATTAGTTATCCACCTAAATAAGATTTAATAAAATGTAATTAACTAAAATTCCTAATATAGTTCCAGCGATAACTTGGGAAAATGTATGTTTCTTTAAATAAATCCTTGCATAGCCAGTAATAATTATTAATATGAGATATAAGGAAGATAACCAAATGTTATTTGTAAAAGCATATATAAGATAAGCCATAGCTGATAATCCATAATTATGCATACTTATCTTCCAAAACTTTGTTATAATTAAAATTATTAACACATTAACAAGAAAGATTGTTATAAATTCACTCTTCCAAAATAAATTTAACAATACTAAATACCATAAAGTAAAAAATAATGGTATAATTCTATTTTCTTTATTTGGTATATCCCAAGATTCATTTTTTATTTTTGCCCAACAAATCCAAAAAACACATGGAATAAAAAATGCTATGTATAAAAACAAATCAAATTTTGAAATAAGTAAAAATCCAATAAATAAAAATAATAGATACATTAAAGAGAATATTTGAAGAATCTTTTTTATGCTCACAATTTCACCAAAACATCATAAATATCATATATCCAATTAGAGGTAGTCCTACAATTGCCCAAATTATAGGATTCCATCTTAAAACTTTTTCTCCATCAAATGGGGGAATTGGAAGCATATTAAAGCCTGCTAAAAATAGATTTATGTGAAATCCAAACTTTCCTATTAAATATAGTAATGGTATATGATTAAAAATCAAAGCCAATATTAAAAATATAAATGCCAATGCAACATTTGTTAAAGGTCCAGCTAAGGCTATTTTTCCATTTTCTTCATAAGTTAAGTAGTCTTTATAAATATATACAGCCCCAGGAGCTATAAAGGTAAATCCTAAAAAAATCTTTAATATTATAGCCAATATAAGCCCTTCATACCACGCTCTAAATTCACTCCATGCTCCATACTTCCTAGCCACTGTTCTATGCATCAATTCATGAAATATAAAGCCACTACCAACGGCTATTAAACTAACAATAAAAATTAATATTGAAAAGTTTGGATAAGCGAAAATAAAAGCAATAGCTAACACTGATACTATTAAATCAATTATCTCTCTTTCTGAAAATTTAAACATACTCATT
The DNA here is from genome assembly GCA_049860595.2 of Methanocaldococcus sp. 16A. GTDB lineage: Archaea > AGJL01 > Methanococci > Methanococcales > Methanocaldococcaceae > Methanocaldococcus. The sequence continues at coordinate 1,130,592 of CP187551.1, forward strand.
TTTTCACCTATTTGGTAATAAAATTTTTACTGTTTTTAATTGTCTATATTTAATCTAATATTTATTTATGTAAAAATCAGTAATATTTTACTTCCATCCTATCATATAATAATTTTCCAAATATTAGTCCAGTTATAAGTCCAGCTAAGTGTGTTATGTGTGCAATTCCTGTTTTTAGAGAATATGGAAGTAATATTAAATCAATAAGTGCAAATATAGCTACAGCTACTCTTATACTCACTGGAATTGGTAATGGAAAGACGACAACTTTTAAATGTGGTGATAGAATAGCTAAAGCTCCCATTATTCCAAATATCGCTCCAGAAGCCCCAACTGAAGGATTGTAATCTCCAGTTAGATAAGCATAGATGATATAAGCTAAATTTCCAACGATTCCTGATAATAAAAAGATTAAAAGATATTTTTTTGAGCCAACCATATTTTCTAAGTATGTTCCAAATATAAATAATACGAACATATTCACCAATAGATGAGTTATATCTGCATGCATAAACATGCTTGTAATTATCTGCCAAGGCATATTGGTAAAAAGATTTGGCCATAATGCAAAATAGTAATATAGTTGTGGCATAAAAACACTAATGATGAACACAACTATACAAATCCCTACTATTAAAATGTTAATCATTTTTACCCCTCCCCCAACGTTCAAAGTTTATGATTTTTATTTTGTTAATTATACATTTTAATTATAAAAAGGTGATGACATGGAACTTAATATAACTGGCTTTATTCCCAAACACATGGAAAATAGAGGAAAATTAACTTTAAAAGAAAATTTAAAAATTATTGAAAACATCTTAGAGCAAAGAAAAGTTCCTGAAAATGGAATTGATGAAGAGCATATAAAATTTTTACTAAGAATTTTATCCTTTATGGATACGGATAAAGACCCAAGTGTTATACAAATTGGTGAGAGAGAGGCGAGAGTTTATACCAAACTACAAAGAGAAGGAGTTTTTGACTTCTGTCATGGAGTTGGAAGGAGTGGAAATTTAATAGATCCTCAACCAAAAGCACCTGGAGCAAGTGTGATGTATAAATTAACCAATAAATTGTTAGAAAGTTTTTTAAAAACTTTAGGATTGAAAGTTAAAGCAATAGCAACACCTGTAGCTACAGGAATGAGTATTGCTCTATGCTTATCAGCAGCAAGGAAAAAATACAATTCAAATGTTGTTATCTATCCCTATGCAGCTCATAAAAGCCCTATAAAAGCAACTTCTTTTATAGGAATGAGGATGAGATTGGTTGAGACAGTTTTGGATGGGGATATTGTTAAAGTTGAAGTTTCAGATATTGAAGATGCCATAAGAAAAGAAATTAATAATAAAAATAACCCAGTAGTTTTAAGCACTTTAACTTTTTTCCCACCAAGAAAGAGTGATGATATTGAAGAAATTGCAAAAATATGCCAAGAATATAATATCCCACATATAATAAATGGAGCTTATGCCATTCAAAACTTCTATTATATCGAAAAGTTGAAAAAAGCTTTAAAATATAGAATTGATGCTGTAGTTAGCTCATCTGATAAAAATCTATTTACTCCAATTGGTGGAGGAATAATTTATACAAAGGATGAGAGTTTTTTAAAAGAAATTTCCTTAACTTATCCAGGAAGAGCCTCAGCAAATCCAATTGTAAATATTTTAATTTCTCTCTTAGCAATAGGAATTAAAAACTATATAGATTTAATGAAAGAACAAAAAGAATGTAAAAAGCTATTGGATGAATTATTAGAAGATTTAGCTAATAAAAAAGGAGAGAAGGTTTTGAATGTAGAAAATCCTATTTCATCATGCATAACAACAAAAAAAGACCCATTAGATGTTGCTGGTAAGCTTTACAATTTAAGAGTTACTGGACCGAGAGGTGTGAGAAAGAATGACAAATTTGGGACCTGTTATTTAAAAGAGTATCCTTATGATTATATAGTTGTAAATTCAGCTATTGGAGTTAAAAAAGAGGACATCTACAAAGTTATTGAGAAATTAGATGAAGTTTTATAAACTGTAGGAGGTCGTGCTGTATCGTGGTCATCTTCATTGAGCAAAAGCTCTCTCCCACGACTCGCCCTGACCTCCTTTACTGTTCCCCCAACTTCGAACCCGCTATCATCGCAACCTCTATGGATATGCTCCATGTGGGTCGGTTCGTTGGGGATAAATATATATCTTTAAGCAGTTATATAAAATTTAGCTAAACAAGATTATGAAGGTGAGAGAGTGAGATACGTAGTAGGGCACAAAAATCCAGATACTGACAGTATAGCATCAGCTATTGTTTTAGCTTACTTCTTAGATTGTTATCCTGCAAGATTGGGAGATATAAATCCAGAAACAGAGTTTGTTTTAAGAAAATTTGGAGTTATGGAGCCAGAGTTAATAACATCAGCTAAGGGCAAAGAAATAATTTTAGTTGACCACTCAGAAAAGAGCCAAAGCTTTGATGATTTAGAAGAAGGGAAGTTAATAGCTGTTATAGACCACCACAAAGTTGGTTTAACAACAGCTGAGCCAATTTTATACTATGCTAAGCCAGTTGGTTCAACAGCAACAGTTATAGCAGAACTCTACTTCAAAGATGCCATTGAGTTAATTGGTGGGAAAAAGAAAAAATTAGGAGCAGATTTAGCTGGTTTATTATTGAGTGCAATAATATCAGATACAGTTTTGTTTAAATCACCAACGACAACAGAATTAGATAAAGAGATGGCTAAGAAGTTAGCTGAGATTGCTGGAATAAGCAATATAGAAGAGTTTGGTATGGAAATTTTAAAGGCTAAGTCAGTTGTTGGTAAATTGAAACCAGAAGAAATTATTAATATGGACTTCAAAAACTTTGATTTCAATGGAAAGAAGGTTGGAATTGGGCAGGTAGAGGTTATAGATGTCAGTGAGGTTGAGAGTAAAAAAGAAGATATATATAAATTATTAGAGGAGAAGTTGAAAAATGAGGGCTATGATTTGATTGTCTTTTTGATAACTGATATTATGAAAGAAGGTAGTGAGGCATTGGTTGTTGGTAATAAGGAGATGTTTGAGAAAGCATTTAATGTTAAAGTTGAAGGAAACAGTGTATTCTTAGAAGGAGTAATGTCAAGAAAGAAACAGGTTGTTCCTCCATTAGAAAAGGCATACAACGAGTAAAATTATATTATAAATTTTAATTTTATTTTAATTTTTTGTTTTAATTAGTAAAAAGGGATGTATATGCATTACTCTATAATAAAACCAATATGCAAAAAAGAAGTTATTGAGATAGATAAAGGTTCATTAAAGACAAAAAGAAAGTTTGCATTTTTGCTTGAAGTTGGAGATAAAATATTAAAAAATAAAGAATTTTGGGCTAATGAAGATGTTGAGATTGTAGTAGATTACTCTTTTACAAATTCTAAAAGACCTAAGGAGAAGATAGAGATTTATACAATAGAAAATATAGAGAGGGAATAATATGGATTTAGAAGGAAAATGTTGTTTAATTCATGCTATTGGTGGAATTATTTTTGGTTATTTTGCTAATTATGTATATACATCAGGTTTAGGAATGTTTAGCGGAATTACCACTTTAATATTTTTATTTATTGGAGCTGTAATTTTTGGACACATTTCTGCTAAAGTATTTGGAGAAGAGAGTTTAACTCAAAAACAGTGGCTTGGCTGTGGAGTATTACCATTTTTTTTAGTAGGTATTGTAGTCTGGATATTGAAGTTTAACGGGCTAATTTAAAATAGGACTTTCGCAGGGATGAATATTTTTATTGAAGAAGGACACCTTTAAGGTGTCTTAATTCCAAAATTAATATATAAATTGCGAAAGTCCTATTTAATAGGACTTTTAAAGAAGAAATATTTTTATTGGGAATAAGATTTCTATTAAAAGTAAAAATTATATGGTGGAAATTATGGTTTTAAAAATGGATAAGTCAAAAGAATTATTTGAAGAGGCAAAAAAATACTTAGTTGGAGGAGTTAATAGTCCAGTTAGATACTTTAAGCCATATCCATTTTTTGTTGAGAGAGCTAAAGATTGTTATTTATTTGACGTTGATGGAAACTGCTACATAGATTACTGTTTAGCGTATGGTCCTATGGTTTTAGGTCATGCAAATGAAAAGATTATTGAAGCTGTTAAAGAGCAACTTGAATTAGGTAGTGCTTATGGATGTCCTACAGAGAAAGAGATTATTTTAGCTAAGGAAGTTATTAAGAGGGTTCCATGCGCGGAGATGGTGAGATTTGTCAATTCTGGAACAGAGGCAACAATGTCAGCAATAAGATTGGCAAGAGGAGTTACTGGAAGAAAAAAGATTATAAAATTTGATGGAGCTTATCATGGAGCTCATGATTATGTTTTAGTTAAGAGTGGTAGTGGAGCTTTAACTCATGGACATCCAAACTCTCCAGGAATTCCAGAAGAAACAACAAAAAATACTATTTTAATTCCATTTAATGATGAAGATGCAGTAAAAAAAGCAATAAATGAAAATAAAGATGAGATTGCCTGTATTATAGTTGAGCCAGTAATGGGGAATGTTGGATGTATCTTACCAAAAGAAGGTTATTTAGAATTTTTGAGAGAAATAACTGAGGAAAATGACATTTTATTAATATTTGATGAAGTTATAACTGGGTTTAGATTAGCAAAAGGAGGAGCTCAGGAATATTTTGGAGTAGTTCCTGATATAGCTACTTTGGGTAAAATATTGGGTGGAGGGTTTCCAATTGGTGCTATTGTTGGGAAAAAAGAGATTATGGAGCAGTTCTCTCCATTAGGTCCAATATATCAAGCAGGAACATTCAACGGAAATCCAATATCAATAACTGCTGGAATTGCTACACTTGAGCAATTGGATGATAAATTTTATAGAGAAACATCAAGAACGGCTAAGATATTGGCAGACACTTTAAGAGAGTTAGCTGATAAATACAATATTAAGGCAAAGGTTTATAACATTGCTTCAATGTTCCAAATATACTTCAATGAAAATGAGGTTTTAAATTATGAAATAGCTAAGCAGAGTGATGTTGAGAGATTTATGAAATACTTCTGGGGATTATTGGAGAGAGGCGTTTTTGTTCCTCCTTCACAATTTGAATGTTGCTTTACATCAATAAAACATAATGATGAAGTTGTAGATAAGACAATAAAGGCTATGGAAGATGTTTTTAAGGGATTAGAGTAAATCACGACATTCAAAATATTCAAGACATCTAAATTTGAGTACTGACAGTGTGATTTAACGATATCGAACATAAAACCAAAAAATAGAAATAGATGAAACTTAAATTAAAGTTTATTACGAATAAAAAGAATTGAAGTGGGCATTTAATGGGTAAAGCTATGAGAGAAATCCCTGAGGAGGATTATAAGTTGATTGTAGGTGAATAAGAAATATTAATTACCCTCATCAGTATAATAATTAGATTTTATGAAGTTTTGAATGAATTGTTTTAAATCTTTTAGTTTTTCATTTACTAAGTCTTCTGAAGCATTTATAGCGATTATATAAGCAATTTCTGTCTTATTATCTATATTTTTTGGTATATCTACTTCTTTACTAAATTCTTTATTTAGAAAATCAGTCCAATCATAATCAGGACATGCATAAATATAATATTCGTCTCGCAATTTTTCAGCAATTTTATCATAAACAGGTTTTATACATTTCTCCACAATTTCATCTCTATTTTTAATTGTGTTTGGTAGTTTAAGACTTTCTTTAATTTTATTAATGTATTCATCATTTAACCAATCTGGTGAATAGAGTTCCTTAAGATTTTTAAGTATTATTGGCATACTTATTTTGTTCTTATCTTTACTACTATTTTCGTTCGTATAAAAATTAAATGCCGTGTCTCCATCACAAACAATACAATATGGAATGTTTAAAGAATCCATTAGTTTCATATATTTTTTAAATCCATTCTTGCCGCCGACATTTATAATTTCTATGTTATATTTTTCGAGTGGATTGTTGTATTTTTCATCTTCAAATTTAAATTTTCTTATTAATATTGGAAGAGTTATCAACTCTGAAATTCCTTCTACCAATATTACACCATTTGCAAAAAGTGAGGGAATTAATCTATCATTTTCTTCAAACATTTTTTTCATCATGTTTATATTTGTGCTTGTGGTGATGTATGAAATATCATCATTTTTTTTAATTTTAGGAATTTTTGAATATATTTCTTCTAAAATCTCATTAAGATTAATTTTGTAGATTCCATTACAAAAATTATCAATATATTCCTGACATTTTTTTATTAAGTCATCATATTTTCCATCTTTATTAGATACCTTCTTTAAATAACCTATCTTACCATTTAATTCATTGAATTTTATAAACTGTTTTTCTAAAAATTCAAGTTCATTTAAATCTAATTCGTCTAAATTAATGTTTATTTTTCTACCTAAACGACTTTCAAAGTTTGATAAATCCTTTTCTAATTTTTGCTTAATATCCTCTTTAATAAATTCAAAGAATACTCTATATATATTTACTAACTTTGTAGCTCCATTTTCTTTATCTTTATAAAATCTAAAAGTATGTTTTAATAATTCAGAATCTACAAAATAGGGTGAGTGGGTTATTATTATAATTTGGTTACCCCCATTTTCATTTAAATTTAACTTTTTAAAATCTTCCAATAATCTTTTCTGATAAATTGGATGTAAATGTAGTGCTGGCTCATCTAATAAAATAACTTTATTTTTATTTCCAACGACTACAGCCAAAATATTTAAAACTTCAAAAATACCTGAACCTACTCTATCAATAGGTAGTTGCTTAGAATCTTTTGATTGAATATCATATGTAATAAAAATTTCTGGATAGCCATTATGATTAACTACATCGAAATCTATGTTTTCAGTAGCAAAAATTTCTTGAAAATATTTTCTAATATCTTTATATTTGTTTCTAATATCTAATTCATGGGAATTTTTTAAATAAAACAAATATTTTGCCAAATCTTTTCCATTCCCATAATAGGCATTAAATCCATACCCATAAGTAGGTATTTTTCGTATAGCCTCTGTTACTTTACTTAACTTATCTACAGATACCTTAATATCTGATGTTGGAGGAATCCACAACTTTAATCCTTTTATTAATGATTTAACATCTTCAGAAAGGTCTTTAGGATATCCCCTAACTTCTTCAAATTTTATAATTGCTTTATCAAAGAGTTTTAGTATAAAATAATGAAATAATAACGAATTAGGAAATTTAAATTCTATATTTAGATATTCAAAGATTCTTTTTATTTTCTCATATATCTCACTGTCTAACGGATTTTCATTTACATAATTTGTAATTTTCTCATAATTTATGTAACTATTCTGTCCTAAGTAAAATAAGCCCAATGCTAATAATAATGCATATAGTAATCTAAAATGCTTTATTGTTTGATATTTTTCTTCTAAAAATCTGTATCCATTATCACTATCAATAAATTCACGCAAATAATCACATAAAATATCTTTATTTTGACCATTATTGAAATCGGAAATAAACAATATATTGTTGGTTTTATCCACAATATAATACAAATTATAACTCATTACTACGTTTAAAAACTTATTTAAACTCTTAAAATATTTTCCATCATTATTTTCAAATTCTTTATACTTCTGAGGATTAGGTTTCTTAGATAATATCTCATTAAATGTTTTTTTATTAACTAAAAATTCATACCATTTCATATCATCCTCAATATCAGATAGTGATAGTCCCCACTTAGATAACTCATTTTTTAATTCTTTAGATATTTCAATTAACTTATTAATAGAAACTTTGTAATATGGATGTATTATACCTGTAGGATTTCCGTGATATTCCCAAATTATCTGCCCTTTTGAGAATACATCTATTAATTCATCAAAAACATTAAAATTTAATTTATTGCAGATTTCTAAGAATGTTTCTATGGAATTAGAACCTGTAGATTTAAAAAATCCTTCAAAATAATCTTTTAGTAAATTTTTCTCCAAATCATCAAATTCAATATCTACAACAATTTTAGCAAATCTATTACTATCATTATGTAAATAATTTGGGACATCTTCGGCTTTTATTCTATTATTTATCACATCCTTTAAAAACTCAAGAACTCTAAATAGATTTGATTTTCCAGCATTATTTGGACCTACTATAACAGCAATATTGCCCTCATTAAATTCAATCTTAAATTCATCATAAGAAAATAAGTTATTAACTTCAATAGCCTTAATCTTCATAAAAATTCACCATATTTTTTAGGTTATTGCATTTTCCTTAATATTACAATTTTGAACTGTTGATTAATTATATTGCTTTTTAAAAATATTTAAAAATAATCCTACACATAACTAAAAAATAAAACAATTATATATTATCTAAACTACCACATTTTCATAATAAGTTATTAACTCTTTAATAAGATGAAGTGATTCAAATGTTATTAGAAAAGAGCAAAATAGAAATTATAGAGCAATTTATTCATATCTTAGAAATCTTAGACATGTATGCAAAAGAAGGAAGTGATGAGAAGGCAATTATAAGATTGATGTTAGATTACCTTGAAAAAGGACATGTTTTAGATGAAGATATTATTCCAATAGCAAGTAAAATTTCGGAAATAGCTAAAAAAGTTGGTAGTTTTGACATGAAAAGAGAGATAAACCTTTTACTATTTGGAGAGAAAGTAAGATTAACAAAATCCCAAAAAAACAAAATAAAAAAGATTATTGAAATTTTAGAGTATTTAAAAGGTTATATAGAGAAAAAGCCATACAAATCTTATGAAGACAGGCATATTTTAAATCTAATTGGTTTAAAAATTTTAAGGCTGGATGAAGGAATTGTTTTAGATTATAATTCAGAAGTTAGGAGCTTAACCAATATGGCTTTAAGAGTGGGAAGTTATGAATTAAAAAATGAAATTGAGTTATTATTAACTGGAAGAAGAAGGAGGAAATTAACAGAAGAATTTATACAAAAGAGAATATCAATTATAGAGATTTTAGAAATGGTTAAAGACTTTATAGACAAAAAAGAATTTAAATCATCTTTTGACTATGAAGCACTCTTCTTAATAAATTTGAAGATTCATAGAATTGAAGAAGGAATTTTAAAAAATTTTGATGAAGAAGTAGAATCAATTTTAAGCATAGCAAGAAAAGTAGGAAATCACAAATTGAGGGAGAAAATTGTTTTATTAAAAGAGAGTATAAAGAACTAAAATAGAATTTTTACATTTTATTTATTCCTATAAAAGTCCTATTAAATTATTCTTTATTTTTTAACTTTTCAGCAATTAACTCAGCACATAATTTTCCAGATAAATACATTCCACCAAATATTGCTCCCATTCTATATCCACCATAAGCTGCGTTAGCAGCCATTCCACAAACAAATAGATTTGGATAAACTTCTCTTGTATTTCTTAATAATGCATTCTCTCCTTTCTCAGCCCACATTGATTTCTCTCCAGGAACATCTGCTTCTAATTTATTCTTTTTAACGAGAATGTTTAAAACAGAAGCATCATGCCCAGTGGCATCAACAACAACCTTACTTTTTATTGTTAATGGGTCAATGTGTAATCCAGCTTTTTCGATAGCATAAGAATTTATAACTACTCCAGCAACTCCATCTTCTCTCATAATCAAATCTTCAACAACAATTCCTGTTAATATCTTAGCTCCAGCATCTATTGCTGCAACTGCCAACTTAGCAGGAACTTCAACAGAATCAGCAACATAGTATCCATCTTCCATTTCAATTAACTTAACTCCAACCTCTCTCAATATTTCATCTGCCGGCTCTTCAACAACAATGTATGGGAAGCCCATTCCTCCTCCCCAAGTTCCTCCACCAAATGCTAAATGTCTCTCTAAAACAACTACTTTAAAACCTTCTTTAGCCAAGTATCTTGCACATGTTAAACCACTAGGTCCAGCTCCAGCTATGGCAACATCAACCTCTATATTGTCTAACCACATATCAAAGCTTGCTTTTAATATGGCTTTTGTAGTTTTTACCTCATCTGCATTTAATTTTATATCCTTTATATTCATTAAATCACCTTTTTTAAAACTTTGGATACATAACTTTCTATTTTTTCATTTATATTTTCTCTAAGCTCTTCAACTTTTTTAATATTTTCTTTACTTATATTTATCTCTTCCTCTATGTATGGGGTTTTTTCTAAAACTTTCTTACCAGATAAAGCATCTATATCTGTAAATGTTCCTAAAAGTTCTCTACCAGTTGCTAAAATCTCTTTCTCTATCCAATGAGCCTCTTTTGTTCCAAATATTGAAAATAGAGGAAATTTTGTTATCACATTAGAGCCGCTCATGATTAATGGACTTATCATTGGTATTTTATCAACCCAAACTCCAGTAATAATTTTAATCTTTGGGAAATTCAACCTAACAGAAGAAACCCAATTCATATATTCTATTGTGGTTACTGATGGTTTATTTTCAAATATAGTCCCTTTTTGTGGATTTAATGAGTAGAAAGTTATTCTATCCAAATCCAACTCTTCAATTAAATTTAGAAGCTTTTCAATATCTTCTTCTTTCTCTCCTAATCCCAAAATGATAGTTATTCCTGTTTTTAAACCTAATTCTTTAGCTTTTAATAAGTTATCTTTAATCTTATCCAATGGCTTCCCTGGACAAATCCAATCTCTATCTTTACTAACTGTTTCAACAGCTCCTACTACTCCTTCAATTACATCCAAGTTAATGTTATCTAAATCAACAACTCCAACATTTAAATACTGCTTACATTTTTGAACATAAGCTACCATTTCAGCAATATCATTTATTTCTTTAGGTGTATAGCCATAACCACCAGAGATAAACTCTAATTTCCACCCAATTCTTTTCATTAAAATTGCCTCAGCTAAAACGCTTTCTAATCTTCTTCTTGCCTTTCTGGGGTCTTTTATTTTATCTTTTTGAGTAGCCATGTAACAAAATTTGCAGGGCTGTTTTAGATTACAGTACCAACCTAAAAAAAGAGCTCTCTCAAAGGTAACAGTATTTCCAAAATGTTTTGTTGTTAGTTTAAATGCCTTTCTTGCATTTTCCAATATTTCTTCAACTTTCATTTTCTCTCTCCTTTTCAATATATTTCTCAATAACTTTTGGAGAGACTCTTGTTTGAATACCTAATCTCTCTAAGATTATATTGTTTAAAATAGCTTTAAGTATTTCTTTTCCTTCTTTGGATTCAGTTATTTCATTTAATTTTCTTGTAGTTGCAGGGGATTTTAGCTTTTTTAAAACTTCTGCTATCTCTTCTTCTGTAATTCTACCCTTTTTCTTCTGATATATTTCATCAGCTATTTTATACAACTTATTCATATCAAATGGTAAATATTCAGGGATTTTATTTAAAACTGTCTCATCTATAGATGCCAATAATCTTGCTATCTCAATATCTTCAATATTTTCATCTATTTTCAATTTTTTTACTACAAACCATTTTTTATGTTTTGCTATAAACTCAATTTTATCCTCCATAATCTCACCAAAATAGAATTTACTTTAAGTATGGAAAAAGAATAATCTAACAAAATAAAAAAATAAAAATTATAAAAAATATATTTTTTATCTTATGCAGTGACTAATCTCTTCAAAATAGGGTCGGTTACATCTTCTGGGCTTATCTCTTCTATATTTAATATTTTTATTTTTGACCTCTTAACTTTGTATCTTCCACCAAATTCAGAGTATAAAATCTCTAAAGCATGCTCTGGCTTTAAAGCTTTGTATTCTTTTCTGAAGAGCATTGGTTCTCCTTTTCTTAATATTTTTCCTGTTATTCTGAATATCTTAGCCAAATTACCACCTCCTTTTATCAATCTTTATCATTAAAAGAGTTTAGGTAGTTTATTCTTTACAAATCTTATAAATGTTTTGTGCTACACCTATCCATCTTAAGTAAGAGTAGATAGATGCCTTTAATATAGAAATATCTTCAGCTTTAACATTTATCTTTATTACATTTTTATTTATTTCCATTGTAGCAGAGGATTTTATTTGAGATGTTAAATGTTCTAAAAATATAGATTTATAAATAGTTTCTGCCTCTTCCTCACTATTGAATTCTAATATCAGTTCAAAAGAATTCATAAAAATCCCCATAACATTTAGAAAAGGCTGTCAAATAGTTTAATAGACTTTACTCTAATTAAAGGACCTATTTTAACTCTTCCCTTATAGAATTGGATAGCAAATAGATATTTTGGGTCTCTCTCCAATCTTAATGTTATATTGCTATCTTCATCAATATTTAAATATTGGAACAAAAATTCATCATAAATTTCATAATGTTTTTGGAACTCTTCATTATCTTTAAGCTCTTTGCTAATCTTTATTTTTATTCCATCATCATTGTATATTTTCTCTCCACAAACTTCTCTCTGTAACTTAACAGAAATAAAGCTTGACAACCTTCTCTCATTTTCAACATCATAAACTACTAAAGTTCCAGGGTTAGCTTTAAATTCTCCAATTAAAAGAACATGCTTGTCCATTTCAAAAATCTCTTTTAATGAAAGCTTCCCTCTTTGGACATAAGGTAAATTTAAGGTTCTCTCTAAATCTCTGACAAAACTTCTTGTTCTTTGAGAAGGTTTTCTTGAGGTTGTGAGTATCATTTTACCTCGCCTTTACATGTTTAACTACTTTTGGTCTAAGTTTAACCAATATTTTATAACTGCAGTGAGGACATCTTGCTCTATTTCCTAATTCTTCAAATTTTATAATTTTTTTACAGTTTAAACACTTGTATTCAACCATAATTTATCCCCAAATAATTTTGGTCTCTTAAAAGAAAAAAATTAGATATATATGGTTTGATAAATTATTCTTCTTTTCTCTCAACAATTCTTCTAATTGCTTTCATAACTGCTTTGCCAGCCCCAGTCTCTGGTGTGTAAGCCCCTCCAGCTATCTTAGCTCCACACTTTCCACAAACCCATATTGATGTTGAAGCTCTCTTTAATTTTGGAAATCCACAAACAGGACATTTGTATTTTTTCTTTGCTTTAATTTCAACATCTCTAACTCTAACTCTTATTTTTAAACCATATCTTGGACCAAATCTTCCTGTAGGTCCTACTTTCTTTGTGTGGCTGAACATACACTCTCACCTCATCTTTAATTTCTATAACTATTCACTATATTTCTTAACAACTTTTGTTTGGACATTTCCTTTGGTTATTTTGTTTAGATGAGCATAGAACTCTGCTTCAATACCACTTGGTATTTCAATTAATACAATTAAAGAACCATCTGGTTGCCATTCTTCCTGTTTAACAGCTCCAAATTGATATAAAGCATTATATGCCTTAGAAGCAAATTCTGCAGGAATTTTAACAGCAATATCTCTCTTTTCAAATCTAATGGGTAGAACCTTTTTAAGCTTTTTAACAATTTCAGGAACTTGTTCTTCAGCACTTTTGTAAATGTCAATATTAATTCTTAACTCTTCAATTGCCTTTTCAATTCTATGTGGTGGATGTGGTGTATCTGTTTGTGGGTTTATGGTGTTTCTACTAATTATGGTTATAATTTGTCTTTTCTTTTGTTCTCTAATTTCTTCTCTCTGCTTAGCAGTTAATTGAACTTGACCTTTTAATATAATTTTTTTAGCAATTTCTTTAACATCAGTAGTTCCAAAAACCTTTGATAAAAGCTCTTCAGGGGCTTTTTCCCCTTTATTTGCGTCTCTAAACACTACCTCAACAGCTAAAAGCTCATCCATATCTACATTTTGACCTTCTTTAAGTTTAGCTGCTAAATATGGGTCAACTAAAATTTCAAATTTTTCGCCATGTGAATTATATCTTGCAATTACTGCCTCTTCTAAGGACACCATAATATCACTCCCCACATTATATAAATGTTTCGGATAAGATTTTTAGATACCATAGAAAAATATATAGGACTTTCGCAGGAATGAATTTTTTATTGAAATATAGACACTTAAAGGTGTCAAAGTTCCAATTTTAATATATAAACTGCAAAAGTCCTATATAAACTATTTAATAAAACTAAAATATATTTCTCATTATGATTCAAAAATAAAGTAAGGTTTTATATTAATAATTTAAAATAGCAGGATTTAAAAATTTTACTATGTTTTATTTTATTGATTCTCCTTGTTTTCTTCTTCTTTCTTATTTTCTTCATTTAATTTCTTTTTAACTTTTTCTATGAGTTTTTTTATTTCTTCTACAGAAATTTTCTTAAATTGTGAATCTTTAACTGTTATTACACAAACATCAACATTTTCTGCTTTTATATCTTCATTTGCTTTTGCTAATGCAGTTATGGCTAACTCTAAACCTTCGTCTAATGTTATATCATCTTTATACTCTTTTTCTAACAGCTCCATAACTACAGGTCTTCCACTACCAATTGCAGTCGCTTTATATTCAATTAAAGCCCCACTTGGGTCTGTTTCAAATAATCTTGCTTCATTTTTATCAATTCCAGCAATTAATAATGAAACTCCAAATGGTCTAACTCCTCCATGTTGTGTATATGCTTGTTTAATATCGCAAATTTTTTTTGCTAACATTTCAATTGATATCTCTTCCCCATAAGTTAATCTGTAAATCTGAGCTTCCAATCTCGCCCTATCAATTAAGACTCTTGCATCAGCGACTAATCCAGAGGTAGCAGCAGCGACGTGGTCGTCAATTTGGAATATCTTCTCTATTGACCTAATTTTTACGAGTTTGCTTGTTATTCTTCTATCAACCGCTAATACAACACCATCTTTACAGGCAATACCTATCGCTGTAGTTCCTCTCCTTACAGCCTCTCTTGCATATTCTACTTGATATAATCTACCCTCTGGGCTAAATACTGTAATTGCTCTATCATAAGCACTTGGTGGCACCATTTGCATGCTTTCCCTCCTAGTATAATATTAATTAAGTAATCTAAAATAAACATCAACTTTGGATGTTTTTTAGTTATTCATCTCATTATAATAAATTATTATTTTTATTCTTTTTTATTTTTATGTGTAATCTCATTTTGTTATTGGTTGTGTTAAGTATTGACATAACCATAAATTATATATATGATGAGGTATATATGAGATTACGTTATAAAATAAATTAGAGAGTGTGTGGTGATACAGAATGAAGAAGGTAGTTATATCAGATGAAGCTAAAGAGTTCATCTTAGATAAGTTAAAGAAAGCTAACCAAGATACAGTAGTTATACACTTTGAAGGGTTTGGGTGAGCTGGACCTAAATTTGGAATTTCAATAGCTCAACCAAACGAAAATGATAAACTAATCTATGACAACGAATTTAAAATCTACATCGACCCTATTGCCGACCAATGGCTTGATGAAGTTAATATCTCATTAAGAAGGTCAATATTTGGAAAGTCTCTTAAGATAAAAGGTAGTAGTGAGTGCTAACCGGGAACCCAATTTTGGGACCGGTTAGCTTTTATTATTGGATGAATTTATAATTTATACTATTTTTTTAGAGTTGATTAAATTTATAATTTTACAGTATCTACGAATATGTATTAGATATGCATTATACATAACTACATTTAAATAATCAAATTTATCTAATAACTTACTCACTTCGACGATGAAGAATTTTAGAGACATACTTTCTTTTTTATTTCGTATTTTAATCCATAAGTTATGAATAACTCATCTAAGCATAAAAAGGAACAACCTAACTTTTGGAGAGGTTAATTTTGTTTTTATTAATGCATCTTGAAAATATTGCTAATAATCTATTTACATAGTAGTAGGCGATTTCAAAACTCCCTATGATGCGTATTTTGAAAATATTTAGTTATAATAATGGAATACTATTATGAGTAAGAATGGAGAAATAATACAACATAATTACTAATTAGGTGGTAAAATGGAGGTTTTATGCATAGATATTGGAAAAGGGACACAAGATATCCTATATATAGACACCAATAAGAATATTGAGAACTCCATAAAGTTAATTCTTCCATCTCCAACAGTAATTTTGGCAGAAAAAATAAAGAAAATGACTGAGGACTTAAGGATAGATGGAGTTGTAATGGGGGGAGGTCCAGTAAATAAAGCAATATATGAACACATAAAAAAAGGGTTTAAGGTTGAGATATCAGAAAGTGCAGCAAGAACAATAAGGGATGATTTAGAGGAGGTAAAAAAGAGGGGAATAATAGTTAAAGAAAGTATAGAGAACCCAAACATCATTTTTAGAGATTTAGATTTTGACATGCTAAAAAATATATTTGCATCAATAGGAAAGGAGTTTAATCCTGACTTTGTATGTGTGGCATGCCAAGATCACGGTTTTGTTAAGGGGCAGAGTGATAGAATCACAAGGTTCAAATACTTTGAAAATAAGTTAAAAGAGACAAACGACCCATATAAATTTTACTTTGAAGAAAAGACAAATTATTTTTCAAGGTTTGATGCAATCTTAGAAACATTAAAAGAAAACAAATACAAAGGATTTGTAATGGATAGTAAGATCGCCTCTATATGCGGAATTTTAAACTATGCAAAGGAAAATGGCATTAATGAGTTTATTGGTTTGGACATAGGTAATGGTCATACCTTAGGAGTTTCTATAAAAGATGGGGAAATTGTTGGATTATTTGAGCATCATACGAGACTTCTAACTCCTAAAAAATTAAAAAACATTGTCGATAAATTGGCAGATGGGTCATTAACAAACGAAGAAATATTTAATGATAATGGTCATGGAGCTGTGGTTTTAGACAGTGTAAATCCAGAAGAAATTTTAATTGCTGGACCAAATAGAGAAATGTTTAAGGATTATGGAAAATACGCATATCCTGGTGGAGATGTGATGATTACTGGGTGTGTTGGGTTATATGACGTGTTAAAATCTATAAAGGGATGCTGAGCTAACCATCTCTTTCCTTTTGATGAAACTATTATAAGGTGGAGTCTTCCCGATGTAGTCAAATATAGAAGATGAAGATTATAGAAATATAAAATAGCGACCGTTATAGTTGAGTTATAGACTAAGTTTATCTAAATCTTACAAAGATAAAAATGTTTTATTGTAATTATTATCTTCCCATTTTCTTTATCGTATTTTATGCATCACATTCAATTATATTTATTTGATTATTCTTGCATCACCAATGCATCCTCCTTCTTTATCATTAAAGACAAATACTGGATTTAAATCCATTTCTTTAATATTTTTGTGGATATCCATAAATACTCCAATCTTTATTAGAGTATCTACAATAAAATTAATATCTTTCTTAGCTCTTCCCCTAACACCCTCTAAAACTTTATATGATTTTAATTCTTTTAACATATTGAGTGCAAAGTCTCTTGTTATTGGAGAAATTCCAAAGCTAACATCTTTTAAAACTTCAACGAACACTCCTCCTAATCCAACCATCACAACAGAGCCAAAAATATCATCCTTCTTAGCTCCTATTATAATTTCCATCTTGTCCTTTTCAATAAATTCTTCAACTAAAACTCCTTCTATAATTAAATCATCTATTCCATTTCTTTTTGCATATTCCTTAGCATTTCCAATTAATTTTTTAAAAGCATCTTTAGGATTTTTTGGATTTATTATAACTCCTCCTGCCTCTGTCTTATGTATTATTTGTGGAGATACTATTTTCATCACACATTTACCTAATTTTTTGCAATATTCTAAAGCTTCATCTTCATTTTTAGCTAAATAGCCTTTAGGAACTGGAAGACCATAGATGCTTAATAATTTTTTTGCTTTATACTCGTTTGGATTTTGTAGTAATTCTTTAATAATATCTTTATTTTCTTCAGTAATTTTTAAGAACTCTTCTTTAACATGTTCTAAGTATTCATCATAATCTTCTTTAACTTTCATCAAACTGTATTTGTATAAATGGGAGAGAGCTTTAATACCATTTTCTGGAGTTATATAGGCAGGAATTCCGTTCTTTCTTAAATAACTCTTAGCCCCTTTAACTGAAACTCCTCCAATAAATGAAGCAATTAACGGTTTATTTTTAAATTCTTTATGGGAATTTTTAACATCTACAATAGATTTTGCTACTTCCAAAGGTTTTGTCATCTCTTGTGGAGTTAATATTACCAAAAGCCCTCTAACATTGCTATCTTCAGCTAAAACTTCTATAGCCTTTTTATATCTTTCAGGAGTTGCATCTCCTATAATATCCAATGGATTTGAGATGTTGGCAGTTGGTGGTAGAATATTTTTAAGTTTTTCTATTGTTGATTCATTAAAGTTAGCCAACTTCATGTTATAATCAACACAGCTATCAGCTGCTAAAACACCAAATCCTCCAGCGTTTGTTATAATTCCAATTTCATTTGAGCTTATGGTTGGCTGAGTTGAAAAGAGATGAATTAAATCAACTAACTCTTCAAATGTATAAGCTCTAATAATTCCAGCTTCTTTAAATGCAGCCTCATAAATAACATCTTCTCCAGCTAAAGAGCCAGTGTGGGATTTGGCAGCCTTTTTCCCAACTTCAGTTCTTCCAGATTTTAAAGCAATTATTGGCTTCTTTTTAGATAGCTTTTTAGCAACTTTTAAGAATCTCTTATCCTTTAATCCTTCTATGTATAAAACAACTATATTTGTGTCTTTATCATCTAAAAAATATTCTAATAAATCACTTTCTTGAATATCAGCTTTATTTCCAATGCTAATAACCTTAGAAAAGCCAATATTTAAAAGAGGAGCTATATCTAATATGGCGTTTAAAACAGCCCCACTTTGTGAGATTATTGAGACTTTTCCTTTTGGTGGGAATATCTTTGCAAATGTAGCGTTTAGGTTTATGTGAGTGTTCATAATCCCAAGACAATTAGGCCCTATAATTCTTATGCCATATCTTTTTGCTATTTCTTTAACTTTCCTCTCTAATTCATAATTTCCTACTTCTGAAAAGCCAGCTGTAATAATTACAGCCCCTTTAACTCCTTTTTTTCCACACTCCTCCAACACCTTAGGGACAACAACATTTGGAACTACTATAATTGCTAAATCTACATCATCTTTAATATCTAAAACTGATTTATAGCATTTTATGCCAAATATCTCATCATATTTTGGATTTACAGGATAAATTTTTCCATTAAAGTCTTTTAAATTTTTTAAAATTGCATATCCAACTTTTCCTTCAGTTTTTGAAGCTCCTATAACAGCTATTGATTTTGGATAGAAAATATATTTTAAGCTCATAATCCCTCCCCCACATATTTTTTAGAGAAAATTTTTTATACTGATTTTTAATATCTAATTAGAGAGTATCTCTTTTAACATTTATATACTCACCTCCCATAACGATTATGGAGGTGAGCTTATGAGATTAAAAGCTATAAAAATAACAAGTAGAGATGGAGAAACATTCTTCAGATGTCCAAGATGTGGAAAAATTTTCAGATACTCAAAAGATTACACAAGACATGTAAATAAAGCTCATGGCTATCTCTTTAAAAAAGAATAAAGAATAAAGTTATTCTTTATAAATAAGATTTCCTTCTTCAGTTTCCACTATTTTTGGATGTAACTTTAAAAAAGATTTTATTGCTGGTGGGATGTTCCATTCAACACCATGAACAAGCTTATCCCAATTTTCAACAAACCTCTTTTTCCCTAAAACTTCATCCAATTTTCCTCTAAGTTTTTCAATAACAATTTTGTCCTTGGTAAAGCTTTTTATTCTATAAGCCCCTCTTTTAGTTTTTGAATAAAAAATTTTGTCTTCATCATAGTAATTTTTTGCTATTTCCAACAACTCTCTCCAGACCTCTTTAGGTCTCATATTATCACCTTATATATAAATAAATTTTTAATTTAAGGTGGTTATATGAATTTTTTGATTCAGCAAAGAAAGAAAGATAGTGAAAAAAATTTGAAAGAAAAATTAAAAAGATATAGAAAAAAATTGAGAGACAGTAGAATTAAAGAAAAGTTAAAAGAAATGCCATTAAACATGAATAAATACTTAACTGACATTTATACTGGAGGAATTATTAAAAAATATCCAGAGGATTTTGTTGTTGAGGAAATTACACCAGAAGGTATTATTTTAGAAGTTGGAAAAAGTATAGAGTTTAAAGATGTTGAAAATTGGAAAGGAAATTATATTCATTTCACTTTAGAGAAGAGAAATTGGACGACCTTAGATGCTATTAGAGAAATAGCTAATAGAGTAGGAAAGCAAAGAAAACATTTTGGATTTGCTGGAAATAAAGATAAATATGCAATAACTACTCAAAGAGTAGGATGTTTCAATGTAAAATTAGAAGATTTAATGAATGTTAAGATTAAGGGCATTATATTGAGAGACTTCCAAAAAACAAATAGAAAAATAAGGTTAGGGGATTTGTGGGGGAATAGATTCACTATAAGAGTTAGAAATCCAAAACTTAAAGGAAAAGAGTTAGAGGAGATTTTAAATAAGTTATGTAAGTTGAAATATTTCCTAAATTACTATGGTGTTCAAAGATTTGGGACTACAAGACCAATAACTCATATTGTAGGTAGGTTTATTATAGAGAGGGATTGGGAAGCTGCCTTTCATGCATATTGTGGAACTCCTCTCCCTTATGATGATGAAAAATCAAAATTAGCAAGAGAGTTGGTTGATGAAGAAAACTTTAAAGAAGCATATAAAAAATTTCCAAAGGCATTCTTTTATGAAAGAAGGATGATTAAAGCTTATATAGAAACTGGGAGCTATCAGAAGGCGTTTATGATTCTTCCACCATATTTAAGATGTATGTTTATAAATGCCTATCAATCATATTTATTCAATGAGATAATTAATAGAAGGTTTGAGTATGGTTTTGAACCAATGGAAGGGGATATTTTGATTGATAATATTCCAACTGGGGCATTATTTGGTTATAAAACAAAATTTGCTTCTGGGATACAGGGAGAGATTGAGAGAGAAATTTATGAAAGAGAGGGATTAAAACCAGAAGATTTTAAGATTGGTAAGTTTGGTTCATTTATTGGAGATAGAAGAAAACTTATTGAAAAAATATACAATATGAAATATTGGATTGAGACAGATAGTTATGTTTTACAGTTCTGTTTAAAAAAAGGAAATTATGCAACTTCAGTTTTAAGAGAGTTTATAGAAGATAAAAATAAAAAAGATGAATAACTTTTATTTTTTAATTTTAATGAAATCACCTAAGGTAAAGCCATTGTCATCTCCACTACCATAATATGTACTCTCTTCCCCAACATTCTCAGTTAAAGTAATTTTTAACTCTTTCTCTAATAATTTAATTTCTTTTTCATTTGGCTCTAATTCATACCTTTCAAATTTTTGTAATGTAGAGGCTTTCATCTTAAGTTTTTTTGCAAGGTCTTCAATTGTTAAACCTCTTTTCTCTCTAGCTTCTCTAATAACATCACCATAATCTTCTCTCAACATTGGTAAGGTATCAAAGATATCTCTTTTTCTTTTTTTAACAGGTTTATTAGTAGATGATATTGAACTTCTTCCAATTATTGTAGTTTTTTTACCAAATCTTGAATATGTTTTTGGACTTTTTCCAAATTTAGCACATTCTTTACAAACTTGCATTTCAGAACCTTCAATCATTACCTTGTAAAGCTTATCTGTAAGCTTTCCGCACAATTCACACATTTTCATAATACTATCCCTCAAAAATGTAATAACATTTATATATTATGGAGTTCATTTATAATTTTATTAAATAATTTTAGTTATATATTGGTTGTGGTGAAATTATGGAAAGAGAAAAGTTAATAAAAAAACTTCTTCACACATTGCACCATACAGAAGAGCATTTTGAAGCAATAATAAACCAATTAAAAGAACTCGGCTTAGAAACTAAGGAGTATGAAGAGCTATACAATAAATTAAAAGAGTTAAATGAAAATATTAAGAAAAATCTATAAAATAAATTAATTATCCAAGAATTATTCCTGCAATATAACCACAAATTGTTGAAAATATTACAACTAAAGCTAAATAAGTTGCTGCCTTGGTTTTTCCTAATATCTTTGAGATTGTTAAAACTGTAGGAATACTTAAGCTTGGTCCTGCTAATAATAAAGCCATTGCCGGACCAACACCCATACCAAGTTCCATTAGAGCTTTTATAATTGGAACTTCTGTTAATGTGGCAAAATACATTAAAGCCCCAATGAATGAAGCTATGAAATTAGCTTGTAAAGAGTTTCCTCCAACGTAATTGGCTATGTAGCTTGGTGGGATAATAGCTTTAATAACTCCTGCTATAGCAACCCCAATAATTAGCAGTGGGAATACTATTTTTAATAAAACAAATGTTTCTCTAAGCCAACTTTCAATTTCATCTTTTTTAAACCACATTTTTGTTGTTATAGCTAAGATAATCCCAAGTATTATAAATAGTAAATGTTTTAGTAAAAATCCATCATATAATGGCATTGATAATGTTGGAAACAGCTTAGGTGAAGCAGTTATCACAAGTAGCATAATAAATTGCAGTGCAAAGAATATTATTGTTTGATATAAAGGTCTATTTG
Organism: Methanocaldococcus sp. 16A; assembly: GCA_049860595.2. GTDB lineage: Archaea > AGJL01 > Methanococci > Methanococcales > Methanocaldococcaceae > Methanocaldococcus. Next base: position 1,153,173 of record CP187551.1, read on the forward strand.
ATATTTTATCTGCTTTTATGTTTAATTTTCTTCTCTTTTCTTCTTTTCTAAATATCATCTCCATTGATAAACCTATAAATATTGAAACAATTATAGCAAACACTGCTCTTAAAAATCCAATATCCCATCCAAGTAATGCCGCTGAATAAAATATTGCCAAAACATTAATTGCTGGACCAGAGAATAAAAATGTTGTTGCCGGTCCTATTCCTGCTCCTCTTTTGTATATACTGGCAAACAATGGAAGAATTGTGCAAGAACAAACAGCTAATAGAGTTCCACTGATAGCAGCAACACTATAAGATATATACTTTGGTGTGTTTGAACCAAAATACTTTATAATAAAGTTTTTGTTAATCATTGATGCAATACCTCCAGCCATGAAAAAGGCTGTTAATAATGCTAAAACTCTATTTATGCTTAAATAATCAATAATTGTGTTTATCATAACGTTAATAATGTGAATTATAAAACTTGTGGCATCCATTTTCATCCCCTCTTGATTCTTCTCCTTCCTTTTAGTGAATTTATATCATAGGTCATTTTTTCTCCACAATCTGGACAGTTTGGAAGTTCCACCTCTGATGCCATGCATGGGCAGACATCTACTTTGTATCTCATTCTTTTTCCACACTTTGGACAGATTAAGTTCCAGACAATCATCTTCTCACCATAAATCTACATATTTAACTTAATTAATTAAAATATCTATAAAAATAAGAATTTAAATGAGTAATCTTCTAATCATTCTTATTTACCCTCCAAATAACTTTTTAACTCTTCTTTAATTTCTTCAACAGATGGAATTTTACCTTCAAAAACAACTACATCATCAAACGCAACTCCTGGAGCTACAAAAATCCACTCTGCTATTTCATTTATATCAGTAACTTTAACAATCTCTGCATCTATGCCAAGTTCTTCAACTGCCTTTTTAACATTTTCATAGGTTTGATTGCATTTTGGACAACCGGTTCCAAACACTCTTATCACTACCATATTGTTCCACCGAAATTTAATAGGAAATAACTAATATTTATAGATAATTTTTGATTTGGTTTATATATTTTAATTTTACAACTAACCCCTCTTCACTATCAAAACTGGTTTGTCTGATTTTTTAATAACATTTTCAGTAACTGAACCAAGCAAGATGTCTTTTAAGTTGGTTTTTCCATGAGAGCCCATTATAATCACATCAACATTTTCTTCTTCTGCAATTTCAACAATTTTTTCATGTGGATTTCCTACAATAACAATGTCTTTAACTTTAAATCCAATGTCTTCAAGTTCTTTTTTAATTTTTTCCATTTTGTCTTTTGCTTCTTCACTAAGTTTCTTTTTTAATTCATTTTCTAACTCTTCTATTGATTTGTTCAATCCAGCAACACCCAATATCAAGGAGAATATATCTTTCTTTTTAATATCGTTCTCATCTATAATATGCAGTAAAATAACCTCCTCCCCCCCAAGGTTTTTAAATGCTTTGACATGCTTTAATACCATCTCAGCCACTTCAGAAAAGTCTGTTGGATATAGAATTTTTTTATACATCTGCTTTCACCCAAATTTGATTGAATCATATTTAAAATTATTATTCCATCTATATTATAATTTTTACTATATTTATTTTAGAGACTGTCAAGATAAAGATTAAATAAATATGTGTAAATAAAGGAAGATATGAAACTTACGATAGAAATGTTAAAGGAAGGGATTAAGAAGATAGTTAAAAGGAATAAGAAGTCGATAGAGATTAAAATTTTAGCTGGAATTTTGTATTATTTAGGATTATCGTTAAGAAAGGTTAGTTTGTTTCTTTCTCAATTTGAAAGTATAAGTCATGAATCGGTTAGAACATATTATCACAAGATTAAGGAGATTTTAAACGAGCCTGAAAGAAAGACAAGAAACCTAATAGCAATCGATGAAACTAAACTAAAGATTGGAAATGAAACTATTTATGTATGGTCTGCTATCGATGTGGGTTCTAAAGAATGTTTAGGTATCTATGTCTCTAAAACAAGATGCTACCTCGATACAATCTTATTCGTAAAAAATATATTAAAATTTTGCTCGAATAAACCAAAGATTTTAGTCGATGGTGGCAAATGGTATCCGTGGGCACTGCAAAGATTAGGACTAAAATTCGAAAGAGTTCGATTCGGTTTAAGAAATTGTGTCGAAAGTTTCTTTTCCCTACTCAAACGAAGAACTAAATCTTTCTATAATCGATTCCCAAGTAATACTAAATTCTCAACCGTCATTAGCTGGCTCGTATCTTTCTCCTCTTTCTATAACTTCTTTCTCTCCTTATCTTGACATCGTCTTTATTTTAATACAAAAGAGAAAAATTAATCAAAAAATTGAAATTTTAATATTAAACAAAATTGTTAAATTAGATTATGATTTTTTAAGGTTTCTTTAGCTTTTAATAAAATTTTATGATTTTTAATGATATTTTGCATATAATCTCTTCCTGGAAACTCTAAAGCATCAACTGGACAGAGTGTTTTGCAAGTTGTGCATGCAACAACACAATTGTAAGGTCTTGCTACAACAGGTTTTTTCTTTTCTTTATCCCAATCAAATACAATTCTATTTGCACATGTTATAAAGCACACTCCACAACCTATACATTTATCATAATTTATTTTTGGATACCATTCTATTTCTTTTCTGTCTATTCCCCACCATGGTTTTTTGCTCCAATCCTTTATTGTTCTACCCAATGCATCTTTTCCTATTACTGGAAGTTCTTCACTCATAAAATCACCATATTAAATTTTTATGGTATGGTTTATTGTAATACCTATATTTATAGTTTTCGATTAATTAATGTATTTTGATATTTTTTAAGAATATTTAAATATTTAAATAAAAATTATACCTTTCAATATAGCCTCTTTATGTATTTTTAAAGCCTTCTGCTTTTTACAATCCCCTCTAAAAATTTTTATCTTTCCAGCAACACATGGATATCTTTGAATTAACATGGCTGATTTTTTGCTGAACTCTTCAATATCACCAACTTCCATTCCTTTCATCAACTTAGCCATGAATAGGGTTGAGCCACAGATTGATGTTCTTAAAACCTCCACATTTTCAACTTTGTTGTCTTTAACATAAACTTTAACCTTTGGACTTCCAAATTCATCTAAAAATTCTTTTAATTTTGGATATTTATTTATCAAATTCCCAACTTCTTTTTCATTTAATAAACACATTTCCTCCGGGCATATAGCATCAAACTTACTCAATTCTTTCTTCTCTCCCTCTCCTTTCCATGTAGCAACGATTATGGCTATATTTTTATTCAATTTCCTTGCCTCATAGCAGAGATAGTATGTGTTATCTGGATGTTGAGTGTAGAGTAATAAAATATCAGCTTCTTTAATTTTATTTAACAATGTCTCTGGAAACTCTATATCATCAACTATTAAATCATTTGGCTTATCAATCTTAAAAATATCAATAAACTCATTTTTCTTTCCAAATGAATTAACAGTTCCTTTAATCCTATAACCATAAGCTCCGTCAGTTACTACCAATATCTTTGCCATATTATCCCCTTATAATTTTTTTAGTTAAAATGCATCCAGGGTCTTCTCTTAAATAATCCCTATAATAAGAATAAGCTCTTGCTCTACAACCCCCACAGACATATTTGTATTGACATTTTCCACATATCTTTAATTTATCTCTATCTCTTAAATCATTTAATATCTTATTTTCTTTCCAAAAGTTTAAAAAATCATTTTCATCGTTAAATTCTCTCATATTCCCTAATTTCAATGGGAAAAATACACATGGTTGAATATCTCCATTAGCCCTTAAACTTAAATAGAATCTTCCACATCCACATCCTCCAATAAAATTGGCTAAACTTTTTAAACGTTCATTCTCATCCAAATCAACATTAGCAAAGTGTGTTGCAAGGTAGTATTTATTATGCTCTAATGCAGTTCTCGAATAATATGGAGCTGTTGATAAAAAGGCAGTTTTACATTTTTTTCCAGTTTCATTGTTTAATTTTTCCCATAACATATTTAATAACTCTTCCCTTTCTTCAGGAGATAAATCGATTTCAAAATCTCCAGCACCAACTGGAATATAGTTGTACAGCATGAAATAATCAACCCCAAGTTCTTCAGCAAAATCCATAACTTTTGGGACATCTTTATAGTTTAATTTTGTTGCGGTTGTCGCAATTGCACAGCATATATTTTCTTCAACAACATTTCGTATTCCCTCAACAGTTCTGTCATAAATTCCCTCTATACCCCTAAATTTTTCATGAGTTTCCTTTGTTCCATCTAAACTTATTTGTATAAAATCCACACCATGGTCTTTTAGTTTTTTTACATTTTCCTTTGTTAGTAAGGTTCCATTCGTTGCTATGGAAACTTGCATATCGTAATCTTTTGCTTTATCTATTAATTCAAATAATTCTTTTCTCATCAATGGTTCTCCTCCAGAAAATGCTAAAGCTACAACTCCTGCGTTTCCCAATATATCAACAACTTTTTTTGCCTCTTCTGTGTTTAATTCATCTTCTAATGGTTTTCCCGCATTTGCATAGCAATGCTTACATCTTAAGTTACACCTATATGTAACATCCCACACAACTAAAAATGGAGCTCCAGAGACAAAAGGTCTTCTTACACCAAAATAACCTAAGCCCCTAACAACACTTATTAATCCTTTTTTAAAGTAAGGGTCTTTTAAATATTCTTTAAAAATTTCTTTATATTTTCCTCCTGCAAATGTTTTTAATCCATTATCTAAAACACTTTTTAATGTTTTGTATTTTAATGAGTTAATATCCTCCCCTTTAATATAAGCATCAATATAATTTTCAATAATAAGTTTTCCATTTTTATCTTTTTTAAAAAGACCTAAAAGATGTCTTTTTATTATTGGATTTAAAATCAATTTTGAAAACACTAAAGCCATATCTTCTGTTTTCATAATATCAACCATATATTATTAATAATTATCGCTAAAAAACCTTATCTTTAAATATGAATAAAAGAAAATTAAAAGATAAAAATATAGTTATTCAAAGATAACGTTTTTTTCAATCTCACAATTTAAAGAATTGCTAATTAAGCATTTTTTAGAACCTTCTAAAATTAATTTCTCTAAGTCTTCTTTATCCATATCTTTATTAACTTTTACATGAATATTTATGATTATTTTCTTTATTTTTCCTTCTTCAAATGATTTCTCAACATTTCCATCTACCTTTATTTCAGCATCTATGTTGTTATCTTTTAATGTATTACCAACAGCTATACAGATACATCCACACAGCCCTGCTAAGAATAAATCCATTGGAGATATTTTTTCTTTTGTAGCTCCTTTTCCTCCTCTTGAATGAATTTTTAGTCCCTTAATATTTAACATTACTTCAAACATATCACAAAACTCAGCGGAAATTTCCTTTTTCTCATCTTTACTAACAAATATATCAACTATCTTTGCTATAAACTCTTTTCTTTCATTTTCAGGAATTTTATCTAAAAACTTTTCTAAAGCCAATGGCATCATCTTAGGCATCATCTTTGGAGCCATTTCTTTGGCCATGTCTGAGTTCATCATTTCCATTATCATCTCTGGATTCATACTCTCACCATACTTTATTTTCCCCTCATGAGTAAAAGTATATCAAGCCATATTTATATCTTTCGATTAATTGATGTATTTTAATATTTTTAAAGTATATTCATATATATTGATTAACTAACTTTAGAATAATTTTAAAATTGTAGAATTAAAAATGGAAACTTTGATAGTTTTGTGCAAAGTGAGAGGATGAAATATCTCATCTTAAAAATAACAAACAGATGTAATTTAAATTGCATCTATTGTTATGCATCTAATAAAAACAACAAAGACATGGATTTTGAAACTGCAAAAAATGCAGTTGATTATATTTTGAAAATAGATGATAAGTTAAAAATCCAATTTACTGGTGGAGAGCCACTTTTGAATTTTGATTTGATTGAAAGAATAATAAGTTATTGCACTGAAACTTATTCCAATAAATATATTTCTTATGCAATACAAACAAATGGAACTCTGCTAAGTGAAAAAATTATTAAAAAAATTAAGGATTTGGAGATAAAAATTGGTATTAGCATAGATGGTTTAGAGGTAAATGATATATTAAGACCATACAAAAACAAAAAACCTTCAACAATAGACACATTAAAAGGTATTTATCTTTTAAAAGAACACAATATTCCTTTCGGTGTAACAATAGTTGTAACAAACAAAAATCTACCATATATCAAAGAATTTATTGAATATTTAATGGCTTTGGGAATTAAAAGTGTAAGTTTTGATTTATTAAAGCCAAAGAAAAAGGAACATTTAAAATTAATGCCAAATGAAGATGAATATAATAGAACTTTAGATGAATTGAAAGATTATCCAATATATATTAAGAACATACGAAGGGACGAAAAACTAAAGGAAGGTAAAAAATACTGTTTTTTGAATAGTGGGGACTTGCTCTTTGTCAATGAGTTTGGAGATATTTATCCCTGCCCAACACTGGAAGGGTCTTTTTATATGGGTAATATAAATAAAATTGATAAAGAAAACCTAAAATTATTTAAAGTTGATTGTAATTATTGTTTTGCAAGGAAGTTTTTGATGGATAATATTAAGGGATAAGATGATAGGCATCTCAACAAGCGTATTTGCAAACTCAAATACAAAGTTGGAAGATACTTTATCAATTTTAGAGAATAAAACAAGATATGCTGAACTTATTTGTGATGGTTACTTGAATGTTATGGAAAACACTGAAGTTCCGCTTTCTTTTGATTTGAAATATACATTACACTGCCCACTTTCAGATATGAATTTGTCATCCTTTAGGGAAAAGGTTAGAAAAACAAGCGTAGAGGTTGTTGAGGATATTTTAAAGGTTGCTGATGAAGTTAATGCCTCTTTAGTAGTCCTCCATCCAGGTTATTGCATCTTTGAGGAAGATTATCCAAAGGCATTAAATGCCTTAAAAAAGTCCATAGTTGAGTTAAACGAACTTCAAAATGAATATTCCATAAAAATAACAATAGAAAATATGCCATCCTATAGTATGTTTATGTTTAGGGAGCCAATTGATGAAATTATTGAAATTTTGGGAGATGTTGGAATAACATTTGATATTGGACATTCCTTTTTAAATAAAAACATTGATGCTTTTTTAAATGATAAAGTCGTTGATAAAATTGCTCATATTCATATCCATGACAACAATGGAGAGTTTGATGAGCATCTATGCATAGGGAAAGGAAAGATTGATTTTGAAAATTATAAGAAAATATTAAGGAAAATAAATAGCATAAAAATGATTGAGATGCAAAATAAAAGTATTGATGATTTAGATTTATGCATTAAAAGAGCTAAAAAGCTATTTGGGTGATGTTGTGAAAGAGTTGGTTTATAATATAGATGATTGGAAAGCATATAAAATTCCTCATAATATTGAAATAGAGGATGAGATTGAAAAAACAAAGACATTAATAATTGAGTTTGATAAAAGAAGGAGAGTTTTATCTACAAGAGAAGGATTTAAGGTAGTTAAATATGTAGGAAACCATTCAATTCCAGAAATATTTTGGGATAAGGTCCATAACTATAAAGATTATGAAAATCAGGTTTTGAATAAAATTGGTGTTAAAAAGGAGGATATTGCTTTGTTATCTACTGGAGCAGATATGGACAATTTGGCAATTGCTAAGGAGAAGTTTGATGAATTTTATGTTATAGCATTTACAACCGCTGGAGCAAAATACAACGCTATAAGATTGGGAGATGAAGAAGCAGACTATATAGAGAAGGATTTTAAAACCTACAAAATTGAAAATGGAAAATTAATCTCTAAGGAGGAGATTGGGACTGTTAATATTATTTTAATAACAAATGCAAACCTAACAGATGGAGCAATGGCGAGAGCTATAATAACTATTACAGAGGCAAAAACAAATGCCTTCCAAGAGTTGGATATAAGAAGCACTAAATATCCTGAACTTCAAGCAACTGGGACTGGAACTGATAATGTTATTGTTGTTGGTGGTTTTGGAAGGGGAGTTGATTATACAGGAGGACATACTAAGATTGGAGAAATGATGGCAAAGGTTGTAAAAAGAAGTGTAAAAGAGGCATTAATTAAACAGGATAAATTAGATGTAAAATATTAAAGTTTTTCCTCAATCATTCCCTCAATTTCTAAGTATTTCTTTCTTAACTTTTCTTTTGTTTCTTCATCTGCTTTCCACATTCCTCTTTCAATAGCCTCTAACAACACCTCAGTTATATTTAATAAGGCGTAAGGATTATTTTCTTTAAAGAATTTTTCCATATCTTTATCAAAAACATACTTCTCAGCAATTTTTTGATACATCCAATCATCTATTATGTTTGAGGTTGCATCCCATTGGAACATATGCTCAATATACTTTGAGAAATCACTTGCCCCTTTATATCCATGCTTCTTCATTCCTTCAATCCACTTTGGATTCATTATTTTTGTTCTAAATATTTGCTTTCCTTCTTCTTTTAAATGTTTTGTTTTTATTTTATATGGATTTGATGTATCTCCAATATAGCTCTTTGGTTGCTTGCCAGAATAATAAGTTACTGCTGCAATCATTCCACCATGATAGCTGTTGAAGTCATCTCCCTCAAAAATATCCCATTCTTGGCTATCTTCATTTTTAACAGTTACTTCAATCTTTGAGAGCCTATTAATAAATTCCTCCTTTGCATCAACACCATAAATACCTTTTCCATAAGCATAACCTCCCCACTCAACATAAACCTTTGCCAAATCTTCCAAAGATTTCCAGTTCTTCTCAGTCAATAAATCAGCAACTCCAGCTCCATAACATCCTGGCTTGCATCCAAATATTCTATATAACGATGTTTCTCTTGCTGTTTTCTCATCCATACCCTTCTTTAATTTTTCTTCAACCTCCTGTTTATAGTGTTTTTTTACATAATTCATTTCATCTGGCTCATCCAAATTTGCAACAGTTCTTATTGCCTCATCGATTAAATCAACAACCTGTGGGAAAGTATCTCTAAACAAGCCACTAATCCTTAAAGTTACATCAATTCTCGGCCTTCCTAATTCTTCCAATGGAATAACCTCAAAGCCAACAATTCTTCCCATCTTATTCCAAACTGGCTTAACTCCTAATAAGTATAGTATTTCTCCAATATCATCTCCCTTAGTTCTCATTGTAGGAGAGCCCCAAACTACAATTCCTAAATACTCAGGATATTTACCCTCTTCCTCCAAATACTTATTTAATAAATCCTCAGCCAATCTCTTTCCCATCTCATAGGCAGATTTCGTTGGAATCTCCTGAGGATTGCAAGAATAGAAGTTTCTTCCTGTAGGAAGACAGTTTATATCCTTTGTTGGAGCCCCTGCTAATCTTGGAGGGATATATTTTCCTTCTAAAGCATTTACTGCATTTTCAATCTCTTCATTTACTCTCATTAAATTTTTATATATTTTTGAAACGGTTTTTAAAATCACCATTAATTCAGAATTAATTTTTATGGTTTTTAACTCATTAATTTTGTTCTCATCAAAGTTGTATTCCATATACTCCTCCAATAAATTTAATCCAATTTCATTTATCTTATCAATAATTTTATGATTTTTTCCTTTCTCCTCATTTAGTTTATCCCAATCATATCCCAAAATCTCTGCCAATTTTTCTAAATAATTGAACTGGTATCTAATAATCATAAAGAGCATATTAACTAATTTATCCCCTTCTAATGGAACTCCCATTATATGCAATCCTTCATTTATTTGCCTATTTTTTAACTCCTCTAAGTAATCGTGAATTTTATTTAAAAGATTTTCAAAATTCTCCTCATTAATATTCTCATTTGTAACTTTTCCATCCATTAAATCTTCATCCAACTTCAATTCTTTAATTTTATTTATAATATTTTTCTTTAAAAAGTTCTTCTTTTCTTTATTATCTGCTTCATAATATTCATCTATTTCTCTTTCTAACTCAGCTAACTCCCCATACAAATCAGATGTTGTCATTGGAGGAATTAAGTGGCTTATTATTGTTGCATAACTCCTCCTCTTTGCCTGTGTTCCTTCTCCTGGATTATTTACAATAAATGGATATACATTAGGAAGTCCCATACAAATATCAGGATAACAATCTCTTGATAAACCTGCTCCCTTTCCAGGAAGCCATTCTAAACTTCCATGTTTCCCTATATGCATTACTGCATCTGCTTTAAAAACATCCTTAATCCATTTGTAAAAGGCAATATAATAGTGTGTTGGTGGCATATCTGGAGAATGATAAATTGCAGAAGGATTCTCTCCAAAGCCCCTTGGTGGTTGAACAGAAATGAAGATATTTCCATTTATTATTCCTGGGATTATTAATTCTCCATTAAAATTCATAACTTCTCCAGGAATTGCTCCCCAATTTTTGATTAATTCATTTTTTACTTTCTCAGATAATGAGTTGAACCATTTTTTATAATCTTCTTTCTTAACTTTTCCTACAGCCTTTTTTATAACATCTTCTGTCAAAAATCTCTTATCATTTGTTGCATAGTTTAGCATTTTTTTGATTAATTCAGTTCCATTTTCATAGAGTTCATCAACAACAAAACCCCTCTTTTTTAATTCTTTTAATATATTTAAAACACTTTCTGGGCTATCTAATCCAAAAGCACTTGCAATTTTATCATTTCTTGGTGGATAGTTGTGGAAAATTATTGCTATCCTTTTTTCATCGTTTGGCTTTAACTTTAAATTTGCATATCTTATAGCTAAATTAACAATCTTCTCAGCTCTATCTTTTATTGATTTGTATTTTATAATTGGAACTCCAACATCTCCATCTTTAATCTTTTTCTTTCCTCCTATTGGGAAATGTATTATTGTCCCATCGAATTCAGGCATAGCCATTCCAATAACTAAGTCGATTGGATTTATTCCAGATATTGACTTCTCCCAATCTTCAATAAATCCTGTACTTACAATTCCCTGCAAAATTGGCACATTTAATTTTTTTAAAAATTCTGGTTCATCCATTAAGATATCTGCCTTTACTCCCATAGATAGTGTAAACATGGTTGTGTTTATTAAAACATGGATGAATGGCTTTCCATCTTTATAGAAGAATTTTTTAAACACACCTAATGTTCCAATAGCCCCTAATTCATTTTTTAAATGAGATGTAAAGACGGCAACAGGTATTGCTCCCTTATCTTCAATAATTTCAATTAAATCGTTGAGATAATCGATATTGTTTGCAATAAACCAATTTCTATAAAATAGAACACCAATTATCGGTTTGCCATTTATATCTTTTCCAATTTCTTTTAAATAATTTAAATAATCCTCTAAAGTTTCAAAGTATTTGTTTTTGTAATAAATTCCCTGCCATGGCATTGGCTTTGGTTCTTCATAGGGGATGTTTTTATCTCCAAATGTATTTGCTAAATATAATAATAGATTTTTGTAATTTTCAACTCCTTCATAGCCCAAATATTTGATAACCTTTAACTTAACTTCCTCGCTCACTGTCGTTGCTTCATCCAAGTCAGGATGAACCTCATTTAGCGTAGGAAGAGGTAGGAAGGGAATGTTATGTTTATCAACAAATGCTTTTAATTCATCAAAATATCTAAACGCACTTTTACCACCCATGAGTTTTGTAAATACAATGTTAGCATCTTTAATAAATTCTAAGAACTCTTTAAACTCTTCCTCGCTACATTTATAGTCTAATATTTTAAATTCAATTCCATATTTTTTTACGTCCTTGTATGCCTCTTCAAAAACTAAATCATCACTATCAACAGTTGAAACAAACCCTATCTTTATCATAATTTTCACCATTCAGATTAAGTTAAATAATTATTAAGTAATTTTGATAAATTATATATTAACGTATGTTAAAAATTTTTTGGAATATAGTAAAATAATTTTAAATAGGTGAAAATATGGAAAAGAAGAAAGAACTTTTAAAGAAAATCAGAGAGTTTATGATTTTAAATTTAGAGATTAAAAAACTATCAAAAGAGTTAGGAATTAATGAAATACATGACACTTATGAAGATGTTACAAAACTTGTTAGAGAACCAAATAAAAGATTATATAAAATGCTTTATGATGCGGCAATGGAAATAGAATACGAAGAGTTTGGCGGGAAGAAAAGGAAAGAAATTCCATGGTTTCCAAAGATTGACTATGAAAAATGCAAAAATTGTAAGAAATGTGTTGAATTTTGCCCTAAAGGTGTCTATGATATAGAAAATGGTAGAGTTATTGTTAAATACCCATACAATTGCATAATTAACTGCAACGCTTGCTCATATATGTGCTGTGAGAACAACGCCATAATTTTTCCAGAGAATAAAATAGAAAAATTATAAGTGATAGATTATGAAAATTGGTTATTTGAGTATTAGTGATAAAATAACAGTTATGTGTTACGGATGTAATTTTAAATGCAAAAATTGTTTTGTTAAGATGGACAGTTATAAAGAAATTTCTCCAACCAAACTATGCAAAATAATTGATAATCTATGCAGTAAAAAGAAAATAAATACTATCCTAATCGCTGGTGGAGAGCCTACACTTCAGAAAGATTTGCCCGAATTTACAAGATTGTTAAAGAGTAAAAATAGAAAAGTGATTCTAACCACAAACGGATATTATTTAAAAAATATTGTTGATGATTTATTTGTTGATGAAATACATGTTGATTTAAAAGCTTTTAATGAAGAAAAACACAAATATTTAACTGGAAAATCAAATAAAAATGTCCTAAAATGTATAGAATATTTAGCAAAGAAAAAACTTAATTTTGAGGTAGATACTGTTCTAATTCCAAATATTGTGGATATTGATGAGATTGAGAAGATTGCAAAATTTTTAAGCAAATGGGATGTTAGATATAGGATTATTGGATATACTCCATTTAACAATAATCTAAATGCACGAAAACCTACAAAGGAAGAGCTTTTAAAGGCAAAAGAAATTGCAAAAAAATATTTAAGTAATGTAACTACCTCATTAGATTTTAGACGGCATAAAAAAGTTAAAGAGATTATAAAATTTGATAAATAAAGTTTTTAATTTTTAGATAAATTTTGATAATGTTTTAATAGTTGAGCCTCTAAATCTTTAATGCTTCCATTGAATTTTATAACTTTTTTGGCATTCTCTAAAAGTTTTAAGTTTAATTTATTCATTTCTCCTACCGGAAAGTTTGTATCTATTACAACATCACACATTTTTAAGTATTTTAATGCCTTATTGTAATTATCTTCAGAAATTGGTTGATATGCTTTTTCTTCAATAATCTCAACTTCCATTGCTTTAGCTATTATATAATCAATATCATTCTTATGTAAGACCCCACAATAAACCTTATATCCATTTTTAACCAAATATCTCAAAACATTAGCTCCACTCCCCCCTCCACAAACTACAAAAACTTTTTTATCACTTGTATTTTCATTTTTTAATTCAAAATAACCAATTTCTTTGGAAAAATTTGCATTTTTTATATCATATAAATTATTGACGGTTTCTTTGTCCATAACATCCTCAGGATGTCCATAGGCAATTATCTTACCATCTTTGATTAGTGCTATTTTGTCGGCAATCCTTAAGGCGAGTTCTATATCATGAATAGTTACAATTATAGCGAGATTTTTTTCTGTTGCCAATTTTCTCAACAACAAAGTAAGTTCTATCTTGTGCCTTGCATCTAAGAAGGATGTAGGTTCATCTAAAATTAAAACCTTTGGCTCTTGTGCTAACGCCCTTGCTATCATTATCTTCTGTCTTTCCCCATCACTCATTTCAAGGAAGTTTTTTTCTAATAAGTGAAGAGCATTAACAGCTTTCGCAGAATTTATAATAATTTCCTTATCCTTCTCTGATAATCTTCCAAATAAATCTGTATAGGGATGCCTTCCTATTGCAATTATATCAAATCCTGTTAAATTTCCTGGATTTACTCTTTCTGTTAAAACTACAGCCATTTTTTTAGCAAGTTGAGAAGGTTTTAGTTTATGTATTATATTTGAATCTAAATAAACTACTCCTTTTATAGGCTCTAGATATGTTGCTATACACTTCAATAGTGTTGATTTTCCAACACCATTAGGACCTATTATTGCCAAAATTTCTCCTTCTTTAACTTCTAAATTTACATTATCAACGACAATTCTCTTATGATAACCAATGGCAAGATTTTCCGTTTTTAACATTTAATCACCTTATAAGATAAGATTATAATTAAAATCTCAAAAAGGAGAAATTAAAAAATATAAAAGTAGAAACATTGAATTATGTCATTTTTTTATTAGGAATAATAATTCTTTTTTATAAATTAACAGCAACCCTATCAAAAATCCAATTAAAGTAGTCCATATATTTGGTTCGTCTTCTATTTCAACTTTTTTTGTAATTGTGTAATTTTTTACGATTTTATTAACTTTTATAACAACTTTTGATTGGTTAATTGTTAAATTGTAGTAATAATCATTAAATATCGTCTTTTTTGGCTTTATAATCTCAACATCTTCTTTAAAATTCCATATATATTTAATTAACCTCTCATAGGGCATGTAATATTCAACATACCCATTTATTTGAGTGCTTTTTGAGACATTTATTGGGATTGAAAATACTTTTGTTTCATTTGGCAGTAATTCAAATGAAATATGTGTTTTGTTTGGTTTGTAGTTATTATAATCTGAAAAGTAAATATATCCATGAATTTTTTCAGAGAAAGGATTTTTTACTGTAATATTGCAAAATATTGTTATATTAGTTTCATTAGAATATATTGTTTTATTGCTAAGTGTGATATTTATTGGATTTAACTTTTTTATCTCAATTAGGCATTTATCATATGAAGTAGCTCCAAAGGTATCATTAACCTTTAATTTAACAACGTAATTTCCTTCTTTTTTATATCTATGAGTTGGATTTGAAGAAGTTGACGTTGAGTTATCGCCAAAATCCCAGTAGTAGTGGAGTTCATCATTTTCCTTATCATAGCATAAAGAATAGAAATGAACATCGTAATCATCAACTATTTCAAATGCAAAATATGCTTTTGGAGGTGTGTTGTTTCCCCTTGGAATTATATGAATGATTTTTGTATCTTTCAATGGAACATCAACAATCCCATTTTCATCAAACAAATAAAGCTGTGAGATTTTTATTTCGGTAGTTACATTTTCATTTTTTATTGGCTCTATCCAGAAAGATAAAATACTGAAGTTTCCACGTACACTTCCATTTATTTTAATATAAAAATCTATTGTACCATTCTCATCTGTCCAATTTTTATCTATGGTGGATAAACTTGTTGATATGTCACTAATTTTCAATAGTGTTGAATTGTAGGATATTTTTCCTTTAATTTCTGATATATTTGCATCTATGTTTTTTGCCTCAATGTAAATGAATCCTTTATCTCCATAAGAGATATTTTTTTCAGTAGTTGAAAAACCAACATACTTTTCTACAGTTGTTTCTTCACCGATTGTGAAGTTTGCTGGTTTTACAATTGTGTCATTTCCATTTATCTTTACAGATGCGTTAATTAGGTAAGTCCCTTCTTTGCTTGTGAAGAATGTCAATTTCATCAAATCAAAATTTTCTTCTGAAGTATTTAACTCAACAAAGAAATTTAAACTATCGTTATTGTAATTTAAATCTACATTTGAAATGTTATTTTCTAAATAATAGAAGTTTAAACCTACAATACTTAAATTTGGGTAGTATATTGTTCCAGTTATGTTATATGTATTTTCTTTTGCGTTTTTTATTGAAATGAGAACATCAAAATTCTCATTTAACTTTGGATTTATGGGAGTTATCTCAACAACCGTTGAATTTAAACCAATAATATTTACTTCAACAGAGTTGTAAGTTGCATCTATGGCATTTCCATCTATATCAGACAGTTTAGGCTTTTGGGTTATTGTATATGTTCCATTGTCCAATGCTTTAAACCTCAAAGTAGCTACTGTAAAGTTTCCGGAAGGTTCATTGCCTGACCACATCAGTGATATTGATATTTTTCCATCATCTACAGAAATACTCTTTAAGAATGCACTATTGGCTATATCACTTAAAATGATATCATCAGTGGTTATGTTTAATGCACTTGGGAAATATATGGTATCTTCAAACCCACTCAATTTTTCTGATACATTTACGCTCAATGTTAAATCAAAGTAGTCATATTCATTCACAACAATATTATCTGGCGTTAATCTAACTTCATTTCCAAAACTTACATGAAAGAACAATAAAAATGAAATCAATATTAAAAATTTCGACTTCATTGTTATCCCCTAACATCATTTAAATCTTGATAGAATAAAGCCAAAAAGAATCCCTGCCAACACTCCAGAGAGCAAATTAAATCCTAAAAATTTAAAACTACTCTTTTTTTCCACAACTACATTAACTACCGGATGGTATTCCGTTATGTTAATTTCTTTAACAATAACTTCTGGTTCCTTTACTTTAGGGGTTATGTAAATCCTATTTACTATTGTTGATGAAGATGTTTCAACATCTTCTACATCTTCTTTTAGTTTCATTGTTGTTGTGTTTGTTACATTTCCAATGCCTTTTATTATCACCTTTGCCCCAAAGAACTTTATGTTTGGATATTCTTTGAATGTATTTGTAGATTTGTCAAAATAACTTTCACCACTACCATACCTGTACCCCAATGCTGAACTAACAGATCCTGACAAATTTAATTGGGTTTCTCCTTCTTTAATAGGAATAAACATTATTTCTCCGATACAAAAATCTTCTTCAATGGGATTATTAAATGAAATTGATAAATTAAATGCTCCATCTTTAAATTCATAAAACTTTAACTTCTCATTTTTACATATCTCACTCCAATTAAAACCATAAGGTTTTAAATATTCAGGAGGGTAGTTTATATAAATATCCACTCCTCTACACCCACCGTCTTCACTATTATCATGATAAAGATCTCCAATTTTTGGAAGATTTTCTATCGTTATGTTAAATTTAATAATCTCTCCATTTGAAATAACTTCCTCGGGGATTAATTTAACATAGACATCTTCTGCATAACAAATATCTAAAAAAATAGAAATAATGGAAATAAGAGTTAAAATAACTAAAAAATGTTTATTCATTACCCATCACCTTTTTTTATAATGTAAGCTATCAATCCAATTAAAAGAACTGCAAATATGACCATTATTGGATTAAATGAAAATGATTCATTTTTTTCTACTTTTTGAGTGGAATTAGATATTATCTTTAGATTTACTGTTTTTTGAGGGATTTTAATGGCATTTCCTTCACTGTCTGATGCCTTTGCCTTTATTGTTATCGTTGCATTTCCACATTCCAAAGCCTTTATTTTGAATTCACCAACTTTAAAATCCTCATTTTTTGGATTTGTCAAAAAAACATACTGTATTGCAGCACTTCTATTTTTGTTTATTGTTAAGTTGTAATCTGCTCCAACATCATAGCTAATTACATTATCTACTACAAGGTTATTAGAGAGGTAAATATTGCATTCTAAACCTCCACAATTTGAAACATTATTTGCGTAAACTTCTACAACAAATAAATCTCCTTTTTTAACTTCAGAAGGAGCTTTTACTGAAACATCTATTGCCATACATGTTGGAAGTATAAGAAAAATCAACAATGCAGCAAACTTTTTCATGCTCTCACCAAAGTAAAGATTACTTTATTAATAGTAAAAATTACCGTAAAATATATATACCTACCGTAAAATATATATACCTATTGTTAATATCATAATCTTTGTTTTTGTTAAAGATTTTTTTAATAAAATTAACTATTTATTTATAATAACAATCTAATATAAATATTAAATGGTGGTATGATGCCGAAAAATATTAATATCATTGGGTATATATTACTTACCGTTTTCTTACTATTAGTGCCAGTATATGCAGAAGGTGATTACAACTATAGATTGGGTGATGTCAACAAAGATGGTTCCATTGATATTGCAGATGTGGTTTATCTTTTCAAACACAGAGACCTTGATATAGAAGATGGTGATTTAAACGCAGATGGCAGCATAGACATTGCTGATGTTGTTTATCTCTTTGTTAATTATCAAAAAATGAGAGAACCTATTCATTATGCCAAAAATATAAAAATTACATATTATGATGAAAATGGAAATGAAGTAAATCCTTACAATGGAGAATCTTATGCATACAAAATAGTTGAAGACGCCACTGGGCAGAGATTACTATTAAAAAATGAAAGTCAGCCAATACCTTCATGGGCTGAAGGAAAATACGACAAGGTAATTAATGTCCCATTAAAAAGAGTTGTTGTGATGAGTTCCACCCACATAGCTTTAATGGAACCACTAAATGACGATGGCTCAGTGATTGGCTCAGTGAAGGGAATAATGTGGGGAGGAACATACAAGTGGTACTTTGATGATATTAAAGAAGGGCTTAATAATGGTTCAATAATTGACGTTGGTTCTTCATACAGTCCAAATTATGACTTAATTATTAACATCTCCCCACAGGTTGTGTTTGTCTATCCAGGATACAGCGGAGATGCGATAATTGCAAAATGTAAGGAATTGAACATAACTTACGTTGCTGATGCAGAATACTTAGAAGATTCTTACCTTGCAAGATGTGAATGGGTAAAGATGTTTGCAGCGTTTTACAATAAAGAAGATGTGGCAAGCAAATACTTCACAAGAATAGAAAAGAGGGCATTGAATGTGAAAAGATTAACAAGAAATACAAATAGACCATTAGTGGCTTGGGGTAAGAACTATCCAAAATATGGTGGAACATACGTTCCAAAAGCACAGTCCTATGTTGCTAAGGCAATCATAGATGATTGCCATGGAGATTATATATTTAAAGACATTCCAGGGACTGGCAGTGCATGCATAGATTACGAGACATTTGCAGAGAGGGCAAAAGATGCAGACATCTGGGTAGTTCCATCAAGCACAACATGGTTATCAACCTTTAAAGATGACCATCCAGGATATGAAAACTTTAAAGCTGTGCAGAATGGAAGATTGTTCTGTATAAGTGATGATTACTGGCAACTTGGATTAATGAATACTGATGAGGTATTGATGGATTTAGCAACAATATTACATCCAGATGTATTCAAAGGAAGAACTACTCACTACTTCCTAAAATATAATCCTAATACTAATACAGCCGAGCCATATACCGCAGAATAAATAAAAATTACTTTTCTTCTTTTAAAAATAAATTTTTGAAGGTGACTGTTGATGAAATGGAAGGTGCTTATACTGTCAATTTTAATGGCATCACTAATAGGAGTTTATGGTGAAAACGTAACAGTAGAGTTGGTTCCATCAGATGTTATGGGATATGTTGGGGATACTATTAACTTAGATTTAGTTGTAAAAAATGTAGGTGCTGAGGGATGTGAGGGCTTTGATACATATATTTATTTTAATTCAAGTATTTTGAATATATCTGAAAACAATATTACCTTAAAAGATGTAAGTGGGAGTATATCTAAAGAGGATATATCAATATCCAATGGAAAAATTTGGATTTCGTTATGGTTTAGTAAAAGTTTTACAGGGAATTTTACAATTGCCACACTATCATTTAAGGCAATAAATGAAGGTCAAGGAACAATATCATTGTATGGAACTGTTTTATCTGATTCAAATGGATTCCACATTGAGCCATTAATTTTAAAAAACTCAAATGTAAAAGTATTATATAAACCAATTGCTGACTTGTTAGTTCCTGAAATTATAAATGCTGAATTTGGAGATAATGTAACTGTTCCAATAACTGTAGCTCCAAAGGTAAATGAAACTGTGAATGTAATAAAAGGATATTTATCGTACGATAAAAATATGTTAAAACCAGTAAATGTATCTTCAAATGTTGGAAATGTTTTCTTCAATAGTTCAAGTGATTACTTTGAAATATCAAATATAAATCAATCAACAAACTTCACAATTAACATCACCTACAATGTAATAAATGTTGGAAATACCACAGTAAAATTGGATAATGTCTATATGGAAGATATCAATGGAAGTTATGTAAAGGATATTTCATCAAATGCAACCACAATAGTAATCCCAGGACCTGATTTAGTAGCAGAGATAATACCAGTATCACTCAAAGCATATACAAACAATACAATACCTATATTGGTAAAGAATATTGGGGAGAGGAATGTAACAGGTAACTTCTCAGTTAAGTTATTGGTAGATACAAATGAGATAGGAACCTATACAATTAATGGATTGAATGTTGGAGAAACTAAGGAGGTAAACTTCACATTCATGCCTACAGAAGAGAAGAATTACACACTTTGTGTTTTAGTTGATTGCAACAATGACGTAAAGGAAATTGATGAGAACAACAACAAATACGTTGATGAATTGTATGCTACAGAGGAGCCAATAAGTGTAAATCTTATATCATCAACGAACTTAACAAAAACTGAAGAAACCTTTGAAGTTAGCATCACATTAAATAATATAACATCCGATAGACCAGCAAAGGCAATAGAAGGAGTTTTAACTTATGATAGTGGAGTATTAGATTGTATAAACTTTACATTCCTAATCAATGCATCTGAAGAAAATGGGACCTTACTGGAGAACATAACCTATGAAAAAGGCAAGGTAATATTCAAATTAATGGATGGTATTATTAACTCCTCAACAGTTGTAGCTATTGCTAAATTTAAGGCAATAGATGTTGGAAACTCAGATATTGGTCTATCAAATTTAGTAGTATCTGACATACATGGATATAAATTTAACAAAGTATTAACAAACAATGTAAATGTTGTTGTACAAGGTCCAAACATCAAAATAACCGACATCAATATATCAAACCCATTAATATACAGAATTCCAACTACAATAAACATTACAATAACAAACAATGGACATCAAGAAGCAAAACCATTTGATATTGTATTATACGCTGATGCCAATGAGATTGGAAAAGTAACAGTTGATGGGCTGAATATTAGTCAAAGTAAGACTATAGTATTTAATTGGACTCCAGATGATATAAAAACATTTACAATAGTAGCAGTTGTTGATCCATCCAACGCAGTTAAAGAGGAGAATGAAAGTGATAATAAGCTTGTTAAGAAAATAAATGTTATAGAAATTCCAGTTTGGGTAAATGTATATAACACAACACCTGTAATTAATGGAACCTTTAATGCTACAATAGAGGTTAATGGAATAAATGAAAGGTTATGTAGTGGATATGATGGAAAGTTGATATTCAAAAACTTAAAAATTGAAAACATAGAACTTATTGGAATAAACAACTACACAATAAATAACAGTGAGTTAATATTCAGCGGATACAACTTCACAAAGTTAGGAACATTTAAAATAGCAAATATAACATTTAGAATAATTGATGAGAACAAGAGTTACTCAGCAATATTGAAGTGCGTAGTGTTATCGGACAAGGATGGATACAAGTTTGAGAAGGTATTTATCAACAACACAATATTGGATGAGAGCTTACAAAAGGTCTTTGAAGGATTGTGTATTGAATCAGATGTGCTTGATAAAGTGGATATTGATAATGTGAAATTAGAATCTGTTGGAGATATTAACATAACAGTATTGCCTGTTAAAATTGGAGATATTGTAGATGAATTAACAATACCAAAAGTTAGTGAAAATATAACAATAAATATTACAGATGATGTTATTATAAAAATAAATTCAATATTGAACGATGCAAAAACATTAGAAGAAATTACCAAATCAGTAGATGATGAAGTAGAGTTAAATAAAACGTTGGATATGATATTAGAAAATATAGAACCACTACTATGCGAAGGATTTAACATAACAAACAAAACTAAAGAAGAACCAAAGGAAATTGGTAATAAATTAATATCAACAATAAAATTCAAGGCAGAGAACTCATCCAACAAAGGATTTGTAATCGTTAGAATTCCAGTTGGTGAATTAAAAGTTGAGAATATTGTTGTAAATAACGGAACAGCGAATATTACCTTAAAAGAAAACGATGCTAACAGTAATGTAGGTTGGTATAAATATGTAGGTAATGGAGTTATTGAAGTTATCTTAATAAAAGACCCAGAAGTAAGTATTACTCTTACTAAAACATTACCTGTAATTCAAACAACTACAACAGCTTATTACTACAGTGGTGGAGGAAGCCATCATACAGCAATAGAACTCTACTCAGATGTTGCACAAGATATTAAATCAACAAAAATAAAAGAATTTGTCCATAAAGCAAAATTAATCATAGGTTCAAAAATTGACATGAACTTATCAGCAAAATGCCTTAAAAACGAATCAGAGTTAATAAATAATGCACTAGAGATAAAAGAGGATTGCATTTTAATTGGAGGACCCGTAGCGAACCCACTAACTAAGAAATATATGTGGACATTCCCAGTAAAAGTAACTAACGACTATCCAGGAAAACACAAAGGAGTTATAGAAAAACAAATAATAAATGGACACACAGTAATACTATTAGCAGGTTCAGATAGATGGGGTACAAAGGCAGCTGTAGAATACTTCAAGCAGTTAGATGATATTCCAGATGAACCAATATTTGTAGAGTGGAAAGATGGAAAAGCTATTAAAATAGAAAAACCTTAATCATTCTTCTTTTTTAATTAATCTTTTTTAAAAGTTTCATGGAAAAGTAATAAAAATTGAAAAACCTTAAAAATCTCTCAATTTAATTCTTTATTTTATTATTTTAGTAATAATATTTTTAAAAATTCTCTTACTTTTAACAACATTTAATTAAAAACATCATAAATTATATATATAAAATATGTTAAATTATTATCACGTAACATTATTTGAAAAAATATAATACTAAGGAGTGGATTACCATGTTTAAAAAAATAGTATTAATAATGGCTATTTTATTGACACCATTAGCATTTGGAGAAAACGTAGGAGATGTAAATGGAGATGGTTCAATAGATATTGCTGATGTTGTATATCTCTTTAAGCATAGAGATGTCCCATTAGAAGTTGGAGATTTAAACTGTGACAATTCCGTTGACATTGCAGATGTTGTATATCTATTCGTCAACTACCAAAAATGGAGAGAACCTGTAGTGTTTGCTAAAAACTTTGAAATAGAATACTACGATGTAAATGGAAATCCAGTAAGTTATGATGACAATTGGGCTTATAAAATTGTAACAACAAAATACGGGGACAATATTTATAATAAGTACTGCATTGTTAGAGAAGGAGAGAATCCTCCAAGTAATCTGCCTTCAGATGTTAAAGTTATATATGCCCCAGTGAAAAAAGTTGCTACAGATAGTTCTTTCCAAGTAGCTATGCTTGAGGCTTTAAATGATGATAATGTAAGAAAATCCTTAAGAGGAGTATCTAAATACACATATACCAAAATAAAAGATTATGGAGTTTTCCCGAACTTAAAACCTTATGTCGATAGTGGAAATATAATTCCAATAGGAAAATGGGGCGCACTTGATAAAGAGGCATTATTAAATATAAGTCCAGACATTGTTTTCTTAACTTGGACACATGGTTATTTAACTACAGATATTGATACTGTAAAGGATTTAGGACTCAATTATCTCGTAACTGTAGAATCAAATGAACCAGACTTTAGAGCAAAGGCAGAATGGGCAAAGGTATATGCTGCATTTTATAACTTAGATGCCAAAGGAAATGATTTCTTCCAGAAAGTTTGGAAAAAGAGAAATGAACTTATAAGAAAAACAAGAAATGCTGACTATAGACCAAAAGTAGCTATGCTCTATTGGTCACTATATTCAGGACCTTGGGTCTACTGTGCCCAAAACTACTATGCAAAATGGGTTTTAGATGTTAAAGGAGATTACTGCTTCCTTGATATTCCAGGAACATCTTATGTAAATCTTGATAAAGAAACAACCTTAGAGCACCTCCAAGACTGTGATGTATTCATATACATGAATTGGAACTCATTAAATGAGCCAATGGATACACTTGAAGAATTAAAAGAAAGAAGACCTGACTTAGCACCTATATTAGATCATGCAAAGAGAGTATATGTAACAAAACCAAATTATTCCTATGATGGAAATGTAAATATGGACTTGTTGATGGAAGACTTTGCAAGAATGATACATCCAGAATGCTTTGATGGTGGAGATAGCGAATTACATTACTTCAAAAAACTGAAATAATCATACTATTTTTTAATTTTTATTCTATTTTTATCTTCTAAATATTTAAATTTAAAGTTTATTAAAATATTTTTATATATTATCAAGATAACTATAAGTGATTTGATATGATTTTCAATAACACTTTATATTCAATAAAAAACTCATTTCTATGAATGGTCTATACTATTGAACTTATTGAAGTCAAAGGCTTCAAAATATCCTTAATATCTATTTAAAGTGCATTCAACCTGTTATATATGACTTTAAGCATCTATATGCCTTATAAAATTTTATTTCTGCGAAAGCTCTATTTAAACTCTCATAGAAGGTGGTTATTTTGAAAATTAGGATTAAAGCTCTAACAGTATTTTTACTTTTAATGATATTTTCTTTGTCAATATTGAGTATAACTACTGGAACCATAAAAATAGAGCCAAAAAAATTTTATAACTATTTAATGGAAGGCACTACGGGTAATCCAATATGGGATAATGTTATTGAAAAGTGCAGACTTCCAAGAACTGTTGGAGCAATATTTGCAGGAATGGGTTTAGCAGTAGCAGGCTTGTTGATGCAAAGTTTGTTTAGGAACCCTTTAGCTGACCCTTATCTAATAGGGGTCTCGAGTGGGGCATCTTTAGGAGTAGCTCTTTATGTTTTTACATCATTACTATTTGAATTAGGAATTCCTCATTCAATATGGGGTTTTATATTAGCAGCCTATTTAGGCTCTCTGTTCTCTATGTTAGTAGTTATATCGTTAGCAAGGAAAGTTAGGCAAATTACTACACTTTTAATTGTTGGGCTCATGATTGGCTATATTTCCTCAGGTTTAATAACTATTGTTATAACCTTTGGAGATTTCTTAGGTGTGGAGAATAGCAATTTGGCAAGTTTTATGATGTGGGGATATGGTTCTTTAAGTTCTTTGACTATGAATAGAGCCATAATAATGGCTATACTGGTGGTTATTTGTAGCTTTATAACCTATTTTTTATCTAAGTATCTTGACGCCTATTTGCTTGGAGAAAACTACGCAAAGAGTGTTGGAGTTAATATAAAAAATTTGAGGATTGCCATAATTTTAATATCTTGTATGATTACTGCAAGTATTGTAGCATTTGCTGGACCAATAGGATTTGTAGGAATGGTTTGTCCAATTGTTGCAAGGTTGGTATGTGGAACATCAAAACATTTCTATGTAATTCCTAATGCTATGTTAATAGGTGCAATTTTTTTAATAATAGCTGATATTCTTGTAAGACCTGGAGTAATAATTCCAACAACAAGCACAGAACTACCTTTAATGTGTCCTTTATCAATTATAGGGGCTCCAATAGCCATAATGATATATATCAAAAGAAAAAAGATGGGGATATAATGAGAAAAATATCCGTGATTTTGCTAATGGTTTTGTTAATATTTTCTCTATTTGTTTTTGGGATATTTAAAGGAGGTAATGCAAAATCAATAACTATGGGTGATGTAAAAAATTTTTTAATTTATGGGACTACAGGAGATGAGTTTAAAGACAATATTATATGGAATGTTAGAATTCCTCCGTTAGTCACTGCTTTAATTGTTGGAGCAGTTCTATCAGTTTCAGGATTAAAACTTCAGACACTTTTTAGAAATATTTTAGCGTCTCCATATACAACTGGAATATCCACTGGAGTTATATTAGGTGTGGCTATAACAGTATTCTTAGGTTTTTCATTCTCAAATATTATAAGAATTCCTGATTATATTGTAGGAGGTTGGATAGGTGCAGCTATAGCTTTAATAATATTATTGGCTCTTGCTTCAAAAATTAAGGATGTTACTGGAGTTTTAATTTGTAGTATATTGTTTGGATACTTCTACTATGGAATTGAGAGTTATTTAATAAGTTTTGCTGACAATGTCCAGATTCAAGAATTTTGGATGTTTTTACAGGGAAGTTTTTCAGGGACTAGATGGAATGATTTAAAATTAATGGCTATCTGCTCATTAATCTTTTTGATATTCTCATATATGCTTTCAAAGCATTTAAATGCCTTACTCTTTGGAGAAAAATATGCAAAAAGCTTTGGTTTAAATATAAAATATGTTAGGATATTAATTTTATTACTCTCGGGATTTATTGTTGGGGCAGTAATTCCTTATGTAGGTTTAATTCCATTTGTTGGTTTGGCAGCGCCATATATTGCAAGAATTTTAATGAAAACTTCAGACCACAGATGGACAATTCCAGCAGCTATGTTAATTGGGATGTTCATTTCACTACTGTGTTATTTGGTGTCAATAAAGATATTTGCCCCGAGAGTAGTTCCTGTAAAATCAATTTTAGATTTATTAGGTGGGGCGTTAGTAGTGTATATAATATACAAATCTGAAAAAAGATATAGAATAGATTGAAATAAAGATTAATTTACTTATTTTTCATCATTAATATTTTGTTTTTTACACATTAGGTATTTTTCAACAGCTAAACCTCTAAAAAAACACTCTCTCGCTTCATCATATCTTCCCAAAATTCTCAGAGCTAAAGCTTTATTAAAATATGCATCCCTATAAAATGGATTTAATTGTATTGCTTTATCAAAATACTCCAACGCTTTTTCTATATCTCCTTTATTTCCAAGTTCCACACCTTTTTTATAATAATACTCTGCCTTTTTAATATTTTCATCCATACTAAACACCTTAAAAATTATAGCTTTGTGCAAAAGTTTTTTAATTAAAATAAGGAATTAAAGAATGTCTTCCATAAGGAAGACATTCAAATTGTCCTTTTTAAAGTTTATTTTATTTTGCACAAAGCTATAAAAATAAAAAATAATTATTCTGCCTTTTCAATAAACTTTTCATGTAATTTTCTTACACAATTCAATAAATCCTTTTCATCAATAACAAAAGAAATATTTACCTCAGAAGAACCTTGAGCTATCATCTTTATATTTGCTCCACTTTCAGAGACAGCTGTAAATATCTTCCCAGCTATGCCTTTAGCCCCTTTCATTCCTGCTCCTACAACTGAAACAACACACACATCCCTATCAACACTTACATCTCTAATTAAATTGTTGTTTAAAAAGCTCTTTTTTCCAAAATCACCAAACTCATTTCTTAGAGCATTTAATGCTTTATCAACATCTTCTTCACTAACAACGAGTGATATATTAGTTTCAGAAGAACCTTGACTTATTAAGATTACATTAACATCCTCTTCTCCCAAAGCTTTAAATATTCTTGCCGCTGTTCCGCTAACTCCAACCATTCCAGCTCCAAATATGTTTATGAGGGCAACATTTTTTATTGTAGATATTGCTTTAACTATGCTATCACTCATCTCCATATCGTTTGTTATTAAAGTCCCTTCATTCTCTGGCTCAAATGTGTTCTTTACCAATATTGGAATGCCCTTTTCCATTGCTGGCTCTATAGTTCTTGGATGTAAAACTTTAGCTCCAAAGTATGCTAATTCCATTGCCTCTATATAGCTAAGTTTTGGAATTCTCTTAGCTGTTGGCACTAACCTTGGGTCTGTTGTATAAACTCCACTTACATCAGTCCATATTTCTATAATATTAGCATCTAATCCATAACCAATTAAAGCGGCTGAGTAATCACTACCTCCTCTACCTAATGTTGTTATATAGCCCTCTTCAGTAGTTCCTATAAATCCTGTAACTACTGGAATAATTCCCTCTCTTAATAATGGCATTAATCTCTCTTTAACCTCTAATCTTTTAACTCTTGCACTACCAAAGTTGTTGTCTGTTATAATCCCTGCCTCTCCTCCTTCTAAAGCAATAGATTTTTCTCCTAAATCTCTAATAGCTCCACTTAATATTGGAGAAGACAACCTCTCTCCAAATGATAAAATGTAGTCTCTTGATTTTGGGGTTAATTCTCCTAAATAAGCAACACCAATTAAAACCTTCTCTAACTCTTCAATTCTGCTATCAACTATTTTTTTAACTTCTTCTTTAATTTCTTCAGATTTTATAGCCTCCTCTATAGCTTTGTAGTGTTTTTCTTTAATAAATTTTATAAAATCTCCTATCTTAGCTATATCTCTAACATCTAAAGCTTGTTGAGATATATCTACTAAAGCATTTGTTACTTCACTCATCGCTGAAACTACTACGACAACATCATCTTCTCTTTTTTTATTCACTACTATTTTTGCTACATGCCTAATTCTATCTCCAGAACCTACAGAAGTCCCTCCAAATTTCATTACAGTTACCATGATTTACACCAAAAATGTTTTAGATTTTAATTAGATTTTAATGGGATTAATTATGAAATATAATTTTTTGGAAATGTGTTAAAATAAAATTATGTCTAATTATTTAAGTTTAACAAATTATTTCAAAAAATTATAGTAGGACTTTCGCAGGTATAAATATTGGAAGGTTTATTTAATGCTTTTGGCATCATTTTTTTACTACTAAATATATAAAGTGCGAAAGTCCTATTATAATCACACAAAAAATTTTAAAACAAATATTTAAAATTTTTCTTTAAATTTTAAATTCTAACAATACACTCATTTTTTTGTTATTTATCTTTTAGTTTATATTAAAATAGGATGTTTTTAGCAAAAAAGAATCTAAATATAGAAAAATCAATAATTAAATTTTCAATACCATATGTCTGATTTTAATTATATTTTTTTAATCATTTAATTTTTAATCATTTAATATTCTTTAAAACTTAAATACGTATATTACCTAATTAATATCACAGATTTTTTCGCCAACATCATCAATAGATAATTTTCCCACAATTAATGAAAAAATCGCTCATACCTTTGAGTGATTCAGTTAAGGGAACCTGAATTTAGTATATCTACCGTTAGAAAGGTTTATCTTTGGGATGTATCCAAGACAGCATAAATTACTGACATACTAACACTAATTTTATTTGCTTATTTGCAACATTTTATAATCCAATTATAATATAAATCAACAGCCAAATTCGTTGATTTAATAAAAGTATCTAATTTTCCTTGAGTCATTTTGCCTTCTTCAAAAATAATTTCTAGATCATTAGTAATTCTGCATTTCTTATTTCTATCAGCAATTCCATTATTATGAACAATAATATTTCTCAAATCTATTAAGCAATCCCACTTCTCTTTTTCATCTTGAGTAATTAGTTTTTTATTATATGTCTCTTTAATAATTCCACTAAGATATATTAATTTTCCCGAAGCGATTCTATTATTATACCATCCATTTAAAGGATGATTTTCATTTTTAATTGCTTCTTTTGCACAAAATTCAATTGATGACATTGTAGGAATAAACAAAATACTCCTTGTAGCCATGAAAACTCTTTCACCATTTTCTCTTCTAACTCTTTCTAACTCATCTGGAGTTTCTGGAACTTTTAATCCGAATATTTGTGGATTACACCAGATGTTGTAATAAAAGTTTAACAATTCTTGAGTTTGGGTAGCATGGTTATATATCATTCCAAAACATCCTGCTCTAATATCATCTTCAGCATCAAATTTTTCATTAAGTTCATCTTGATATCTTGCACATTTATTTCTGAGATCTTCTAACAAATCTAATAATTCTTTCATCATCTCATCTCCCAATTTGATAATTTTTTATTTTTTAGTTAGATATTATTAGTATTTATCATTTAAAGTAAAACCAATATATTTCAGCTAACTTCCTATAAAAAATAATAAACAAAAATCCCATAAAAATCTTATTAATTTAATACATCCTAATAAATAAAATATTCAAAATAATCTTCCATTAGAAATTATCTAAAAATCCATAAAATCAAAAAATAAAGATTTTAAAGTAGTTAATCTTAAATCTAAAACTTTTTATCGTGATAAATATAATCCCACTGACAAACTTAAACTAAAATATAGAATGGTTATATTAAAATACCTTACATGTAATTTTAATATAAAATTATTACAAAAAATAGTGCTGGTGATAAGATGCCTACAATAAATGTAAAAAAAGCTGATTTGGAGAGATTAGTAAATATGCCCTTAGAAGATGAGTTTATTGAGGAAAAATTTCCAATGATGGGTGTTGAGGTCGAAGGAATCTTTGAAGAAGATGGAGAAAAAATTATTCAATTCTCAATAAACCCAAATAGACCAGATTATTTAAGTGCTGAAGGTTTGGCAAGAGGTTTTAGGGGAATTATTGGAATAGAAACAGGATTAAAAAAATATGATATTGAGAGTTCAGATGTAAAGCTATATGTTGAAAATGTTGAAACAAGGCCCTATATAGCAATGGCTTTAGTTAAAGGGGTTATTATTGATGATTATGTTTTAGAGAGTATAATTAACCTTCAAGAGAAATTACACTGGGTTATGGGAAGAGATAGGAAAAAAGTGGCAATAGGAATTCACGATGCGGATAAAGTTAAGCCTCCATTCTACTATAAAGAAATTGGTGGAGAAGAGATTAAATTTGTCCCATTGAACTCTGAAGAAGAGATGACTCCAAGAGAGATTTTAGAAAAACATGAAAAAGGAATAAAATATGCCCATTTGATTAAAGATGACAAGTTTCCAATAATATTAGATAGTGAAGGAAACGTCCTATCCATGCCTCCAATAATTAATGGAGAATTAACTAGAGTTACAACAACAACGAGAAATTTGTTGATTGATGTTACTGGAACTGATAAGTATGCCGTTGAGAAGACATTAAATATTATTGTTACAGCATTGGCAGAGAGAAAATACGCTAAGATACATGCTGTTGAAGTAATTAAAAATAATGAAAAAACTGTATATCCAGATTTAAAAGAAGATGTTTTAGAAACAACTCCAGATTATATAAACAAAGTTTTAGGAACTAATTTAACTCCTGGAGCTATAATAAATTACTTAAGAAGATGTAGATTAGAAGCTCAATTTGTAGATAACAAAATAAAGGTTTTCATTCCAGCTTATAGAGTAGATGTATTTGGAGAGATTGATATTGCTGAAGAAGTAGCTATTGCTTACGGTTATAATAAATTCTCTGGAGAGTATCCAATTATAGGAACTATTGGTGAGCTTGATAAATTAGAAAAGAAGTGTGATTTTATAAGAGAAATTATGGTTGGATTTGGGTTTTATGAGGTTATAAACTTAATGCTATCAAATGATGATGTTTTATTTAAAAAGATGAGGATTGAAGACAACAACTATATAGAAGTTTTAAAGCCAGCATCAATTGAACACAGAATAGTTAGAAAAAGCATTCTACCATTATTAATGGAAACTTTGAGGATAAATAAGCATAAAGAATTACCTCATAAAATATTTGAGATTGGAGATTGTGTAGTTATTGATGAAAATGCTGAAACAAAATCAAGAGTTGTTAAAAAAATAGCTGGGGTTATTGTAGATAATGAAACAAACTTTAATGAGATAAAGAGCTATGTTGAAGGATTGCTGAGAGAACTAAAAATTGAGTATGAGCTTGATAATTTTGAACATCCTTCATTTATTAAAGGTAGATGCGCAAAAATTTTAAAAGATGGAAAAATTATTGGCTACTTTGGAGAAATTCATCCAGAAGTTATTACAAACTTTGAATTAGAGTTTCCAGTTGTAGGATTTGAGTTAGAAATTGAATAGGACTTTCGCAGTTTATAAATTAAGTAATGAAAAAATTATTCCCTTGGCATCGAAAATTTCTTTCAATATTTATTCCTGCGAAAGTCCTATTGAATAATTCTAATGTCTTGTATAGATATTTATAAAAAATTTTTTAAGTGAAAATATGCTTAAAAAACTCTTATATAAAATTGAAAAATTAAGGAACAATGAATTAGAAGGATTTGAAATTTTAAAAGAGCATATACAAAGCTTAGATGAGTTTCAATATCGACAGATAGTTGAGAGATTAAAGCTTCAAATTGAGATTGTTGAAAAATATAACCCAAAGGTTAGGCCTGCAATAGACCCAGTAGTTTCTACAGAACTTGGAATTTATAGAAGATTGGATGATTTTGAGATAGGAAAACTTTTAGATTACCCAGAATGTTGTATAAAATCTTTTGTTGAAGATTTTAGAATATCAATAGATAGAGAACATTTAAAAGAAGTTGAAGAAATGAAAGATGAGTTAAAAAATAAAGGAATTTATGCTATTGTCTTACCTTCTGGTTTTATTCCTTGCAGTTTGAAATGTAAAGAGGCAATAAAAAGAGGATATATTGGATATTTAAATAAAGAAGAGTTTGATAAAATATTGAAGCTTGAGAAAGAGCTTAAAGAAAAAATTAAGCATTGGCACTTTGGATATGACGAATACTATGAAAAAATAATTTTATAATTTTTTTGGTGTTAGTTATGTACATCATAATAGCTGGGATTGGTAGAGTAGGTTATACTTTGGCTAAATCTCTATCTGATAAAGGATATGATGTAGTTTTAATTGATATAGATAAAGAAGTCTGTAAAAAAGCTTCTACAGAGATTGATGCTTTAGTGATAAATGGTGATTGCACAAAAACAAAAACTTTGGAAGAGGCAGGAATAGAAGATGCAGATATGTATATAGCGGTTACTGGAAAGGAAGAAGTTAATTTAATGAGTTCATTATTGGCAAAGAGTTATGGAGTTGATAAAACTATTGCAAGAATTTCTGAAATAGAGTATAAAGATGTTTTTGAAAGGTTGGGTGTTGATGTAGTTATTTCTCCAGAGCTAATAGCTGCTAACTATATTGAAAAATTAATAGAGAGACCTGGAATCTTAGATTTAACTATTGTTGGTAGGGGAGAGGCTGAGATTTTAGAGTTTATAATCCCAGAAAAATCTAAGGTAGTCAATAAAAAGATAAAAGACCTTGGAAGGCCGAGAGATTATTTAATAATTGCCGTTTATGATGGGGATGAGATAAAAATCCCAAGTGGAGATACTGAATTAAAAGCAGGAGATAGAGTTTTAGTTTTAGTTAAAAAAGATGCTGCTGATACCATAAGAAAGATGTTTTTAGAAGAATAAGGTTAGAAGAATAAGGAGGGAACATTATGAAAATTAAAGTAAAAGCTCCTTGCACATCTGCTAATTTGGGAGTAGGATTTGATGTGTTTGGTTTATGTTTAAAAGAACCTTATGATATAGTTGAAGTTGAAGCTATAGATGATAAAGAAATTATTATTGAAGTTGATGATGAAAACATCCCTACAGACCCTAATAAAAATGTTGCTGGAATTGTAGCAAAAAAGATGATAGAGGATTGTAATATTGATAAAGGAGTTAAAATTAAAATAAAAAAAGGAGTTAAAGCAGGTAGTGGATTAGGTAGTTCAGCTGCTTCATCGGCTGGAACTGCTTATGCTATAAATGAGTTATTTAAACTAAATTTAGATAAGTTAAAGTTGGTAGATTATGCATCTTATGGAGAATTAGCTTCTTCAAATGCAAAGCATGCTGACAATGTAGCTCCAGCCATATTTGGGGATTTTACAATGGTAACAAACTATAATCCATTAGAGATTTTACATATTCCAATAGATTTTAGGCTTGATATTTTAATAGCCACCCCAAATATTTCAATAAATACAAAAGAAGCAAGAGAAATATTACCAAAAAGTGTTGATTTAAAAGACTTAGTAAATAATGTTGGAAAAGCTTGTGGAATGGTTTATGCTTTATACAACAAAGATAAATCATTGTTTGGAAGATACATGATGTCTGACAACATTATAGAGCCAGTTAGAGGAAAACTCATCCCTAATTACTTTAAAGTTAAAGAAGAAGTTAAAGATAAAGTTTATGGAATTACAATAAGCGGTTCTGGACCTTCAATAATTGCATTACCAAAAGAAGAGTTTATTGATGAAGTTGAAGATATTTTGAGGGGTTATTATGAAAATACAATAAGAACAGAAGTTGGTAAGGGAGTAGAGTTGATTTAATAGGATTTTCTAATTAATGCATTATTTCATTTCCCTTTATAAATTCCCTCATAAACTCCTCTAACATCTTTACACTTAACAAAAACAATTTGTGCAATTCTTGCGTATCTATAGATAGTTATTGGATTAAAAACCTGCAGTAAATATTCTGGCCTCCCTTCATATCCAGGGTCGTGAACTGCAGAGTATAAAGTTGCTCCCATTCTCAATAAAGAGCTTCTTGGAAATACAAAAGCCGCCATATTATTAGGAATTTTTATATATTCTGCTACTTTTACAATGTAAATTCCCTTATCTAATCTTATAAATTCATCTTTTTCAGAGTTAAATATCTCAATGTAATTTGGTAACTTTCTTTTTTCGTTTGAAAAATCGATAACTCCCTCTCCTTCTATTTTAAATATTTTCCAAACTCTTAAATCAATTCCACACTGTTGAATTTGCTCATCTTTCAAATTATCAAAAAAATTTTTTGAGGTATTAGGACCAATAATCATTAATTCCACCAATTTAATTTTTTAATTTTCTTTTAATTTTTTAAAAATTAACTCATCCTTTTTATATACAAAAGTATTGCTCTCAATGTCTCTATCTATTAAGCAGCTTGCTCCTATCCAGCAATTGCTACCAACCTTAACTCCCGGCATAAAAGAGACTTGAATGCCAGTTTTAACATTATCTCCCATTATTACTCCCAATTTTCTTACACTTTCAACTCTTTTACCTTTTATATTAACTTTAACAGGTTTGTCATCAAATCTTAAGTTGGCAGTTATTGTATTGCATCCAAAGTTGCAATTTTCCCCTATAATACTATCTCCAACATAAGAGAGATGAGGAATTTTTGTATTTTTCATTATTATGCTTGCCTTAACTTCAGATGAGTTTCCAACAAAAGTATTTTCCATTAAAACTGTGTATGGCCTTATATATGCTAACGGCCCCACAACTGCCCCTTTTTTAATAATTGCAGGCCCTTCAATAACTGAATTTGCTTTAATAACTGCTCCTTCTTCAATTATTACCTTTCCTTTAATAACTACATTTTCTTCAATTTTTCCTTTAATATTTGTATTTATTTTATTTAGAAGATGTTTATTTGCTTCTAAAACATTCCATGGCCTTCCAACATCGTTCCAATATCCATTTAACTTAATACCTTTAACCTTTTCTTCTTTAATAAGCTGTTTTATTGCATCTGTAATTTCTCTCTCCCCTCTTTCAGAGATTTTTGTTTTTTCAATTAAATCAAAAATCTTTCTATCAAATTTATATATTCCAGCATTTATTAAATTTGATTTTGGATTTTTTGGTTTTTCTTGTAGTTCTATAATGTTATTTTCATCATCTAAAACCACTACACCAAAATTTTCAGGATTTTTTGTTTCTTTAACAGCAATGGCATATTTATATTTTAAAAATCTCCTTAAATCATCTTCAAAGATAATATCTCCATTTATAACTAAAAATTCGTTATCTACATAATCCTTAGCAGTTAAAACTGCCTGTCCAGTTCCGTCTATTTTCCCCTGCTCTAAAAATTTGATTTTTGGATAATCTTTGAAGTAATCAATAATTTTTTCTTTTTTGTACTTAACAATTAGGTAAATATTATCTACTAAATCTTCAACTTTCTCAATAATATGTTGCAAAATTGGCTTTCCAGCTATGGGAATCATTGGTTTTGGCCTATTTTCAGTTAATGGTCTCAATCTTTCCCCTTTCCCCGCACATAATATTATAGCATCCATTTATATCACCAAAATTTTATGAAGAAGCTATACCATCTTTAACTAACTTTAATCCTTTTTCCAACAATTCTTTAGCTAAATTTCTATCTTTAGCTTCAACTCTAATCCTTATGTATGGTTCAGTTCCTGAAGGTCTTATTAAGATCCATCCATTTTCTAAGTTAAATCTTGCCCCATCAACTGTGTCAGGAATTGTTTTAAATAAACTTTCCCCATTTTCAATAATATAATTCATTACTTTTTCTTTTTTGCTATCTTCACAAGGAATCTTCTCCCTCAAATTTATATAAGATGGAATTTCGTCTAATATCTCATATAATTTCTTATTGTAAAATTCTAACATCTCTAAAACTCTCAATCCACTTAGAATACCATCTGGTGTTAAATGTATATCTGCATGAATCCAAGTACCAGATGGCTCTCCACCAAAAACAGCAGAGTTTTTAATCATTTCTTCAGCAACAGCCACATCTCCAACTTTTGTTCTTATTATTTCAACATCTAAATCTTTTAAATATTCATCAATAATCATTGAAGCATCAACTGTTGTAACAATCTTTTTGTTGTTAGTTTTTTCAACCATATATCTTGAGAAAGCTGCTAACAACTTATCAAAATCAGCCAATCTTCCTTTTTCGTCTATTGCTACCATCCTATCTGCATCTCCATCATGAGCTATGCCAATATAATTCATCTCATTTGAATTTAGGCCTTTAACCATATCCATTGTCTTTCTTAGGTTTTTTTCATCTGGTTCTGGCAATCTACCAATAAATCTTCCATCCATGTGGCTATTAACTGATATAACATGACAGCCAATATCTGTAAATAAGTATGGAGAGACTAAACAGGCAGAGGCGTTTGCACAATCAACAACAACATTAAATTTCTCATGTACTTCAACATTTTTAAGAATATGTTCCATATAGTTTCTTATTGCTCTGCAATCTTCCCAAATATCCCCCACTTTATCCCATCCTACTTCAACAAAATCTTCTTTGAATATAATTTCCTCTATTTCATCTTCTTCTTTTTTATTAAAAGCTAAACCATTTTTATTGAAGAGCTTTATTCCATTATACTCTGGAGGATTGTGAGAGGCAGTAATCATAACTCCAACATCATAATTTCTTGCATTAAAACCTAAAACAGGTGTAGGAACAATATCTATAGTTGTAACCTCCCCCCCTCCATTTAAAATTCCTGCAATTAATGCTGTTTCAATTAACTTTCCAGTAGTTCTTGTATCTCTTCCAACTACAACATTTTTATACTTTTTAGCTATAGCTAATCCTACTTTATAGGCAATTTTTGGTGATAAGTTTTTCATTCTTATTCCAGAAGTTCCAAATAATTTTCCCATAATATCACCATAAAAAATACTAAATCTTAAAATCTTAAAACATAAAAGTTTTTATATAAATTTTTGATAATAGGACTTTCACAAGAGTAAATATTATAGGACTTTCGCAGTTTATATATTAATCTATAATAAAAATATAATGTCTATGGCATCAAATCTACCTTATTAATATTTATTCAACGAGAATCCTATATTATTGTTATAAATA
This sequence comes from Methanocaldococcus sp. 16A, assembly GCA_049860595.2. Lineage (GTDB taxonomy): Archaea > AGJL01 > Methanococci > Methanococcales > Methanocaldococcaceae > Methanocaldococcus. The sequence continues at coordinate 1,190,678 of CP187551.1, forward strand.
TTAATCCTAAATGGTATCTAAGTTCCAAATGTAAAGGTATAAAACTGTGAAGTCCTATTAATTCTCAATTAAAATTAATATCAATATCATAGGTGTAACGTTATGATACTATTGGTAAGTCCTATAGATGTTGAAGAAGCAAAAGAGGCTATAGCTGGAGGAGCAGATATCATAGATGTAAAGAATCCAAAAGAGGGTTCTTTAGGAGCTAACTTTCCATGGATGATTAAGGCTATTAGAGAGATAACACCAAAAGATTTGTTGGTTAGTGCTACAGTTGGAGATGTCCCTTATAAGCCAGGGACAATTTCTTTAGCTGCAGTTGGAGCGGCTATAAGTGGAGCTGATTATATAAAAGTTGGATTGTATGGAGTTAAAAGTTATTATCAGGCAGTTGAGTTAATGAAAAATGTTGTTAAAGCTGTTAAGGATATTGACGAGGATAAAATAGTTGTTGCTGCAGGATATGCTGATGCTTATAGAGTAGGAGCTGTTGAACCTCTTATTATTCCAAAGATCGCAAGAGATGCTGGATGCGATGTTGCTATGCTTGACACAGCAATAAAAGATGGAAAAACATTGTTTGATTTCCAAAGTAAAGAAATTTTAGCAGAATTTGTTGAAGAAACTCATGATTATGGATTAAAGTGTGCTTTAGCAGGTTCAATAAAAAAAGAACACATACCAATTTTAAAAGAGATAGGAACTGATATAGTAGGTGTTAGAGGAGCGGCTTGTAAAGGAGGAGACAGAAATAATGGTAGAATAGACAGAGAGTTAGTTAGAGAATTGAAAGAACTTTGTAAATAAATATTATAATAATTTTTTAATTTTATTTTATTTATTTTCTTGCCCCGGTGGGGTAGCGGATATCCTTTGACACTGCGGATGTCAAGACCCGGGTTCGAATCCCGGCCGGGGCGTATTTTTTATTCCATAAGGGGAAACCCCCTATTGGTATACACCGCATAGAGGGTAGCCCTCTATTGCTATACTCCCTAACACCTCTGCTAAAAGCAGAGGTGTAAATTTGGGTATTCCAAGGGAGTTAGCCTTATGGTTCGGGATACCCCACATCCATTAAGTTGCCCCTTTCAGGGGCAATTAATGTCCATTATTAAGAGGCATTGCTTCCTAAAGGAAGCAATGCATCCGTTTTGATGAAACTTTTTCTAAAAGTTTCAGGTGAAAAGATGTTTTTGGGCAATGATACAGTGGAGATAAAGGATGGAAGATTCTTTATAGATGGTTATGATGCTATAGAATTGGCTGAGAAGTTTGGGACTCCTTTATATGTAATGTCAGAGGAGCAAATAAAGATAAACTATAACAAATACATTGAAGCTTTCAAAAGATGGGAAGAAGAGACAGGAAAGGAGTTTATTGTTGCCTATGCATATAAAGCAAATGCAAACTTGGCTATTACAAGATTGTTAGCTAAGCTTGGTTGTGGGGCAGATGTTGTTAGTGGAGGAGAGCTATATATAGCAAAGTTGTCAAATGTACCTTCAGAGAAAATTGTTTTCAATGGAAACTGTAAAACAAAAGAAGAGATTATAATGGGAATTGAAGCAAATATAAGGGCTTTCAATGTTGATAGCATAAGTGAGTTAATTTTAATTAATGAGACAGCAAAAGAGCTTGGAGAAGTGGCAAATGTAGCTTTCAGAATAAACCCGAACGTTAATCCAAAAACACATCCAAAGATTTCAACAGGTTTAAAGAAGAATAAGTTTGGTTTAGATGTTGAAAGTGGTTTGGCTTTGAAGGCAATAAAAATGGCTTTAGAGATGGAGAATGTAAATGTTGTTGGAGTTCATTGCCATATTGGTTCTCAATTAACAGATGTAAGTCCATTTGTTGAAGAAACTAGAAAAGTTATGGATTTTGTTGTTGAGTTGAAGAAAGAAGGTATTGAGATTGAGGATGTTAACTTAGGAGGAGGTTTAGGAATCCCTTATGAAAAAGATAAAGAAATCCCTACCCAAAAAGATTTGGCTGATGCAATAATAAACACAATGTTGGAATATAAAGATAAAGTAGAGATGCCAAACCTCATCTTAGAGCCTGGTAGAAGTTTGGTAGCTACTGCTGGTTATTTGTTGGGGAAGGTTCATCATGTAAAAGAAACACCAGTAACAAAATGGGTTATGATTGATGCAGGAATGAACGATATGATGAGACCTGCTATGTATGAGGCATATCATCACATAATAAACTGCAAAGTTAAGGATGAAAAAGAAAAGGTAAGTGTTGCTGGAGGGCTTTGTGAGAGTAGTGATGTCTTTGGTAGAGATAGAGAACTTGACAAAGTAGAGGTTGGAGATATATTGGCTATATTTGATGTTGGTGCATATGGAATAAGTATGGCTAACAACTATAACGCAAGAGGAAGACCAAGAATGGTTTTAACAAGTAAGAAGGGAGTGTTCTTAATTAGAGAAAAAGAGACATACGCTGATTTAATTGCTAAGGATATAATTCCTCCTCATTTGTTGTAAATAAATTCTTAATTTTATTTTTTATTTATTCTTTTATTTTTTAAATTAAATATTTGGAGGGGTGTTTATGGATTTAAAAAAGAAATTGTATCAAATTATTCTCATCGCAGTATTGCTAATTTTGATGTATGCAATTGCTCCAATACTTCATCCATTTGCTATGTTTTTCTACAAAAATCCAATTGTAATTGAGTTGGGTATTTTAACAGTAGCAATTATTGGATTTTTATCTTATAAAAGAAGAATAGATGAGATTTTTCATAACATAGCAATAATCTTTTTAATATTTTTTGTTATACTCTCTCCTCTATTGTATGTTACTAATGCTTACTCTCTAACAACTCTACAAAAAGAAAATATTCCAAAAGAATTGAGAGATTTTGAGGAATTTGATTTCAGTAATGATGGATATCTAAGAATATTGCCAAAAAAGGTTGCAGAGACATATATGATTTCTTCCTTAGAGTATCCAAGATATACAATTGGAAATGTCCATATAACAACATTCAAAAACTCTATGTTTTGGTTTGCATACTTAGAACCTGATGGATTATTTAACAAAATCATTCTAAAATCTAAAGGGATATTTTTAATTCCAGCAAATACAACTGAAAGAGTTGTTGTAAGAGAAGAGAAAACTATAGAATACACACCGGGTCAGTTAGTTACTGATAATTTATATTGGAAGCTGTATAGGTTTGATTACTTTGCTGACTATGGAAAACCAAGAGTTGTTATCAAAAATAATGAAATATATACAATAGTTCCACAAATAAAGTATAAATTCCATTTATTTTATACGACACCATATTGGAGTGGTATTGTTGTTATAGATGAGAAAGGAAATATAAAATACTACTCAAAAGAAGAAGCGTTAAAGGAATTTGGCAACTGTGTTATATTCCCAGAGAGTTTGGCTAGAAGAATAGTTGAATCACAAAACTATTGGAAGGAATCAGCAATAGCAAACATCTTAAATCTATGGTTTAAGCATGAAAATGAAATAGAACTTGTAGATACAAATGGAAATAGACAACCATATTTAATTATGGTTAATAAAAAACCATACTGGGTTTTTGCTGTTGAACCTTATGGAAGAGCCTATGGAATTTCGAAGATTTTTGTAATTGGCATGGATGGAGAAATTAGAGAGTATAAATTCAGCGAACCAAAGATAGGTCCTATAAAAGCCAGGGACTATGTGCAGAAAACACTTCCAACCTACGATTGGGATAAGTTTGAGATTGTTGAACCATTGCCAATATTTGTTAATAACAAGTTATATTGGAGATATATTATAATTCCAAAATCAGGGGGAGGAATTTCTAAGATAGTTTTAGTTGATGTTGAGACGGGAGATGTGAAAATATATAACTCTGCTGAAGAATATGCTTTATTTATAAGAAGTGGGAAAACTAAAGAAACAAAAAAAGTAACTATTAAAGATATTATAAAATATGAAAAGGATGGAAATACACATTGGATAATTGTTTTAAGCAACAACTCTTATGTAGAGTTATCAGCCAAAAATATGAGTATTGAAGAAATCATCAAGATAAATAACTTAAAACTTGGAGATGTTTATAATTGGAATTAATATAGGACTTTCGCGGGGATAAGTTTTTATAAAGTATTTTATGCCTTTGGTATCGTATTTTCCTTATTAATTATATAAACTGCGAAAGTCCTATAAAAATAAAATTTTGGTGAGAGAATGAAAGAAGTGGCAATAATTGGAGCTACTGGATATACAGGGGCTGAGTTGTTAAGATTATTAGCAAATCATGAAAAAGTTAATGTAACTTATATAACCTCAAGAAAAGAAGATGGAAATCATGTTTTTAAAGTCCATCCACATTTAAAAGGTATTGAAAAATATAAAGATTTGTATTTCACTGGAGATATTGATAAGGTTGAAGCAGATTTAATATTTACTGCAACACCACACGGAGCTTCAATGGATATAGTTCCAGATTTTATTGAGAGGGGAATGAAAGTTATAGATTTAAGTGGAGATTACAGATTTGAGGATTTAAGCTTATATGAAAAATATTATAAAATAAAACATAAAGGATTGCCAGATGTAAAAATTGCTTATGGATTGCCAGAGTTGCATAGAGAGGAAATAAAAAAAGCTCAACTTGTAGCAAATCCTGGATGTTTTCCTACTGGAGCTATTTTAGCAGTAACCCCATTAGTTAAAGAGAATATTATAGAGGAAAGAATTATATTTGACTCAAAAACTGGAGTTAGTGGAGCTGGAATAAATCCTACAGAAACTACCCACTTCCCAAATGTAAATGAGAACATAAACCCTTACAAAATAACTACTCACAGACACACTCCAGAGATTGAAAAAGAATTAAAAAAACTTGGAAAAGCAAAAGTTTCATTCACCCCTCACTTAGCTCCAATAACAAGAGGAATTTTAACAACTGCACATACATTTTTAGCTAAGGATGTTGATAGGGAAGAAATAATTAAACTATATGAAAAATTCTATGAGAATGAGATTTTTGTTAGAGTATTTTCAGATGAGATTCCAAAATTAACTTGGGTTAGGGGTGCAAACTTCTGTGATATTGGAGGGTTTGAGATAGATGAACATGGTAGATTGGTTGTTATCTCAGCAATAGATAATTTGGTTAAAGGGGCGAGTGGGCAGGCAATACAAAACATGAATATAATGTTTGGATTTGATGAAAAAGAAGGGTTATTTGGAATTGGATTAAATCCATAAAATCCCTTTTTATTTTTTATAGAGGTGATTGTATGAAAGTTGCTGTTTTGTATTCTGGAGGAAAAGATTCAAACTATGCTTTGTATTGGGCATTAAAAGAAGGTTTTGATGTAAAATATCTTGTGAATGTTGAGAGTGAAAATAAAGAAAGTTATATGTTCCACATTCCAAATGTGCATTTAACTGAGTTGAGTGCTGAGGCAGTAGGTATTCCTTTAATAAAACTATATACAAAAGGAGAAAAAGAAAAAGAAGTAGAAGATTTAAAAAAAGGGCTTAAAAAATTAGATGTTGAGGGAATTGTTACTGGAGCGATAGCAAGTGTTTATCAGAAATCAAGGATTGACAGAATTTGTGAGGAACTTGGATTAAAATCTTTTTCCCCATTATGGCACAAAGACCCTGAATGGATTTTAAGAACTGTGAGTGAGCTTTTTGATGTTAGAATTGTTGGAGTTTATGCTTATGGATTAGGTAGAGAATGGTTAGGAAAACGAATAACAAAAGAAAATATTGATAAATTATTAAATATTTGTGAAAAGTATGGAATACATAAAGCATTTGAAGGAGGAGAAGCTGAAACATTCGTTTTTGATTCCCCAGTATTTAAAAAAAGAATTGAAGTTGTTGAAGCAGAGATAGAATGGCATGAAACTTGGGGAATCTACCATATTAAGAAAGCAAAATTAGTTGATAAGGAATAAAGGGATATAATGATTAGGATAGGAACAAGAGGTAGTAAGTTAGCATTATATCAAGCAAATAAGGTTGCTGAAAAATTAAAGAATTTAGGATATGATGTTGAGATAAAGATAATTAAAACAACTGGAGATAGAGTTTTAGATAAAAAACTTTCGGATATTGGTATTGGTGTCTTTACAAAAGAATTGGATTTGGCTATGTTAAATAATGAAATAGATATAGCTGTTCATAGCTTAAAGGATATTCCAACTATCTGGAATGAAAACTTAATGGTTGGGGCAGTTTTGGAAAGAGATAGTTATTATGATTTGTTAATTTGGAATAAAGATATTGATTTTGATGAAAATAGCGAGATAGTTATAGGAACTTCAAGTTTAAGAAGAAGAGCTTTTTTAAAGTTTATTTATACAAATGCAAAATTTGAACTGTTGAGGGGAAATGTAGATACAAGATTAAGAAAGCTAAAAGATGGGCTTTATGATGCTATTGTTTTATCTGAAGCTGGAATAATTAGATTAGGGATTAATTTAGATGATTTTAACTATAAGAGGTTAGATATTCTTCCAGCTCCTGCTCAAGGAATTATAGCTGTTGCTTGTAAAAGAGATGATAAAGAGATGAGAAATATCTTAAAAGAAATTAACCATGAAAAAACTTATTTAGAATCAACTTGTGAAAGAACTGCATTAAATGAATTTGGGGGAGGTTGTAGTGTTCCATTTGGAGCTTTAGCAATTTATGATGAAAAAAATAAAACATTAAAATTAAATGCAGGAGTTGTTATAAATGATGAGCTAAAAAAAGCTTTTGGAGAAATAAAATGTAAAATTGATGATGTTGATAAGGCTATTGAGCTTGGAAAAAAGATTGGGATTAAGTTGAAAAATTAATTTTTATATTTTTCTATGAAATTCTTTAATCTCTCCAAAACTTCATCAGACATTGCATGCTCTAGCTTACACGCCTCTTCAGAAGCTGTTTTTTCATCTAAAGCTAAAAACTCTACCAAGAATGTTTTGATAGTTTTATGCTTATCCAAGATTTTTTTAGCTTCTTCTAAACCTTTTTCTGTTAAAGATATTCCAATATATGGCTCATAATTTATATAGCCTAATTTATGCAGCTTTTTTGCCATGTTTGTAACTGCTGATGGTTTTATATTTAATAATTTAGCTAATTCAGTTGTTTTTATTGGTCTATTGTTTTCTTTTGTAAATAGATAAATTCTCTCTAAGTAATCTTCAATACTTTGTGACATGATGCCACCGAAAGGTTTTTATACTCTGCATGTAATTATTTAACTACAGTTAAAAGTTTTAATTATAGTTAAATAATTTAATCATATATAAATATTGTGGTAGTTATGTATCCATTGGCTTTTGCTAAAGAGGGAGAGGAAGTCATTGTAAAGAGTATTAACGCTGGATGTGGAGCTATGCAGAGATTGACAAGTATGGGGATAAATATAGGGAGTAGAATAAAAGTTATAAGAAATCAAAATGGACCGGTAATAGTGTCAGCAAGAGGATGTAATATTGCAATAGGAAAGGGGTTAGCAATGAGAATAATTGTTGAAAGGGCGTAAATGTTTTGAAAAATGTTTTACAAAAAAGTATAAAACAATTATAATTAGTTTATTTAGTTTATAATGTTATTTACCAAATGGTGGAGAAAATGGGTAATAAATATGAAATAGCTTTAATCGGCAATCCAAATGTTGGTAAATCTACACTATTTAATGCTTTAACTGGGGAAAACGTCTATATAGGAAATTGGCCTGGTGTTACAGTAGAAAAAAAAGAGGGAGAGTTTGAATTTAATGGAGAGAAATTTAAAGTTGTTGATTTACCTGGTGTTTATAGTTTAACAGCTAATTCTATTGATGAAGTTGTTGCAAGGGATTACATAATAAATGAAAAACCAGACTTAGTTGTTAATATTGTTGATGCCACAGCCTTAGAGAGAAATCTATATTTAACTTTACAATTAATGGAGATGGGAGCTAATTTATTATTAGCTTTAAATAAAATGGATTTAGCAACGAGTTTAGGGATAGAGATTGATGTGAATAAATTAGAAAAGATTTTAGGAGTTAGAGTAGTTCCATTATCTGCAGTAAAAAAGATGGGCATTGATGAATTGAAAAAAGCGATATTTGAAGCAGTTAATAATAAAAAATTAGCAGAGATTAAATATCCACACTTTGAGCCATATATTAAAAAGATTGTATCAATTTTACAGAAAGATGAAAACTTAAAGAAATATAATTTAAGATATTTGGCTATAAAGTTACTTGAAAAAGATAATTATGTAGAAGAGATTGTAAAAAATAGCAAAGTTTGGAATGAACTAAATCCAGTTTTAGATAATATATTAAAAGAATTATCCAAAAAATACGGGGAGGCTGAGTTGGGAATAGTTGAAGAGAGGTATAAAGTTATTGATAAAATTGTTAAAGAAGCTGTTAAAAAGAAATCTGGAAAACTAACAACTACACAAATGCTTGATGATGTTTTAACTGATGAAAAAATAGGGACTTTATTGATGATTCCATTTCTATGGATGTTATTTAAGTTTACATTTGATGTTTCAGCTCCGTTTTCAGCTATGATAGAGCATATCTTTGGATTTTTGGCAGAGGTTGTGAAATCATCTATATCTAATAAATTAATAGCTTCATTATTAGCTGATGGTATTATTTCTGGGGTTGGGGCGGTTTTAGTATTTTTCCCAATATTGGCATTTTTGTTTTTTGCTTTGTCTTTCTTAGAAGATAGTGGATATATGGCGAGAATTCCATTTATAGCAGATAGAGTTATGAATAAATTTGGTTTGCCAGGGAAAGCAGTAATTCCATTAGTTATGGGTTTTGGTTGTAATGTTCCAGCAATAATGGCTGCAAGAACTATAGAAGATAAGAAAGATAGAATTCTAACCATATTAATAAATCCATTAATATCCTGCTCTGCAAGATTGCCTATCTATGCATTATTTGCTGGAGCATTGTTTTCAAAATATCAAGGAATTGTGATTATAAGCATGTATGCTCTTGGGTTAGTTTTAGCTTTAATCACAGCAGTTCTATTTAGAAATTTTGTATTTAAAACATCTCCTTCATACTTAATTGTTGAACTTCCTCCCTACCATATCCCACATTTAAATATAGTCCTGAAAAATACTTGGGAGAGTGTTTATGACTTTTTAAGAAAGGCAGGGACAATAATAGTCTTTGGGGTTACGTTAGTTTGGCTTCTCTCTATTTATGGGCCTTCAGGATACTTAGGTGTGGAAGCTTTAGAGAATCCTCAAATAATAGCTAATTCTTATGTTGCATTAATTGGAAAAACTTTAGCTCCAATATTTAGCCCAATGGGTTGGGATTGGAGAGCATGCTCTGCTTTGGTGTTTGGAGTTATAGCTAAAGAGGTTGTAGTTGGAACTTTAGCTATGCTATATGGGGTTGGAGAAGAAAATTTAACTCATATTATTGTAAATGCCTTCACTCCAGTATCAGCCTTAGCATTTATGGCATTCTCTTCACTATACCTCCCATGTATAGCAACATTGGCTGTAATTAAACATGAAATTGGGTGGAGATGGGCATTGTTTGCTGTTGCTTATGGAATAGCATTGGCTTATGTTGTAGCTTTAATAATCTCGGTTGTTGGAATGGGACTTTCGCAGTTTATATAAAATTTATAATGTGGGAGGATGCCTTTAGAAATTCATTCCTGCGAAAGACCTATTGGAAATCTATTATAGGTGATTAGTTATGGATATAAAAAATATAAAGAATATTATGGTTTCTATATCTTTAGTATATGGAATTTTATTTTCAGTTTCTGGAATTATTGAGATAATAATTGGGGCTTATTCAATATTAGGAGTTGAGATAAATTTACCTTTATTTGTTGGGGATGTATTTGGTGGTTTGGCATTATTGGCTGTGGGGATAACATACTTTTTGGGAGTAAAAAAAGCAGTAGATGAAGATATAAAAGCAGTTTCTTATTTATTTACAGCTTCAATCATTGGTTTGGGTATAGGAATAATTGCTTTTTTATTTTTAGTATCTAATGCTATTGGATTTTTGTTAGGTTTTGAGGATTGGGCAGATTGGAGTGTTTTTAATGATTTAACCATATATTTGATTTTAGGGGCGCTTGCAATAATTCCATATAAAATTGTTAAAACATTATAAAAATTATATTCTTAATTTTATTTTATTGATAGGATTGAAAAATTAGGAAATTAATAAAATTAAATAGAAAAAATAAAAATTTTGTATTGTAATAAAATTATTCAATAATCTCAATAGCTTTAAATGGACAAGCTTTCATACAATTTTTACAACCAACACACTCTTCCTCTTTAAACACTACGTTATATTCTTCATCCATATATATTGCATTTATTGGACATTGAGTGATACAGCAACCACAATGCACACATTTCTCTAAATCTCTTTTTATAACCTTAGAGATTTCTTCAACTTCTCCAAACTTTGATAAATAATCTAAAGCTTTCTCTACTGTTTCTTTATTTCCAAACAACTCCAATATTAAAAATGCTTCCTGTGGCTCTACTTTTGCCTTTAAAATGTTTATCTTAACTCCTGTATTCAATATAGTATCAGAAATAACTGGCTCATTTATATGCTCTGAGGCAGTCCAGTAGTATATTCTCTTCCTCATTTTTTCCCTCCGAATAATCTTGAGATATCTTCAGATGTTACAATACCAACAACTCTTCTATAGTCATCAACCACAGGAACTCCTGAAATGTTGTGTTTGCTCATCTTTCTTGCTACATGGTCAACTGGTTCATCTTCATGAGCAGTTATTACATTTCTTGTCATTATTTCTTCAATTGTTTTCTTATTTTGAGCAAGAGCTTTAGCTATATCCCATGATGTAATAATTCCAACTAATCTTCCATATTCATCAACAATTGGTAGATGGTTTATGTTATGCTTTATTAGAATCTTAGCAGCTTCCATAATAGATATATTGCTTTGAGCAGTTATTGGGGGCTTGCTTAAGATATCTTTGACTAATGTTATTGGTGATTTCATTGGCTTATATTCTGCTCTTCCTAATGTATCAACTCTTTCTGTTAATAGGAACTTTCCATCTAAAATCCATTGTTTGAGTGTTTCAGCAACTTCTCTAGCCATCTTATAGCTTGAGACAGAACCAGTTTTTACAGTCTTTTCTATCTCTTTTCCATCTACATTAACTCTTAAAGTTATTTTTCCACTTCTTAATACTTTATAGTTTGTTTTTGCTATTAATGGTCTATCTCTTCTTGGAGTTCCATAGTCATAGATTGGAACTTCTATGTCTTCATCTCTAATAGCACATCTTTCAGCTATCTTTTCATTTAAAACTGGAATTGGAATCCCTAAACCAACATATAAAGTACTTCCATATTTTGGCATTGTAGCAGCCCTTATAAATTTAGGGTCCATCTGCTTTAAATCTCCTTTAACCATCAATGTTCCGAATGGTGGGTTGTGTTGTGTTCCCTCACCAATAACATATCCAATTCCTCCTCCTAAGAAAATTCTTGTTCCAATACCTATTGTGTTAAATGATTTTGTTTCTGGATTATAGTCGTTTTGTAAAGGGTTGAGTTGCCCAGCTCCTGAGTAATGGACATTGTTGTATTCTGGTAGAAGAATTCCCATATATGTATAGATTTTTTCATCTCTACTGTTTGTTGCTGCTGCGTAGGTTTGATAACCGTTTCTTGGATTTACCATAATTGCCTGATTAACATCATCTAATGTTATCTTAACATTAACATCTTTTCTTGGATAGCAATCTGTTGTGTAACCTTCAGCATAAAGTTCAACTTCTTTCCCTCTAACTAAATCCTCTATAACATGAGCTCCTCCATAATCAATATCTACATCAGGGTCTTCATTTGGCTGTGTAGCTCCTATATAGGTATCAACAGCTGCTAAACCTCCATAAGCTTCAACATTGTTTAAATAAATCTTTAACATCTTTATTGGAGGGTCAGAATGTCCAAAGTTTATAAATACACCAGATGAACACATAGCTCCAAATGTTCCTGTAGTTACAACATCAACATAGTCAGCTGCTCTCTTAGCTCCTTCCTCTTCAACAATTTTTATCATTTCTTCAGCAGTTACAACAACAGCTTCTCCTTTTTTAATCTTTTCATTAATTTCTTGAATTGTTTTCATAATCATAACCTCTACTTAATTTTTGGGTAATCTCTAAAATATATAAAAAGACATATAAAAATTTTAAAGTTTTAAACTATTAAAAAATTAAAATTAAATTATCAATTATGATAAATAGAAAATAAAAAAGAAATTATCACTTTAAATATCTTTATACATTAATTGTCTCAGTATTTGCCCTAACGGACCTCCAATTCTTAGCATTTTACCTTTTCTCAGCTTATCTATAGCATTTTTTGTAGTTTCATAGTATCTCAAAACCTCTCTAACGTCATTTTCTGTAGTTCCTGAACCTCTTGCAATTCTCCTTATCCTTGAAGCTTTAATAATCTTTGGGTTTTCTCTCTCTTCCTTAGTCATTGAGCTTATAATTACTTTATACTTCTTTATTTTTGCTTCAGTTAGATGAGAGAGTTCTTTAGGCATCGCTCCTCCAAATCCAGGAATCATACTTAAAATTTTTTTCATTGAACCCATGTTTTCAATAGCTTCTAATTGGGTCATCAATTCATTTAAGGTAAATTTCCCTCTCATTATTGCATCTATACTTTCCTCTGTTTTTTCATCAACCATATCTTCAGCTTTTTCTAATAAGCTATCCAAATCTCCCATCCCTAACAATCGAGATATAAATTTTTTAGGATCAAATGGTTCTAAATCATCTATTCCTTCACCAATACCAATAAATTTTATAGGAGCTCCTGTTTCAGCAACTGCACTTAAAGCTCCCCCTCCTTTAGCAGAACCATCCAACTTTGTAACTATAATACTTCCAATCTCTCCAACAGCTTCTTTAAATGCTTTAGCTTGAATTCCAGCTTGTTGCCCAATAGTTCCATCTATAACTAAAATAATTTCATCAGGATTTGTAATATCTTTAATTTGCTTCATCTCCTCTAATAAGCCTTTTTCCTCTTTATGTCTTCCAGCAGTATCTATAATTAAAACATCTGCTTTCTTAAATTTCTCCAATCCTTCTTTAACAATTTCTAATGGAGATTTTGTTCTAGTCTCATCACCATACAATGGCACATGGATTTTTTCAGCTAACTGTTTTAATTGCTCATAAGCTGCTGGCCTATAAGTGTCGGCAGCAATTAAAGCAGGTTTTAATCCTCTTTTTTGAATATATCTTGCTAATTTTGCTGCTGTTGTTGTTTTCCCACTACCTTGAATCCCTACTAATAAAATAATATTTTGTCTTTTTGGACTTAATTCTAATTTTTTTGCTTCCTCTCCTAACAACTTAACCAATTCTTCATAAACAATTTTTATAATATGTTCTTTCTTTGATAATCCTTTTGGAGTTTCTTCTTCTAAAGCTCTTCTTTCTATCTCTTTACTCATCTTTAAAACTAATTTTACATTGACATCAGCTTGTATCAAAGCCCTTTGAATGTCTTTTATAACTTCCTTTATTAATTTTTTATCAACAAATGTAGCAGCTTTTAATTTATTTAAAGCTTTGTTTAAGCTTTCTCCTAATTTATCGAGCATAATATCACCAAATTAAACTCTATATAGGGCATAAATAAAAATTTTTCTATTTTTTAAAATAGAAGTTTTGCAGTTTATATACTCAATTTAAGAAAATTATGAAGGATGTAAAATATTTATTCTTGCAAAAGTCATATTAATTTGAGATTTGCTTTAATCAGCTCTCCATCTTTTAAATAGGTTGTTTTCTATTCCTAAGATGTCTAAAATCCTCCCAACAACAAAATCTACTATATCATCAACAGTTTTTGGTTTGTGGTAGAAAGCAGGAATTGGTGGCATTATAACAGCTCCTAAATTTGATAATTTGAGCATATTTTCTAAATGTATGCTGTTTAATGGCATTTCTCTTGGCATAATAATTAATTTCCTTCTTTCTTTTAGAGCAATATCGCAAACTCTAACTATTAAATTAGCAGAATATCCGTTAGCAATAGCTGAGAGAGTTTTCATTGAGCAAGGTATAACTATGACGGCATCAAATTTGTTTGAGCCAGAAGCAATTGGAGAGAAAAAGTCATTATTTTCATAATAATTAGAAGCTAATTTTTTTAACTCTTTCCAATCAATGTTAAGTTCCTCTTTAATTATTTTCTTAGCTGAATTTGAGATAATTAGATTAACTTCAGCTCTATCTTTTAAAACCTCTAATAATCTTTTTGCGTAAATAACTCCACTCGCTCCGGTTATGCAAACAATAATTTTCATTTTATCACAGAACATTCTTTTAATAATTTTTACATATATCTAAATATATGGATACACCTAATTAAAAATAAATATTATCAAAAAACAACAATAAAAAAATGGTGCCGAGGGAGGGATTCGAACCCTCGACCTCCCGGTTTCCCAGGACCCAGGCAAAAAGCCTGGGATGTCCGTATGAGCCGGGCGCTATAACCAGCTAAGCCACCTCGGCACGCAACATCATTATAATTAGAAACCCCTATATATACTTTTCGGCGTAAGATTTATATAGAGAGGTTTATAAATAACATTTGCCTATAAGGGCGGGGGTCGCCAAGCCAGGTCAAAGGCGCCAGATTGAGGGTCTGGTCCCGTAGGGGTTCGCGGGTTCAAATCCCGTCCCCCGCACCATTTATTGAGCTATTTTTGATGTTTTATAAATAAGTAAGATATAATCGAATTTTAGATTATTTAACTCCCTAAAATTTTAGAATTATTCACATTATTTTAATTAATGTAAATATTTAAATTTGTGGGATTATGGTATGTTTAGATTTATCACAATATAGGATGATAACAGATGTTAAAAACAAAGATAATATGCTAATTCTCGAAATAAATAAAATTTATGAAGTTGAAGTAGAAATTCCTTATGAAGAAGTTGAAATTGATGGCTCAATAATAAAAATTAATGCTCATCCAAAAAGAGCTGAAAATATAAAGGTTGGAATTTTAAACTTAATCTCTTACAGCATAGCCAACAATTTAAAGAGCAAGATAACAAAAAGAAAAACCATATATATAAATGAGCCAATTCCTTTGGTTGGGCATACAGCTTTTGGTTTAATTGAGAGAGGGAGGAACATTATACAAGTTAGAGGGCATTGCGGTTGTAATTTAAATTGCATATTCTGCTCAGTGGATGAAGGAGAGTTCTCTAAAACAAGAAAAAACGATTACTACGTTGATTTAGATTATTTAATTGAGAATTACAAAAAGATTGTAGATTTTAAAGAAAATAAGTTTATTGAGGCTCACTTAGATGGGCAGGGAGAGCCAGCC
This sequence comes from Methanocaldococcus sp. 16A, assembly GCA_049860595.2. GTDB lineage: Archaea > AGJL01 > Methanococci > Methanococcales > Methanocaldococcaceae > Methanocaldococcus. The sequence continues at coordinate 1,206,081 of CP187551.1, forward strand.
CTTTATTATCCATTAGTTGATTTGGTTCAAGAATTAGCTGAGATAAATAAAAAAGGTAAAGGTATTGTTTCTATGCAAAGTAATGGGACAGTTTTAGATTATAAGTTAATTGATGAGCTTGAAGAAGTTGGATTACATAGAATAAATCTATCTATAAATGCTTTAGATGAAAGAATGGCTAAAATGCTCTCTGGTAGGAGAAATTATGATATTGAGAAGATTTTAGATATTGCTGAATATATAAAAAACTCTAAGATTCATCTGCTTATAGCTCCTCTTTTATTACCAAACATAAATGATGAGGAATTTAAAAGAGTTATTGATTATGCTATTAATTTAGAAAAGAGAAATCCTCAAAATATTATAAACCCTCTAACAGGAAAAAAGGACCCTATTTTAGGATGCCAATTATGTAGAGTTTATCAATTAGGTAGAAGACCTAAAAAAATGAAGATTTGGGATTTTGAGAAGTTTTATAATTTGTTGAGGAAATATGAGTTAGAATATAAGAAGAATGGCATTGAAGTTAAGCTTATTCTATCTCCAAAAGATTTTGGAACGCATAAAAGGAAAAGATTGCCTTATCCATTTAAAGTTGGTGAGATAACAAAGGTAAAAGTAGTTTTAGATGGAAGAGTTAAAGGAGAAGTTTTGGGAGTAGCTAAAGATAGGGTTATCCAGATAATTAACTGCAATAATGAGCAGAATATAATAGGAAAAACAGTTAAAGTAAGAATTTTGAGAAATAAAGACAATATAATTGTTGCTGAAAAGTTATAAGGTGATAGTTTGAATTTAGTTGATTTATACGTAAAGAAATTTATGGATTTGATTGAGATTGAAAGAAGATGTGAGATGGACTTTCATAAAAATGAAATTATAAAGTTGGGAAAAAAGAGAGAAAATGTAGGTAGAGCAATTTTAAATTTAAAAGGAAAATTTTTAGGAGAGAGCTTAGGATGTACAATTGTCAGATTTGGAAGGAAAAAGCCGTTTAAAACAGAAATCTCTCCTGGAGATGTTGTTTTAATCAGCAAAGAAAACCCATTGCAGAGTGATTTATATGCTAATGTGATTTATGTGGGAAAAAACTTTATAGATGTGGCGTTTGATGTTGATGTTCCAAGATGGGTTTATAAGGAGAGAGTTAGGATTGATTTGTATGTAAATGATATAACATTTAAAAGGATGAAAGAGGCTTTGAGAGAATTTGCAATAAAAAGGGATAAGTTAGCTTACATTATTTTAGGAATTGAACATCCAGAGAAACCTTTGAGAGAAGATATTGAATTAGAATTTTATGATAAAAGTTTAAATGAATCTCAAAAATTAGCTGTTAAAAAAGCAGTTTTAAGTAAAGATTTGTATTTAATACATGGACCTCCAGGAACTGGAAAAACAAGGACTATAACAGAAGTTATCGTCCAAGAGGTTAAATTTAATAAGCATAAAGTTTTAGCAACTGCTGATTCAAATATAGCGGCAGATAACATCTTAGAATACCTAATTAAAAAATATCCTGATTTAAAAGTTGTTAGAGTAGGGCATCCTACAAGGATTTCAAAGGATTTGATACAACACTCTCTACCATATTTAATTGAGAATCATGAGAAATATCAGGAAATTTTATCTTTAAGGGAAAAAATTAAAGAGATTAAGGAGCAGAGAGATAAATTTTTAAAACCCTCTCCAAAATGGAGAAGAGGTATGAGTGATGAGCAAATTTTAAAAGTAGCTAAAAGAAAAAAATCTTATAGGGGAATTCCTAAAGAAAAAATTATCAGTATGGCAGAGTGGATTATAAGAAATAAAAAGATTAAAAAAATCATCAATAATTTAGATGAAATAACAGAAAAAATTATGAATGAAATTTTAAGTGAGGCTGATGTCATTGTAGCAACAAATTCCATGGCTGGCTCAGAGATTTTAAAAGGATGGGAGTTTGATGTTGTAGTAATTGATGAAGGAAGCCAAGCTATGGAACCATCTTGCTTAATTCCAATTGTTAAAGGAAAAAAACTAATTATGGCAGGAGACCACAAGCAATTGCCTCCAACAGTATTGAGTGAAAATGAAGAGCTAAAAAAGACTTTATTTGAGAGATTAATTAAAAAATATCCAGAATTTTCATCCATATTAGAAATTCAATATAGAATGAATGAAAGAATTATGGAATTTCCAAATAGAATGTTTTATGACAACAAATTAAAAGCTGATAAGAGCGTTAAAAACATCACCTTATTAGATTTGGTTAATGAGGAAGAGATTGATGAATCCGATAGAGACATTATAAATGAAATTCCAGTTCAGTTTATACATGTTGAAGGATTAGAAAGAAAAGATAAAGAATCACCATCTTATTATAATATAGAAGAGGCAGAGAAGGTTTTAGAGATAATTAAAAAACTTTTAAAGTATAAGATACCAACAAACGTCATAACTCCTTACGATGCTCAAGTTAGGTATTTAAGGAGGTTGTTTGAAGAGCACAATATAGATGTGGAAGTTAATACAGTAGATGGATTTCAAGGTAGAGAAAATGAGGCAATAGTTATCTCATTTGTAAGAACAAAGAATTTTGGATTTTTGAAAGATTTGAGGAGATTGAATGTTGCTATAACAAGAGCTAAGAGGAAATTGATTTTAATAGGTAATGAGAATTTGTTAAAGCAGGATAAAGTTTATAATGAGATGATAAAGTGGTCAAAATCAGTTGAAGAAAAATATAAACAAAGTTAATGAAATTAATACATTCTGAATGTTATCTCTACATAAATAGATTCAATTTTAACACATTTAGCAAATCCTAACATCTCCAGTTGAACTCTTCCAGCTATAATCTCTTTTTCTTCAAAGCCATTTATCATTTGAGGAACTAATGAGACTTTAATAACTCTACCTAAAATACCTTCTGTCCCTGATCTCAAATCTTCTCTAAGTGTTGATGTTATAAAAACTAAATCCCCCTCTTTTAAATTTTTAACTGTCTCTAAGTTTAATGCATTAATTAAAGTGAAAGTTTTTACATGATTTTCAATAAAATCATTAATTGCATTCTCACTAATCCCAAATAATCCATATACTTTCATAATTTCACCAGATTTAAATATACATTGGATATTCCTTTCTGCTCTTTGACATCATCTTCAAATGTTGTTCTGCCAATTCTTTGAGTTTGTTTTCAATAGCTTCAGCCTCTTTAATAAGATTCTCAATACTTATGTTTAGGTTGAACATTTTATTCAAAACTTCTAATAGGTTAGCTCCACCTCTTGGGTCTGGTCTAACTCCAACAGTCTCAGCTAACAAGCCAATAGCATCAAATCCATTATCTTGACATTTTATCAGTAAATTTCCACTTATTCCCCCCACAATACCAAAATCAAATATTTCAACATAATTTTTTAAGTCCTCTATTAATTCTTCTTTATTGGCTATTCCAAATACTTTTTCTGATTTTCCAGCTACTATTCCCCCAAGAGAAACAAATAGCTTTGGATTTTTATTTGAGAAGGTTTTGACTATAAACTCAGCCAATTCATTAATCTTAAGTGGAGGGATTATTACATCTGAAAATAAGATAATTAAATCATTTTTTGCATAAGCTCTCACTGGAGGATATGGAATGCCCTTCTCAACAGTTACAAGTGGAGGAATTCCCTCAATCTCAAAGTATCCAAAATATTTTAAGTTGAGCTCTTTTATTATTTGAAATGCAGCAATACTGCCAACTAACCCAGTGCCAGGAAATGCTTCAATAATTATTGGCTGTTCAAACTCTATTTTTGCTTTCTCAATAAACTTCATACTACCCCCCAAATTTAGCTAAATAATAATAGGACTTTCGTAGGAATTTTTGTTAAATATAGATACATAAATATGTCAAAGTTCTAAATTTAATATATAAACTGCGAAAGTCCTATTTAAAGTGCATTTAACCTATTATTCATTGGTATTTTATTCGTGCAAAAGTCCTATTATAAAATAATTTTATTAACTTAATTACATTTATAGTTTTCATTTTCTTCTATTAACTATGAAAGTTTATGAGGGAGATTATGAAAATACTAATAATAACTGGAAAATTAGCTGAAAAGAAAGTTAAAAAAGCTGTGGAAAAATACGATTTTGTGGATGTTCATGTAGCGAATATTTCAGTAGCGGCTTTTTTAACACCAAACTTAATAATTAAAGAAATTAAAAAATTAGAAAACAAATTTGGAAAAAAATTAAAGGATATCTACGATTTTGTTTTAGTAACTGGATTGATAAGGCATGATTTAAAGAAGGTTGAGGAAGAGACTGGAATAAAATGCTTTAAATCTACGAGAGAGGCTTCTGATATTCCAATACTAATTGAAAATTTAGATAAAATAAAGCTATCCACTAAAGAATATGCCGATTTACAGCTATTGGAGATTATTAGAGAGAGATGTGAAGAAGAGATTAAAAATGCAGAAGAACAGGAGTTAGGAGATGGAGATATAAAGATAGGTAAGTTAAAGGTTGGGGATAAATTTCCTATGAGAGTTTTGGGAGAGATAGTCCATGCCCCATGGCTAAAAGAAAAAGAGTTAGAGGAGAAAATAATATACTACTTAGAAAGTGGGGCAGATATGATTGATTTGGGAATGGTTAGCAACGAAAACAATGCAGACAAAATTAAGGAGATGTTAAAAATAGCGAGAGATTTAACTGATAATCCAATTAGCGTAGATACTTTAAACACAAAAGAGTTGATTGAAGCAATAAATTTAGGGGCAGATATGGTTTTGAGTGTTGATGCTGGAAATATGGATGAGTTAATTCCTTATTTGAAAGATTCAGATACTGCAGTGGTTGTTTTACCAACAAATTATAAAACAAACTATATCCCAGAGACGATTGAAGGAAAGATTAAGTATTTAGAGGAGAATATAAAAAAATTATTGGATGCAGGAGTTGAAAAGATAGTTGGTGACCCAATATTAGAGCCAATAAACAACAGTGGTTGTAGTTTTATAGAAAGTGTTATTGCATGTAGAGAATTTAAAAAAAGAAATAAACTCCCACTATTTTTTGGTGTTGGGAATGTTACAGAGCTTTTTGATGCTGATAGTAATGGAGTTAATGCTTTATTGGCAGCAATTGCTTCTGAGATTAATGCTAACATATTATTTACACCAGAAGCGAGTGCAAAATGCAAATTTTCAATAAAAGAGTTAAAGATTGCTTCAAAGATGATGTTTTTAGCTAAAAAAAGGAATTCTTTACCAAAAGATATTGGTTATAATTTGATAAATTATAAGGATAAGAGATTTGATGAGGAAATAACTTTTAACAACTATAAAGTTCCAATAATTAAAGCTGAAGAGGATAAAAAACAAATATTGGATGAAGGAAGTTTTAAAATTGAAATTGACAGAAAAAATAAAGAAATTGTAGCAATATACTTTAATAAAAGAAGAGAACCAGTTTTAATTATTAAAGGTAAGAAACCAAAAGAAATTTATGAAACCGCGATAAGATTAAATTTAATAAAAAAGATTGACCATGCCGCATATTTTGGTAGGGAGTTGGCTAAGGCAGAGATAGCTTTAAAAATAGGTAAAAAATACAATCAGGACTTTGATTTGTTTTATAATGAATTTTGGTGAAGATAATGAGAAAAACTAAAATTTTAGTTACCTTAGGCCCTTCCTTAGAAAATAAACTAGATAAAGCAGTAAATTTAATAGATGGAGTTAGGTTTAATATGTCTCATGCTACAACAGATTATTGTGAAAAGTTTTTGAATATATTGGAAAAAAATAACATTGCCAAAGTCATGGATTTGAAGGGAATAAAGATTAGAGTAAAAAAAGTTAGATTAAAAAATAAAATATTAAAAAAGGGGGAAAAAGTTGTTATTGGGGAGGATATAAAATTTAACTACAACATAGACACAATTGAAGAGGAGCATTATATTTTAATTAACGATGGAAAAATTAAGCTAAAAGTTTTAGAAAAAAATGATGATAAAATTATCGCTATTGTAGAAGTTGGTGGTGAAATTAGAGAGGGAATGGGAGTAAATCTTCCAGATACAAAAATTGAATTACCAATAATTGATGAAATTGATTTAGAAAATATAAAATTTGCTGTAGAAAAGGACTTTGAATATATTGCCTTATCATTTGTTAGAAATAAAGAAGATGTTAAGGAATTAAAAGATATTATAGCAGAATATAAAGGAGGTTGTGAGGTAATATCAAAAATAGAGACAAGAGAAGGTCTAAAGAATATAAAAGAGATAGCAAGAGAAAGTGATGGAGTGATGGTAGCAAGGGGAGATTTGGGTGTAGAGATTCCAATAGAAAATATTCCAATTGAACAAAAGAAGATATTAAGGATAGCTAATAGATATGGGATTCTGTCAATAACTGCCACACAAATTTTGGATTCTATGGTATATAATCCATTTCCAACGAGAGCTGAAGTTACAGACATAGCTAATGCCATATACGATGGAACTGACTGTTTAATGCTGTCCAACGAAACGACTATTGGAAAATATCCAATAGAGGCAATAAAAGTATTAAATAAAGTTGCTGAAATGGCTGATAAACATTATGAAGAGTTTGGAGATATTGTTTGTTTAGAGGTTGAGAGTATTGATGAAGGTTTGGTATATGCTGTTTATGAGCTATATAAGAAACTAAATACAGAATTAATTATAGCCCCAACATATTCTGGAAGAACTGCTAAGTTAATATCTAAATTAAGGATAAATAGTAAAATAATAGCACCTACACCAAATTTAAAAACTTTAAAAAAGTTGAGATTAGTTTGGGGTGTTGAAAGCTGTTTGATGAAAGAATTTGATAATGTAGAGAGTATAATCAACGCCTGTAGGGAGATAGCTAGAAAAGAAATTGAGAAAGGAATCTATTTAATAACATTAGGTCATCCAATAGGTAAAAAGAAAACAAACACTATAAAAGTTGAGAGTATCTAAATATGACTTTCGCAGTTTATATATTTAGTCAATGAAAATATAATGCCTTTGGCATCAAATATAAAATATACCTTTTAATATCTATTTATGCGAAAGTCCTATTATAAAATGTCTAAAATTATATCCAACATTTCTTTGCTATTTGCTACAATAATATTTATTCTGTCTGCTGCATTTAGCTCAAATTTCAACTCATCTCCATTCTCATCCGTTATTAAAGCTCCAGCCTCTTTGCATATTATATATGATGAAGCAATATCAACAGCTCTAACTTTAGGGCGGACATCAAAAACAGCATCTAAAGTGCCTTTAGCTACATAGCACATTTCTAAGCCAAAGGCTCCAAATATTCTAACTCTTTTAATTTTTTCTCTTAATTTTTTAATGTCTATATTATTGTTGGGATAGTAACTTATAGTTATGTCATTAGGATTGAATTCTTTAACTTTTATTTTTTCTCCATTTAAATATGCTCCTTTTCTACTATATGCTTCATAAATGTTTTTAGTTAAAAATTCATAAGTTAAGCCATAATATGGTTTGTTATTTTTAAATACTCCAAAGCAGAATGCAAAAAATGGAATTCCGTTTATAAAATTGAATGAGCCATCTATTGGGTCTATAACTACAGTCCATTCACTTCCATTGTCTATAACTCCAATTTCTTCACTTACAATATTTACATTCAAAGGTTGTAGGTAATTTAAAGCAATATTTTCACTTAGTTTATCAAAAATTTCAGTTTCATCTCCACTTGGCGACCTTCCAACAACATAGGATTTATCTTTTCTACCAAAATAATCTAATATATTTTTTTCAATTTCTTTTACTATATTTTTCCCAATCTCATCCCATTTCATTTTCTCATCTCATCCTTTATTTTTAAGTAGGTTATCGGTATCCAAAACATTAAAGATAAAATGTTAAATACTATTATAGGGTAATCTCTCTTTAATATTCCATACACCAACCAGAGAGTTAATCCAGTTGTGAATGTTATAACAAAAGCTAATGAGATATTGCTCATATCCCTCTCCTTCAACGACTTTATTAATTGAGGGAGAGATGCAAAGGTTGTTAAAGTTCCTGCAATATATCCAATAATAGTTACATCAAAATCCATATTTAATCACCAATAAGAATATTGTAAATTTTTAAAGGAATTTATATAGATATAGGTGGGATAAATGGATATACTAAAGCTGTTAAAAGATAAAAAGATACTAATTTTGATTATATTTCTTACTCTATCAGTATTTCTAATAGTATTTAAAGGAATTGATTATGGAATTGATTTAAGCGGAGGAACAGTTATTGTTTTAAAGGCAGAGAGACCAATGACTGATGAAGAGCTACAATTAACAGTAGATATTATTGAGAAAAGATTAAATGCAAATGGTTTAAGTGATATAACTGTTTATCCAAGAGGAAATGATGAAATTATTGTTATGATTCCCAACAGCTCAGACACTGAGAGAATAATTAAAGTTTTAGAACATCAAGGGGTTTTTGAAGCGAAGATTGATAATATAACTGTCTACACAGGAAAAGATGTTAAGCTTGTTGAACCTCCAACGAAGATTCCACAAGAAAATGGATGGGCTTATGGAGTTCCTTTTGAATTAACATTAGAAGGTGCCAAAAAGTTTGCTGAACTTGCTAAAGGTAAGGCATATCACAAAGTTGAGCTATATATGGATGGTAAGCTGATATCAGCTCCTGTCTTATCTCCAGATTTGGCAGATGGAAGACCTCATCCAAAGCAGGTTATTACTGTTGGTAGCTACCCTCCAACTAAAGATGAGATTGATGAAGCAATGGCTATATATTCAGCTTTAAAATCTGGTGCTTTGCCAGTAAAATTGGATATCGAATATACCTATGCAGTTTCATCAGAGTTTGGTAAAGAATTTTTAAAAGGAACAGCTATTGCTTTACTATTGGCATTTATAGCAGTTGGAATAATTGTTAGTGTGAGATACAAACAACCAAAGATAGCTATTCCAATCCTAATAACATGTTTATCAGAAATTATTATAATATTAGGATTTGCTTCTTTAATAAATTGGAAATTAGATTTACCTTCAATAGCAGGTATTATAGCGGCTGTGGGGACAGGGGTTGATAACCAAATTGTTATAACTGATGAGACATTGAAAAGAGGAGCTGGAAAAATAAGAGCAAGTATTAAAAGAGCCTTCTTTATAATATTTGCTTCAGCCTCTACATCTATAGCGGCTATGTTACCTTTATTTGTGCTTGGTGTAGGAATGTTAAAAGGGTTTGCAATAACTACAATAGCAGGAGTTTTAATAGGGATATTTATAACAAGACCTGCATTTGCAAGAATTGTAGAAGAAATGTTTAAAAAATACTAAATATCATCTATTTTTATTTTTAATTTAAAAGAGAGACGATGTCAAGATAAGAGAAGGAAGAAGTTATAGAGAGAGGAGAAAGATTTGAGCCAACTAATGACGGTTGAGAATTTAGTGTTATTTGGGAATCGATTATAGAAAGAATTAGTTCTTCGTTTGAGTAGGGAGAAGAAACTTTCGACACAATTTCTTAAACCGAATCGAACTCTTTCGAATTTTAAGCCTAATTTTTGTAGTGCCCATGATACCATTTGCCACCATCGACTAAAATCTTTGGTTTATTCGAGCAAAATTTTAATATACTTTTTACGAATAAGATAGTATCGAGGTAGCATCTTGTTTTAGAGACATAGATGGCTAAACATTCTTTAGAATCCACATCGATAGCAGACCATACATAAATAGTTTCATTTCCAAGCTTTAGTTTAGTTTCATCGATTGCTATTAGATTTCTTGTCTTTTTCTCAGGCTCGTTTAGAATCTCCTTAATCTTGTGATAATATATTCTAACCGATTCATGGCTTATACTCTCAAACTGTGAAAGAAACAAACTAACCTTTCTTAACGATAATCCTAAATAATACAAAATTCCAGCCAAAATTTTAATCTCTATCGACTTCTTATTCCTTTTAACTATCTTCTCAATCTTTTCTTTTAACATTTCTATCGTAAGTTTCATATCTTCCTTTATTTGCACATATTTATTTAATCTTTATCTTGACAACCTCAAAAGAGAATTAAAAAATCTTTTTTATAAACAATTTTAGATTATGATGAAAGTTTTCATACCGAATCGGTCTGATTTTAATTGAAGTATATAAAGGTAAATATCAAAATCAAAGTGGGTTTTCATACCGAATCGGTCTGATTTTAATAACGTGACAACATATCACGTAATAACCATTGAAGTGTACGAGTTTTCATACCGAATCGGTCTGATTTTAATTAAAAAAATAACAAACGCTGAAACATGCTAAAATCCGTTTTCATACCGAATCGGTCTGATTTTAATAAAACAAAGCAGTAATTATCCTAAAAGGACAGGTTGGTTTTCATACCGAATCGGTCTGATTTTAATCTCTATACATTCAGAAAAAACCTGGCTATCAACCTGAGTTTTCATACCGAATCGGTCTGATTTTAATTTGCATTCCAAATCATCACGGGTGGAACAATTCGTTTTCATACCGAATCGGTCTGATTTTAATAGAGCTACACTCAAAAGAATAATGCAACACTATGTTGAGTTTTCATACCGAATCGGTCTGATTTTAATTAGTAGTAATAATCTTCTCTCCAAGTTTCTCGAACCCAATCGTTTTCATACCGAATCGGTCTGATTTTAATAGGTAGCATTTTTTGAATTAAATGAAATTAAGCATTTTTAGGGTTTTAATTTATGAGGTATATATTTCTACCACTCAATTACTTATTTCACTTATAAACCCACAACTAATATAAATACTTTATGCATCCATAATAAAAAGCATAATAAAACATCTTAACTAAAAAATCAAACTATTTATTGGAGAAATTTCCTATAAAAAACAATAAACAAAAATCCCATAAAAATCTTAATAATTTAATATGTCTAAGTAAATAAAATTTTTAAAATAAGCCACCCCTAGAAATTAGCTAAAAATACTTAAATCTAAAAAATATTCCTTTAAAAAGCTTTAAATTAAAAATAAAAAAAATTTTCAGCGTGATAAATATCACTTAAATATTTAATAGAATCTTAAATACTTAAACCCATCTCCATTATCAAAGCTGTAATGTATCTCAGAATATTCTTTAGCAAATTCTATAACATCTTCTTTAACTTTTTCTGGTTTTTCTTTATCAATGGCAATTCTTTTCATAAACTCAGCAATTTCTTCCATTTCTTTCTCTTTCATCCCTAATCTTGTACATTCTTGCGTTCCTAATCTAATACCACTTGGATTATCTGAGTTATTTACATCATCCCATGGTAATAAGTTTTTATTTAAAATTATGTTTGCCTCTTCATACATTTTAGCTAAATCACTTGCTGAAAATTCAATGTCTGGAGAGCTTTCTATATCAATAATTACTTGATGGCTTTCTGTAAAGTCTTTATGCTCACATAAAACATTAAATCCTCTTTCATACAACGCCTGAGCTAATGCTTTTGCATTTTTAATTACTTGTTTAGCATAATCCTCTCCAAACTCTAACATTTCAGCTAAGGCAATAGCTAAACCTGCCTTATGATGCAAGTGATGATTACTAACTACTCCAGGGAATACGTGAGTGTCTATCTTATCAGCATTCTCTTTTGTAGTTAAGATAATTCCTCCTTGAGGTCCAAAGAATGTTTTGTGAGTACTACCCATTAAATACTCAGCTCCCTCTCTTAATGGGTCTTGGAATTGTTTTCCAGCAATTAAACCAAGGACGTGAGCTCCATCGTAGGCTATTTTAGCTCCAACTTCTTGAGCTGCTTCATAAGCATCAGCTACTGGATGAGGGAATGGGAATAAAGAACCTCCAAACAATATCAGCTTTGGTTTTTCTTCTAAGATTTTCCTAACCATTGCATCTGCATCAATGTTCATCTCTTCTGGGTCGAATGGATGGTTTATAACTTTTAATCCTCTAATTCCAGCAGCACTAACTTTCCAGTGGCTTATATGCCCTCCATCTGGAACACTTAAAGCCATTAACTTATCTCCGGGCTTTGTTTCAGCAAAGAATACTGCCAAGTTAGCAACAACCCCACTTGTTGGCTGAACATTAGCATGTTCAGCTTTAAACAACTCTTTAGCTAATTCTATGCAGAGTGTTTCAACTTCATCTATATATTTACATCCTTGATATAATCTCTTTCCTGGCAATCCTTCAGCGTATCTATGCATAAAGTCAGTTGCACATGCCTCTCTAACAGCTAAACTTGTTATATTTTCACTTGCAATTAATTTTATACACTCTCTCATCCAATCGTGCTGTTTCATAGAAATTTCTCTAATAAATTTTGGAACATCTGAATATTTCATTATTATCCCTCCTGGTTATTTTTTAATGTTGATGAGTAATACTTTTGTAGTATTGGTTATAGTTATAGTTTTTTACAAAATAAATAAAACTTTATAAGGAAATTTAAATGTCTTCTAAATGGAAGACATTCGTTAATGCTTTAATTGCACAAAACTATAATCATCAAAACTTATTTAAATATAACTTATTTAAATATAATAAGGAACTTATTTGGATTTTATATCAATACCTTTTAAAGTGAAATTTATTTGATGATTGACTATAAAAATATCTTCAAGCTATAAAAGTTTTTGGTGCTGTCTATGATGAAGGTGTGTGTCATAGAAGGAGATGGAATAGGAAAAGAAGTAATTCCAATAGCTGTGAAAATATTAAATGAGCTTGGAGATTTTGAAATAATAGAAGGAGAAGCTGGATTAGAATGTTTAAAAAAATATAACACAGCTTTACCAGAAGAAACAATAGAGAAAGCCAAAGAAGCGGATGTTATTTTATTTGGTGCTATAACATCTCCAAAACCAGGAGAAGTTAAAAATTATAAAAGCCCAATAATAACTCTAAGAAAATTATTTGATTTATATGCCAATGTAAGACCAATTAACAACTTTGGGATTGGGCAGTTAATTGGGAGAATTGCGGATTATGAATTCTTAAATGTTAGAAATATTGATATGGTTATTATTAGAGAAAATACAGAAGATTTATATGTTGGAAGAGAAAAGTTGGAAAATGGAATGGCAGTAGCTGAAAGGGTTATAACAAAAAAAGGTAGTGAAAGAATAATAAAATTTGCATTTGAATATGCAATAAAAAATAATAGAAAGAAAGTATCTTGCATACATAAAGCAAACGTCTTAAGAATCACTGATGGGTTATTCTTAGAAGTTTTTAATGAAATAAAAAAATATTATGAAATAGAGGCAGATGATTATTTAGTTGATTCAACAGCCATGAATTTAATAAAAAATCCTGAAAAGTTTGATGTTATTGTTACAACAAATATGTTTGGGGATATTTTATCAGATGAAGCTTCTGCATTGATTGGAGGTTTAGGATTAGCTCCATCAGCCAATATAGGGGAAGATAAAGCATTATTTGAGCCAGTGCATGGTTCAGCTCCAGATATAGCTGGAAAAGGCATAGCAAATCCAATGGCATCTATCTTGAGTGTAGCTATGCTATTTGATTATATTGGAGAGAAAGAAAAAGGAGATTTAATTAGAGAGGCAGTTAAATACTGTCTAATAAATAAAAAAGTTACTCCTGATTTAGGAGGAAATTTAAAGACAAAAGATGTAGGAAATGAAATTCTAAATTACATTAGAAATAAATTAAAGGGATATAAATGAAAATAAAAATTACCAAATCTTCCATTCTTTTTATCCTTAGCATTGCTTTTATATTAATTTTAATGGCATATATTGGAATATACGAAATATTCCAAATATTAATTAGTGCAAATCCAATCTATATAATATTGACAATTATTCTGCAAATAGTTATTTCAATATTATTGGCTTTAAGATGGAGATATATAACAAATATTTTGGGATACAAAGCATCGATGAAAAACCTATTTTTACTTATTTTAATGGGGCTGTTTATTAATAATATCACCCCATCTATGAGGGGGGGAGGGGAGGCGTTTAGAGCTTACTATTTATCAAAACTTGAAAAGATTCCAAAAGGTTTAGCATTTTCTACAGTGGTGGTTGAGAGAGTTTTAGATACCTCCATATTTTTATTTTTCACATTATTTGTGATTGGATACTTTGTAGTTACAGGATTTAAGTATCTTGAATATCTCATTCTTTCATGGATTTTTTTGTTTTCTCTAACTGTAGTAGTTATTTATTTAATAGCAAATAAAAAACTTCTAATTAAGACAGTTACAAAAATATCAAAGTTTATTTGCAAATACTGCTCATACAATTACGATGAAGAAAAAATACTAAAATCTATTGATGAATTCTACAACAGCATGAGATTTTTTAAAAATAAGAGAGGTAGAGAAGTTTATATTGCCATAATTTTATCTGTAGGTTGGTATGTCCTTGATATCCTAAAGTTGTGGTTGTTATTTTTATCTCTGCCTTATATAGTCTCTATTGTGAGTGTAGCCGCGGTATATTTGATAACTCTTTTATCAGGGGTTTTATCCATAACTCCAAGTGGTTTTGGTACTGCTGATACGGTAATGATACTTTCTTTTACTGCTTTTAAAATTCCTCCCTCAGTAGCTGCAGCAGTTACATTATTGGATAGATTTGTATCCTATGTAATCCCAACACTTCTTGGTTATATTGCCATGTTGATTATAAAAAAAGAGCTTGATAAGAAAAAAGTATAATAGCCTCTTAATTTTTATTTCAACCTGTAATCCTTTAAAAAGTTATTCTTGCTATTTAATATACTTTAAAATCTCTCTTAAATCCCTCTTCTCTATACAAATATCTGCTTTCTCTTTTAAAATTGGCTTAGCACAAAAAGCAATTTTTAAGCCAGCTTTTTTAAACATACTTATGTCATTAGCTCCATCTCCTACAGCAACAGTATCTTCCAATTTTATTCCTTCAATTTTGGCTATCTTCTCTAAAATTTCTCCCTTAGCATTTTCTTTTAAAACCTCTCCTTCAACTTCTCCAGTTAGTTTTCCATCTTTAACAATTAACCTATTTGCAAAAGCATAATCTAATCCTAATTTTTCTTTAATTTTATTAACCGCAATATCAAAACCTCCACTAACAACAGCAACAACATAACCTCTATTTTTTAGCTCTTTTATAGTTTCTTCAGCTCCTTCAGTTGGTGTTATTCTTTCAATAGCTTTTTCAACCTTTTCAATTGGAAGGTCTTTTAATAAACTAACTCTTTTTCTTAATGATTGCTCAAAATTTAATTTCCCTTCCATCGCTTCTTTTGTTATCCTCTTAACTTCTTCCTCAACTCCAGCCTCTCTTGCAATTTCATCAATAGTCTCATTATTAACCAATGTGCTATCAAAATCAAATAAAATAAGCTTTTTCTTCTTCTCCATTCAATCACCAACTTTAAAAATTTTAAAATTAAGTAAATTTTAATAAAAAAAGTTTAAAATAAAATTAATTATTCAATTTTCTCAACTTTTATCTCATAATCATGGATTACAGGGTTTGCTAAGAGCTTTTTACACATCTCTTCAACTTCTTCTTTAACTTTTTCTTCATTTTCTCCTTCCATTATTATATCAATCATCTTGTATGTTTGGACTTCTTTGACATTATTAAATCCTAAAAAGTTTAATGCCCTCTGTATTGTCCTACCTTCAGGGTTTAAAACTCCTTTTTTTAGTTTTATTATAACTGTTGCTTTAAACATATATTTCACCATTTAAATATTATAACAAACCTAATCTCTCAGCGACAATTCTATATTTTGCAATAACATCTCCTAAATCTTTTCTAAATACATCCTTATCTAACACATCTCTTGTTTCTTTGTCCCACAATCTCATAGTATCTGGGCTTATTTCATCTGCAACCACTAAATTGCCATCTTTATCTCTACCAATTTCAATTTTGAAGTCAACTAATATTATGCCTTTCTCATCAAATAATTTCTTTAAAGCCTCATTAACTTTTAGAGCAATTTCTTTAATCTTGTTTAATTCCTCTCTTGTAGCTAAACCTAAAGCTACGGCAATGTCTTCATTTAACATTGGGTCTCCATACTCATCATTTTTGTAATCAAATTGAACAATTGGAAATGGCAATTCTTTTCCTTCTTCAAAAGGATATCTTCTGCATAAGCTTCCTGCAGCTATATTTCTAACTATAACTTCTATTGGTACAATCTCAACCTTTTTAGCTACCATGTATCTTGGTTCTATATACTTTATGTAGTGGGTCTCTATCCCATTTTCTTCCAAAACTTCAAATAATTTTGATGAAATTAGGGCGTTTAAATACCCTTTATTCTCTTTAACATCATGCTTAGCTCCATTTCCAGCTGTTATATCATCTCTAAACTCAATTAAAACTTTATCCTCATCAATTTCATAGATAGACTTTGCTTTTCCACTGTATAGTGGCTGCTTTTTTAATATTTCTTCCAATTTTATCTCCATACTTTCCCACCTAAAGAAGTTTATTGAGTTATAATCTTAAATTTAATTACTTTTATGGCAAAATAGTTTAACTTAAATGTAATATAAATGTAATATAAAAATTTTAGCTTAATAGGAACAAAAAAGATATTAAAGATTTTCGATGTGCCTCCCTTAAACGGGTTCGGCACATCGACTAAAGACGTTTTTACATAGAATCTTTAATGGAGATGAACTGCCCAGCACCGAGTTAGACTTCAACTATTTCAACATCTTTACTTAAAATTGCCTTTCCTTTACATTTTTTCTTTACTTTTCCAACCTCAAAAGCATAACATTTAGCTTTCTCCAACTCATCAATTAAATCATCTTTATACTCTTTTTTTGCTGATATTAATAATCCTCCTGCAGTTTCTGCTCCATAACCTTCCAATAATGCATGACCAAATAATTTACTCAACTCAGGAGTCTTTTTTATGCATGGTAAAGTATGGATTTCTATTAAAACATTGCTGTTCTTAGCCATTTCATTTGAATGCCCTAATAGACCAAATCCAGTAATATCTGTTAAGGCATTTGCTATTTTATCTCCAACTCTTTCTTCTGCTTTTCTTAAAGCCATTAATCCATATCTATTTGATGTAGTCATTATTTCTATTGCTTTATCTATAATGTATTTTTCCTCCTCATAAGTAATGTCGATTAAATTTTTGAATTCCTCAGGAATTCTTGATAACGCCATCGCTGTTTGAGTACCTAATGGTTTTGTTAATATTAAAATATCTCCTTCCTTAGCTCCACTTTTTGTTAAAACTTCTTCTTCTCTCCCAACGCCAGTAACTGCACCTCCAATCAAAGGCCATGGGTTTAGTATAGTATGCCCACCAACTATTGAGGTTTTATTTTCTCTACAAAAGTCTTGAAATCCTTTTAACATTTCCCTAACTATTTGTATTGGAAGTTTTTCAGGAATTCCAACAATTGCTAAAACACCTACTATATCTAATAATCCCATAGCGTAGATATCGCTTGTTGAATTACAGGCAGCTATCTTTCCTTGTATATATGGATTATCAACAATCGGTGTGAAAACATCTACTGTCTTTGCAATAACTAATCCATTTCTTTTAATTACTGATGCATCATCTCCTAATCCAACCAAAATATTTTTGTCTGATAAATCCTCTTCATTAACTATTCCTTTAACTAAATATTCTAACTCGGTGCTGGGCAGTTTACAAGCTCATCCATGTAATTTAACCAATTCAGTTAATTTTATTTTTTCATCTGCTTTTTCCATATTTTCACCAGTGAAAGTTATAAATTTATAAACATAACCAATAACCAATTCTATTAATAAATTTGATGAGCTATAAAATACTACCAATTAGAATTTCTAATAACCTTTGAGTTATTAAGGTTTTATATTCTTCAAAATACCATAAAGATGTTAAGAAATAGCTCACAATTGCATTTGCAAAAAGCTTTGTCATCATTGGAAAGGATTTACCAAGCATTTACAAAAATCATGTGAGAAAGAGAATTATAAAAATCCAAAGACACTTTTATATATTTTGAAAGCTTATTATCAAGGTATTTTATGTTTAGATAGAGGGACGATGTCAAGATAAGACGATGTCAAGATAAGGAGAGAAAGAAGTTATAGAAAGAGGAGAAAGATACGAGCCAGCTAATGACGGTTGAGAATTTAGTATTACTTGGGAATCGATTATAGAAAGATTTAGTTCTTCGTTTGAGTAGGGAAAAGAAACTTTCGACACAATTTCTTAAACCGAATCGAACTCTTTCGAATTTTAGTCCTAATCTTTGCAGTGCCCACGGATACCATTTGCCACCATCGACTAAAATCTTTGGTTTATTCGAGCAAAATTTTAATATATTTTTTACGAATAAGATTGTATCGAGGTAGCATCTTGTTTTAGAGACATAGATACCTAAACATTCTTTAGAACCCACATCGATAGCAGACCATACATAAATAGTTTCATTTCCAATCTTTAGTTTAGTTTCATCGATTGCTATTAGGTTTCTTGTCTTTCTTTCAGGCTCGTTTAAAATCTCCTTAATCTTGTGATAATATGTTCTAACCGATTCATGACTTATACTTTCAAATTGAGAAAGAAACAAACTAACCTTTCTTAACGATAATCCTAAATAATACAAAATTCCAGCTAAAATTTTAATCTCTATCGACTTCTTATTCCTTTTAACTATCTTCTTAATCCCTTCCTTTAACATTTCTATCGTAAGTTTCATATCTTCCTTTATTTACACATATTTATTTAATCTTTATCTTGACAGTCTCAGATAGAGGGGATTTTAAACCAGAATTTAACTTATTCAAACGCTTAGATTGCCATGATGATGGGATTGTAAATTATTTGTTTGAATGCAAAATAAATAAAAAAGATATCGACGGGCAATATAAAGAAAAGATAAAAAATCATTTTTGTGAATTGGATTTATTGTTGGATGAGAGTTATAAAAACTCCAATATAAGAAATGAGCCATCAAAAACTATAAAAATTAGAGCAATTGAGCTTTATAAAAAGCTATATTTTGAGGATGTGAGAGAATGATAAGCAGTAGATGTAAGAATATAAAACCATCAGCAATTAGAGAAATATTTAATTTAGCAACCTCTGACTGTATAAATTTGGGTATTGGAGAGCTAGATTTTGATACTCCAAAACATATTATTGAGGAAGCAAAAAAAGCATTGGATGAATGTAAAACTCATTACTCCCCAAATAATGGAATTCCAGAGCTTAGAGAAGAGATAAGTAACAAATTAAAGAAAGATTATAATTTAGATGTTGATAAAGACAATATTATCGTAACCTGTGGAGCTTCAGAGGCGTTAATGCTTTCCATTATGACTTTGGTTGATAGAGGGGATGAGGTTTTAATCCCAAATCCATCTTTTGTGTCTTACTTTTCATTGACAGAGTTTGCTGAGGGGAAGATTAAGAGTATAAATTTAGATGATAATTTTGATATTGATTTAGAGCAAGTTAAGGAATCAATAACCAAAAAAACAAAATTAATAATCTTTAACTCTCCAGCAAACCCTACAGGAAAGGTTTATGATAAAGAAACTATTAAAGGATTGGCTGAAATTGCTGAAGATTACAATTTAATTATTGTCTCAGATGAGGTCTATGATAAGATTATATATGAGAAGAAGCACTACTCACCAATGCAATTTACTGATAGATGTATATTAATTAATGGATTTTCTAAAACCTATGCTATGACTGGCTGGAGAATTGGTTATTTAGCAGTTTCTGATAATTTAAATAAAGAGTTGAATTTAATCAACAATATGATAAAAATACACCAATACAGCTTTGCCTGTGCCACTACTTTTGCTCAATATGGTGCTTTATCTGCCTTAAGAGGTAGTCAAAGATGTGTTGAAGAGATGGTTAATGAATTTAGAAAAAGGAGAGATTTAATTTATAAGGGGTTAAAGGATATTTTTAAAGTTAATAAACCTGATGGAGCTTTTTACATATTCCCAAATGTGTCTGAGTATGGGGATGGAGTAGAGGTTGCTAAAAAGTTAATTGAAAATAAAGTTTTATGTGTTCCGGGAATTGCGTTTGGTGAAAATGGAGCTAATTATATTAGGTTTAGTTATGCTACAAAATATGAAGATATCGAAAAAGCTATTGAGATAATAAAAAAGATTTTTATTTAAATCTGAATAAGATTTTTAGCATTATACTTTACATGAATTTATGCTGTTTGATGTTTCTCTTTCCACTCCTTTAATATCTTATCCCAGTTTTTCCTTAAGAAGTCTCCAACTTGAGAAGAATCTCTTGTTCCAACAATACAAGTCCATCCAGTTTTATCTTCAATATCTCCTCTTGTTGAAGCCGCTAATGCAGGTAAAATTAATATTCTATGGCTAACTTTATCAGCAATTCCTGTTTCTTCAATTAGTTTCTTAGCGTTCTCTCCATTGTACTGTCCTCCTGCAACTGAGACATCAACAGCCTTTCCACCAGTATCCATTACTAATAACCAACAAGTGACATTGTCTTTTTCAAAGTCTCCTGTAACTGTGTAGAATGTTAATGAGAAGTTTGTTGTTAATATGACTGGGCTGTTTTCGTCTGGATTGCCAATTGGATATAAGCCAGGTTCAACTGCCTGTGGTTTTCTTGGGTCTGTGTAGATACATTGTCTCAATGTTAATACTGGCATTAACTCCCAAATATCCATTCCATGCATAATTAAGGCATCAGCATATCTATTCATTAATGTAGCTGCAATAGTTGCTTCAAACATCTTAGCAACAACCTCTTTATCATCAAAGAATCCAGAAATTGGGCAGTCATTATTTAAAGCGTAATAGTAGGCATTAATTGGTAAATTCAATATTGGAAATCCTAAGTATTTATCTTCTTTCTCAATAGCACTTCTTCTAATCATTACATTTAAATCTAATGTTTCAGCAATATTTTCAGGATATGTATGAGGCTCCAAAACCAAATCTTCAATACCATTAGCTAAGCACTTTGCAGCCATATTCTTTAAATCTTTAACGTTATTTGATGATAAAACCAAAACAACATCCTTTTCTTTTTTAAGCTCTTTAATTACTTTTATAAAATCATTCAGCGTATCTTTTGTTGCAGCATAAATCATTGGTTTTGATTTAACTACTTTTAAAGCTTCTTTTATAACCTCTGGATTTAATGAGGCAATACAAATAGGCATTTTTGTTTCTTTTTCCACAATCTCTATAGCTTTTTTGAATTTCTCAACATCTCCAGATGCATTTCTTATAACAATAAAGTCTAATTTTAATTGTTCTCCAGTTCTTTCAAATGCAAAATTCTCTATTTCCTTAGCTTTATTCTTAATTTCCTCTTCACTTAACTCATCACTAATATCGATACCAATTGGTGTAGGGTTGAAGAATGACAACTGATATCTATACATTACTTCATCTCCACCCATAACAGCTTTTTTCTCATCATTTCCAAACCACACTTCCTTTACAGGTGGAGATACAAGTTCTATAATTTTCTTTCTATTTTCTTCAAATTTTGGAGTATTTAGAATAGGACATTGGTCAACACTCGCCTCTTTTTCTAACAATTTTGTAGCAAATGCCATACATGATGGTTGTCCACATTTTTTACAGTTTGTTTTTGGTAATAATTTATAGATATCCATTGCACTAACTTTTTTTGGCATTTAATCACCTCAGAATTAAATATTTTAAAATTTAACTGCCATTTTATGATTTTGCTGTAATCCACTCATAATTGTTGGTATTTAATTTAACCTCTCCCGGCTTAGTTGTTAGAGTTTTTCCAATCTCTTTTAATGTTTTTACAGCTATTGGGTTAAGCATCATGAATAAATCAACTCCACACATCATCATTGTAATTCCAGTAGTTATTTCCCATAATGGCAATCTATACTCTCTTGGCCCCCACTCTTTGTTAGCCATCCATGCTTCTCTTGCTCCATTAGCGTTTGTTGTTCCAGAGGACATTGGCATATTAACTAACTCATCCCCTTTCAACCCATTCAATCTCAATCTTGTCATTGCATTGATTGAGAACTCAATTCCATATCCTAAAGCACATGTTGTAGGGTCCATAACTATTCTATTTGGGTCTAAGCCAGCTTCAATTAACTTTCTGTTTAAATCTCTCGCCATGTTTGGGTCCATAATACTCCATGCCAATACATTATGGTCATATTTCATAGCCGCATCAACTATCTTTTTATAATCCAATTCTAAGTTTGCTGAAGCTAATAAACATCTATCTCCTTCTGCAGCTTCAGCACACGCCTCTAAAACTAACGGGTCTTTTTGAGGGTTTCCACTACCTCCAATAACAAATGGAACATCAACAGCTTGTAATAAATCTTCCATTAATTTTGCAGCTTCTTTTGGACTTTTATCATTAATTTTTGGGTCTGTTGAGATGTGGTGGATTGTTATCATATCTGCTTCAAATTCTTTAACACACTTCTTAGCCCATTCGCAAGGGTCTTCCATAACATCTTGGAAAAATTCTCTAATTGGTTTCGGTAATCCAGGCATTGGTATATCAAAAATATCAAATGTAACAACTGGTGGATTTGGTTGTGGTTCTTCAAATCTATATAAAGCTTTTTGCCCACCAATTTTTACAACAACACCTCTACCGCCTTCTGATTTTGGTTTTCCAAATTGAACTTCTCTAATATAGCCAGGGTATTTTTCAACTGGTGGTTGCCAATCTAATTCTGGGACATCTTTAATTTCAATTATTCCCTCATCAGCCAATTTTTCTTTTATTGATGGTGTTTGAGGTATAACAACTGGAGGAGCGGATGGGATGTTTATTATTAGCTCGTCTGCAGTAATTGTTATATTTTCAATCTCTATCTTTCCAACTTTTTCAATGATTTTTATCAAAGCATTTAAATCCATAGCATCACCTAATTTGTCATTATAAATCATTATAGATTAGATTGATAGTCTATTGAATTTAATATATAAACGTTATTATTTCAATTTTTTAAAGGAAAATTTTAAAAAAATAAAAAATATTTTACTTTCTTTGGATATTAATTTTGTTAATAATACATATCATATCTTTACGTGAATAACCTTTAAATATGCTGTTATCTATTAATAATAAATGCCTATTAATGTGGCGCGGGGTACCGGGCTTGGTAGCCCGGGGCGGACTTCAGATCCGTCGAGGGCGGATGCCCTCGGGGTTCGATTCCCCCCCTGCGCCGCCATTACTTTTTTTTGTGAGATTATGGAAAAAGTATATTCAAAATTTGGAAGAGTTGATGATTTAAAAGAAATTATTTCTGGATTAGCTAATTTTACTGGAATTATTAGAATAGATAACGCTCTTTTATATTATATAAACTCAAAGCTAATCTCATCAAAGCTAAATGGTAGAGAAAAAAGTTTAGAAGAAATATTTTCACAAATTTCTGATGAATTTTTAATAGAGATTTATGTTGGAGATGAGATGGAAATAAAATCTGCTTTAAAAAATTTTAAACCAGATGAATCTATTGTTGAGATTTCAAAATTAAGTTTGGTTTTTGATAACACGTTTGTTCTTAATTCTTATAATGACGTATATAAATATCTAACTTCTGTTGATAAAGTTGTTTTTATACCAAAAAGATTTAAAAACGAAAAGGCAGTTGTTGTTTATAAAAATAAAAGAGAGATTTTTGCAGTATATTTTGGAAAGAAAATATTGTTTGGAAAAAGAGCAATTAATAAGTTAAAAACAACATTTGCTGTTAGTGAGATAATTGCAAAAATTGAAAACATATCCAACGAGCAACTGAATTCGTTAAAGAGTAAATATCCTGATGGGGTTATATTCTTTGGAGAATCTGTTAATGATGTAATCAAAAAAATAACTTCATCAAAAGAGGCGATAATTTTAGAAAATGTTTCATTGATTGATGCTCTATCTAATGGCACATGTTTGATTAAAATTGAAGGTAGTGAAGAAGGATATATAATCGCTAAAGAAGGAAAGCCAACATATGCATTTTTAAAAGATTTTGATGGAGAAAAAAGTTATAGATTACTAAAAAGTATGTGCATAGTTGAGGATGTTAAATATTATATTTATAAGTTATCAAAAGATGAATATGAAATGTTTAAAGCTTTTCAAGAAAATAGGATTACATTTTAATCTTTGTCTGTCATCTTTATTGCCATTTCATAAGCTTTCTTTAAATCTCCAGTTTCTAAGATACATTTTTCAGCAATCTCTTTTGGAATATCTTTTTTTACAAAAACATCTACTGCCTCTTTAAAGAACTCACTATTTTTTATAATTTCTTTGGCAAGCTCTTTTTTTAGTTCCATATATTCTTCTGGACTTATATTATTTTTAGCAAGTTCATAATCTCTATAAGGACAGGGCTTTGTTATTTTACAACACCACACTAAACTACCAAAGCATGTATTTTTTCCTAATCCAAGCTTTGTTCTTTTCCCAAAATCTTCTTTTATTTTTATAAACTCTTCTGGAGTCATTTTTAATATAGCTAATGCTTCATGAATAGGACAGTATTTTATTGGGGGACAGCAAAAAGCTAATCCTCTCAAATCTCCTCCTCTGCAAATATGAGATGGAGCATTATCCCAACCCATAATTTCACCATTTATTATGATTAAAGAAGATATGCTCTTTAAGATTTTGTTTAATTCTTTTAAAAAAGTTTCTGTAATTTTGGGAGTTATAACTTAAAATAGGACTTTCGCAGGAATAACTAATAATAATGAACTTTGATGCTTTTAGCATCATAGATACCTTAATGAACTATAAAAATTGCGAAAGTCCTATTAAAACAAAAAAAAGATTGTTAAGAAATTATGAAATAATCTTATCAATCATATCTAACTGCAAAGCCATTTTTATCTCTCTTGCTATCCTCTGCCCCATACTCAATGGCTCACCATTATATAAGAAAGAGTATGGACTACCATTCATAAAGCTGTTTGTTCCTCCATCAGTTCTTGCACTCATCTCAAAGACAACTAATTCAAGATTTTCATTGCACAAGCTCTGTAAGCAGAATGGTCCAATCATTCCTGGAGGGACTAACTCTTTAGCCTTAGCAACTAACTTATCTCCCATTTCAAAAACTTGAGGTAATAAACTCTCTCTAATAACAACTGGAATATTTCCAGTAATAACATAACTTGGATTTATTTCCATTTCTAATTGGTCTTTTGCTGGAATTCTAACTAAACCATCTATATTACTTTCATATCTCTTATCCATTCCTAATAACTCAACTTCATCTTTTAGTGGAGAGTAGAAGTAATGAATGCAAAAGTTAGTTCCAACAACATACTCTTCTATATGTGCATTGGCTATATCTTCATCAGTTAATATTCCTCTTTTCTTTAATTCTTCAGCCTTTTTATAAAACTCTTCTGTTGATGAAGCTATAAAGTAACCTCTTCCACCTCTCGCCCCTGGGAATTTAACTATAACAGTTCCATCAATATCTTCTGGACTTTCATACTTTTTAGGAACTCTTATTCCTGCTTCTCTTAACAATTTTCCTTCTAAGCTTCTCTCTGATTCCCATCTTAATATTCTCCTGTTCCCAAACATTGGGACTAAAAAATTATTTTCTACATTGTCTAAACCACAGTATGCTATAAAAGAGCCATGAGGAACTACTATAGCGTTTAACTCTCTCAACTTCTCCTGAATCTCTTCATTTTTTATATCTGAGAAATTATCAACATATATGAATTTATCAGCAACTTTAAACCTCTTGTATGGAACATCTCTTCCCTTCATTGTTATGCAGACAGTAGAAAAGCCCTCTAACTTAGCTCCTTTTAAAATATGCAAAGATGTATGGCTTCCTAATGTTGCTATTGTTATCTCATCCTTGTTGTATTTATCAAAAATCTCTAAAATTTCATCCTTTGAAATCATTTATTTCACCTAAATATAAGGTTTTTGTAGTATCTTTAATATTTTAAAAAAACAATATAAAATGCTTACTGCTTAAACCAAGTAGAAATTAATAAATAGATATAAACTTATGAGGAGTTGAGGGATAATTATGATTATTATTGGTATTGATGAAGCTGGAAGAGGGCCTGTTTTGGGTCCAATGGTTGTTTGTGCTTATGCTATTAAAAAAGATAAAGAAGATGAGTTAAAAAAATTGGGAGTTAAAGATAGTAAGGAGCTAACTAAAAATAAAAGAGGATATTTAAAAAAATTGCTTGAAAATTTAGGATGTGTGGAGAAATTAATTTTAGAGGCAAAGAGAATAAATGAGCTAATGAACTCTATCAACTTAAATGAAATTGAAATTAATGCTTTTTCTGAAGTTGCTAAAAATTTAATAGAAAAGTTAGATATAAAAGATGAAGAGGTTGAGATTTATTTAGATGCATGTAGCACAAATGCTAAAAAATTTGAAGATAGCTTTAAAGATAAGATAGAGGATATAATTAAAAAAAGAAATTTAAATGTTAAGATTATAGCTGAACATAAGGCAGATGCTAAATATCTTGTTGTTTCAGCCGCTTCAATAATAGCAAAGGCAGAGAGGGATGAAATAATAGATAACTACAAAAAAATTTATGGAGATATAGGAAGTGGCTACCCATCAGACCCAAAGACCATAAAATTCCTCGAAGATTACTTTAAAAAACATAAAAAACTTCCTGATATTGCAAGAACTCATTGGAAAACCTGTCAAAGAATTTTAAACAAATTAAAACAAACAAGATTAGATAGCTATTAAAATTCAATAAAATTTAAGGTGTTGTGTCATGTTTGCTTATAAATTATTGGTGGATGATAGAGGAAAGAGATATTTGTTAAAAAAGAATGTTGAGAAGTTTGGGACAGATTTGGGAATTGTAGATATGAAAGAAGTTGAGGAAGGTGTTGAATTAAAATCACACAAAGGGCATACATTTTATTTAGTAGAGCCAACAATGTTTGATATCCTAAAGAGAATGAAGAGGACAGTAACTACCTTATTACCAAAAGATATTGGGTTCATTATAGCAAGAGCTGGAATTAGAGAGGGAGAAACAGTCGTTGAGGCAGGAACTGGTTCAGGAGCTTTAACTATGTATCTATCAAATGCTGTTGGTAAAACAGGGAAAGTTATTACTTATGATATAAGACCAGAATTTGCCAAAGTTGCAAGAAAGAATTTGTTGAGAGTAGGAGCTATTAGAAAAGGGCAAAAAATTATTGGTTTAGATGAAGAGTTTGATGATGAAGATGAAATTGATGTTGAAGATGGACTTTTCAATGTTATCCAAAAAATTGGTGATGTTAGAGAGAAGATAGATGAGAAAGATGTAGATGTAATTGTTTTAGATTTGCCAGACCCTTGGAATGTTGTAGAGAATGCAAAAAAGGCATTGAATAAAAAAAGAGGAAGGATAGTTACTTATCTTCCATATATAGAGCAGGTTAAAAAGACAGTAGAGAAGCTCAAAGAGGAAGGATTTTGGGATATACACACTTATGAAATAATTGAGAGAGAAATTGAGATTTCTGAAAAAGGTGTTAGACCATCAACAAGGATGATTGGGCATACAGGTTATATAACTGTTGCAAGAGTACCTCCAAAAAAGATAGAAGAAGATGAAGATGAAAATATTGAAGAAAAATAAAAATTTAATAAAGATTTTGTTATTGAAGGGGGCAGTATGCTAATATTTGGCACTGCTGGAGTTCCAATATCTGCAGAGGATGAATTTAAAGGAGTAGATGTTTTAAGAAAGTTAAATTTGGGAGCTATGGAATTGGAATTTGTTAAAGGAGTTTATATGAAAGAGGACTATGCTAAAACGTTGAAAGAGTATGGAAAAGATATTATTTTTTCTGCTCATGCTCCCCATTTTATAAATCTTAATGCAAATGAAAATGAAAAGATAGAGAATAGTATAAGGAGAATTATCAAAACAGCTAAGGTTTTAAACAATTGTGGTAGGAATTTAGTTTTTCATCCTGGATATTATTTGAAAAGAAGTAAGGAAGTAACTTACAATAGAATAAAATCAAATATTCAAAGAATTTTGGATAAATTAGAGATTTTAAATTTAAATGTTATGTTAAGACCTGAAACTACTGGAAAGACATCACAATTTGGCGATATTGACGAGATATTAAAACTTTGTTTTGAATTGGATATTTTACCCTGTATTGATTTCTCCCATATTTATGCAAGAAGTAGAGGGGCCATAAATGATTACAACTCTTTTTATAAAATTCTTGAAAAGATTGAAAATACCTTAGGAAAAAACGCTATAAAGGATATGCACATTCATCTATCTGGAATAGAGTATGGAAAGGGAGGGGAAAGGAGGCATTTGCCTTTAAATGAATCTAATTTTAATTATAAAGATGTTTTAAAAGCTTTAAAAGATTTTGAAGCCTCTGGAACTATAATATGTGAGAGCCCAAGGTTAGAATATGATGCTGTTTTGTTGATGAAATGTTATAATGACTTATAATAATAAAAAAGTATTTCATTTTAGGTGAGAATATTGGATTATCATTTTTAAGAAGGAGTAAATTAGAGGATAACGCCGTAACATTAGCTGTAGATAAAATTGCTTCTGAAGACTTAATTTCTGGAAATATAACTGGTACTACGTATATTGCACCACTCTACCAATTCATTGAAAACAAAATAACCAAAGAAATCCAAAAAGTCCCAAACATTAAAAAAGACATCCTAAAATTAATCAAAGAAAAATATAACGCAACACCAGAGGATTTTCTTTATTACATTTATGCAGTCCTACACGACCCAAAATATAGAGAAAAATACAAAGAATTTTTAAAAATCAACCTCCCAAGAATTCCATTATATAATAAAGAAACCTTTGAAAAATACAAAGAGATTGGAAAAAAGTTGGTTGAACTCCACTTAATGAAAAATATCCTAGCCATTGACTCAGAAATTGAAGGAGAAAACCTAAAAGTTGAAACTGTAAAATATGACAAAAAGAAAAAAGGTATCAAAATAAACAGAGAAACAATCTTATTAGGCATTGATGAAGATATCTGGAACTTTAAAATTGGTGGCTATAAAGTTATAGAAAAATACTTAAAAGGAAGAAAAGGGAAGAAATTAACAATTGATGAATTAGAACACATCTACAAAGTTGTTTATATAATAAAAGAAACAATAAAATTAATGAATATTCTGAGAGACCTTAAAGAGAATAAAAACTCTTAATACATTGGTTTTAGTCAAATAATGAGATATTATAAATGAAGAACAAGCAATAAAAGAATTTGTGAATGCAAATGTCTTTGGAAAAAGTAAAAAGAATTGTAGTTAAGTAGTGGGGATAAAATGCCAAAAAGAAAAGGAAGTAAAAAAGAAGGGAGAGTAGCAAATGAATTAAAAAAGAGAGGGTATAAAATTGAAGGTAGAAATGTTATTAAAAAATTAAATCAGCACAAAAAGGCAGAATATGATTTAATTGTGAGATGGGGAAAATATAAATACGCTATTGAAGTAAAAAGTGGAAAACAAACTATAACTTCTACAACTATTGAAAAACATATAAAGAAATCAAATAAAATTAGGGCTAAGCCAATGTTTGTTATTGGTAGGAATGTAAAATTAACTGGTAAAGCAAAAGAAGTAGCAAGAAAGAATAAGGTAAGGATTGAGATAATTTAACTTTATAAAAAACAGTGTGATGAAATTGAGCTAAAAATTATACAAAAAACTTATTATGTTAAAAAGGCAATAAATTTTATAATAAATTTTTTGGTGTTTAAGATGAGTGAAATAGACATTATAAAAGAAACCTATGAAAAAATCAAAAATATGGAGATTAGGGGGGCTGGAAGGATAGGGAGGGCTGCAGCTAAGGCATTAAAAGAATATGCTCTAAAAATTTTTCATTTAAGTGAAGAAGAATTCAAAAATAAAATGAGAGAAGCTGGAGATTTATTGGTATCTGCAAGACCTACAGCTGTTTCTCTACCAAATGCTGTAAAGTATGTATTAAAAGGATTAAATGAAGAAAATCCAAAAGAAAGAATTATAGAGAGGGCTGATGAATTTATAAGTTCTTCATTAAAGGCAATTGAAAATATAGGAAAGTTTGGAGCTAATAGAATAAAGGATGGAGACACTATATTAACTCACTGTAATTCTGAAGCTGCTATAAGTGTTATAAAAACGGCCTATGATGAAGGAAAAGATATTAAAGTTTTTTGCACAGAAACAAGACCAAGAAACCAAGGATATTTAACGGCAAAAACTCTCTATGACTACGGAATTGATGTAACTTTAATAGTTGATTCTGCAGTTAGATACTTTATAAAAGATGTTGATATTGTCGTTGTGGGGGCTGATGCCATAACAGCAAACGGATGTCTTGTAAATAAAATAGGCACATCACAAATTGCTTTAATAGCTAATGAGAGTAGAGTTCCTTTTTTAACAGCTGCTGAGACATACAAATTCCATCCAAAAACCATAGTTGGAGAACTAATTGAAATAGAAGAAAGAGACCCAGAAGAAGTTACAACATTTGAAGATAAATACAAAGGCATAAAGATAAGAAATCCAGCATTTGATGTAACACCAGCTAAGTATATAGATGCCATAATAACAGAGATTGGATTAATCCCTCCACAAGGAGCATGGTATATAATAGAAAAATACTTTGGATGGCTTGAGAAATAAAAATTGTTGTGGTAAAATATATATACCACATTTATATAAATTAATATATGTCCCGGGTGGCGACCTTCCGCAGGGGATGAAACCACCTCGGCATTCTACCCACAAGGCGGCCGTGCCGAGTAGCCATTATGGCTTCAATGAAGGTCACGGTTTTCCAAGGGTAGATACACTTTTTTTAAATTTTAATTCTATGTTGGTAGTTCATTCTTTTTATCGCATATATATTTATAAATTTAAATTAATAAATTAATGTTTATAAAAAATCAAAAATTATATAAAATTGTTTGTCCAATAGTAATTACAGATAACCTTATAGTATAAATATATACTCCAGTTTTTCTTATAAGAAAAAATTTTCCCTTGGGATGATAACATGGAGATTAAAGAAATCACGATTGTTGGAGGTTATGACAAGAACGGCAACCCTGAGCCAGTTAAAGAGGTTACAATAAAAAGAGGAGAGATTGTTGGAGTTGTTGGACCAACAGGTAGTGGAAAATCAAACTTAATCAGCGATATTGAGCAATTGGCTCAGGGAGATACTATCTCTAAAAGAAAAATTTTAGTTAATGGTGAAGTTCCACCAATAG
Organism: Methanocaldococcus sp. 16A; assembly: GCA_049860595.2. GTDB lineage: Archaea > AGJL01 > Methanococci > Methanococcales > Methanocaldococcaceae > Methanocaldococcus. The sequence goes on from CP187551.1 coordinate 1,237,368, forward strand.
AAATGAGAAGAGACCCAAAAAAGAGAAGAATTGCTCAACTATCTCAAAATATGAATTTCTTAGCTGATATGACTGTAGAAGAGTTTATTTTAATGCATGCAAAGAGTAGGGGAGTTTATATGGAAAATATAGTTGATGAAGTTTTAGAGTTAGCAAATAGATTAACAGGAGAGCCAATAAAGAAAGATTACAACTTAACAATTCTTAGTGGAGGGCAGTCAAGGAGTTTAATGGTTGCTGATGTAGCTGTAATAAGTGATTCTCCTATTGTATTGATAGATGAGATTGAAAATGCTGGAATCAAAAAGCATGAAGCTTTAGAACTATTGGCAGGATATGGAAAGATTGTTTTGGTTATAACTCACGACCCTGTCTTAGCTTTAATGACTGATAGAAGGATAGTGATGAGAAACGGAGGAATGCAGAAGATTATAGAAACTACTGAAGAAGAGAAGGAAATTTCAAGAAGAATAAATGAAGTTGATAACTGGCTACTTTCTCTAAGAGAAAAAATTAGGTTTGGGGAGAGATTAACTTACGAAGATGTAAGTTTGGTGGTGAAAGAATGAAAGTGGCTATAATTGCAGGAACTCCAGGAGCTGGAAAAACGTCTGTTCTTATTCATACAATAAGAACTCTAATTAATGAAAATTATAAACCTGTTGTTGTAAAAATTGATTGTTTATATACTGATGATGATATTAGGTATAAAAAATTAGGAATTCCAGTTTTGGTAGGTTTAAGTAAAGATATGTGTCCAGACCACTTTGCAATATACAACTTTGAAGAAATGGTTGATTGGGCTAAGGATAAGGGAGATATCTTGCTTATAGAAACAGCTGGTCTCTGCCATAGATGTGCTCCCTACACAAAAAATAGCTTAGGGATTTGTGTCATTGATGCCACTTCAGGCCCAAATACACCAAGAAAAGTAGGGCCGTTTTTAACAAGTGCAGATATTGTAGTTATTACAAAAGGAGATATCATCTCTCAAGCTGAAAGAGAAGTTTTTAGAGAAAGAGTTTTAGAGATGAATCCAAATTGTAGAATTTATGAAGTTAATGGACTAACAGGGCAGGGATGTGTTGAAATTGCAAAAGAAATCATTGAAAGCGAAGATATTAAAGATTTAGAAAATGAAGAGTTAAGGCATAACGCCCCATTATGTATTTGCACCTTGTGTGTTGGAGAAACAAGAGTCTCAAAGAAATATCACAGAGGGATTTTAAGAAGAATAGATGGATTCATGGAATATGAAGGGGAGTAAAATGATTAAGATAGAGGAAATCGCCAAATACCTTCCAGGATTTAATTGTGGAGCTTGTGGATATAAGAGATGTGATTTATTTGCTGAGGCATTATTGAATAAAGATGTAAAATTAGAGGATTGCCCATTTTTGCTTAGAGAGAAATATAAGGAGAATTATAAAAAATTAAAAGAGATTTTAAATATTAAAGGAGAAATTAAAAAAGAAGAAAAATATGTTGGAGTTATTGATGGATATGAGGCAGATTTTCTACTAAAACCACTACCAAATGAATGTTCTTGTAGAGAAACATTATTAATTATAGATAAGAAGGAGCTTAAAGTTGGAGATTATATAAGATATAGACCTTTGGGCTGTCCAATTCCACACTTTGCTAAAATTATAGATGAATATCATGGGTTATATACAATCCACGTAGTAGGGCCGTGCCATAGAATAAATGAGAAAAAGATAGAGTATAAAGATGTTGGTATAGCCATAGTTGTTGCATTTGAGGGAATTGTAGAGGGTAAAGTTCCAGAAGTTGGAAAGACAGTTAAATTCATCCCAAAACATTGCATGATGCAGAAGGTTCATTCTGGAGTAGTAGTTCAAGTTGAAGGAAAAAGAGTTTATATTGAAGGAATAGATTTAAAGGTATTCTAAGAATTTTGTTTATTTTATCATCTTCACAGAATCTTTTAATCTTGCTGATGCATCTACCATACCAATTAATCTTGGGTCTATACCGCTAACATCCCCATACTTTATATAATCAGTTACAGTTGGTTTTATTTTGGTAAATGCACCTACATAAATATCATATCCAAATGGAAAGTTTTTCTTACATATTTCTTCTATTCCATCCATTATTTTTTCAAGTTTTTCTCCATCAACTGTTACAATTATTTCCCCAACTTTAACTCTTAATTCCATTTCCTCGCCTTTAACCTTAATAACTTTTCTATCTTGATGATTTACTGGCAGTCCTCTTGCAGGACCAAATGGAACAGTCTTAGGCAAAGGTTGTCCATGAACTATTACCCTAACAATCCCATCCAAATCGTAAATCTCATTTAACACTTTTTCTGTAGTCTCTGCTTTCAAATACCTGTGTGGAAATATTTTTATATCAACAACCTTTATTTCTTCACTCATAAATTTCACCTCGTTTTTCATAATCCTACTATTTCTCTTAACCTTTATAATACTTTCGATAAATTTAATATTACTCTAAGAAAATTAAAAATTTAAATTTTATTATCTAAATTGATAAATATATAACTATGTAGATAAGAAAAGCTTGGGAATAAACCTAAGTAATATATATCTCTTAAACTCAAATAATGAAAAAGCAAATTCCTATTCAATCTTTTTATATTACTACATTATAATTAATTTTAAAAAATAAAGTAAAAATTTATTTTATGAGGTGTCTATTATGAGAAGAGAATTTCCTGAAGAGGGAGATATAGTTATAGGAACAGTAAAGGATGTTAAGCCGTATGGAGCATTTGTAGAGCTTTTAGAATATCCAGGAAAGGAAGGGATGATTCATATCTCTGAGGTTACATCAGGATGGGTTAAAAATATTAGAGACCACGTTAAAGTTGGGCAGAGAGTTGTTGCAAAAGTTTTAAGAGTAGATGAAAAGAAGGGGCATATAGATTTGTCCTTAAAGAGAGTTACTGAGCAACAGAAAAGAGCAAAAGTTCAAGAATGGAAGAGATTCCAAAGAGCTTCAAAGATGCTCGAAAGAGCTGCTGAAAAATTAGGTAAAAGTTTGGAAGAAGCTTGGGAAGAAGTTGGATATTTATTAGAGGATGAGTTTGGAGAGTTATATAATGCCTTTGAAACCTTAGTTATAGAAGGGAAAGAAGTTTTAGATGATTTAGAGATTAGCGAAGAATGGAAAGATGTTTTATATGAAGTTGCTAAAGAAAGTATAGAATTAACAAATGTTGAAGTTGAGGGAATAATTGAGATGAAATCCTACGCACCAGATGGAATTAAACAAATAAAGAAAGCATTAACAACTGCTTTAAAAGCAAACCCTTATGATGATGTTGAAGTGAAAATAACTTATATTGGTGCTCCAAAGTATAGAGTGGAAGTTATAGCACCTGATTATAAGAGTGGAGAGGAAGTATTTAAAAAGGTATGTGAAAAAGCGGTACAGACAATTAAAAAACTTGGTGGAGAAGGAACTTACTATAGAGAGAGTAAGAAATAAGAAATAAGTGGTAAGGATGAGAATGAAAAAATGTCCAAATTGTGGAACATATACTTTAAAAGAAATCTGTCCAAAATGTGGAGAAAAAACAGTAATTCCAAAACCTCCAAAGTTTTCTATAGAAGATAGATGGGGAAAATATAGAAGGATGTTAAAGAGAGCTTTAAAGAATAAAAATAAATAATTAAGGTAATATTTTTTTATTTCTTTTTTATTTTTAAAACATTAATTTTGTGATAAAATGGAAGTTAAGCCATTTTTAAAGTGGGCAGGAGGAAAAACACAAATTTTAAAGCAAATAGATGAGAATTTACCTAATGAATTAAAAGAAGGGAAAATTAAAAAATATATTGAGCCATTTGTTGGTGGCGGAGCAGTTCTTTTTTATCTTTTACAAAAGTATGAATTTAAAGAGATAATCATTAACGATATTAATGAAGATTTGATGCTATGCTATAAGGTTGTTAAAAATGATGTTGATAGGTTAATTGAAGAATTATCATCCTTAAGAGATAAATTTTTATCATTAGATAATGAAAAAAGAAAAGAATTTTACTATAAAATAAGGGACGAATTTAATAAAACCAAAAATGAATATGATGATGTTAAAAGAGTAGCACAGTTTATATTTTTAAATAAAACATGTTATAATGGGTTGTATAGGGTTAATAAAAAAGGAGAATTTAATGTCCCTTATGGAAGATATAAAAATCCAAAAATTTTTGATGAAAATAATTTAAAGATGGTATCAAAATTATTAAAAAATGTTATAATTATTTGTGGAGATTTTGAGATAGTTGATAAATATGTTGATGAAAAGAGCTTTGTTTATTTAGATCCTCCATATAAACCATTAAATAAAACATCTTCTTTCACTTCCTACACAAAATATGATTTTAATGACTCTGACCAAATTAGATTAGCAAAATTCTATAGAAAGTTGGATAATAGAGGGACTAAATTGATGTTAAGTAACTCATATAACATTGAATTTTTTAGAAAGCTTTATGAGGGATTTAATATAAAAAAGGTTGTAGCTAAGAGAATGATTAACTGTAAAGGGAATAAAAGAAAAAATGATGTTTATGAATTATTAATTATGAACTATTAAAATATTAAAAAGGATGATACTGAGGGATAGATTTATGGATTTTGAAAATTTAATTAATAATCTTTTAGAAACAATAAAAACTTATGATTTCTTTGTAGATTGGGGGAAGATTGAAAATAATGTAAAAAAGATAGAAAAAAGATTGCATATTCTAAATTACTTAATTGGAAAAGAAAACTTTAAAGAAGAATTTTTTGAATTATTAAAGGAATATCCTGAAGTAATTACTGTTTTTCCTATTTTAATTGCTGTTAGAGATAATAGAATAACCGTTTTAAATGAAAATATGGAATTAGAGACATTAGAATTTAAAGAGAAGAAATATTTAACTGATGAAGAAATTGAAAGGTACTATAAATTTTTTAAAGAAAGTGGATTGGAGGATTTATTAAAAAATAGAAAAATAAAGAATTTGGTAGATTATGTTTTTGGTGTGGAAGTAGGGATGGACACAAATGCAAGAAAAAACAGAATAGGAGATTTAATGGAAAATATTGTTAAAAAATATATTGAAGATCTATGCAAACAACATAAAGAGCTCGATTATATTTATCAAGCTACAAAAGACAAAATAAAAGAAAAATGGGGAATAAATTTAATATTGGATAAAACAAATAGAAAATTTGACTTTGCAATATTTAACAAAAATAATAAAAAGTTGTATCTTATTGAGGTTAATTTTTATAGTGGAGGAGGTTCAAAATTAAAGGCAACGGCGGGAGAGTATAAAGCATTAAACGAATTTATAAAAAACAAAAACAATAATGTCCAATTTATATGGATAACTGATGGAAAAGGATGGAATACCGCAAAAAATCCATTAAAAGAAAGTTTTAATAGTGGAGTTGTTATATTAAACTTAAAAATGGTTAAAAATGGCTTATTAAAAAAGATAATCTTGGGATAATATGCAACTTAGAGTATCTTCAGGCAATATATTGAATGAGAAAGTTCATAAAGTAGGGATTATAGCATTAGGCTCTTTTTTAGAAAATCATGGGGCTGTTTTACCAATAGATACTGATATAAAGATAGCATCATACATTGCTTTAAAAGCGTCTATTTTAACTGGAGCTAAGTTTTTAGGAGTTGTTATTCCATCAACTGAATATGAGTATGTTAAACATGGAATACACAACAAACCTGAAGAAGTTTATAGGTATATAAGATTTTTGATAAACGAAGGTAAAAAAATTGGTGTAGAGAAGTTTTTAATAGTTAATTGTCATGGAGGAAACATATTAGTTGAACGTTTTTTAAAAGATTTAGAATATGAGTTTGATACAAAAGTAGAGATGATAAATATAACATTTACACATGCTTCAACAGAGGAAGTTTCTGTTGGTTATATAATTGGCATAGCAGATATTGATAGATTGGAAGAACACAACAACTTTAAGAAATATCCTGAGGTAGGAATGGTTGGATTAAAAGAGGCGAGAAAGAACAATAAAGCAATAGATGAAGAGGCAAAAATTGTTGAAAGATTTGGAGTTAAGTTAGATGAAAAACTTGGAGAAAAGATTTTAAATAACGCATTAGAAAAGGTTGTTGAAAAAATTATGGGACTTTTACAGGAATAAATATTTAAAAGCATTTTGATGCTTTCAGCATCATAATAAATACCTTAGAGAAGATATGGAATATGGTTTTTAAGAATTCATCACCGCCCTAAAGCAGAGTTTCTTAGCAACAACTAATGATAAAAGTCCCATAAAAGAGATGGCAAGGTGATATTCATGGATAAAAAATCTAAATTAATAAAACTACTTAAGGATGTAGGATGTATAAAATTTGGAGAATTTATTTTGGCTTCTGGTAAAAAAAGCAACTACTATATAGATATAAAGAAAGCTACAACAAATCCAGAGATTTTAAAGTTAATTGGGGAAATTATTGCTGAGAAAATAAAAGATGAAGATGTGAAAGTTGCTGGTGTTGAGCTTGGCTCAGTCCCTATAGCTACAGCTGTCTCAATTATTGCTCAAAAGCCGCTACTAATTGTTAGAAAAAAACCAAAAGATTATGGAACTAAAAATAAAATAGAGGGTGAATTAAAGGAAGGAGATAAAGTTATTATTGTAGAAGATGTTACAACAACAGGAGGAAGCGTATTGAAAGCAGTTAAAGAGATTAGGGAGAATGGAGGAATTGTAGATAAAGTTTTTGTAGTTGTTGATAGGTTAGAAGGAGCTAAGGAAAACTTACAAAAAGAGAATGTTGAATTAATTCCATTAGTTACTGTTAAAGAATTACAATCCACTCAATAAATCCAAAAACTTCTTTGTCTTTTCTTTTTTAACTTTACCAAACTTCTCTAACTTACTGACATCTATATTTTTATCCTTTAAAATCTCTTTTATTGGCTCTATGAGAGCTATCTTTTTTAGCAAATCCTCAATCTCTTTCTTTTTAAAGTTAAATCTCTCTACAGTTTCCCAATCATGAACCAAATATAAAGCCACTCCACCAATATTCTTTAAAGGAATCTGATACTTTGGAAGCTCCTCCTCTAATTTAAATTTTAAATCTAAGACATTTATGCAATCAATTCCCTCAACTTTCATCCAAGATAAAAATCCTTTTTGTGGAGTTATCATAATAGATGGGAATAAATTACTCCTTGCTCTCTCATCCGGTGTTTTGTAGAGATAAAATTTAAACACATCTTCAGAGAATTTTTTTATCAAAATGTCCTTTGATATTTCCTTAGATAACTCATTTTTAATTTTAATAGCTTTTTTTAATAGTTCAGTTGGTTCTCCATCTTTGTATAATCCTTCCTTTTCTAATATCTCTTTAAGTTCAAGTTCTTTCAATTTTTTTTCTTCCATACATCTAACATCCAAAACTCCACCACTAATCTCTTCTTCTTTCCTAAATAATAAGCAGAGTTCTAAATATTTATTTAAGAGTTTTTTCTCTTCTTCATTAAGCAACTTATTAATCTTTTCATTTATCTTATTTTCAATTTCATCTTTGTAAGCGTTGAGATAGCCAATGGCTAAAACCCTTCTAACATATTGGTCGTCTATAATTTTATTCTTTGAAAAATTCCTTTTTATTGATGTTATTATAGCATTTCCAAACTTTTCTTTAATATATTTCTCATAATTTTTGTCTTCAACTCTAACCCTCTTAAATTCTCTCTTTCCTTTATCAATAACTATAAGGGATATTGTATAGGATGTTAAAATTCCTCTACCTTTTGGCTCTAAGATGTCTAAAAACTCTTTATAGGTTGTGACTAAATAAGGTGGGAATTCAAACATTATCTTTTTATATGAACCATCTAAAGGCAGATTTGGAGGCAAGTTTATATTACCAATATCTTCAGTTAAGTGAGCTAAGGCAATTTTGTGGGAAACTAAGGCATGTCTAACTCTCTCCAATATTCCCTTCTTTTCACTTGCTATTCTCCTTAAATATGTGCTGTAGCTTGCTATTTCTTGTAATCCTTCACTATCATATCCACCTTTTAACTTTCCAACGTTCTTATATGGAGAATCAAATTCTAAAAACTCCATTTTTGATTTTAAATCTTGCAAAATCTCTAAGTTTTTCTCTAAGGTTGATATAATATTGGATAATTCAGTTTTATCGATGGTTTTATTTTTTATTTTCTCAGATATCTCTTTTAATTTATTGTTAATCCCATTTAAAGAATCCAAAAATTCATTGGCATTTTTTATTAAATTACTTGTATTTTCCATAATCCCTCAACTCAATGATTTCTCCTTTTCTCGGATTAACATATTTCGGGATTGAAATGTTCTGTAAATTTCCATTAACAATATCTTTAAATAAATCAATAATATGGGAGTATTTCCTCTCTGCATAAGCAAATAACTTACAATCCTTAATAAAAACTTTATCATACTTTTTTAAAAAGCTCTCAACTCTCTCCTTCTTAAATATTTGAGGACCTTCTCTCAAAGTAATTTTTGGTAGTTCATGCACTAAAAATTCCCAATATAGATAACAATAATTATCATCTGCAAAACACTTGCTACTTAAAATTACAAATTCATTTTTAACAATAGCTTTATTTATACTTTTTTGAAGCTTTTCCATCTGTGGATAGATGATGTCATCAACAACATCTTCCCTTGGGATTTTTAATATCAACCTATATCCATGCTCCCTATCTTCCAAAATTTCTTCCATTTTTTTAGCATAATCTCTAAAAAACTCTATAGACGGATTTTTTAAAAATTCTCTTGAATAAAATATAAATTTACAAAAGTTTTCTTTACTTAAAGGAGCAGCTACATTTCTATTTAAATCTACAGGGTCATAAACAATAAATGGCTCATCAAATTCCTTAAGATTTTTAATATCAACATCTTTATAAATTTCAAATATATCCTTTAAAATTATCTTCTTCCCAATCTTCCAATTCTGAGCATCTTCTATAAGATTTATAAATGAACCATAGTGTAAAATCAACAACTCACACAAATAGCCAGAAAATCCTTTAGTTTTAACATCTGAGCCATATAAATTTAAACTTTTTAAAAATGCCTTTAGCAATCTAACTTCATCACATAGTTTTTCATTTAATCTATCTTTTAAAAATTTGTGATGCAAAGGAGTTCTATCAACGGCAGAGATTATTTTTTCTCCAAAATCTATCTTATAGCATGGGACTATATCAACCTCATAATCATCTACTTTACCATTAACATAGGGATGAGATGCATAGTTTATATTATAAATTCCATTTAGCCTCTTTATAGCCTCAATCCCTATCTTTAACCCAATCTCTTCCAATTCATCTTCAGAAGTTGATTTATCAAACAATACAAAAATATCTATATCGTAATCATCCTTTAAATTAGTATTTCTTGCTGAAGAACCTACCAACAAAACCTCTAAAACTGGATAATTGTTTTCTTTAACTATTTCCCATATTTTATTAATTATTTCATTTGCTTTATTTTGCAATTTTTTCATATCTTCCTTTGATGGTTTTATTTCTTTTAAAATCTCTTTTAATATATTTTCTATCAAAATAATCACCAATTAAACCTTTAATGATATTAAAATTCCAATCATTCCAAAAAATATTCCAATAATCCACAAAACTGCAACTAATTGATATTCTTTCATTGGTTTGTATTTCAATATCAACCTTGGTAGAGAGAGATAGCCTCCAATATAATATAGCTTTCCATCCTCTCTAAGAGTTGTTGGTTTATGCTCATCTCTACTCATAACTCCAGCACTTAAATATTTTAGAGCAGCATCTATTAGATAAGGCAACATTATAATCAAAAATGGAATATATTCTTTATATATAACTGCTAAAACAGCTAAGAAAGCTCCTATTGGTAGAGTTCCTACATCTCCAGGAAATACTTTCGCTGGATATTTGTTAAAGATTAATAACCCAAAATAAGAAGCAGAAAATATTAACGCTGATAGAAATCCAACTGTATAGTTATCTAAAAACAAAACAACAGCCAATGATATAGAAGCAATAATTCCCATTCCTATCTCTAATCCATTAAATCCCGCCAACATATTTGTTAAATTTGAGAATATCATTATTCCCAAAGCAATAAATAAAATCGCTATCAAATCAATATTGAAATTATTATAAAAAATAAATCCTACAACTAATCCAGAAATGAATAATAAAACTAACTTCTCTTTTGGTGAAAGCTTGGCTATATCATCTATAACTCCAATAATTCCAGCAACAATTATTGGAAGAACAAAAATTGGATTTATAAATGGAATAAATAAAACATTAGAAAACAATACTGCTAAACCCCCCATCTCTGGAACTTTAACTTTCTCTTTTTTATGCAAATCATAGCCAAATTTATAATTAACTATCTTTTTCATTAAAAAATAACACAATACTGCAGAAAATATAAAAGAACATACTGGCAAAATCATACTATCCCCTCAATTTATTAGCTAAGCTCACAATTTTTTTAGCTCTCTCAATATCAATCTCATTATTAACAATCCCTTCTCTCTTTATCCATGTCCCAATTATAAAGCCATCTGCATAGTTCCAAAGTTTCTCTAAGTTGTTGTAAGTTGTTCCAGAGCCAACAATAACAGGAACATCAACCAATTCTTTAGCTAATTTTAGTTTTTCAACATCTACCTCTTTTCCAGTTCTCTTTCCACTAACAACTACAGCATCAGCTAAACCTCTCTCAACGGTATCTACTAATGAGCTTTCAAAATCCATAAAATGATATGCATGCTTCACATGAACATCTGCAAAAACCTTTATTTTACTTGGAAGTAATTTTTTTAGCATTGCTAATTCATGAGCTTTTCCCTCAATAATTCCTTGGTCAGTAAATGCTACTCCAGAAAGAACATTAACCCTAATGAAATCTGCTTTAACCGCATAGGCAATTGAATAAGCTCCAATGGCATCGTTTCTTAGAACATTTATTCCTAATGGAAGAGATATTTCTTCCCTTATAGCTTTGGCTATTACTGTCATTGAAGCTATGGTTATTTTATCTACTTCTTTTTTAAATGGGACGTCTCCAAAATTTTCAATTAATATAGCATCAAAATTAGCATCTTCAAGCTTTTTACTCTCCTTTATAGCAAAATCTAAAATTTCATCAAAATCTTCATTATAATGATAAGAGCCAGGCAATGGCTTTAAATGAACCATTCCAATTAAAGGTTTTTTCTCAAACATGGTATCACTCAATCAAATAAAGATTTCTTTTAAAATTCACTAACAATCTTTTTCTTTAACATATCTAAGAATTCATTAATCCTCTTTTTTGAAAATCCATATTTCTTAGCAACTTTGTAAATCATCTTCTCTCCACCACTTCCATATTGAGCGGCTTTTTTTGGTCTGAATGCAATATAATCTGGTAAATATTTTGCTGCTACATCTCTTAAAATCTTCTTTCTGAGTTCAGATATTTTGTAATCTGTAGGAATTGATAATGCTATTCCCACAACTTCCTCATCTAAGAATGGAACTCTCAACTCTACACCATTAGCCATTGTGCAGTGGTCATCTCTCTCTAAATTCACTTTATATAAGTTATTTACATCTTTTAATAACTCTTTTTTTAATTCTTCCTCTCCTTTTTCTTTGTAAATCCTTTCATGCCTTGCATAGCCACCAAATAACTCATCAGCTCCTTGTCCAGATAAAACAACTTTTAAACCATCTTCATTAGCCATCTCAGAAGCTACATAGATTGGAATACCAACACCTATTTTCATTAAATCAACTTCATCTATTGCTTTGGCAACTCTAAATATATATTTCTCATACTCTTCTTCTGAAATAATCTTCTTTCTCAACTTTAAATTTAAATCTTTAGCCAATCTTTCAGCATAAATTAAATCTTCGCTATTTTCAGTTCCAACAGCATATAAAATAACTTCGCAATATTGGGAGGCTAATTTTGCAATCAATGAACTATCAACTCCACCAGAGCATATAATTCCTACTTTATCCAATCCCCTAACTCTCTTTAAAACAGCCTTTTTTAATGCTTTATCTAAATATTCCTTAGCTTCTTCATAACTTCTCTCTTTCATATAATTTAGCTCTATCTTTTTAAAGTTCTCAATGATATCAAACTTATTATCATCTAAATAATAAATTAGCTGTGAATTTGGTTTTAATGTTTTAATTTTACTATTTAATTTATCTAAATCTTTTTCACAGCCATCAATATTTATTAATAAATGCCACAATGCCTTTCTCTCTGAAGCAAATGCAAAATAATTTGGCGTATCTATATAAAATAATGGCTTAACTCCAAATATATCCCTTGCTAATAAAACTATATTATTTGATTTGTCGTATATGGCATAGGCATAATCTCCATCTAACTCTTCCAACATTCCTTCTTCATATAAGTGAATTATGACTTCATTATCGCTATCTGTTCTAAATTCATGATATTTTTTTAAATATTCAGTTAATTCAACATAGTTGTAAATTTCTCCATTACAAACCAGCCATATATCTTCATCTTCATTAGGTATTGGTTGAACTCCATATCTTCCAACAATTGCCAATCTGTTGTGTGCTAAGCTTAAATTTCCAATCATCTCATCTTTTAAATCCTCAACATCTTTAAAATCCTCAAAGTAAATTACTTCATCATCCAACAACAGCCCAGAGGAATCTCTCCCCCTATGCTTTAAAATTTTCATCATATCTATTGCATATTTTGCAGGAATTTGACATTCTTTAACAATTATCCCACTTATTGAACACATATCTCTCACATTTTTAAATATGCTATCAATTTATAGTTGTGTGCAAAATAAAATAAACTTTAAAAGGAAAATTTGAATGCCTTCCAAAAGGAAGGCATTCTTTAATTCCTTATTCATTATAAGCACTTTTGCACACAACTATATAACTCTAAACAAATATTTATAGATAATTAATTTTGAGAGGTTTTAAAATGGACGCTTTAATTATGGCTGGTGGCAAAGGAACGAGAATGGGAAATGTGGAAAAGCCATTAGTTAAAGTTAATAGTAGATGTCTTATAGATTATGTCATATTCCCTTTATTAAAATCAAAGATAAAAAATATATTCATTGCTGTATCACCCAATACTCCAAAAACAAAAGAATACGTAATATCAACTTATAAGAGTTATAAAAATATTTCAGTTATATATACTTCTGGTAACGGTTATATAGAAGATTTAAATGAATGCATTGAATATTTCTCAGAGCCATTTTTAGTTGTTAGCTCTGATTTGATTAACTTAACATCGAAAATTATTAATAGTATAGTTGATTATTTTTACTGTATTAAATCTAAAAATCCAGATGTTGAGGCTCTGGCTGTTATGATTGATAAGGAAAGATATCCAAATCCATCAATATCTTTTAATAACTTAGTTCCTGTGGGGATAAATGTTTTGTCCCCAAAGCAGGGATATCAAAAAGAAGAAATTATGGTTATTGATGAGTTGGTATTTAATGTTAATACTAAAGAGGATTTAAAACTTGCTGAAATACTTTTGAGGGGATAAAATGGAAAAAATGCCTGCTAAGTTGTTATTTGAAAGAAATGTAATAGGAAATATGGGTAGTGTAATAGGTAAAGTTAAGGATATTATTTTTGATGAAAAAGTTGGAAAATTAGTTTCTTTAGAGATTGAACCTGTTGAACATAGCCCAGTATATATTGAAGAGGGAAAAAATGTTTTAATTCCTTATAAAATTGTAGTTGCTGTTAAAGATGTTGTCGTAATAGATGAAAAATGTTTAAATAGAGTTAATATAAGACCTTCAACTTAATAAATTTTATTAAATTTAATATAAAAACTATTTTTTGGTGTGGAAAATGGAATTTACAAAGATGCATGCACTTGGGAATGATTACATAGTTATTAACGAATTTGATGGAGAAAAGGTTAAAGAAGAGGAAAAAGGAAATTTTGCTAAAAAAATTTGTAGAAGAGGTTTTTCAGTTGGGGCTGATGGAGTTATATTTATCCAAAAACCTACATCTGATGAATATGATGTGAGATTTAGAATCTTCAACAGTGATGGTTCTGAGGCTGAGATGTGCGGCAACGGTATAAGATGCTTCTCAAAATACGTTTATGAGAGGATAATGAAAAAAAATCCTTTAAAAGTAGAGACAAAAGGGGGTTTAAGAATTTCTGAAATGGAAATAGAAGGAGATGAAGTAAAGAAGATTAAAGTTTATATGGGTGTTCCAAAGTTTAAATTAAAAGATATACCAATGGTTATTGAAGGTTATAAAGAAGATGATGAATTTTTAAATGGAGAGTTAAAATTAAAGAATCCATATTTACCTAAAGTTAAGTTAAGTGTTGTAAATGTAGGAAATCCACATGCAGTTATATTTGTTGAAGATAACGGCATTGATTTAGATTTTGTTAGAAAACATTTAAATGTTATTGGAAAAGAAATAGAGCATCATGAAGCATTTCCAGAGAGAATTAATGTGCATTTTGTAAAGGTTTTAAGTCATAATGAAATTAGAATTGTTACTTGGGAGAGAGGAGCTGGATACACAACCGCATGTGGAACAGGAACAACAGCTTCAGTTATTATAGCTCACAAACTTGGTAAAACAAGTAATAGGGTTTTGGCTCACTTAGATGGTGGAGATTTAGAGATTGAGATTAAAGATGATGGCGTCTATATGATTGGAGATGCAGTAATGGTTTATGATGCTAAATTACTAAATATTGGATGGTAAATTATGAAAGATACTAAAATTAACTTAACTGTTGAATATAAAGGAAAATTAATTACGCCAAATCAAATAAAACTCTTAATAGCTTTACATAAAACAAAATCCCAAAATGAGGCATCTAAGTTATTAAATATATCCCCTTCTTCTTTTAATATTCAATTAAAAAGATTAGAAAATAAGTTGGGAGTTAAATTATACTATTCCTCTCCAAATGGGACTGTTTTAACAGATACTGGATTAGAGATTTTAGAAACCTACAACATACATAGTAAAAGACTAAAACATCACTTTTTTACAGTTTCTGGGTTTGTAAGTGGAGAGATTGCCAAAATATTATTTGAAAATCCACTAATAACATCTTTTGATAATGCTTTAAGATTATTAAAAATGGGTTTTGTTGATATTTTGGGAGTTGATGATAGCTACTGGATTTATAGGTTGGGTGATGAGAGGTTTTTGAAGTCAGAAATTGGTAGTACTGATTTTAATATATTTTTAATAGCCTATGACAACTTTGTAATGGTTAGTAAAAAAGAGTTTGATTACAAAAATTTAGTAGGAATTAGATTTAGCTCTCAAAGAATAGTTTATAATATTTTAAAGAAGGAAGGGATAAAATTTAAGGTAAAAATTAAAACAAAAAATCCATTTAGGGCTATAGAGTTGGTTGAAGAGGGATATAGCTTATTTTTAAATGAAAGCTTGTTAAGATATGTAGATGATTATAATATAATTTATCCTAAATTTTATGAAAAGACAGTTCATGCAATAAACTTTATAAGTTTTGGTAGAGAAGTTGAAATAGATAAAAAAGAACTTAAAAAAATAAAAAAATTGGGGTTTAAAATTCTATAGGTGGATTTTGTGAATGCTTTTGACAAATACGCTGAGGAATATGATAGATGGTTTGATGAAAACTCTATTATTTACAAATCAGAGATTGAGGCATTAAAAAGGCATATTCCAAAAGGAAAAGGATTAGAAATTGGAGTAGGTACTGGAAGATTTGCCAAACCTTTTGATATAAAAATTGGTGTTGATGTATCAAAAGAAATGGCAAAAATTGCTGAAAAAAGAGGAATAAAAGTTATAATAGCAAAAGGTGAAGATTTACCTTTTAAAGATAAAGAGTTTGATTTCGTTTTAATAAATACTGTTTTGGAATTTTCAGAAAATCCAAAAAAGATGATAGAAGAAGCAAAGAGAGTTTTAAAGAAAGGAGGAAAGATAATTATTGGAATTATAGATAAGAATAGCTTTTTAGGAAAGATATATGAGAAAAAGAAGGAAAAAAGTTTATTTTATAGAGATGCTAATTTTTTATCAGCTAAGGACGTTATAGAAATGCTAAATGGATTAGGATTTAGAAATATAAAATCTACTCAGACAATTTTTAAAGAAATTGATAAAGTTGATAAGGTTGAAGTTAAAGAAGGTTATGGAGAAGGAGGATTTGTAGCAATCTCAGCTGAAAAGGTTTAATTGGTGTTAATTATGAAGAAAGTTTTAGATATTTTAAGAGATTTAGGTATAGAGGAGCTTAGACCGCCGCAAAAAAAGGCATTAGAGAGAGGTTTATTGGATAAAAATAAAAATTTTTTAATTTCTATACCAACAGCCTCAGGAAAAACACTAATTGGAGAAATGGCTTTAATAAATCACTTATTAGATGATAACAAAAAACCTACAAATAAAAAAGGCATCTTTATAGTGCCTTTAAAGGCATTGGCATCAGAAAAATATGAAGAATTTAAAAGCAAATATGATAGGTTTGGATTAAAAATAGCTTTATCAATTGGAGATTACGATGAAGATGAGGATTTAAGTAGATATCATTTAATTATAACAACAGCTGAAAAACTTGACTCTCTATGGAGGCATAAAATTGATTGGATTAACGATGTTTCTGTTGTTGTAGTTGATGAAATCCATTTAATTAATGATGAGACAAGAGGAGGGACATTAGAAATTTTATTAACTAAATTAAAAGAATTTAATATACAAATTATTGGTTTGTCAGCTACAATAGGGAATCCAGATGAATTGGCTGAGTGGCTTAATGCTGAGCTTATAGTTGATGATTGGAGACCTGTTGAGTTAAAAAAGGGAATTTATAAAGAAGGAGTTATAGAATACATAAATGGAGGAAATAAAGAAATAGAAGCTATTAATGATAACGATATATACAACTTAGTTGTTGATTGTGTGAAAGAAGGAGGATGCTGTTTAATATTTTGCAACACCAAAAAAGGAGCAGTTAATGAGGCAAAAAAATTAAATTTAAAGAAATTTTTAACAGATAAGGAAAAGAGAAAGCTAAAAGAAATAGCTGAAGAGATTTTATCCATCTTAGAGCCACCAACTGAAATGTGTAAAACTTTAGCTGAATGCATTTTAAAAGGGGTTGCGTTTCATCATGCTGGTTTAACTTATCAGCATAGAAAAATTATTGAAAAATCTTTTAGAGAGAGGTTAATTAAAGTTATTTGCTGCACTCCGACGCTTAGCGTTGGCATTAACGCGCCTTGTAGAAGGGCAATAGTTAAAGATTTAACGAGATATACAAATAGAGGAATAAGATACATTCCAATAATGGAAATTCAGCAATGTATAGGAAGAGCAGGGAGACCTGGCTTAGATCCTTATGGAGAGGGAATAATAATAGTAAAAAATGATAGAGATTATTTTAGGGCTTATCAGGCATTGACTCAAAAGCCAGAGCCTATATATTCAAAGCTCTCAAATCAGGCAGTTTTGAGAATACAACTTTTAGGGCTTATAGCTACAAGAGAGATTAAAGATGAGTATGATTTAGAATGGTTTATAAAAAATACTTTCTATGCTCATCAATATGGAAATTTGAGGGAAGTTGCTAAGAATATTAATGAAGTCATTAGATTTTTGGAAGAAAATGAGTTTATTGTTGATTTTATACCTACTGAATTAGGAAAGAGGGTTTCTGAACTTTACATAGACCCGCTGTCAGCCAAATATATAATAAATGGTTTATATGAAATGGAAAATGAAGAAGAGATTTATTATCTATACTTAATCTCAAAAACTTTAGAAATGAGGCCAAATTTAAGAGTTTATAAATCTGAGGAGTTGGATTTAATTGATGAAATGTATAATCTTGGAATAAAAAGCTTTGAGATAGAGGATTTGGAGGCATTTAAAACAGCTAAAATGTTATATGATTGGATTAATGAAATTCCAGAAGATGAAATTTTAAAGAAATACAAAATTGAGCCGGGGATTTTAAGATATAAGGTTGAAAATGCTGTTTGGATGATGCATGCTTTAAAAGAGATTGCTAAAATAATTGGCAAAAGCTCAGAAATTCCAGAGAAGTTAGAAATAAGGTTGGAATATGGAGCTAAGGAAGATATTATTGAGCTTTTAAGTGTAAAATACATTGGAAGAGTTAGAGCGAGAAAGCTGTATAATGCTGGAATTAGAAGTGTTGATGATATTATAAACAATCCTTCAAAAGTAGCCTCAATTATTGGAGAAAAGATAACTAAGAAGATTTTGGATGAGTTAGGAGTTAAATTTGGACAGCAAAAATTAAATCTCTAAAATTTCAAATTTTATTTTTGAATAGGACTTTCGCAGTTTATATATTAAATTTTGACCTTTGACACCTCTAAGTGTCCTATATTTAATAGATAAAATTCATTCTTGCGAAAGTTCTATTTTAAACTCAATCATCTTCCAAATTGGATGATATATTGCTTTATAAATTTCCCTTGCAAGATTTAAGAAACCAATAAATCCTGTGAATGGATAGAAATCTTGAGGAAATGATAAGAATGGGATGCCAAATTTTACAGCCATGTATTTTTCTTTTGTTCCACCAACAAAGATATCTGGCTTTTTGTGCTTAAATATCAACTCTAAATCAATTTTTGAAGCATCATCAACTAAGATAGTGTTGTCATCTACATTAATATAGGCATCTAAGTAATCTTCTAAACTCCCAAATTGTGAGCCAACAGACACAATTTCCATATCTAAATCTTTAAAGGCAGATGTTAGCATACCAATTTTTGAAGCTCCCATAAATATGCCAACTCTTTTCCCTTTCAACTTTTCCATATAAAATAATAACTCATCCTTTATTTTTTCAAACTCTTCTTTTATAACCTCTCTTCCCCTATCTTCAATCCCAAAGAATTTTGCAATCTCCATTATTGACTTTTGGGTGTTGCTTAATCCAATAAATGAAACCTTTAATTGTGGGATACCATATTTTTCTTCCATATAATCAGCTATATATTTACCAGTTCTTCTACAATGGACAAGATTTAGCTTAGCATTTTTTGAATTTTTTATATCTTCTATTGTGCAATCTCCTGTAAATGTTGCTATAACCTCTATACCCAATTTATTTAGCAAATCTTTAATAACCTTTGTTTCATTACATATATCATATTCTCCAATGATATTAACTGTTAATTTATCTTTAAATCTTTTTTTGTACTCTCCTTCTTTAATTAATCTAAATAATGCCTTCATTGCAATTTCATGACCCTTTGATTGATGATATCCGCAAAATCCAGGACAAATTATTGGAATTATAGGAACTCTTAAAATTTCTTCAGCATCTTTACAAATGCTTTCTATGTTATCTCCAATCAATGCTGGAACGCAAGTTATATAAACAAAAACCGCATCTCCTCCCAATTCTTTATGAGCTTCAATTATTGTGTTGTATAATTTTTTTTCTCCCCCATAAACTACATCTTCAATCTGCATGTCTGTTGAAGCTATGACATATCTTTTTTTCCTAACATTCTGCCCATAAAAAGCACAACCTACTGGTGAGTGTATAATATGAAGAGTGTTTTTTATTGGAGCTAAAATCCATCTTGCTCCATAGTATGGACAGCTTCTCTGATTAACAACACCAGGAGATGATTTTTTATCTGATAATGGAATCCCATCCTTTTTTAGTGTAATTTTGTATGGAAGAACTTTTACATTATTAGCTTTACCATAATTTGTTTTATTCATACTATCTCCTTCAGCACTTCAATTAATTTTTTGTAATCGCTGAAGTATTCACTTGGTGGATGCAAAATGTATAAAGAGCCATTTTTGAAAATCTTAACGCCTAAAATCTCTCCCTCACTATTCTCAATAATTGGTTCATAGTCCCAATGTTCATAATCACAAATTAAAGAGAGGGTATCAACTATCCCCAACTTTCCATCTTCATCTTCAATATCATATATATGGCTGTATTTTTCAATTAAATCAACATATTTTGAAAATTTTTCATCTTTAGCTTTAATATCCTCCCCATCTTTACATTTAACAACGAATTTATCTCTTGTTAGATGTTTCATCAAATAATGCTCTAATATTCTTCCTTTTGATATATTTTTGAAATATGGGTCTATAACAACAACTTTTGGCTCATTCTCGCTTTCTAAAACTTCTTTAACTTTTATATCCTTCAATATTGTGAAAATACTTGATTGATTTGCTGAATATGAAGTTAAATCCTTAAAGAATAAAGGAAGGTAGATTATTGATAAATCATACTTTGCTACGTCTATTTTGTTGAATGGGATGAATAAACAATCCTCTACATCGTAAGAATCGACATCATCAAGTTTTTTTCCTAAGAATAAAACTTTCATGCTTTCAACCTCTACATTTTCTTGTTATCTTAAAATTTTTAATGAATGATATATAAACTTTTCGGTATTAGGAAACTTATTTCCTTATAAATTTAAAATATTAAAATGATAAAAAATTATAAGAAAAAGTAGTTAAAAATAAAATACAGCAAAAATAGAATTACTCTTCTAAAATTATTGCATCATTTGGACAGGTATCTTTGCAAACCTCACAATAAGTGCAATCTTCCTCTTTTGCAACAACTACTTTATCTCCATCAACTTCAAAAACATCCATTGGACAGACATCTACACATTCTGCACATTCAGTTCCTTTGCACAAGTCGTAATTTATCTTTACTGCCATTCCATCACCATTAACTATGATTTTGAATATATTTTTGAGCAACTACTCTATTTAATCTCCTCAATACCGTTGTAATCATCATCTTTAATTCTTCTGTTGTTATCTCATCGTGTATCCTATTTTCTATTCTTTTAATAACCTCTTTAACTAATTCTTCATCCGCCCCAGAATTTCTTAAAGAATTTTTAACCTTTTCAAAGTCAAATTTTTCTTTGCTTCCATCACTCTTTGTTATATACACCTTTGCTAACACTTCATCCATTTTATACCCCCAGTAATTGATAAATTTGGTTTTATGTAGAAAATATTTAATTTTCTTAATTTTTTTAGCATAGAAGAGAATTTAGCTTTTAAATTAAAAGTTTTAAATTCATAATCAAAATTGTAAGAGTTATAGACCATAATTTTATCTCCAACCTTGATGTTGTTAGCAATTGGAATTATCATCTCTCTAATCTCTCCATTAATCTCAATTAGTGGAACTTTAACATTATCTTTTATTACAAATCCTCTAAAAATTCCCACTTCTCCATAGCACATAATTCCACCGTTATTTTTCTGCTTCTCTAACCTTAAATAACCAATTTATTCCATATTTTTTTAGAGTTTCCTTTATTGTATCAATTATATCATCAGGAACTCCATAATTTTTTAATTCATCAACGCTATTAACCTCTTCAGGACTTCCATAACCGCTCTCTATTTCATCAATCAAATACTTTGCCACAATTCCTGGAGTATTTTCAACCTTCACGGCCTCAAATAATAACGCATCTTTATGAGGAATCTCTTTCTTTTTTATATAAAATACAATACAATGAAAGTCATCTCCTTCAACAATATTCCCAAATTCATCGTATTTTTTAAATTCTACTATCATAATCCCCCTCTTTAAGTTTTAATAAAAAATTAAAAGATAATTAAAAAATAAAAATAACAAGGAATTATTGCTGTTTCTGGTCCCATGGAACTTGTGTATCTAATATTGTATTAACTATATCATCAAAGAATCTTAAGCTTCCCATATATCCGACAATTGGCCATCTGAAGTATCCAACTCTATCATAGATAGGGAAACCCATTCTTACTAACCCAATTCCTAAATCTTCAGCTATCTTTGCCCCTCCTCTTGGATGTCCAATTAGTAAATCTACTCCAATTTTTTTAACTGATTTTTCAAAGTCCCATAAATCAGAGAACTGTACTTCAATATCAACGTCATACTCTTGAGCTATTGCCTCCATGTCTTTCTTGTATGTTGTAGATGGAGTTTGTGTATTAACAACAACTGGCTTCATTCCCATCTCACAAGCAAATCTTGAAACTGCTATAACAAAGTCGGGGTCTCCAAAGATTCCAACTTTCTTATCCATTGTGTAGTGGATTGTATCTACTATAGCATCTATCAACTTCCCTCTCTCATCCAACAACTTGTCAGGAATCTCCATTCCAGTAACTTTTGCTATATTTATGATGAAATCATCAGTATTTTTAATTCCAATTGGTAATCCATAGTAAGCAGGAATCTTGTATCTTCTCTGCAAGAATAAAGCCCCGCTACCACCAGCATGCCTACATAAAACAAACAATGCCTTAGCATTAATTATCTCTTCAAATTCTTCAACTTTAGTTCCACCTTTTGGATAGTAAGGAATTTCTTTTATTGGCTCTCTTAACGGCTGATATAATGTCTCACTAATATCAAATAATACTGAATAATCTTCCCCTTCTTTTAATCCAAACATATCTAATATCCTTTTAATCTCCAATATATCTCCAGGATTAACTCCAAATCCTGGAACTATCATTATTTTTTCAGCTTTTTCTTCATCTCTTTTCTTTCCAGATGTGAAGTATTGGAAAAATGCCTTTACAGCATTATCATAACCTTTAACATGGCTTGCCTGGTAAGATGGACAATGTACTGGAATTATTGGCAACTTAGCTTTTTCTTCTCCAAACTCTGCTGCAATCTTCTTTCTTGCAGCCCTAATAAATGCTTCAACATCATCTCCAATGGTCTCAGATGAACATGTTGTTACAACTGAAATTAAATCAGGGTCGTATCTTGCTACTAAGTTTCTAACCCCTTCAACTAAGTTTCTCATCCCTCCATAAACAGCGGCATCTTCGTGGAATGAGGCTACAGCAATTGTTGCAGGCTCTCTAAAATGTCTGTTGAATGTATATCTTACATAAGTACAACATCCTTGAGAACCTTGTACAAATGGAATTCCTCTATGC
The DNA here is from genome assembly GCA_049860595.2 of Methanocaldococcus sp. 16A. Lineage (GTDB taxonomy): Archaea > AGJL01 > Methanococci > Methanococcales > Methanocaldococcaceae > Methanocaldococcus. The sequence continues at coordinate 1,260,407 of CP187551.1, forward strand.
ACTCCCAAAGTAGCCCACATTGCACCAATTGGCTGACATGTTTTGTTAGGGTTTATAGTTCCTGCTCTCTCTTTTTCAACATAAGTTATTCCCATAAATATCACCTATAAAAATATAAATTTAGTTTAAAGAGATTAGATTAGTTGTTTGTGTTTTCTTTCTTTTTAAATTCTTCAAATTTCTTCTCTCCTTCTTTTAAAATGTTCCAAATTGGATGATATACTGCTTTGTAAATATCTCTTGCGAAATTGACAAATCCTTTAAACGCAGCATAAGGTCCTTGTTCATAGCTGTGAGAGTTAATTGTTGGAATTCCAAACTTTCTGAATAAATATCTCTCCTTTAGTCCAGTAAGCATAAAGTCAGGTTTGTATTTTTCAACAGCTTCCTCTAACTCAAGTTCATTTGGTGCATCTATAACTAAAGTTCCTTTAAGCCCAGCCTTTTTCAAGTTTTTATTTAACTTTTCATAATCATCTTCATGAGCAAATGTACAGCATGCTACTACAACATCTATTCCTAACTCTTTCATTGCCCTAACCCAGTGCCATGTTCTTGGTCCCCCAACATAGACAAGGCAAGTTTTTCCTTCTAATTTTGATTTATAAAAATCCAATTGTGGTTTAATTGCCTCCAATTCTTCTTTTATAACTTCCTCAACTCTTTCTTTAGGAATTCCTAAAGCTTCTGCAGTTTTTCTTAATGCTTCAGCAGTTTGCTCAATTCCAAATAGAGAGACCCAAATTCTTGGGACATTGAACCCATCTCTAATCATCTCAGCTATATAGTTAGCTGACCTCTGACAATGGACAACGTTCAATTTAACATCCGGCAATTTGAACAAATCATCTAAGGATGCATTTCCTGTAAAGACTGCAACAACTCTACATCCAATTTTTTCAAATAATGGAACTATTACTTTTAAATCCCAGTCCATGTTGTAATCTCCAATTATTGCAATATCGTAAGGTGTTTTTTCCTCATCTTTCAAGCATTTTTCAGGATATCTTTCCCTTGCCTTTTTTAACCATCTATAGAACTCTGTGTTGAGTATGTGATGCCCCTTTGATTGAGAAACCCCTGCATATCCTGGACAGTTACAGGCAAAGACTGGTTTTCCTATTTTTTCCTCAACTTTTCTTGCCACAGCCTCTAAGTTATCTCCAATTAATCCAGTTGTACATGTTGCGTAAATAAATATTCCCTTAGCTTCTGGAAATTCAGCAGCTGCCTCTAAACATGCTTTCTCTAATTTCTTCTCTCCACCATAAACAACATCTGCCTCTTGCATATCTGTTGTAAAACAATATCTCCTATGCAACTCACAATCAGATAGGTTTCTTCTTGTACCCCATGTATAGAATGCACATCCAACAGGGCCATGAACCATGTGAATAATATCTTTAATTGGCCCACCAACGACCCCTCTTGCTCCAGCAAACGAACAACCTCTCTCTGTCATATCTCCTGGAACTGTTTTGATATTACATGCTGGAATTATCTCTTCTTCAGGGTCGTAGATGTACGTATGTTTCATCCTTTCTGGAATTGGCTTATCACAGTTAAGCAATACGAATGGCATTTTATCACCTTAGTTACCTACTGCCTCTGCACCAAACTCTCCTGTTCTTATTCTTATTGCATCTTCAACTGGTAAAACAAAGATTTTCCCATCTCCTGGCTTTCCAGTTCTATTTACTTTCATTATAATTCCAACAACCAATGGAACATCAGCATCGTCCACAACTATAGAAATCATCCTTTTTGGGATGTATTTCATTCTCATTCCCAACTTTTCCCCTTCTTCAATAATTTTCTCTTTATCTACAACATCTGGTAAATTTACATCAATATATCCTTTCTCTTTACCCCTTCCAAAGCATTTAATAACAGTCATCGCTGGAAAGCCAACAGCTTCTAATGCTTTCCCTGTTTTTGAGACCATATTTGGTCTAATTATAGCCAAAACCTCTTTCATTATTTCACCAAAATTATAACTCTTTAGCTCCAGTTCTGATTGTGTATGCTTCCTCTATTGGCTGAATGAAAATTTTTCCATCTCCAAAGTTTCCAGTGTAAGCGTTAGTTTTTATAATTTCTACAACTTCATCAACTTCATCATCATTAACACCAATTAGTAGCATTGTTTTTGGCAATTCGTCATAGAATATCTCTCCAACTTTCAATCCTCCCTGCTTTCCCCTACCAACAACATCAATTTTTGTAAAAGATGGATAACCAGCTTTTTCTAAGGCATCTATTACATCATCAACTTTTTCTGGTCTGATAATTGCTTTTATTAACTTCACATTTCCACCCCAATTTAGTTGAATTTAATAAAATATTTAAATAGAATATTTGAGCGATAAGGAATAAATATAATTAATTTGCCTTTATTTATCAAGCAATCCATATTTTTCAACCAATCTCTCTAATTGGTCCATTGATAATGGTGTTGGAACAACTAACTCATCGTTATCCATTATTTTCTTACCTAATTTCTTGTATTCATGAGCTTGTGGATGGTCTGGGGCAAATTCAACAACAGTCATTTTGTTGAACTCAGCTTTTTGGACAATGTTATCTCTTGGAATGAAATGGATTAACTTTGTACCTAACATATCGCAAAACTCTTCCATCAACTCTTTTTCTCCATCAACCTTTCTTGAGTTACAAATAATACCTCCTAATCTAACTCCAGACTGTTCAGCATATTTTAAGATACCTCTTGCAATGTTATTTGCGGCATAAAGAGCCATCATTTCTCCTGAAGAGACAATATAGATTTCTTTTGCTAAACCATCTCTTAATGGCATTGCGAATCCTCCACATACAACATCTCCCAAGACATCAAAGAATAAGAAGTCCAAGTCATCTGGATACCCACCAAGTTCAATCATCAAATTAACTGCTGTAATAACCCCTCTACCAGCACATCCTACTCCCGGTTCAGGTCCTCCAGATTCAACACATAAGATTCCTCCAAATCCAACTTTCCTAACTTTCTCTAAGGTTACTCCTTCTTCTCCTTCCTCTCTTAAGACATCCATAACCGTCTCTTGTGGCTTTCCATGAAGAATCATTCTTGTTGAATCTGCTTTAGGGTCACATCCGTGAATCATACCTTTTAATTTGTAATAGTACGCTAAAGCAGCAGCAGTATTTTGTGTGGTTGTAGATTTTCCAATACCACCTTTTCCATAGATAGCTACTTTTTTTGCATTTGGAGCAATTTCGTCATATACACTCATCTTGGTCACCTCGATATTGTGAAATTGTAGGTAGTAGGAAACCTATTTCCGATGACAGTTTTATAATTTTATCTTATAATATATATACTTTACGGTTATAGGCTACCTTTTTCCTTAATAATTAATAATAAAAAAAGATAATTTTTTATGAATAAATATTAAGTCTTAGCTTTTTTCTTCTTTTTAACATGGAAATAATTTATTAATCCGCCAGCATCCAAAATTTCTCTCTCAATTCCTTTTGGAACTTCACATTTTAAAATGAGATTATCATTAACTATAATCTCCTCTCTATCTAAATCAATCTCAATTATATCTCCATCTTCAATCTCATCAGTATTAGCAATAATAGGGATTAATCCAATATTTATGGCATTTCTATAAAATATTCTTGCAAAACTTTTAGCTATAACTGCTTTAATTCCACAGTATTTTATTGCTATTACTGCTTGCTCTCTACTTGAACCGCATCCAAAGTTTTCTCCTGCAGCTATTACATCTCCCTCTTTAACCTTCTTTGGAAAGTCTTTATCAATTCCATACATGCAATATCTCGCCAATTCATGTCCATCTGTTGTTTTTAGATATGGACCTGGAATAATTGCATCTGTATCGACATCATCTCCAAATTTATGAGCTTTTCCTCTAATATACATAAATATCCCTCAATTCCTATTTTGTATATGAATTTATTTACATATTATATAAAAGTTTCGGTATAAGGAAACTTATTTCCGTATAATGATAGAAGAAGCTATAGATATTTTTACTTCCATTCCTTTTTTGAGACCCATCCTATTTGCCTTAGACCTTATAACTTCACAAATTAAATTAATGCCATTAACATCTAAAATAGCCCTAACAGTAGATAAGCTTAAAGGATAAATTTCAACGATTTTAGCATCAAAGAGGTTGTCTTTTTTGTAATGGTATCTACAGCCCCCATCTCCAACCAACATAATATCTTCAGGTCTTATTGCTAAAACTGCCTCTCCACACTCGTAAGGTTTATCAAGATAAATGTTTAAATCTCCTTCAAATATATAGTAGCCATCTTCTTTTTTAATTTTTCCTTTTAAGAAATTTTTGTATCCTACGAATTTTGCAACAAATTCATTTTTTGGATTGTTTATAATTTCATTAACATCTCCAAACTGCTCTATCTTTCCATTCCTTATTATTGCCATTCTCTCTGCTAAGGCAATTGCTTCAATAAAATCATGAGTTACATGAACAAACGTTAAATTAGTATTTTTATGAATTTTTTTAAGTTCTAATATTAAATTTTCATGTGTTAGTCTATCTAAAGCATTTAAAGGTTCATCCAATAAAACAACCTCTGGTTCTACAACTAAAGCCCTTGCTAAAGCTACTCTCTGCTGTTCCCCTCCACTTAATGTGTCTGGTCTTCTATTTAGAAGATGTTCTATTCCCAGTAATTCAGCAATTTCTTTGACTTTCTCTTCTCTCAATTTTCTATCTTTTATACCAATGCCTATATTATCTTTAACACTTAAATGTGGAAATAAATATTTTCCATGGCACATTACTATTTTTCTTTCATTTATTGGTTTGTTCGTTATATCTTTTCCATTCAAATAAATCTTTCCGCTATCTGGTTTTCTAAATCCGGCGATAATTTCCAATAGTGTAGTTTTTCCACTACCACTCAAACCTAAAACAACAAAATAATCATTTTTATATATTTCAAGTTCATCAATTTCAAGATTAAAGTATGCCAATTTCTTCCTTAAATTTTCAATTTTGAGCATAATCATCTCCCGAGGATGCAAAATCTCTCAACTCCTAATATTTTAGCCATTCCAGCAATTGTAGTTCCATAAAAAATAATTCTTTTATTGTATTTTTTAGCCAACTCCCAAATCTCTTCAAATGTTCCATTAGCTATCGTTGAACCAGTAGCTAAAACAACATCTGAATTTTTTATTAAATCCTCATTATACTTTCCATGAATGATTTTAGCTCCATATTTTATTTTTCCTACATTTTCTGGGTTTAAGTCACTAACTAAAACATTCTCTGCTCCAAAGTTATTAACAACCTCTTTAACAAATGCTGGCTGAAATCCAATAATACCAATTTTTTGTGGGTTTAATTCCTTTAGGTATTTAACAAGCTCTTTTGCACATTTTTCTGGCTCATCTCCAGTACAATGAACAGTTCTATCAACTAAGCCAAGAAATCTCATAACTGCATTTAAAGTTGCTATTATTTCAGCCCTATTTCCTTTATCTAAAAGCTCTCTAATTGTTCCTTTAAACTCAACTGGTTTGTCTGTGAAGGCATCTCCATAACAACCTTTAAAATTAGCTCTCAACAAAATCTCTTTACCACTCATTAAAGGGTAATCTTTGATTCTTGTTGTATCTAACTTAGTGTCTGATATTTTAATCTCAATTTCTTCATTTAGTAAGTTATTTTCTTCTGTAAGTTCTTTTAAAATTTCTTTAGCATCTACCATAGCTACCACCATTTAGATTTATTGCAAATTTTATCAATGAAATAACCATTATTGCAATTGCTATATGGATTACAGCAATAGCCAATGCTAATTCTATATTTCCAATTGAAACATTTAAAAATATTGCTATTGGTAATGTCTCTGTCTTCATCTTAGTAGCTCCAGCGAGCATTAATGTTGCTCCAAACTCTCCAATAGCCCTTGCCCATCCAAGAATTGCCCCAGCAACAATACCATTTTTTGCCATTGGAAGGGTTATTTTTAAAAAGCTCTCAAATCTACTCAATCCCAAACTTTGGGCAATATACTCATATTTGACATCAATTCCTTCAAACACAGCCCTTGTAGTTCTAATAATAAATGGCGTTGCAATTATAAATTGAGCCAATATAATTCCATTTTGTGTAAATACAATCTCTACAATATTTTCTGAGATAAAATTGCCTATGGGTGTATTTCCTAACAGTAAGAGTAATCCAAAACCTAAAACCAATGGAGGAAGTAATATTGGCAAGTTTATTAAGCTGTCTATAATTTCCTTACCCTTAAAATTATTTCTTGCTAAGGCATATCCAGAAGGAATCCCAATTAATAGAGCAAGTAAAGTAGCTATAATTGAACATTTGACACTTAAAATTACAGCAAATTTAACCTCTTCTGATAACAATGCATCAAATAAGTTTTCTATTGATATTTTGCTAAATATACAGACTATTATACAAACAAGTATCCCAAGGAATAAAATTAAGGGAATACCCATAAAAAATTTTAAATTATTATTTTTAATCATAATTATCACTTGATTTTATTGCTCAATAACTTCGAAACCATGCTTCTTAAATATCTCTTTTCCTTCTGTTAAAACAAAGTTGTAGAATTTCTCAGCAGTTTCTTTATTTTTTGTAGTTTTTAGTATTGCAATAGGAACTGTCTTTATAACATTGTATTTTGGATTTATTGGGATAATATCAACCTTATCTTTGTTTTCTATGGCATCTGCCCTCCACACAACAGCAACATCTGCCTGACCTTCTATAACATACAATAATACCTGTTTAACTGTAGCTCCTCTAACAACTACATTTTTATTTATTTTTTCTGTTATTCCTGGATTGTCTTTTTCTGCCTTTGCAAGAATCTTTTTAAATGTCCTACCAATTGCTATGTTCTCATCACCTAACGCTACTTTAACTCCTGGTTTTCCTAAGTCTTCAAGACATGTTATATTTTTTGGATTTCCTTTCTGAACTACAATAACTGGGATATGTTTGGTGAAGTTTGTGTATTTTAAGATGTATCCTCTCTTTTCAAGTTCTCCAACATAGAAATAAGCCCCTGGCATAAAAATGTCTCCATCATTTGATGCTAAAATTTTTGAATATAGGTAGCCGCTTCCAGCGTAATCATATTCAACTTTTATCCCATATTTTTCTTCAAAGAGCTTTCCTATCTCATCCATCGGTTTTTGCATTCCAGCACCAACATAAGCATGTATAACTTCTTCTTTTGATTCTTTATTTGTGCATCCAGAAGCTAAGACTATTGCTACAATTAATAATCCAAATATTGTTATTTTTCTGTTCATAATATCCCAAGATTTAGTAATTAAATATAATTACATTTTGAGGTCGTATGTAATTACTATTACTTGTCATACGCCTTTTCTATATAAACCTTATCTTTAGAATTTATATATTATATATAAACTTTTCGGTATTAGGAAACTTATTTCCTACATTTTTTAAGACAATTATAATACTAATAGAAAATTATATATAAACCTTTCGGCATAAGGAAGTATAATTCCGTGAGGTGATATTATGATAAAACTTCTTTATAAGGGAGAACTTATAAGAGAAAATGATGTAGTAAAGAAAGCGTCATCTTCAGTAACTTTAATACAAACAAAAAATCATAATATTATTGTAGATACTTCAACAAAAGATAAAAGGGAGTTAATTATTGATGAATTAAAAAAATTAAACTTAGACCCAAAAGATATTGATGTAGTTATAAATACTCATAGACATCATGACCATATAGAAAATAATGATTTATTTGAAAATGCAAAGATTTATGCTTCTGCACAGGAATGTATTGTTGAATGTAAGGGATGTAAATTGTATTCAAATGTTGAAGATGTTGAGGAATTTATACCAATTGAAAAATTTTATGATGATGAAATAACTATAATAAAAACTCCTGGGCACACTTATGGTAGTATATCTGTGGTTTATGAAGATTACGTTATTGTAGGAGATGCAGCTCCTTTAAAGAATAATATTTTGGATGATATTCCTCCATCAATTATGGTAGATTATAGAGCAGCAAAAGGTAGCTTAAGAAGGATAAAATTATTAAAAAAGAATGTTATAACTGGACATGATGGTATTGTTTATAAAGAGGAGTTTCTTTAATAGGACTTTCGCAGGAATAAATTGTTTATTGAACATGGACACATTTATTGTGTCTAACTTCCAAATTAATATATAAATCTGCGAAAGTCCTATTTAATATTTCTAAAGCTAATTTTTAACCTTTAGCTTAGCCATAAATTTTTTTAGTTTAGAATTATCAATTTTTATTATGTATCCGCAAAGGATTCCGATAATGATTCCAGCAAAAATATCAAAAGGATAATGCACACCGACATAAACTCTGCTATAGGCTACAAGAATTGCCCAAATTAAAAACAATAATCCTATTTTTCTTGAAAGATGTAAGAGGGTTGTTGCTAACGTAAATGCTAAGGTAGTATGCCCACTTGGAAAACTTGGTTCATATCCTTCGTAGCATAACAAATGGACATTCTCTAAAACCAAATAAGGTCTTGGCTCATTTATCAAATATTTTAAAGAGAATGCAATTACAGCAGCTAAAAATAAAACAAAAATTAGCTTTATCCCAAATTTTCTATTTTTTATTAAGATTATTAGAATTGTGATAGCAATTAATGGATATACGGTTTTAGAGATTATTGGCATAATTGTATCGAGGATAGAATTATAGTGAGAGTTTATTAAATAAAAAAGCCAAATATTAAACTCATTCAATTTATTTACATTTCCTAAAATATCTCCAAAATAAGCTACAGCCAAAAATCTCGGTAATCTTCCAATTATTGTCCCAATTGTAAATAATAACTTATGCATTTCAAAAATTCCTGAAAGCCATGCAATAACTTTATATGGCAATGGAGAAATACCTGCTATAATTACTCCATAAACACCATACTTGTTGAAAAACTCCTCTCCTTTATATAGATATTTCTCTCCAAAGAGTTTTATAAATATTGGATGTCCCAATCTATCCCCCAAAAAATAGCCAAATAATCCTCCTAAGGTTGAGCCAATAGTAGCAACTATCGCAGAAATTATTGGATTTAAACCAAAATAAGATGCTCCTATTATAAATACATCCGGTGGAATGGGCTGTATAACCGCCTCTGTAAATGATATTATGAATATCCCAATGTATCCATAATTCATTACAAGTTGTTCAGCTATTGCATATAAATCCATAAATAGCCCTCCAGTGTAATTATTGTAAGGCAAACTTATTTTAATCTTATTGGATCCCAAGTTTCAATAAATCTATCAATAATTTTATCAAGAAAGCTTTCTCTGTAGGTTATTAAGATATTAACAATCTTTTCAGGATTTTTAATTTTAAAGAAACTTTCTCTTCCTATTTTTTCTTTCTCAACAATCCCTGCATTTATTAAATTATTTAAATGCCAAGATACTGTTGATGGTGATAGGTTTAAGTCTTTTGCAATGTTTTTGTTATTAGTAGATTCTCTGCTCAATAAATATAAAATAATATATCTTGATGTCCTTCTTCTTAAGAATGACATTATCTTTTTTTCATTTTCATCTAATTGGCAGTCTTTTGGAAAATATCTTACATAACCGCCATCATTTTCAGATTTTATTAGGTTTTTCTTTTCTAAATATTGGAGATGATATTGTAAATTACCAGTGGCTATGTTTAATTTTCTTTCTAATTCTCTAAAATGAATTCCTGGATGTTTTTTTATTAAGTTGTATATCTTTCTTCTTAACTCAAGCTCTAACTCCATATTTTCCCTACTTATCCATAACTATCGCCATGAAAAATAATGCCAATATTATAAAATCAAGTAAATTAGCAAAAATTTCAATAAACTCTCCTTTTTGTGGAATAAAAATATCTGAAACTTTTAGAAATCCTTTCAATGCATAAAAAAAGAAAGCCATTGATACTAAAAAAAGCTTTTTTCTACGTTCTCTATGGTATGCAATTATAGATATGGTGAATATTAAAAGTGCAAGAATACTTGATAGTAATCTTATTATCTCATCAACATCGGCAACCACTATAAACACCTCATTCACACAATTAAAAGATAAAAAATCAAAAATTGTTAATATAGTTTAGTTTAAATAAATCTTTTGGTTCAAAAATCGAATAATTCACCAATAAAAAAATAAAAGTAAATTTTAAATTGTTTATTGCTCATTTATGCTATCGTTATTTTCTTCTTGTATGTTATCATCGTTTGTTTCTTTATCATTATCTGTTTTGTCATCATTTGTTTCTTTATCGTTTTCTATTTCATTTTCTTTTTCATTGCCGTCCTCAATCTTTAATATTTCCCCGTTTTTAGCATCCACTTTAACATCTTTTATACCGTTAGATGTTGAGATTTCTACACCATACACAATATTACCATCTTCATTTTCAAGCTCCACTTTAACAACTTTTCCTGGAACTTTTGAAAGTGCTATACTCTTTGCATCTTCTTCTGATATTTTTGCATATTTTGCAAGAATAACATTTTCAGAGGAATCTTCAGAATTTAATGTAGTAGTCTGTGTATATGTAGTGGCAAATACTGCTCCAACTCCCAATAGAGCTATTGATAGTAGTATAGCAAAGAACTTTTTAAATTCCATATTTCCACCAATTTTAAATTTTTTGCGTGTTTCATTGGAGCCACTCTAAGTGACTCCACTATTATCTGTATTTATCTACTAATAAATTGTTTTTGGTTCAAAACTCAAAGATTAGTACAATTTTAGAAGAATATGGTTTCTTAGATTGAATTATGGTAGGTGGATAAAATTTTATATATTGAATTTTCATAATCTATTTTAACAAAAATCTAAAAAATTAAAAATGGAGGGAGGGAGAATTAAAAGAAGAGCACTTTTAGTTTTAAGAAAAGATAGTAAGTTTGACAATAAAAGTATAGAAGAACTAAAAGAATTGGCTGAAGTCCTTTACAATCCAATAAAAACAGTAGTCCAAATAAGAAAGCCGGACCCAAAATATCAAATTGGTAGTGGATTAGTAGAGAGAATAGCTGAAAAAATTAAAGAGGAGAATATAGACATTGTTATAGTTGGGAATCAGCTAACACCTTCACAAAAATATAACTTGGCTAAGAAATTTAAGGTTGAAGTTATTGATAAGATTGAACTTGTTTTGAGAATATTTTATAAGCATGCGAGAACTAAAGAAGCTCAATTACAAGTTAGATTGGCAGAGTTGCAGTATGAATTGCCAAGAGCGAGGGAAATGGTTAGGTTAGCTAAGATGGGGGAGCAACCAGGATTTGGAGGATATGGAGATTATGAAGTTGAAAAATACTATCAGAAAGTAAAGAGGGAAATTTCAAGTATAAAGAAGAAATTAGAAAAGCTTAGAGAACATAGAAGGATAACAAGAAAGAGCAGAGAGAAATTTGATTCAGTAGGTTTGATTGGGTATACAAACGCAGGAAAAACAAGTTTATTAAATGCTCTAACTGGAGAAAGCAAAGAATCAAAAAATCAAGTTTTTACAACATTAACTACCACAACAAGGGCTATAAAGGGCATTAAAAGGAAGATATTAGTTACTGACACAGTTGGATTTATCGATGATTTGCCACCATTTATGATTGAGGCATTTTTATCAACAATTGAGGAAAGTGCAGATAGTGATTTAATTTTGATTGTTGTAGATGCATCTGATGATATTGAAGAAATTAAAAGAAAATTAAAGGTAAATCATGAAATTCTAAGTAAAATTAATTGCAAATCACCAATAATAACTGTATTTAACAAAGTAGATAAAATTACAGAAGAAAAAAAGAAAAAGATTTTGGAGGAATTGAATAGATACATTGTAAATCCAATATTTGTTTCTGCAAAATATAATATAAATATTGATTTGTTAATTGAGAAAATTATTGATAATTTAAACTTATCAATAGGAACAATAGAGACAAACAATCCAAAACTCATATCTTATTTATATGAGAATACTGAGATTATTGAAGACATTTTAGATGAAGATAAACACATAATAACATTTAGAGCTAAAGAAAGAGATGTAAATAGAATTTTAAAGTTGTATAAAACTACAGCATAAATTTTTTAGGTGATGAGGTTGGATGTATTAAAAAATTTACCTATTACAGACAATCATATCCATGTTGATGATAAAAATGGATATGGAGCTGAGAAAGTTGCTAAAACATTCTATAATGCTGGAGGAAAGGTGATGATAGTTTTAAATAAACCAACATTTGATGGGGATTTAACAAAATCAATGGATGTATTGGTTAAAGATGTAGAGAGAATAAATAAAAACACACCTGTTAAGGCTTTTGGTTTAGTTGGAGTACATCCTGCTGAATTAACATATTTAATAAAATTTATAAGCTTAGATAAAGCAAAACAAAAGATTATTGATGCCTTAAATTATGCAAAAAAGCTTATTGAGGAGAATGATTTTATTGTTGGTATTGGAGAGGTTGGAAGGCCACATTATAATGTAGATGAAAATGTTTGGAAAGTTTCAAATGAGATTTTAAAATATTGCATGTGTTTAGCCAAAGATTTAGATTGTGCTATACAAATTCACGCAGAGAGTTCTACAGAAGAGCAATTTAAAGAATTTTCTGAAATGGCTAAAGAAGTTAATTTAAATCCTGAAAGAGTTGTAAAACATCACTGTGGGGATATGGTGGTAGAGGGAGAGAAGTATGGAATATTTCCATCAATTTTAGCTTCAAGAGTAAATGAAGATATTATTAAAAAATCTCTAAGGTTTGTTATGGAAACTGACTACATAGATGATTTAAAGAGACCCGGTGTTGTTTTGGGAATAAAAACAGTTCCAAGAGTTACAAGAAAATTAATTGAAAAGGGGATTTTAAATGAAGAGATGATTTATAAAATTCATAAAGAGAATATAGAAAAGATTTACAATATAGATTTAGAATTTTAACTTTATTTACTCTTTATCTTTTTCTTTTAACATTTCATTAATCTCTTTTTCCATCATGTGTCCTTCAACAACAACTTCTACACTTTTAACTCCTTCTAATGATTTAACAGCATCTTTTGCTTGAAATGCCATTCCTAAGACGCTCATACACGCTGGATTAGTTGGAATTAATTTAAATTTAACATTTCCTTCATCATCAACTTCTAAATCTCTAACTAAGCCCATATCTACAATACTAATTCCCATGTGTGGGTCTGCAACTGTTTTTAAAGCCTTTATAACATCTTCTTTGGTTACCACATTTACACCTCAAAAGTTTTTTAAATCAATCGAATAATTTTTAGTATTAATTCATCTTATAAATATCTATTTAACTGCATTTATACTCTTTTTTACACATAAGTGGAAAAATCATTCCACATATCTCGCTCTCTTTTCAACATCTTTCATCAAATCTAATATAATTTCCCATCTATCATAGACGCTTTTATAACCTTCTAAGAATTTATCCCAAATTTCCTGAAACTTTTCATGGTGTGTTGATAACACAGCTTTTTTAAAGACTATTAAATCAACAGCTTTATCCTCATCAAGATTTGAAATCTTTCCTAAACCAAAGTCAATAATATAGAGATTTCCATCATATAAAAAGTTAGATGTGGTTAAATCATTATGAATTATATCATTTTTATGTAATTTTCCAACGATTTCTCCAATTTTATAGGCGATATCTAAGTTATCTTCAATAACATCTTTAGCTAATTTTCCATTAATATAGCTCATCATAATTCTTTTATTGTATAAATCAACATCAAAGATGTATGGTGCTGGGATGCCAAAATCTTTAACCATTGCTAAATATCTTGCCTCTCTTGCTGTTCTACTTTTTCTTATCTTCTCATCTAATCTCTCATCTCTATAGCTTTTTTTAACCCTCTCTTTTATTATAACATCAAAATCCAAATACTTATCTTTTTTAATATCTGCCTCTGCCCCTTTGCCAATTAAATGTTCTGGAATCTTCCTCTCTTTACCTTTAATTTCTTTTATCCAATTAACTTCAACCATATCAGTCCTATAGTTTGGAATTACCTTTGTTTCATCTAAACTCATAAATTTTCCATTTTTATGCATTAACAAACCAAGCCATGCAATCATAGCTCCATTATCTCCACAAAATTCTTTTGGTGGCACATAGAACTCTACATTCTGCCCTTCACACATTGCTTTTAACATATCTCTCAATCTGTTATTTGCCGCAACACCACCAACAAGCATAACCTCTCCTTTATTTGTGTGAGCTAAAGCTCTTTCAGTTATTTCAGTAAGCATTGAGAATGCATATTCTTGTAGAGAATAGCAGATATCCTCCAATCTCTCTCCAGCGTCATAAGCCCTCATAGCGGCAGTTAATAAACCTGAAAAGGCGATGTCCATTCCTTTAACTGTATATGGCAAATCAATTAATTTTTTTCCTTTCTTTGCTAATTCCTCTATATAAGGTCCCCCAGGATGTGGAAGATTTATATATCTTGCAAACTGGTCTAAGCAGTTACCAACGGCTATATCTAATGTCTCTCCAAAGACCCTATATTTTTTTGAAACATAAGCTATAACTTGAGTGTTTCCTCCACTAACATATAGGGTTAGAGGGTCTTCAGCTTCAGTAGTTAATTTACCAATTTCTATATGAGCTATGCAGTGATTAACTCCAATTATTGGTTTTTTTAATGTTAAAGAGAGAGTTCTTGCTACTGTTGCAGTTACTCTTAAACTTGGCCCTAATCCTGGACCTTGAGAAAAGGCAATCAAATCAATCTCATTTTTATCTACAACTTCAAAAGCCTCTTTTATAAGCTTAGGAAATGTTTCAGCATGATGGTCAGCGGCTTCTCTTGGATTAATTCCTTGTTTTGGAGGTTTATACAATATAGTTTTGTTAAATAAAACTTCTCCATCTGAAGTAACAATTCCTACTCCAGTTTTTTCTGCAGTTCCTTCTAATCCTAAACAAATCATAGTATCACTCAAATTGAAAGATTTTATCTTTAAAAAATAGTTAATATACATTCAATAATATAGTGGCATCCTTAAAAAAGTTTAAAAAAGTTTTATTTTAAAAATTTATTCAAATTCAATGGTTGCTGGTGGTTTGTCAGTTATGTCAAACACAACTCTTGCTACATTAGGTATTTCTGAAGTGATTCTTTTACTAATTCTTTTTAACAAATCAAAAGGAATCTCTGGAACATGGGCAGTCATTGCATCTAAAGATTTAACCATCCTTAAAGCAACAATCCAGTTGTATTCCCTTTCATCTCCTTTAACTCCCGTAGCTTTGCAATCTAAAACAACAGCAAAATATTGCCATAAATCTTTATCTAAATTAGCTTTTTTAACTTCTTCTTCAACTATTGCGTTTGCCTCCCTGCAGATGTTTAATTTTTCTTCTGTAACCTCTCCTAAGACTCTAACAGCCAATCCAGGACCTGGGAATGGTTGCCTATAGACAATACTATCTGGCAATCCCAATTCCTTAGCTAATAATCTAACCTCATCTTTGTATAGCTCTCTCAATGGCTCAACAACTTCCAAAACCATTCCATGAGGCAAAGCTACATTGTGATGGCTCTTTATATTTCCTTTTGTTTCAATCCAATCTGGGGCTATAGTTCCCTGAACTAAAACCTCTGCTTTAATTTCTTCAGCAATCTCTTCAAAAACATCAATAAATAACTTTCCTATAATCTTTCTTTTCTCTTCTGGGTCTGTAACTCCTCTTAAAGCATTTAAAAATCTATCTTTTGCATCAACAACTATTAAATTTAATCCTAATTTATCTCTAAATGTTTTTTCAACTTCTTCCCTCTCTCCTTTTCTCATTAATCCAGTATCTACAAATACAGCAGTTAGCTTATCTCCAATAGCTTTGTGGGTTAAGACGGCAGCAACAGAGCTATCCACTCCTCCACTTAAAGCAATTATTGCTTTTCTATCACCAATTTGTTGTTTTATCTCTTTTACAGCCTCTTCAATAAATTTCTGTGGGTTAAACATAAAGATATCACCT
The DNA here is from genome assembly GCA_049860595.2 of Methanocaldococcus sp. 16A. GTDB lineage: Archaea > AGJL01 > Methanococci > Methanococcales > Methanocaldococcaceae > Methanocaldococcus. Next base: position 1,276,470 of record CP187551.1, read on the forward strand.
TTAAATTATTTTAAATATGACTAAAGTATTTATGATGCTAAAAGTATCACTTTGTATTTAAAAATTTTTCCTGCGAAAGTTCTATTAATTATTTTTCTTCTTTCTCAACATTTTCACCATTATTTTCATCTTCTTCTAATATAATAATGTTTTTCTTACAGCTGTTTAGATGTTTAAAAGCATTTTCTTCAAGTTTTTTAGCTAAATTTTTTGGAACATTATCCATATTATTAGCCAAATAACTGGCTACACAGGCAGATAATAGTAATATAGCAGCTTTTTGTTCACTTTTAAGTCGATGAATATGATGGGGTTTAATATCTAAAGTTTCATAGATTTCGAATAATTTTTTGCATTCATTATTTGTATTTTCAAAATCATCGTTTATAATTTCTTTTACAACATAAACAAAAAATTGATGAAGTTTCATTAACTGTTCTTTGTGCATGTTATCACTTTAAATATTAAAGAAGAAATTTAAAACTTAAGATTAATAATAAAATTGGCTAAGAAATATATAAAATTTTGGTGAGATTATGAGAGATATTATTAATAAGCTTAGCCCCATTATAATAGAAAAAGCTGACAAAAGGTTTGGAGTTTCAAGAATATTAAAGAAGTATGATGGAAAGCCAGTGTATATAAAAGACGTAAATGGATTTGAGGTTGTAGGAAATCTCTGCAGTAGAGAAACTCTCTCAAAGATTTTTAATGTAAAGAAAGAGGATTTTATATTCTTTATGATAGATGCAATGGAAAAAGAAAAAGAAGGGATATTAAAGATAAATAACAAATTGAAAGAAAAATACATTATTGAAAGTCCAGAGAAGATTAAGAATTGGCCTATTCCAATCTATTATGAAAAAGATGCCGGACCTTATATAACAAGTGGTGTTGTTGTTGTAAATGATAAAGATTATGGTTGTAATTTATCAATCCATAGGATTTTGGTTAAAGACAATCATTTAGTTATAAGAATGGTTGAGCAGAGGCATTTACACTTTTTATATACTAACGCAATAAAAGAGAAAGGTTATTTAGATGTGGCTATAATTATAGGGGTTCATCCAGCTGTTTTGTTAGCTGGCTCTACTTCAGCAGATATAACATTTGATGAGCTTAAATTTGCAGCTGCTTTGTTGGGTGGAGAAATAGAGGTATTTGAGCTAAATAACGGTTTATTAGTACCAGAGGCAGAGTTTATTATTGAGGGAAAAATATTGCCAGAAATGGATGATGAAGGGCCTTTTGTGGATATAACTGGAACTTATGATATTGTTAGGAAGCAGCCAATAATTAAAATTGAAAGATTGTATAGAAAAGAAAAGCCAATATTTCATGCTCTATTGCCAGGAGGAATTGAGCATAAGACATTGATGGGTATGCCTCAAGAGCCGAGAATTTTAAAAGGAGTAAGAAATACTGTTCCAACAGTGAAGAATGTTGTTTTAACTGAAGGAGGCTGCTGTTGGCTTCATGCTGTAGTGCAAATAGAAAAAAGAACAGAAGGAGATGGAAAAAATGCTATATTGGCAGCTTTTGCATCACATCCAAGTTTAAAACATGTAGTTGTTGTTGATGATGACATAAATATTTTTGATATAAATGATGTTGAGTATGCAATAGCTACAAGGGTGCAAGGAGATAAAGACATTGTTATAATCCCTGGAGCAAAAGGTTCATCTTTAGACCCTTCAAGTGATTTAAAAAATAAATTAACTGCAAAAGTAGGGATAGATGCAACAATGAGCTTAGTTAAAGGAAAAGAGCATTTTGAAAGGGCTAAGATTCCTGATGATTTAGAATGATTTAAGCTTAATAATTAATTCCCCAAACAATTTTTCCTGAATTAACTCTGCCTTTCCATCATTAGCTAAGTATAAAGAGGGTATAAAATACCTTACTCTCTCTTCCTTTGTTTTAAACCTTTCCTGATAGATTATAATCCCCTCTTTCATTAAATCTTCTAAGAGTTCTGCTATTATGTCTGAAATATCTTCATCTTCTATAAGCTCTTCTATAATCTCTTCAACTTCATTTGTCTTCTTCTTTCTCTTTCTCGATTTTTTTACTTTATTTAACTCTTTCTCGATAGTTTTAATTAATTCATCAACAGTAACTGGTTTTTTACTTTTTTTATTTTTTTCTTTATCCTCTTTTTCCTTTTTTCTGCTTTTTTTGGATTTATTTTCTATCCCATCATCGTAGTAATAATCATCATAGTAATCATAATCATCTTCATCTTCTTCAACTTTGCATTCATCATATAAAGCTTCAGATTTCATTCTCAATAAGATGCCACCAACAAGAATAACATCGGCAGACAACCTAATATCAAATTTTTTAAGCTCTTTGATTTTTTGTATATAATAATCTGCTACTTCAGCAATATTAACATCCCAAGGGTTTAGATTTTTCTTCTCTATTCCCTCTTTAATCATTCTAACCCAAAAAACAATGTCAAAATTGGCATCAACCATAATAATCCCTTATTTATCCTTAATTTTTTCAACAACTCTAATTCCAAAAATTTTCGTCTCTGGATAATTCCCAGTTTCGTCTTTTTCAACAGATTTAACCATATCCCAAATTGTCAATAAAGCTATAGAGACACCAGTCAAAGCTTCCATTTCAATTCCTGTCTTATATGTAGTTTTTACTGAACAAGTAGCTTTTATTTTATCTTCAAATATTTCAAAATCAATATTTACTGAAGTTATTGGTATAGGATGGCACATTGGAATTAGCTCATAAGTTTTTTTAACTGCCAAGATTCCGGCTATTTGGGCAGTTGTTAAGACATTCCCTTTTTTAATTTTTTGTTCTTTTATCAATTTAATTGTTTCAGGTTTTAATTTTATATAACCTTCAGCAATACAAAACCTCTCAACATCTTCTTTTTTAGAGATATCAACCATCTTAACTCCTTTATCATCAACATGAGTTAGCATTTAATCACCACTACTTTATTAAACTAAATACAACAGTATATAACAGTTATATAAAATAATATAATTAAGACTTTCGCACTTTATATTACTTAATTAAGGAAAATATGATGCCAAGGACATTAAATTCACATTTCAATATTTATTACTTGCGAAAGTTCTATATATAAATCATTTTTAAATATATTTATATATGTAAGTTTAAAGTTTATTGGTGATTATCATGGATGAAAAGACAAAGTTAATGAGATGTATCATTGAAAGAATTTTAGATGAACACAACAAAGGAAAAATTTTAGATAAAAAGAGAATAGAGCAGATTAAAGCGGAGTGCTTAAGAATACATAGAATTGGTATTGGGCATCCATCAAACTCTGAAATTTTGCAGTATGCTACTGAAGAAGAAAAGAAAGTGTTAATTCCAATATTAAGAAAAAAACCAGTTAGAACAATCTCTGGTGTTGCAGTTGTTGCTGTCATGACCTCTCCAGAAAAATGTCCTCATGGAAAGTGTATGTTCTGTCCAGGAGGAGTTGGAAGTGTGTTTGGAGATGTACCTCAAAGCTATACTGGAAGAGAACCAGCTACTATGAGAGGTTTAATGTTTAACTTCGACCCATATCTACAAACAAAGGCAAGGATTGAGCAGTTAGAAAAGGTGGGACATCCAACAAATAAAATAGAGCTTATTATAATGGGAGGGACATTTCCAGCGAGAGAGATAGATTATCAAGATTGGTTTATTAAGAGATGCTTAGATGCTATGAACGGTATTGAGGCTAGTAGCTTAGAGGAAGCTCAAAAGATAAATGAAACTGCAGAACATAGATGTGTAGCTCTCTGCATAGAAACAAGACCTGATTATTGTGGAGAAAAAGAGATAAACCAGATGTTAAAATTAGGGGCTACAAGAGTAGAATTAGGAGTTCAAACAATTTATAATGAGATTTTAGAATTCTGCAAGAGAGGACATAGTGTTGAAGACACTATAAAGGCTACTCAATTATTAAAAGATAGTGGTTTAAAAGTATCTTATCACTTAATGCCAGGAATGCCTGGTTCTGATATGGAGATGGATAAAAAGATGTTTAGAGAGATATTTAGCAATCCAGATTTTATGCCAGACATGGTTAAAATCTATCCATGCTTAGTTATTGAAGGAACTGAACTATATGAAATGTGGAAGAAAGGGAAGTTTAAACCATACAGAGAAGAGGAGGCAATAGAGATAATTAGCTATGCAAAATCAATAATGCCAAAATGGGTTAGGACTTCAAGAATTCAGAGAGATATTCCAGCGACTGTAATAGTTGATGGAGTTAAGAAAAGCAACTTGGGAGAGTTAGTTTATAAGTATATGGAAAAGCATGGAATTAAATGTAAGTGTATAAGATGTAGAGAAGTTGGGCATGTGATGTATAAAAAAGGAATAATGCCTTCAGTAGAAAATATAAAGCTGTGTAGGGAGGAGTATGAAGCCAGTGGTGGAACTGAGATATTCCTATCCTATGAAGATGTAAAAAATGATATATTAATTGCTTTCTTAAGATTGAGAGAGCCATATAAACCATTTAGAAAAGAGATTGATGATAATACTATGTTAGTTAGGCAGTTGCATGTCTGCGGACAAGAAAAACCTTTAACAAAAGATTTGAAAGAAATTACTTGGCAACATAAAGGTTATGGAAAAAAACTTTTAGAAGAAGCTGAAAGGATAGCTAAAGAAGAGTTTGGTAAGAAGAAAATTTTAGTAACAAGTGGTATTGGTGTTAGAGAATACTACAGAAAGTTAGGATATGAGAGAGTTGGGGTTTATATGGGTAAATATTTAGAATAAATGACACAATGAAGGGGAGATATAAGTTATCATCTATTTTTATTTTTTTACTTATAAATTCAGAAAATGATGCTATTAGTGAAACTAAAATTCCATAAATTCCATAAAATGGATATAAAATTAATGAAGCAGAGATAAAAAATGACAAAAATCCTTCAATTGTTTTTCCAAAGTATTTTACCTTTATTTTTCCCCTAATGCCTATGAAGGTAGCTAAAGCATCTCCAATGGCAAATACCAATATACCAAAAAATATGGCGTTTATATCATCAATTAACAATAATGAGACTAACATACCAAAGGCAAAGTATATAGCTCCTTTCCCATCTTCTTTTTCTCTTTTACAAATATTTAATAAATCTGAAATTATTGGAACATAATGCCTTTTACATAAAAAATATAGATAGATTCCAACAACTATACTAATAATTAATGGAATTATTAGCTGTTTTTTAAATATCAACACTGAAAAAGCTATTAAAATCCCAGCAACTAAGTGAATTGTTTGTCTACAAAATTCTTTCAAACTTTCGACCTTTTTAATTTGTTAATACTTAATGATTATTGTAGATAGAAACTTATTAATATCTTTTTGGTTAAAATAAACTAATAGGTGATAATATGAAAGATATCAAAAAACTTCTTCTCTTAGTTTTTGCAGTTGCTATAACAGTTAGCTTTTCAGGATGTGTAGAGCAGCCAAAAATTGAAGTTATTGGGCAGAAAATCCAAAAACTGAATGCAGATAACACAAAGATAGAGATTCAAGTGTTGGTTGATAATCCAAATCCTATTGGGATAACCATTGACAAAATTTCATTTGATATTTATGCTTTGGTTGGTGGGGATAGAATATATTTGGGACATGGAGAGCAGAGAAATATTAAAATAACCTCTGGAAATAACACTTTCACTCTACCAATAACCATATCCAACAAAAAACTTATTGAAGTTGCTGTAAATGGTAAAAGCACAAAAATACCTGTAGAAATTAAGGGAGATATTGCAGTTAATTTAATTATAACAACTGTAAATATTCCAATAGATATTCAACAAGAAATAGATGTCTCTGCGATAGTAAAAGAAGAGATGTTAAATCAATTAAGTAATCTAAATAACTTAAATGCTAACCAAATACAATCAGTAACTCAGTAATTTAATAGGACTTTTGCAGGAATAAATATTTTTTATTGAATATAGACACCTAAAGGTGTCAAAGTTCCAAATTTATATAAACTGCAAAAGTCCTATTATTCTTCTTTTTCTTCTTTTATAATTTCCACTCCATACCTAACAACATTGTCTCTCATCAAATAATCCCTAAACTCACATATTTTGTAAGTCATTTCCATAATCTTTTTTGCATACAACGGCTCAACTAACGTGTTTAAAAAAGCTCTCAAGTCGTAGGGATTTTTTATCTGATATTTATTTTCAGCATCAGTACATATAACAACAGGCACATCAAACTTTTTTGCCAATTTTAAGTTATTTCTAAAAAATATCAATGTTCTTGCCCTCTCATATCCATCTTTGTTTATTAGATTTTTGAGATTTATTTCAATAGCAACTCTATGATTTGATGCTAATCTTGCCAATACATGGTCTATGCCACTATCTTTTCTTCCAAGTTCAGGGGTTGATAAAATATCAACATCATGCATCTCTACAGCAGCTCTATTTATTTTTAAAATGCCTCCTTCAACCAATATTATATGACATTTATTTCTAAACTTTTTTACCTTGTTTCTTAATTCTTTAGAACTTTTTGCCTTTATTTTAACTCCAGAATATACTTTTAATTTGTAATTTTCACCAATAGCTTTAACTTCTTCATATTTTTCTTTGCAAAATTCATCATCGTATTGATAAAAAACAAATCCATTCCATTTTAATTCTTTGAGTAATTTAATTTCCTCTTCATTTTCTATCCTGTTTATATCAATCCTCATGATATCCCATTAATTATTTAAATCTAATAACCTTACTTTCTTCTTTATTATAAATACCAACTGCATCTATACTATTTTCCAATAACGCAAACATCACATCTCTCTCATAACCAAGATTTTTTAGATTTTCTGCAGATGAAGAATTTAAAATCAAAGACATCCAATCGTGTTTAGTTAATTCTACGGCAGCTTTAATGAATTCATCAAACTCTCTGTTAAGGTATTTAGCTATAATACCACATCCAATAAAATCATCTATTGCAAAGTTATTCTCTCTGTGGCAAGGAACTAAGCTTATATCTTCAAACTCTTTAACAGCTTCAGCAACATACTTTGCATTAACTATAGCCCCTATAAAGATATGCTCTGCATCTAAGTTTTTTAAAACTCTTGTTCCATTTGTCGTTGTTAAAATAACCTTCTCTCCATTCTCATACCTTTCCTTTATGATATCTTTATTCGCTAAAATCTCAGTTGGGGAATTTCCAAAGTCAAAGTTCTCTATTTTTTTACCTTTTCTCTCTCCAATATATATGGCATTTTCTTCTCTACATGTTGAGGTGGTTATATATACTTCATCAATAAATGATAAGAGTGTTGTTATTGTTGTAGAAGCTCTCAAAACATCAACTACTATAGCTACATCATTACATTTATACTCAGCAAATTTATTACATAAAGTTATCATGCTATCAACCTTTAGAAATTTTTAATTTTAGAACTTTTGTAGGAATAAATTTTTGAAAACTTTAGGAGGGAAGATATTGAGTGTAGAAGGATTTTTACAAATTATAGGAATAATAACAATAACAATATTTGCATTAGCATTTATATCCTTCATCTTAATTTTAATTATCGGCTATGTATTATTAAAAAAGAATAAATTAATATTCCCAAATTTGGCTTTATTTTTAATGGACAATTTTTACTCAATACTATTAAAGATATTCCTACTAATAGGAACAGAGGATACATTTTATAGAGTAGGGATAGAATTTTACAACAAATATTATAAAGATAAGTTTAAAAAAAATAAGAAGAGAGTTTTAATATTACCTCATTGTCTTAGAGATACGAAATGTCCAGCTAAGCTAACACCAAAGGGTGTTGAGTGCATATTTTGTAATAGATGTAAAATTGGGGATATTATAAAAGTTGCTGAAGAAAATGGTTATAAAGTTTATATAGTTCCTGGCTCTACATTTTTAAAGAGAATTTTAAAGGAAGAGAGACCAGAGGCGGTTTTTGGAGTAGCATGTAATAGAGATTTATTTTATGGAATGAACTCATTATCAAGAAAAGGTATTCCTTCACAAGGACAACCTTTATTAAGGGATGGATGCATAAATACTCTGGTCGATGTTGATGAATTAATAACAAGATTAAAATCATTATAATAATTAAGGTGAGATTGAATGTTATCAAAAATAAAGAACTCAATAAATTCATTAAGAGGAATTACTGAGAAAAAATTAGAAAAGAAGGATGGAACCAAATACATAATGTTTGGAGGTAAGGGAGGAGTTGGAAAAACAACAATGAGTGCTGCAACAGGGGTTTATTTAGCTCAAAAAGGATTAAAGGTTGTTATTGTCTCAACAGACCCTGCTCATTCTTTAAGAGACATATTTGAGCAAGAGTTTGGGCATGAACCAACAAAGGTTAAGGGCTTTGATAACTTATATGTTGTAGAGATAGACCCACAAAAAGCAATGGAAGAGTATAAAGAAAAGTTAAAGGCTCAAATTGAAGAAAATCCATTCTTAGGAGAGATGTTAGAAGACCAGTTAGAAATGGCTGCTCTCTCTCCAGGAACTGATGAAAGTGCTGCTTTTGATGTATTCTTAAAATATATGGACAGCAATGAGTTTGATGTAGTTATATTTGATACCGCTCCTACTGGACACACTTTGAGATTCTTAGGAATGCCAGAGGTTATGGACAAGTATATGACAAAACTTATTAAGTTGAGGAAGCAAATGAGCGGATTTATGAAGATGATGAAAAAATTCTTGCCATTTGGAGGAAAAGATGATGATATTGATTATGATAAGATGTTAGAAGAATTGGAGAAGATGAAAGAAAGAATTGTGAAAGCAAGAAATATCTTATCAGACCCTGAAAGAACTGCATTTAGATTGGTGGTTATTCCAGAGGAGATGAGTATTTTAGAAAGTGAGAGAGCAATGAAAGCTCTCCAAAAATATGGAATTCCAATTGATGCTGTTATTGTTAATCAACTTATTCCAGAAGATGTTCAGTGTGACTTCTGTAGAGCAAGAAGAGAATTGCAGTTAAAGAGATTGGAAATGATTAAAGAGAAATTTGGGGATAAAGTCATTGCTTATGTTCCTCTCTTAAGAACTGAAGCAAAAGGTATTGAAACTTTAAAAGAAATAGCAAAAATATTATACGGAGAAGAAAAAGAAGAACAAAAAGTTACTGCTCAATAGATATTGCTACAGTAACTCCATTTCTTTTAAACTTTTTTAATAATAAACCAATATTGTCAAAGCTCTTATTTGTTAATTTTTTGACTGCTAAGATTGATGCAGGTTCTGAAACTCCATAGACTCCTATATGTTTATATACAAATTCCGACTTCTCTAAATTCATTTTTTTATAAACTTCATTAATCTCTTCTTTTTCAAAAATAAACAATGGTTTTTTAAATTTATTTACTGTCTCTAAAATTCCTCTCTCATCTTTTTTATCTTCTACTGTGGCAAAAGCATCAACTCTCCAAACTGGTATGTTTCTCAAAAATAAAGCTTTTTTAACTGCCCAAAATACCTTATATCTCTCAATTCCTTTTCTTGCTCCCAAACCAACAGCAATTCTTAGAGGTTTTAATTTTATGGAATTATCAACTACAACCTCATAACTATCGTGGTAATTGATTTTATAGCCATTCAATCTTTTTATTTTCCAATGTTTTGGGATTGTTAAGCTAATCTCTTCCTCCAAAATTTTCTTATTTATCTCTAATATGTCTTTCCTTTCTGGAGGTTCTAAGAATAGTAGTTTAGATAGCTCATCAATCCCTATTTTTCCATTTACATCAGTTGCAGTAGTAAAAATGGCTCTTCCATTTATATTATTGGCTATTAGTTTAGAAAAATAATTTCCCCCGCCTAAATGGTTTGATAACAATGGAATGAGTTCTTTATTTTCACTACACACAACAACAAATGGGTCTTTAAATTTATCATTTTTAATTTTATCTAAAAACTTTCTCAACACTATACCAGTAGCCATTATGAATATAAAACCATCTTCATCTCCATTTATTTTAAAATCTTTTATGTGCTCTATTTTATTTCCATAATAGAAATAATCTAAAACTTCTTTAATCTGCTCAGCTATTTGTTTTCCCCCCTTTGTAATATATACAATTTTAATCATTACTAATCACACAAAAGGTTTTTATCTAAGTTAATGGTAAAATAATATATATGAGGTGGATATTTATGGGTTTGGAACATCTAATTTTATTGATATTAATAGTTGTAGTAGGACTTTTATTCTTTAAGCTAACTTATAAAATATTAAGATATTTAGCGGTGAATACAATAATTGGTTTGATATTGGTAGGAATTTTAAATTTCCTCGGAATTGTGCATATAAAGCTAACTTTAATAAACTTATTAATAATATCAATTGGGGGGATAATTGGAGTCTTTATCTTAATTTTGCTTTCAATTTTATAAAAAATAAAAAAAAGATATTAAGCTTTCATTGAATACTCATAAGCTTGGCAAGCCCAATAATCTAAAACATCTTTTATTGATTTTAAGTTTTTTTCCTTTCTTTTTTTAATTCTGGCCATGTTTCTTAATATTTTTAATGTTCTCTCAATTTCGTCCTCACTCATTAAGGTGGCATCTATTAATAAGCTTATTGCCTTCTTATCTATGTCATCCATAATACCACCTTTTAATACTACAATTTAGATTAGTATTATGATATATAAGATTTTCGGTTGGTAGTATGAAGCCTTTATTTTATTTTTTTCAATCAAGTAAAAGTTATTTTATAATTATTAAAATTTTTTGTATTATTATAAGTATAAATATTTAAAATAACAAATTAACATTATAAAAATAAAAAGAAAAAGAGATATTTAGAATCTTACTGAATTCCCATTGCTTTATTTGTTTTTTCAATTGATTTAAAGTTGTCATCTTCCATTTGGAGCATAGCCCTTATACAGTCAATATTTTCAGGAACTACGATACTCTCTTGATGTACAGCTTGCATTAAGAATATCTCATTTTCTAAAACATTAACGCTCTCTTCCCAAACAACAAGCTCATTTAAATCATATCTCAATCTTCCTAAGTCTCTTCCATATTCTATTATCTTAGCTGTTGAAGTAAATCCGTCTTCTGCTTTAACAGTCATAACTCTTGGAGTTTTTTGAATTGCATCTAAAACATCGTCTCTACTAACATCTCCATCAACTTCAACCATTAATGTGTGTTGGTGCATTAATGTTGTTGGAACTATAACTGCTGAAGTTAATATCTTTCCTTCAAACTCTGGAATAACTGAAACTACATCAGGACCGTGATGGGAAGGAACTGTAACTGGGTTTGGTGTTATAGCATTTACTGGACCTGTTTTGTCATCATTTGGGTCTGCTGCCCTTCTTACTAAAACAACTCTTGCTTTCTTAACATCTGCAACTGAATTTATTGCATATAATATTCTACACAAACCAGTAGTGTTGCATGAAACAACTCTTACATAATCTTTTCCATAACATCTGTTATAACTCCATAAAGCGTTGAAGTTGTCTTCAACATCTTTTGCTTTTTCTCCTCCTTGTAATATAGCTTTAACTTTGTGAGGCTTGTAAATATTTTCTAAGTTTTGCTTTCCAATCTTCTTAGGAGCTCCATCAACAACAATATCTGCCTCTTCAATAATATCTAAAATAGTTCCTTCTATTGGAATTCCTGCATCTTCAAATAATTTAACTCTCTCTTTATCTGGAATTGCTACAAATAACTTGTATCCTTTCTCAACAGCTAATCTTGCTTCAAAATCAGGTTTTGTCTTTGTAACTCCTATAACTTCCATATCATCTTGCATTGAAACTGCATCAGCTACTCTCTTACCAATTGAACCATATCCATTTATTAATACTTTTGCTGACATCAAAGCTCACCATTGGAATTTGTTGTAGGAATATAATAATTATTGTTGGCAATATATATTTTTATAATTTGTTTATTTTAATAATAAAATATGGAATTATTTTAAAAATTAAGGAAAATAAATATCATAAAGAATTTTTCCAATTAAAAAGAATAGTTTAGGCAATCTCTATATAGCAATTGGATAAATTAATCATATTCTCTCCATGTATGACCACATTTCTTACACTTGTAGAATCTTGTTTCTGGTTCATCAGCACATCTTGTCTGTTGTAGCCACCAATAAGCTTCATTATGCCCACACTTTGGACATTCAACTCTTGTTGTTGGCAATGTTTCTAAGCCCTCACTTTCAATAACAGTAATTTTTTCCTTCTTATTCTCTAAGTGTTCCTTGTATTCATACTCCTTACTTCCTTCAGCTGTTGTTTCTTCTTCATAACCACAGACTACACATCTTAACTTTCCGTCCTTTGGTAGCATTAAGTTGTTGCATTTTGGGCAAAACTTAACCATTTTTCCACCTCATATATAGTTGTGTGCAAAATAAAATAAACTTTAAAAAGGAAATTTTGAATGCCTTTCAAAAGAAAGGCATTCATTAATTCATTATTCACTATATATACTTTTGCACACAACTATAATCTTCAATTATTTTTTTATGGTCAAAAGCTAATTTTGGTAGATTATTTAAATCAAAAAACTCTGCCTCTTTTGCATCATCTCCTGCTTTTAATTCTCCTCCTATAACATCTAATATAAAGACGATTGAGATAACATGCCCTCTCGGGTCTCTATCTGGTGAAGAATAAACACCTAATAAACTTTTTACCTTTGTTATTAAACCAGTTTCTTCTCTAATTTCTCTAACAACTGCTTCTTCAACAGTTTCTCCACACTCGACGAATCCTCCTGGAAGGGCATAACAGCCTTTAAACGGATTGTTCTTTCTTTTTATTAATAGAATTTTATTATCTTTCACTATAATTCCATCAACAGCAATTGCTGGATGAAGATATAGCTTATATTTTTTTAAGTCTCTCTTTTTTATGATTTTTTTAGAATATCTTTTTCCAAACAAATTTAAGGCAAATATTTTCCCACTTATGCAAAAACATTTTTTAGCCATACTCTCACAATAACAAAAAAATATTAATAAAATTTAATGAAATTATGACTTTATAAATGAATATAATGAGATATATTTAAAATTTGTGGTGTCTATGAAGGATGAAATAGAGGTTATAGGTTTTGATGATGCGCCTTTTAATAGAACAGATAAGGAGTGTATTTTGATAGGCACATATATGAGAGGTAATAAAATTATAGATGGTGTCTATTTTAGAAAATTTAAGAAAGATGGAATGGATGTTACAGAGAAGATAATAGATATTATTAAAGAAAAGCATTATAAAAAAATAAAAGTAATTTTTTTATCTGGAATAACATTTGGAGGGTTTAATATAGCCAATTTATGGAAAATAAATGAAGAGACAAAAAAACCAGTTGTTGTAGTTATAGATAAATATCCAAATAAAAAGAAGATATTCTCAGCTCTTAAAAAATACTTTAATGATGCAGATGAGAGAATAGAGCTTATAAACAGCTTCCCAGAGCCAGAAAGAATTGACAATATTTATGTGCAATATATAGGAGCTGATATAGATTTTGTTAAAAATGTTATTAAAAAAACACGACTTAAAAGTAAATTTCCAGAATGTTTAAGGATATCTCATTTAATAGGAAGAGGATTTTTAGGATTGAAGTAAAAATAATTCAAATTTATAAAATTTATTCAAAGAGTCCAAAAGCTCTCTTATAACATTCTAAAGCATCCTCAATTTTTCCTAATTTTTCAAGAGCTACCGCTTTACCATGCCAAGCATATACATTAGTAGGACTAATTTCTAATACTTTATCAAACCACTCTACTGCTTTTTTATATTTTCCTAATTTGTTTAGGACTATTCCATAATAAACATAAAGTAATAAGCTTTGGGGGTTTAATTTCAATGCTTTTTCGATGTATTCTTTAGCCTCAGTTATTTTCCCGAGGAAAACTAAAATTTGTATAATATGTACTAATGCACGGATATCTTTCCCATTTTTCTGAAGTATCTTTTCAAAGCATTCTAAAGCTTCATTATACTTTCCTAGCTCAAATAGTATTTCTCCTCTATATAGCAAAGAAAAATAATCTTTGGGATTCACTTTTAAAGCCTTTTCAAAACATTCTAACGCTTCTTTTAATTTTCCTTCGCTATATAGTATCTCTCCTTTCTCTGCCCAAGCAATGGCTGAATTTGGATAGTCTTTAAACATAGTTTCAAGGATTTTCAATGCTTCATCAAATTCTCCAAGTCTCATTAATATAGTAGCAGTTATACATTTAGCACCTATATTGGATTCTTGCTTATCTAACTCTAATAATTTTAAAAAAACTTCTTTTGATTCTTTTAATCTACCTAAATTCATTAATAAGACTCCTTTTAAAAAGTATGCTCTACTATAATCTGGTTTTAATTTTAATGCTTTATCTAAACATTCTAAAGCTTCATCATACTTTCCTAATGATTTTAATAATCTTGCTTTTCTTACATATAAATCTGGAGTTTTTTTAATATCCAAAAGTTCATCAAGTATTGAAAGGGCTTTTTCATAATCTTTTTTTTTCAACAGCTTCTAAATATTTATTCCATAAATTATTTCTATAGTTGGTTTCCATAAAAATCCCTCATTAATGAGATATATCATAATGATAATATATTATTTTTATTACTTAATTATTATTACATTGAGGGTATATTATATTATTAATTAAATAACATTCGCAAGAATAAAATTTTTAGTTAAGAAAAATTAGCTGTCTGAATGTACTTTAAATTTATATTAAAGAATTTATATTAGGGATTTTGCGATTTATATAATAGTTTGTTATTATATTATTATATTAACTTATATTAGCCCTTTAACAGCTTTTTTATTCTTAAAAATATTCAATAACCTTAATGTAAAAGCAAGACTTTTAATATATATTATATTAATAGTTTTACCATTAGAGATTTGTCATAAAATTACATTATTTAGGCTATAAATGTATTTTCTCCTATTAAATTTCTCTTTTATCAAACCACAGAATATTAGTTTATGTAATTCATTGTAAAACTCTTTTGGTGACATACCTTTTTCTTTTGCAAGCTCTAAAAATCTTCCTTTACCTTTAATTGACCCATATTCTTTTAAAATATCTATTAACTTACTCTCAACTTTCATATCAAATTCTTTTAAAATTTTATTTATTCTATCCTTTATATTGTCTTCTTTAAGCTCTTTAATTTTTTCTTTTGGTGCATAAATGGAGATATTCCATAATCTCATTTCAGAAGGTTTTAAGCTCTGAGCTAATGGAGAAACTTCATCTAATCTCTTAACTCCTTCATCCAAAATTATATAGACATTATGCTCTTCCATTTTAGGAATTGGATAGATGTCAATAAATATATCGCATCCAAATTCCTCATAGAACCTACTTTCCAATGATAATATTTGTTTTTCATCTAAATTAACAAAAATCCATTTTTCTATTGGATTTAAATCAAAATATCCATAGGTTATGAGATTTTTATAAAGATTTCTTTTATCTATCCTTTCCATCAAATAGTTGTTAGAGTTTCTTAAAAATGCCACTAAAGCAATATCATCCATATTAGCTAAATCTTTTATATTTAAATTTTTTTCTCGTATTTCTTTTATAACTGCCCTTTTCATCATTGTATCAGCTATTCTAACTGTTGGATGCATATAGACAGCTGAGTACATTTGATGCCTCGCTACTAATAACGATTCAATTGCCTGAATACCTTTCTTTAAAATTCCTAATTTAATCTTTCCAAAATGTTCAAAGGTTGTTATTGCTCTCAAAATTCTTGGTAAATCTATCATTCCATAAGCTGTTCCAGTGTGATAACTATCTCTTAACAAATAATCCATTCTATCTGCATCAACATCTCCTGAAATTATTTTTCCTTCTAAATTTTTCCTACTTAGAGTTTTTATAATTTCATTTTTTGAAAAATTTTCCAAATCCATGTGTTTAATTTTCTTTCTACCAAAATTTTCATGGTTGTAGCCACAAATTTCCAATGTATGAGAAAATGGAGGATGCCCAATATCGTGTAATAATGCTGAAACTCTTGTAAGTTCAACATCAGCATTAATTTTCTCTGCTATCTTTGATGCAATAAACATAGTTCCTAAAGAATGCTCAAATCTTGTATGATTTGCTGACGGATAAACTAAGTGTGTTAAACCTGTTTGTTTTATGTTTCTCAATCTCTGAAATTCCTCACTATCAACAATCTTTAATTCATTTTCATCTAAATATATGTCTTTATGAATAGAATCTCTAATAACTTTCATCTTCTCCCAGATTTTTATTTACTGTTATTGTTTTTAATTATTCATTTTTATTCTTTTTATTTTTATCTTTTTTCTGATTTTTTCTCTTTTCCATTTGCTCTATAATCCATTTATAAATAATTCCTTTATATCCAACCATTTTAAATCCTTCTAATGCCTTTTTCCAATTTTCCTCCTCTCTATATAAGCAGATGGCTTTTTGAATCTTTTTCTCTTTATAAGTGTATGGAACATAAACTTTCTCGTTAGTTATTGGATTTATGCCAGTGTGATACATTGTAGTTGATAATGTCATAGGAGTTGGAGTGAAAACTTGCACTTGCCTTGAATAGCAGTTATTTTTATGGATGAATTCTGCTAACTCAATCATCTCTTTAATAGAGCAGTTTGGATGGGCAATAAGCCAATATGGCAAAACTTCTTTTATTCCATTAACTTTTTCAGCTATTATTCTATATTTCTCTAAAAATTTTTTAAATAACATTCCGTCAGGTTTTTGTATAGCTTTACAAACTTTTTTAGAGATATGTTCAGGAGCCACCTTCAATCTTCCAGAGACATGATATTTAGAGAGCTCTTTTACGTATTCCTCTCCATATTCCTCATCATACAGTATTAAATCATATCTAACTCCACTTCTGACATAAACTTTAGTATCTTCTCCAACAATATCCCTAATTTTTCTATAGAGTTTAATTAGTGGTTTGTGATTAATAATTAAATTTTCACATGGCTCAGGATAGAGGCAATTTTTTGGACATTTATGGGCTATTTCCTTTTTACATCCCATTCTATACATATTTGCAGTTGGAGCTCCAATATCTTGAATAACTCCTTTAAAATCTTCATGATTTAACAGCTTTCTAATTTCCTTTAAGATGCTTTTTTCACTTCTATTTTGAATAACCTTACCTTGATGATGTAATATTGAGCAAAAAGAGCAACCTCCAAAACATCCTCTATGTGTTACAACTGAAAACTGAACTGGAACTAAGCCAGGAACATAAGAATAAGAGGGATAAGCTCTTCTCTCAAACGGCATCTCATATATTTCATCCATTTCCTTTTCAGTTAAGTAAATAGGTGGAAATTGGATTAAATATTGATTTCCAACTTTTTGATAAATAACTTTATCCATTGTCATTAATTTTCTATGCATTTCAGCGTATTTTTCTTTACTATTTGCAACTTCTTCATGAGAAGGGAGTTCTTTAACTTCATATTTTTCCTTTATCTCATCTAACTTTTTTTTATTAGCTCTAATTACAGTTCCATTTATTTCTAAATCTTTTATGTTCTCTCCATTTTCTAATGCTTTAGTTATTGATAAAATACTCTTCTCTCCCATTCCATACATCAAAATATCTGCTTTAGCATCAATTAAAACACTCTTTCTAACTTTATTATCCCAATAGTCATAGTGAGAAAATCGTCTTAAAGAAGCTTCAATCCCACCTAAAGCTATTGGAACTCCTTTGAAAGCCCTTTTTATTAAATTGGTATAAACAATTGTAGCCCTATCTGGCCTCTTTCTTATACCTTCATTAGACATTGAGTCAAAATCCCTCAACCTTTTTTGAGGAGTGTAATGGGCAAGCATACTATCCAAATTTCCAGCAGTTACTGCAAAAAAGTAATTTGGTTTTCCTAATCTCTTTATATCATCTAAATTTTTCCATTCTGGTTGAGATATTATTCCAACTCTATAACCATGCTCTACCAAATATCTCCCAACAACAGAAGCTCCAAATAGATAATGGTCTACATAGGCATCTCCAGTAACAATAATAACATCTAATTCTTCCCATCCCCATTCATCCATCTCTTCTTTAGTAGTAGGCAAAAACATAAAATATCACGTTTTTTTGGCTATATTTTTATTAAATAGAAATATAAAACAAAATTTTATTTTTAATATTTATTAAGATTTATTTAACTTATAAAAATTAAACTATGGTAGTAAAATTACGATAAAAATTAAAATTAATAATATAATTCATCATCTCGTAGCTTCTAAACCATTTAATATTATTTTATTCCAATAATATCCCTGAAGTGCCATAATTGGTGTAATAATGGCAGAGAAAAAAATTATAACAAATGAGGAATTTATTGATAAATTTATAAAATGTTTAGAAAATGGGGAGGATTTTGGATTATCTAATGCAATTGTTGAAGGAGATGTTTCAATTAAAGATATTTATGAAAAGATTAAAGATAGGGAACTAAAAGGCTGTAAAATTGATATAAAAAATGATGAAGATACTAAAACAATAATAATATCTATTAATGTAAATATTCACATAGATAATGTTGAATTTTATGGAAAATTTGAAATGCTCTATGGAGGGGTTGAAGTCAATAGAAAGTTTGAAAAGCTCTATATTAGGGGCATATTAATAAAAGTAATATTTAATAAAGATATAACATTTCGAGCTATATTTAAAAGAAGTGCAAATTTTAGGGGAGCTAAATTTGAAGGGAGGTCAGATTTTGGAGGTACTAACTTTAAAGGATTAGCAAATTTTGGAGATGCTGAATTTAAAGGAGATGCATATTTTTTAGGGGCTGAATTTGAAAATGAAGTAATTTTTGGGAGAGCAGAATTTGAAAAAGCAGTAAGTTTTACAAATACTATATTTGAAGGAGAAGCAAAGTTTTGGGAAGCTGAATTTAAAGGAGAAGCATATTTTATGAAAGCTATATTTAAAAAAAAGGCAAATTTTATAGGGGCTACATTTGAAGGAACAGTAAATTTTTTGGATGTTAAATTTAAAGGAACAGTTAGTTTTATAGAAGCTATATTTATATATGGGATATTTGAATATACCACATTTGAAAAAGATGCCAATTTTAATAATACAAAAAATTTAAAATTAAAATTTAATAAATCAACATTTAATAACATCGCAGATTTTAGGGATATTTGTTTTGGCTTATTATCTTTTGTTGATTGCACTTTTAAAGAGGCTGGAATGTTTAAGAGAAATAATAATATAGAAAAAAAGAAGATAGATAATAAAATAAAAAAAGTAAATGAACTATTGGAAAAAATAAAAAATCATATAAAAAAATATGGAAGTTTTGCAATATTTTTAAATGTTCAATTTTTAAATAATCATACAAAAATAGAGAATTTTCCATTATCAAAAACATCATTTTTAAAAACTGATGTTAGAGAAGTTATGTTATTATGTGAAATAACTGATGAAAAAATACTAAGCCATTATCTTTATGAAAAATACAAAAATAATACTAATGAAAATAAAGATAATGATATTTATTATGAAATATATAAAAGACTTAAGAATCATTTAAATGAGTTTTCAATTATTGCTGAATATAGAAATATAAGATTATCTATTGAAAACAACAGAAGCTATGAAGAAGCGTCAAAGATATATATAAATGAAATGAAATTTCGTGAAAAATTTACAAAGAATAAGCTTGAAAGATACGCAATAGAGTTTTATGGTCTTATATCTGATTACGGAGAATCTATTGAGAAAATAGCATATAATATTTTTAGAACTTTAATTGCTTTTACATGTATAGTATTTATCATTAAATATGATGGAAACCTATATAGAACATTTGAAATTGCCTATATTTCATTTATTGAAGTTTTAAGAGTTTATTTACAATTAAAAACAGAAGATGAGCGTTTATATATATTAGAGCCTTTTATAAGAGTTACAGCATTGGTTTTGTTTGGTGTTTTGTTCATAGCTATTAGAAGAAAATTAAGTAGAAAATAAATCAAATCATAAAATATTAAAAAATAAAAAAATGAAAGATTAGGGATTTAGATTACTTCTTTACTATCTTCTTTTTTCTTTTCAACTGATGTAGCTCTTCCATATTCTTGAGCTAACTTCTCATAAACTCTCATGTCTTCCTTACTTACTGATGGTTTAATCTTTTCAAGAGCTTTCATGAAGTGTTCTTTCTTAATTTTGACATCTTTTGTTGAAACTCTTAATCTTATACTTTCAATATCCTTCAATATGTTTTTGAGCTCATCCAATGATGTTGTGAATCTGTGTATGATGTTTTGTGTTGTTTTAATTATTTCATCAATCTCTTCAGCTGAAACTTGCTGTGACAAGTTTCCTAATTTGTTTTCTAATTCATAGATGTTGTCTATCATTTCTTTTAACTTGCCTAATATGTCTTTTAAGTATTTTGCCAACTTGTTAGCTTCATCTTTCTCTGATGGTTTTAAGTCCTCTTTGTTTATAATTTCAAGGAAGTTATTAACTTCTTTCTCTACTGCTTCAATTTTCTCCTTAGCTGGAGCTAAAACGCTGGTTATCTTTCCAATAGCATTCTTTAACTCACTGAACTCTCCAGCTTCTGCAGACTCTCTCTCTTTTGTAGCTTTAATGACACTGTTTAACTCTACAGCTGCTCCTCTAAATGTTCCTGAAATGCTCTGTAAGTAGTTAATTAAGTCTCTTAAAGCTGTTTCAATTCCCCATGGTTTTCCTATACTCTCTCTAACTGCTAACATTGCTGCTTCTCTACATAACGCCTCTATGTCAGCTCCTGTATATCCTTCAGTTTTCTTAGCTAACTCTTCTAAATTAACATCTTCAGCTAAGTTCATACCTCTTGTGTGTATCTTGAATATATCCAATCTTGCCTTTTCATCTGGGACTGGAACTAATATAACTCTGTCTAATCTTCCTGGTCTTAATAAAGCTGGGTCAATGATATCTGGTCTATTTGTTGCTGCTATAACAACAACATCTTTTGGTTCTTCCATTCCATCTAATTCAGTTAATAATTGGTTGACAACTTTATCAGTAACTGCTGAACTTAAATCTCTTCCTCTTTTTGGAGCTATAGCATCAATCTCATCAAAGAATATTATACATGGTGCTGACTGTCTTGCCTTTCTGAATATCTCTCTTATTGCTTTCTCACTTTCTCCTACCCACTTACTAAAGATTTCTGGACCTTTAACGCTTATGAAGTTTGCTCCACTTTCGTTAGCAACAGCCTTAGCTAATAATGTCTTACCAGTTCCCGGTGGTCCAAATAATAAGACTCCCTTAGGTGGTCTAACTCCAATCTTTTCAAAGACTTCCTTAGCTTTTAAAGGCCATTCAACAGCTTCTCTTAATTCTTGCTTAACCTCTTCTAATCCTCCAATATCTTCCCACTTAACATTTGGAACTTCAACTAAAACTTCTCTCATTGCTGATGGTTCAACATCTTTCAAAGCCTCTTTGAAGTCATCCATTGTGACTTTTAAGTTATCTAAGACCTCTTTTGGAATCTCTTCTGCCTCCAAGTCAATGCTTGGTAATACTCTTCTTAATGCTCTCATTGCTGCCTCTTTACATAAAGCTGCTAAATCAGCTCCAACGAATCCATGTGTTACATCTGCTAAGTAGTCTAAATCAACATCTTCAGCTAATGGCATGTTTCTTGTGTGGATTTGTAATATCTCTTTTCTACCTTCTCTATCTGGCACTCCAATAACAATCTCTCTATCAAATCTTCCTGGTCTTCTTAAAGCTGGGTCTAATGCGTTTGGTCTATTTGTTGCACCAATAACAACAACTTGTCCTCTTCCTTTCAATCCATCCATTAAGGTTAAGAGCTGAGCTACTAATCTTCTCTCTACTTCACCAGTAGCTTCATCTCTTTTAGGGGCTATAGCATCAATTTCATCAATGAATATTATACTTGGTGCATTCTCTTCTGCTTCTTCAAATATCTTTCTTAAGTTTTCTTCTGTCTCTCCAACATACTTACTCATTATTTCTGGTCCATTTATAACATAGAAGTTTGCTCCAGCTTCGTTAGCAACAGCCTTAGCTAATAATGTCTTACCAGTTCCTGGTGGACCTACTAATAAAACTCCTTTTGGAGGTTCAATTCCTAACTTTTCAAACAACTCTGGGTGTCTCATTGGAAGTTCAATCATTTCTCTAACTTTCTTAACTTCCTCTTTCAAACCACCAATATCTTCGTATGTAACATCTGGTATCTTAGTTTCTTTAATTTCACTAACTGGTTCTTCTTTTAACTCAACATGTGTGAAGTCAGTAACTCTAACAGGTCCTGCTGGTGATGTGCTAACAACAACAAATGTTAAAGCTGTACCTAAAACTCCAATAGTGACCTTTGAGCCTTTGCTTAAAACTTGCCCCATTATCTTTCTTTTTATGAAATCTTCAAATCCTGGACCAAATCTAATTGGCTGAGTTGGAGCTAAAACTACTTTCTTTGCTTCTTTAAGCTCTACTTTCTTAACTTTTACTCTATCTCCAATAGCTACTCCTGCATTTTGCCTTAAGTAACCATCAATTCTAATAATTCCTTTTCCAGCATCTTCTAAGAAACCTCTATAAACTATAGCGTAAGCTTTTCCCTTAGCTCCTTCAATTTCAATAACATCTCCTGGTTTTAAACCGAGTTCTTCCATTGTGTATGGGTCTATTCTTGCAATACCCCTCCCTACATCTCCTTGATATGCTTCAGCAACTTTTAATTCTTTAACCATACAAATCCCCCCATTTATTTTTATATAATAATTTTCTTAAAATAATATACCGTTGAAGTTCTATATAAATTTTTCGATTTTGTTCATATTTATTGCACAACCATACTCAATCATAAGCTATTCAGGGATATCCAATATATGGAACTGATAAACCCTTGTAAATCCGCAATTTCTACATCTTACAATCATCTTAGTCTCTGTTATTGCTATATCTTGTATGGCTTCTTTTTTACAGTTAAAGCAAACCGCTAATTTCTCTAAAAACCATGGTTCATATTTATGTTTTTTCTTTTTTTCTTCTTCTATTATGCTTTCATCCTCAATCCCCACTCTTCTTAAAATATAATATCTTGTAGCTCCGCAGTTAGAACACTTAACAAACGCCTGATTTGCATAAATTTCTATTATTTGGTCTACTTCTTTCTTACAGTTGAAGCATACTGCTAATTTTTTTAACTCCCATTTTTCCATAAAATCACCAACTTCTACACAGTTACCAAACACATTGAAAAACTATTCTATTCTATATAAAAATTATAAAGCTAAATTATATATACTATTTTTGATTTGATTTAATAATTCTAAATTTATATAGTTATATATTTTATATAACTAATTGTGAGGGAAATTATGATATGTAGTTGTGGAAATGAAGCATTTTACTATCAAAAATATTCAAACAAGTATTTATGCAAAGAATGCTTTAAAAAAGATATTGAAAGAAGAGCTAAAAAAGTTTTGGGAAGAGATATTATAAGAAATAATGTTAAAATAGGTATTGGAATTAGTGGTGGAAAGGATAGCTTAGTTATGGCATTAATTTTAAAAAAGCTTTTTAAATATATTCCAAACGCTAAGCTAATTTGTTTTTTTATTGATGAGGGAATAGAGGGTTTTAGGGAAAAAGCTAAAGAATACATTAAAGAGTTTTGTGAAGAGCAGGGATTAGAGTTGAAGATTATAAAATTTAAAGATGAAATTGGTTATACGTTAGATGAAATTGTAAAAAATGATTATTTAAGTGAATTAAATATTGGAAAGCCATGTTCCTTTTGTGGAGTTGTTAGGAGGTATTTATTAAATAAATATGCATTAAAAGAAGGATGTGATTATTTGGCAATAGGTCACAACTTAGATGATTTCTGCCAAACAATTTTAATGAACTATGTTGAAGGAAATGTAAAAAATATTATTCAGTTTGGTAAGGAGTTTGAAGGAGAGGGGTTTGTTAAAAGGATTAAACCACTAAAATTAATCCCTGAAGATGAGGTTAGGTTGTATGCTGATATAAACAATATAAAGTATCAAAAAGAGCCATGCCCTTACTCATCTTTATCTTATAGGCATAGAATGAAGAAGGTAATTAAAATTTTAGAAGAAGAAAAACCAGGAGTTAAGTTTAGTATATTAAGAGGGTATGAAAAGCTCTTGAAATATATAGATGTTAAAGAAGATGTTAAAAGATGCGAGATTTGTGGATTTCCGTGTAGTGGAAATATTTGTAAGGTATGTTCGTGGCTCATAAAATTGAAAGAGATTAATAGAGACTAATATAATAAAAAAATTATTACATTATTTTATTTACTTACGTTAATGGATAACTTTTTGGTGGTAACTTATGATAGGAGATTATGAAAAATTTAAAAAACTTAAAAAGAAGGTAGCTGAATCATTAAACATTAGTGAGGAAGAATTGGATGAAATGATTAAAGAAAAAATTAAAGAATTTGGAGGAATTTTGCTAAAAGATGCCGCTTTAATGATGATTGCAAAAGAACATGGCATTGATATTGATAAAAAAGAAGTAGAGGAGTTTTTAATTAAAGATATTGAAGAAGGACAGATAAATGTTGAAATTACTGGGGTTGTTACAGATGTTTCTGATGTAAAAACATTTACAAGGAAAGATGGAAGTGAAGGAAGATATAGAAGAATAATTATTGCTGACAAGTCAGGAACGATTAGAATGACTTTATGGGATGAATTGGCTGATATGGATATTAAAGTTGGAGATATTTTAAAAATAAAGAGGGCAAGGGCAAGGAAATGGAACAACAGGATGGAGCTTAGTTCAACATCAGAAACAAAGATTGAAAAGTTAGAGAACTATGAAGGAGAAATTCCAGAGATTAAAGATATATATGATATAGGAGAGCTAAGCCCAGGAATGACAGCAACATTTGAAGGAGAAGTTATTTCAGCACTACCAATAAAAGAATTTAAAAAGGCAGACGGTAGTTTAGGAAAATTAAAATCATTTATTGTTAAAGATGAGACAGGAAGTATAAGAGTTACATTATGGGATGAGCTAACAGATATTGATGTTGGTAGAGGAGATTATGTTAGAGTTAGAGGATATGTAAGAAATGGTTACTATGGAGGATTGGAATGCACAGCAAGTAATGTAGAGATATTGAAAAAAGGAGAGAAAATAGAGAGTGAAGAAGCAAATGTTGATGATTTATCAAAATATGAAGATGGGGAGTTGGTTACAGTTAAAGGTAGAGTTGTTGCTATAAGCAGTAAAAGAATGGTTGACTTAAATGGAGATACTGCTAAAGTTCAGGAGCTTTTATTAGACAATGGTACTGGTAGAGTTAGAGTATCATTTTGGAATATAAGAACTGCTTTATTAGAAAATATAAAAGAAGGGGATTTAGTGAGGATAACAAACTGTAGAATAAAAACATATTATGATAGAGATGGGAATAAAAGGGCTGATTTAGTGGCAACTGCTGATACTGAAGTTGTTAAAGATGATAGCATTGAAGCTCCAGAGTATGAGATAAAATACTGCAAAATAGAGGATATTTATAATAAAGATGTTGATTGGAACGA
Source organism: Methanocaldococcus sp. 16A (assembly GCA_049860595.2). Lineage (GTDB taxonomy): Archaea > AGJL01 > Methanococci > Methanococcales > Methanocaldococcaceae > Methanocaldococcus. The sequence continues at coordinate 1,302,143 of CP187551.1, forward strand.
TATAAATTTAATAGCCCAAGTTGTTGAAGATTATGGAATTAATGAAGTTATGGTTGAAGATAAAATAAGAAAAGTAAGAAATTTAATTTTAGAGGATGGAACTGGAAGAATAAGGTTGAGATTATGGGATGATTTAGCTGAAATGGACATTAAAGAGGGAGATATAATAGAGATTTTACATGCTTATGCTAAAGAGAGAGGAGATTACATAGATTTAAACCTCGGAAGATATGGAAGAATAATTATAAATCCCGATGGAATTGAAATTAAACGTAATAGGAAATTTATAGCAGATATCGAAGACAATGAAAGTGTCGAAATTAGAGGAGCTATTGTTAAAATATTGAGCGACAATCTTTTCCTTTACCTATGCCCAAATTGTAAAAAGAAGGTTGTAGAGATTGATGGCATCTATAACTGCCCAATTTGTGGAGATGTAGAGCCAGAAGAGATTTTGAGATTAAATTTTGTTGTAGATGATGGCACAGGAACTTTGCTGTGTAGAGCTTATGATAGAAGAGTTGAGAAGTTGTTAAAGATGAATAAAGAGGATTTAAAGAACTTAACTATAGAAATGGTAGAAGATGAAATCTTAGGAGAAGAATTTATTCTATATGGAAATGTTAAAAAAGAGGATGACAGATTAGTTATGATTGTGAGAAGAGTTAATGATGTGGATGTTGACAAAGAAATAAGAATATTGAAGGAGATGGAATGACAAAAAATAAATAATTTTCCAAATATTATTTTCTAATACTCTAATACAATAGACTGTTATGGTGATAACAATGATAGTTGAAAAAGTAGAGGAATATTTGGATAGAATAGAAAAAATTAATAAAGATATTAACGCATTAATAGAAATAAATCCAGATAGAGTTTTGGAGGAAGCAAAAAAATTAGAAAAAGATGAAAAAGCTAAGAAAAAGCCATTATATGGAAAGATTATTGTAGTTAAAGCAAACATAAACGTTGAGGGCTATACAATATCCTGTGCATCAAAAACTTTAGAAAATTACATAGCCCCTTATGATGCTACTGTTATAGAGAAGATTAAAGAAAACGGTGGGTTGATAATTGGAATTGCAAATATGGATGAATTTGCCTGTGGTAGTAGTGGGGAAACTTCATATTATGGACCAACAAAAAATCCTAAGGCGAAGGATAGAATTCCTGGAGGAAGTTCTTCAGGAAGTGCTGCAGCTGTTGCAGCTGATTTATGTGATATGGCTTTAGGTAGTGATACAGGGGGAAGTATAAGAAATCCAGCCTCTCACTGTGGAGTTGTTGGATTTAAGCCAAGTTATGGAGTTGTTAGCAGATATGGTTTATGTGACTTAGCTATGAGTTTTGACCAAATAGGGCCTTTAACAAAAACAGCTGAAGATGCATTATTATTAACAAATATCATTAAAGGAAAAGATTTGAGAGATACAACAACAGTAGAAACTAAACCTTTCGAAAGGAGAGATATTAAAGGATTTAAAGTTGGAGTAGTTAAGGAATTTATGGAAGTTACTGATGAGAAGATAAGAGATAAGATAGAGAAAGGTATTGAGGTCTTTAAAGATTTAGGCTGCGAGATTGTTGAATTAAGCTATAAATATGTTGATTTAGCTCTACCAACATACTATTTAATTAACTATGTTGAGTTCTTCTCATCTACAAGAAGGTATGATGGAAGAAGATATGGATATAAAATAGAGGAGGTTTGTGGAGAGGAGGTTTTAAGAAGAATTATGATAGGTTCAATGATTAGTCAAAAAGAATATAGTGGTAAATATTACAAAAACGCTTTAAGAGCAAGAAATTTAATGAAAAATGAGATGATCAAGATTATGAAGGATGTTGATATTATTATAGGGCCAACAGTTCCTAAGCTACCACACAAATTGGGAGAGAAGTTAACACCAATGGAAATGTATAGCTATGATGTTTTAACAGTTCCAGCTAACATTTGTGGTTTATGTGCAGGAGTTGTTCCTTGCGGAGAAATAAATGGAATTCCAGTAGGTTTACAAATCCAAGGAAAACCATTTGAAGATGAAAAAGTTTTAAGTGCAATGATTGCATTTGAGAAAGCATTATAATAACATAATAATTACTCCATATATCTAATAAGAAGTAAATGATGCCAAAAACCTCAAAAATTCCTTACAATATTTAATTCTGCAAAAGTCTTATTAAATCCCCTTAAAATCCTCTAAAACAACCATATTCTTTTTTGTATCATAAACAAAATAACTCTTTGGAGAAGGATTTACAACTATTGTTTTTCCAATTTTGTCTATACATCTACTTTCATGTATATGCCCACAGGCACAGAATATTATATTTTCATTAAAATCTTCAATTATCTTTCTTATAGATTTGCTTCCAACATGAATATCATTATCTAAATCAACAATATCAGCCATTGTATTATATGGAGGAGTATGGCTAACCAAAAATATATTTCTTAAATTTTTAACCACATTTATAAGCTTATTATGTATCTCTTCTTCTGTATATTCATTAGGAGTGTTAAAAGGGGTTTTATTACTTCCCCCTATTCCAACAAAATTTATATTGCCTATTTTTTTCACTTTTCCATCTATGTTTAAATTATAGTTATTTAACTCATCTATAACCTCTTTAGTATCACAATTTCCTGGAACACAAAGAACTTCCATATAATCTGACAATTCAGCCAACTTTTCTATAACCTCAATTCCTTTACCAAAGTGGGTTATATCCCCACAAACAACCAAAATATCTGCAAAATCCTTAAATTCTTTAACCACTGGAGGAAGTTTTCCATGTAAATCGGTAATTCCTACAATTTTCACAATTTTCACCATTTTTATCTTTTTTAAATATTTTAAAAGTTTTAAAAATTTTTATTTTAAATTTTAGTATCATATTAAAACACAATAAAATTTTAATAGCTTAACATTAAAATTATTATGTGGAGGTGATAGGATGATAACATGGTATGGTCATGCATGCTTTAAAGTAGATAACGTTTTAATAGACCCTTTTGTTCCTAATCCTTTGTGTAATTTGCCTTTTGATGAAATAATGGAAGGTGTTGATGTAATAGCAGTAACTCATGGACATGCAGACCATTTAGGTAATGCTGAAGAGTTAGCTAAAACCTACAATGTTCCAGTGGTTACAAACCATGAGATTAGTGTTTATTTATCAGAGAGAGGAGTTAATGCAGAAGGAATGAATATTGGAGGGACTATAGAGATAAATGGAGCAAAATTAACAATGGTTATAGCTGAGCATTCATCAGACATATCTCCAACTATAAGTGGAGGAGTGGCAGCTGGATTTATTATAAATGATAGAGTTTATCATGCAGGAGATACTGGTTTATTTGGAGATATGGAGTTGATTGGAGAAATATATGCTCCACAGATAGCTTTATTACCAATTGGTGGAAGATACACAATGGGAATTGATGAGGCGTTAGTGGCTATTGAGCTAATATATCCAGAAATAGTTATTCCAATGCACTATAACACATTCCCATTGATTGAAGTTGATGTAAATGAGTTTGTGAAAAAAGCAGAGGCATTGGGAGTTGAGGTAGTAGTTCCAAAGATTGGTGAGCCAATAGATTTATAAAAAAGCTTTTATTACTTTATATATTTTTTAACATTGATTTTATGTGTTCAATTAACTCAAGAGCATCATCCATCTTTTTTAGCTCTTCAATACTAACAACTGGTAGGTTTTTATATTCTTTCTCTTTCTCTTCTAATATTAATAATGAATATCCATCTAACAACCTTGATAATTCTCTAACGAATAACGCCTTTCTTTTTACCTCTTCATTACTCTTTTCTTCAATATTTGTTAATAGAATATTCAAATTGTTATCCATATCTTTTTCAGCTACAGCATCAAATGGAGCTTTTTCAACAACAAATGATTTAAATCCTAACTCGTTTAGAAAATTTATAGCTTCTTTCTTAAAATCTTCTAAATTCTCTAATTTATTGTCAATATCTTCATCATTAACAGGTTCAAATAAATCAATACCTTTAACCAAAGGCACATCTAAGTATTCCTCAATCTTTATAGCTACATCTACTGAAGGATTAGCCATCTGAGTCTCATATTTATATATTGCCTTTCTTGAAACTCCAGCTATTTCAGCCAATTTTCCAACAGATATTCCCATAGCTTCTCTAACTTCTTTTAAAACCTTTCCATCTATCTTTACAAAGAATCCCCCTCTATTTGCATAAACTACTGGAGGACTTCCTTCTAAATAATCCCTAAACGTTTCAAAGGTTACTGCTTTTATATTGTATCTATCATAAACAACCCCAGGCTCCATAGGGGCATTTCTTGTTCTAATTCCAATTATTAGGGGAGTACCATGTAGTATTTTACTAATCTTTTTCAACTCTTTTGACTGCTCTCTACTCAAACTATCGATATTTTTTAAAATCTTTAAAATTAATCTAACATCATCCCTACTTGCAACCATGTCAAAGCAACTTCTACCTAATGGTTTTGAAACTGTAAATTTGTGAGCTCTCAATAATTCTATACATTCAGATATTAAAATCTCTCTCATAATCATCACCATGAAACTTTCTAATCTAAATCCTCATGATATTTATTTTTTGCGGTTTGGTATTTTTTATATTATTAACTTTACCAATATAAAGTTTTTCTACCAAAAATAGAACTTATATTCCTTTATGGTGAACTATTAATTAACAATGTGAGCATAGCACACAGTATTATAAAAGATTTTCTACTTAAACTTCATACATAGTATTTATAAATGAAATTATCTAACTAAAAGTATGTCCATGTGGGAGAATGCCAGAGCATATTCTATCAGGAATAAAGGCAATAGTGGCAATGAAATTAAGGAGAAAGGGTCTTATTCAGAAAGAAATAGCAAAAATTATTAAGAGTGATAGGTCAATCGTCTCTCATTATCTCTCTGGAAGATATCCAAAGAAGAAAATTTTAAAAATAGCAAAAACTATTGAAGAGCTTCCTTCAGAATATGGAGCAAAAATAATTCATTCTTTAACTGATGACAAAGAACTTGCAAAGAGCTTAATAAAAGAATTATATGGAATAAAACTTTTATGGGATGAAAATTCATGCATAGCTTGTGGCTCTTGCTTGGTGTGTGTGGCACTCACACTTGATGATTTCACCATCAATATAGATAACGATTCCTGCTGTCTATGTGCATCTTGTATATTCAGATGTCCTACGAACTCATTAAAATTTGTGAGGGAGAGTTATGATTGAGCAAGTAAAAGAAGTTTATGAAAATGGATTTACCATATATAGAGATGGAGAAGTAGAAAAAAGAGAGCTGTTTTGGAATGATGACTCCTGTGTAGGTTGTGGAATCTGTGCTGATATCTGTCCAGTAAGTGCTATAGCTATGGGTCCGTTAGGAGCTATAGCTAAGGGAGATATAATAGCACCAAAATTGGATATTGATAAAGATGTCTGCGTTTTATGTGGAATGTGTGCTTCAGCATGTCCATTTGATGCAATGGATTTAAAAATCAATGGAAAATCAATAAAAGAGGATGAAAGATATCCAAAAATTAAGAGGGATATTAAAGTTTACCAAGATAAGTGTGTTTTATGTGAGCAGTGTGAAATGGTTTGTCCTCAATCAGCAATAGAAGTTGAAAGAACATTAGCTGAGAGGAAGAAGTTTGTTATTGGTGAGATAAATATAAACAAAGAGAAGTGTGTTTTATGTGGAGTTTGTGCTGAATACTGTCCAGCAGATGCTATTGATTTAAAATACAACTATCCATCTCCAACAAATCCAAAACCAATAACTGACATTGAAGTTGATAGAGATAAGTGTGTTTACTGTAAAGTTTGTGAATTTGTTTGTCCACATGATGCCATTGAAGTTATTTGTTACAAGTGTCCAATGATGAAGAGAATTCCACAAGCAAAATTATATGAAGATATAAATGGAAAAACAGTTGTTGATAAAGATGCCTGTGTAACCTGTGGATGGTGCGCTTTCATCTGTCCTGCAGAGGCTATTGAAGTTGAGAAACCATTCAAAGGAGAGGTTATAATTGATGTTGATGCATGTAACGCTTGTGGAGCTTGTGTTGCTATATGTCCATGTAGTGCTTTAGAATTCCCTAAACCAAAAGATAAAGCTGAAAAAGTTCCAAGATTGGTTGTTAATCAAAACTTATGTGTTTTATGTGGAGCTTGTGCTAAATCATGTCCAGTTAATGCAATAAAAGTTAAAAGAACAGAAATTAACTTTGAAAGAGAACCAAAAGCAATAGCTTGGAAGAAAGCATTTGAAAAGTTAATGGGATAAATAAAAAATAATATAAAAATCATCGAAAGGTGAGGAAATGAAAGCTTATGAGTTGGTTGTATATCCAGAAAGATGTCATGGTTGTGGAAACTGTGTTGTTTCTTGCCCAGTAAATGCAAAACATCCAGAGACATGGGGAGGTAAAGGTCCTTACAGTGATGAAGTAGTTATTAGAGTTGAGAATGGAGTTGTTACTGTAGTAAATCAAGATTTATGTGGTGGATGTGGAGCTTGTATAGAAGCATGTCCAGTAAATGCCATAGAGTTAGTTTTTAAAAGAAAATAATTTGGTGAGATAATGAAATTTGTCTTAAACACTGGAAGAACTATCTGGCAAGGGGAGGCAATAGAAGCAGGAAAAAACCTTGATTTGTATGTTAGGGCTGCTGGAGTTATATATATTAATGAAGAAGATATGGAAAAATTAGGGGTTAAGGAAGGAGATAATGTTAAAGTTAAGTCAGAGTATGGTGAAGTTGTAGTTAAGGTAAAAAAAGCTACTCAAAGAATGCCAGAAGGTATGGTTTTCATACCAATGGGCCCATGGGCTAATTGTGTAGTTAAGCCAGAAACTGAAAGCACAGGAATGCCAAGTTTTAAAGGATATCCTGGATTTTATGTAGATGTTGAGAAAACAGATGAAGAAGTCTTAGATATGAGGACTTTAATGAGAAAGAAATACATAGAATCAGTAGAATAAATCAGATTGGTGATAAAATGGAATATATAATAAAAAATGGAATTGTTTATGACCCATTAAATGGAGTTAACGGAGAAAAAATGGATATTTGTGTTAAAGACGGTAAGATAGTTGAAAGTGTCTCTGATGATGCTAAAGTTATTGATGCTTCTGGATGCGTAGTTATGCCTGGTGGAATTGATTCCCACACCCACGTTGCTGGAGGTAAAGTTAACCTTGGTAGAATGTTTAGACCAGAGGACAGTAAAAAAGAAATCTTTGCTAAGAAAGGATTGAGAAGTGGTACGGGTTTCTCAGTTCCATCAACATACAAAACAGGTTATCAATACTCAGAGATGGGATACACAACAGTTTTTGAAGCAGCAATGCCACCATTATTAGCAAGACACACACATGAAGAGTTTATGACAACTCCTCAAGTAGATAAAGCAGTTTTAACCTTAATGGGTAACAACTGGTTTGTTTTTGAGTATATAAAAGAAGGAGACCTTAAAAAATGTGCTGCTTATGTGGCATGGCTTTTAAGAGCCACAAGAGGTTTTGCTATAAAGATTGTTAACCCAGGAGGAACAGAGGCTTGGGGTTGGGGTAAAAACGTCCATAGTATAGATGACCCAGTTCCTTATTTCGATATAACTCCAAGAGAAATTGTTAGAGGGCTTTGTGAAGTTAATGAAATGCTTGGACTTCCTCACTCAATTCACGTTCACCCAAACAACTTAGGGCATCCAGGAAACTGGGAAACTACACTTGCAACAATGGAATGTGTTAAAGGTATAAAAGCAAAACCAAGATATGGAGAAAGAGAAACAGTATATTACAACACACATGTTCAGTTCCACTCATATGGAGGAACTTCATGGAAAGATTTTGAAAGTAAAGGAGTAGAGATTGCAGAATATGTAAATAAAAACGACCATGTAATAATTGATGTTGGGCAGATTACATTAGATGAAACAACAACCATGACCGCTGATGGACCAATGGAGTATGACTTACACATGACTAATGGATTGAAATGGGCAAACTGTGATGTTGAGCTTGAAACAGGTTCAGGAGTAGTTCCATTCATCTACTCACCAAAAGGTCCTGTTTATGCTGTCCAGTGGGCTATTGGTTTAGAACTCTTCCTATACACAAATACAGATAAAGTATTATTAACAACAGACCATCCAAACGCAGGACCATTTACAAGATACCCAAGAGTTATTGCATGGTTAATGAGCAAAAAATACAGAGATGAATGGTTATACAACAAGGTTCATAAGTGGGCTCAGCAGAGAAGCCAGGTAGCTGATAGTGATAAAGAATACGACTTGTTTGAGATAGCAAAAGTAACAAGAGCTAACCAAGCTAAGGTTTTAGGATTAAGTAAGGAGAGAGGACACTTAGGAGTTGGAGCTGATGCTGATATAGCAATTTATGAAATAGACCCAGAAGAAAAAGATGGTAAGAAAATAGAGAAGGCATTTAGATATGCTAAGTATGTATTGAAAAGAGGAGAAGTAGTTGTAAAAAATGGAAATGTAGTTAAAGAAGTCTTTGGAGATACAATATATGTTGATGTTAAGGTAGATGAGTCATTAGAACAAGAAATTATGAAAGACTTGAGAGAGAAATTCACAAAATACTACTCAATTAACTTAGAAAGCTACCCAGTTTCAGATGAATATGCAAACAGTTGGAAAGTTATAAAGATAGATGCAACAGATATTAGTTAAGTTTTTTACTTTAAATTTAATTTTTTATACGTGATTTTGATGATAACTTCTACAACTGACAACTTAGAAGGTTTTAAAATTATCAAGTATTTAGGCGTTGTAATTGGTTATGGAGACGACCCAGATGATGCCTTAGAAGATTTAATAGATGTAGCTAAAGATATGGGAGCTAATGCAGTTATTGGTATAAGGATTTCTAATGAATTAACAACTGAAATTATATCTGATGAAAATTATGCAGTTCCAGAATTAACTTACTATGCTTATGGAACAGCTGTTATAGTTGAGAAAATTGATGATAAAAAATAATAAAGCCGGTGATGGTATGAAAGAGTTGATATTAACATTACAAAAAGAGATAATAGTTCCAGTAGAGATGGATAAAGTCTTGCCAGAAGTTATTGAGAACATGAGCTTAGAGGAAATAAAAAACATTGAGTTGGTTCAAGGAAGAAAGAGAATTAAAGTTGCTGACATTTTTGATGTTGAATTAAACGATATCGAAGGAGAGCCAAGAATTGTAATTAAAAACTCAAGTCCAAAATTAAAATATGTTGGTTCAAAGATGACAAAAGGAGAAATTATTGTTGAAGGAGATGTAGGAATGTATGTTGGGGCTGAAATGAAAGGAGGAAAGATAATTGTTAATGGAAATGCTGACAGCTGGGCTGGGCAGAATATGAAAGGAGGAGAGTTGTTAATTAAAGGAGATGCAGGGGACTATGTTGGTTCTTCTTATAGAGGGGATTGGAGAGGTATGAGTGGAGGAACAATCATTGTTGAAGGAAACGCTGGAAACGAGATTGGAGAGTTTATGAGTAAAGGACTCATACATATAAAAGGAAACGCTGGAATGTTAGCTGGAATTCACCAAAACGGAGGAATAATCATTATTGATGGAGATGTTGATGTAAGAGTTGGAGGGGAAATGAAGGCAGGAGCTATAGTTGTTTATGGAAAGGTTGAAGAGATTTTACCATCATTTAAGTTCGAAGGAATTGTTGAAAATCCAGTTATAAAATTAAGTAAAAAAGATGAAGGATTCCCAATAGAAGGAACATTCTATAAATTCACAGGAGATTATGTTTATAATAAACCAAAAGGGCAATTATATATATCAGTTGATAGTAACCCAGATTTAATTTAAATTTTTTAAAATTTTTCTCTTTTTTTTGTCAATAATAAATTAAAAAAGAGGATTAATTATTCCATTTTATAATTCTTTACCTAAAGCAGCTTTAACTAACCCATCAAACAATGGATGTGGTTTGTTAGGTCTTGATTTAAATTCTGGATGAGCTTGTGTAGCTATAAAGTACCTATTTTTGCTGATTTCTATAAACTCAGCCAACCTTCCATCTGGAGATTTTCCAGAAATTGTTAAGCCATAATTTTCTAATATTTCGTGATATTCAGGATTAACTTCATATCTATGTCTATGTCTTTCATAAACTTCTTTCTTTCCATATAGTTTATAAGCTAAGGTCCCCTCTTTTAATATTGCTGGATAAGCTCCTAATCTCATAGTTCCTCCTTTTACATCAATCTCCTTTTGCTCAGGAAGTAAATCAACAACAGGATATTTAGTATTTTCATCAAATTCTGTTGAATTGGCTCCTTCTAAACCACAAACATTTCTTGCAAACTCTATAACTGCACATTGCATTCCCATACAGATTCCTAAGAAAGGAATATCATGTTCTCTTGCATATTTTATAGCATTGATTTTACCCTCAACCCCCCTATCTCCAAATCCTCCTGGCACTAATATTCCATCTAATTGGTTGTTCTCCCTATATCTATCTAATATTTCCTCAAATTCTTCACTTTCCAATCTTTCAGAATGTATCCAATTTATATTAACTTTGGTATCATTTTTAGCTCCAGCATGGATTAATGCTTCAGTAATACTTAAGTAGGCATCTTTTAACTCAACATACTTTCCAACTATACCAATAGTTATCTCATTTAATGGGTTTATAACTCTATCAACAAACTTTCTCCATTCATTTAAATTTGGCTCTCTATCTGGTAGATTTAGCTTTTTAGTTACTAATTTCCCTAAACCTTCTTTTTCTAAATTAAGAGGAACTTCATATATTGTTCTCGCGTCTCTTGCCTCAATAACCGCCTCTTTATCAACATCACAAAACAATGCTAATTTCTCTCTAATTTTATCACTTATTGGCATTTCTGTTCTACAAATCAATATGTCTGGTTGAATTCCAATACTTCTTAATTCTTTAACGCTATGTTGTGTTGGTTTTGTCTTTAACTCACCAGCGGCTCTTATATAAGGCAAAAGAGAAACGTGAATATATAAAACGTTTTCTTTACCTACATCTTTTTTAAATTGCCTTATCGCTTCTAAGAAAGGCAAACTTTCAATATCTCCAACAGTACCTCCAATTTCAACTATAGTTATATCATAATCTTTTCCAAGTTCTTTAATCCAATTCTTTATTTCATTGGTTATGTGAGGAATTACTTGAACTGTTTTTCCTAAATACTCTCCTTTTCTCTCTTTTGTTAGAACACTCCAATATATTTTTCCTGTTGTTATATTATTATTTTTAGTTAAATTTTCATCAATAAATCTCTCATAATGACCTAAATCTAAATCAGTTTCCCCTCCATCTTCTGTAACAAACACTTCCCCATGCTCATAAGGGGACATTGTTCCAGCATCTATCTGCAAGTATGGGTCTATCTTTATCATATTAACTTTGAATCCTCTTGCTTTCAATAATCTACCTAACGAAGCCGCTGTAATTCCTTTACCCAACGATGATATAACTCCTCCAGTGATAAATATAAACTTCACAATCTCACCACATTTTAACTAATTTAATGCTTTATAAACTACATGGATGAATAAAACCTCCTTTAATCATTAAATCAGCTAATGTTGTAGCAACCATCGCCTCAGCTACTGGAATAATTCTTGGAACTATAATTGGGTCATGCCTTCCAGAAATCTCAATTTCAGTGTTCTCTAAGGTTTTTAAATTTATAGTTTTTTGCATTTTACCAATTGAAGGTGTTGGTTTTATAGCTATTCTCAAAACTATTGGAGTTCCACAACTAATTCCTCCTAATATACCTCCACAATTATTTGTCTTAAATCTTATATTTTTCTCATCGTCAAAATACATCTCATCGTTCATCTCACTTCCATACATCTCTGCAGATTCAAAACCCCTACCAATTTCAACTCCTTTAACAGCATTTATACTCATTAATGCTCTTGCCAATTCACCATTTAACTTATTAAATATTGGATTTCCAACACCAACAGGAACATTTAATGCAACAATTTCAACAACTCCTCCAACGCTATCTTTCTCTTTCATAGCTTTTAAAACATACTCTTCCATATCTCTTTCATTCATAGATGGACATCTTAGTGGATTACTTTCAATAAGCTCTATTAATCTCTCTAAGGATTTTTCATTCTCAAAAATGTTTGGATTTTTGTAATAGTTGAAATCTCCTTCAATCTTTCCAATTTTTATAGTGTAGCCAACAATTTTTATGTTGTAAGTGTATGATAGAAGTTTTTTAGCAACAGCCCCTCCAATAACATGTCCTATAGTTACTCTTCCACTAGCCCTCCCTCCTCCTCTATAATCATAATTTTTATATTTCAATCTATAGGTTAAATCTGCATGTCCTGGTCTTGGGGTATCTTTTATTGCTGAATAATCTTTAGGTCTCATATTTTTATTATACACTATAGAGCAAATAGGAGCTCCAGTAGTTTTTCCTTCAAAAATTCCTGATAAGATTTCTACTTTATCTTCTTCTTTTCTTGGTGTTGAAAATATACTCTGCCCAGGTCTTCTTCTATCAAGTTCTTTTTGGATATCCTCTTCAGACAAAGGTAGATTTGCTGGACAACCATCAACAACTGCTCCAACAGCTTTTCCATGACTTTCTCCAAAAACTGTAACTCTAAACATATCCCCATAGGTGTTCATTAATGTCACCAAAAAATCAATTTTATGAAAAGAAAAGTTAGAATGGTTATTAAAATAAAAAAATAAAAATTAAATAAAGTTTTTGGACATTTTATCTATAAAGAACTTCTAAATGAGCTGGTTCTTCAACTTTAACTCTCTTTTTCTCCATAATCTTCTCAACAGCTTTTTTGAAATCTTCCATTGTTACGTAATCTCTAAGCTCTCTAATTGCATTCATCCCTGCCTCTGTGCAGATTGCCTTTAATTCAGCCCCTACACATCCCTCTGTCATCTTAGCTATTTCCTCTAAATTAACGTCCTCTGCTAAGTTCATCTTTCTTGTGTGAATTTTCAATATCTCCAATCTACCTTTTTCATCTGGAGCTGGGACTTCAATAATTCTGTCAAATCTTCCAGGTCTTAATATTGCAGGGTCTAATATATCAGGCCTATTTGTAGCTCCAATAACTTTAACATCTCCTCTTGCATCAAATCCATCCATTTCAGCTAATAATTGCATTAATGTTCTCTGAACTTCTCTATCTCCACCAGTTAAAGCCTCTGTTCTTTTTGCTGCAATTGCATCAATCTCATCTATAAATATAATTGATGGTGCTTTTTCTTTAGCTAATTTGAATATATCCTTAACTAATGAAGCTCCTTCCCCAATAAACTTCTTAACTAATTCAGAACCAACAACTCTTATGAATGTTGCATTAGTTTCTGTAGCAACTGCTTTAGCTAACAAAGTTTTACCTGTCCCTGGAGGACCATAAAGCAATATTCCCTTTGGTGGTTCAATTCCTACTTTTTCAAATAATTCTGGATGCTTCAATGGAAGCTCAACGACTTCTCTAATCTCTTGTATCTGCTTATCTAATCCACCAATATCTTCATATCTAACATTTGGTCTCTCGTCAACTTCCATTGCTTTAGCCCTGTAATCTTTATTTTCTGGCAATACATCAACTACTGTCAATGTTTGCTGATTTAAACAGACTCTCTTTCCAGGGGATAAATCATCTGGATTTACAAAGTGAGAGACATTAACTAAGAAACTTGGACCTGTTGAGCTTTTAACAACAACCTTTCTCTCTCCTACTTTATCAACTACAGTCCCAACTATTAATGGCGGAACTCTCATTCTATCTAATTCTCTTCTTAAAATTTCATTTTCTTTCATTAGCTGTAAATTCTCTCTTTCAAGCTCTTTTTTCTCCAATTCTAATTTTAAAATTCTACTCTCTAATTCCGCAATTCTTGCCTTTTCTTGAAGTTCTTCTTTGAGTAAATCATTATTACTCAAATTATCTTCATTAGCTTCTTTTTCTTCTTTAAATTCTTCAGTAAATGACTTCTTTTCTTTTTTTAATTCAGATGAAATAAATTCTTCAAAAACCATAATTATCACCGAGTAAATTTAAGTTGAGTGAATGGATTATTATAATCATTTTATTTATTATGGATTATCATTTATATACCATATGGAATTATAATAAAAATTCTTATATTTAAATCTTATGTTTGATTGTATAATATTTCATATATTTCTCTAACACTCTCCGCACATTTTTTCCAAGAAAACTTTTTTGAAAATTCTTCCCCATTTTTTCCCAGGGTTTTTCTTAAATCTTCATTATTTATTAACTCTAAAATTTTTTCTTTTAATGATTTTGGATTATTTTTTTCAACTAATAATCCATTGTATCCATCAATAACCATCTCTTTTAATCCTCCAACTTTTGTAGCAATTACAGGTTTAGAGCAAGCCATAGCTTCAACAGCTACCATTCCAAAGCCTTCACTTCTTGAAGGAACTACTAAAAAGCTACATTTTCTCATAAATGAGGCAGTATCATTAAAGCTTTTTTTTCCTAAGAGTTCAATATGATTTAGGTTATTTTTTATGACAAAGTTTTCTATTTTTTTATATAATATTCCATCTCCTATAAGTTTAAAATTAAAATCAATATCTTTTATAGCTTCTATTAAAATATCAACTCCTTTTTGTGGAACAAAAGCTCCAACAAACAATCCAAAGTTGTAATCACCTTCATCATACAAAAGCTCTCTATCTATTCCATTGTATATAACAACCGCTTTATTTTTCAAATTTTCATATAGTTGATTTTTTATATATTTACTTACACAAATTATTTTATCAGAGTTTTTTACTGCGTATTTGAAAAAATATCTTCCTTTTGAAGAATTTTTTAATATTAAAGCATCACTACCATGCAAAGTTAAAATATGTGGAATATGAAATTTATTTTTTAATAAAGCTCCAACACATCCTTGTGGAAAGGCATAATGAGAATGGATTAAATCAATATCTTCTTTTTTAATAATATCTTTCCCTATTTTGTAGGCATTTATTAGATAACTAATCCCTCTAAATTTTTTTAAATGGGGAACATTATGAATAATTACATTTTTATATTCGTTTTCTTCATAATTATCATAAGTTAGTATATGAAACTCAACATCTTTTAAATGTCTAACTAAATTTTCTACATGTATTGTAATTCCTCCAACATGAGGATAATATATAGTTGGCATTAAAACTTTCATTGTTATCACGTGGTAGTATGAGATTTAATGAGTTTAGATTATTTAGGAAAGGAATTATTATTGGATTGTTAATAATGTTGTTATATATAATTTGGCCATTTATTGATGTTTTAGCTTATTCTATAGCATTTGCATATATGGCTTTGCCAATATACAGGTTATTAAGAAAAAAATTTAATAAAACTATTTCAGCAGGTTTGGCAATTAGCATATATATTCTCCCAATTATGATAATAACTACCTATGCTTTAATCGCACTTATGGAAATTGTATTCTCATTTAATACTAAATCCTTAGGGCAATATACAGAAGTAATTCTTACGCTATATAATACTTCTATCTTGAAGGGAGTAATTAATGAGCAAATTCTTACAAAATATATTGATGAATTCGTAAAATATTTAATTAATCAATTTTCTGGGAAGATCGTCGATGTGGGATATCTGATAATTAAAGTTATTATGATATTATTCATAACATTCTACTTTTTAAAGGATGGTGATAAAGTTAAAAATCTAATAATATCATTTTCCCCTAATGAATATAAAGAAAAAATGGAAGTTTATTTGGGATATCTTCACGACTCATATAAAAATTTATTTATCAGCTGTGTTTCACTTTCTGTAATTATAGCAATTTTATCTTATATTGGGTATCTTATAGTTAGAGTCCCATACGCGGAGTTATTTGCACTCATAACTGGAATATTTGCTTTATTGCCTATATTAGGAGGATGGATGGTATATATCCCAATAGCCATATATTATTTCTTAACTCATGATTATACAAAAGCAATTTTCATATTTATTTATGGAGAAATTTTTTTATCCATAGCTCCAGATTTCGTAATAAGACCTTATTTAGTTAAAAAAGATGTGGATATTCATCCTGTTCTTGTTGTTATTGCATTCTTAATGGCTCCTCTCTCATTAGGATTTAGTGGGTTTGCTATAGGTCCATTAGTTGTTGGAGCATTAAATGCTTTTTATTTGGCAAAATATAGAGATGGGAAGATTTAGAGTGGTAGAGTATGGAAAAGAAAAAAAGAGTGGTTACTGCAGGAACATTTGATATATTGCATCCAGGACATTATGAGACATTAAAATTTGCTAAGAGTTTAGGAGATGAGCTTATAGTTATTGTTGCAAGGGATGAAACAGTTAAAAAAATAAAAGGTAGAAAACCAATAATTCCAGAAGAACAGAGGAGAGAAATGGTTGAAGCATTAAAACCTGTTGATAAAGCAGTATTGGGAAGTTTAAAAAATAAATTAGAACCAATATTGAAATTAAAACCAGATGTTATTGTTCTTGGCCCTGACCAAACAACTTTTGATGAAGAAACTCTAAAAAAAGAACTTGCTAAATATAATTTATATCCAGAGATTGTTAGATTTGAAGGCTATAAAAAGTGTCCATTTCACAGCTCTTTTGATATAGTGAAAGAAATAATTAGGAGATTTTGCAATAAAGAGATTAAACTCTAATGCCCTTTTTTAATCTTTTATAATTAATTTCTTATCCTATCAGTGTTTTCTTATAAGGTAAATTATCTACAAAAAAATAAAAAATTTTATATATTACTCATTCAAAATTTTCTCATGTTCATATAGTCAATCATAAAAATAAAAATTACTACATTAATTTAAGGTGATATTATGAAAAAGATATATGCAGTGATGGCTTTATTAATTTCATCCATAGTTCTATTTGCTGGATGTGTCCAAAACCAGCAAACATCAGAAGTTCCTACATTGACAGTAGCTTATTTACCATCAGACCACCATGCAGCGTTATTTGTAGCCTGTGACAACCCAGATTTGTTTAAAAACAATTATGGTATTTATTTAAAAGCAGTTAAAGATAAAGAAGAGTATGAATTATACAAAGGAGATAATAAAATTGCTAATGTAAAAATAGTTAAAGTTACTGAGGGAGGAGCAAGTATAATGAACCTAATGACTCAGGGACAGGTTGATGTTGCTTTAGTAGGAAACCCACCAGTAATTTTCTACATTGATAAAGGAACAAATGCTAAGATTATAATGAACTTACATACAGAAGGTTCAGCAGTAGTTGTTAGAAAAGACATTCCAGTAAATAACTGGGAGGACTTTGTAAATTGGATAAAAGAGCAACATAAAAAAGGATATCAAGTAAAAATAGGGCATCCACTTCCTACATCAATCCAATATGTTATGATTAAAGATGCTTTAAAAGCTGAAGGAATTACTTACACTGAAGACCCTAATAATAAAAGTGCAATGGTTTTATTAATGAACTGTAAAGGACAAAAAACAATGCCTCAAATGTTAGCTCAAAAGCAGTTGGATGCAGTTATAGCATGGGAACCTACACCAGAGATTATAAAAAGCAAAGGCATTGGAAAAGTTATTGCTTATAGTGAAGATTTACCAAGTACTTCAGGTGGAAAATGGACAGACCATCCATGCTGTTGCTTAGCTGCATCAGAAGATGCTTTAAATAATAAAAGAGAAGCAGTAATTACATTTGCAAAACTTCTTAAATATTCAACAGATGAAATTAACAAAGATAAAGATTTAGCTGTTAAAGCATCAGTTAGATGGCTTGGAACAGATGAAGCTGTTGAAAAGGATTCAATTGCACATATAAAGTTTGATTATAGATTAGAGCCAATAATCCCACAAGTAATAAAATTCGTTGAAGCTATGAAACTTCAAGGATTAATAAGTGGTAAGTTGAAAGATGTTTCATCAGAAGATGCTAAGAACTTGATATTTGACTTACAAACATATAATGAAATAATAAGAAATTAAACTTGATAATGTTCTATTTTAACTCTTTTTGATTAATTTTTAAAAAAATTTTAATTTTATTTAATTAGTTACCCTGTTTTTGTATGAATGTTGTTATAATAAAAACTAAACTATATTCAACAACTACAAACTATAAATATTTTCATAGAAATTTATAAATATATCTATTTATGTTATAAAAATAATAGTTTTGATTTTTTTATTTTTTAATGTAATGTAGTATTTTTCCATAGATTATTATAACAAAATTATTAAATATTTATGTATGGTGGTGTTATTATGCAAGTAGGTATTATTGGAGCGGGATTGGCAGGGTCTGTATTGTATAGATTACTTTCAGAACATGGTTTTTATATAAATATATATGACCATCTATTAGTTAGGGGATGTAAAAGTACGAATTTTATATTTTCTAACAAAAATGAAATTTTAGCAATAAAAAAAGTATTTAAAATTGTAAATTTAGATATTAGGGATTATATTATTAATGAGATAGATGAGATAAATATTGAAGGAGACAACTATCATCCTAACAAAAAAATATATGTTATAAATAAATCTAAATTAATAGAAGATTTAGTGCCAAGAACAATTGTTATACACAGGGAATTTAATCCCGCTATTAGAAGATATAGGACAAAAGTTAGTGATACAGGAAATATAGAAAGAGAATTCAATACTGAAGCTGAAACTAAATTTTATGATTTAATTGTTGATGCTTCCGGTAATACCAAAGTATTTCAATTAGGTAATATCCATACCAAATATAAGAATGATATTAGAACATGCCAATTTCTAATAGCTTATGAAAATAATTCAAAAAAATTTGATAAATTTTTTATCGATGAAATAAAAATACATAAAGGAAAGCCACTTATTGGTTATACTTGGATAACTCCTATAGGTAATGGATTATACCATGTAGGATGCTCTTACTACAAAAATGACCATAAATTATGGGAATTATTAAAAAGATATGTTAAAAAAATGTTTGGTAATGGATATACTAAGGTTTGTGGATGTTCTTCAAGAATAAACGGAAATTTAATCTCTGAAAGCTTTATAGGAGGAGTGTATGAGAGAAGATGTGTAGCAAGTATTGGAGAAAGTATGGGATTAACAACACCTTTAGGACATGGAAATGTTTATGCTATAATTTCTGCCTATATTTTGTCAAAGTTTATAAGCAAATATGAATTAGATGAAGCTGTGTTGAAGTACAAATATTATATGTTAAAAAAATTTGAAAAATTGGATAATGATAAAAAAGCTTTAAAAAGTTTTAATTTAGTAAGGATTACAAGAGTACTTAAAGAATATTATAATATACCAATTCATGAATCCATGAAGATTATACTCAAATCCCTATATTAATGGTGATATTCTTGACATTGTTAAAATTGTTAAAAGAAGAAAATGGACTTACTCCAATGTTAAGAGAATTTAAAAATTTTATAGAGAATAACAATATAGAAAGTGTTGCATTTGTAGGCTCTATTGGAGTTTGTCAGCCTTTTGCAGAATTGTTTGGATATGCAATAAGAAATAAAGAGAGTTATTTCATTCCAAATGGGGATTTAAACAATGTTAAAAAACTTGTTATTAAAGATGTAGGTATGCAAATGGAAAACTTTGAAAGCTTAGATAAAGTAGATGCAGTTGTTTTATTTGGAGGTTTAGCAATGCCAAAGTATAATGTAGAGATAGATAAAATTAAAGAATTAATAAAAAGACTTTCTCCTAAAAAAGTTATTGGTATATGTTTTATGAGTATCTTTAAAAAGGCAGGATGGGATAAAGAAATAAATTTTGACTACTTAATTGATGGACATATAAAAATCTCCATATATGGTAAGGAATAAAAATAAATTAAAAAGGTGAAAATTTTGACAAAAAAAGTAGGGATTGTAGATACAACATTTGCAAGAGTTGATATGGCTTCTGCAGCTATAAAAAAGTTAAAAGAACTATCTCCAAACATTAAAATTATTAGAAAAACAGTTCCAGGAATAAAAGATTTACCCGTGGCATGTAAAAAGCTATTGGAAGAAGAAAACTGCGATATAGTTATGGCATTAGGAATGCCTGGAAAGGCAGAGAAAGATAAAGTATGTGCTCATGAAGCTTCTTTAGGTTTAATGTTGGCTCAATTAATGACAAATAAGCATATAATTGAAGTATTTGTCCATGAAGATGAAGCTAAAGATGATAAAGAATTAGATTGGTTAGCTAAAAGAAGAGCTGAAGAACATGCTGAAAATGTCTATTATCTATTGTTCAAACCAGAGTATTTAACAAAAATGGCTGGTAAAGGTTTGAGGCAGGGCTTTGAAGATGCTGGACCTGCAAGAGAGTAAAATTAATAGGACTTTCGCAGAACTAAATTTTTATAAGACGTCTAAATACATAATTAAATATAAAGAGAAAGTGCGAAAGTCCTATTTAATTGATTCTCCAATCAATATCTAAGAGTTCAGAATATCTGTCTAAAACTCTTTTTATATAGTTATCTACATTTTCTCTATTTTCAAATTTTTTAGTCCATTCTTCATTGCCAAACTCTTTTGCTAATGCTATAATTAAATCTCTAACTCTTTCACTTTCAATTTTTGCAGGATATCCAATCTTTTTGTTGTAGTTGCAGATTTCTTTATAGAGCTTTATTGAATCTTCTACAATATTTTCTATACCTAAAAGTTCTTTAGCTAAATCATTTAATACTGGTTTAAGCCATTTTCTATGGAATCTGCAAACTCCAAGGTTTTCTATTGGTAGTTCTAATTTTATATTTTCTACAACTAATTCAGCTAATTTTTCTGGTTCATTAAACTCTGGTTTGTAATAGGTTAGATATCTTCCTTGAATAACAAATGGTATAAAGAATCCAGGAGTCCAGTATAAATTTGATGCAATTTCTCCCCAATCGCCAAATGGAACATAAACAGCAAAATCATTAAACTTTTTACCAAATTCTTTAACTCTACTTTTAAATCTCTCATTTAATATCTTAGATGCTTTTCTCTTTCCTAATGATAGGATTTTGTAGATTTCATTTGAGTTCTCTGCTAAATTATATAATAACTTTATTGCTTGCTCGGCATTGTGCTTAGAAATCTCTTTAATCTCTTCATCACTTCCATCTATAATCTTTTTATGGTCAAATATCGGCTTTTTTATATTTAGCTCATCTTCTTTCAACAAACCAACATCTAAGAGTTCAAAAACCCATGCAATTAAATTTCCAATTTCTATTGAATCAAATCCTAATGCATCAACTGTTTTAACAACTCTATCCGCTTCATATAAATCAAAAATTCCTAATAAAGTTCCATTAGCTGCATAAGGCTCATAATCAATTTTGTTTTTATTTCTATACTTTTTACATACAACAGGACATGGCTCCCCACAGTTAGTCCAATTCTTTGTTTCTATAGTTTCTTTATTGAATGTTTCAAGATAAAGTTTTAATATTTTATCTAAAATTTTTTTTCTATCCTCTTTATCTATATAGGGCATTCTCCAATTAAATATCGGAACTTTCTCTTTATACAAAAGCCAGTTGTTCCCAAAAGTCCCTCCAGTCTTTGTTTCTTCATCATACCTATATTTTTTTGTGTGCTCTAAAACAACTTTACTCATAGGTTTTTTATAATAATCTTCAATAATTTTTTTAGCCTTTTCTTTTTCCTCTTTATTTTCTTTTTCATCTCCAAAGAAAACAATTCCCACTATGTTATGGGCTCTATAAAGTACAGAACCTCCTCCCCCTCTTGCTGCCCAATCTTCTGAGCCCTCAACAAATCTACCATTTCTAACTGTTTGAGAAAATAAAGCCCCCATATTTGTTCTTTTGGAAGCTTCACCCACAACAACACTTCTCATATTTTTGTCTTTGTAGAGCTCGAGGATATATTTGCTAACCTCATAAACTGTTTTTAAATCTTCTTTAACCTCAATAAAATCAATTTTTAACTGACCTTCGTTTTCTATAACCAATATTGATGGCTTCTCACACCTTCCAACAATTGCTACATTATTTAATCCTGTGCTTTTGAACTGATATCCTGCTCCTCCCATTGATGAAAAATAGAAACCATCCCAAAGTGGAGACCTAAAGGAAAATATTAATCTATGCCCTCCTATAATTGGCAAAACTCCACTACCAAAACAAAAGACATTTCTTTCATCATAAACATCATACTTCCATGTCTCAAATTTATTATGCCAATATAGTCCCCAAGTTATTGGTAATATATTTTTTTCAATGATTTCAAAATTTTTTGTTGTTGCATTTATTAAAGCATTTTTCATAGTCTCAAACCTTTAATTTTTATTGTCTAATTTTTATTTTTGAATTTTTAATGTTTTATAAGTTTTGTTAATTAAAAGTGATGAACATAATATTTAAATATGAAATCAAAATACTTTTACTTTTGGAAGCCTATTAAAAAAGGTGAGCATATATGATAAAAAAATTAATAGCAATTGGAATATTGCTGGTTATTGGAACAGCTCTATGTGGTTGTATGGAACAACAAAATACTCAAGAAAATGTGGGACAGCAAGAAGTTGGAACTCAAGAAAAGATTGTTCTGAAGATATTCCACGCTGGTAGTTTGTCTGTGCCATTTGAAGAGTATGAAAAGATGTTTGAAAAAGAACATCCGAATGTTGATGTCCAAAGAGAGCCAGCTGGAAGTGTTGCTTGTGTAAGAAAGATAACTGATTTAGGAAAAAAAGCTGATATATTAGCGTCAGCTGATTATTCTTTAATCCCTCAAATGATGATGCCAAAATATGCTGATTGGTATATCATGTTTGCAAGAAATGAGATTGTTTTAGCATACACAGATAACAGTAAATACAAAGATGAGATAAATTCAACAAATTGGTATAAGATTTTAGAAAGACCTGATGTCAAATATGGATTCTCAAATCCAAATGACGACCCTTGCGGATACAGAAGTCAAATGGTTATGCAATTAGCTGAAATTTATTATAATGACCCAACAATTTATGACAACTTAGTTTTAAAATACACAAACATAAAGGTTGAAGAGAATAATGGAACCTATACAATATTAGTTCCACAAGATATTGAACTTTCTGATGAAGGTAAAAATAAAATAATAATGAGAAGTAAAGAGACAGACTTATTGGCTCCATTAGAAGCTGGTGCTTATGATTACCTCTTCATATACAAGAGTGTTGCAAACCAACACCACTTAAAGTATGTAGAGCTTCCAAAAGAAATAAACCTTGGTTACTATGAGTTTGCTGATTATTACAACAAAGTTAGATTAAAAATAATTGCAAAGAATAAGACAATAGTAGCAAAACCAATTGTTTATGGTTTAACTGTTCCAACAAACGCTCCTCATAAAAAAGAGGCTTTAGAGTTTGTTAAGCTTGTCTTAGAACATCCAGAAGTTTTAGAGAAAAATGGACAACCAGCAATAAGTCCAGCAATTGCTAAAGGAAATGTTCCAGATGAAATAAAGGATTTAGTTAAGATAGAAAATTAAATAATGCTCTCTAAAAATTCTATATCTTTTATTACTTCATCTATTTTCTCCTCTTTTGTTACTGGATTTTTTCCTAACCTTCTATCATCAAGCTCTAAGTTGAACATTCCGTCATAGCCATAATCTATAAGCACTTTTATATAATGAGAAAAATCAATTTCTGATTTTCTTAGTGGAAAGTGGTCTTTTCTTCCTACTACTCCAGAAATATGAGTATGTTTAATATAATCGATAACTCTTTCAAAAAATTCATCTATATACTCTTTAGCATGTGCAAAATCTAAGGTCATACTTAATAAGCCATCATATCTTTTTAGAATCCATTCCATCTCCTCAGGATTCCATCCAATTCTATTGATTTTCTCTGGCATATTTTCTAAGCATAATGTTATGTTTTTATTAATTGCAGCTTCTAATGATTTATCTAAATATTTAAAAAATGCTTCATATTCTTCATCTGTTGGAGGTCTGTTAGTAGGTCTTTTTCCAGGATGGAGAGTTATTAACTTACATTTATAAAATTTAGCTAACTCAATACTCCAAAGAGTCTCTTTTATAACTGCTTCTCTAACATAAGGGTTTAATGATGATGGATTTAGCTCTATATGTGGATTGTGTAAGGCTACATCAAATTTTAGAAATTCTCTTCTAAGCTCGGTTATATAATCTAAATCAAATCTATTATCCCAAAAATCAGGATTTTCTGGAAAAAATTCCATACATTTAATTCCAATATCTCTAAATATATCAAATATCTCAACCATTGGATATTCCCAAAAAAATAAAGTTGAGACACCGATTCTCATAAACTTCACCAATATCTATGTTTATTAAATTTTCTTATTTATTATTTCAGTATTTGGAATCTTTACCAAAAGATTTGGACTAAAGGATAGAGAATCCCAATATCAACTTTTTATCTGTCGCGTGGCTCCTATTTTAATCCCTGCCTTTGATGCTTTAGCAATGAGGTAATTGATAAAAGCAGAACACGAGACTAACATAAATTTTGCATCTTCAAAACTAAGATTAGGTTCATCAAGTAAAGCATGACGTATGCCATCAGCATCACTTGTATATCCATATAAATTACTGAATGCTTTTTTTAAAGCAGGATGTAAGCCAATTTTGTCTTCTATTTTTTTTAAGGCTTGACCTAATGTCGCTTTTTCATCTCCCGTTATTAGCTTACAAATAGCCTCTACCGCACTTATAGACTCTTTAATCGAATTCCTATAATCTGGAGATTTTCTGTCCGCTAATAATTCTAAAGCTCTTTTTAAATGAATATTAACAGCTTTCAAATCATTTGTTTTTTCTAAAGCCCCTTCTATCTCTGAAATTTCGTATTCTGAAGTTATCGGTGTAATTTTACCTCCAACAAAACGATATGCTGATAATTCTTGTTCTAAAACAGAATTGCAATATATCATAAATTGTAAATTAACTTTTTCATCAGGATAATTGTTAGCGACAAATTCTATAAAATCATAAACCTCATACCATTCACAACTAAAAAAATAATTTTTTATTATATCTATCATAGTTGTAGTATCAGGCAAAGTATCAATCGGTTCCTTAAAATATGAGTCCCATAATCTTTTAAAGAAGTTTTCCATAGGTATTTCCATATGTATTTTGGATAAAATATCAATATTTCTATTTATAGAAATAAACGAACCTTTTGTCTCTTTTATTTTATCCCAATAGTAAATCTTCAAAGCATTCCATAGCCTATTTCTTAATCCATCGTCTATAGAATTAATTTGTATATTTTTAATGTTAAATCCCATTCTTTGAGAAAATAACTTCATAACACCACCATAATAATGTAATTTTGAACATCATCTATTAAAACTGTGCGTATCTTATGCATATTTGTAGATATTGAACTATATAATATTTTATAGTTTATGGTGAAACAATGGATAAGATGAAAGATAAGGTATTTGGATGTGTTTTTGGGGCAGTTATTGGTGATGCTTTAGGAATGCCTACAGAGGGCTTAAAAAAAGATGAAATAAAAAATATTTATGGATTTGTTGATGATTATGTTGAGCCAAAAAATTATTTGGCAGGAAAAGTTAAAAAAGGAGAATGGACTGATGATACAGAACAAGCAATTTTTATTATAAAATCTTTAGATAAAAACGGCATAGATATAGAAAAATTTGCATCTTATTTAATAAAATGGGGAGAAAAAAAGCCCCCACATATTGGCTTAACATCATTAAAAGCTATTGAAAAATTGAAAAATCATGATTTTTCTGGAGTAGATAGTCCAACATGTGGGGCTGCTATGCGAATATATCCAATAGCTATTTTATTTTATGACAATATAAATAAATTAAAAGATGAAGTTATAAAATCTTCAAAAATAACCCACAACCATCCTGAAGCTATTGCTGGAGCTTTAGCAATTGCATTTTTTGTAAGTAATGCTTTAAAAGAAAGAAAAGATTTTAGATTATTGGATGAATGCTATAATTATATAAAAGAGGTAGATGAGAATTTTGCTAACCTTATACTGAAAATCAAAGAATTTGATGATATAGATTCTGCTTATGATTATTTTGGGACTGGAGTTTTAGCTAAAGAAGTAGTTCCTTCAGCTATAGCAACCTATCTACTGACAGATAATTTTAAAGATGGGATGATTAAGTGCATAAATGCTGGAGGAGATACTGATAGCTTAGCATCTATGTATGGGGCTATGGCTGGAGCTTATTTTGGATTTAAAAAAATTCCAAAAAATTGGATTGATGGTCTAAAAAATAAAGATTATGTTTTTAATTTGGCTGAGTATTTATATAAACTTAAATTTGGTTAAGATTTATTTTTATTCTAATTTGCTCTCCTCGATTTTGTCTTTGTAATATAAGGCGATAGCTCTTTTTGAAAAAACTGATAGGAAAAACCCAACAAATCCAGAAACTGTTGCTGAAATTAATTGAATAATAGCTGACGTTGGCGAAATTGTATTTGCATAGTATGAATATGCATGAGGGGAAAACAATACATCCATTAATATAAATGGAGCAGATATTACGCTCTCAATTATTAATATTATAATTCCAATAACAATAACTAATACAATATACTTTAATGACATCATTTTAATTATTTTTTTAAACTCAAAAAATCCTAAAAATCCATTAATGGAAAAATTAACTTCTGCTAGTGGAAGATAAAACGCTAATAATATAATAGATATAACAAATATTACAAATGATATCATTAAAGAAACTAATCCTATGATTCCATCTTGTGTAATTAGTAATACACTAATACCGAATAATATAATTGGAATTATTAAAAATACAAATGCTAAAATTAAAATCCCAATAAAGTATAAAAACCCTCTCATAAGTAAATCAACGAGATTGTCCCATTCAGGTAAATTATCAAAACCTTCAACCGTAGTTTTCATAATCCTTACATAATAACCATCGATTACAAATTCAATTACTAGACTAATTAAAAATCCAACGGCTATTGCTATTAACATCCCTGTTAATATTTTAACAATATTATATGGATTTGAATCAACTCCTGTAGTAAATATGAGTATTGATAGTAAAACACTAAAAACTCCAGAAATTGCTAACAATAAACCCCCAATTATTCCTTTTTTAATATCTGAAAATGCATATTTAAAGGCTTCAGTAATATAATCTTCGAATTTTCTCATATTTTCCCTCCCCCTTAGATTTAATTTTAATATTTTGAGTTGTGCTTTTTTAAATATATAATTTCTCATAAAAATTATTTTAAATATTTAAATAAATGAATAAAAACAGCGAATAAAAAATATATGTGGGGGAGGGGTATTAAACTGTAAATTTTGATAATCCAACCGGAGCCGGCTCCTACGGCGCGGGTTATCAGCAGTGAGGTGGGGGGGCTCACCACTGTCCCACCCGCGCCAACTTGTTATAATATACTTTACCTATATAAACTTTTCGATACAGAAAAGTTTAATTAAACTAAAATTTTTTTAATTTGAATTGAATTATTAGATTACCTAATAGCTTCCATTAGTTAGTTTAAGAATATATATTTTTATAGGTAACTTCCTAATTAATTGATTGTGATTTCTATTCTTGGAGGTGAATCTATGTCCCCAAGAATTGGGGTATTTGTCTGTTACTGTGGAGCAAACATTAATGGTGTTGTAGATTGTGAAGCAGTAAGAGATTTTGCTGAAAAATTAGATGGAGTCGTTGTGGCTAAGACCTATCCTTTTATGTGTGCTGACCCAGGGCAAAACTTGATTAAAGAGGCAATAAAAGAATACAACCTCGACAGAGTCGTTGTTGCTGCATGCACACCAAAAATTCACGAACCTACTTTTAGAAACTGTATAAAAGAAGCAGGATTATCTCCATATTATTTGGAGTTTATTAACATTAGAGAACACTGTTCGTTCGTTCACATGAATGAAAGAGAAAAGGCTACTAAAAAAGCAATGGAGTTAGTTGCTGGTGGAGTTGAGAGAGCTAAGAGATTGGAAGATGTTCCACAAAAAATTGTAGATGTTGATAAATCCTGTTTAATTATTGGAGGAGGTATTGCTGGAATTCAGGCGGCTCTTGACTTAGGAGACCAAGGTTATAAGGTATATTTAGTAGAAAAAGAGCCATCAATTGGAGGAAGGATGGCTCAACTTGCTAAGACATTCCCAACTGATGACTGTGCGCTGTGAATTTTGGCCCCAAAGATGGTTAGCGTTGCAAACCACCCCAATGTTGAGCTCATAACCTACGCCGAAGTTAAAAATGTTGAAGGATACATTGGAAACTTTGAAGTTACAATTGAGAAGAAACCAAGATATGTTGATGAAAATGTCTGTACTGGATGTGGGGCTTGTGCAGCTGTTTGTCCAATTGAAGTACCAAACGAGTTTGATTTAGGTTTAGGTACAAGAAAAGCTATATATGTCCCATTCGCACAGGCAGTTCCATTAGTTTATACAATTGATATGGACCACTGTATAAGATGTGGTTTGTGTGAAAAAGCTTGTGGTCCTGGAGCTATAAGATACGACCAAAAACCTGAAGAAATCAAATTGAAGGTTGGAACAATTATCTGTGCAGTAGGTTATGATGAATTTGACTGCACACTAAAAGAAGAGTATGGTTATGGTGTCTATGACAACGTCATAACTACATTAGAATTAGAGAGAATGATTAACCCAGCAGGACCAACAGGAGGGCATGAAATAAGACCAAGTGACGGAAAGCATCCACACAGAGTTGTATTTATCCAGTGTGTTGGTTCAAGAGATGCTAAAGTTGGAAAGCATTACTGTTCAAGAATCTGCTGTATGTTCGCATTAAAGAATGCCCAATTACTTAAGCAGCATGACCCAAGCACTGAAGTTTATATCTGCTACATGGATATTAGGGCATTTGGTAAAGGATATGAAGAGTATTACAGAAGAGCTCAAGAGCAGTTTGGAGTTAAGTTTATTAGAGGAAGACCAGCTTGTATAATGGAAGACCCAGAGACAAAGAACTTAATCGTTAGAGTAGAAGATACATTATTAGGAGAAATTGTAGAGATTGAGGCAGATTTAGTTGTATTGTCAGCTGGTTTATCTCCAAGACCTGACAATCCAAAATTAGCTAAGATGCTTGGTTTAGAATTAAGTCCTGATGGGTTCTTCAAAGAACTGCATCCAAAGTTAGCTCCTGTTAATACAAAAGTTGATGGTATAGCAATTGCTGGAGTAGCTCAGGGACCTAAAGATATTCCAGATACAGTAGCTCAAGCTAAAGGGGCAGCGAGTGCTGTTTCAATACCAATGGCTCAGGGGCAGTTTAAGATAGAGATGATTAGAGCTGTTGTTGATGAAGAGGTCTGTGGAGGCTGTAAGGTCTGTGCTAAGATGTGTCCATATAACGCTATAACATATGTGGAAAAAGATGGACACTTAGTAGCTCAAGTCAATGACGTTGCATGTAAGGGATGCGGTTCATGTGCAGGAGCATGTCCAAGTGGAGCAATGCAGTTGAGATACTATAGAGATGAGCAAATAATTTCATTCATTGATGGAGTGTTAGAAGCTCACCAAAAGTTAGAAGGATAAAAACTTTAAGATAATGCACAAGCCCCACATCCAAATATTGAAAAGTTCTTGGAAACATTATCTAACATTTACTAATATATGGCGTAGGTTATGAGCTCAACATTGGAAAAAGATAAACCAGATGAGGCACCGCCCGAAGGCATTTGCCAGGGTGGTGCTGATGGGGGGTAAGTACCCTTAACTTATTATAAATTTGATTCTCATATACTCATCAAATTGTTTAAATCAAAATTAATAACTTTGAGGGGTTAGTTATGGAGCCTGTAATAATTGCTTTCTGTTGCTATCAATGAGGTTATGGGGCTGCTGACTTAGCAGGGACAAGTAGAATGCAATACCCTGCAACCGTAAGAATCGTCAGGCTCCCTTGCACCGGTAAATTTGACGTTACCTATGCTTTAAGAGCTTTCCAAAAGGGAGCCGACGGAGTTATGGTTGTAGGGTGAAAGAAAGGAGAGTGTGCTTACGAAACAGGTAACACAAGAGCTGAGGAGAGGGTTAGGTTCGTTAAAGAATTATTGGATGAATTAGGAATCGGCGGAGACAGAATTGAAATGTACTTCATGACAGCTGCTGAGGCTGACAAATTTGTCTCCGCCGTTAACGAAATGACTGAAAAACTCCAAAAACTCGGACCTAACCCTCTCAAAGCTCAATAAAGCCGGAGATTAAAGGGATGAGTTCTCTCGGGAACCCGTCAGGGACCGAGAGAACAACCGCCCCTATGTGAGGGGTTCTCCGGCTTTTGTAAAATTTAATTTAAACTTTCTTAGGGTGATTACCTTGGCAGTAAAGGTGGGGATGATTCAATTATGCGGATGTTCAGGCTGTCATATTTCTTTATTAGATTTACACGATAAGTTGTTAGAAGTTTTACCAAATTTAGAGATTGTATATGCTCCAATAGTTGCAGACCCTAAGGAGATTCCAGAGGGCATAGATGTGTTTTTAGTTGAGGGAGGAATTAGGAATGAGCACGATGAGCATTTAATTGAAGAAATTAGAGAGAAATCAAAGATTGTTATTGCATGGGGAACCTGTGCTGCTTATGGAGGAATTCCAGGTTTAGCTAACTTATATACAAAAGAAGAACTGTTAAATACAGTATATACAACTGATTCAACTGATAATAAAGGAGAAATTCCTTCAGAAGGAATTCCTGCTTTAGAAGAATATGTTAAGCCAATAAGCGATTTTGTAAAAGTTGATTACATAATTCCTGGATGCCCACCAACACCAAAAATGATTGCCGATGCAATTGTTGCATTGTTAAATGGAGAAGAGCCAAAATTACCAACAAAAATTGTCTGTGATGAATGTCCAAGAAAGAAAGAAAATGTATTCCCAGAGAAGTTTAAGAGAACCTATGAAGGAAAACCAGACTCAGAAAGATGTTTATTTGAGCAAGGTTACACATGTTTAGGATTTGCTACAAGAGCTGGATGTGGAGCAAAGTGTCCTAATGCAGGGGTTCCATGTAGAGGATGCTATGGTAAGACAGATAAGTCATTAGACTTAGGAGCTAACGCAGCTAACGTATTAGCTAATGCTGGAGAAGCAGCTTTAGCAATTCCAGACAAAGTAGCTTTATTAAACAGATTCACATTGCCAGATGCTTTAATTAATAGAAAGGTAAAGTAATTATAAAAAATTAAATATAATAATAAAATAAGGGTGAATTTATGGGGAAGATAGTAATTGAGCCCCTATCAAGATTGGAAGGGCATGGTAAGGTAACTATTACCTTAGATGAAAATGGAAAGCCTAAAGATGTTAAATTGCATATAACAGCATTAAGAGGATTTGAGCAGTTTGTTGTTGGAAGACCAGCTGAGGAAGTTCCAAGAATAGTTCCAAGAATTTGTGGTATTTGCCAGACAGCACACCACTTAGCGAGTGTTAAAGCAGTTGATGCTGCTTGGGGTGTAGAGATTCCAGAGCCAGCAAAAAAATTGAGAGAATTAATGCATATAGGAAACATGATTCACAGTCATGCGTTGCACTTCTACTTCTTAGCAGCTCCTGACTTTGTTCTTGGAGTTGATGCAAATCCTGCAATAAGAAATGTTGTAGGAGTTATAGACAAAGCTCCTGAAGCTGCTAAGCAGGCAATTGCATTAAGAAAGTTTGGACAAAAAATTGTTGAGGCTATTGGTGGAAAGGCAATCCACCCAGTTACTGGAATTCCAGGAGGACAAGCAAAGAGATTAACTGAAGAAGAGAGAGATGAATTGTTGAAGGATGCTGACCAAATGATAGAATACGCTAAAAATGGAATTGAGTTAATAAAACAAATAAATGAACAGTATATGGAACAAATAAAGACATTGGGTGTTATTGATACATGGTATTTAGGTTTAGTTAAAGATGGAAAACACAACTTCTACGATGGAACTTTAAGATTCCTCTCACCAGATGGAAAAGAGAAAGTTGATTTCAAACCAGCTGAATATTTAGATTACATAGGAGAGCATGTAGTTCCTCACAGCTATGTTAAATATCCATACTACAAGAAAGCTGGCTATCCTGATGGAATTTACAGAGTAGGGCCTTTACCAATGTTAAATGTATGTGAAGCTATGGAAACTCCATTAGCAGAAGAATATAGAAAAGAATTCTTTGATATCTTTGGGTTTCCAGCAAATCAATCATTAGCTTATCATCATGCAAGATTAATAGAATTAGTTGAGGCTTGTGAAAAAGCAAAGATGTTATTAGAAGATAACGATATTACATCAGATGATATTAAGGCAGAAGTTGAGCCAAAAGCTGGAAATGGTGTTGGAGTAGTTTATGCTCCAAGAGGAGTTTTAATCCACAACTACGAAACTGATGAAAATGGAATTGTTGTTAAAGCAAATATGATTGTTGCTACAACTCACAACGTTCCAACAATGGAAAAAGCTATTCAACAGGCAGCTCAAGAAATCTTTAAATAAAAATATTTTTAGATGTGAATAAGTATTATTAGCCATTTCTTTCACTTTCCATATTACGATTATCCAATCACTAACTATTATGGTGATGAGTATGGCTGAAAAAAGCACAGTCAAAGTTGATGAGGTAAAGTTAAATTTAATTGAGGTAGTTTTGAGGGCTTACGACCCTTGATACTCATGTGCTGCCCATATAATAGTTAAAGATGAGAAAGGAAATAAAATTATAGAGATTATTAAAGAATAAGCTCACAACCGAACCCATTTGGGAGGTTGTGAGCTCTTTCCCCTTACGCAAGGGGAATTCGCTAAAATCCTTTTATGGATTTTAGCGCAAAATTTTTAGGAGGATGGGATTGATGAGCATAACAATCCAGAGAGAAGCGTGTTTAGTGTGCTATGCATGTCAGGCAGAATGTCCGACAAAAGCGATAGATATAGACAGTTTTAATGTGTGTACATTATGCATGCAGTGTGTCAATGTATGCCCGACAGGGGCGTTAGTAGAGGAAGAGATAGAGATTGAAGGAAAAACTGTGAAGAGAGTTAATTACTTAGCTCATAAGTGTGAGAAGTGTGGAGCCTGTGCGGAGGTATGTCCTGTAGGGATTAAGAAGGTTGATGATGATTTCCCTTACTCAAAAGGACATTGCGTTTTATGTCAAAAATGTATAGAAGTTTGTCCAATTGAAATTATCTCTTTACCAGGGATTATAGACAAACCTAAAAAAGAAGTTAAAGCTCCAAAAGAACCTATAGCGGTTACAGACGCTTGTGTAGGCTGCGGAATCTGTGTTCCAGAATGTCCTGTAGATGCAATAACCTTAGAAGATAACAAGGCAGTTATTGATAAAAGCAAGTGTATTTACTGCAGTATTTGTGCCCAAACGTGTCCATGGAATGCCATCTTTGTAGCAGGTAAGATACCTAAGAAGAGGAGAAAAGAAGTTAAGAAATTTGATGTTGATGCAGAAAAATGTATTTACTGTCTAAAGTGTGTTGAAATCTGTCCAGGAGATATGATTAAGGTCGATGAGGAAAATATGATTGTTGTTCCACCAAAATCATGTCCTGCTTGTAAGCTATGTGTAAATATCTGTCCAGTCGATGCTTTAGAATTGGATGTTAAATTAGCCTCTCCACATCCGATAACTGATGAAGGTTTAGTTATTGTAGAAGAGGATTTCGATGTATTGAAGAAATGTGCTTCTGTCTGTCCAACTGAAGCGATTGTTGTAGATGATAAGAAAAAAGAAGTTAGAATGTGTATTGTCTGTGGAGCATGTACTGTAGCTTGCCCAACTGGTGCTTTAAAGTTGGGTAAGATAGAGCATAATGGTAAGGAATACAACAGAATTGAATTTAGCCCATACTTGTGTGATAAATGCGGAAAATGTGTCGAAGTCTGCCCAATGAAAACCTTAAGATTATCAAGAGGCAAATTGCCTCTAAAAGGTTATTGCGTAATGTGCCTCCTCTGTCTCTCCTGCGCTGAAGCCGAAAAAAAGAAAGTTTTAGAATTAAGATAACTAAAAAGGGGTGAATCCCTTATGGTAAAGGTTATTAAAAACGTTGTTTGTCCTTTCTGTGGGACATTATGTGATGACTTAGAGATTTTAGTTGAAGACAACCACATAGTTGGAACAAGACATGCTTGTAGAATTGGAAATGCTAAGTTCATGCACTTTGAAGGGGCTGTAAGATATACAGAACCATTAATGAGAGAAAATAAAAAAGACGATTTCAAAAAGGTTGATTATGAAACTGCAATTGAAGAAACTGCAAGATTGTTAACTGAAGCGGCTCTACCATTAATCTACGGATGGAGTGCTACTGAATGTCACGCACACATGTATGGAGTAGAGTTAGCTGAGTTAGTTGGAGCAGTTGTTGATAACACTGCAAGTGTTTGACACGGACCTTCACTCTTAGCTGTGCAGGATGTAGGATACCCCGTTTGTACATTAGGAGAGGTAAAAAATAGAGCTGATGTAATTATCTTCTGGGGTTCAAACCCAATGCACGCCCACCCAAGACATATGAGTAGATATTCAGTATTTGCAAGAGGATTTTTCAGAGAAAGAGGAAGAGAAGATAGAACAGTTATCGTTGTAGATCCAAGAGAAACAGATACAGCTAAGTTAGCAGATATACACTTACAGGTTGAGCAGCATAAGGATTATGAATTAGTTAGTGCAATGAGAGCAGTGTTAAAAGGATTTGAATTGCAAGTTGATAGAGTCGCTGGAGTTCCAGCTGATTTAATCTATGAAGCTATGGAAATTTGTAAAAATGCTCAGTTCGGAGAATTGTTCTTCGCAATGGGAGTAACAATGACAAAAGGTAAGCATAGAAACATTGATAACGCTATACAATTAATTATTGATTTAAACGCTTACACAAAATTTGGACTAATGCCAATGAGAGGTCACTACAACGTAAATGGTTTCAACCAAGTCTTAACTTGGGTTACAGGTTATCCATTTGGAGTTGATTTCTCAAGAGGTTATCCAAGATACAACCCTGGAGAGACTACAGCTAATGATTTATTACAAAGAGGAGAAACTGACATGATGTTAAATATTGCTTCAGACCCAGGGGCTCACTTCCCACAAAAAGCAGTACAACACATGGCAAAGATACCATTAGTTTGTATTGACCCACACGAAACTCCAACAACTCAATTAGCAAATATTATAATTCCTCCAGCAATTGCTGGAGTTGAGGTTGAAGGTACTGCTTATAGAATGGATGGAGTTCCAATTCAGTTGAAGAAGGTTATAGACCCTCCAGAAGGAGTTTTACCAGATAGAGAGATATTGAAGATGCTTATTAAGAAAGTTAAAGAGATGCTTTAAAAAATTTAATAAGAAAAATATAAATATTGGATTTATACTTAATGGAATATCGGGGTGGGCGTGCAACGCTAACCATCTTTGGGGGTATCCTACATCCTGCGTTACACGTCGTATGTTGGAGGGGAACCCGTAAGGGACCCTCCAACATTTTATTATTTTAGACTCTTAAATTTATTAATTTAAATTTATAAATTGAATTTTATAAAATAAAAAATCAATTAAAAAGTAAAGGAACTATTTTTCTCTTTTTACCAAGATTTTGTTGATTCCATCTATAACTGCTTCAACTGAAGCTCTAACTATGTCTTCACTTGCTGCTTTTGTAGTAATTTCTTTTCCATATCCTTCTAATGTTACAATAACCTCTGCCAATGCATCAGTACCTCCAGTTATGGCGTTTATATGATACTCTTTAAGTTTAATTTTTTCTCCTATAGCTTTTTGTATTGCCTTAACAGCAGCATCCACTGGCCCTACACCAATAGCTGAACTTTTCTTAATCTCTTCCTCAATCTTTAAAGCAACTGAAGCCGTTGGAATAACTCTATTTCCAGTCATAACTGCTATTTGCTCTAATTCAACAACTCTATCTTCTTTAGCTAACTTACCAACAACATCTTCAACTATTGCTTCAACATCTCTATCAGTAACTCTCTTTCCTTTGTCTCCAAGTGCCTTAATTCTCTTAACTATCTCATCAAATTGCTCTTTATTTATATCTTTACCAATCTCAATGCCAAGCTCTTTTAACTTTGCCTCAATTGCATGAGTTCCTGTATGCTTACCTAATATTATTTTCCTCTTCTGTCCAACTAATTCTGGTGGAATTGGCTCATAGGTTAATGCATGAGCTAAAACTCCATGGGCATGTATTCCGCTTTCATGAGCAAATGCATTTTCCCCAACAATTGCCTTATTTGGTTGAACTTTAATTTCTGTGTATTTTGATACAAGTTGAGAAATTTCATAAAGTTTTTCAGTTTTAATTTCAGTTTCTATACCATAAATTGACATTAAGCTCATAACAACCTCTTCTAATGCTGCATTCCCTCCTCTTTCTCCTAAACCATTTATTGTACAATGCACTTGCTCTGCTCCAGCCTCAACTGCAGCTAATGAATTAGCTACTGCTAATCCAAAATCATTATGGCAATGAACTGATATTGGAACTTTTATTTCTTTTTTTAGCTCATTTATTAAGTAATACATTGCCCTTGGAATCATAACACCAACTGTATCTGGGACATTAATAATATCTGCTCCAGCATCAATTGCCTTTTTATAAACCTCTATTAAATAATCAAGCTCTGTTCTTGTGGCATCTTCTGCTGAAAACTCTACTCTAATTCCATGTTCTTTTATATACTCTATTGCCTCAACTGCTATGTCAATAATCTCTTCCTTAGATTTCTTTAATTTGTATTTTCTATGCAATGGAGAAGTTGCTATAAATGTGTGGATTCTATCTACACCACAATCAATAGCTACATCAATATCTTTTTTAACAGCTCTTGCTAATCCACAAATCTCAGCATTTAAATTTAATGAGCAGATTTTTTTAATAGCCTCTTGCTCACCTAAGGAAGAAACAGGGAAACCAGCTTCAATAACATCAACACCTAAATCATCTAATTTTATAGCAATTTCTATCTTTTCTTCTGGAGTTAATGAAACTCCTGGAGTTTGCTCACCATCTCTAAGTGTTGTATCGAAAATATAAACTCTATTTGGAATATTTATGTTTTCAAGAGCCTTTTTGATAATTTCATTCTCTTCTTTATAAATTATCATAATCCCACCAAAAACTTTAATTTATCACATTATACCTATTCAATGAGATATTATAAAAATTTTTATAGAAAAATTTTTTCTATGAAGTTATAAACTCTAAACGATATTAGCATCCCAGATATTAATAGAGAAAGTAATGAGATGATTTTTATTTTTCCTGAAGATTCTTTGAACACTGCCAAATAAAGTAAAAAATAAGCTATTAATGTAAAAAACATGCTCATATCTACCAATGTTTTTGCATCAAAAATTAATAGAGTTATAACCAATAGAGTATTTAAGATAACTCCATAATGTGGAATTTCTTTTCTCAATTTTGTAAATATTTGAGGAAATATCCTGTCCTTTCCCATTCCATAAGGCATATAAGATAATGTAAATAAGACGCTAAACGCACAGCTTGATATAATTATCAATACCCCAACCAATAAAAATAAGTTATCTCCAATTAATATCTTTAATATCTCATTCAAGTTGTTTGTTTTTACATTTAAAGATATTACAGTTAAAGAAAACAATAAATAAAGAATTCCAATAATAAAAGTTCCTATTAAAAGCCCATAAGCTATAGCTTTTTGATTTTTAAATGCTGATAATGGCATTGTTATGCCTTCCCAGCCAGTGGCTGTCCATAATCCAAAATAAATTGTTAGAATAGCATTTTTTAAATTGAACTCTCCAATGCTACCAATTTTTATGCCGTTTGAAAATACTATATACAAAATAATCGTTATCGTTAAAATTCCAAAGATTCTAACAAAGTTTCCTACAATTTTTAAACCACACAATATTAAAGCTGTTAATATAACAATTAAACACAATCCAACATAAGGAACATTAAACACAGTATTAAAAATTATCTCAAAGAATGATACTACTCCAGATAAGGCAAAAACTCCAGAGAGCCACAATATATAAGCTGAAAAAACACCAATCTCTCTCCCTAAAATTTTCATTACAAACTTATAAACACCTCCACTCTCACTAATCTTTGTTGAAGCATAAGCAAAAGGAGATGCCATAATTAAAGATACAAATATTAGTAAAATCCAACCCCATACTATAGATTTCCCAAACAGCAAGTAGGTTAATGGAGATAAAACAAAAATCCCACCGCCAACAATAGAAGTTATTGTTAAAAATACAGCATCTTTAAGAGTTAAATGCCCCATAACTAACACCAATTATTGTTAATAAATATTTAATGTATAGCTTAAAGCAAAAATATTTAATACATTCTTTTATAATTATCTTTATTCAAAAGTTGATTGAGGGATAAGATGAAGATGCTATTAATCCACTCTGATTATTTAGAGTTTGAGGCAAAACAAAAAACTAAAATTGCAGAAGAAACTGAGAATTTAAAAGGTAAATTAGATGAGTGTTTAGCTTGCTTTATTGCAGTGGAGAGAGATGATGAAAATAACCCAAAAGGAACTGCTATAGGGGCAGTAGAAGAGATTGAGAAAGTTGCTAATCAGTTAAAAGTTAATAATATTGTTGTTTATCCTTATGCCCATTTATCAAGTGATTTATCTTCACCTGAAACAGCTATAAAGGTTTTGAAAGATATTGAGAGTATTTTGAAAGAAAAGGGCTATAATGTGTTAAGGGCACCATTTGGATGGTATAAAGCATTTAAAATTAGTTGTAAAGGACATCCATTAAGTGAGTTATCAAGAAAGATTGTAGCTAAGGAAGAGAAGAAAGAGAAAGGAGAAGAATCTAAGTTTTATTTATTAAATCCAGAAACAGAAGAAGCTGTTGAGCTAAGTGAAGAAAATATTAATATAATCAAAGATGAAGAGCTTTTGGCATTAGCTAAACATGAATTGGGAATTAAAGAAAATAAAGAGCATGATGAACCACCACATGTAAAGTTTATCAAAGAAAAGGATATTTGCAGTTATGAAGAGGCATCAGACCCTGGACACTTTAGATGGTATCCAAAAGGTAAGTTGATTAGAGATTTATTAGCAGATTATGTCTATAACATGGTAGTTAGATTAGGAGCTATGCCAGTAGAAACACCAATTATGTATGATTTAGGAAATCCTGCTATTAGAGAACACGCTGATAAATTTGGTGAGAGGCAGTATAGGTTTAGACAAGGAAATAGGGAGTTAATGTTAAGATTTGCGGCATGTTTTGGGCAGTTTATGATGAAAAAAGACATGTATTTGTTGCCAAGATATTTGCCTTTAAAACTTTATGAGCTATCAACATACAGCTTTAGATATGAGCAAAGAGGGGAGTTGGTAGGTTTAAAGAGGTTGAGAGCATTTACAATGCCAGATATGCATACTGTCTGCTTAGATTTAAAACAAGCAATGGAAGAGTTTGAAAAACAATTTTGGGAGTGTTTAAAGACAGGAGATGATTTAAATCTAAGTTATTCAGTAATCTTTAGATTCACAAAAGATTTCTTTGATGAGCATAGAGATTGGTTCTTTAAGATAGCTAAAGAATACAAAAATAAATATGGGAAAGATGTTATCTTAGAAATTCTCCCTAAAAGAAAACACTATTGGGTTGGTAAGGTAGATATTGCTGTAATAGATAGCTTAGGAAGACCTATTGAAAATCCAACTGTCCAAATAGATGTTGAAAGTGCTAAAAGGTTTGACATAAAAGTGCATACAAATGAAGGAGAAGTTTATCCAATAATATTGCACTGCTCTCCTACTGGCTCAATTGAGAGAGTTTTATGTGGTTTGTTAGAAAAAGCAGCTATAGAAGCTAAAGAAGGAAAAGCTCCAATGCTTCCTGTTTGGCTCTCCCCTATACAAGTTAGAGTTATTCCAGTAGCTGATAGACATTATGACTATGCTTTAAAAGTTGCTGAAAAGCTGAGAGAAAATAATATTAGAGCAGATTTTGATGATAGAGAAGATAGAGTAAGCAAAAAGATTAGAAATGCAGGAAGTGAGTGGATTCCTTACGTTGTTGTTATTGGAGATGAAGAAATGGAGTCTGGAAAATTAACAGTAACAATTAGAGAAAAATCAACTTTAAAAAAGCCTTATAAAGAGAAGATGACATTAGATGAGTTGATTGAGAGAATCAAAAAAGAAACTGCTGGATATCCATATAGACCTTTACCATTACCAATAAGATGTTCATTACAGCCAAAGTTCCATTAAAAATTTCATAACAACAATATATATCTTTTTCATGCATGTATGAAAAAATATATAAATAGCAATCCATATTTTTAAATAATTATTTGCTGCTATTTTTTATGTAATCTCATTAATGCCTTTTAATATATTACTGTGAAAGTCCTATATTATATAAACTAATAAATTTAAAGTCATTAAGCTTTTTTATAATTATTTTGGGGGAGAATATGATAGTAAAATGTCCAATTTGTGATGGTACTGGAAAAAAGGTAGTTAAATATAAAACATGCCCTGTATGTGAAGGAACTGGATTTATAGATGAATTTTCACCAAAGCAACATATGAAAAGAGTTTCTAAGAGAGCAAACTATGACTTAGATTATGGAGAAATAGAATGTCCAAAGTGTAAAGGAACAGGAAAAGTTCCAATATATGCAAAATGTGATTTTTGTGGTGGTAGTGGAAAAGTAGTTAAATGTGATAGATGTGGAGCTGTAATTGGTAAATATCCTGACTTTAAAGATAGAACATTGTGTGATAAATGTTTAAAAGAAGAGGAAGAGAGGAAGAAAGGATTAAGAAACGTATATGTGTTTGATGAATTAGCTACATTTTACGATGTTGAGCCTGGTAAATTCTATAAAGGAGTTGTTACAAGAATTGAAAAATATGGAGCTTTCATTAACTTAAATGAGCAAGTTAGAGGGCTTTTAAGACCAAGAGATATGATAAGCTTAAGATTAGAAAATTTAAGTGTTGGAGATGAAATAATAGTTCAGGCAATAGATGTAAGACCTGAAAAAAGAGAGATAGACTTTAAATACATTCCATTAACAACCTATGATTTAGTTAAATATGAAAAAGACGTTCCTCTCTCTAATATAAAGGATATATCTCAAAACTTAGTCGAGATGAGAGACCAGGTTGTGCATATAAGAGGAGAGGTTGTTCAAATAGTTCAAACTCCTGGACCAACAGTATTTACAATAACCGATGGAACTGACTTTGCTTGGGTAGCTGCTTTAGAAATAGCTGGTTTGAGAGCTCATCCTGATGTTAAAGTTGGAGATATAGTTGATGTTATTGGAAGAGTTACAATAAGGGATGGAAGATTACAGATTGAGAGGATAAAACTCAATAAGTTAGTAGGAGAAGAGGCAGAAGAAATTAAGAAAAAGATAGAGGAAGAAATTGATAGAAGGGCAGAGCCAGCTAAGGATATACCATTCTTAGTTAAGAGTGAAGTTTTAGAGAGATTGAGACCAAAAATGGCTGATGTTGCTAAGAGAATTAGGAAGGCGGTTTTGGATGGAAGACCAATAATAATAAGGCATCACGCAGATACAGATGGTTACTGTGGAGGAATT
The DNA here is from genome assembly GCA_049860595.2 of Methanocaldococcus sp. 16A. Taxonomy (GTDB): domain Archaea; phylum AGJL01; class Methanococci; order Methanococcales; family Methanocaldococcaceae; genus Methanocaldococcus. The sequence goes on from CP187551.1 coordinate 1,343,918, forward strand.
GCCTTAGAAAAAGCCATATTGCCAATAATTGATAAATTTGCCATAGATGTTGATGCAATATGGCACTTCTTTAAGAGAAGACCTTCAAAAGCTCCATTCTATGAGTTGGAAGATGTAACAAAGGATTTGGTATTCTCTATAGAAGATGCCCTAAAGTTTGGACAGAAATTGCCTTTAATTGTATTAATTGATAATGGAAGTACTGATGAAGATATTCCAGCTATATCCAAAGCTAAAGCTTATGGTATAGAGGTTATAGTTATAGACCACCACTTCCCTGGAGAAGTTGTAGATGGTAGAGTAGAAGTTGATGACTACGTAGATGCCCATGTCAATCCTTATTTAGTTGGTGGAGATAGCAACTTAACCGCTGGAGTGTTAGGGACTGAAATAGCAAGAATGATAAATCCTGAAGTAGAAGATGAGATAAAACACCTTCCAGGAATAGCGGTTGTTGGAGACCATGCTAAGGGAGAGGAGGCAGAGCAGTATATAAAAATAGCCCTTGATAGATTAAATGAATTAAGTAAAAAATATGGTAAAGGAAGAACCTATGACAGAGAGTATTTAGAGAAAATAGCTCTATGTATGGATTTTGAGGCATTCTACTTAAGATTCATGGATGGTAAGGGGATTGTTGATGATATATTAGCAACAAATATAAAAGAGTTTGGAAGACATGAGAAGTTAATAGATATATTGTATGAGCAGGCAATGAAGATGGTTGAAAGACAGATGAAGGCTGTAATTCCAGCTCTAAAAACAGAGTTCTTAGAGAATGGAATTATATTAAATACCTTAGATGTTGAAAAATTTGCTCACAAATTTACATTCCCAGCTCCAGGAAAAACCACAGGATTTGCTCATGACTATATTGTCCAAAAATATAGTGAAGATAGGCCAATTATAACTCTTTCCTATGGTCCAGACTTTGGAGTTGTTAGAGCAACAGATGCAGTTCATGAAAAGTATAACTTCAATTTAAACTTAATAGTTGAGCAGTTGATGGAAGAAATTCCTGAGGCATCAATAGATGGAGGAGGGCATGAGTGTGCTGGTAGCTTAAAATTTGTTGAAGGTTTGAGAGATAGGGTAATAAATAGATTTATAGAAATTATTAAAAGTTTAAAGCCAAAAGAGTAAATATAGAAAAATAAAAAAATAAAATTTTTTTAGATTTTTTTGCTCATTTCATATAGGAAGATAGCTAAATTACCTAAAGCTCCAATCTCATTTTCAACAATGTATCTTCCTAAACCTTTTTCTAACTCTAATTTTGTAAATCCTGTTGAAGCTCCACAGAAAACAACTAAATCATTTTCTCCAACTTCATTAAAATCTAATTTTTCCTCACAAATATTTTTGTTGCCTATTAAAAACACTTTCTCAGGTCTTAAAACTTCTATAGCATCATCCAACTCTTCAAAGAATAAAACATTTTTTCCTAATTTGTATGCCATTTTATGCAATGTAGGGATTCCACTCTGAGCAGCTGATGCTGTTGCTTTTGTAACAACTATTGTATTGATATCAAATCCATAAGCTATTCTTCCAAACTCTTCTACCTGCTTAGCACTGTATGTATTATGTAAGCAAATAAACATAACCTCTCACCTTTTTCTTTTTTAGTTTTTTATTATAAGAAAGATTATTATTTATTTTAAATTGTTTTATTTTAAGTTTTCTTTAACTACCTTGGCTATAGCTCTACTCAAAGCTACAGGAACACTTTCTCCAATCTGATTATAACAGCTTCTTATACCTCCAGCAAATAGATGATAATCAGGATAACTCATCAACCTTGCTTGTTCTCTTGGTGTTAATAATCTATCTTCATAGGGATGAATAAAGAACCTCTTACCCATAACTGTCTCAGCTAATTTTAGAGGATGTAATCTTATGTAGTTTCCTAATCTTCTATTAGCCCCTTTGAAATAGATAAATGCATCTCCCCAACCTAACCTATGGACTCTTTTTCTAAACCTTGCAGGTAAAGCGGCAAATTCATGATTTGGGATATCTCTACCTTTATACATTAAATCCCCTATAGCCTCAATAACAGGTTTTGGTTGGGTTTTTTCTGGATTAATTTCTATGTTTGAGACAAAGACTCTCCTTCTAACAGATGGATTTCCATAATCCTCTGCTTTTAATGTGTTGAAATAGACATCTTCATAACCAATTTCTCTAAACTCTTTTATTATTTCTCCTCTAACCTCTTTAATTCCAGGAACATTTTCCATAACAAATATTTTTGGTTGTAAATCCCCAACAATCCTTATATACTCTAAAACTAATCTTCCAGTTTCATCTTTATATAATCTATCATAGGGATTTCTCTCTCTTTTTGGATTAGCTCCTGTATATCCTTCACAAGGCGGACCTCCAATAATAACATCTACTTTTTTATTTTTGATGAACTTTTCTATCTCAAGTGAATGAATTTCTCTAATATCATCATTAATAACAACTGGATTTAGTTTTTCAGTTTTTTCATTTAAAGTTCCCAATTTTTTTAACCACTTTATATCTTCCTCTTCAAAAGGAAATTTAAATGAGTATATTCCAACATAACCCTTTAATTCTTTTAATTTGAATTCTCCAGGTCTTACTTTTTCATATATTCTACCATTAAAATTTAATGCATAAGAAAAAGCAGCATCTTCATTTAACTCTATAGCCACTAATGGCTCAAAACCCTCCTCTACAAACCCTCTTGAAAATCCCCCACATCCACAAAATAAATCAATAAATTTCAACATTATCACCAAAAATAAAATGTTATTTAAAAAATAAAGTAACGCTTAAAAATTTTTAATTGAATGGTAAAAAAGGTAAATAACTTATTGTGATTCTTGAGCTTTCTTTAACTCTGCTTTCATATCTTGATAAACCTTAGTCCATTTTAATTTTCTTGGGTTTCTTCCCATTTTATAGCTCTTCTCACATTTTGATGAGCAGAAATACAATACAGTTCCATCTTTTTCTACTACCATTTTTCCTTTTCCTGGCTCAATTTCATAACCACAAAAGCTGCAAGTTCTCCATTCTGGCATAGCTATCCCTCTTTAAATAGTGTTTCAATGATTTAAAATAATATTGGGTATTAAATTATTTATCTTCTTCTGTCTAATGGTCTTGCTTCTCTTTCTGTCTCTCTTAACATTATGATGTCTCCAACTTTAACTGGACCTTTAACGTTTCTAACTAAAACTCTACCTGTATCTTTTCCACCTAAGATTTTACATCTAACTTGTATAATTCCTCCAGTAACTCCTGTTCTACCAATAACTTCAATAACCTCAGCAGCTACTGCCTCTTTATAAACAAATTCATCTTCCATCCTCATCACCTAATAATAATGAAAGTTTAAAAATTTATAAAAAAGTTAGTAATGGATGTTTCGTAATTTATATAATATAATAATATTAAGTTAAATAGATTCAGCTTCTAATAATTTACTGTTTCAAAGCATTTACTTTTTCAATTAATGCCTTCAACTCTTCAGCATCTCCTTCGTTGATAATTGCAACTGATGATGCTGCAACTTCTAATCCAGCAGCTTTACCTAAATCTTGTTTTGAAGCTACGTAAGCGTAAGGGATCCCTTTTTCTTCACATAAGTATGGAAGGTGAGCAACAACTTCTTCTGGTTTAACATCTTCAGCAATGATAACTAATTTTGCTAATCCTCTCTCAACTGCCTTTGTAACTTCGTTAGCTCCTTTCTTGATTTTTTGTGCTTTTGCAACTGCATCTAATAACTCTTTTTGAATTTCTTCTGGAACTTTAAATTTTACATAAACTGCCATAGCTTTCAACCTCCTTCATTTATTAAAAAATGGGCAATCCGGAGGGAATTGCCCACTCTTACAGGGCTTTTGCCCTGTAGTATCATCGTGGTTTAGAATAGGTATAACAACTTATTGACTTTTAGTATATAAAACTTTTGGATAAATTTATAGAATTCTTTCAATTGGCACTACTAATATATCTCTTGCCCCCAAAGCGTGAAGTTTAGGAACTAATGTAAATATCTCATCCTCATTAACAACGGCATGGATAGCAACCATACTGTCATCAGATAAAACCTCAGAAACTGTTGGACCAGCCATTCCTGGAATCAGCTTTCTAATTTCCTCAACCTTATCTTTTGGAGCATTCATCATAATTAATCTTTTTGTTTCGGCAAATAAAACACTTTTTATGGCAATAACTATTTGATTTATCTTTTCTCTCTTTTCTTTATCCTTTAAGCTGTTTTTATTGGCAATTAACCTTGTAGTTGATGAGACAATCTCATCTATAACTTTCAACCTATTTAACTTTAAAGTTGTTCCTGTAGATGTTAAATCACTAATTAAATCAGCTATTCCTATGAATGGAGCTATCTCTGTTGCTCCACTAAGTTCAATGATTTCAACTTTCTTATTTAATTTTTCAAAATATTTTTTTGTTAGATTTGGGAACTCTGTAGCTACTCTCATTCCTTCTTTTATGTCATCAATACTGTTTATCTCTGAACTCTCTGGAGCAGCCAAAACCAATTTTGCAAATCCAAAACCAAAATCTAATAGAAAATCAACTTTATCTTCAACATTTCTCTCTAAGACCAAATCATAGCCAGTAACTCCAATGTCAGCAACACCATCAGCTACAAATTCAGGAATGTCTCTTGCCCTTGCAAACATTACTTTAATGTTGTCATCTACAGTATTTGCAAATAAACTTCTACCTTTAATAGTAATCTTTAACCCTGCTTTCTCTAAAACTTTCATTACTGGCTCTGAAATTCTTCCTTTATTTGGTAGTGCAAACATTATCATCCTATCACGTAAAAAATTTATGCATTTATATTTTTTATTTTTCCTCTCTTTCTTAGAATTTCCTTTTTTATTTTTTCTCCACTAACTCTAAGTAAATTTGAAACACTTCTAGGAATTTTTCCATTATCAGAAAGTATTTTTGCAATAATGCTTGATAATAAAAAGATGGCATATATATGCTCTGCTTTTGTTCTATGTATGTGATGTGGATAAATATTTAACTCATCATACTCTTTAAATTCGTTATTATCGCAATTATATTTTTTTTCAATATATTTTCTTAAATAAATAAGGAGTTGATGTAATTGTATAAGTTCATCCTTATGCATTTAAATCACCAAAAGTTATAACTGCCAAATTAACAGGCTTTTTTATAATTTTTGCATCCTTACAGAAAATTAAATTAGTTTTCTCATAAAGTATATCTATAAGCTTTTGATTAACAGTTCCATTAACTATAATTGTATCAACGGTTTTATAGTTATCTATATTACTTATTAGTTCTTCAACACCAACAACCTCTTCTTTATCTCCAAAAATTATTAATGCTTCAGAATCTTTTAATTTGTTGAACTTTTCATAAAACTTTCGATATTTCCTGAATTTTGGAGGTAGCTGTTCTATATCACTTGAGGACTTGCATTCATTACTAACCTCTATTTCATTAATGTCATTAGGGATTATGTTTGTTTCTGCCTTTGTTTCTGGTATTATTTGAACCTCTATATTTTTAATATCTTCTTTGCATATAATTTTTTCATCAACTTTTTGCTTATCTTTTAATATTTGACTTAATATATGTTCAGCAGGGATTTTGCTTCTTAAGCATTTCATTATTTCTTTTTTAGATAACTCTTCAACTTCTTTTCCTTGAGGAGCTCTTGCTATAAAATCAACATCACAAACTTGCAATAGCTCTTTTAAAATTAGTTCTCCTCCTCTATCACCATCTGTAAAGACAGTTACTATCTTTTTCTTACTAAGCTCTATAATGGTTTTTGGAACTGAAGTTCCCTCAACAGCTATCACATTTTTAATACCACATCTCAATAAATTGAGAACATCAGCTCTCCCCTCAACAATTATAATATCGTCTGAGCTATCAACTGCAGGACCTGCAGGAAGTTTTTCAGGTCCATACTCAATAATTTCTCCCATCCTTACGCTTTCTTTAACTTCTTCAACAATTGTATTTACATCAATATTGCTCATTAACTGCTTTAATATTTCTTTAGCTCTCTCAACTATGTATTCCCTCTTTTTCTTCCTGACATCTTCAATATCTATTACTTTAACTGTTGCTACACACGGCCCTACTCTATCTATTGTTTCTAAGGTAGCAGCTAATATTGAGGTTTCAATTCTATCTAAACTTGATGGGACTGTTATCTTAGCTATTGACTTTCCATTAATATTGGTTAGCTCAACATCTATTCTTCCAACTCTTCCCGTCTTTTGTAGCTCTCTTAAATCTAATTCATCCCCCAACAGTCCCTCTGTCTGCCCAAATATTGCTCCAATGACATCATGTTTTTCAACGTAACCATCAGCGATGAGCTCGGCATAAATGATATACTTAGTAGTTCCTAAATCCATGATAATCACCAGTAATAGTTCTACCGGTCTCATGAGTGAGAGTAATCTCACAATATCTAACATATCTAATAGAACAAATCAAAGTATAAAAAATTATTTTTATTTTGGTGCTCTTTCTTATACTTAGAATATTAAATTAAAATATTTAACACAATAAAACCGAAAAGTATATATAGTAGTTCTACGTATGTTATTCTTGCTTACAACCGCTCAAATGAGCGGCCTTGGTGTAGCCTGGTAACACACGGGCCTGCCACGCCCGGACCCCGGGTTCAAATCCCGGAGGCCGCACCACTGGCTTTAATTAGCCAGGGCTTGATTTGGACATGCGCCGGTGGTGTAGCCTGGTATCACTCTGGCCTTCCAAGCCAGCGACCCGGGTTCAAATCCCGGCCGGCGCACCATAATTTATTTTTTTATTTTACTTCCATATATTCATAAAATTAAATTAATAAATTTAAAATTTTTTCCGTGAGATTATGAGGGTTTATTTAAGACTACATTTGGATATTCCAAAAGAAGTTTGTAAAAGCTTAGAGGTTGATAATTACATTAATGAGGATATTGAAATTAATTTAAAATGTGAGAAAAAGCCTATATTGTATATTAAAACTCGTTCTATAGGTTCTTTAAAATCAATATTGGATGATTTCTTTAGATGTTTAAATGCTGGAATGGAAATCTATGGCATAACAAAAAATTATCTAATAAGGAATGTAACTAAGGATGATTTAAATAAGTTTTTAGAGTTATACTATAAGGCATATAGAGGTTTTGATAAATATTATTATAAAAAGAAAAAATGGGCAAGATGGTATTTTAAATGGTTGATGAGGAGAGATGAAGATGGATTTTTTGTATATGAAATGGAAGGAAAGCCCATTGGTTTTGTAGCCTGTGATTGCAATTGGATTAGTAATATAGAAAAAAGAGAAGTAGCTGAAATTCATGAAATATTTGTTGCCCCAGATTTTAGAGGAAAAGGAATTGGAACCGCTTTAATAAACAAAGCTATTGAATATGCCAAGAAAAGAGGAAGAAATATTGTAGAGTTGTGGGTTGGGGTTGAGAATAAAAAGGCAATTGAATTTTATAAAAAGTTGGGATTTGAGGAGAAAGAAGTAGTTAAAGAATGGCTAAGGATGGTAAAGAGGATTTAATTAATACTTTTTTAAATTTGTTGTTTTTTAAATTTTTATTTTTAATGGAGGATTAACTTTAAATATAAAAAATTTATTTTATCATTTTTACTATTGATAATTAGGACATGGTGATATAGATGAGAAATATAATCGTAAAAAAATTAGATATTGAGCCAATTGAGGAAAGACCTGTTGAAATTGTTGAAAGAAAGGGTTTAGGACATCCAGATTCAATTTGTGATGGTATAGCTGAGAATGTTAGTAGGGCTTTATGTAAGATGTATATAGAAAAGTTTGGAACTATTTTGCATCACAACACAGACCAAGTTGAGCTTGTAGGAGGGCATGCTCATCCTAAATTTGGAGGAGGAGTAATGGTAAGTCCTATTTACATTTTATTATCAGGAAGAGCTACCATGGAAATTTTAGATAAAGAGAAAAATGAAGTTATAAAGCTCCCAGTAGGGACAACAGCAATCAAAGCAGCTAAGGAATATTTAAAGAAGGTTTTAAGAAATATTGATGTTGATAAAGATATAATTATTGACTGTAGAATTGGACAAGGAAGTATGGATTTAGTTGATGTCTTTGAAAGGCAAAAAAATGAAGTTCCTTTAGCTAACGATACATCATTTGGTGTTGGTTACGCTCCATTATCAACAACAGAGAGGTTAGTTTTAGAAACAGAGAGATTTTTAAATAGTGATGAATTGAAGAAAGAAATTCCAGCAGTAGGAGAGGATATAAAAGTTATGGGTTTAAGAGAAGGAAAGAAAATAACTTTAACAATTGCTATGGCTGTTGTAGATAAGTATGTTAAAAATATTGAGGAATATAAAGAGGTTATTAAGAAAGTAAAAGAAAAAGTTGAAGAGTTAGCTAAAAAGATAGCTGATGGATATGAGGTTGAGATAAATATAAACACCGCAGATGACTACGAAAGAGAAAGTGTTTATTTAACAGTTACCGGAACCTCTGCAGAAATGGGAGATGATGGTTCAGTAGGAAGAGGGAATAGAGTTAATGGATTAATAACTCCATTTAGACCTATGAGTATGGAGGCTGCAAGTGGTAAAAACCCAGTAAATCATGTAGGTAAGATTTATAACATCTTAGCTAACTTAATAGCAAATGATATAGCTAAGTTGGAAGGAGTTAAGGAGTGTTATGTAAGAATATTGAGTCAAATAGGTAAGCCAATAAATGAGCCAAAGGCATTAGATATAGAGATTATAACTGAAAATGGTTATGATATAAAAGATATTGAGCCAAAGGCAAAAGAAATTGCTAATAAATGGTTAGATAATATTATGGAAGTTCAAAAAATGATTGTTGAAGGTAAAGTAACTACATTCTAACTCTAAAAAATAAAAATAATTTTTTTTAATTTTTATTTTATCCAATGTATCTTAAATCTTCTTCACTTGGTGGTTTTGCTTGAGCCGCTTTTAACATTTCTTCTTCAAACTTCTTAATCTTTTCAATAAACTGCTCCATGCCCTTAGCTCTTTTCTCTAACTCTGTCATATCAACTTCTATATTTTCAAGTTTGCAGAACTTTTCTAAAACAGCTTTTGCAGCATTTGGGTCTATTAAATAGCCAGGGGTTTCTCCCATTAGGCAAATTCCTGGAATTCCATTTAAGTCTGCAAACATTAGCATTAAACCAGCAGCTCCAACAATACCTCCTCCATCTGTTCTGAATAAAATTCCATGCTCTTTAAGTTTTTCAGCAAGCTCTTTTGATGTTGTAGCTCCATAAACTTTAATTTCTTCACATAACTTTCCTACACCAAAACCTCCCAACGTATAGACAAAGTTAGCCCCATACTCTATGCCTATTTTAACAATCTCCTCAGCTAAGTGGTATTGACCAATTGGAGATAAAGCTTGAGTATTTCCTAAAACAACAATCATTGGTTTTGGCTCTTTTATTGCATAGAATTCAGCACACATATACTCTATGGTTCCATCATCCTTAACTAAAACTTGTGGTGGAAAGTCATAGCAAAATAACTCTAAAAATTTCTCACCATTAAATTCATGAACTAAATGCTCAGCAGCCAACCTACCAACGTGTCCAATTCCTGGCAATCCTTCAATTAATAAAGCATCTTTTAAAGGTTCAATATCTTTTATTTTCCTTGTAATGATTTTGACCATAAGGTATCACCTTTTATTTATTTATTGTCTTTAGAGTTTTTTATATGTTTTTGCAAATTTCCTTATAAATGTTATTTCATCAATTCCAATATTTAGTTTTTCTCTTATGATTTTTGCAATCCTTCCCTCTCCAAATAATAAAGCTACAGCTCCTGTGAAGTTTTTTGTAGTTCTTTTTTCCTTAGCTTTATCAAAGTCAATGATGTAAGTTTTTTTATCAGTTACCAAAAAATGCCTCCCCCCTTGTATTTCTTTATGTTCAATTCCAAGCATATCAAGTTTTAATGTTATTCTTAAGATATCTTCAACTACTTTTAATAATCTATCATTATCTAATTTATTAACGGCTGATTTTAGCTCCTCACCATCTATAAACTCCATAATTAAGTAATCATTATCAAACTCATAAACCTTTGGAGCAATATTGTATTTTTCTAAGAGCTTTAAAATTCTTGCTTCATTTAATATGGTGTTTTTTGGACTGTCTGTTCTTGGAATTTTTATAGCTACTTCTTTATTATTGTAGATTCCTTTTAATACAACCCCTCTATGCCCTTTTCCTAAAACATCTATAATTTCAACTCCTTTATCTTCTAACTTATTTATTACATTTTTATTTAAAATATTTTCTGGTATTTTTTTAAGGATTTCTTTTTTAATTGTTATCCCCTCCCATATATTTGATTATTCCATACAAAGCATAGATTAAGCATAACAATAAAGCAAAGTGTGGAATGCCAATAATAGCTAAGATTAAAGAGAAAGCAAATAAACAAATAAATGCCTTCTTAGGATATTTTGGATATCTTATATCACTAATCATCAAAAGTCCTATTAATATAGCCAATATTGAATTTATTATATGGCTGTTAATTAATTGGCAGAATCCAACGAGCAATAAAGCTCCTGCTGGAATAGGTAAGCCAATAAACCCTTTAACATTTAAAATTCCAAACCTTGCCAATCTTAAAGCTCCACAGAGGCAGAATATTATTGCTGATATTAATGTTAAAGTAGATTCAAAGTTATTGTATAATAGATAAGCAGGTGCTACACCAAAGCTAACAACATCTGAAATACTGTCAAGCTCAGCCCCAAAGTCAGAAACGGTATTTGTTTTCCTCGCAACAAAACCATCTAAGGAATCAAAGATTATTGAAAGGTAGATTAATGAAAAGCTGTTTAATAGTATAGCTAAAAGCCCAGTTATAATATTTAACATTGTTACATAGTCAGATATTGTTATTATCTTCCTTATACTAAACATATTTTCCCTTTTTAAAATTTTATTTCCTTTCTAATTTCCTTTTTATTGCTATAAATAAACTACCTAACAAAATTAATGAGATGATTCTTATAAGCCATTCCCAATAATATAGTAAAGAATCATTATCTTTTATTCCTAATTGGAAAAATGCTCTTAATGTATCAAATAAATATTCAATGTAAGAATGTTCTAAAAGTCCTTTAGAATTATACTCCCAAACTAAAAATGGTATTGGAAACATGAATATAAAAAATATCATCCACCCAAATGGTCTGAACATTGATTCTCCATAATCAGATAATTCTCCATATATGGATATAACAAATTTTTCAAAAATATTTACATTTTCCTTTATTAATTCCATTTCTTTTTTAAATAACTCTGATGCTTCAATATAAGTTCTATTGTTTTCAAAAGATAGTCTTAAACTTCTATATTCTGCAATGACTATATTATAATTTAAATCTAAATAAGATTCAAGATATTCTAGTGATTTTTTAATTTCATTTAATAATTCATTTTCGATTATCCCTTTTTCTTTAAATTTTAAAAGTTTATGTGTTAAAGTTTCTTCCGCTTTTTCTGTTATTAATATTTCACTAACATCTGTCATTAAAAACGAAGTTTTAGATAGTGGGAAATTTATTATTTTTGAATGTTTATTCCCAAATGCTACTTTATTAAAAATTGCTATTCCTTTATACGGATTTTTCTTCTTAAAAAAAGTTATTTCTTCAAAAATGGTTTCTGAAAATATTAATAAATCAAATGAAATGTCTGTAAATTTAGCTATTGAATCAAATGTTAATTTTTCAAATATTGCTATATTAAAAGTTGAATAACTGAAATCAACTTCTTTTTTAAAAACAGAACTTCCAAAATTAACTTCTCCATTAAATTCAGCATCTTTGAAATAAGCTTCTTTCTCAAAAGTTGCATGAATAAAATGAACTTTTCCGTTAAATGATGCGAAACTAAACTGAACATAGTTTTTAAATGTAGTATTACTAAAATCAGTTTTTCCATCATTTATATTAAATTCAGCTTCCCTAAAATCTGCTACATCGTTAAATATGGCTTCATCAAAATTAACCTTTTTTTTAAATTTAGTTTTGTAGAAGTTAGCTTTCCCTTTAAAAGTAGCTTTCTTAAAATTAGCTTCTTCTTCAAATACGGCATTGTCAAAATTAACTTCTTTTTCAAATGTAGTATTGCCAAACTCTGCACATCCCCCAAATACTGAATAATAACTAAAATCAACATCTCCTCCAAATGTTGAACCACTAAAATAAACTTTCCGTTTAAAATTCAAATTCCGAAAACTAACATTTTTTTCAAATATTGAATTGTTAAAATCCAATACATCTTCAAATATTAAATTCCCAAAATGCACAAATCCTCTAAAAGTTGAGTAATTAAAATCAACTTTATTTTTAAATACTATTAAACCTATAAAATAGACATTTTTCTCAAAAATTGAGTCAGTAAAATTAATTTTACCTTTAATTATCAAATTATCTTGTGTATTCACTTTTTCAAAATACACATTCTTTTTAAATATTGATTTATAAAAAATGACATCTTTTATAAATATTGAATCTATAATATTAACTTCTCCATGAATTTCTGAAAATCTGAAATCAACATCTTCTTCAAATGTGGATTCTATGAAATTAACACTCTTAAATGCTATTTTAATAAATAACACTTCCAGATTTTCTATTTTTTGGTTGTACATTGTAAATTTACCACGGAATTTAACATTATGAAAACTAAGGTCTATATAAACATTTATAGTAATTGTGCTTCTGGGTATAGTTGTATCATTATCTTTTTCTTTGGAAATTAGTTTTTTTAATTTCTCATCGCCCTTAATTCTTTCATAAATATCTATAATATCAATATCTCCTTCAACAATACAATTTTTTAACTTAAAAATTTTATTATTACTTTTCAAAGCATCAATAAACATATCATAAAACTCTCCAATAATCTCCCCCGTCTCTTTATCAATAACTTTTACCATTCCCCCACCTAATTTTAATAATCTTTATATCCTACATAAAACATAATTTATCTTAAATTTTTATTTAATTGTTGTAATATATCAATTTTCCTATTTAATTGGTGGAAATATGAGATACATGAAAATTATCATTCCAAAAAAAATTTCTAAATACTGTTGAAGAAATCTTAAAAAAGAATAATGCTTACTCAATATCAATAATTGAGCCATTAAAAACATCAATAGAAGATGGAATTATAATAACATGCAATGCAAAGGCGAAAGATGCAGAAAAAATAGTCTTAGAGTTAAAAAAATTAGGTTTAGGAGAGAAAGGGCATGGTAGTGTGACAATAATGCCAGCTAATATAACTTTCTCATGTAGAGAAGAAGGAATGGCTTCAACTACATTATCTCCTTTAGAACTCTACTATAAAGCAAAAACTATGGTTAAAATAACAAAAAATGTTTTAATTAAAGTTGTGTTGGCAAGTATAATGGGAGTTATTGGGTTGATAGAGCATAACATCCCTACATTAATTGGGGCTATGATTATCGCTCCCTTAGTAGATACTGTTATGGGTAGTGCAATAGGAACAGTCTTAGGAGATAAAAAGCTATTTATTGATGGAATGAAAAAAGAATTAATTTGTTCTGGTGTTGTTATAATATGTGCATTTATACCAAGTTTGTTCTTTGTCTCAAAGGATTTGGTTTTAGAATACCTCTCAGAGACATCAATAATATTAAGTGCAATTGTAGCAATTATTGCTGGGATTTCAGGGGGAATAAGTATTGCTAGTGGAAAAGAGTATGAAATAATTGGAGTTACCATAGATGTTTCAATATTAATCCCAGCTCTATTAATGGGAATGGCTTTGGCAACAATGGATATGAATCTAATTTATATAACCTTCATTCTATTGATTATAAATATAGTGTTGTTAGATATTGGTGGATACATTGGATTAAAATACAAAGTAGGAAAAGTAGATAAAAAGATGATAAAAACCAGAACCTAAAAATTTAAAATAGGACTTTTGCACTTTATTTTAATATTTATTCCTGCGAAAGTCTTATTAAAAAATCTTCTGCATAATCAACTTAAATAAAATCTTAAATCCAGTTATTACATTGGTTCCTCTACTCATTGAATATTCAGTATAGATAGTTTTTATTGGCACTTCTTTTAATTTTAAATTGTTTTTCTTAGCTAAAATTATAAATTCAGATGAAACCTCATATCTGTCACTTTTCAAATCATCTATTATCTTTTTAGCAGCTTCATAAGAGAAAGCCCTCAAACCACTTTGGCTGTCTGTTACAAAATAACCTCCCATTAAGTAGGTTATAAAGTTTAATCCAAAATTTCCTATTCTTTTAACTAAAGGCATGTTTTTTAACTCATTTTTGTCCATCATTCTACTTCCTACAACAAAATCATAGCCATCTAAGATGGGTTTAACTACCTTCTCAACGTCCTTAGGATGATGTTGTCCATCGGCATCAAAGGTTACAATAATCTTTGGTTTATAAAGTAGAGCACATTTAATCCCAGTCCCTAAAGCTCCCCCTAATCCTCTATTCAAAATATGTCTACATACAATAACATTCTCTTTTTTAGCTATCTCTGAAGTTTTATCCATTGAGCCATCATCGACAACAATTATATTTTTATATCCTTCTCTTTTTAAATTTCTTAAAGTTTCTCCAATCATCTTTTCTTCATTAAATGCAGGAATGACAATAAATATTTCATCCTTATTAATTTGGCTGTTTTGCTTTTGATTCATTATTTCCACCTATTACCTTACAAAATGCCAAAGCCCCAACAACTCCGCATATAAAGATAGCTAAAGCAATAGTATTCGCAAACGCTATATTATATTTTTGTGAAATAACAACAATCAAAGTCCCAATAACAACAGTTAGCAAAGATTCTCCAATTAAAACATTAGAGGTACCTTTTTTAAAAGATAATCTTAAACCTACCAATGCTGAAAAGCTTAAGGCAATAATTGCAAACAACCAAACCAATGTATTCATAACTTATCACCAATAATATTTTATCATTAAAATTATAAATATTACTGCCCCAATAAACACTGCTAACCAAACCCATATATTTAGAATAAATAAAAATTTAAAAATTTTCTCTCTCTTATCAGGGTCATTTAAAAGCTTTTTTATTGGGTCTTTTCCATAGTATTTTTTTCTTTTCATAGCTATCACTTTTTAATCATATAAAGATAATTTAAATATAAGTTGTGTTGTTGTTGGTAATTCCTTTCTAACAATTTTTAGTTCTGGTTTGTATATATACATTACATCCTTTTCTGAGAAGATATCTATCTCTCTACCCAATATTTTTGAAATAACTCTAACCTCTTCTTTTCCACTAACTTTTATTGCTCCTCCCAAAGAGGAATCTACTTCCAAGACAATAGGAAGTTTTAAATCTTCACTTGCAATTTCTTTTAAAAACTCAAGCTCTCTTCTTTTTATTCTATGTCTCTTACCATTAATTATTATATGGGGCTTCTCTTCATTTAACAATTCTTTCAATGTTTTTCTTTTAAACCTTGGATTCATATCTTTTATTATCCCTTTTATAATTTTTTCTACATCTTTCATACGCATCACAACGTAATTATTTTATACTGTTATTAAGAAATTATATTATTGTTAGAAAATATTATAAATTAAATTTTAGATTTAAATTTAAATTTTCAAATTGAAAATTCTTTTGGGGGATGTATGTGAAAGTAATGAAAATTGCTCAAAATAAAGAAATTATAACCGTTTATCCTACAACCACAATAAGAAAAGCATTAATGACAATGAATGAAAATAGATATAGAAGATTGCCTGTTGTAAATGCTGGAAATAATAAGGTTGTTGGAATAATTACAAGTATGGATATTGTAGATTTCATGGGTGGGGGTTCAAAATACAACTTAATTAGAGAAAAGCATGAAAGAAATTTCTTAGCAGCTATAAATGAGCCAGTTAGAGCTATAATGGAAGAGAATGTTATAACTCTCAAAGAAAATGCTGATATTGATGAAGCAATAGAGACATTCTTAACAAAGAATGTTGGTGGGGCTCCAATAGTTAATGATGACAATCAATTAATTTCATTAATTACAGAGAGAGATGTAATTAGAGCATTATTAGATAAAATAGATGAAAATGAAGTTATAGATGATTATATAACAAGAAAGGTTATTATTGCTACACCAGGAGAGAGATTAAAGGATGTTGCGAGAACCATGGTTAGAAATGGGTTTAGAAGATTGCCAGTTGTTAGTGAGGAGAAATTGGTTGGGATTATAACATCAACCGACTTTATAAAACTTTTAGGTAGTGATTGGGCTTTCAACCACATGCAAACAGGAAATGTTAGGGAGATAACAAATGTTAGAATGGAAGAAATTATGAAGAGAGATGTTATAACTGCAAAAGAGGGAGATAAATTAAAAGAAGTAGCTGAGATAATGGTAAATAATGATATTGGAGCTTTACCTGTAGTTGATGATGATTTGAAAGTTAGGGGGATTATTACAGAGAAGGATGTTTTGAAATACTTTGCTAAATAATGATTTTATTTTTTATTTTTTTAGTTTTATTATTTTTCCACATATAGGGGATATTTATGGACATTAAAAAAATTGAAGAAAAATATAAAACCTCTTTGAAAACTGGATTATCAACAGAAGAGGCAAAAGAAAGATTAAAAATTTATGGTTATAATGAAATTCCAGAAAAGAAAGTTCATCCAATAATCAAATTTCTATCATACTTTTGGAATCCTATTGCCTGGATGATTGAGATAGCCGCTATTTTGTCAGCTATAATTAAACACTGGGTAGATTTTGCTATAATTTTAATCTTATTAATAGTTAATGGAGTTGTTGGTTTTTGGGAAGAACATAAAGCAGAGAATGTTATAGAATATTTAAAACAAAAAATGGCTTTAAATGCAAGAGTTTTGAGAGATGGTAATTGGAAGACAGTTTTAGCAAGAGAGTTAGTGCCAGGAGATGTTGTTAGAGTAAGAATTGGAGATATTGTCCCTGCTGATATAATATTAGTCGAAGGAGATTATTTGGTTGTAGATGAATCTGCCTTGACTGGAGAAAGTTTGCCAGTAGAAAAGAAGATAGGAGATGTTGCTTATTCAGGTTCTATTGTTAAAAAGGGAGAGATGACTGGAGTAGTTAAAGCTACTGGTCTAAACACATACTTTGGAAAAACTGTTAAGTTGGTTGAGAAGGCAGGAAAAGTTAGTTCTTATCAAAAGATGATTGTTAATATTGGAAACTATTTGATAATTTTGGCAGTAATTTTAATAGCAATAATGGTTGCCGTTGAGTTGTTTAGAGGAAAGAGCTTAATAGAAACGGCTCAATTTGCCTTAGTATTGGCTGTTTCTGCTATACCTGCAGCAATGCCTGCTGTTCTCTCAATAACAATGGCTATAGGGGCATTAAATTTAGCAAAGAAAGATGTCATCGTAAAAAAGCTTGTTTCTATTGAGGAGTTGGCAGGAGTTGATATACTCTGCTCAGACAAAACAGGGACATTGACGAAAAATCAACTCGTATGTGGAGATATAATAGCTCTAAATAATTTTACTAAGGAGGATGTTATTTTATTTGCAGCTTTAGCATCAAGAGAGGAAGATGCTGATGCAATAGATACTGCAATTTTAAATGAAGCTAAAAAATTGGGGTTAGATGAAAAAATAAAAAAATATAAAATAAAAAAATTCATTCCATTTGACCCAGTTATTAAAAGGACAGAAGCAGATGTTACAAATGGAGAGAAGTTTAAAGTTTCAAAAGGGGCTCCTCATGTTATATTAGATTTATGCAATGCAGATGAAAATTTAAGAAAGAAAGTAAATGAAATAGTTAATAAACTTGCTGAAAATGGTTATAGAGCTTTAGGAGTAGCTGTATATAAAAATAATGAATGGCACTTTGTTGGAATAATTCCACTATACGATCCACCAAGAGAAGATGCTCCTTTGGCTGTTAAGAAGATTAAAGAGTTAGGAGTTAAAATAAAGATGGTTACTGGTGACCATATAGCAATAGCAAAAAATATTGCAAAGATGCTTGGAATTGGAGACAAAATTATATCTATGAGTGAATTGTTGAAAAAACTAAAAAGAGGAGAAATTAAAGAAGAGAAATTTGATGATATTATTGAAGAATCAGATGGATTTGCTGAGGTATTTCCAGAGCATAAATATAAGATTGTTGATTCATTGCAAAAGAAAAACCATATGGTAGCAATGACAGGAGATGGAGTTAATGACGCTCCAGCTTTAAAAAAAGCAGATTGTGGGATTGCAGTTTCTAATGCAACAGATGCCGCAAGAGCTGCTGCTGATATTGTTTTATTATCTCCAGGAATCTCTGTTATTGTTGATGCCATTCAAGAGGCGAGAAGAATATTTCAAAGAATGGAAAGCTATGTTATTTATAGAATTACTGAGACAATAAGAATCTTATTTTTTGTTGAGCTCTGTATATTAATCTTAGGAATATATCCAATAACTGCTTTGATGATTGTGCTTTTAGCAATCTTAAATGACATTCCGATATTAGCAATAGCTTATGACAATGTTATTGAGCCAAAATATCCTGTAAAATGGAAAATGAAAGAGATTTTAATTATCTCTACTATATTGGGATTTAGTGGGGTTGTAAGTTCGTTCTTAATATTCTACATATCTGATGTTTTCTTACATTTAACAATTGCGGAGTTGCAGAGCTTTGTATTTTTAAAGTTGATATTAGCAGGACATGCAACTATATTTGTTACAAGGATTAGAGATAGGTTTTATAAAAAGCCATATCCAAGTAGATGGCTATTTTGGGGAGTTATGGGAACAAATATAATAGGAACTATAGTGGCTGCTGAAGGAATATTTATGGCACCAATTGGATGGAATTTAGCTTTATTCATGTGGCTCTATGCCCATGCTTGGATGTTAATTAACGATGAAATTAAGATTCTTCTATTAAAAAGATTAAAGATTGATTAGGTGATAAAAATGAAAGTTCTTGTTTCAGGAATAGTAGATTTTTCAACAATTGATTATCCAAAAAAATGCTCTGCAGTAATTTTTTTACATGGATGTAATATGAGATGCCCTTACTGTCACAATTTAAAACATATTTTAGAGCATAAGAAGGAAATGACAGTTGAAGAGCTTTTTAATAATATTGACTTTTTCTTTGCTGATGCTATTGTTATAAGTGGAGGAGAACCAACTTTGCAAAAAGATGCTTTAATAGAGATAGCAAGATATGCAAAAGAAAAAAATTTTCCAGTAAAAATTGATACAAATGGCACAAATCCAGAAATAATTGAAGAACTCGTAAAAAATAATTTAATTAATTATGTAGCAGTTGATGTAAAATGCAGATTTGACAAATACAAAGATTTTACAAAGTGTAAAGAAGAGGGAGAAGAAATTAAAAAGAAAATATTAAAGATTATCGATTTATGCAAAAATAATAACGTCTTTGTTGAGTGTAGAACAACTTATGTTCCAAAAGTTATGGATGAAAGTGATATAGAGGAGATAGCAAAAACAGTCAAAGATTGCGATTTATATGCAATCCAACAGTTTGAGCCAAAAGACGCTTATGATGAAGAATTTAGAAAAATAAATCCTCCAAAAAAAGAGGAATTAATAAAATTAGGAAAAATAGCAAAAAAATATATTAACAATGTTATTATAAGAACTGTAAATGGTGTTTTTGAAATTTAATTTAAAATTTAAAGATTTATTTTTCACCAATTACTCTTGTTATTTTGTACTGTCCAACAGCTTCAATGTATTCTACTTCTCTTCCAGGCTCTAATCCTTCAATACCTTCTGGAATTGGTAACTCTAATGTTTCATAAGTTTGTAAGTCCATAATTTGAACCATATCTCCCATTAAAGCTAAAACTTGTCCTTTTCTTCTGTCAATTATTGGAACTTCTACTTTGCTTGATGTTGGAGCAACAAACTCCTTCTTAACCTTTTCAAATATTCCAATTCCTACGACTCTTGCCTTAGCTCCTCCGTGTTTTCC
Source organism: Methanocaldococcus sp. 16A (assembly GCA_049860595.2). Taxonomy (GTDB): domain Archaea; phylum AGJL01; class Methanococci; order Methanococcales; family Methanocaldococcaceae; genus Methanocaldococcus. The sequence continues at coordinate 1,364,017 of CP187551.1, forward strand.
TGGCTTTGAAACACTGATATCTACAATCTCACATGGAACTCCATCAATCATAACATACTGTCCAACTTTTAAAGAACCGACATTAACTTGCTTAGTTCCTGGCATTATTATCACCTTTTATTTAATTTCATTGAAAAGAAGCTTTTAATAACTATTGCCTTATATTATATAAATATTACTGTTATAAGATATTTTACTGTTTCTTTTCATTTTTTTCGTTTTCTTTCATAATTTGGGAGATATACATTGTTAAACCACCAACTACAGCAGCAATCTTTTTGTTCTTTTCAAATACCTTCTCTGATACAACACTGTATAAATCTCTTGATTCTAGGGTATATTGGACCATTTTCTTTTTCAATTTTTCCATATTTTGCTCAACATAGTGAGTTGAGATATTTCCTTTCAAAAAGTTCTCTTCCTCTAAAACAGCCCTGTGGAATGGGATGTTTGTTGTTACTCCAACAATAACATACTCTTTTAAAGCTCTTCTCATCCTTGCTATAGCCTCTTCCCTACTATTTCCATAAGTTATTAATTTAGCTATCATAGGGTCATAGTATGGAGGAATCTCTGCCCCTCCGCAGACACCACTATCTATCCTAACTCCCGGCCCTCCTGGAGACCTATATAACTTTATTTTTCCAGGACATGGGACGAAGTCATTTAATGGGTCTTCTGCATTTATTCTACATTCAATAGCATGCCCTCTTATCTTAACATCTTCTTGCTTTATACTTAGCTCTTCTCCTGCTGCTATTTTAATCATTGCCTTAACTAAATCAATTCCAGTAACTTGCTCTGTAACTGTATGCTCAACTTGAATCCTTGTGTTCATCTCTAAGAAGTAGAAATTACCGTTTTCATATAAAAACTCAACAGTTCCTGCGCTATCATAATTTATTGCCTTACCTGCTTTGATTGCAGCCTCCCCCATCCTTTCTCTTAACTCTTCAGTCATTATTGGGGATGGAGCTTCTTCAATTAATTTTTGATGTCTTCTTTGAATAGAACACTCTCTATCTCCTAAATGAATAATATTTCCATGCTTATCCCCCAATAACTGAATTTCAATGTGTCTAGGATTCTCTAAGTATTTTTCAATAAACACTGTTGGGTCGCCAAATGCACTCTTTGCTATATTTCTTGCGGATTCCATAACTTCTTTTAACTCTTCTTTGTTATAGGCGACACTCATTCCCATTCCGCCACCGCCAGCAGATGCTTTAACAACAACAGGAAATCCTATCTCTTCAGCAATTTCTATTGCCTCATCTACATCTTCAACAGCACCCTCACTACCAGGAATTAAAGGCACACCAGCTTTTTTCATAATTTTTTTAGCATTAATCTTACTTCCCATAGCCTCTATAGCATCAGGATTAGGTCCAATAAATTCAAAACCTGCCTTTTTAACAGCCCTAGCAAATTCAGCATTTTCAGCTAAAAATCCATATCCAGGATGAATAGCATCAACTTTTGCCTTTTCAGCAACATTTAGAATAGCATCGATATTTAAATAGCTTTTAGCTGCTGGAGCTTTTCCTATACAATAAGCTTCATCGGCTAAAGAAACATGTAAAGCTCTTTTATCTGCCTCAGAATAAACAGCTACAGTTTTTATTCCAAGCTCCCAACATGCCCTTATAATTCTAATAGCTATCTCTCCCCTATTTGCAATTAAAACTTTATTGAACATGTTTTCACCACAAAACGAGTTTATATTTTAAAATTATTTAATAAAATCTAAGAGACAAAAAAGTTTGTTTAATGTTATTTAATAATCATAATTACATCCCCAACATTCACAGCATCTCCTTCATCAATTAATATCTTCTCAACAGTTCCTTCAACAGGGCTTTCTATTGGATGTTCCATCTTCATAGCTTCCAATACAACAATTATATCTCCTTTCTTAACTTTATCCCCTTCTTTAACTTTAATCTTGGTCACCATTCCTCTAAATGGTGAGGTTACAGCCCCTTCTATTTCTGCAGTTACAATCTCTTTCTTTCTCTTTAATTCAGTACCAATCTTTGGTTCTACCTTAACTTCAAACTTCTCTCCATCAACTTCTACAATATACTCTGTTGGAATCTCTAAAATCTTTCCAATATCTTTCTCTTTTGGTATTGGCTCAGGTTTTAACTCTCCTCTTAAGAACTTAACGGCTATTTGTGGATATAATGCATAGGTTAATATATCCTCTTCCTTCTTTACAATTCCCTTTTCTTCTGCTTCTTTCTTAACCTTTTCCCACTCTGGTTCTAACAAATCAGCAGGTCTGCATGTTATTGGTTTTTCTCCTTCATCTAAAACTCTCTTCAACAACTCTGGGTTTATTGGGGCAGGAGGCTTTCCATAAAAGCCTTTCACATAATTAACTACTTCGTTTGTTATAATCTTATATCTCTCTTCAGTTAAAACATTCAAGACAGCCTGAGTTCCGACAATTTGGGATGTTGGTGTAACTAATGGTGGATATCCTAAATCCTTTCTAACTCTTGGAATTTCTTTTAAAACATCTTCAAGCTTATCCAAAGCTCCTTGTTCTTTAAGCTGTGAAACTAAGTTTGATAACATCCCTCCAGGGACTTGATATACCAAAACTCTCGCATCTACTATCTGAGATATTGGAGAAAATAGCATCTTATATTTCTCTCTAACTTTCATGAAGTAATCTCTAATCTCATTCAACAACTTTAAGTCTAAGCCAGTATCATATTTAGTTCCTTTTAAAGCAACAACAATACTTTCTGTTGGAGGTTGTGATGTTCCCATAGCAAATGGTGATATGGCACAATCTACCATATCAGCTCCAGCTTCTATAACCTTTAAATAAGTCATTGGTGCCAAACCACTTGTGCAATGACTGTGAACACCTACAGGAACTGAAACCTCTTCCTTCAATCTTTTGACTAATTCATATCCTTCATAAGGTGTTAAAAGTCCAGCCATATCTTTAATGTATATTGTATCACAACCCATTTCTTCCAATTTTTTTGCTAACTCTACATACTGGTCAATTGTATGGACAGGACTTATTGTATAGCTTATAGCTCCCTGAACTTCAGCCCCAACTTTCTTAGCTGTTTTTATTGCAGTTTCCATATTTCTTACATCGTTTAAAGCATCAAAAATCCTAAAAATGTCAATCCCATTCTCATGAGCTTTTATAACAAACTTCTCTACAATATCATCTGGGTAATGTCTATAACCAACTAAGTTTTGCCCCCTTAAAAGCATCTGTAATGGAGTGTTTTGTATTCTCTTTTTTAAAGCCCTTAACCTCTCCCAAGGGTCTTCATTTAAATATCTTATACATGCATCAAAAGTAGCTCCTCCCCAAACTTCCATAGAATAAAAGCCCACTTCATCCATCTTTTCTGCTATAGGAAGCATATCCTCAGTTCTCATTCTTGTAGCTATCAATGATTGTTGTGCATCTCTAAAAGTAGTGTCTATAATCTTAACCATGGTTATCCCTCACAAGTATTTATTTTAGTTTTTAAAATAGGCACTGCCAAATAAAAACATGGCAGTGCATGTCCCATATCAATAAGAGGATTATTAATTTTATAATTTAACCATAGTCATCCCTCATCAAAAATTATATTGTATAAAATCTAAAGATTTAAAGATAACATTAAGTTTAAATTAATTGATACAAAAAATCTTTACTTAACCATAGTGTGGTATTGATTGAAATAATATATATGTTTTACTTATGTGTTATTAGATATGAAAATTTTCTGGAAATTTTCCGCTGATAATCTTTAATATATCTGTTCTTGTTATAATACCAACAATTTTATTGTTATCATCAACTATAACCAACCTACCAACGTTATTTTTATTCATAATTTTTAATGCTTCGTATATTTTTTCATCTTTATGTATTGTTAAAACATTTTTACTCATAACCTCTCCAACTTTTTTATCAATATTTTCTATATTTTCAGCAATATCATGTAAGCTAATTATTCCAACTAAATTATCGTTATCAACAACTGGAGCCCCACTAATATTTTTTTCAGCAAGTAACTTAGCCGTTTCTTTTAAAGTATTATTTGGACTTACGGTATAAACTTTTTTAATTCCAACGTCTCCAACTTTTATATTTGGAATACTTGAAACACCCAAAACATCTATTAATAAAATTCTATGTATATCGTCTCTTCCAATAACCTTTCCATTGATGATAATTTTGTTATGATAAGTAGGTCCAACTCTAATAATATCTCCAATATTGAAATGCTTAGTATCCCCTTCAATGTGTATCTTTGAGGAGCAGTATTTTTCATGTGAAACTGTGTCAAACTCTATTTTTACAACCTTAACTCCTTCAATTTTTATTCCATCTTTATAGATTGGCACTATTATTTCCCCTTCATCCCCCAATCCTAAAGCTCTATATGCCTTACTTGTTGGAACATATCCTCCTTTAGGTCCAGGAACACCATCAACTAAATCTAATGCTCTTAAAGCTTGCATTTGGTTTCTTATGGTTCCAGGATTTCTATTTAATCTTAAAGCAATTTCAGTACCTTTTATTGGGCGATTTTTTTCTCTGTAGAGGTTTATGAGTTCTTGCAATATTTCCCTTTGCACAACCGTTAGTTCCATAAAAACCCCCTTATTAGAAATACTAATGATTATAAATTATAATAGATTATTGACATCCATGATAAATATTTATGGCAATAAAATAAATATATAGTTATCGATTTAATTCAATAGAACTTTTGCATAAATAGATATTAAAAAGACATAATTGTCTAAATGCATTTATTATATTTAATATTAAGGAAGTTTTGGAGCCTTAGGCATCATTTTTTCCTTATTAAGTATATAAACTGCGAAAGTCCCATTCAAAATATATAGGTAGAGATTATGAACTACATAACATCAAAAATAGCTAAGGAGATTTTGAACTCAAAATCTAATGAGATTTTTTTGAATTTAGATTTAAATAAAACAGAAAAGAAAGAAAAAATAATAATAGATAGAGATAATAATATAGTCAAATTTCCTGAGGGAGATGTTAGCTTTGAGATTTTAAAGAAGATTGCTAAGGATGAGGGGCACATATATTTTATAAAAGATGGGGAAGTTTTTAAAGCTGCAATATCAAATAGCGGCTATTACAAATTAGTTCCAACAATTCCACCAACTATTGAGATAAATGGAATAAGGATGCACAGAACTAAGGAAGTTAATCCATATGAAGATACACAAAATAAGATAAACTCTGTAAAAGTAAAAAAAGGAGAGAAAGTTTTAGATACTTGCATGGGTTTAGGATATACTGCTATAGAGGCATATAAAAGAGGGGCTGAAGTTATAACAATAGAAAAAAATCCAAATGTATTAGAGTTGGCTAAGATAAACCCATATAGTGAAGAGCTGTTTAAAGGAAATATTAAGATTATTTTAGGAGATGCTTATGAAGTTATAAAAACTTTTAAAGATGAAGAGTTTGATGTTGTTATTCACGACCCTCCAAGGTTTAGCTTGGCAGGGCATCTATATAGTGAAGAGTTTTATAAAGAGATTTTTAGAGTCTTAAAGCCTGGAGGAAGATTATTTCATTATGTAGGTAATCCAGGAAAGAAGTATAAAGGAAAGGATTTACAAAAAGGAGTAATGGAAAGGTTGAGGAAAGTTGGATTTGTAAATGTTAGAAGAGTGGAAAAAGCATTGGGCGTTGTAGCTATAAAACCAAAAGAATAATTATTTATTTCCAATGTTCTAAAGCCTTTTTTAATTCTGCAACTTCTTCTGCTTTTTCTTCTAAAGATTTTTTCTCCATAACTGCCTCAATAGCAGCTCTCATTGCCTTAGCTCCAGCTGTAGTTCCATCTGGATGTCCGTGAATCCCTCCCCCTGCTTGAATAATTAAATCTGTGCCTAAAATCTCAACTATTTGTGGTACTAATCTTGGATGAACCCCTCCAGAAGATACTGGGAATACTGGTTTAATATCAAACCACATCTGATTAAAGAACTTATGCTCATTATCTGCCTCAACTTTTTCATAAACAATCTCATCTCTAATTGCTTTAACCTCTTTTTCTTCACCTTCCATTTTTCCAACAACTGTTCCTATATGCAATTGGTCAACTCCCAACAACCTATAAATTTTAGCTAATACAAGCATAGATATTCCAAAATCTTTACTTCTTGTCATTGCTGCATGCATAGCTCTATGAGCGTGGATTATAAATTTGAAATCCTCTTCTCTAAATGATTGAACTGCTGAGAATCCACAAACAACGACATCTATCATCACGTACTCACTTCCAGCATCTTCAGCAATTTCAGCCCTCTTTATCATCTCCCTATATGGAGCTGTTATATTTGGCATATATGCCTTTCTTTCTCCTGTTTCCTCTTCAGCTTTATCTCTCATCTCTAAGGTTTTATAAATTCTATCTTCAAATTTGTTGAATTCTTGAGAGGTTAAATTCTCATCATCTTTAACAATATCTACCCCTCCAACCCACGCTTCATAAGCTACCTTTGCATGCTCTTCTGTCTTTAAACCAACCTTTGGCTTAACTATGGTTCCTAATAAAGGTCTCTCCTTAATTTTTAAAGTTTCTCTAACCCCATCAATTCCAAATCTTGGACCTTTATAGGCTTTGACAAACTCTTCTGGAAATCTAAAGTCCAATATCCTTAAACCTTTAGCTATCTTCATTCCAAATATGTTTCCTGCAATTCCTGCCAAAACTCCTGGCATGTTGTTTATTTCAAAATCATACAATGGATATGCAATTTTTATTAATCCAACTTTGTATTCCCCCTCTTTGTCAATCTCTTTAATTTCATATACTTTTGGTCTTAATTTTTCATAAATATCGCTTTTCATTGTTTGAACTTTTGTCCATGTTCCAATAGAACTTTCACCAGCAATTTCATTTGCCAATTTTTCTAAGTTTTCACCTTTAATTATCATACAAGACAATAAGTCATTTTCATTTGGTGTGTAGTTTAAATTTATATAGTCCATAATATAACCCCCCACATTGTTATCAATTATTTCATAATATTATTTTATTGACAACATTATATAAATACATAGAGGCTGAAAACATTTAAAATGAAAGAAACAAATGTATAGTTAAGATAATATTCAAACTTTAAAATATCTTTTTATTTTTGTAGTGATTAAGATTTTTCAGCAGGTGAGATTATGTTTATCAATGGGAAGTGGATAGACAGGGAAGATATAGATGTTATTAACCCATATTCATTAGAAGTTATTAAAAAAATCCCTGCTTTAAGTAGAGAGGAGGTTAAAGAAGCTATAGATACAGCTGAGGAATATAAAGAAGTTATGAAAAACCTCTCCATAACCAAAAGATATAACATCTTAATGAATATTGCCAAACAAATTAAAGAAAAGAAAGAGGAACTTGCTAAAATATTGGCTATAGATGCAGGAAAACCAATAAAACAGGCAAGAGTAGAGGTTGAAAGAAGTATTGGAACATTTAAATTAGCCGCTTTTTATGTTAAAGAGTTTAGAGATGAGGTAATCCCATCAGATGATAAATTAATTTTTACAAAGAGAGAGCCAGTTGGTATAGTGGGGGCTATAACACCATTCAATTTCCCTCTAAATTTATCAGCTCACAAGATAGCTCCAGCTATAGCTACTGGGAATGTTATTGTTCATCATCCATCATCAAAATCTCCTCTTGTTTGCATAGAGTTAGCTAAAATTATAGAAAATGCTTTAAAGAAATATAACGTCCCATTGGGTGTTTATAATTTGCTAACAGGGGCTGGGGAGGTTGTTGGAGATGAAATAGTTGTTAATGAGAAGGTTAATATGATATCTTTTACTGGAAGTGTTAAAGTTGGAGAGATGATAACTAAAAAAGCAGCTGGGTTTAAAAAAATTACCTTAGAATTGGGAGGGGTTAATCCAAATATTGTATTAAAAGATGCTAATTTAGAAAGAGCTGTTAATTCTTTAATAAAAGGAAGCTTTATTTACGCTGGGCAGGTTTGCATCTCTGTGGGGATGATTTTAGTTGATGAGAGTATAGTAGATAAGTTTATAGAGATGTTTGTAAATAAAGCCAAAGAACTTAATGTAGGAAATCCATTGGATGAGAAAACTGATGTTGGGCCATTAATAAGTGTTGAACATGCGGAATGGGTAGAAAAAATTGTAGAAAAAGCAATTGATGAAGGAGGAAAATTGCTTTTAGGAGGAAAAAGAGATAAAGCTCTCTTTTATCCAACAATATTGGAAGTTGATAGAGACAACATTCTATGCAAAACTGAAACTTTTGCTCCAGTAATTCCAATAATTAGAGCTACTGAAGAGGAAATGATTGATATAGCCAACAGCACAGAATATGGGTTGCATTCAGCAGTATTTACCAATGATATTAATAAAGCTTTAAAATTTGCTGAGCATTTGGAATTTGGAGGAGTAGTTATAAATGATTCATCATTATTTAGGCAAGATAATATGCCATTTGGAGGAGTTAAAAAAAGTGGGTTAGGAAGAGAAGGAATTAAATATGCAATAGAAGAGATGAGCGAAATAAAAACAATTATAATTTCAAAATAAGTTTAATTTGGTGAGACTATGGCTAAGGTAATTGTAAATGGAAAAGAAAAGGTTGGAGAAACTTTAAGAGATGTAATAAAGGATGAATATTATAAAGAGGGAACAAATATTGTTATTATAAAAGGAATTAAAAGAGAAGCTGAAAAAATTCCAAAGAAATTTTTAATTAAAACAACTAAGGGGAATATAACAATAGCAATAACTGAAGATAATGAAACAGCGAAATTTTTCATAAATAATTACAAAGATTTTGTGAAAAAGCTTAGATGGGTTAGTGGAATAGATTTGGCTTTTGGTTCAACAACAATTGACTTAGACATTTCAACTGAGCCAAAGGAGTTTAAAAAATGGGATGTTGTTTTAAGTATATCTGGTTTAGATAAAGATGAGGGGCATATTGTATTTATTAAGAAAAAAACTGAAGGAGTTTATGGATTAAAAGAGCCAAAAATTGGAATTATTGTTGGAGGTAAGTGGGTTATCGATAGATTGGAAGTTGGAGATAAAATTATTGATATAGAGCCAATTAGAGAGGAGAAAGAGGCCGTTGATTACTTAGTAACTACTGATTTAGATTTAAAATTAGAAGATGGCTGGAAGATTTACACTTACTTTACAGTTGAGTTTGATGGAACTCCTTCAGCAGTAGAGCATTGTTTAGCTTTAATGGAGGAAGGAATATTTGAGATTTCTGAAAATACAAATACTTATGTTGCAGATTGTAGATTACAAACATTAAAAATTGAGGAAGGGAATTTAATTGATAGGGAGAGAGGCTTTATAACAGTAAGAAATTACGGAGTTGGAGAAGGTAAAGTTTATATCTATAGAGAGAGCAGAAGCTCCTCTCTATCTCATACAGTTGTTGGAAGAGTTAAGGAAGGAATAGAGCTTATTGATTTCTCTGACTCTGGAATTTTGTCAGTAAAGACAATTCCTGAGAGGTTGTGTGCTATTGGTTTAACTATAGAAGAAGCTGAGGAGATGTTTAAAAAATACAATATAGAGGTAGAGAAAGAGGGGGATATAGAAAATGCAATTGTTGTTGAGCAAGAGCCAGAATACACCTTAGATGTGTTAAAAGAAAAGAAAGTTAAAATTAGAGGATTGGATAAGAGTAAAATAGTTGTTATAGAGTTATATGAGGATAAAGCCCCAATAACAACATGGTATTTCAGAAAAACTACTGGATTAACAACAAAAAGAGTAGGAAAATTACATGTTTATTTCAAACATAAAGATGTTATAATGTTTAAAGGAAATCCTGAATATGCTAAAGGTTTATTGCCTGAAAACACACCAACAGATAAAGTTGAACAATGTGTTATTGGAGTAACAAACATGGTTAGTAGGTATAAAGGGATGATTGGCGTTAGATTGGGAGAGAGTGAGAAATTTGGTCCTACAGGAGAGAGCTTTGAAAAAACAAACATTGTTGGGAAAATAGTTGAAAATGCTGAATATTTAAAAAATGTTAAAAGTGGGGAAGATGTTTATTTATTGCTAAAAAAATAAAAATAATTTTTTCTTTTTATACTTTTAATTATTAAATATAGGACTTTCACAAGAATGAATTTTTTATTATTAGTTTATAAACTGCTTTAATATATAAAAAGTTGATATATAAACAGTCAAAGTTTCTAAAAGGTGAAATTGATGGAATTAACTCCATGGGAAACACCGGCAGTTATTGATTATAAAAAAACAATGGAACAATTTGGAGTTAAGCCAATAGCTGATGTTTTGGATAATTTGAAAGAGGAGCATCATTTCTTTAGGAGAAATATTATATTGGGGCATAGAGATTTTGGGAGAATAGTTGATGCTATAAAGAATAATAAAGAGTTTGCAGTAGTTAGTGGAATGATGCCTTCTGGAAAAATGCACTTTGGGCATAAGATGGTGGTAGATTTATTAAAGTTTTATCAAAAATACACTGACAATATAAATATCCCTATAGCTGATTTAGAGGCCTATTGGGCAAGAAACATGAGCTTTGAAACAACAAAAGAACTTGCTTTAAATGAATATATAACCAACTACATAGCTTTAGGGTTGGAACCAGAAAAAATTAATGTTTATTTACAGTCAAAATATCAGAAAGTTAAAGATTTGGCTTTAATTTTATCTAAAAGAACAAATTGGAGTGAAATGAAGGCAATTTATGGATTTAAAGGAGAAACAAATATTGGACATGTCTTTGCCCCAATAGTTCAAGTTGCAGATATTTTACATCCTCAACTTGATGAAAATTTAAATCCAGAACCAAAACCCGTTGTTGTTCCCGTTGGAATAGACCAAGACCCGCATATAAGATTAACAAGGGATATCGCAAATAGGGCTAAGGAATTTAACTTCATCCCTCCTTCTTCAACCTATCATAGATTTATGACTGGATTGTTAGGAGGAAAAATGAGCTCTTCAAAGCCAGAGACAGCAATTTTTTTAACTGATGATGAAAAAACTGTTAAAAAGAAGATATTCTCAGCTAAAACTGGAGGAAGGGAAACTTTAGAAGAGCATAAAAAATATGGAGGAATTCCAGAAGAATGTGTAGTTTATGAACTATTCTTATATCACTTAATCTTAGATGATAAAGAACTTGCTGATATATATCAAAAATGTAAAAATGGAGAGCTAACTTGTGGTAAATGTAAAAAAATGGCTTATGAAATGGTTGTAGAGTTTTTAAAAGATTTGAAAGAGAAGAGAGAGCAGGCAAAGGAAATTGCCGTAAAAATCTTAGAAGGAAAGTGTTAAAATTTTATTTTAATTATCCTTCCTCTTTTTTAATAATTCAACTACAAAATCTTTCTTTTTAATTGCTTCATCACATGCTTTTTTAACCTTTTCTTTCATCTCCTCAAAGTTCTCAGGTTTTTTCTCACCAACAACCTTTTTAACTGGTGTGTAGGCAGATTCTCTAAACATTGGTTTTAGTGGGATTTTTTTGTTTCCATCAACTAAATAACTCTCATTACCTTCTTCAACATATCCAACTTCTATAGCTCCAGTAACTTTTTTTATCTCTTTAGCATATTCTTCGGGACAAATAATCATTAGAGAGTCTGTAGAAACTCCAAGAGGGTCTATGTTCAATGCCTCAAGCATTTCTAAAACCTTTGGATTAATTGTTTTATAAACCTTCTCTTTATCAAATATTAATGAAACTTTGGCTGTTTTTGAAATTTCATAAGCATCTCCTCTTAAACCACCATTTGTAACATCAGTCATTGCATGAATATTTTTAATTAAACCACTTCTAATCAAGTTTTGGCAAGCTTTTATAAAATCTACATTTAAAGTTTCATAAATCACATCAAACCATCCGTAATATAGGGCAGTTGTCGTTATTGTCCCTCCTCCACTACCCTCTGTCATCAATATGATATCTCCAACCTCAGCATTTCTTCTTGCTGTTGGTTCTCCTTCTTTAATAACTCCTATAGCCCCTACAGCACTAACCAACCTGTCTCCAATTACCATATCTCCTCCAACTCTTAAAGTGCTTCCCCCTATTAAAGGGACATTAACCGCCTCAGAAACTGCACATATTCCTGCTGTGAAATCAAATATTTTTCCAATATCTCCATCATCAGCTAAATGCACATCACTAATTAAAGCAACAGCCTCAGCTCCCATAACATAAATATCTCTTAAAGCAGCTCTTGCTACATGAAAACCTCCTAAGAATGGGAAATCACTAAGCCTTGAATGAGTACCATCTATTGCTGCCACTATATATTTGGCATCAGCCTTAACAATTCCAGCATCATCTTGCTCTTCAGCTGAAACATAGGCTTTAACTTTAGTGCTTTTAACTATCCTTGCTATCTCTCTATGAACAAAGAAATCTCCTTCTCCTCTACTTCCAACTCCCATTTTTCCCATTGTAACTTTTGATTCTGGATATTTCAACAGGTTTTTTAAATTCTCATCATCAATTTCTTTAAATTTTTCAGTAGTTTTTACCTCTTCCAATATTGCTTTTATAAACTTTTTGGCAAATTTCTCATCCACATCTTCTTTAATCTCTAATATTCTCTTAAATCCATCTTCAATAATCTTATTTTCTGGAATTTTTTTTCTTAGACATCTTCTAACATATCCTTCTAAGTCCATTTTTTCACCAAATAAAAACTTATAAATATTAGCTTCTGTATTTTCAATATTAGTTTTACTATAATTATAGATTATGAGATTATAAAAATTATTTATTTAGATATTTTATAAAAATTTACAGTAAAAAAATAAATTTTTAACTAAGTTTAAGGTGTAGAGTCATGTTTTCAATAAAATTTAAAACCACTGAAGAACTGCCTGAACCTTCTCCAAGATTGATTGACCAGGTTATTGGGCAAGATGAGGCTGTAAAAATTGTTTTATCAGCTGTAAAAAATAAAAGAAATGTTATTTTATTAGGGGACCCTGGAGTAGGAAAGTCAATGATAGTTAAAGCAATTGGAGAAATTTTACAAGATTTTGGAGAATTTAAACCTTATTATGTAATTGCAAAACCAAATTTAAAGAATATGGAGAGACCAATAGTTGAGGTTATTGATGGAGAATATAAAGAGGATTCAAAAGACGTGGCAAAATTAGACTTTAAAACTCCAAATTCAACAACCTTACTTTTAATAATGATTATGGCAATTTTATTATCAGAGTTTCTTTTAAGAGATATGCCTAAAGAATATCTACTCGCCGCTGTAACTATAACATCTCTTATAGTTTTAATTTTTGGATTTGTAATTATATTAACTACTATAATGGGAGCTTCAAGGGCATCTATGTCAAATAATTTAAACCCAATGGATTTAAAGCCAGTATTACTGTACGAATGCAAAAAAAGACCTCTTGTAAGAGCAAGTGCTTACAACGTAACAAGGTTGTTAGGAGATATAAAGCATTGTCCATTAGGAGGAAGACCTCCATTAGGAACTCCTCCACATAAGAGGATAATTTTAGGAGCGATTCATGAAGCACACAGAGGAATTTTGTATGTAGATGAAATAAAGACAATGCCATTGGAAGTGCAAGATTATATCTTAACAGCATTACAAGATAAAAAGCTCCCAATTAGTGGAAGAAATCCAAATTCAAGTGGGGCTACTGTAGAAACAAATCCAATACCTTGCGATTTCATCTTAATAATGTCTGGAAACATGGATGATGTTTATAATTTAAGGGCCCCATTGTTAGATAGAATTGACTATAAAATAGTTTTAAAGAACAAGATGGATAATACTTTGGAGAATAGAGATAAGTTATTGCAGTTTATAGTTCAAGAAATTAAAAATAATAACTTAAACCCAATGACTTATGATGGATGTTGTGAAGTTGTAAAAATTGCTCAATACTTAGCTGGTTCTAAGGATAAATTAACCTTAAGACTAAGATTGTTAGCTAATATAATAAAAATGGCTAATGATGTAGCAATGGGTAAAGATATTGAGGAATTATTGGGTAATTTTGATGATGAAGGTAACTATAAACCTGAAACTCAAAAAGATAAAAATAACGAAGTGTATATAACAGCTGAGCACATAAGAAAGGTATTTGAATCTGGAATCTACAGTATGGAGAAACAAGTGGCATTAAACTACATTAAAAACTTCAAGAGATACAAGCATATAGTGCCAAACGATAAGCCAAAGGTTGGAGTAATTCACGGCTTAGCAGTTTTAGGAGCTGGAGGGATTGGAGATGTAACAAAGATTATAGTTCAAATATTGGATTCAAAAAATCCTGGAACTCATCTACTAAATATTTCTGGAGATATTGCAAAGCACTCAATAACTTTAGCTTCAGCATTATCAAAAAAACTTGTTAGTGAGGGTAAATTGCCACTACCTAAGAAGGATATTGACCTAAATAACAAAGAGATATATATCCAATTCAGCCAGTCATATTCAAAGATTGATGGAGATAGTGCTACAGCTGCAGTTTGTTTAGCAATAATCTCAGCTTTATTAGATATTCCATTAAAACAGGACTTCGCTATAACTGGAAGCTTAGATTTAAGTGGAAATGTTTTAGCAATTGGTGGAGTTAATGAAAAAATAGAGGCAGCAAAGAGATATGGGTTTAAGAGGGTTATTATTCCAGAGGCAAACATGGTAGATGTTATTGAGACAGAAGGAATAGAGATTATTCCTGTAAAAACTTTAGATGAAATAATTCCTCTCGTATTTGATTTAGATTCTATAAAAGATAAAAAAGAAGATATCAAAACAAATTAATAGTTAATAAAAAGAAGGGCTACTATGGATGATAAGGAAATTGAAGAGAGATTGGAGGTATTGAGTAAAAAGATTTTAGAAATTGAGAAAAGGGTGGATGCAAAACTAAAGGAAAATGATAAAAGATTGGTGGAGAAAGCTGAGAAATTATTAAAACCAGAAGTGTTATTGGCTTTAGGGATATGTTTAAAAACTATGGATGATATAAAGAAAATTTTAGCAATAATTCGTGTAAGTATTTTGGTTTTAGGAATATTGATGGTATTTTTATATTTCCTTGTCATTGCTCTAATGTTAAAAATAGCAAAAATATTTTAAGTGAGATTATGGATAAAAGCCAGTTTATTGAAATCTGTAAAAGATTGTATGACAGGAAGTATGTTGTAGGTAGTGGGGGAAATGTATCAGTTAGAGAAAAAGATAAAGTATATCTAACTCCAACAGGCTCAATCTTAGGATTTTTAAAAGAAGATGACATAGCTGAAGTTGATTTAGATGGTAATGTTATAAAAGGAAAACCTACATCAGAAAAAAATCTCCACTTAATGATTTATAAAAAAAGAAAAGATATAAATGCAATAATTCATACTCATTCACTTATTTCAACTTTTTTATCAACAATAAATAAGGAAATTGAGCTTTTAACACCGGAGGGAGAGATATTTTTAAAAAAGATTGGTTATGTAGATTATTTTGAAGCAGGTAGTTTGAAATTGGCTGAAGAAACTGCAAAAAGAGATGAGGATGTAATTATATTAAAAAATCATGGTGTTGTGTGCTTAGGAAAAGATTTGATGGATGCGTATGTAAAGGTAGAAGTTTTAGAAGAACAGGCAAAGCTCACACTTTTAAAGTATTTATCAAATAAATTATTTAACCCTCTCTAATTCACTAACAATGCTCCATATTTGAGTTCTTGTGTGAAGTGGCATGTTTGGGTCGTTACTAATCTCATCCAATATATGGATTGCTGTTGCACTTCTAACAATTGGTTCCTCCCCCTCTTTTAAAACAGCTTCCTTAGCTTTTTCTGCAGCAGCTCTAATGTTTCTTGGAACTGTTGTATCATTAATTATCTCATCCAACATTAAAGCTACTCCTTTTAATATTTCTTCAGGTGTTTTCTCTCTCGCTGCACTACCAAATACCATAACTCTCACCTCCAAACAAAGCATTATGATATTTAAAAGAGAAAAAGTTAATAGTTAATATTATTGTTTAGTAGGCTTTAACTATTTATTACTTTAGGAAATATTTAGGTTTATCGGTGGAATATATGTGTGGTATTATTGGGTATATAGGTGATGATAAGGCTTCAAAAATCTTATTAAATGGTTTAAGAAGGCTAGAATATAGAGGATATGACAGCTGTGGAATTGGGGTTATTAATGAGGACAGATTAATTATCAAAAAAAATGTGGGAAAAGTTGAAGAGGTTGCCGAAAAAGAAGATTTTTTAAGCGTTTGTGGGAATATAGGAATAGGACACTCCAGATGGGCCACTCACGGTAATGTAAGCAAAGAAAACGCTCATCCTCACACTGACTGTAAAGAAAATATTGCGGTAGTTCATAATGGAATTATAAGCAATTATAAAGATCTAAAAGAAGAATTAACAAAGAAAGGTCACAAATTTAAATCAGAAACAGATACTGAAGTTATTCCACATTTAATTGAAGAAGAATTAAAAAAATTTGAAGAAATTAATGAAGAAAATTACATAAAAGCTGTTAAAAATGCAATTAAAAGACTAAAAGGAACTTATGCATTGGCAATAATAAATAAAAACTTTCCAAACCTATTAATTGGAGCAAGAAATGAAAGTCCATTAATATTAGGTGTTGGAGATAACTGCTATTTTTTGGGTAGTGATATAACTGCATTCTTAGATTACACAAATAAAGCAATTCCTTTAGAGGATGGAGATATTGTTATAATTAAAAAGAAAGATAACGGCTATGATGTAGTTATAGAAAACAATGGAAATGTTGTAGAAAGAAAAATAATTGAAATTAATTGGGATATTACTTCAGCTGAAAAGATGGGATATCCTCACTTCATGCTAAAAGAAATTATGGAACAACCAGAGGTTTTAAAGGTCTCTGCCAAGATATCTGCTGAAGAAATTAAAAAATTGGCTGAATGCATTAAAGATTATGATAGGGTTTATCTTGTAGCTATGGGAACTTCTTTACATGCAGCAATGGTTGCAGAATACTTATTTGCAAAGCTTGGGAAGTTAGTTATTGCATGTGATGCCTCTGAATTTTTAAATAAAGGGGTTGTTGATGAAAAAACATTAGTTATTGGTATTACACAAAGTGGAGAAACTTATGATACATTAAAAGCTTTGAGATTTGCTAAAAGTAAAAAAGCTAAAACTGCAGTTATAGTAAATGTTTTAGGGAGTACAGCTACAAGAGAGACAGATATAACTATAATGATGGGGGCAGGAATAGAGATAGCAGTTTGTGCAACTAAAACATATACCTCACAGTTAATGATACTCTACAGATTGTTTATTGAGTATGGAAAGCTTTTAGGCAGAGATATGAGCAAGTATGAAAAAGAGATTGAGAAGATTCCAGACTATATAAAACAAGTTTTAGATGAAAAAGATATTATTAGGGATATAGCCAATAATTTAAAGGTAAATAACTATATATTCATCTCTAAAGGGATAAATATTGCAAGTGCTATGGAAGGAGCGTTAAAATTTAAAGAAATAACTTATTTACATGCAGAGGGAATGAGTGGAGGAATGTTAAAGCATGGAACTATATCTTTAATTGATGAAAACATGGATACTGTAGCAATAGTTCCTCCAAGAGATTCTGCTGTATTTAACTCAATACTGTCAAATATAGAGGAGGTTAGAGCGAGAGGAGGGAAGGTAATTGCTATAACTCCAATTGAAATAGATGGAGCTGAAAATATCTTAGTTCCAGAAGTTATTGAGGAGATTTCTCCAATTGTTTATGCTCCAGCTTTCCAGTTATTGGCTTATTATAAAGCTGTTGAACTTGGGAGAGATGTAGATAAGCCAAGAGGTTTAGCTAAGAGTGTTACTGTTGAATAAGTTAAATTTATATAATATAGTATAAAATAACATTTTAAAATTTGGAAGAGGGAAGAGTTATGGTTATTAAAAAAATTATAAAGAAGATTAGAGGAAATAAGGACATACCAAAACCTGTTGAAGTTCCTGATGATGAATATATAGTTATTGGGGAAGAAAAACCTGCTTACATCTTAGAGAATGAGACAGAAGTTGAGTCAGAAGTTTTAGAACCTAAAGAATCTAAAGAAGAAGTAAAAGAAATAGAAGAAGTGGTTAGAGTAGAAAAAATTCTACCAAAATTGTATGTTGTTAGGATTAAACATCCTTTGGACTTTGAAAATATAAAAGATAGGGTTTCAGAATACGATGTTGTGATAGTAAATTTTGAGGAAGTGCCATTTGAATCTATTTTAAAAGAACTTAATGAGTTTAGGGATTATATGAATGTTTTAAATTATAAATTGGGATTTGTTGCTGAAAATGTGTTGTTAGCTTATAGGGATGACGTAATGTTGGATAAATATATTTCAGAGATTACTGATGATGCTGAAAATGTATAATTCTTTATTTTATTTTGGTGGTTAAATGAGAATAGCAATAACTGGAACTCCAGGAGTTGGGAAGACTACAGTTTCAAAAGTTTTAGGGGACAAATTGGGACTAAAAGTTATTGATATTACAGAAGTTGTAAAAAAATATAAACTATATACTGAAAAAGATGAGGATATGGACTCTTATGTTATTGATTTTGAGAAATTGGAAAAATTTATTGATGAGATTGAGGAAAAAGAAAAAACCATAATATTAGATGGTCATGTATCCCATCTTTTAAATTCTGATTATACAATAGTGCTTAGATGCAATCCTGAAATTATTAAAGAAAGATTAGAAAAGAGAGGTTATAAGCCAAAAAAGGTTTTAGAGAATGTTCAAGCAGAGATATTGGATGTCTGTTTATGTGAAAGTAAAGGTAGAGTTTATGAGATAGATACAACAAATAGAAGTGTAGAGAGTATAGTTAATGAGATTATTGAAGCAATAAAAAATAAAAAAGAAAGAAAGGGGATTGTAAATTGGATGGAGGAATATTTTGATTATTTAACTACAACCTTTTAAGAAAAGGTTGATCAAAATGGATGCATTGCCTCGCTTCGCTCAGCAATGCCTCTTAGATTATTAAAATTAAAAGAGTATTAAAAAGTTCGATTTTGTTTAGTTATTAAATAATTTCCTAACAACAAAGCATCAAAATCTGCCTTTAAAAAGCTTTTTATAGCATCTTTTTCATCACAAACTATTGGCTCGCCATGTAAATTAAAAGAAGTATTTAAAACAACTGGAATGCCTATAGAATCATGGATATATTTTATTGTTTCGTAGTATGTTTCATTTGCTTCTCTTTTTAATGTTTGTGGTCTTGTTGTCTTATCTACATGGATAACTCCCTCTATTTCTTTTATCTTATCCTCTTTAACCTTAAATATTTGAGTCATAAATGGAGAGTATCTTGGGCTTATTAAATAATCTTCAATAAACTCATATAGTATTGTTGGAGCAAATGGCATAAACCAACTTCTTTTTAACTTTTTATTTATTTTTTCTTTATTTTCTTTTGTTGGTAATGCTATAACGCTCCTATTCCCCAAAGCTCTCGGTCCAAACTCCATTTTTCCTCTTGATAGACAAACAATTTTATTCTCTAAGATTAGATTTCCAACGACTTCTGGAATATCCTTTTCTTCAATGAAATTTATTTTATAGCCATTAAGTTTGTTTTTTAGTTCTTCCAAAATTTTTTCAGCTTTTTCATTCTCTATTTCATATCCAAAGTATGTATTGTTTATATTTATTCTATTTATTCTTTTATCGGCCAAACTTGCTCCTAAACAAAGGCCTTCATCTCCCATAAAAGGTGGGACAAATAAATTATATTTTTCAGCAATTTTTGAGTTCAACTTAACATTTTGAGCTACTCCACCAACAAATACAACGTTATTTATATCATATTCATAAGCTAAATCGTTAATTGCCTTTAAAACAACATCCTCCAAAGTTCTTTGAGCAAATTTTGATATCTTAACTTTATCTTCAAAAGATAATTGGCTTTTATTCTTAATTAATAATTTTTTTAATGCTTTGGTAGCTTCATAACCAATAACTCCAAGATAGTTTTTAAATGATTTTAATTCTTTTACATAGTCAATAGTTGTTAATGTTATATCGTCTTCTCCATCATAAGATGAGAGAGACATAACTTTACCTTCATCTTCCATTGGTTTAAAACCTAAAAGTTCAGTTATTGATGCATAAAAATCTCCAACAGAGTCGATTAAATCACTTTGAGCTATAATCTCTAAATTATTTTTGTTTGCTATAGATGCTAAAAAAGATAATCCATCCCCTCCCCCATCTATTGAAATAACTAAAGCTTCTTTAAATTCTGACAACTTAAATAAATACGAATGGGCTATATGGTGATAAAAATAGAGAAATTTTTTATTTATCTTGCTTTGAAATTCTTTTATTTTTTTTATTCTTTCTCCTCTTCTAAAAACTCCACCAATAGAAATATATTCAATTTCATCAGCTTTAACTCTACTTAAAATATAATTTATTGAGTTTTCTGGAAAACCTCTTTGATTCTTTTTCCTTGTAAATCTCTCTTCACTCATTGCAAATAAAATTTTATCTTTATCTATTAATGAGGAGCTTGCATTATGCCCATCACAAATACCTAAAATCATATAAACACCAAATACATATTTATAGCTCTCCAATTGCCTTTAATTTTCTTTCAATTGTATTTTCTTTATCCTTCCTTTCATCAATTTTTAATTGACTTACCACTCTATCAACATCATTTAAAACTGTTGAATGAGCTTCTTTAAAAGCTTTTAGAATTTCATCTAAATCTCCTTCCAACACAGTTCCCATAGCGTTTGTCTCAACTTTTAAGTTAAATTTTTTAAAAACTTCAATTGCTTTTTTAACATATTTTGAGACGCTTGCTCCTTTTCCTAATGGGATTATAGAAACTTCAGCTACTACTTTTCTCATTTTAACCACCTAAAAATATATAAAAATGACAAAATGAAGATAAAATAGAAAGTTTATCTATTATTCTAAATCACTTAATAATTCTTTTAATTTCTCTTTAACTTTTTCTAACTTGTTAGCTAATTGTTCATTTTCTTTCTTAAGTTTTTCAATCTCTTCTTCTAACTTCTTAATATCAGCCAACTTTTTCTCTAAGTCTTCTTTTCTAACAACAGCTTCTAAGAATTTTTCTACCTCTTCAATATTTAATTCTCCTTTCTTTATCATCTCATAGGTTTCTCTAACGAGCTTTCCAGCCTTAGTTTCTCCTTTTAAGTGCTTTCTAATAGTTTGTTCAGTTCTTCCCAACTCATCCGCAATTTCTCTTATTGTATATCCTGCTTTCTCTCTTGCCAAAGCTCCTGAAGCAATAGCTAAGGAATCTACCCATGTAACTTTCTCTACTGGGTCTTTTATTAACTCTAAGATTTCTGGTCTGAATAATGTTCCTAAAATTAAAACATGCTCTAATTTGTCTATTTCTGTCTTTGAGGTTGGAACTAATGGTATCATACTCATCCCCCACATAAACTATTATTTTTATTTTTTCTAATATTATTTTATAATTTACTTAGTATTTAAAGTTTTTGCGAGTTTCATAAAAAATATTCGCAATTAAAATGAAGCTATAGGCTTCAAAATATTCTTAATACATATAAAAAGTGCATTCAAACAGTTATTATTTATTCCTGCAAAAGTCCTATATTAAATACAGTCCAAAAATAATTATTTCAAAAAATAATAAAATTAAGATAAATGACTTATCTTATCCATTAAAATTTTATCTAAGCTTTAACACTTTATCTGAATATACAATAATTCCTTCATCAGTTATATCAAATGGATGTCTCTTTAATGAGTGGCTTGTTCCTCTCATCTTCCACACAATTAAGCTTCTCTTTAACTCTCCATTAATCTCATCTAAATCTAATCTTATAATCCCATCTACTGCATGCTCGACTCCTGGCCCTCCAAATCCTCTCTCTCCAACAGATATTTGAGATGTAAAGATGGCAGTGCATCCTAAGCCAGAGATAACCCTCTTTAATAAAAATACTGTTCTCCTTGCCATCATTGGCTTGTTTATATATAATGTTGTTACTGAATCAATCCCTATTCTTTTAGCTCCAATATCATTTATTGCAGTTTTTAAAACATCTATTAATTCTCTTTCATCATTTGGGTCATTTACAACATACTTCTCTCTTTTTGCAGCACTACCAATTCCATAAGTGAAGGCATCAATTATGGCAAATTTTCCTTCTTCTTCTAACTTTTTAACATCCCATCCAAATTGTTTCATATTCTCTCTAATTTGTACTGGATGTTCTTCTAAAGCTACTAAAACACTAGGTTCATTGTATTCTACAGCCCCTTTGTATAAAAATTGCTGGCAGAATATAGATTTTCCAGTACCAGGACCTCCAGATAATAGAACAACGTTTCTTTCAGGTATTCCTCCATGTAGTATATCATCCATTCCAGGAATTCCGGTTTTTACTTTTTTCAAGTTATCACCTTTTTTATCCTACTTAGGACTTTATCAGTTTATAGTATTATAAGATTTGGTATTTTTAATAAATAAAATATTTACTCTTGCGAAAGTCCTAATTAATCTCTCTCACTAAATGACCTCATTTCTAATTTCTTTTCAGGAATATCATCTAAGAATATTAATGAACCTTGTATCTCTACAGCACAAACTTTTGATGGGTCAATAATGGCAAATGATTTACTATCCATATTCCAAATAATTATTGGGTCTTTTTTTCCTGTCCATAGGTATTTTAATATGCCATTTTTTAAATGAGTAACTGCGTCAAAATCAAACTCGCCTTCTATTGTATTACCTTCGAAATAGACTTTTATATATAGTTTATCTACCTTCCTTCTTGGCATACTCCCCCACATACTTATTTTAATTTTATTCTAACAGAATAATACTTTGTCAATTAGGTATATTTATAAATATCCTCTCCAATTCAATATATCTAAGACAAAATGCTATTACAATATGTGATAGTATGAAAGCTTATCCTATTAGAACAAAATACATAAAAAGAGGGGAAAATTTTATTCCAATTGTCGTTGAAGCAATAAAAAATAGTGGAATTAAATTGGAGGATGGTGATTTTGTTGTATTAAGTGAAAAGATGGTTTCAACTGCTGAGGGAAATTTTGTTGATGAAGGCAAATTTAAACCTGGAGTTTTAGCTTATTTTTGTTACTATTGGTCAAAATATATTTGGGGCTATATTCTTGGAAAGTTGTTGAAAGTTAAAGAAGATAAAATAAAAAATTTAAGAAATATACCAAAAGAAGAAACTTTAAGGCATAAACAAACAATTATAGAAACTGTTGGGTTGAGATATGCTTTAAAACCTTATGCTGAGGGAGGAATAGATTTAACAAACGTTCCCGGAACTTATGCTTGCCCTTTACCAAAAAATCCAAAAAAATGGGCTGAAATACTATATAAAGAGATAAAAAAGGAATTGGGTGTTGATATAGTTGTTATGGTTGCAGATACTGATGCCACATATAAAGTTTTAAATTTTTATGTTACTGCTCTTCCCTATGCAATAGATGGAATAATAAGCGGAATTGGTGTTTTTGGTTTTATTCTTGGGAGATTGGCTGATGTTTTAAAGATTGGTGGGTTTGCTGGATGCACACCATTAGCAATAGCTGGAAATGAAATTTATAAAAAATATACAATAGGTGAGCTTGTTAGAATAGCTTTTATCTGTGATAGAGTACATAAAACAATAAAAAACATCAATGAAGTTTTAGAAAAATATAACTCCTATATAATAACTGAAGAAATTTTAGAAAAGTTAGAGCATACACCAGTAGTTGTTGTTAAGATGAATGAGGAGTATTTACCACCCAAGCAAAGCAAAGATAAATCCAACAACTCCAATTAGTGTTGCTACAAATGAGATAGGATATATTTGTTTAAATAAAAGCACTGGAGAGAAAGTTCTAACAAATGTGGCTAATATTGGAAATATTACAGCTATAGCAAAGTTCTCAATGATAGTTATTGGATTATTTATGTCAGGAGCTATTCCTAAATATAGAGTGGCAAATAAACTTCCCAAAGCTATTAATAAAAGCTCCTTACTTGCTAAATATAAAGCTCTATACTTAGCCATCAACTCCATTGTAGGTCCTTCAATAACATCCGCCTTTGTGTGAGTTATTGAGAATGGATATTCTTTAATCATTATAACATAGCCAATGAAATAGCATATAGCTCCAAATATCCCAGCCAATGAGAATAAAAATGGCTCTCCAACAATATCTTTTAAGAATATACTCTTTTTTTGAACAAATGGAAGGAAAATTGCCAAATAAAATGGAAATGAACCAATTGTTATCATTTTAAAACTTCTTATAGCTCCCAACTGCTCCAATGAAAGCTTTAAAGTCCCTAAAAAATTAGTTCCTTTACATTCATCTATGTAAGGCATTCTCCAACCCATAATTGAAAATGCTAAAGAGCCTAAAATTACATACATCATCTCTTCTAATTTTAGCAAACCTACAATACCAATTACATTAGATAAAATATAAAAAGATGTCATTGATGTTATAGCCAATATAGCCCATAAAACAGCTATAGAAAGGAGAGGCAACAAATTATATAATTTTGGTAAGTTTGCATCTGGCGTTTTTGTTTCTTTAAATAAAAACTTAAAAAATGCCCAAAATCCTGGGGCTAATATACTCGGCCCTATTCTTTGTTGTATTCTTGCCTCTATCTTTCTCTGAATTCCAGGAATGTAAGTGGAGATAGCAAAAGCTAATGCCGGAATGCCAATTATTGAAATTATTTTGTCAATCATAACATATCCCTCAGAAAGATTTTAACGTTAATTATCTACATTCAACAACCTTAGGAATTGCTTTAACTATCCCAGCTATAATATCTTCAGGTCTTGGAGCACAGCCAGGCACTTTAACATCAACTGGGATTATATTTTCAACAGGTCCAGCTATAAAATCTGAAGTTCCTAAGTCTCCTCCTATATTTTTATAAACTCCTCCCATTAACGCACAAGCCCCTACAGCAACAACAGCTTTTGGCTCAGGAATCTTTTCATAAATCTTTCTTAAAGATTCAGCAACAACTTTAGTAACACATCCAGTAACAACTAAAATATCCGCCTCTCTTGGATTAAATGTTAAAAAAACATTGTACTGCTCGGCATCATAAAATGGAGAAAAGATAGCATTAACAACCTCAATATCACATGCATTACATCCACCAGTATAAACAAGCATAACATGAATACACTTCTTCCTTGCCATTTTTTTAATCATAATGCCACCAATAATCTATCATTATTGTTAATGACAAATTGATATAATTAAAATATAAATAAGTTATGCTTCTTTAGATTTTATTAAATTTTTTAATATATTTATTAAGATTTTTTATTGGATATACCAAAACTTATTCATTAACTTTTTTCCCAACAGCTATGTAGATGTTGTTAGCTCCAATTTTATCTCCAAACTTAGAAAAAATCTCTATATTTTCCTCTTTACATAGATTCTCTACTTTCTTTCTACAAGCATCTCTTGTTTTCTCTCCAAAAGATATAACAACTATATTTCCGTCTATCTCTTCAAGACCTAAGACAGGTTTTTTTATTTTTTTGTATAACTCATCAAGGTCCTTTAAGTGGTTGATAATCATTTTAGCATCTTCAATAAATGGAAAATCCTTTAAATTTTTAGTTATAAATGAGATATCTCTATCTCTATCCTGTCCATATTTCTTTAAATCCACTTTATAATAATTGAGCTTTCCATCTTGATACTCTTTTATAATTGCCTTAGCTGTTCTAATTAAATCAACCTCCCCACCTTTAGTTAAATACCCTCTTTTATTACCAATCCTCTTTAGCAACTCTTCATCAACTTTCTCATAATCAACACCAAAATACTCTTTTATTATTGTGTTATCAAAATTGTCTATCCTATTTAAAATTTTTAGAGCTGGGGGAATGGGATTTTCTACTTTTTCTAATCTCAAAGCTCCACTTATAACCAAATCATCCTCATCTCTCATCTCCAAAACTCCTGGGGTGTCCATAAGCTTAATATTTTTTGTTAATTTAACCCATTGCTCTCCTTTAGTTAAACCAGCTACACTTCCAGTCAATGCTTTTCTCTTTCCAGTTAATGCGTTAATAATGGAAGATTTTCCAACGTTTGGATAACCAACAATCCCTACTTTTCCCTCTTTTTTACCCATCTCTTTTAAAGATTTTTTTATCATCTCTCTTAAAATTTTTGTTCCTAATCTTCTTTTAGCAGATACAAACACAGTATTTTCTCCAAAAATTTTTTTCCATCTTTCCAAAATATCTTTTGGTACTAAATCAGCTTTATTCAAAACATAAATTAGTTTTTTTCCTTTACCTTTAATTTTTTTCTCTAATTCTTTGTTTCTCGTCATTTCAGGGTCTCTCGCATCTAAAACTAATAAAATTACATCACATTCATCAATAATCTTATTGACTATCTTTTTAACGGGCACTTTCTTGTATCTCATAACCATCACCTAAAGAATGTTATTATGTTATTTTCATTTATATTTTTTATCTATAAATATAACTAAATAAATTTATAAATTTACAAATTATAGAAAAGTATTTATAGAACTTCAAACACATTATTATACCGTAAAACAAAAATTTAAAAAATATTAATTGAACAAAAGGTGATATTTTGGTTGTAGATGCAAAAGAAGTAGAAATAGTAAATACTTTAGTTTTTGAAACATTAGGAAATCCAGAAAAAGAAAGAGAATTCAAATTAAAATCATTAAAAAAGTGGGGGTTTGATTTAATATTTGGTAAAATAGATGGAAAGGAAACATACTTTACTGTTGAGTTAGATGAAAGAAAAGCTGGGGATAAATTTTCAAAAGATGGAAAAGAGTATGAAGTAATAGAAGTTCTTGAGGAGTTACCAAAGAATACTGAATTATATGCACACATAGAAATGGAAATGGGTAGAGCGTATATTGTTTGTCAATTGAGAGATGAAGATGGACAAAATCTTGAAGTTTTGAGAGTTCCAGCCGCTGCTTTATTATTGGCTTTCTTTAAAAAGAATAAATTAGGAAATTTAATCAAAGCTATAAAAAATGTTGGAATTAGCTCAGAACTTTCTTTACAAAATGGTGTTGGAGGAAAACCACTATCTTATGAAGAACTTCCAAATGTTGCAAGAAGATTTTTAAGAAGTGTAAGAAAGGTTGAAAAAGAGACAGGTTTTGGAAGGTTGTCATTTGCTTACTATGGTGAAACAAAGGATGGAGAGCCAAGATTTTACTTTACTTGGTTACTTCCAACAATAGCATTATTTGACTTAGATATTGCTAAAAAAGCTAACGATACAATTGGAATCTTAAAAGTTTCTGAATAAATAAATTACAAAATAAAAAATTGAGGTGGAATGATGATTTATGGTGTTCTGTTAAATATTCCTGAAAAACATGCTACAAAGTATGAAGATTTAATTAGAAGAATTATTGGGGAGGGAATAGCAAGAGGAGATATATTGTCATTTACAGAAGCAAGATACAGTGGGGATGTTGCTTTTGTTATGCTTGCAAGGTCAAGAAGAGCAGCTGAAAAAGTTTATCAACAATTAAAAGAACATCCAATCTATGTAAAAGTTATTGAGATTGAGGGTAAAGGTGATTAAATAAATAAATCTACCAACTCCATATTTTTAACTAAACCTTTATCTGTTATTTTTAGTTCTGGAATCACGGGGAGGGAAAAGAAGCTCATACTTAAAAATGGATTCTCAAAAGAACTCCAATTTTCTATTTTTTTATACAAAGCGTTAATCTTATCAAATACGTATTTTCCATTATCTCCCATTATTCCTCCAACTGGTAAAGGGAGATATTCAACAACTTCTCCATCTTTAACAGCTATAAATCCTCCACCAATATCTTTTAATTTATTTACAGCTAATGCCAAATCTTTTTCATTATTTCCTATGGCAATTACATTATGGGAATCGTGGGCATAGGAAGATGCTAAAACACCTTCCTCCAAAAAGTTGTATATAAATCCTTTTCCAATGTTTCCAGTGTTTTTATGTCTCTCTATAACAAATATTTTATTTATTGCATTTTCATTCAGCAATATTTTTATTTCATCAGTGCTAAATATTAGCTCCTCAGTTATTAAAGAATCTTTTAATGGTTTTATTACTCTAACAAATCCATCTCTCTCTTTGTAATCAATTCCTTTAATTAAAAAGTCACTTTCGTTTTTATATGAATATCTTAAAGTATTCATGAGTTTTTCAGGAATATTTCTTTTTTTATTTTTATTTAACTCATTTAAGACATCATCTAAGAATCTTCCTTTTATAACAATATTACAAACTTTAAAATTATCTAAATCATCAAAAATTACAAAACTTGACTCATTTCCAGCTTTAATTCCTACATCAAGCCCAAAATAATTTGCAGGATTGATAGTAACCATTTGTATAGCTTCAATTGGAGAAATATACTTTGTCGCTTTTTTTAAAATATTCAGCATATAACCATCTAAATCTCTAACACAAACATCATCACTAACTAACATTATATTTCTAAAATCTTTTATCTTTTTGCATATATTAAGCAAATAAATATTTTTTGATGCAGTTCCTTCCCGAATCATTAATTTTAATCCTAACCTAAGCTTTTCTAAGGCTTCATCTTCATCAACACTTTCGTGGTCGCTCATTATTCCATGAGATATGTATTTGTTTAACTCAAAACCTCTCAATTTTGGACAATGCCCATCTATCAATTTATTGTATTTTTTAGCTACTTCTATCTTTTTTAACATCTCTTCATCTTCATTTATCACAGCGGGATAGTTCATAACCTCTCCTAAACCTAAGACATTGTCTAAAAGGATAAGTTCTTCAATATTCTCTGCTGTAATCTCAGCTCCACTTGTTTCTAAATCTGTGGCAGGAACGCAAGAAGGAAGCATAACATAAACATCTAAAATTTTGGCATCACTCAGCATAAACAAAATTCCTTCTTTTCCAGAGACATTGGCTATTTCATGCGGGTCTATAACTACCTTTGTTACTCCACTCTTTAATACAAATTTTTCAAACTCTGATGGAATTAGATGGGACGATTCTATATGTATATGTCCATCTATAAATGTTGGGGATAAATATTTTCCTTTTAAGTCAATAATTTTAGCATTTTTTATTTTTTCAATTATTTTATCAATTTCATCATTTAAATCTACAAATAATATTTTATCATCTTCAAATCCAACATTTCCCTCTACGATTTCTCCAGTATATACATCAATAATCTTTGCATTTTTGAAAATAATCATAGAACTCTTCCCCTTAATTTATTTATTGTCAATCCAATAGGAAAAAACATTATTGAAATATTCCAAATATCTGCTTTATGCTTTAAAGATATGGGCATCTATAATACTTATCTATACTTAATTTATAAAACCCTCCCTTTAACTTTATTTATGTCAAATTTTGCTGTTTCTGCAATAGCCATAACTGCTAAAACTCCTGCTTGTAATGGGTCCCCAACAACTAAATCAGCTACTTTTGGAACAGAGCCAAACATCTTTAAACTTATTACTGGAATACCTGTCTTTTCTTTCAACTCTTTAACTGCTTCAGTTATTTTTCCTCCCATTAGAGAGCCAGCTAAAACTAAAATCCCTACTCTTGGTAAGGTTGCTACAGCTTTAACAGCTTCATATAAATTTTCTTCACCTACAATTGGGAGAGTATCTACGCTAATCCTCTCCCCTCTTATATTATGCCTATCTGCCTCACTTATAGCCCCTCTTGCAACTTCAGCAACTTGAGCTCCTCCACCTATAATAATAACTCTCTTACCATAAATCTTTTTTAATGAGCTGTGAATCTCAAAGCTTTTTACATATTCACAGCTTTCCATTCTTCTTTTTAATTCATTAATATCTTTAATTCCTTCGACTTCCATATAAATAAATCCAATTTTGCCATCATCTTTAATAAATTGTTGAGTATAAGTTATATTTCCTCCCAATTCAGATAAAATGCCAGTAAGTTTATGCAAAACTCCAACTTTATTCTCAGCCTCTATGCTTATCCCTATCTCCATACTCTCACATTAAATTTTTCTAATTCTTCTTCTAACAGCTTCAGCATGCCCTAACAATCCTTCAGCTTCAGCTAATGTAATAACAATATCGGCAATATTTTTTAAACTCTCCTTATCTAATTTTTGGAATGTTATTTTCTTTAAAAATGTCTCTACATTTAAACCAGAACTCATTCTTGCAAATTGTGATGTTGGCAAAACATGGTTTGTTCCAGAAGCATAATCACCAACTGGAACTGGGCTATACTCACCTAAAAACACACTTCCAGCATGTTTAATTTTATTTAAAACTTCTTCTGGATTTTTAGTTAATATCTCCAAATGCTCTGGGGCATATTTATTTGAGAACTCAATACACTCTTCTAAATCACCAATCAATATGGCGGAGTTTTCCAAAGCTTTTAATATAATCTCTTTTCTTTCAGCTTTTTCTACCTCTTCAAATATTTTATTTTTAATTTCTTCTGCCTTCTTTTCAGATGTTGTTGTTATTATGCAAGAGGCATTAGGGTCGTGCTCAGCTTGGGCTATGAAATCTAAAGCAACAAACTCTGCATTAGCAGTTTCATCAGCCATAATTAAAACTTCTGAAGGACCTGCTAAAAAATCAATTGCTACATCACCATAAACCATTTTTTTGGCTGTTGTTACATATATATTTCCAGGTCCTACAATAATATCAACTTTTGGAATAGTTTCTGTTCCATAAGCTAAAGCTCCTATAGCCTGAACTCCTCCAACTTTAAAAATGGCATCAACTCCCACAATGTCTCCAGCTATCAATGTAGCTGGATTTCCCTTCCCTTCTTTTGTTGGTGGGGAAGTTATATAAATCTCCTTACAACCAGCAACCTTTGCAGGAATTGTTGTCATTAAAACAGTTGAAGGATAAAATGCCCTTCCTCCAGGAACATAGCATCCAACTTTTTCTATTGCTCTAACAACCTGTCCTAAAATTATTCCGTTATTTTTAACCTCTAAGTCTTTAATTTGCTCCATTTGCTTTTTGTGGAAGAAGTAAATGTTTTCCTTAGCTTTTTCTATTGCCTCAATAATTTTGTAATCTACTAAATTATATGCCTCTTCTATCTCCTCTTCACTAACTTTAAAATCTTCTATTTCAACACCATCAAACTTTTTTGTGTAATATTTTAAAGCTTCATCTCCCTTCTTTTTAACATCCTTCAAAATCTCCATTACTGTTGGTAAAATTTCTTCAAAGTTTGTTTTATTTCTATTAATTATTTTTTCCTCCTCTTCCTTAGATAAATTCCTAATCTTTTTAATTATCATAATTTATCACCAAAATTTTGACTAACAAACTTTAAATAGGACTTTTACACTTTATATAATAATAAGGAGAATATAATGCCAAAGGCATCAATAACTGTTCGAATGCAAGAGAACCGATTGAGGCTATAGGCTTCAAAGTTATAGATATTTAAAATGCATTCAGACCGTTATACCTTTCAATATTTATTAGCAAAAGTCCTATTTATATATAGTTAGTGCTTATAATATTTACTATTAAGAAAAATTTAAGGTGAGAAAATGATACTCTTTGAGTGGGGGACATATAACGCTTTATCAACATTAAAACAGGCAGCATTATTAGGGACAAGAATTACAGAAATTCCACCAGCAGTGTTATCAAGAAGATTACCTTCTGGATACTATGAGAGTTATAAAAAGTTAAGTAATGAGTATTTTACATCTATCTTGGCTCATGGTCCATATTACAGCTTAACATCAGAGAAAGGGTTAAATGCTCATCTTTCAGCCATAGAAAAAGCTACATTATGTGGGGCTGAAATTTATAATTATCATCTTGGTAAAAGAGTAGGGGATGATTTGAACTACCACATAGATGTCTTAAAAAAATTCAGTGAAGTTAATAGTGAGATGATTTACTCTCCAGAGCCAGCGACAAATATTGGCGAGTTTGGAACATTGGATGAACTTGAAGAGTTAGTAAAAGCAGCTAAAGAGGAAGATATAAAAGTCATTCCTTCTCTGCAGTTGGAAAACATCTTCTTAAATGAATTAGAGGTTTATGAAAAGGATGATTTAGATGAAGCAGCAGAAAAGGCTGATGTTGATTGGTGGCTAAATATTTTCAAGAGAATGGATAAAATATCAGATTATATAATGCATTTCAGATTTTCACAGGTTATAGGATTGAAATATGGAAAGAGATTTTATAAGAAAAGAGTTCCGTTAGGAAAAGGTTATCCTCCAATTGAACCACTAACTGAAGCTTTATCTATATATTTAGTTGAGAACGCAACAAGAGGGGGCTTTAAGAAAGTTCTATTTGTCTATACTGGATTGCCAGAGGTTAAGTATAGAGATTTAATTGACTTATACGCAATGATTATGAAGAAATCAGTTGATAAGTTAATGAGCAAAGAGAGTCAAGTAGAATATGGAGAGTTCTATAAGATTATGAGTTCAGAGGAAGAATAAATTTTATCTATTTTTTATTTTTACACTTTATATTGGTTCTGTCCTTATTTTTTTAATAAAACAAAAAAGGTAGAGAATATGATATGTTTGCCAGTAGTTGAAAATAATGTGGAAGATGCAATAAAAACAGCTGAAAAGTATTTGGAAATAGCAGATATTGTTGAATTTAGAATAGATATGCTTAAAGAAGTTAGTGAAGATGATATGGAAAAATTTACTAAATATCCTTGTATAATAACAGTTAGAGCAGATTGGGAAGGTGGCTATTGGAAAAAATCTAATGAAGAAAGATTAAATCTAATAAAAAAGGCAATTGAATGTAATGCTAAATTTGTAGATATTGAGTTAAAAGAAGAGAAGAATAAAGAACTTGTAAAATTTAGAGATGAGATTGGTTCAAAAACAAAAATTATAATTTCATATCATGATTTTGAAAAAACTCCTTCAAAAGATACATTAATTGATATAGTTGAAAAATCTCTTAGCATTGGAGATATAGCAAAATTTGCAACCATGGCAAATAGTAAAGAAGATATTATCAATATTTTGGATGTGATAAACAAATATCCGGGAAAAATTATTGGCATTGGAATGGGAGAAAAAGGAAAACTAACAAGAATCTTAGGGGTTTATTTTGGTTCAATATTAACCTTTGCCTCTTATAAAGGGAAGAGTTCAGCTCCTGGACAAGTTGATATAGACACTCTAAAAGAGATTTGGAGACTTATGGATTTAAAGTAATCCTAAATGAAACTTTTAGAAAAAGTTTCATCAAAACGGATGCATTGCATCCTAAAGAAAGCAATGCCTCATAATGGACATTAATTGCCCCTTTTAGGGGTAACTTAATGGACGAGGAGTATCCCGAACCATAGGGCTTCGCCCTATTGGTATACCCATACATGGGGAGTATAGCAATAGAGGGGCTACGCCCCTCTATGCGAGTAGAGCAATAGAGGGTTTCCCTCTATGCTTAGAAAAAGGTTCATCAAAAATTTTGGGGTATACCAATAGGGGCGTAGCCCCTATGGTCCTAAATTTTTAAGCATAGTTTCAGCCAATTTTTTATGCTCTTTATTGCCAACTTTTTTAATTATTGAAAAATATTTTTTCATCTCTTCCTTCATATTTTTTTTCTCATTTTCATCAATTTTTATACTTTTATTTATTAATCTTGAGTAAATAACTGCCATCTCAACCAACAAGCCATCTGCTCTATTATATGGCTTTGGAATATTGTTTAAATATATTCTTTTTATCTCTTCCCCTTCTATAATCATCAATCTGTTTTTTCCAAATTTATCTTCTCTATCAACAAACTCTCTTTTGATAACTTTGTAAAATATAACATAATAAGAATTTTTTAAATAGGGGATGTTGTTGTAATAAAGATATTCGTCATTATCATCTAAAACTGCCTTCGCTATCTCTATTGGTGGAACTACATTAACTGAAAAATAATCTTCAGTTAAAAGATTTTCATAAGTATGAGAGCCAGAAAAAAGATGCATAATAACTTTTTTATCTTTAAAATAAACACCAATTGGAGCTTTGTTATCATTATCATTTTTTCTTGTTGCTACAACCACTTCATTTATCATAGGTATCCCAAATTCACTTTTATACTTTCTAAATCTTTTCCTCTTCCATAAGATAAATTTATCTTAACTTTTCCTTTATTTGCCTTTTTGTTTAATGGAATTACTAATGGAGGGTTTAACATTGGCGTCTGTCCAGCTACATGTTTATCATCTAATATTGTATATGTTCTCAATTTTATTCCCAAGTTTTCACAGCTTTTTTCAAGCTCTAACTCTATATTATAGCTTACTTCAATAGGATTTATCTTATAGAAATTAACTTCCTCATAAATAATCTCTTCAGAAACTTCCTCTGATTTAATATCTTCATCATAATAGATATGGCTCATCTTTGCCTCTACAAGTTGTATGGTAGAGATTGCCTTAGCTGGAATAATCTTAGCATCTTCTTTTAAAAAACCTCTCTCTATTATTGAGTTCATAACCTTAACTTGTGGTTCAGTAATTAAAGCAGTGTCTAAAAGCTCGGCTATAACTACATCAGCTTTTTCTTTAAATTTGTATGTTGTAGCATCTCCTTCAATAATCTCAATGTTATTGAATCCATTAACTTTTATATTTTCCTTTGCATAATCATATGTAAAACTATCTAACTCAATAGCATAAACCTTCTTAGCCTTTTTTGCCGCAATCATTGCTAATATTGCTGAACCAGTCCCTAAATCAAAGACTATATCATCCTCATCTACAGCATTTTCTATAGCATTTTTAAAGATTGCTAATCTTTCATAATCTGTTAATAAAGAATAGTGCCACTGTGGAACTTTCAATTTTAGCTTCATGTTATCACTTAATTTATATATTTACATATAATTTATAATATTTAATTTATTGAAAATTGTGTAATTTATGAATGTTAATTTTTCACATCTTTCGAAAATGAAAAAATATATATAGGGGTTTGGTTAATAATATTACTACGTGGGGGCATTAAAATATCTATTTTTAATTTAAATGTTCGATATTGGGGATATTTCATATAATAATGGGGGAGGGGTTTTACGCCCAAACAACCTTTAACTTTTTACAGAACAAATTTTCAGAATATAAAAATTAAAGACAAATTAATTTTATCTGTTAATCCCTTATCATCCCCCTTTCTTTTTGCCATTTCCTTCTTAAACCTAATATACATCCTCCTCC
This sequence comes from Methanocaldococcus sp. 16A, assembly GCA_049860595.2. Classification (GTDB taxonomy): domain Archaea; phylum AGJL01; class Methanococci; order Methanococcales; family Methanocaldococcaceae; genus Methanocaldococcus. The sequence goes on from CP187551.1 coordinate 1,399,391, forward strand.
TCTAACGCCCCCAATAGGTACTTGTGGAGTACCTAAACAGTTCATACATCTAGCCATAACTGAGGCTCCTAAAGCTAAACCATCCTCGACAAACACAACATTCTCCTCAACTTTATCCCAAATTTCTAAGGTTTTAAGTTTTTCTATAATTAACTCTGGTTTTTTTCCAGTAATTCCTGCTCTTCCAGTGATTCCAATAGCTGATTTTTCACAAATTAATCCTTTCTCATAAGCTAACTCTACCAATCTTCTAACTACCTCACTCATAACATAATCTAAGCAACACATCAATGTTGGAATATCACTTTTTTCAACTAATTCTCCCCCCAATTCCTCCAATTTTATTAAGTCACTACCATTTTTACCAACATCACATCCAAGTAATGTTGTGCCAGCTTTTTCAGCAGATTTTGGGTCTACTGGGACCGTTCCAAATCTTTCCACATTTTTTGGAACTTCTTTAATTATTATATATTTGTGAATCTCTTCGGCATATTCTCTTGCTAATTCTTCATTTGGTTTTCCTTTAATATTTGATAAATCTAAAGCCGCTCCAGTCTTTTTATTTATTTTTCCAGAACCTCTTGCAATTGCATCCGCTATACCCCCTGCTAACCCACATAAATTACCAATAACCTTTGCATAAGGTAGAGTATCATTAGTTATTCTTCCCGCTAAGGTAGTTCCAAAGTCAATACTCATACATGGGTTTCTGAAATCAACATCAGTCCATTTACTTCCAACTTTTATTCCCGCAGTTACAAGCTCTCCTTCCATCTCGTTAGCTACAACTTCTTTTCCTGTAGGAGGAAGAACTCCAGTAACCGCCCCATCAAAGATAATTTTATCTAAGAAAGAATATTTGTCAAATGGTTTTGGTAGTTGCTCTTTACTCATTGCTGGTGTCATCTTTGCTGGTGGAACTCCTGCTTTCATACAACCTTGTGCTAAAGCTATAATCATCTCTCCAACTTCTTCTGGAGATGCAAAACCAGCAGTAACTCCAGTACTTCTAACTACAAAGTGTAAATCATCAACAGTTAGCCCAGCTTTCTTTAAACTTTCCAATAACACATCTTTAACCATATCTGCAACGGCATCTCTTGTTAATTTAACACCCCACAAGGTTTCTCCAAAAACTTCCTCTCCTTTTTTAGGTTTTCTAACATCTCTTGTCATTTTTACAGCTTTGCTAATAATATAGGTTTTTCCAGTATCCATATTTGTTGCTGTAATAATAGATTTTGTCGTTGTATTTCCTAACTCAACTGATGCTACTATATAATATGGCTGCTTCTTTAGCTCAATTAAATCAACACTCTGTGATTTTGCATAAGCTATTTTTGGCTTCTTTTTAAATATCCCTGAAATGACATCAAAAATTCCCATGTTATCCCCACCTATGAAAATATATAGATTATATGTATTCAATGTATTGTATCATTTATAAAATTTCTCTTGCGAATTTCTTAGCTAATGCGATAATAGAAATTATAGGTGGAACTCCTAAGGCTTCCTTGAATATAGAAGCGTCGCAAACATACAGCCCTTCTTTAACTTCAAATTCATCAACAACTAAACTTAAACTTCCTCCAGGATGTGAGCCTCTTGGTATAGTTGTGAATATATCATCAACACCTAACTTATATAAATATTTTGTTGCTTTGCCTATTCCCTTAGAAAGAGTTTTAAAATCTTCTTTGGTTATCTCTTTTTTAACCTCTTTATCTAAAACTTCTCCATTATTTTCATCCTTAATCTTTATCATAATCCCTACAATATCTTTCTCTTTCACATCTTTATAATCTTTTTTTATTTCATTATAGAGGAGTTTTGAATAATGAGTGGCCAATATAAAATTTTTGTATCTTTTATAAACAAGCATAGAAACGTCTTTATTTAAATAACTATCTTCTAAAATCCCTCCAACAGTAACAAAAGTATCAACAAAAAGATTTTTTCCAATATTTTCATCATCAATTAATTTTTTTAAAATCCTTGGGCTATTTATTCCACCAGCAGAGATTATTATATTTCTACTTTTAATTTTTCTACCATTTTCATCTAAAATTTCATAATTCCCATCATAATTTATTGCTTTTATATTAAATTCAGTAATTATATCTACTTTTGACTCTTTTAGGTAATTTAGAGGAGTCCATTTTGCATCACATATCTTCCTTGCACAGTTTCCACACTTATTACATTTATTGAAATCAATAAACTTTTCCATCTTTTTAAACCCTAATTCAATAAATTTTTTGTCAATATCATTTAAGAAATCATCATCTGGGGCTTTAATATTTAACTCATCCCAAATTTCTTTATATATTTCTTTATCTATTTTGTATCCCTTAATATCTATCTTCATAGCATTTCCTAAGGAATAAACTGCACTTCCCCCTAATCCATAGGCATAATTTATTTCTATATTTTTACCTTCTGAAGCATAAATTGGATTTTTTCCCTTTTCTATTACTGCCACTTTATACTTTTCACTTAATTCTTTAGCTACTGTAGAACCAGCAACTCCTGAACCAATAATTGCAAAATCATACATAGTTATCCCTATTTTTGAATATGTTTATTGTATAGTTCTAATATCTTCAATTTCCTGTTTTCGTTATATTTATTATTGTTAAACATTGAATTATTAATTAGTCTTTCAAAAGTTCTTCTATCCTTTGGATGTAATTTTAATGTGCTCATTTCTTTTACCGCTTTAGCACATTTAATTTCAGAATATAGATTCCACTCTTGAAGAATTTCAATATATTTTTTGAATTTTTCTTCATCAATGGCTTCTTTAGTATATAATTTATCTTGATTAATGAATGGAAATGTATTTATAAAATCAAACTTCTCTTTAAAATCAGGTTTTGCTATAGAATTAATAATTTCCAATATTTTTTTCATAGTATTTTTCTCTTCAGATAAAAAACTCCATAATTCTTCTGCAATTAAAACTTCTTTTCTGTCAAAATACTTAGAAAATTCTATCAAACTTTTCATAAATCTTTCTTTGTCATATCCACAAGGATTTTTTGGATTTTCTGTTGGGTCATAAGGAAAGCCAATAAAATAATACACTTCCTTATTTGGATTTCTTTGCATCATAAGGGCTTTTCCATAAAGAATTTTCTGTTTTTCTCCTCTTGCCACACCAGAATTTGGTTTAACTGTCTTTAATTCAACCATAACTATTTTATCTTTGTCTTCAAAATAAACATCTGCCGTAAATTCTAAACCAATCACATATTCAGAATCTTCTAAAATCGCCTCTTTTAATTCTTTATTTTCTTCTTCTACATTTGGTAATCTATCACCACTTTTTAAATCATTTATAATTTCTGATATTTTATCTCTAACATTTTTTTTAATCTTATAATTTTTAAATGTCTTTTTTTCACCGTTAGATAAAATATGTGCAATATTTTCGAAATAACTTTGCCCTAACGTTGTGCTTAGACCATGAAACCACTGTGATAGAGTTAAAAACTTTAATGCTTCATCGTCATCATTTATATTAAGTTTTCCATAAAATGCTCTTAAAAAAGCAATGTGGAAGGGCATATTTCTTATTTTTATATCTTCATCAGGGATTGTTTCAAATCTTGATATCAATACTCTTATTGTCTCAATACTAATTTTTTCTATAATTTCTATACTTAGTGTCATAATCATTCCCCCATTTTTAATTCAAAGATACTCTCATAGTATGGGTTTCTATCTCTCTCTGTTCTATTTAGGACAGGTCTTTTAAACTCTTTAACTAAAATAAGATTGCTTTTTTCAAAAATCTCTTTATACAAGTTCTTTTTATCATTAACAACAATAAAAATCTTTGCATCTTCTTTTAAAAATCTCTTCATATTTATTAAAACTTCTGACATACTCTCAATATATTCTTTCTGAGCCTTCTTTGAACTACCTTTAAATTTAGGTCCTATTTCTAATTCATCTAATCTTGGAATATCAAAAAGCTCATAGGCATAGGCGTGCTGTTCATGATAGTCAATCTGCCCTAAGTAGGGGGGTGACGTAAAAATACCATCAATTTTCTTTTTTTTATAAAGTTCATAAAAGTTTTTGTGTTTTTTTAACTCTTCTTCAACATCAACGGTTCTTGAATCCCCATTGATGATTAAATAATAAGCCTCTTTTCTAATCTTTGAAAATTCTTCTATTCTATTAATCACATCCTTTGTATATTCCTCCAAGTGTCTTAAAATTGTATGAACAGGTTTGCAAATTTTTTTATGCTTATAGCAATAGTATGGGTCAAATACCGGCTCTTTTAGTGTAGCCAAATCAAAGTGTGTAGTTCCTCTAACAGACCTTGCTGTTCTACTTAAAATTATCATTGCTACTTTTTTTATAGTTTCATCATTGCAATCTTTAATTAAATTTAGATAAAAGTTTAATTCTGCCCTAATTCTTGGAGAATACCATTTATATAAAAACGGTTTATCTTCAAAAATGTTATCGAACTTATAATCATTTTTGCAGTATTTTTCTTTAAGTTCTTTATACTCTAAATAGAACATCTCCATAATGTCTTCAGAATATCTTTCTTCATCAATCTCCTTTTTTGATAATTTTCTTCTATATTCTAAGGTGAAGTATTTTTTGTTGTATTTTTCAATTAACTTATCCACTTCATTAATAAATTTATCATTTCCTAAATTTTTAGAAAATTCCTTTGTTTTATTTAGCATATTTAGCAATTCTTCCTTTAATTTTTGAATATCATATTTTTGTAATTTTACTTCAGCAATTAAGCAGTTAAATGGAGAAATATCTATTCCTATAGAATGAATTCCCATTTCAAGACACTGAACTAATGTTGTTCCAGAGCCCATAAATGGGTCTATTATAATATCCCCTGCATTAAAATGCTTCTTTAAAAAATATTCTACCAATTGTGGAATAAATTTTCCTTTATATGGATGTATTCCATGGACATGCTTAGTTCTTTCCTTTTCAGATAATAAATCAAATGCTAAATCCCAATCTAATTTAAATCCTAACTTTTCTTCCCATTCTTTCCTTTTTTCAAAAAATAGTTTTTTGTAATAGTTTTCAATCTCATCAATATCCACATAAACTCTATTTTTGATTTTATACTTTGTAACTCTTCCATATTGCACTAAATAGGAAATATTATGCTCTTTAATTTCCTTACCAAACTTTTTTGTTAATATCCTTGAAGCCTCTTTTATTGTGTAAAGTCTTTTTGTTGGTTGAATATTTAGCCATACATCTAAATTCATAATTCCTCCCCTACATCTTCATCTTCATCAAAATAAAGCCGATAAGTGTCTATATCATAGCCCATCTTATTTATAAACATTCTAATTACTCTTCCAGGGTCTCTTGATTTTGTAATTGCTCTACCAACAATTAATATTTGATATTCTTTCAATAGCTCTTCAACATTTTCTACACCAACTCCTCCAGCAATTGCCAATAAGCAATCTCCTTTAAACCTCCACTCTTTTTTAATTCCAAAAGTCTCCTCATCAATCCCTCTATGTAAAATAACAACATCTGGCTTTAATTTTAATGACTCAAATAATTTTTGAGGTTCAGAGACATTCATCATATCTAAATAGCTAATTAAACCACATTTTTGGCATTCGTGAATAGCTTTAATTATTGTTGATTTTGGTGCTACTCCACTTATTGCTACAGCATTAGCAGTTGCTTCAAAAGCCAATCTAACCTCAACCCTTCCAGTATCTAATGTTTTTAAATCAGCAACAATAAAGCCATCAAAATAATCTCTCATTATCTCAATAACTTCCAAGCCAAATTTTTTAATTAATGGAGTTCCTGCCTCTAAGATAATGTGGTCGCTCTTTGGAATTGTTTGTAATAAAAACTCCAAATTCTCCATTGTTGGAACATCCAAAGCAATTTGTAGATATGGAGGATACTCTAATCTAACATCTCTAAACCCAACTAATGGATGCAAAGCCCTATACTTCTCTTTCTTTACCTTTTCTTTTGATGGATATTCATTTAAAGCTCTGTTTATAGCTAACTTTGTTGAAGCATAAAAGTATTGGAAGAGCTTTCTTTTTGTTAAATTTGTTATTGGAAGCTCTGGAACATTGACAGAAACAACAACCTTTAAATCCTCATCTAAATCTAAATCAGCAATAGCCTTAGCAACGGCATATTGAATAACTCCTTGAAATAGCTCATCTTGTATATTGCTCTCAATATTATGCCTTGGAACTACTAAGGTTAATGGCTTAACTATTAAATTAGGTCTTAAGTTTGCAAAAACACAGTTACCTCTTGTTAGGGCATTTGTGAAAACACTCTCTATTTCTTTATCTTTTCCTAATGCAACATTAACGATTGCTTTAACTTCATTTCCCAAAACTGCTTCACCAAATTTTATCATGTCAATCCCTTTAATTTATTAATTTATTATTATAAAATTAAAATTTAACAATTTTTCCACTTGCATCCCTCTTATATTTCCCAAATTCTTTAATAAATCTCAACTTATCTCCCCAAAATACCGGCCCATCCTTACAAACACAAAGCCCTTCATCATCTACACAACACTGCCCACAGATGCCAATACCACACTTCATATATCTTTCCATTGAAACTTGAACTGGAATATTATATTCATTGGCAATATCAACAACCTTCTTCATCATTATTTCTGGCCCGCAAGTAATGATTAAATCAAATTTCTCTTCTTTAAGAACTTCTTTCATTTTTTCAGTTGTAAAGCCTTTAAATCCAAAACTACCATCATCTGTACAAATCTCTAATCTCCCAGATTTTTCAAATCTATCTAAAAATAACAATTCTTCTTTAGTCCTTGCTCCCAATATAGTTGTTATTTCAATCCCTTGCTTTGAAAATTCTTCAACTGCTGTTATAATTGGTGCAGCTCCAATACCTCCAGCAACAGCTAAGATTTTATCTCCCAACGGCTCAAAATATGTTCCATAAGGCCCTCTAACTCCTATTATATCTCCTTCTTTTAATTCATGCATTTTTTTAGTAAATTCTCCAACTCTCGCAACGCTAAAACTGTTTTTGGAAGAGAAACCAAATGGTTTCTCATCAACTCCTGGAATCCAAAGCATTGCAAACTGTCCTGGCTTAAAATCAAAATCTCTATCTATTACAAATGTTTTTACTGTAGGACTTTCTACTATTATCTCCTCTATTCTACAAATAATTGGTTTTTCCATTATATCACCTATATTTTAAAATAATAAAATATAATAATTTAAATTTTACAAATCATTTATTGTTCTAACAACTTTTCCTTTCTCTATCAACTTTATAATCAAATCCAAACTAACTGGCTTATAACCTAAAACCTCAACAGAAACATTAACTCTATTTCTTTTAGGATTTATAAATGGATATTCATCTAAGTGATTTGCGTGGTGATGCCCATGAATAACCCAACCTTCGAAGTTTAAAGCATAAGAGCTATCTGGATTATGAACTAACATGAATTTATAGCCATCATATTCAATTATTTTAAATTTTTCACCAAATTTGTCATGATTTCCTTTTATAAAGATTATTTCACCATTTAGTAATTCCATAAGCTCTTTAGCTCTTTTAGCTTTATTTTTACTTAAAATAAAATCACCTAAGAAATAAACAACATCTTTATCTCTAACAATATTATTCCAATTTTTTATTAGAGCTTTGTCCATTTCTTCAACACTTGAAAATGGTCTATTGCAGTATTTTATAATGTTTGCATGGTTAAAATGTGTATCAGAGATTAGATAAATTTTTCTCATAATTATCCCAAAAGTATAAAATTATTTAAACCATGCATCTAATGTTTTCTGCTTTGTTTTATTTGTAATTAAATTATAGAGTTTATCAACATGCTTTTTAACTCTCTCATAGTTAAAATCATTTTCATCAACTAAAAATTTAATTATTCCTTCTTTATTAGGCAATTTTAAATTTAATGAATAATCATCAGTAACATTTGGTTTTTTAAATATCTCTCTAATTTTTTCATAGTTTTCAACTTCTTTTTTCAAAACATCTTTAGCTACTCCACTTCTAACGAGCTCGTAAGCTCTTTTAAATCCAATCCCCTTAACACCTCCTGGATTGTAATCAGTTCCCATAAATATGGCTATATCAATCAAATCATCTAAAGAGATACTTAAATCTTCTAAAACCTCATTTAATTCAATGAGTTCTGGCATCTCCTTTGTTGTTGTTAAATTTCTAACAACCCTTGGTGAACCATACAACAAAGCATCATAATCTTGGCTTACAACTGCCCAAACGTCTCCTTTCTTTGCCATGTAGCTTGCTTGTGCCTCTCCCTCAGAAGGAGCTTCAACATAAGGGATCCCCATTAAACTTAATAAATATTTGCAATTCTCAACAATTTTTGGAGTTAAATAACTAACTCTCTTTGCATATTTAGCCGCTTCTTCAAAATTTTCTTTTTTAATTGCCTCTTTCATCTTACTCTCAGCTTTCTCCTTCATCTCTCTTCTAAATTTTCTTGTTTTTTCCTTTAACTTTGGTGGCTCGCCATCAAAAACCCAGATTGGTGTTATATCATTTTCTAACAAATGGATAGTTTTATAAAAAACCCCATTATAAGCAGAAGTTATCTCTCCCTTTCTATTTCTTAATGGTGAGCCATCTTTTAACCTTATAGAAGTCAAAAATTGATATAAAGCATTCATTCCATCAATAGCAACCTTTTTACCTTTTAAATCTTCAAAAGAGATAATTTTTTTTGGTATAAAATCACCAAACTGCACTCCCATGCTATCCCTCACAGTAATCTTAATCATAGTTTATATTTTACTGTTTAATTTACTTAAAAAATTTGAATGTCATTAAAAATTTATTCTTGAAAATCTTTTTATTTAAAAATTAATATAAAAATTTAATAAAAATAGCTAAGGGCTTAAATCTTTAAAGTTTTTCCTTCCAAGTCATATCTATATTAATACTTCCTCCCTGGAATTCACCAATGTTCTGATATATTGCTATAGCTTTCTTCAATGTCTCCTTCAATCTCTAAATAAATCATTTTAAGTTCATCAATGTTTTCTTCACTAGTCTTCCATAATCCTCTTTGATAAGCTTCCAATAACCTTCTTGCAATCTCTTCTAAGGCATATATGTTGTGTTCTTTAAAGAACTTCCTATTGTTTTCATCTTTTACAAAGGTATTAAAGATTTCATCAAATATCCAATTATCAACCTCTTTAGTTGTAGCACTCCAGCCATAAACCCTTCCAATTCTCTTAGCTATATCACCAGCCCCTTTATATCCATGTCTCTTCATACCTTCAATCCATTTTGGATTTAGTAATTTCGTTAAAGTAACTCTCTCAATCTCCTCTTTTAACGTTCTTATCTCAACATTATTTGGATTTCTTGTGTCTCCATAATAGGCTTTAATATCTTTACCTTTTAAAACTTTTGCAGCATTTGTTAAACCTCCATGAGTTCCAAAGTAGCAACAACAGCCAAATAAGTCATATTCATCAGTAACAACTTTGTTGAATGTTAAATCAACAGTCTTTAATATATTCTCAAAGGCATTAATTGCCTTTTTTCCATAAACTCCCTTTCCATAGGCATAAGAATTCCAGTGGATGAATGCATCTTTCAAATCTTCATCATTCTCCCATGCACTTGCATATACAGCATATTTAACTCCATTTCCATAAGTTCCTGGAGCAGAGCTGAAAATTCTAAATGTTGATTCTCTAAATGATAATCCTTTATTTAAATTCTCAACAACATGTTTCTTTACAAAATTCATCTCCAATGGCTCATCTAAGTTAGCAACTTTCATTATTGCTTCATCAATAAGCTCTATACAGTTTGGAAACATATCTCTTGTTATAGCACTAACTCTTATAGTAACATCAATTCTTGGCCTTCCCAATTCTTCTAATGGAATTATCTCTAAACCAACAACCTTTCCTCCTTTATAAACTGGTTTAACTCCTAAAAGGTAGAGTATCATTCCCATTCCTTCTCCATCAGCCCACATTATGTCAGAAGCCATCCAATATAGAGCAATATTTTCAGGATATTTATTTTCTTCTTCTAAGTATCTGTTGATTAATTTCTCAGCTAATAAAACCCCAACTCTGTAGGCAGATTTAGTAGGAACTCTGTATGGGTCTAATGAATAAAAGTTTCTCCCAGTTGGTAGAATATCATAATTTCCTCTTGTTATTAATCCAGAGGGGCCGGGTTCGATATATTTAGCGTCAATACCTCTCAATAAAGAGCCAATTTCATCAGATTTTTCAATTCTTTGATTTATATCCTTGATTTTTTCTTCTAATTTTTTATCTTCTATACTTTTTCCTTTCAACACATTATAAATTCGTTTCTTTAAATCTTTGTCTTTATATTCAAATTCCAAAATACTCTTTATAAACTCAACTCTCTTCTCTCCACTTGGAAGTTCTCCAAAGATGTGCATTCCATCGTTGCATTTTGAGTTTTTTATCATCTCTAAAGTATTTCTTATCTCATCAAATATTTCTTTAAATTTCTCATGTATTTTTCCTTCTTTTTCCAACTTCTTGATTTTTTCTTTTATTTTTAATAAATTGGTTTTTTTAACTTCCTCAATTATCAAATGCTCTAACTGATGCCTTCTTGAAGCATCCATCTCTTTTAAATATTCTTCTATATGGCTATTTAGAGTTTCTAACTCTTCATAAAAGGCATCTGTCATAACTGTTTGCATGTGGTCTATAATGGTTGCATAGCTCCTTCTTTTAGCTATTGTTCCCTCTGGTGGATTATCTGAATTGTAAATATATAAGTGAGGAATATCCCCAATGCAAATATCTGGATAACACTCATTAGATAAACCAACATTCTTTCCTGGCAAAAATTCTAAAGTTCCATGCGTTCCAACATGAACTATAACATCTCCAATATCATTAAAGTATTTATAACTTGCAAGATATTGATGAGTTGGTGGGCAATATGGGTCGTGCAAAATTTTACAAACTCTTCCATCACATCTTGCCCCTGCACATCCTCTCTTTGGTTGAACACAAACATAGACATTTCCAAACTTTAAACCAGTTATAACTATCTTGTTTTTTCCATTTACCTTATAAACCATTCCAGCTGGGATATCTTTTCCTTCTAAATTGCCCCATGTCTCTAAAACCTTATTTTTTACATTTTCTGGCAGTTTGTTGAAGTATTCATAGTATTCATCTTCATCCATTAAATATAGGTATCCACCCTTAGCAATAATCTCATTCACCGTTGTCCATCTAAACTCTGAAATAGCCTTTTTTTGCAAAATTAGTTGAGCTAATTCTTCCCCATTTTTTGGAATATTTTCTACGAGATAGCCCTCATCTTTTAACTTTTTCATAATATTTACAACACTCTGAAAACTGTCTAAATGTGCGGCACTACCTACAGTAGCCTCAACAGAAGCACATGCATTATTGTGCAAGATAAATATAACTTTTCTATCTTTTTTTGGTTTATATTTTAGTTCAATCCATCTCTTTATTCTTCTAATAACTTTTTCTATTCTCTCCTCAATACCAAACTTCTTTTCTAAACCATTTTCATTTTCAGTAGTTCCAATGATAATTGGCTCTATAACCCCTTCAAACTCAGGTAAGGCAATAGTCCAACCAATATCTGCCGATAAACCCTGCTCATCTTCTTTCCAATCTTTATAGCTTTTATAGTAACTCATTATTGGATGAAATACTGGAACATCTAATTTTTTAAGTATCTCAACTCCAGAGATTTTATTTAAATCTCCTCCATCTTTTACAGTTCCCAATGGAAATGATAATAAGTTAATTAACGCATCTATTATTGGCATATCATCCTTAAAGAAGTATTTTAAAATGCTTTCTCCCCCTCCTAAGGCATTTAGCTCCTCACACTTAGCTCCATAAGAAAATACTGGAATTATGTTAAATTCTTTTTTTAGTTTATCTAACAGCTTATCAATTACATCCATATCCTCATTAACTAAATAATGCCTTGAAAATAAAACTCCAACTGTGTATTTTTTATTAAACTCTATATCTTTCAAAAATTCATCCAATTCATCATAAATCTTCCCTTTATAGTAAATACCTTGGAGAGGATGCTTTATAACATCTTTATCTTCTCCCATCAAATAAAGAACCATATTTTTAAAGTTATCTAAACCTCCATAAGTTGTAAATAAATAACATTTAGCAGATTTTTCAGAATTCCAAAAACTTGGGTCTTGAGCAACAACTAAAACATTTTCATTTAATTTTTTTATTTTCTCTAAATCAATATCATCTGATGATGTTTTATATATAAAAACTAAATCAGAGTTTTTAACATCTTCTAAAAAGCTATCATCGATAGGATTTCTATTAGAATATATTCTATATTCAATATCAATTCCCTCTTTTTTTAACTCATCCAATGCTTTTTTTAATATTGAGCAGTATGATGCCCACATATAAAATGTGATTTTCATAACACCACCATAATAATAAGAGTTTATAATCACTACTATAGTGTTAATTTTTTATAGATTTTATTACTATTTATAATTTATCATTAAAAATCATGATAGATTTCATAAAAATAAAAAATAGAATTAGCAAATAGAAGCACCTTTATTGTTTGGTTTGGTTAAAATAACTCTTCCATATTTCTTTAATTTCTCTTTTACCTTCTCAATATTTTCATCTTCAACTATAGCTATATAACTCGGTCCAGTTCCAGATAAGCCAGCCGTTATAGCTCCAGCTTCTAAGGCATCTATAGCTATATTTGTTGGAAAGTTTAAAGCTGATGCATAAAGAATACCATTCAAAAACAAAGCTTTGAAATAATTTCCATTCATAGCTTCATTAAAGGCAATTTCAACATAATCCTTTATTAATTTCATTCTATGGACATCAACATTTTTTTCTAAGTTTGGGATTAAAATTAAGACATTTAAATCCTCTGGCATTTTATCTCTTTTTAAGATTTTTCTTTCTATGTTGTCAGTTATTGTTATTCCTCCATAGTATGAGGCTGTGGCATCATCATAAGCTCCAGTAACCGTTAATTTCTCATCAAAACTTGACTTTATACCTAAATTTAGTATCAGTTCATCATCTATTTTTTCTCCCAATGCGTCAAATGTCGCTAAAATAACAGCGTTAGATGTAGCTGAACTACTGCTCAAACCTGATTTTATAGGAATTTCAGTTTTTGTTTCAACATAGGCAGAGTAATCCAAATTAAAATAATTCAATGTATTTTTAACACATCTAATTATTAAATTTGGCTTAATATTTGGATTATCTAACACTTTCCCTTCAATTTTATTTTTTCCATCATCTATTAACTTAACTCTTGCATAGACTTTCAAATTTAGCCCAAAGGCTGAACCTTTACCTGTTGCTATAGCGTTTATTATTGTTCCAGATGCTAACGCATAAGCTTTTCCTTCCATTAAAATCAACCTTCAATAAATTGTTTAATTATTACTCCAATTCCATAAGCCAATTCTATGTTCCTTTGCATTTTTCTCAACTTCTAAGAATTCATTTTTTAACTCAAAATTACTTATATAAACTCTTGCATAACCATATTTTAAAAGCTCTTCATTGAAGTTTATCAAATTATTACTATTATTTATAAAGATATAAGCTAAATATCTTCCATATTTGTCTTTTTTTGGAGCTTCATTATCAAAGACAATAATAACTGTTTTATTTTCTAATTGCTTCTTTGCAAAGTTTTTAGCTTTAATTCCCCAGATTTTTAGATAGGTAATATTTGTTATTGGTGTTCCATCCAATAAATAATATTCATGAGGATTATTTTTTCTATAAGTTTCTGGTGTGTCAACTCCTAATAACCTAATTTTCCATAATTCTTCATTAACATTTACATATACAGTGTCTCCATCAACAACTTTAACAACCTTCCCATAATAATGTTCATGAGTTTGAATAAAATTATTATAATTATAAGAATTATCATAGTTAAATCCAATACATCCGCCTAAGAAAACAAAAATAATTAACATTAAAATTATTGGAGATATTTTAAATTTCATAATTTCACCAAAATAGTATTTAGTTGATTAAGTCTTTTTTAAAGCAATGGTTGAGATTATTATTAGAGTTAGAATTATAGCTAATGGAGGAATTGGCGTTTTTGTTGTTGGGTTTGTTGTTGGAGTGGTTAATATAAATATATTAGTTATTTTATAATAGTTTCCTTTTATATTATTACCCGTTACTTTTAGTTCAAGAACATTATTTCCATTCTTTAAGTAATTAGTTATGGTTATAGATGCAGTTTTTTTATTAAATGGTGCCGCATTATTGGAGTCATTGATTGTATAAATTAAATTGCCATTTAAATACAAAGAGACATTAAAATTTCCACTAAAACTAAACGTTCCATAATGTTGAAATTTTAAAATATATTCTTGATTTTCAACTTTGTCTATATTAAATGTGATATTATCTACATGTTTATTTTTTGTTACTTCTAATTCGCCTGGTATGGGTATTGTTTCTCCATAAACCACACCACACAATAACAAAATCCCTACTAAAAAAATCATTTTTTTTAGCATATTCTCATCCTAATATCTAAATATGGATTATAACAACATATTCTATTTTGTATCTCCTATTTTAAACTATTTTAAATTATTTAGTACCTAATCAATTAAATATGCTAAATTATTTGATATAACTTACTTGAGGCAATAATAACTATTAGAACAACAACTCTTGTTATTTCATTTGAAGCCCCTAATATATCACCATTAACTCCGCCAAAATGCTTTTTAGCTATCTTAGCCATGCATAAACCAATAATTATTGCCGTTATTATAGCTATTATAACTATTTTCCTTTCAATCCCTTCAAATATTAAAAGTAATGGAAGAGTTAAGATAACACCAATAGTTAAAAACTTTTCATCACTTTTCTTAACGAAATATCTTCCAGTTCCTTCAATTAATGGATTACCAAAAGTTGAACAGCTCAACATCCCAAGCTTTGCACAAATCTCTACAACCAATAGATATAAGATAGAAATCTCTAAAATTTGAGATATAGAAGTAATTGCTAATAAATTAACAAATATTGCGAAAACTAAACCTCCACAACCAATATATCTATCCTTCATAGCCATTAATTTTTTTCTTTTATCTCCTACAGCCATCCACCCATCTCCAAAATCAATTAAGCCATCAATATGGTGAAAACCGTTTAAATACTCAATAAGAAACAAAATTAAAATAGCGGCTAAAAGATTAGGCAACAAAAAACTAAAAACATAGCCAAATATTAAACTAAAAATTCCAAACACATAACCAATCAATATAATTAAATAGAAATAATTTGCAATATCTTCAAAATTAAAATCTTCTACATAGATAGGAATCCTTGTAAAAAATGATAACAGTGCTTTAAACTCTTTAAGCATAGTCTCATCTTTAGCTCTTTTTTAATTCTTTAACTATGTCTACGAGCTCTTGAAGTGAGTTTATAGTATAATCGCTATAACCGTTATCTTCTATGTCTTTATATTTTCCTTTCAATATTCGAACTGTTATCATCCCCAGTTCTTTTGCTGGTTTTATATCTTTATCTACTCTATCTCCAACATATATAGTTTCTTCAGGTTTTAAACCCATTCTACTTAGTCCATATTTAAAAAACTCTAAATGGGGTTTTCCTAAACCAAACTCCTCTGAAGTAATAACATCATCAAAAAATGGATGTATCCCCAATCTAATAAGTTTTTCCCACTGCTTTATAGTTAATCCATCAGTTATTACACCTAACTTCAATCCCATTGCTTTAAGCTCTATCAATGTCTTTATTGTGTGTGGATAGGGTCTTAGTAATGCTACTTTAACATTATGGTAAGTTATTATTCCAGTGGTTATTATTTTTGGGTCATATCTTCCTAAAACCGCTTTAACTAAGTCATCAAAATGCTTTCCATAGTTTGAACCTTTATCCCTAATAATTTTATTTAATATATTCATTGCTTCTTCAAAAGATATATTTAAACCAGCATCTATCATTGATTTAACTGCCTCTCTTCTTGCAATTTCTACAAATTCTGATGAATTGTATAAGGTATCGTCCAAATCAAACAAAATTCCCTTTATCATAATGTTTTCCCTTTTGGCATTTTTACATATATTTTTATGATTTCTTTACCTTCTCTTTAACCATCTGAAACAATCCAACAAAATCATCATCCTCTGTAACTGGAACAACAATTAATCCTAACTTTTTATGTCTCTCTATCCAACCTTCATCATAAGCAGGAACTTCTATTTTTATTGGTTCATCAGTAGGATTCCCTACTATAACATTTCTGTATGGGAAGGGCTTTACTTCCTCATCTTCTTCATAAGGAAATGTTGTCTCTCTAATATATCCACCTAAAGCCATAGTCATTCTTGGTAATAAAACCATCTTTGGCATCTATATCCCCTTTTTATTGCTTACTAAATAGATGGTGTTAATATATTCTTACTTTCTATTAGATTTAAACTTAACTGAAAATAAACAAAATTAACTAAATAAATAATAAATCTAAAACCCACTATTGAAAAATAGAACAATAAAAAAAGAGGAAGAATTAGTATTCTATGTAGTCAATAGCATGTTTAAATATTAATAAATTTCTTTCTCCAACTTTTACTATTATTTCATAGTTTGATACACCATTAACTTCAGCATCTAAAACTTCCCCATTTCTTAAGAATATTTTAACTTTTTTCCCATTTAATCTTCTTGCATATTCAAAGTTTGGGATGAATTTTTTTGGTTGCTGTTTTTTTACTGGTTTATTCATTTACTTCACCTTTTAGTATCTTTAATAGGTCTTTCTTAAGAAATTCAACCTATTATAAATATCAACCTTCTATAATTTTCAATCACCTATATATACTTTTTTAAGGTATCGTAAAAATCACGGTAAAACACACCATTTTTTATAGTTGTGTGCAAAAGTATCTTAATTGAAATAAGGAATTAAAGAATGCCTTCCTTTTGGAAGGCATTCAAATTGTCCTTATAAAAGCTTATTTTGTTTTGCACACAACTATAATTGGGCAGTTATCACATAATGGTTTTTTCTTACAAAATTTTTTACAGTGTTCAACAATTAATGCATGATACTCTTTGTATATCTCTAAATCTTTTGGTAATGATTTTTCAAATATTTCTTTAATTTCATCGTATTTGGCTTTTTCATTAATTATTCCTAACCTGCTAAACATCCTTTTTGTATATGCATCAACAACAAAGCTTTCTCTATCTAAGGCATACAATAAAATGCTATCAGCTGTTTCCTTTCCAACTCCATTTATTGATAACAACTCATTCCTTAAAGTTAAAGTGTCTTTATCTGTTTTAGCCATTTTTTCAGTGTTTCCATAATTTTCTACAATAAAATTAGTTACATTTTTTAGACGTTTAGCTTTTAAATTATAAAATCCAGCAGGTTTTATAAGCTCTTTTAATTTATCTTCATCTATGTTTAGTATTTTTTCTTCTTCCAATAAATTTTCATTTTTTAAGTTATTAATGGCTTTTTCTACATTTTTCCAGCTTGTATTTTGAGTTAAAACTGCTCCAACAACAATTTCATACCTTGTTTCAGCCGGCCACCAATTTTGATGTCCATAGTAGTTTAATAAAGTTTTATAGATTGTATATAATATTTCAAATTTGTTTTCTTTCATTTATCATCCCTTATGATTACAGATTTTCCATTAAATGGATTTGCTCTCAAACATAACGAGTAGAGATATGGGTAGTTATCTTTTAAGTGTATTAAGTAGTTTAACCATTGGACGACCAATAATTTATAAACTCTAATAATATCGTTCTTTAAGTGGTCTAAATCGCTTTTTGGAAGATTGCTTAAATCTTCCCTTTTATGTAATTCATCTGCTAAATGAAAAACCGCTAATAACAGCTCAGTAAAGTCTTCATGCTCCAATAGTAAAGGATTTTCCATCAATCTTAAAAGAAATTCTTTATTTTTTTCTAATAGATTTTTAAGCTCATATAAATCAATTTTCTCTATATCTATGTTGCACTCATAATTCTTTAACAATTTTTTAGTATTTTCATACATTTTGTTGTCCCAATCTTCTGATATTTTTAAATAATCTTTTATATTTCCTAAATCCGCTTTTAAGATTATTTTTAAGAGCTCTTCACCAACACTATTGAAAAAAGAACCAACGACCATATTTAATTTTTCTAACTTTTTCATTTTCTCTCTATGGTCTAAAATGCTCTCAATAATTAAACTTACAATTAAAACTTCAATAGGAATGAACGCCAAATGTAATAAAAAATAGCTTAATATGTAATCAACTTTTCCAAAGATTAAAAAATGTATTGAGTAAATCAATATGGACAAAAAAATTAAACAAATACCTATTATTAACATATACCTTTTATCATTCATTTTATCCCCTAAAGTTCCAAATCTTATCCCCTACATAGTGAAGGTTTTTAATAGCTTTTCCTTTATCTGCTTCTTTCATCTCTTTTCCATTCATTAATGCAATTCCTACACATATTGGTTTTTTGTGATTCTCATCTACAACAAAAACAATATCTTCCTCTTTAATATTTTCATCTGCCTCAACAATTCCCGGAGCCATTACATCTGCCCCGTTTATTAAGAATTTTATAGCACCCATATCAACTACAACTAAATTTTTGTTAGGAAGGGATTTTAATAATAATTTTAATGTAGGAATTACTTTATCATCTTTTTTAAACGCAATTGGCTCTTTATCAACTAATATTATCTCAAAATCATCAGTTATAGCTATCTCCACATTACTTTTTTTTGGAATTATTTCATCAACATTTTCAAAAAAATTTTCTAATTCTTTTTTTATTTTTTTGACATCTTTTTTGCTTAAATAGTATCTCTTCTTTATTTCCAAACTCATCACCTTTTTTGATAATAAACCTTTTGCAGTTTATAATATTAAAATATGATATTTATAATGATTTTAGCACCATTATTCCTTTAAAAATTATTACTTGCGAAAGTCCTATTAAAATTACTCTAAAATTTTATATAAAGTAGTTCTCTCCTTGGGAATTAACCCAACCCTTATAATCATATCTTTAATTTCTTCAACGCTCATATAAACTCCATGCTCAGCTCCAGCACTTCTTGATATATTTTCCTCTATTAAAGTTCCTCCAACATCATTAGCTCCACATCTTAAAGCAACTTGAACCATCTTTTTTCCCAATTTAACCCATGATGCTTGGATGTTTTTTATTAATCCTTTAAATATTATCCTACTTATTGCATATACTTTTAAATCTTCAATCCCAGTAGCTCCTGCTCTTGCTTTTCCTTCTTTATATATTGGAGCAAATTTATGCATAAAAGAGAGAGGAACAAATTCAGTAAAGCCATTAGTTTTTTCTTGAATCTCTTTAATTATAAAAAGATGATTAACTATATGTCTATACTCTTCAATATGTCCATACATAATAGTAGCTGTTGTAGGAATTCCTAATTTATGAGCTTCTTTAATTATATAAATCCACTCTTTAGTTTTTATTTTATTTGGGCAAAGTTCAGCTCTTATTTCATCATCTAAAATCTCTGCCGCAGTTCCTGGCATAGAGTTGAGACCATTTTCTTTTAATATTTTTAATGCTTCTTTAATATCTAATCCAGCATTTTCAGCTCCAAAATAAACTTCCATTGGAGAAAATGCGTGTATGTGTATGTCACCATAAGGTTTTGTAGCTTCATGAACAGCTTTTAAAATCTCTGCTTGATAATATGTATCTATCTTAGGATGCAATCCTCCCTGAATACATACTTCAGTACAACCAAATTTTTTTGCCTCTACCGCTCTTTTAGCAATTTCATCAATATCTAAAAAATACGCATGTTTGTCATTTTCATTAGCCCTGAAAGCACAAAATTTGCAGTTTCCAATACAAATGTTTGTGAAGTTTATATTTCTATTTACCACATAGGTAACTACATCTCCAACTTCTTCTCTTCTCAGAGAATCTGCAAATTTAAACAGCTCAAATATATTTTCATTATCTTCAAACAACTCTAAAGCTTCTTTTTTTGAGATTTCTTTTTCTTTAAATTTTTCAAAATCCATAGTTTCACACTTAAATATTTTTAATAATATAAATTAAATTATTTCTTATTTTTCATTTTCATTGGAATAATATTCTTCAGTTATTTTTAATTCTCCATTCTCTATTTTGTAATGGAAGCAGGAATAATAACCCTCATGGCATGCTACTCCTTTCTGTTCAACGATAAATAATAAAGCATCTCCATCACAATCTCTATAAAATCTCTTTAATTTTTGGACATTTCCACTCTCTTCTCCTTTTTTCCATAATTTTTTCCTACTTGTTGAATAGTAGTGCATATAACCTGTTTTTAATGTTTCTTTTAATGCCTCTTCATTCATAAATGCAGTCATTAATACATTTTTGTTTTCATCACAGGTTATTGCTAATATTAATTTTTCTCCCTCTATATTTCTAAATTTTAAATTTAATTTTTTAATTATTTCTTCCACATCCATAAAAATCACCAGTCATCTAAACCCAACCATTCTCCAACTATATTTATATCTTTTCCACCATATATTCCATCAAATTTATCAATTTTAACTATTGATGGAAGAGATATTGCAGCTCCAACAATAATCGCTTCCCCAATACCTAAAGAAGCTAAGTCTTTCACTAAGTCTTCTCCCAATTCTTCTGAAGCTCTCTGAATATATTTTTGGTCTTCGGGTTCAACTATCTTTAAGATTATTTTAGTGTTTGTTTGAGATAAGACGTCAGGATGTAGTTGCTTAGGTCTTTGAGATACTAATCCCAAACCAATTCCAAATTTTCTACCCTCTCTTGCTATTTTTCCTAACCATAAACTTGCTGAGGTTTGTTCATTTATTGGGATGAATATGTGGGCTTCTTCAACTATAAGTAATAGTGGTTTTATAACAATTTTATAGTGCTCTTCAATAGTTTTTAAATTAGATAAAGCTATTGTTTTTATTCTTTCATTTGGACAATTGACATCTTTTAATGATTTTAAATATAATACTCTTTTTGATAGAATGTGTTTTGCTATAAAGCTTACAAGTGTTATCATCTGATGAACCTCTAATCCGCTCAAATTAACAACATTTATTTTTCCAATTTCAAATTCTTCAATCATATCTTTGTCTCCAATATACAAAGCAAAATCTATCATAAATTTTCCAATAATATCATATAAAGAAATAATAGTAATAAAATCTTTTTCTCCAGCTTTTCTTCTGTCATATTTTCTTTTTAGAGGGTTGTAGTATTTAATTTCCCATCCAACTTCTGCTGATTTACTCCATTCGTACAACAAATTTTCTAATTTTTCAATAAACTCCATTCCCCTAATATTTGGGAAGTCTTTTTTTATTGTGTAATATGCATATTCAAGATAAACTCTTTTATCAAAATCATCTTTTTTTAAACCAATTAAATCAGAAAGTTCTTCTGGTGATAATATTGAAGGATTTATTATAGGATGGATTACTTTAACCTTTCCTTCTAAATCTTCATGATACAAAGTAGAATATTCACCATGAGGATCTAAAATAATCAAACTAGCGTTCTTTTTTCCTAATTCTTTACATAATATAGCAACAGTGTTTGATTTACCTCCCCCAGTAATAGATAAAACAGCAAAATGTCTTGAAATAAGTTTATTTGTGTCTAAATAAACTCTAACATTTTCCCTTGTTAATAAATGTCCAATATTTAATCCATTTTTAGCATAGAAAATATTATTTAAAATTAGGTCATCACAAAATTTAACTTCTCCATTGGGTTTAATTGGACTTCTATTTACAGATATTTTATTGTTATTTAAAACGCCTATAACTTTTGCTTCACAAATAAACTTATCATTTTCAGCAACAACATTTTTTACAATTGCCAAGACTTCCTCATCATCAGTATTTTTTGCAATAACATACTCCCCAAACTTTACTTTCTCTAAAGATTCAAAGGTAAAATTTGAAATTGTTGTTTTTCCAATTACTTTCATAGGTATCTCCTTATAATTATAATAGAATAAATTTAGGTTATAAATTATACATACCTAACTGTCTAAATGAAGAAATAATATTTATTATTGAATTACTTGAGCCCCTGGCTTTAAAATTTCCTTGACACATATTAAAGTGTATTTAGATAGTTAATGTTCCAAGTTCTCTTTTATATATTTCTATAATTTCCTCGCTTGGTTTATAATTGTTTGGGGATTCACAATACTTGTACATTTCAATAGGTAGCTTTTCTTTCAATTCTTTAATAAGTTTAAGAATAGCTTTTGATATTTCTTCATCTTCAATTTCTGTAATTATCTCTGACGTTTCAAGGTATGAAATATATATAAATGCTCCAATCGGATTTATATTAATATATCGGTATAAGGTTGAAAGATGATATTGGATATGGTTTGGTTTATAATACATTACTGGAACATTTAGCAGTGGGGAAGGAATTTCTAAGTTTGTTGGCTCTCTATTCATTAATTTTTTAGATATTTCCTCTGCATCATTGTTTTGCAGTAACTTTTTTAACTTCATAGCCATTGAAAGAGCGTCATCAAACTTACCTGATTTTTCATAGAGGACTATTAGAGATTTTAATATATTAATATCATTTGAATCTATCCTTAATGCATTTATAAAGCATTCATGAGCTTCTTTGTAATTTTTTAATTTGTAATATATATATCCTTTAATTTTCCACCATTCGCTATTTTCTGGGTCCCTATCTAATAAATTATTTATATATGATAAAATTCCCTCATAATATTTTGAAATTCCAGTAGTTTCTCCCAATCCAATTAATGAGTATATTGTTAAAACATCTGCATCCCTCTTAGATAAATCACTGGTATATGATTCCAATACCTTATCAAAAAAAACTGATGCTTTTTCAAAGTCTTTTCTTTTATAATAAAATATTGCCAAACCAAAATAGGCATAAAGGTTAGGATATAACTCTATAGATTTTTTATAACAATCCACAGCCTCTAAATTATCCATTTTGCTTAAAATATCTCCTTTCTTAGCATAATATATACTTTTTTTTAATATAGATATTGTTTCATCTATATATTTAAGTGCTTTCTGATAATCTTCAAAAATCTCAGATATTACGCTTTTGTAATAATAAGCAAAATCATTGGTATTATCTGTTGAGATTACTTTATTAAAATGTTTTAAGGCATTTATATAATCCCCTTTATCTAACATTCTAATTCCAATCTCTATATTTTTATAAATATCAGTGTTTATAATTTCAATAATATTTTCCATATAATCAACAATTTTCTTACATTTATGATTTGGCTCTTTTTCTAAAATTTCTTTAAATAATTTATAAGATTTATCTATATTTCCCAATAGTAAAGATATTTTTCCAGCCATATACAATGCATCAATATTATTTTCGTTTAATTTATATGCTTTTAAGTAGTAGTTTAATGCATCATCATATTTTTTAAATTTTAATGAGAGTTCTCCTAGTATTTCATACAAATCACTTTTCTTTATTTTCTTTGATGCTTTAATAAAGCATTTATATGCTTCTTCAAAATTTTTAAGTTTGTAGAGTATAGAACCCCTCAAATACAAAAATTCCGGATTTTCAGAGGATAGATGTAATGCTCTATCTATTGCTTCAAGGGCCTTTTCATAATCATTTAAATGATAATAAGCATAAGAGAGATTAGCCCAATCTATTGCCCTCATATTATTTCTTTTTAAAGCTTTCAGATAACATTCTACAGCTTTTTCATAATTTTCTTCATCTAAATATTTTTCTGCATCTGTAATCCAATTATACGAATTTCCATTAGATATTAATATATTCAAAAATTTTTTAAGTGGTCCCATAATTCCTCACCAAATTTTATGCCCAACGTTATTTGCCTTAGTTATAATTATATCCCTATAAATCCCATGTCTATCAAAAACTTCATTAGCTTTTTCAATAATTAATTTTTTATCCCCAAAGGCATAAATTGTTGGGCCAAAACTTGAAAGTCCTGCATAAACATTTTCATTATGTAATTCCTTAATTAAATCTTTAACAATATCTGACTGTAAATTAAGTTCAACTTTTTTAAAGCCTAAATATTGAAGTTTATTAACAACTTCTCCAAAATCATCTAAATTTTTTTCAACAATTGCAGGCATCATCTTCATTAAAACTAAATGGCAGATTTTTTCAACTTCATTTAAAGGAACTGGACAGTATTTTTTAAATATATCTACCTCCTTTTTTCCGTAGACGTGTTCTCCTTTTGGTATTATTAACATAACTTCCCAATCAAAATCATGTCTAAATATTATCGGTGCTGGTTTAACTCCTTTTGAAGCTGAAGAAGGTTTAAATTCTTCTTTATCTTTACCTTTACCAAAGCTATGTCCCCCGTCAATTAAAAATCCTCCATATTCAAAAGCTCCTATTCCAATGCCTGACGTTCCTCCCCTCCCAGTAATTTTAGCTATCTCATAAGCGTTCATTTCTTTGTTATAGATTTTTGATATCAATTTACCTACAGCTAAAGATAGTTGTGTTCCACTACCTAAACCAGAATGAGCTGGAAATAATGATAAGATTTTTAAATCAATCCCTTCCCCATTAACAACTTCTAAAACTTTCGTAGCTGTGTTGTATATCCTATCTTTAATAGATTTTAAATAACTGTAACCAAACTTTTCAATCAATTTTTTATCAAACTCAATATTTATTTCATCACTTTCTTTTCCCTCAATTTCTATATTTGGCTCTTCTAAAGCTAAACCAATACCTCCATCTACTCTTCCAATTGAACCATTTAAATCTATTAATCCCATGTGAATTCTTGATGGTGTTTGAATTATCAAAATCTTCACCTTTAAAGATTGTTATAATTTAATAAAAAACAGAATGAAAATATCTTTATAGACAAATTAATATCTTTTCTAAATCTTAATAATTTTTTCGGTTTTCATTATATTCAATGTTATTATTTCAGTCATTAAACTTTAAGAAATAATAAATCACATCATCAACATCTTTAAATAAATGTTTTAGGTATTTAGGTATAGTAGATGTTAGTTTATAAGATGTGGGGAAACATGATAAAAAAGTATATAACTAGAGATAAATTTATTGATGAATTTATAAAATGCTTAGAAAGTGGAAAGGATTTTGAATTGTCTAATGCAACTGTTGGAGGGGATATCTCTATTAAAGATATTTATGAAAGAATTAAAGATAAGGAACTAAAAGGCTGTAAAATTTATAAAGAAATTGATGAAGGTATTGGTACTATAGTAATATCTATTAATATAAATATTTACATAAATAATGTTAAATTTAATGGAAAGTTTGAAGTGCACTATGAAATGTCCGATATTAAGGACATGGGCATGTTAATAAAAGTAATATTTAATAAAGATGTAGAATTTGGAAAATCTATATTTAAAGGAAAAGCAAATTTTGTGGGAGGTGAATTTAAAGGAAAAGTAGATTTTATAGATACTATATTTGAAGGAGAAGCATATTTTAAGGATAATAAATTTAAAAGAGGAGCCTATTTTTTGGATGCTAAATTTAAAGGAGGAGCATGTTTTAGAAAAACCATATTTGAAGGAGAAGTAATGTTTTTAAAAGCTATATTTAAAGAAACAGCAGATTTTGAGGATGCTATATTTAATAAAGATGTAGAATTCAAAAATTCTATATTTGAAGGAGTAGCAAATTTTAGGAATGGTAAATTTGAAAGAGAAGTTTATTTTAAGGAAACTAAATTTTATGGAGAAGTAATGTTTTTGAAGGCTAAATTTAAAAAAGAAGCATATTTTGAGGAGGCTATATTCAAAAATGCAAAATTTATCAAAACTACATTTGAAAAAGATGCCAATTTTAAAAATACAAAAAATTTAAAATTATTATTTGGTGAATCAACTTTTAATGGCATTGCAGATTTTAGAGATATTTATTTTGGCTTGTTATCTTTTGTAGATTGTACTTTTGAGAATTTAGCGTTATTTAGAAAAGGTAAAATTAAATTTAAAAAATCTAAGAAATTTGAAATTAGTTTAAAAAAACCAGATATACATTGGATACATACAATAGTCAATGTAATTAATAATACAATTAAAGATAAATGCTTAGCAATCTTTCTTAATGTCCAATTTTTAAATAAACATTCAAAAATAGAGAACTTTCCATTATCAAAAACTTCATTTTTAAAAACTGATGTTAGAGATGTAATGTTATTATGTGAAATAAAAAAAGAGAAGATTTTAAGTCATAAACTTTTTAAAAATGGCGAAAATAATAAAGGAATATACAAAGAAGCATATACAATCCTCAAAAATCACTTAAATTATAACTCTATCCTTGCAGAATATAGGAATTTAAGAATATCCATTGAAAACAACAGAACTTATGAGGAAGCATCTGATTTATATAAAATGGAAATGGAATTAAAAAAAGAATATTCAAAATGGTATGAAAAATTTGCTATTATATTATATGGACTAATATCCGACTACGGAGAGTCAATACATAAACCAATATTTGGGATATTCTTTTTAATATTCGCAACACCATTTGTTTTAACACTTGTTTATTATTTGGATTTGAATTCTTTTATAAATAATCAAATTTCAAATATAATTCCAGAATTTTTATTGCCATACATACCGATATATATAGAACACCTAAAATCAGTATTAGGAGCTAAATTTTATAGAGGAAACAGTAAATCTTTATTAGAAGTAATAATATATTGCCTATATAGTGTTTTTTTAATGATTGTAATGGGTAATCTCTATATAGCCCTTAGAAGAAGATTAAGTAGAAAATAAAAAATTAAATTAACGCCTCTATTAAATCTCCTCTTGTAATTATTCCAACTAAATTACCTTCATCATCTACAACAGGCAATCTTTTAATGTTATTTTCAACCATTAATTTTGCTGCGTCATTAATTGTCATGTCTGGCTTAGCAACAATAACTTTTCTTGTCATTACATCTCTAACCTTTGTTTTTAGTGCATTTTCTAAATCTTCCTTAAACTCCTCAATCTTCAATGCAGTTTTTAAAGGCAACTCTATTAAATCCAATGGTGAAGGTAAAATAAGGTTTAAATCCTCATTATGTGTAACAATGGTTTTCACTATATCACTTTCAGATATTATTCCAACTAACTCTCCATTTTTATTTAATACAGGAGCTCCACTTATCTTATTTTCTCTAAATAATTTTATTACATCGATTAAATCATCATCTTCATAAACTACAATGGGTTTTTTCATAATATCTTTTATTAACATTAATTTCACCATATATTTTATTCCACATAATCTTCAATATTTAATTCCAACTCATCACAAATATCTTTTAGTTGATTGTATAAATTTTCATCAATCTCAAATCCATTCTTTCTTTTCATTTTATTTCTCTCTTCTATTTCCCCAGGAATTAAAATTTCAAATCCTTCTGCAGGTTCTGATGTCTTAATCTCTTCTAATAACTCATCAACTTTCTTCTTAAACTCTTCCTTTCCCATAAAAAATTCTGGATTTATAGCTATAAATAAATCTCCTTTAGTGCATCTTTCTTTTGGATTTGCTGTCCCTCTAACTTTAGTTCCAACCTCAGCCCCACCAATAGCTGATAACATTTCAATAGCTAATGCTAAACCATATCCTTTAGGCCCCCCAAATGGTAATATACATCCCTCCAATGCTTTAGCAGGATCTGTCGTTGGCTTTCCATCTTTATCTACTGCACAACCTTCTGGAATTTTTATCTTTTTCCTTAAAGCTTCTAAAATTTTTCCTCTTGCTATTGATGCAGTAGCCATATCCAATGAAAATTTATATTTATTCCCTTTAAATGCTATAGCAATTGGATTAGTTCCTAAAATTTTCTCTTTTCCACCAAATGGTGCCATAGCTGGCTCTGTATTTGTTATTGTTATTCCAATCATATCTTGATTCATAGCCAACTCTGAATAATAGCCTGCAATACCAAAATGATTAGCATTTCTTGTAGCAACAACTCCTACTCCAACATTTTTTGCTTTTTCTATAGCCAATTCCATAGCTTTTTTTCCAACCACCTGCCCTAATCCAAAGTCACCATCTACAACTGCCGTAGCAGGGCTTTCTTTAACTATCTTTATATCCGGCTTTGGATTTATATTACCTAATTTTAGAGCAGTTATATATTGTGGAAACCTTCCAATTCCATGGGATGTGAAGCCTTTCAAATCTGCATCAACAAAAACTTCAGCGGTTATTTTAGCATCTTCTTCTGGAACATCAAATTTCTTTAAAACATCAATTATTAGCTTTCTTTCATTTTCTGGCTTTAAAATCATTTTCCCCCTCCAAAATTTTTATGGTCTTACATATTCCATATTGTAATAAACAATGTCCCCATCAGCATCAACTATTGCTATAAGCAGTTTTTTTCTAACTGAGTGGGCTACTCTAACGAATCCTGTTAGCTCACTTAATTGAATAGAGTTATCTTCAGTAAATACCTTAACCAAATAAACAGAGTGTTCTTTTTCTATATTTGCTCCTCTTTCATAAAGCCTGAAATCAGCTCCATATTTTAGGCCGGTTTTTACTATGTAACCTCTTGTTCTTAAATCTTTATAAACCAAATATTTTAAGCAGAGCCTCTCTTCAATATTTTTTGCATATTTATATAGCTCTTCAAAGCTCATAATCTTATTATCTTTGTTTTTAACTTCCAACCACCCTAAGTTTATTAAATAGAGAGCTTCAACTAAAGATAACGATAAAAAGTTCTCTTCAACGTTCCCATAATGCTTTGCTGATAGCTTAGATATTCCATTTTTGTCAAAAACTATAATCCTATCTCCATCCAATAATCCAATGATTTTTTTGCCCATTTTATCTCTCACCAAATTTATTTTATAATCCTAATCTTAAAACATATTGTGAGCAATGAAATAAATAACATATGGTTTGAGTTATTTAACAAAATTAATAAATTAATTAATTGAGGTGAATCTATGATATTTCATCCAAGACCTTCACCTATTGCTGCTGCTATGTATCAGCTTAGAGATTTGGGTGTTGATGCCATAATTTTACATGGACCGAGTGGATGTTGCTTTAGAACCGCAAGATTATTAGAATTAGATGGGGTTAGAGTATTTACAAGCAATATAGATGAAAATGCAATTGTTTTTGGAGCTTCAGAAAATTTAAGAAAAGCTTTAGATTATGCAATTGAATATTTAAAAAATGTAATAAAAAAAGAAAAGCCAATGATTGGCATTGTTGGAACTTGTGCAAGTATGATTATTGGTGAAGATTTGTGGGAATTTGCTAATGATGAGAGAGCTATAATTATTCCAGTTGAAGTGCATAGTGGTAGTGGAGATAACACAATAGGGGCAATAAAAGCTATGGAATCTGCCTTAAAATTAGGGATAATTGATGAGAAGGAATTTGAGAGGCAGAAATTTTTGTTAAAAAAAGCTACAGAGATTGAAAAAAAGAGGGGAATGGCAAAGAAAGAGTATATAAAACCAACATATGATGATGACTTAAATGAAGCTATAAAAGTTTTAAAGGATTTGAAAGAGAAGGATGGAAAAATAGCTTGTGTATTAAATGCTAAGAAAGAAACCGCCTATTTATTTACTCATCCTCTAATTGTTTTAAATAAATATTTTAATTGTGTAAATATTGCTAACTTGGATGTAAATAAAGGACTTCCAAAAATAAAAAGAGATGCAAAAAATATATCTAATAGATTCAAAGCAGATTATATAACTGGAGGTTTGGATGAGTATCCAATAAGTGGAGAAAAAGCTGTTGAAATATTAAAAGATTTGGATGTAGATGCCATTGTTGTTTCTGGAGTTCCTCACGCTCTGCCAGTTGAAGAGTTAGATAAAGATGTAATAAAGATAGGAATTAGCGATGGTCCAAGGACCTATCATCCAATAAAAGAAATTTATGATTTTGCAATTGTTGAGTTAGATGCTCATGCAAAGGTTTTAGGGAAAAGAGATATAGTTAAGTCGAGATTTGGTGAGATTTTAGATTACGCATTAGAATAAAGTTTTAAAAACTAAAAACTTCATGAAAATATAACATTAATAAGACATAAACTGTGAGTAATTTGTGGTGAGATAATGGAAAAACCATGGGTAGAAAAGTATAGACCAAAGACATTAGATGATATTGTAGGGCAGGATGAAATCGTAAAGAGATTAAAGAAATATGTTGAAAAAAAGAGTATGCCGCATCTTTTGTTCAGCGGACCTCCAGGAGTTGGAAAAACTACTGCTGCTTTATGTTTAGCAAGGGATTTATTTGGAGAAAATTGGAGAGACAATTTTTTAGAGCTTAACGCTAGTGATGAGAGAGGGATAGATGTTATTAGAACAAAAGTAAAAGATTTTGCAAGAACTAAACCTATTGGAGACGTTCCATTTAAAATTATATTCTTAGATGAGAGTGACGCATTAACTGCAGATGCTCAAAACGCTTTAAGAAGAACTATGGAGAAATATTCAGATGTAGCTCGTTTTATCCTCTCTTGCAACTATCCGAGCAAAATTATTCCACCAATCCAATCAAGATGTGCTGTCTTTAGATTTTCACCATTAAAGAAGGAAGATATTGCCAAAAAATTAAAAGAAATTGCTGAGAAGGAGGGATTAAACTTAACTGAAAGTGGTTTGGAGGCAATTATTTATGTCTCTGAAGGAGATATGAGAAAGGCAATAAATGTTTTACAAACAGCAGCAGCTTTAAGTGATGTTATAGACGATGAGATTGTTTATAAAGTCTCATCAAGAGCAAGACCTGAGGAAGTTAAGAAAATGATGCAATTGGCTTTAGATGGAAAGTTTATTGAAGCGAGAGATTTATTATATAAACTTATGGTTGAGTGGGGAATGAGTGGAGAGGATATATTAAACCAGATGTTTAGAGAATTAAATAACTTAGATATTGATGAGAGAAAGAAGGTTGAGTTGGCAGATGCTATTGGTGAAACTGACTTTAGAATAGTTGAAGGAGCTAACGAAAGAATACAGTTGAGTGCTTTGTTGGCTAAGATGGCGTTAATGGGGAAATAAAAATTTAATTTAGTTTAATTAAATTTAACTCCTCTTTTTCATGAATAATTTTATTATTTCCATAAAGATAGATGTTGAAAATGCTCCCACCAAACAAATAATCCATTCTTTTAAATTTAATGGGGTAAATTTAAAAATTTCCTGCAGAAATGGAATATATACAACAAATAATGTTGTTAAAGCAATAATTGTAGCTGATAATATTAGCAATTTATTTGCAAAAATACCAATTTTGAAAATGGATTCCTCTAAAGACCTGAAGTTGAAGGTATTAAATACCACCATGCCCACTATAGTTACAAAAACCATTGTTCTTGCTTTTTCTATGCTAATTGTTGGATTGGATATGATAAATATTAAAAAAGCCACTGTTGCCATGAATAATGCCAAACTAAAAACTAAAATGGAATTTCTCCTTGTTAATATTCCTCTCCCAACTTCTCTTGGTGGTTTGTTCATAATATCTTCTCTTGCAGGGTCTAAACCTAACGCTATTGCAGGCATCTCCTCATCAAACATATTTATAAATAAAATTTGTAATGGTAGTAATGGCAAAAATTCAAATCCTAATAAAATTATGCCTAATCCTATAAGGATTACCTCTGTGAAGTTTCTTGAGATAAGATAGCAAGTAAATTTTTCAATATTTTCATATATGGCTCTACCATTTTTAATTGCTTCAACTATCGTAGCAAAGTTATCATCTTGCAAAATCATGTCACTTGCTTCCCTTGCTACATCAGTTCCTTTAATGCCCATTGCTATGCCAATGTCTGCGTTCTTTAATGCAGGGGCATCATTAACACCATCTCCCGTCATTGCTACTATATGCCCCTTTTTCTTTAATGCATTCACTATTCTCAACTTTTGTTCTGGAACTACTCTTGCATAAACAATAATATCTTCAACAATACTCCCTAATTCCTCATCCCTTAGCCTATTTAATTCACTTCCAGTTATAACACCTTTTTCTAAAAATTTTTTAAGTTTTTTATTGTTTATTGTTTTTTTATTCTCTTCAAATAGTCCAATTTTCTTAGCTACTGCTTTTGCCGTCTCTTCATTATCTCCAGTAACCATAATAACTTTTATATGTCCCCTCTTACATGCTTCTATTGCTTCTTTTACACCTTCCCTTGGCGGGTCTATCATAGCAATTAAGCCTAAAAAAACTAAATTTTCTTCAATATTCTTTGGAGTTATTTTAGATGTTTCTTTATATGCAACACCAAGAACTCGAAAGGCAGAACTTGCAAAATCTTTATTTATTTTCAATATCTTTGTCTTTTCATCATCACTAAATTCCTTTATCTTATCTTTTTTCTTTATGAATTTACATTTTTTTAAAATAATCTCTGGAGCCCCTTTTGAGAAAATTAAGAATTTCCCATCTTTTTTATGTATGGTTGTCATCATCTTTCTTTCAGAGGTAAATATAATTTCCCCTACTCTTGGATACTCTTTTTCTAAATCTTCTTTCCATAAATCCGCCTTTGTTGCTGCAACAATTAATGCCCCTTCTGTCGGGTCTCCAATAATCCCCCACTTTCCCTCTTTTTCTTCAAGAACAGAATTATTACATAAAGCAACTGCTTTTAATAGCAAAATTAAATTCTCCTCTTTATTAATATCAACTTCTATCCCATTATAAAAAAATCTCCCTTTTGGCTCATAACCAATTCCAGTTACATCAAAAATCTTGTCATCAACAAAAATCTTCTCAACTGTCATCTCATTTTTTGTTATTGTTCCAGTTTTGTCTGCACAGATTATTGTTACTGAGCCAAGAGTCTCAACTGCAAGTAATTTTCTTATTATAGCGTTTTGCTTGGCCATACGGTTCATGCCAAAGGATAACGTTAAAGTTAATGCTAAGGGCAATCCTTCAGGAACAGCGGCAACTGCCAACGCTAGAGCAACCACCAAAATCTCAAGTATTGGGATTCCTTTAACTACTCCAAAAATGAATATAATCACACAAGCAATTAAGGCTATTAATGCCAAAATCTTCCCTAACTTTGTTATTTTTTCTTGCAGTGGTGTTTTTTCTTCTATATCTTGAATCATTCTTGCTATCTTTCCTAACTTTGTGTTCATCCCTGTTGCTACTACAACAGCTTTACACTTTCCATGAACAATTTGTGTTCCTGCAAAAATTAAATCTCCGTTTTTCTTTTCTATTGCCTTACTTTCTCCAGTTAGAATTGATTCATCAACTTTTAGATTAATTGCTTCAATAACCTCTGCATCTGCAGGGATTTTATCTCCCATCTCCAAAATTAGTAAATCTCCTGGAACAACTTCCCTACTAAGAATTTTTCTTATCTTCCCTTCTCTTATAACTCTTGTTGTTGGTTGGACAATTTTTTTCAACGCTTCCATTGCACTCTCTGCTTTATACTCCTGAATAAACCCTAAAAATATAATAAAAAATAGAAGAAAAATAATAACCCAAAAATTTAAAATTTCTCCAATAAAAAACGATATAATAGCAGCTACAAAGAGAATCCAAACTAAAATATTGGAAAATTGTCTCAATAAAATTTTGACCCATGTAACTTTTTTCTTTTCTTTAAGTTCATTGTATCCATATTTTTTTATTCTTTCTTCTACTTCAAGATTTGATAAACCATTCATCAATATCACTACAAAGAAGTAATATAGTAACGTTTATAATTCACAACTTATAAATCTTTTTTGACTAAGCTATTTTGGACATAAAGAAGTAGGAGATAGTTATGAAAAGAATTGTGCTTGCTGGAACATCAAGTGAAGTAGGGAAAACAGTTATTTCTACTGGAATTATGAAAGCTTTATCAAAAAAATACAACGTTCAAGGCTATAAGGTAGGGCCGGATTATATAGACCCAACTTATCATACAATAGCCACTGGAAATAAATCAAGAAATCTTGACTCATTTTTTATGAATAAGGAGCAAATAAAATATCTCTTCCAAAAACATTCTAAAGATAAAGATATAAGCGTCATTGAAGGAGTTAGGGGACTTTATGAGGGAATATCTTCAATAGAGGATGTTGGAAGTACTGCAAGTGTAGCTAAAGCTTTAGAAAGCCCCATAATTCTGCTTGTAAATGCAAAGAGCTTAACAAGAAGTGCAATAGCAATGATAAAAGGTTTTATGAGTTTTGATAATGTGAAAATTAAAGGAGTTATTTTCAATTTTGTTAGAAGTGAAAACCACATAAAGAAATTAAAAGAGGCTATGAGCTATTATTTACCAGATGTTGAGATAATTGGCTTTATTCCAAGGAATGAAAATTTCAAAGTTGAAGGAAGGCATCTTGGTTTAATTCCAACACCGGAAAATTTAGAGGAGATAAAGAATAAGGTAGAATTATGGGGAGAGTTAGTTGAGAAGTATTTAGATTTAGATAAAATTGTGGAAATTGCCGATGAGGATTTTGAAGAGATTGATGATGTCTTTTTATGGGAAGTTAATGAAAATTACAAAAAAATAGCTGTTGCTTATGATGAAGCATTTAACTTTTACTATTGGGATAACTTTGACGCCTTAAAAGAAAATAAAGCTAAAATAGAATTTTTCAGCCCATTAAAAGATATTGAAGTTCCAGATGCTGATATATTGTATATTGGAGGGGGATATCCAGAACTCTTTAAAGAAAAACTAAGTAAAAATAAAGAAATTATTGAAAGTATTAGGGAATTTGATGGCTACATTTATGGAGAATGTGGAGGCTTGATGTATTTAACAAAATCTATAGATGGAGTTCCAATGGTTGGCTTATTAAACTGCTCTGCAGTTATGACAAAGCATGTTCAAGGGCTTAGTTATGTTAAAGCTGAATTTTTAGAAAATTGCTTAATTGGAAGAAAAGGATTAAAGTTTAAAGGGCATGAATTCCATTATTCAAAGCTTATCAATATAAAAGAAGAGAGATTTGCTTATAAAATAGAGAGAGGGAGAGGTATTGTTAATAACTTAGATGGAATTTTTAATGGGAAGGTTTTAGCAGGTTATTTACATAATCATGCAGTAGCCAACCCTTATTTTGCTTCATCTATGGTTAATTTTGAAGAATAAAACTTTTATTTTTTAAGATATTTGGCATTATAACATAATTTTTAATTTAATTTATTATTCATGGTTTTAAAAAACTATTTATAGAAAGTTTGGTAATTAATTACATAAAATATGAAATTATGTGATAATATGTTAAGAGGTAAAGAAGCTACTTTAGCTGGGATAATAAGAGTTATCATTGAAGAAGAGCCAGAAACACAGGATGAAATAGCTGAGAAACTTGGAATTAGTAGAAGATACGTTGCTAAGCTTTTAAAGCCATTGATTGATGAGAAGATAGTTAAACATCCTTATGTTGTAGATATGAGTAAATTGCATAAAATAAATTTAGAATTTGATGAATATATCTTAATGAAAGAGATAAAAACAACCTTAGAAAAGATGGAAAAAACTCTTTTAAATAACTTGGATTTAGTTTATACTGCTTTAAAAAATAACGATAAAAAATTAGCTGAAGATATAATCATTAAAGATTATGCCCTAAACAAAATGGAGGAAGAAATTAGAATGCTCTTAGGACTGAATGCTTTAAAATATTTGCCAGGAGCTTATGCCAATGCCTTTGCCACTATAGCTTCAAATCTTGAAAGATTGGGGGATTATATAGCAAACATTGCTGAAGAGGTAGTTCATGGGCTTAAATTAGATGATGATATTGAGAATGAAGTTGAAGAAATCTTTAATATCCTTAGAGAGATGCTAACTGAGGCAATAGATGTTGTTAAAAGTAAGAGGAAAGAAACAAAAATACATGAGCTTGAAGAGCAGTTGCATAAAAATCTTGAGCTATTGTTGAATAAAGTCCTAAAAAACAAAAGAGAGGACTTAAACTTCTATGTTCAATTTGGTATGTTTTTAAAAGATATTGAGAGATTTGGAGATAGATGTGTGAATATTGTAGATATTGCTTTAGAATTATATCATAATATACCAAGAAGTCCTATACCTGAGAGGTTGAAAAGGGGAATGTTATGAGGGAGTTTATATTTAAAGCAAATAAAACTATAACCTCATCAAATATAAATTTAAAAGATTTACCAGGAAGTTGTGGAAGGTTGGATTTACTTTGCAGATGTGTTAGCGATGCCTTCTTTTTATCTCATGATATAAGAAAGAATGTAATTTTTTATGCTGTATTGTATGGGCAACCAAATCCACCAGTTTGTATAAAGTTTGTTGGTAGTGAATTAAAAAAGGTTTCTCCAGATGAGAGAAATATAGCCATATTTATAAAAAAAGCCCTTAAAAAATTTGAAGAACTTGATGAAGATGAAAAAAAAAGCTGGAATCTATCAACACCAGGAATTTATGTAAAGAGATTAGGATTTAGAGATTTAATTTTAGAAAAAATCAATGAAGGAAAGAACATTTATTATTTACATAAAAATGGAGAAGATGTTGAAAATGTTGAGATAGAAAATCCAGTTTTTATACTTGGAGACCACATAGGAATTGGAGAAGAGGATGAGAAATTTTTAGATGAAATTAAAGCTAAAAAAATATCTCTATCACCATTAGAGTTGCATGCAAATCATTGTATAACTATAATACATAATGTTTTGGATAAAAGAAATACACTAAACTCATTTTAATGGTGAATACAATGAAATTCTTTGATAGAGAAAATGAGATAGAAGAATTCATTAATATAATAAATAGAGAGCCAGATGACGTTTATTTTATTTTTGGACCGATAAATAGTGGGAAATCTGCTCTGATAAGAGAGATTATAGCCAATAAATTAGACAAATCCAAATACATTCCATTTTTTATTGATTTTAGGACAAGGAATATTGTGAATGTTGATAACTTTATTGAATGTTTATTTGAAGTGGATGAAAAATCGAAAGTAGATGATTTTAGAGAGTATGCTAAATCATTGGCTGATTTATTAATTAAAGGTTCAGAGGAATTAACTAACTTCTACTTAGGCATGCCTATAAAAATCCCAAAACCATTTTTTGATAAGATTTTCAATAAAAAAGATAAGTCAGGAGATGTTTATCAATATATTGAATATTTATTCGCTAAATTAAATGAAAAGGGAAAAAAGCCAATACTAATATTTGATGAACTGCAGATGATTAGAGAAATAACTTTAAATGGAAATAGGTTATTATTGTGGAGTTTGTTTCAATTTTTAGTAGCTTTAACTAAAGTTCAACATCTATGCCATGTTTTTTGTCTAAGTTCTGATAGTTTGTTTATTGAGTATGTTTATAACACTGGAGAGTTAGAAGGAAGAGCTAAATACATATTAGTGGATGACTTCGATAAAGAAACTGCCTTAAAATTTATTGATTTCTTAGTTAAAGAGAATAATATTAATTTAACTAATAAAGAAAAAGAATTAATCTATAATTATGTTGGAGGAAAAGCAAAGGATATAAAGTATGTTGTTGAAGAAAGTAAATTTAAAGATTTAAAAGATGTTTTAGAGTATATGCTTAAAGAAGAAATGTCAAAATTAGATATGTTTTTAGATATGTTGGATTATTCAAAACCAAAGGTAAAGATTGGTGATGAAATTATTGAAATAAAAAAAGAAGATATAGTAAATGCTTTAAGGTTATTCAAAGAGAATTATGAGATTAATAAAAAAGAAATTCCAGTGCCAGTTTATACTTATTTAATTAAGAAAAACATCCTTTTCTTAAATCCAATAGAAGGTACTTTAAAGCCACAAAGCTTTTTAGTATGGAATGCAATAAAACAATCAAAATTATTATAAGGTATAAAACATGGAATTTGAAAAATTTATTGAAGATAAAATAAATAAAAAACTTAAAGAATTGAGATTAAAAAATTCATTGGAAATTTTAGAAAGGTTAGATATTAGTATAGAGCTTAAAGAAGCTCTAAGATGTATGGTTATGAAAAGATTGGATGGAGATAAAGAGTTTTATAAGGTTTCTATTGATAAAAAGCCAAGTGCAGTTGTTGCATTTAGTGGTGGAGTTGATAGCTCAACATCCACAATAATAGCAAAGCAAATTTTTGATGTTAAGGCAGTTTCTTGTTATTCAGAATATATAATGACAGATGAAATGAGAAAAAATGCTGAAAATGTTGCTAAAAATATAGGAGTAGATTTAGAGTTTATAGACGTTGATTTAAAAGAGATTTATGAAGGAGTTATTAAAGGGAGGTTTCATCCTTGTGGTAGATGCCATAAAATTGTTGAAAATGCTGTTATGAATTATGCTAAAAAAATTAACGCTGAGTTTGTTATATTTGGTGATTTATTAGCTTTTGGATATTTAACTTTATATAAAAATAACAATTTATTTAGGTTTAATTTGCCATCTTTTTTTGCCTTAACAAAGGATGAAGAAAGAGAAATATTAAAAAATAATGGCATTGAGATTAAAGCATCTTATGGTTGCCCATTATTAAAAACTTATCATAAACACAATAGGGGATATAAATTTACCATTCAAAGAATTTTAAGAGAGGTTAGGGGAAGAGTTATTAGCTATGAGGAAGGTGTTAAAAATATAAAAGATATAGTTGGTTTAAAATAAAAAATAAAATTCAAATTTTATAACTCAATCCATCCCAAAGACTTTTTAAGGACTTCTGCGTTAATCTTTCCAGCTCTATAAACTTTGCCTCTTGTTATGTCATTAATTACAACTACTGCTGGAGCAAACATTCCTTTGTCAATTTTGTAGAAATCATAGTCAGCAGCTTTGAATACTTCCATAAATGGTTTTCCATAATCTTTTGATGTACATGAAGGTAATGCTTTACATAAAGCTTCAATGTCATCGTTTTCATCGCTCTTAATGTAGTAGTAGGTTATTCCTCCATATAAAACCATATCATTTGTAGCTCCCATCATAGCGAAGTCATCGCCAATTATTGGAGCAATTGGAGCTAAACCTGCTGCATACTTAACCTTTGTAACATCAAACTCTAAAACTTCTAACATCTTGTATGTTCCATTCTCTACAACTCTACCACTAATCTGGATTGAACCAACTAATGATGCTGTTGGAGCTACTAATAAATAAACATTCTCTGGCTCAACGCCACATTCTTTAGCTATATAATCAGCAACTTCTTCATTTGGTAATTTTGATGCCTCTAAACACAAAACAGCAACATCAGCATCATCTTCATATCCAATTTCTTCATAAGTTTTCTTTGGTTTTTTAGCTAAAGCTCTTGCAGGTCCTGAACCCATAGCAAAGTACTTTCCAACCTTAACTGCCCATCCTGCCTTTTGAGCACCTAATGTAGCTATTGCTGGATGTGATGTTTTTACTTTAACAAAAGGAAGGTTTATTCCATCAAAACCAGCTGGTGATAATGAGATGCCAACGTGAGCTAAACCTCCCAAACAAACTTTTGTATATAATTTCCCAGCTTCCCAGCTTCCAGGAACATTAACTCCACAATCTAAAACAGTAGCTCCGTTTTCTAATTTTATGATATCAATATTTAACTCTTCTTTATTTTCAATCATTTTATTTACAATCTCTAAGGCTTTTTTATTTACACTCAACATTCTATCACCAAATAAAACATATAGCTTTATATAGCTTTTTTGTGGCTATATCCTATATAAGTTGTAGTCATATCGTTTTTATAGTTTATGATTTGAATTTGTTTAAATATAGTAACCAAATAACCAAATGTGATAATATGGATATGAGAGAGTGGGAAATATACTATAACAAAATTATAGACGATTTTGGATTTGATAAAAGTAAAGATGTTGAAAGTGCAGTTATTTTAAATGATATTTTAGAAAAAGCCAATAAAGTATCTATTAGGAAACTTAAAGATATTATCAAAGGTAGAGAAGTTTTTATTTTTGGTGCAGGACCGTCAATAAAAAGACATATTAGAATTATAAAGGAATTAAGAAAAAATTTTCCTGTAATAGTTGCTGATGGGGCATGTAAAGCATTTTTAGAAGAAGGCATAATTCCAGATATTATAGTTTCAGATTTGGATGGTGATTTAGAGGCACTAATTGAATGTAATAAAAATGGTTCTATAATTGTAGTTCATGCACATGGAGATAACATTGAAAGAATTAAAGAATATGTTCCAAAGCTAAAAAATATCATTGGAAGCTGTCAAATACCAAATTATAAAGAGCTAAATTTAAAAAATGTAATTAACTTTGGTGGATTTACAGATGGAGATAGATGCTGTTTTTTAGCTTATTATTTTAATGCTAAGAAGCTAATATTGGGGGGAATGGACTTTGGAATCTATGTAACTAAATATTCAAGACCGAATATAAAAAATTATATAGAGAAAGGAGATGAAATAAAAATTAAAAAGTTAAAATATGCTGAAAAGTTAATAAATTATTTAAAGGATAAAATAGAGGTAGAGTTTTTAAAATAACTTTAGGCAAGGTTTATATATTAAGACTTTTGCAGTTTATATAATTACTTTGAAGCTTAGAGGCCTTTAATATATAATCAATAAAATTATTTAATTATTTGAATAAAAATATTTTACGTGATGATTATGATAACCGTAATAGGTTTTGGTTCTTTTGGTAGAAAAGTTGTAAATTTTATTAAAAATAAAGAACCCATCACAATTATTGACAAAAATATTGATGATGCTGATGATTTAGTAAAAGAGGGAGTTAAGGTGGTTATTGGCGATGCTACTGAAGATGAGATATTAAAAAAAGCAGAAATTGATAAGGCAGATATTGTATTGATATTAACAAACTCTTCAGAGATAAATAGAACAATAGCTGAAAAGGTTTGCAAACTAAGCCCTAACTCATATAAAATAGCAAGAGCTATTCCAGGATATCCTGAGCTATATAGTGGATTAAATATAGATAAGATAATAAATATCTTAGAAAGTGGAGCTAAAGATATTGCAAAAGAGGTTGAGGATGCAAAATTAAAAAGAAAGTTGATGCAATTAAAGTCTATATTGGTAGAAGGTAAGAAAAAATGCATTGAATTGGAAAAAACTGAGGAAAAGAAATCTCCACTTTTAATAATAACTCATATAAATCCAGACCCGGATGCTATAGCAAGTGCTATGGCTTTGAAAACAATAGCTGAAAAATGGGGAGTTGATGCAGATATAGCTTATGGAGGAAGTATTGGATATGATGAAAACAAAGCAATGGTTAATTTATTAGGAGTTAATCTTCTAAACGTTGAAAAGATAAATCTAAATAATTACTGCGTTATTGCTGTTGTTGATACATCTACATTAAAACAACTGCCTTTAGAGATACAAAACATTGATATAATTATAGACCACCACAATAACGCTGATTTAACTGCCAAATATATGGATATTAGGCCAGAAGTTGGAGCTACTGCTTCTATTTTAACACAATATTTAATGGAATTGGAAATAGAGCCGTCAAGAAACTTAGCAACAGCTTTATTCTATGGAATACAATCAGATACTGATTACTTTAAAAGAGAAACATCAAAATTAGATTTTGAAGCAGCTGCTTATCTTCAGGGCTATATTGATGCTACTCTCTTAAATATGATAGAAAATCCTGAAATTTCTACAGAGGTTATGGAAGTTTTAGCAAGGGCAATAATGAACAGAAGAGTAGTTAAAGGAAATATAGCTTTAGCTTATGTTGGAGAAATAAGCAATAGAGATGCATTACCAAAAGCAGCTGATTTCTTATTAAAGATGGAAGGAATTTCAACAACATTCGTATTTGGTATTGTTGGAGATGAAATCCACATATCTGCAAGAACTAAAGATTTAAGACTTAACTTAGGAGAGATATTAAATAAGGCATTTGGTGGAGGAGGGCATCAAACTGCTGCAGCTGCTAAAATTCCTTTAGGAATATTTAAGGCAGTATCTGATAAGGAGGCTTTGAGAAAATTGGTTGAAGAAGCTATTAGAGCTAAGATATTGGAAGTTATTGGAATAAAAGAAGAAGAAAAATAAATATAATTAAATAATAACTTTCTTAAATTTTTATCTCTTCTAAAATCTAAGATACATTAGAGATATATTTTAAAGCAATATCTTCTGCTTATCATATACCATCATTATGTGGATTTTTAGAATTTAAATTATGTTTATATTTTACATAAGCAATATTGTTTAGAATTACTCCTATCAGTTAGGAAAATTATTTTATCATTATATAAAGTATATAGGCGTTTATCTCAGAATTCATCAACTTATTTATAGAGCTTTTCAGCATACTCCTTAGCCATTCTCTCAGCATCAAAGTATTCAACAATATGATTAACGCAGTTACAAGCTTTCATCCACCATCTTTCAGAATCATACATATCAGCAACTTCTTCCAATAAATTGTATATGCAGTTTGCAACATAAGTATCATCATCTCTAACCCCATCACCAATTGTAAAGCTATCATCTGGATACATCTTAGCCCATTCTACGTGCCATCCATCTAAAGTACTCATATGTATGGAAGCGTTCATAGATGCTGTCATTCCAGATGTTCCAGAAGCTTCATGATTTAGTTTTGGAGTGTTAAGCCAAATATCTGAACCCATCTTTAGTAATTTACTTAGCTTTAGTTCATAGCCAGTTAGTATAGTAGCTCCTTTCATATCCCGTGTTTTTGATACAATCCAGTTGAATGTTGCTATCATATTGCTATCATTAGGATGTGGTTTTCCAGCCCAGATAATTTGTATTTTTTTCTTTTTTAATAACTCAAGTAATCTCATTTCATCATGAAGCAATATATGGGGTCTTTTATAGGCAGTAAATCTTCTTGCCCAAACAACAGTTAATCTATCTTTTTTAAATATCTTTCCAGTTTGGTCTGCAACCTCTTCAAATAAAATCTCCTTTAACTCCATCTTTCTCTCTCTTAGCATATCAATGTCATATTTTTTTGCAGCTTCTCTAATAATAGGGTCTTGCCAATAATATTTATCCTGAGCATTTGTTATTGCTACAATCTCACATCTATCTTTAACCCAACTCCACATTCTATCGCAAACTTCTTTATGCTTCTTAGATACAGCATTAGCTCTCTTACAAGTTCTTAAAGCACATACAGTATAATTAAATGGATTTCCCCCTAATTTTTCAGCTAATTTTATATCAACATTTCCAAAGAATCCCATAGATTTTAATAAATTAATGTCTTGAGTTTCATTTCCTTCTGGTAATGGTGTGTGGGTAGTGAAAACAGTATGTTCCCTTGTATATTCAAGCCCATACTCTTCTATTAATTTAAAAACTAATGGAAGAGGATGAGGCTCGTTCATGTGGAAGAGTTTTACATTTTCACATTCTTTTATGACTTTATATCCTCCAACACCCAAAACAATCTGTTGAGCTATATGAAGTATGTTGTTGGCATCATATAGTTTATGAGTTATAGTTCTTGAGAAACCGTCATTTTCTGGAATATCAGTTGTTAAGAAATAGATTGGACATGTTCCAAAAACATCCTCTTCTAATTTATAAGCTTTAACCCAAACAGTGTTGTTGTTTATTGTAACTGGAACTTTTAAATTAATGTCTTCCAAAAAATCATAATATTTTCTTATATATTCAACTTTCATCTTTCCCTCACAATCTCTAACTTGGTCATAATACCCATAACTCCATAATATTGATACTCCTACAAGTGGTTGATTCAATCTCTTAGCCGCTCTAAAATGTGAGCCAGCTAAAAATCCCAATCCTCCAGCATAGGTTTTTAGAGGTTGGTGAATTGCAAATTCCATACAAAAATAAGCTGTTGGTTTCATAACTATCCCATTTTTATATTTCCTTCATCTTGTTTATTGTTTCATCTTAAATTTATAGTTTTGTGCAAAATAAAAATTTACTTCTC
This sequence comes from Methanocaldococcus sp. 16A, assembly GCA_049860595.2. Taxonomy (GTDB): domain Archaea; phylum AGJL01; class Methanococci; order Methanococcales; family Methanocaldococcaceae; genus Methanocaldococcus. Next base: position 1,443,492 of record CP187551.1, read on the forward strand.
TGAAAATAACCATCTATTTATTTTTAATGAATTTAATATTAAAAATATTTAAATCATTTTTAGCAAATATCTTATACCTAAAAAGATGTTATAGATAATTGAGATGATGATTATCAATTTTTAAAAATATTTAATTACGTGATTATTATGGTTCATGTTGCATGCTCTGAAAACATGAAAAAATATTTTGAAAACATTGTTAGTGAAGTCCAAAAACTTTATAAAATAGCTGAAGAGTGTAGAAAAAAGGGATTTGACCCTGTAGATGAAGTTGAAATTCCTTTAGCTGCTGATATGGCTGATAGGGTTGAGGGATTGGTAGGACCTAAAGGTGTGGCTGAGAGAATTAGGGAGTTGGTTAAAGAGTTAGGTAAAGAGCCAGCAGCCTTGGAGATAGCTAAAGAAATTGTAGAAGGAAAATTTGGAGATTTTGATAAAGAAAAGAAAGCTGAACAGGCAGTTAGAACTGCATTGGCCGTATTAACTGAAGGGATTGTTGCTGCACCATTAGAAGGAATTGCAGATGTTAAAATAAAGAAAAACCCTGATGGGACTGAATATTTAGCTATTTATTATGCAGGACCTATAAGAAGTGCTGGTGGAACAGCTCAAGCATTATCTGTTTTAGTTGGAGATTTTGTTAGAAAGGCTATGGGATTGGATAGATATAAGCCAACAGAGGATGAGATTGAGAGATATGTTGAAGAAGTTGAGTTATATCAATCAGAAGTTGGGAGCTTCCAATACAACCCAACAGCTGATGAGATTAGAACAGCCATAAGAAATATACCAATTGAGATTACTGGAGAAGCTACTGATGATGTTGAAGTTTCTGGACATAGAGATTTGCCAAGAGTAGAGACAAACCAACTAAGGGGAGGGGCATTATTAGTTTTGGTTGAGGGGGTTTTGTTAAAGGCTCCAAAAATATTGAGGCACGTTGATAAGTTAGGCATTGAAGGATGGGATTGGCTTAAAGATTTAATGAGTAAAAAAGAAGAAAAAGAAGAAGAAAAGGAAGATGAAGAAGAAAATATAGAGGAAGATAGTGAGGAAGAGGAGATATGTGGATACTGGAGAGATGTTAAAATAGAAGCAAACAAAAAGTTTATAAGTGAAGTTATTGCTGGAAGACCAGTATTTGCCCATCCATCAAAGGTTGGAGGGTTTAGATTAAGATATGGAAGAAGCAGAAACACAGGTTTTGCAACTCAAGGATTTCATCCAGCTTTGATGTATTTGGTAGATGAATTCATGGCGGTTGGAACTCAGTTAAAGACAGAAAGACCTGGAAAGGCAACATGTGTAGTTCCAGTTGATAGCATTGAGCCACCAATTGTTAAGCTAAAAAATGGAGACGTTATTAGGGTTGATACAATAGAGAAAGCTATAGAGGTTAGAGATAGAGTTGAGGAAATTTTATTCTTAGGAGATGTTTTAGTTAATTATGGGGATTTCTTAGAGAATAACCATCCTTTATTGCCAAGCTGTTGGTGTGAAGAGTGGTATGAGAAAATATTGATAGCTAATAATATAGAGTATGATAAAGATTTTATAAAAAATCCAAAGCCAGAAGAGGCTGTTAAATTTGCTTTAAAAACAAAAACTCCTCTACATCCAAGATTTACATACCATTGGCATGATGTTGGCAAGGAAGATATAATCTTATTAAGAAATTGGCTGTTAAAAGGGAAAGAAGATAATTTTGAAGGAAAGAATGTTTGGATTGTTGATTTGGAGACAGAAGAAGATAAAAAAGCAAAGAGAATTTTAGAGTTAATTGGATGCTGTCATTTGGTTAGGGGCAAAAATGTTATAATTGAGGAGTATTATCCTTTACTTTACTCATTAGGCTTTGATGTTGAAAATAAAAAGGATTTAATTGAGAATATAGATGAATTTTTAAAATCAGCCAAGAATAGCATGCATCTCATTAACTTATTAGCTCCATTTGAAGTTAGAAGAAACACCTATGTATATGTTGGAGCAAGGATGGGAAGACCTGAGAAAGCTGCTCCAAGAAAGATGAAACCTCCAGTTAATGGTCTCTTTCCTATAGGAAATGCAGGAGGGCAAGTTAGATTGATAAATAAGGCTGTTGAAGAAAACAATACAGATGATATTGAAGTTTCTTACACAAAATGTCCAAATTGTGGAAGAATCTCTTTATATAGAGTTTGTCCATTCTGTGGAAATAAAGTTGAATTAGATGAATTTGGAAAAATTAAGGCTCCATTAAAAGATTATTGGTATTCTGCTCTAAAAAGATTGGGAATAAATAAGCCAGGAGATGTTAAGTGCATTAAAGGGATGACATCAAAGCAGAAAATTGTTGAACCTTTAGAAAAAGCCATATTAAGGGCTATGAATGAAGTTTATGTCTTTAAAGATGGAACATCAAGGTTTGACTGTACAGATGTTCCAATAACCCATTTTAAGCCAAACGAGATAAATGTCAGTGTTGAAAAATTGAGAGAGCTTGGTTATGATAAAGACATTTATGGTAATGAGTTAGTTGATGGAGAGCAGGTCGTTGAGTTGAAACCTCAAGATGTAATTATTCCAGAGAGTTGTGTAGAGTATTTTGTCAGAGTAGCTAATTTTATAGATGACTTGTTAGAGAAGTTTTACAATATGGAGAGATTTTACAATGTAAAAAAGAAAGAAGATTTAATTGGACACTTAGTTATTGGTATGGCTCCACATACATCAGCAGGAATGGTTGGGAGAATTATTGGCTATACTAAAGCAAATGTAGGTTATGCACATCCATATTTCCACGCTGCTAAGAGAAGAAATTGTGACGGCGACGAAGATGCCTTCTTTTTGCTTTTAGACGCATTTTTGAACTTTTCTAAGAAATTCCTGCCAGATAAAAGAGGAGGGCAAATGGACGCTCCATTAGTATTAACAACCATATTGGACCCAAAGGAAGTGGATGGAGAAGTTCATAATATGGATGTTGTTTGGAGTTATCCAATAGAGTTTTATGAAAAAACATTGGAGATGCCTTCACCTAAGGAGGTTAAAGAATTAATAGAAACAGTAGAGGATAGATTAGGAAAAGTTGAGCAGTATGAAGGATTAGGCTATACTCATGAAACAAGTAGAATTGATTTAGGACCAAAAGTTTGTGCTTATAAAACCTTAGGTTCAATGCTTGAAAAAACAAACTCTCAACTTTCAGTAGCTAAAAAGATTAGAGCTACAGACGAGAGGGATGTTGCTGAGAAAGTTATACAATCTCACTTCATCCCAGATTTGATTGGAAATTTAAGAGCTTTCTCAAGACAAGCTGTGAGATGTAAATGTGGAGCTAAGTATAGAAGAATCCCATTAAAAGGTGTTTGTCCAAAGTGTGGCTCTAAGTTGATATTAACTGTCTCAAAGGGAGCTGTTGAAAAGTATATGGACGTTGCAGAGAGGATGGCTGAGGAATACAATGTAAATAATTATATAAAACAAAGATTAAAAATTATTAGAGAGGGAATAAATTCAATATTTGAAAATGATAAAAGTAAGCAAGTTAAATTAAGTGATTTCTTTAAAATGACTTCTTAAAAAATTTTATAGTTTTGTGCAAAATAAAATAAACTTTAAAAAGGAAAATTTGGATGTCTTCCTTTTGGAAAACATTTATTAATGTCTTATTCATTATAAATCCTTTTGCACAAAACTGTATTTTGGGGATTATTATGGAAGTTATTCCATTAGCATCTGAAAGCTTAGGAGTTAGGTCATTGGCAACCTATGTTAAAACAAAGGATGTTGGGGTTTTGATAGACCCTGGTGTAGCCTTAGCTCCAGATAGATATGGTTTAAAACCAAATGATGTAGAATTTGAGAAATTGAAAGAACTGAGAAATAAAATCAACGAATATGCAAAAAAGTGTGATATTATAACTATCTCTCATTATCATTACGACCATTATACACCATTTTTTGATGACATATACTTAGAGTCAAAGGATTATGCTAAAGAACTATACAAGGACAAAATATTACTAATAAAGCACCCAACTGAATTTATAAATAAAAGTCAGATGGAGAGAGCAAAAAAATTTTTGGAAAGTGCTAAAGATATTGCAAAAAAGATAGAATTTGCAGACAACAAAACATTTAAATTTGGAAAGACAGAGATAAAATTTTCCCCACCATTCCCACATGGGAGAGATGACAAGTTAGGATATGTTTTAATAACAACAATTAAAGAGGGCAATTTTAAGTTTATGCACACTTCAGACACTCAAGGAGTATTATTTGATGATATTAGGGATTATATAATTAAAGAAAAGCCAAACCTAATACTTATAGGAGGGCCTCCTACATATTTAATGCATAGATACGGAAAAAAGAACTTAGAAAAAACCAATGAAAATTTAAAATGTATAGTAGAAAATACTGGAGCTGAGATTATAATTGACCATCACTTATTAAGAGATAAAAAGTTTAGAGAAAAAATAAATGTTGATTTCAAAACAGTTGCTGAATTTTTAGGAGAAAAGAATATGTTATTGGAAGCTTATAGAAAAGATATTAAACAGGGTAAATGTTTAGAGGAATTATTTAAATAATTCATAAAATATATAAAATTTTGAAGAAATAAAGCCTCAATGATGAAAGTTACCCCCACCGACCTTTTTGGGATGAAGAAATCGGCACTGGCTGAGAGGCATTATTTAGTCTATATTAATTCTATTAAGTGATTTTTATGTTTGTAGATGAGATTATAAACAATTTAAAAGAAAATGAATTCCTAAATACGTCTCTTTTAACTAAAAGTAATAAAAATAGATTATACTATGCTGTAAAACAGCCAGATGGAAATATAAAGGTTGTTTTGCCTTTTATTTTTGAAAATAAAAATTTTTTAAAACTTTCTGAATATGGAGATGGAATAGAAGGAGCTACACAGAGGGTTATTGAAGAAATAAAAAAAGAAATAATTAATAAAAAGAGATTTTTGCCATTGGCAGGATATTTTGGTAGGATATATAAAGCTTTGTATGAACCATTAACTGTTGTGAATTGTGATTTAAATTTAGGGTATGATTTGTGGAGAGCTGACAAATACAACTATATTAAAGGAGATAAGATATATCTAATGCTCAGAATGATTTTTAAAGAAAAAGATGCTAAAGAAATTGCTAAACAAATCAATGAGCTTTGTAATAACTTAGATAAATTTATTAAAAACATTTCAATTGATTTATTAATTGATGAAGCTAAAAATATAATAAATCAAAAATATCTTAGGGATAAATTGGATGAACTTGGTTTAGTTTGCTTTATTGCAAATAATTCAAAGCCAGCAAGAAAATATACTGATGTTAGAAGGCATTACAGAATAGCAGGACCTAAGGAAGTGAATATTCCATTTGAATGCCCAGAAGAACTTGAGCCAATGGAGATAGAGCTTAAATATGGTAAGAAAGTTAAAGGATTGGGTATAAAAAAGAAAGAAATATTTATAATCACTGGAAGAAATGCTCAAGGAAAAACAACTCTTTTGCAGGCAATAGATAGTGGTAGGGATGACCACTTAATTGGAGATGGGAGAGAGTTTATTATAACTACTAAAAGCTTATCTAAAGCATCAACAGGGAGTATGGAAATGAGTGGGCAAGATATAAGCATATTTTTCCAAAAACTACCTCCTGGGATTAAAGGAACACCAAAAGCTGTTTATGGAACTGCCTCAGGCTCAATGTATATGGCTTATCAAATACAAAGGTCTATAAAAAATAAAACTAAGCTTATTTTAATAGATGAAGACAACTCAGCTGTAAATTTGTTAGTTAGTGGAGTTTTAAGTAAGTGGTTTGAAGGTGTTAAGTCATTGTCTGAAATAATTATAGAAAATAGGGAAAAACTAGGAGATAGCTCATTTATTATAGTAACAAGTTCTTTGGATTTATTAACTGCTTTGGGGGATAGAGCCATTTACTTAGAAAACCACAAAGCCAAATATCTTGATTTAAATTATTTTAGAGAAGAACTTGGAAAGTATTATTTAGAGTTAGCATCTAAGTTCTATAGAAAATTTTCTAAATAGTAATATTTATTTTATTGACAGAAACACATTTATTTTAGGACTGGATATTAAAGATTGTCATATTAATTATAATTGGGATAATCATGAGTAAAGAGAGTAAAATAACCTTAATTGGTAGCAAATTAGCAAAGACTGGAGGAGAATTTATGTACTTAGGCGAGATTGAAGAATGTAACAACTGCAAGTTTAAAAGATTATGCCATGGAAATTTGGAAGCTGGGAGGAAATACAAAATAATTTCAGTTAGGTCAGCAAACCATCCTTGTATGGTTCATGAGGGAGGAGTTAAAGTAGTTGAGGTAGTTTTAGCTGATTTAACAATTATGATTGAGTCAAAAAAGGCTCTTGAAGGAGTTGTTTTAAACCACGAACCAATAACCTGTGAGAATTTTGATTGTGAATATTACAACTTTTGCAATCCTGAGGGCATAAAAGAAGGAGAAAAATTCAAAATAAAACAGATTTTAAATGAAAAAATAAACTGTCCAAATGGAAAATCATTAAAAAAGGCCGTAGTTGAGCTTGTTGAAGATAAATAATTATTTTATATACTTTTTATATTCAGATATTTATTTTTTAGTATGAAACTTATGACAGAGAATAATCTATTTTAATTATGACAACATAATTCTAAAGTACAAAAATGGCTAAATAATGCATTTTAAAATATAAAGAATTAAATAATACTATATTGGTGATAAAATATGGTAAAAAAACTGCTTTTACTAATACTCGCTTTATTGGTTCCAGCAGTATCAGCAACAAATGTTATATTAGTTAGTGACAACCAAGCAGATTACCTAACTGCTATGAATATCGCTTCATTATTTAACGATACAGAGGTTGTTGTAACTCCTTGGGGAATCTACAATGAGAGCGTAGTTGATGAGATATTGAAATTAAATCCTGAGCAAGTTATAATAATTGGAGGTCCTATGGCTGTTCCTGAAAAATATGTTGAAAAGTTAGAAAATCTTAGTATTGAAGTTGAAAGAGTTGCTGGTAAGGACAGATATGAGACCAATAAGGAAGTTATAGAAAAATTCAAAGAAAAATTAAAAGAAAAGAAGAAAGTAGTTATTATCCATGGAAATTCTGGAGTTTTAGTGAATATTAGTGAAGATGCAATAGTTATATTAACAAATGGTGTAAACTTAACAGTTAATGTAGATGAATTGGAGCCTGAAGAGGTTGAAGTTGTTGAAACTCCGGTAGTGAATTTAACAGGCATTGCAAAGAAATTAGAAAAGCATGGAGTTAAAGTAAAAGTAAATGTTGTTTCTGAACATGCATTAGAAAAAGTCTTGGAAAATAAAATAAAACAATTAAAATCAAAAATTGACGTCTTGAAAAAGCAAGGTGTAGATACTGAAGATTTAGAAGAAGAAATAAAAGAGCTTGAGGAAATGTTTAAAGAGAAAGATTATGATGACGCATATAAGTTAATGCTAAAGATTGAAAATAAAGAAATGGTAAAAATAAAACTTAAATTACATGTAAAAGATGAGAATGAAAAATTAAAATTAGAAGTAAAGGTAAAGCACAAGAAGAAAGATGAAGAAGATGGAAAAGAAATAGAAAATGAGACTGAAGTGGAGCATGAATACGAAAATGAAAGTAAATATGAATACGAATACAAGTATGAATATGAGTATGGAAATGGAACTAATATTTATGAATCTGAAAGTGGAGAAGAACAAAATGTTGAGACAACAATTAGTAACACATTGGTAAATGAATCCATATTAAATAATACATTAAATACTACATTAGATAAATAATTTACAAGAATTAGAAGAATATAGCGAGATAGAAATAAGTTAATAAATATAACATTATTTAAATCAGAGGCTTTGGTTGATTATTATTTAACACAGGTAAATCTTCAATAGTTATTAGTACATTATCTAAATCTTTAGCTCTTTCCAATAAAATCTCTTTTCCAAAATCAGATAGAGCAAATATTGGAATAGTTTTTCCTATTTGTGCTTTTATTTTGCCTTTCAATTTTTCTCTTAAAACCTTTGATGCACAGGCAGTTATTAAATCAAAGTATTTGGCTATTTCTTCATTCTCTTCAATTCCTGTTGTATGAACTCCAAAGGTTAATATTTTTATTTCATCATTTTCTAATGACTTGCATCTCTTAGCATCTTCTAAGTTTGTTACAGTAACCGCTATCTTTTTATATCCCAGCTCAATAGCTTTTTTAACACCTTTAAATTGATTGATTTCAGCAGTTTTTTTATCTAAAACAATACCTTCAGATTTTTCAATTCTCTCTATAACCTCTGGAATTGGTGATGTCTCTATTATTCCAGAAATTCTCCCACAAAGACCTTGAACTAATTTTGGATTTGCAGTTATAACAGTTCCAGCACAATCTGCTACTATAACAGCAACATCTATAGCTTTTCTTTTTAAAGCACTCATTAAAATCTCAGAAGCTCCAAACGGAACTATATATTTGCTTTCTTCAACAATTCTATCCTTTGTGAATAATCCAAAGTCCTTTATCCTAAATTCTATATTTTCTTTTATGCTTTCTTTTGTTATCTCCTTTATTCCCCTATGTTTAGCAAACAATGGGCAGTATTTTATTTCTGGTTCTGTAATTTCAACAACTTTTCCGTTTTCAACAATAACCTTCGCTTTTCCTAAAGCCTCCATTACATGCCTACTCATCTATATCCCTCTTACTAAAGATTTAAATCTAAGGATAAAACTTAAGAAAAAATAAAAATAAATGTTTTATTCTTTTAGATATTTTTCTAAGTAGTAATTAATTATCTCCTCTCCACTTAGATAAACTAAGTTATGTTTCTCAGCATATCTTTTTGTTTCATTTTTACTCATAGCTTCTCCATCATCACCCATCATTTCACATATTGTAGTAATAGGCACTAAATTAGCCATCTCTGCCAAAGCTACTGTCATCTCAGTATGTCCCTGCCTATTTTTAACTAAACCTTCAGCAGCTCTTAATAAAGTTACATGCCCCGGACTTCTAAATTCCTTTCCAAAATCATTAAATCTTCCTTCTTTAACCAATTCAGCTAATTTTTTTATAGTAAATGCTCTATCATTGTCTGTAATTCCCGTAAATGTCTTTCTGTGGTTTATTGTTATTGAAAATGATGATTTCTCATCGTAAGGGATGTCGTTTGGATAAAGTTCTTTTAGAACTTTAAACTTTTGAGACGCAAATTCTAATATATCAACCATAAATGGAATGCCTAATTTATTGCATATATCTGGATGAATAGCTGTGCAAATCAATCCTCCAGCATCTTTTCTCATTGTCCTTATATGTTGTGGTGTAATAAATTGAGAAGCAACAACCATATCTGTCTCTCCCTCTCTGTCATCTGAGTCATAAACTAAAATAATTTCCCCTCTTTTTAATGCTTCTATAGCTTTTTCTATATTATTCATCTTTATCTCCCTTAATTAGTATTTTTATAACATCTCCATCTTTTAAATTATATTGCTCCCTAAGTTTTATTGGAGCAACTATCTCTATAATGTCACTACTATGATATGTTTTTTTTGGCAATACAATAGCCCCATCTATTTCTTTATTATTTATTAATATTTTTATTGGTAAAATTCTGACTCCAAAATATTTTTTGCCATTAAATTCAAAATCCTCTGTTTCAATATATTTAAATTTATTTATATCAAATTCTTTATTTAGCTTTAAATTTAACGTCCCTTCATAAGGTTCAAAGCCAAGAATATTTTTAAATGCCTCTTTATAAGGTGGAAGAGATAAGAAATATCTTCCTTCTCCACGTCCAGAAACTATACTACCTTCAATAATCATTAATTTCACCAAAAAAATAATTAATGATGATACATCTCTTCTTTGTATTTTGGTTTATACTCTCCTAACAGTTTTAATGCTAAAATTCTAGCCCATGAAGCTTCCAATATAACACTCAACAATATAGTTATAAATGTTCCAATAATTATTGTTCCTGCAATGTCTGATGGTGAAATATACTTTGTTATTGATGATGGAATCTTATCAGCATTCTTTAGAATCTCTATACCAACAGTAACTGCTAAAGCAGCTGGAACTACTCCTCTTGGTCCTTCTAAAGCGAAATATAACTTTTCTTTAAATGAGTGTTTTGATTTTGCCAATCCAATAAAGACTCCGAGAGGTCTTGCTAAGAATATAGAACCAAGAGCTACTAACAAGCCTGGAACAAAATAGCTTTGTAACATGCTCAACTTTATACATGCTCCTAAAAACACGAATATAAAGATTCTTGCTAATAAGGATAAATCGTCACAGAATCTAACGACATACTCATAATTCTCATGTTTCTCAGCCATTTTAAATAGTGCGTCTCCCAAACATAAAGCCATTATTGCAATAGCCATATAGCCGCTAAATCCATAGCCAAAAATACTTGGTAATAGGTCATCTCCAACATACAAAGTAAGCATAGCTCCTCCAAGAACTAATGGAGCTACATATTCATGAAATTCACAATGCACAATTATTTTTTCATATATTTTAGCCAATAATACTCCAACAAAAACAGCACCTCCAGCAAGTGCTATTAAATCAATTGCAGGATTTGTTGAGGATGACAAACCAATTAATCCCAAAACAACACTTGTCGAGACAATACCTAATGGGTCGTTAAAAATACTTTCAGCTTCTAACGTTATAGCAACTTCTGGGTTGGTTTTAACCCTCGAAAACACTGGGATTAAGGTAGCAGGGTCTGTTGCTGAAGTTATTGCTCCGAATAAATACCCAATCGGACAAGTGTATGGTAGATTTAAAACTATATTAAAAACAAGTCCTGAAACAAATAAAGCAACTAAGAATGTTATTGTATCTAATCTTATAACCGTCTTTATAACTCTTCTAAGTAATGAAATTCTCATTGTAAATGCTCCGCCTAATAAAATAAATATTAGCCCTATAGGCCCAGCATATTCAAAAATCTTCATCGCTGATTCTGATGGAATTATCTGTAAAAAAGGACCTATGATTAAACCCAACAACAATAATAATGGGATGTCTGGGATTTTTAACTTTTCTGCGATTTTTGCTACTAAAGAACCGAGAACTAAAGCTAACCCAAGATAACCAATAGCTATCATAAGCTCCATGTTCTCACAAATATAAAGTATTGTGTTTAAATTTGTTAATTTGTTATTTTGACCTGAATATCTAAAATCTAAAAATCATATAAATATTTTATTGAAGGAAATCGGTTAGCAATTAAAAAAATTAATAAGTAAATAAAATAATTTTAAGAAATAATTAATAATAATATTAGAGAATTTATTCTTCAGAATATGCAGTAGTTTGCAATATCGCAGTATCCAAACCTGTTTTTTCCTCTTCTTTACTAACTCTTAAACCAATTGTTAAATCTAATCCTTTATAAATAATTAACCCTCCAATAATTGCAATTAATGATATAACAACAGCACCAATTAATTGCCCAACAAATGAGACTTCAGCACCTTTCTTTAATAAGAATGGAATTCCAGCACATATTACTCCAATTAAACCACTCATAGCATGAACTGGACCTATAGCACAAACATCATCAATCTTTAACTTCTCTTCAATAAACTTATATGTGAATGGTTGCTGAATTCCAGCCAACAAACCTACTATAAATGCTCCAATTGGTGTAAATAAATCTACTCCACTACAAACAGCTACTAAACCAGCACACATACCGTTAGCTGTGTAAAGAGGATCGTTTCTTGAACTTAAAGCCCCTCCTATAATACCTCCAGCTAAAGCCATTGTTGTTGCTAAAGCCACACTCGCCAACTCAACACCATTTGCTATGCCTGAAGCACTACCAATGTTAAATCCATACCATCCAAATGCCAAAATAAATGCCCCTAAAACAGCTATTGGTATATTGTGACCAGGAATTGCCTGTGGTTTTCCATTAACATATTTATCTAATCTTGGACCTAAAACATAAGCAGCCATTAAACCAACTAAACCTCCAAATAAATGAACTGCTCCACTTCCAGCATAGTCGTGGAAGTTTATTCCTAAATTAGCAAAACCTCCGCCCCAAACCAAATGCTCAACAATTGGATACAAAATACCTCCTACAATTAAAGCCCCTACGAAGTATGGAAGGATTCTTATTCTCTCAGCAACTCCTCCTGTTATAATTGTTACAGCTGCAGCTGCGAACATAACCATTTTCATAAACCATGCTCCCAAATCAGCATCAAAGTTTCCAGTTATCAAAGGCATTATATTTTCCAAACCATAAGCAATACCGTAACCAATAAAGAGATAAGCGATAAACACAGCTGCCAAATCTAACAACTTTAAAACACAATGATAAGCAACATTTTTAGCTCTAAACTGTCCAATCTCTAACGCAATAAACCCTGCTTTCATAAAGAATATTAACGATGCTGCCCACAAGAAGAAAAACACATCAACGCCTTCCATTATACCACCTCAAAGATTTATAGGAATTGTTCTACCGACTACCCCTTTTCCTAATTCCTCTTAATGAAAAGAATTAGTTAAATATTTTACTAAGGAAGGAAATTTCTTTCTTCTTTTTTAGGAATTAGGTTTCCTAATTCCTTTTAGATAAAAATAAAAATAATTAATAGCTAAAAATTAATTCAATATAAAAAATTACAAAATGAGGTTGATATTATGAAAAAAGTTGAGGCAATTATAAGACCTGAAAAATTAGAGATTGTCAAAAAAGCCTTAGCTGATGCTGGTTATGTTGGAATGACTGTTAGTGAAGTTAAAGGTAGAGGAGTTCAGGGAGGAATCATTGAGAGATACAGAGGAAGAGAATACCTTGTCGATTTACTACAAAAAGTTAAGATTGAATTAGTCGTAAAAGAAGAAGATGTTGATAAGGTTATTGATATAATTTGCGAAAATGCAAGAACTGGAAATCCAGGAGATGGAAAGATATTCGTTATTCCAGTAGAAAGAGTTGTTAGAGTAAGGACAAAAGAAGAGGATGAAAAAGCATTATAAATATTTAGGACTTTTGCAGGAATAAATGTTCTAATTGGATATAGATGCCTTTGACATCTAAGTTCCTTGTTAAATATATTAAATTGCGAAAGTTCTAGATATAAAACCTACAATTTCTTTTTTAAAATTTTTTAAACATAGAAAACTATTTTAAGTTATCAACATTTAATTTTATTTATTTTTAAATAAGACTTTTGCAAGAATAAATGTAATAATGAATTTTAATATCTTTTAGGCTTCATAATCCCAAATAGTAAATATATAAAACTGCAAAAGTTCTATATTATTTTAAGCATAATCTACGGTATTTTGGTGATAATGTGATTGGCATAATAGGCGGGACAGGAATTGCAGGCATATTAAAAGGAGATAAAGAGGAAGTTATTGATACAAAATATGGAAAGGCAAAGGTTATGATTGATAAAGAAAATGACGTAGTTTTATTATTTAGGCATGGAGTAAGGCATAACATTCCTCCACATAAAATAAATTATAGAGCCAATATTTATGCATTAAAAAAATTAGGTGTTGAGAGAATATTGGCAATAAATTCAGTTGGTTCATTAAAAGAAAATTTAAAGCCAGGAATGTTTTTCATTCCAAACGATTTTATTGAATTTACAAAAAAGAGAGAAGAAACTTTTTACGATGAAGGAAAGGTAGTCCATATAGATATGACAGAGCCATATTGTCCAGATTTGAGAAATGTCCTAAAATCTATATTAGATAAGAATAACTTTACTTATGGAGAAGGCGTTTATGTTTGCACGGAGGGGCCGAGATTTGAAACAAAAAAAGAGATTGAGATATATAAATACTGGGGAGATGTTGTAGGGATGACAGGTTATCCAGAAGTTGTCTTAGCGAGAGAATTAGAAATGTGTTATGTATCTTTATGTAATATAACAAACTATGCATGTGGAATATCAAAGAATATTTTAACTGTTGATGAAGTTTTAGAGGCAATAAAAGAAATGGAAGATAAAATTTTAAAGGTTGTTGAAGAGTTCATAAATTATGATTTTGGAGAAAGAAAGTGTATTTGTAAAGATGCTTTAAAACATGCAGTCATAGGATAATAATTTTTGGTGATAATTTGCTATCTAAAATTTTAAGTATTTTTAAAAGAAGGAATAATAAAAAAGATGCTAAAAAATCTATAGGTAGTAAGTCTTATAAAATCATTGAAATTGATTATATTAAATGTAAAAATTGTTTATCATGTTATAGAGCATGTAAGAATAATGTCTTTGACATTGAAAATAGTAGAATTGTTGTAAAAAATGAAAAGAATTGTACAAAGTGTGGGGATTGTGTAAAGTCTTGTAGATATGGAGCTATAATACTTTATGAATAAAGTTTATGTTAAAAAGGGAGATACAATGAAATTAAAAAATAAAATAATAAGAATTTATGAACTTGATGAGAAGGAAAGGGAAAATATATTAAATTTTTTAAAAGAAGAGTTATTAAATGGAAAAATTATTATCTGTGGGACTGATACATTATATGGTATTTCAGCAAATGCTTTAGATGAAAATGCCGTAAAAAAAGTTTATGAAATAAAGAAAAGAGATTTCAATAAGCCTTTATCAATATGTGTTAAAGATAAGAAAGAGATTGAAAAATACGCTTATGTAAATGAGTTAGCTAAAAAAATTATTGATAAATTTCTTCCAGGTCCTTTAACGATAATTTTAAAGAAAAAACCATTAATTCCAGACATTGTAGCTAAAGATTACATTGGCTTGAGAATTCCAGATGAGCCGATTATTAGAGAGCTATCTATAGTGCCATTAACAACAACATCAGCAAATATATCTGGAAAAGAAAGCCCTACCTCTGTAGATGAGATAGATGGGGAAGTATTAAAAAAAGTAGATTATATAGTAGATACAGGTAAATGCAAATATTCAAAACCATCTACAATTATTAAAATAGAAGATAATAAAATAATACCAATTAGGGAGGGGGTTATCCCTATTTCAAAAATTAGTGAAGAATTATAACTTTGATGGAAATCTGATAGAACTTTGCAGTTTTATATATCATACACTTCTTAATTTAATATTTAATTATGTACTACATATAGAAAAATAAAATTAAAATTATAATCTTAAAATCTATTGGTGTGGGGTTTTTGTTTGGTCAGTTTTTGGGTGATTAAAATGAAAAACGATAAACAGACAGATTGGATAAACAAACTAATAGAAGAACTTGATAAAAGCTCTTCAAACGTTTTAAAAACTGAAATTATATTAGATGAAATTATAACAAAACTTAATAATTTAATTTCTGAAATTAACAACTATATTGCTGAAATTCATTACGGACTAAAAATAACAAATGAAAAAATCAATGTATCTATCTCAGAATTAGAGGAATTAGAAAAGAAACTGGAAGAATATTTGGATTTTACCGAAAGTATGAAAGAATCTTTTGAAAATACATACAATGCAATAATTACTGCTAAAAATGAAATGAAGGATATAAAACAGTCTTTAGAAGAATATTCACTTAAAATGAATAGCAAACATAGTATTATTGAAGATGCCATAAGAAATCATAGTAAAAAGATTGAAAGTTTAAATAATAGTATTAAATCACTATCAAAAACTCAAGAATCCATTATTAGCTCATTAAATTCTACTAAAACTCTACTCTATATAACAATCGCATTAACTGTTGTAAACTTTATAATCTCACTAAAAGCTTCTGGAATTATTGGCTAAATTTAAATTTTAATAAACAAATTCTTCATAATGAATATTATTATTGTTAAATATTTTCTTAACCTCTTCTAAAAGCTCTTTATAACAATATTTTTTGTTAAGATTTAGATTTTTCTTTAAGATTTCCCCAGCGTCATCATCTCTCATGTTTTTAATTAAAAATATCACAGAACCTTTTAATATAACAGGATTCTTTAATATATTGTCTCTATCACCATCTGTTATGCCCAAAATTTTTATACCAAATCTTGCTAAAATATCTCCACAAATTGTTGTAGTGTCATCTCCAATTGTTATTACTGCTAAAACATCCTTATTTTTAACCATTTCAATAACATCCTCTCCAGCATGATTAACAATCAATACATAGCCTTTATCAATCTCTTTATTCTTAATTTTTGGATTTGTTGGATGCCGTCTCAAAATTCCTGTTTTTATTACAGCTTTTTTTAAATCAATATTCGTTAATTTTTCAACTCCTCCTTTTTTTAACTCTCCTCCAATAATATCAACTATCTTCCCATTCTCAGCAACTAAAATAACCTCACTACTTTTAGCTTTTCCAACAACAATACCGTTAACCAATATTGCCTCACCAACATCAACACCATGAACTTTCCTAAATATTTTTCCATTTTCTTCCCAAACCTCTAAGCCATTACTTATACATCTCTCAATCTTTAAATTTAATTCTTTTGATAAATAGTTAGCAATATCTTCAACAACTTTTGAACCATCATAATTCCAAATAATTATAGTTCCATCCTTTTCTCCAGGCCTCTCAATCTGAATTATTGGTTTATTTAAATTAGCCCTTTCAACAACAATCTTTCCAAATGTATGCCCTGTAATCTTTGATTTTCCATAGTTAGCTAAAATTAATATATCATTATCTGCCAATTTTTTTAATGATTGGGAAGGCATCAATTTTTCTGAGATGTCAATAATATCTTGTAAGTTGTTGTCTATAACCGCCACTCTCCCCATAGTGCCTCCTAATTTAGCTTTAACTTCTCCAAATTTTTTTAATAAATTTATTATTTTTAATGCATATCCACTATCCACAATTTCAGGACCGTGAATGACAACACCAATCTTCATCTACTCCACCAATTTCTTTCTATAGTAGGACTTTCACAGGAATAAATGTTTTAAGGCCATCTAATTTCCATGAAAGATATATAAACTGCCCTATCTATTTTTCCATCTCCATAGTCCCTTATTTATCCAATCTTCTCCTAAGTTATGTTTCTCAGCATATTCTCTCAAAATTTTTTCCCATTTTTTCCACAATTCTGGAAACTCCCTCTTTATTTTATCCATTTCTCCCATTTCCATTGCTGGACACATGAAACAACCAATTCTATCAAAACCTTTCTCATACAATTTATTATATGGTGCTTTTTCTCTTAATAAATATATCCAGACATGTAAAGTACTCCAATGGAATATTGGGAGTGCGTTTATTTGTTTTTTAATGTATGTATTTCTATGAACTCTTTTTTTAGTGGCTCTATTAAAGCTCTCATATTTCCTAACTCCAACAAATGCTAAAACATTATCTTCATAATTCTTCTCAATAAATTTTTTCAATGGCTCTAATTTACAAACTTCAGAGCACCACCTATAATCTCTTGCTGGAATGCCATATTCTTTAACTTTCTCCCAGAAATCTTCTCCTTTTAATTTTATTATTTTAATGCCATAATGCTTTTCAACCTCTTCAACATTTTTTAATGTCTCTTCAAATTCTAATCCAGTATCAACAAATATAACATCAATGTTCTTCCCTAAAGCTTTTAATGTTAAAATTAATGTGGTTAAGCTATCTTTTCCGCCAGAAAATGCCACCATAACTGGCTTTTTTATTCTTTCATAAGTGTTTTTTATAAATCCAAGAGCATTTCTTTCAAATGCATCTATAACTCCTTTATTAGCTCTAACCATTAAATCAAATGCCTTCTCTAAGCTATCATAACTCTTTCCAGCTTCATAATTTTCTTCATCATCTTTAATAAAAGATCTAACCTTAACAACTTTACCTTTTTCCATGTTTTTTATATCTTCAGAAGAAACAACAGCCAATCCTACACCAACAGCCCTATAATTCTCATCAACTATTATTACATCATCTCTCTCTTCAATGTCATCTGTAAATTCAATTATTCCTGGTCTTAAAACAGAACCTTTTTTATTTTTCAAAACCTCCACAACATCATTCTTTATTTTAATTATTCTTTTATAAGCTCCTTTTTTTATCAAATCCCTAGCACCATTTAATTTTAACTTAATTTTCCATCTTTCTTTATTTTCATCAAAGTAAATTAAATATTTGACTTCACCATCAACTATAACTTCATAAGCTTCCTCATTTCCAGGAAGTTTATTTAGCAAAATAATTTTTCCATTTAATACATTTTTTGCTCCAAATTCTTCCTCTATAACTTTATTTATGAAGTCGATATCATATTGAAATCCCAATCTTGGGTCTCCAGGGGGTGTTAATTTCACTTCTTCAGCTTTTGAGCCACAAACTTCACAAGCTCTTCCTAATAATGGAATATTACAGTTTTTACACCATTTTAAGTGAATCTTCCCAATGTATGTTTTCATAGCCATCACTCTTAGAAGAAACTTTTTTATATGTTAATAAATTAAAGAGATTTTTTAGTTGATGCATTAGTAAGGTGATTATTTATGGACATTACTCAATTCTTTCCAGATATAGGTAGTGGATTTGTTATTGGATTTGTAGTTGGATGGGCCGCAAAAAAGGCAATAAAGGTGGTAGCATTCTTAATAGGGGTTTATATATTAAGCTTACTTTACTTGGCTAAAATAGGGGTTATAAGTATTAATAAAGAGGCATTTTCAGCATTGCTTGGAAATCTTGAAAACTCAATATTGGTTTTTGGGGATAAGCTTATAGGTTTAATTCATTCATTTTCATTTGGGACATCATTCCTTGTAGGTTTTGGATTAGGATTTAAAAAAGGATAAAGAATTTTAAATTTTTTATTTTTCTAATTCTACGACATCAACAGGCTCTAATGGAATATTCTTTAAAACTTTTCCAATTGTTGCTTTAGCTATTCTTATAGCATGCTCTGGGCTTTCAGCATTAAAGACTTTCATAGATAGCAAAACACCAACTAATGCTGTTCTTGCTACAACCAATACACAATCTACAAGCTCTCCACATTTTGGACATATGGTTAATCCAATATCTATATCCACATAGTTTAATCCTTCTTTATTCAACATTTTACCAATTTGGGATATTGTTACACTAATAGCATCTTCTACATCATCTACATTTCTCACAATATATGCAGCTTGTAAAGTTACATGATAATTCGGCATTGTCTCTCACCAACCACCAAAAATCTCATTTTATTTAAAACATTAGCTCTTTGTTAATTACCTTACTTAGGGCTTTACTATTATTTAAAGTTATTGTTTGATAAGTTTTAAATAACATTACCTTCTGTTTAAACTTAATAGGACTTTTATAGCACAACATTTCAATAGGACTTTCGCAGATTATATATTTATTAAGGAAAAAATTGATGCCTTTGACATCAAATTTACCTTTCATATTTATCCCTGCGAAAGTCCTATTCAATAAGGTATTTTATTAGGGATGAATATGATAGAAAAGGCAGAGATTTTAATGGAAGCTCTACCATATATACAGAAATTTTATGGAAAGACTTTTGTTATAAAGTATGGTGGCCATGCGATGATTGATGAAAAGGCAAAAAACTGGACTGCTCAAGATGTAGTTTTGTTGAAGTATGTTGGAATAAATCCAGTCGTTGTTCATGGAGGTGGGCCAGAGATTAATAAAGCTATGGAAAAGATGGGAAAGAAGCCAGAGTTTATTCATGGTTTAAGAGTTACTGATGAGGAAACTTTAGATATTGTTGAAATGGTCTTAGCTGGAAAAATTAATGGTGATATTGTCTCTAAATTATCAAAATTTGGTGGAAAGGCTGTTGGATTATCTGGAAAATCTGGAAGGATTATAATAGCAAAGAAAAAAATAAAATATATTAAAAATGAGAAAGGGGAAGAAATAGCTGTAGATTTAGGTAGAGTGGGAGAGACCGTTGAGGTTAATACAGAATTATTGGAAATTTTAATAAACAATGGATACATCCCTGTTATATCACCAATTGGTTTGGATGAGAAAGGAGAGGCATATAATTTAAATGCCGATACAGTTGCTGGAGATATAGCAGGAGCTTTAAAGGCTGAAAAGCTTATTTTAATAACAGATGTTGATGGAATAATGGATGATATAAATAATCCAGAAACATTACATAGAAAATTAACAGCTTCAGAGTTAAAAGAGATGATAGAAGATGGCAGAATAAAAGGAGGTATGATACCTAAGGCTGAAAGTGCCTTATATGCATTGGAACATGGAGTTAAGAGTGTTCATATAATAAATGGAAAGATTCCTCATGCTCTATTGTTGGAAATATTTACAGAAGATGGTATTGGAACTATGATAACAAGGGACTAAAGTCTTTAGCTATTAAAAATTCTATTAGCTAATTTTTTATATATCTTTTTTTAAACTTAGAAAAAAATAAAATTTTGTTTGTAGTGATAGTATGATTATTCTTTTGGATTTAAATGGAACAATAGCTACTGATGGGAAGATAAAAGAAGGAGTTAAAGAGAGATTGGCTATTTTAAAAGAAATATCAGAGATATACATTTTATCAGCTGATACTTTTGGAACTTTAAACGATATTGCAAATGATTTGAATGTTAAAGGAATAAAAATAGATAGAGAAAAATATGGTAGCGAAAAAATAGCTAAACTAAAAATTTTAGAAGAATTAAAAAAAGAAAATCCAAATAAAAAAATTATTGCTATAGGTAATGGAAATAATGATGAATTGTTATTAAAAAATGCTGATTTAGGAATTTGTGTTATTGGTGATGAGGGAGCTTGGAGCAAAACAATATTAAGCTCAGATATTGTCGTTAAAGACATAATTGATGCCCTTGATTTGGTATTAAAGGAAAATAGGATGAAAGCAACAATTAGGGATTAAATTAATATATCAAAAACCTTCTCAGCTGTCTTAGAAGTTAATTCATAGATTGTTATAGCTACATCAGATATCTGTTTTAAGCTAACTGTTGGTTTTGTGTTTATGCATATAGAGTAAATTTTTATCTTTCTTTTCATCTTTTCTTCCCTAATTTTTTCTAAAAACTCTAAAGATATTTCGCACTCTCCATCTGTAATAAAAACAATATCACCATTAAATTTTAATGCCTCTCTCAATGGTTTTTCAAAATTAGTTCCACCACCATAAAATACAGAGGCAAATTCTAAAATTTCTTCAAAAGATACCTTTTTTTCATAAATCTTTATATCCCTAACACCATCGTCAAATAATATTGCTATATATCTCTTGTTTCTTTTTAAAGATATATCCATTAAGCAGAGAGCAATAGTCTTTGCCCAAATTTCTTTGTTCCCTCTCATAGAGCCACTTAAATCTAAACAAACTATGAAATCTCCACAGTTTTCATTATTTTCTAATATCTTATAATTTAAAAGTCTATTTTCATTGTATCTCCTTAACAAATCAATAAAAAGGGTTTCTTCAGCAAAGTTTCTATACTCTGAAGGGAGCAGATTTACCAAATTATTTCCAAAGTTTATTGAGTATTTTTCTCCTGAGAAGTGTTTAATTTTTGTTTTATACTTCTTTATGGTAATTCTTCTAAACTTCCCTAAAACTTTTACAAATTCTTTGAGTTTGTTGTTTTTTAAAAGCTTTTCAGTCAATTCTAATTTTTTCTTTGGGTCAGAATGGCTTTTATATCCTTTTCCTTGACCACAAGAGCTGAAAGATGATGTTATACTTTCCATATAGCTTTCAAGCTCATCTAACAACTCATCTATATCTTCCTCTTTACATTTATCTTTAAATTCTTTAAATTTCTCACAAAAAAATTCAGTGGCAATTAATGAATAATTTTCATCTAATGTAGTTATGGATTTTATATTTTTAAATCTTCTATCTCTTACAATTTTTTTAATTAAATCATTTTCTTCTAAAATTTCAATTTCATATTTAAAGAATAGATAAAATATCATCTCTGTTTCTTTTTCACTTAGATGAAAAGTTATTTTATCTTTACACCTTTCCCAAACCATCTTGTCATACTTATCATATCTAATCATTTTTTCACCATAATACTAAATTTAAAATAAATCATAAAATATATATACTATTTTATATAAAAGTATTACACGGTGAGATTGTGGAAGTAAATCTTCTAAATATATCTATAAAGCCTCCTGTAAAAATCCCTAAGAATAGAACTGTAGAGCTAAATGTTGATTGGGACATTGAGTATAAAAAAATGGACGCAAAAAAATTTAATTTTGTGTGTAATATTAAAGCCTATGGGGAGTTTTCTTTTGAAGCTTATATTGAAGGGGAAATAAATACTGAAAAAGATTATGATATCATTCCCGAATCTGTATCAGTAAGTATCATTGAGAATTTAATGAAATCTATTCCTAAGCTAATTGGCTATGCTCAACAATTTAGAATTGAAGAAAATGTTTTTGTTAATCAGCCCGTATCTTTTGCATCATAAATACAGCTTTATCTCCAAAGTCTCTTAAAATTAGTGGGATGAACTCATAAATTAATTCTTTGTCATATCTATAAAGCTCTTTTATTATATAAAGAGAATATTCATTAAAGTTCTCAAAAAGCTTTAATAGAATAGCCTCTTTATTGTCTGATTTCATTATTAACTTAACCAATACTTTGGCATAAACTTTGTTGTCTAATTTCTTTATAAGTTTTGGATATGCATAGATTGTTAATTTCGAAGGAATATTTGCTAAAGCTTCAGCACTTGCAAATCTAATGCACTCAAACTCACTATCTAAGAGCTTTATTAAGTAAGGAATATAAACATAAACCAAATTTGGATATTTAATGCCAACCTTTTCTATAATTTTTATGCAATAATAAATAATTTCTCTATTTTTTGAATCAGAAGTGTATTGAGTTGAGATTATATCCTCAAACCCCCTCTCTTTTGTTGATGTTAATAATTCAAATACGTCATCAAGAATATTTAATTCAACCAACTCATCAACATCCATTTTGTATAATTCTTTTAAAACCTTTAATTTCTCCCTGTTTCCATAGTTTAATTTTAATTTCTTTCTATATTCTTCAGAGTTCATTTAAAATCCCTTCAATATATGTGTTAAAATCATCCGTCTCTTTAATAACTTCATCAATAAAATCAGTTTTTCTTTTGTTTATAATAGCTTCATTTCTAATTTTTTTCAACTCCAATCTTATATATGCCATTTTACAAAGGATTTCAATTAATTTGTTGTAATCTTTTTTACATTCACCAATTTTCTTAATGTCGATGTATTTAAGTTCATTTTTAAGATTTTTAATTATCTCTGCCTTATCCAACACTTGTTCAGCATATTTGTTGGTTATATCAAATACTACTCTTGAAACAACCAATATATCATCTACATCCTCCCAAAATATATGCCTCAATATTTCTAAATCTTCAATTTCAGCCTCTTTTCTTCCATTTAGATAGGCAAAGCATTTAACTGCCTTAACTGATTTTTTAAATCTTCTATCTGAAATATAGATATGATTTTGAGATAACTTCTTCTTTATATCAACTAAATATCCAATAATATTTTCTATATCAACCTCATTAGCTTTTTCTTGCATTTTTTTAAGTTCTTTTATAGTTATTGTGGTTTTTGGTTTATACTCTTCATCCAATTTAATGAGTTTTACCAAATTTTCACAGCTTCTAATACCTCTAACCACTTTTCTAAACAAAAATCTATCATAAAAAGCTAAGAGCTCATTTTCTTCAGGGAGTTCATTTGAAGCTCCGAACAAGCTAATTAAAGGCACTCTCTCTATTCTATCCCCATTGTGATAAATCCTCTCATTAATTATTGAAAGCAAAGCGTTTAATATAGAGCTATTAGCTTTAAAAACTTCATCTAAGAATGCAATCTCTGCTGTTGGTAAATAACCAGATGTTTTTCTAACAAACCTATCATTGTCTTTTAACTCTTTGATACTTAAAGGGCCAAATAACTCATCTTCGGTTGTAAATCTTGTTATAAGTTTTTCGAAATAATTGGCATTAATATGTGAGGCTATAGCCCTAATTAATTGTGATTTTGCAACTCCTGGATTTCCTAAAAAGACTGTATGTTCATTAGCTAAAATTGATGTCAATGCAATATCTATTTCTTCCCTCCTCTCTAAAAAATAAGAATTTAACTCTTCTCTTATTTTTTCAAGTTTATGCATGATTTCACTCTAAATGCTAATTGTAGTTAGTTGAGCTAGTTCAACATTACTAATTCCTTTTAGTTTATTTACTAATTCTATTATTCTATTTCTTTGCCCTTTAATTGCTATTTTCCTAATAATTTTTCCTTCAAATGGAATTTCGAGGGATACTATTACAATATCTCTATAATAGCTCTCTAACTCAATAATATCCTCAACAGCCTTTGAATTATATATAACAGTTATTTCTCCAATTTTTGATTCAATCCTACTAAGCCAGTCATATTTTTTTACATAATACTCTAAAGCTCTTCTTATAAATTCTGAACGAGATATTTTTTCCTTATTTATAATTTCATCAACTTCTTTCAGTAGATTTTTTTCAATGGTTAATGAAATTCGTTCCATAATATCACTTTTGTAATACTTATTTACAGGATAGTATTAAAAGATGTATAATATAAAAATATTACTATTAAAAATTAAGAATTAAAATATATAAAAATTAATATATATTCAAGTATTTGTTTTTAATAGTGTTTTTATGAATATTTTAATTTAAGATATAACTTCATATTAAAAACCAAACCGAAAATATTATATATGATGAATTTTGTCATATAACGTATGCCATAGGAATCACTCCCACACAAATTTAGCAGGTTCAAGGAGGCAAAAGTTCTATGTATATATCGGGCTCACCTCTGTGAGGATTTATAATGGGGCTTTCACAAGAATTAGTTAAAGAATTTAATGTACTTTAGGCTTCTCAATCCTTTGAATAATCTATGAAATCTTTTTAATTTTTTAATTTATTTATTTTAATATTATTATTTATATATTTTTTAGTAATTTTTAGGAAAAAAATAGAAAATTTTATATACTCATTACTATTATTTTTTGTAGTCGTAGTATAATATTAACAAAAATGGCTGGTGTTGATAATGCTACATTATGAAGATAAAATAGATTTATATGATGAAAGAGGGAAGTTATTAGAGGAAAATGTTCCATTAGAAGCGATAAGTCCGTTAAAAAACCCAACAATTGAGAAGATAGTTAATGACATTAAGAGGAGTGTTGCTATAAACTTGGCAGGAATAGAAAATGCTTTAAGAACTGGAGCTATTGGGGGTAAGGCATGTTTCTGTCCTGGTAGAGAGTTGGATTTACCAATTGTAGAAAATGCAGAAATTATTGCTGAAAAAATAAAAAGAATAGTTCAAATTGATGAAGATGATGATACTGTTGTTAAGTTAATCAACGGAGGTAAGCAGATACTCTTACAGTTGCCATCAAAAAGATTGAGAGTAGCTGCTGACTATACCGTTTCAGCACTAATTGGAGGAGGAGCAACAGTCCAAGCAATTGTTGATACTTTTGAAGTAGATATGTTCGATGCTCCAGTAGTTAAAACAGCAGTTATGGGAAGATATCCACAAACAGTTGATTTTCATGGGGCTAATATTGCTACTTTATTAGGGCCACCAGTTTTATTAGAAGGATTAGGTTATGGATTGAGAAATATTATGGCAAACCACATTGTAGCAGTTACAAGGAAAAAGACATTAAATGCTGTTGCTTTAGCGTCAATATTAGAGCAGACAGCAATGTTTGAAACTGGAGATGCTTTAGGGGCATTTGAGAGATTGCACTTATTAGGATTAGCTTTCCAGGGATTAAATGCCAACAATTTAACTTATGAACTTGTAAAACAGAATGGGAAAAATGGAACTGTTGGAACTGTGGTAGCTTCAGTAGTTGAGAGAGCTTTAGAGGATGGAGTTATAAGACCTTTAAAAACTATGCCTTCTGGATACACAGTTTATGAACCAGTTGATTGGGCTTTATGGAATGCCTATGCTGCATCAGGTTTAGTTGCTGCGGTTATCGTTAATGTAGGTGCAGCAAGAGCTGCTCAAGGTGTAGCATCAACTGTCCTTTACTACAACGATATCTTAGAATATGAAACTGGTTTGCCAAGCGTTGATTTTGGAAGAGCAGAGGGAACAGCTGTTGGATTCTCATTCTTTAGTCACTCAATCTATGGTGGAGGAGGACCTGGAACATTCCACGGAAACCACGTTGTTACAAGACACTCAAAAGGATTTGCTATCCCATGTGCTGCAGCTGCAATGTGTTTAGATGCTGGAACTCAAATGTTCTCAGTTGAGAGAACTTCAGCGTTAGTAGGAACTGTCTATAGTGCTATTGACCACTTAAGAGAGCCGTTAAAATATGTTGCTGAGGGAGCTATGGAGATAAAAGAAAAAGAAAAAGTTATCTAAATGGTGATTAGATGGCATACAAACCACAATTTTATCCTGGAAATACAATAATTGCTGAAAATAGAAGAAAGCATATGAATCCTGATGTTGAGTTAAAGAAATTGAGAGATATTCCAGATGATGGAATAGTTAAGATATTAGGGCATAGAAACCCCGGTGAAAGCTATAAGACAGTTCATCCACCATTAGAAGAGATGGACTTTGAAGAGGACCCAATTAAAGAGATTGTTGAACCAATTCAAGGAGCTAAGGAGGGAGTTAGAGTTAGATACATTCAGTTTGCTGATTCTATGTATAACGCCCCGGCTCAACCTTATGATAGAGCAAGAACATATATGTGGAGATTTAGAGGGATTGATACAGGGACATTATCTGGTAGGCAAGTCATTGAGATGAGAGAGCTTGACTTAGAAAAAATCTCAAAAAACTTTTTAATTGATACAGAATTCTTTGACCCAGCGACCTGTGGAATTAGAGGAGCAACTGTCCATGGACACTCATTGAGGTTAGATGAGAATGGTTTAATGTTTGATGGTTTGCAGAGATACATCTATGATGAAAAGACTGGACATGTTTTGTATGTTAAAGACCAGGTTGGAAGACCATTAGATGAGCCAGTAGATGTTGGAGAACCGTTACCACAAGATTATTTGGCAAAAATAACAACAATTTACAGAAAAGACAACATTGGAATGAGAGAAGATAAAGAGGCATTAGAAGTTGTTCAAATAATCCATGAGGCAAGAACAAAAGGAGGATTTGGTTTGGAAGTATTTAAAAAAGATTTGAAAAAGAGATTAGGTGAAGAATAATGGATGTTGAGAAAAAACTCTTTCTAAAGGCATTAAAGGAGAAGTTTGAAGAAGACCCAAAAGAAAAATACACTAAATTTTATATATTTGGAGGATGGAGACAATCAGCAAGGAAAAGAGAGTTTGTTGAATTTGCTCAAAAGTTAATTGAGAAAAGAGGAGGAATTCCATTCTACAACCCAGATATTGGGGTTCCATTAGGGCAGAGAAAGTTGATGACATACAAGATATCAGGAACTGATGCTTTTGTTGAAGGGGATGACTTACATTTCTGTAACAACGCAGCAATACAACAGTTAGTTGATGATATTAAAAGAACAGTTATTGTTGGTATGGACACAGCCCACGCTGTTCTCGAAAAAAGATTAGGTGTAGAGGTTACCCCAGAGACAATTAACGAATACATGGAGACTATTAACCACGCTTTACCAGGAGGGGCTGTTGTCCAAGAGCACATGGTTGAGGTCCATCCTGGTTTAGTTTGGGATTGTTATGCCAAGATATTTACAGGAAATGATGAATTGGCTGATGAGATTGATAAAAGGTTTTTAATTGACATAAATAAAGAATTCCCTGAAGAACAGGCAGAGATGTTAAAGAAATACATTGGAAATAGAACATATCAAGTAAGTAGAGTTCCTACAATAGTTGTTAGATGCTGTGATGGAGGGACTGTTGCAAGATGGAGTGCTATGCAGATAGGTATGAGTTTCATTACTGCCTATAAATTATGTGCTGGAGAGGCTGCTATCGCTGATTTCTCTTATGCAGCTAAGCACGCTGATGTTATCCAAATGGGAACAATATTGCCAGCAAGAAGAGCAAGAGGGCCAAATGAGCCGGGAGGAGTTCCATTTGGAATATTCGCTGATATAATACAAACATCAAGGGTTAGTGATGACCCAGCTCAAGTGACATTAGAGGTTATTGGTGCAGCAGCAACATTCTATGACCAAGTTTGGTTAGGAAGCTACATGTCTGGAGGAGTAGGATTCACTCAATATGCATCAGCAACATACACAGATGATATCTTAGACGATTTCGTTTATTATGGATTAGACTATGTTGAAAAGAAGTATGGATTGTGTGGGGTAAAGCCAAGTATGGATGTTGTTAAGGATATAGCGACAGAAGTAACTTTATACGGTTTAGAACAGTATGATGAGTATCCTGCCTTATTAGAAGACCACTTTGGTGGCTCTCAAAGAGCAGGAGTTACAGCAGCTGCAGCTGGATGTTCAGTAGCTTTTGCTACAGGAAACTCAAACGCTGGAATTAACGGATGGTACTTAAGCCAAATAATGCATAAAGAATACCACAGCAGATTAGGATTCTATGGTTATGATTTACAAGACCAGTGTGGAGCTGCTAATTCCCTATCAATTAGAAGCGATGAAGGTCTATTGCACGAATGTAGAGGACCTAACTATCCAAACTACGCAATGAACGTTGGGCATCAGCCAGAGTATGCAGGAATTGCTCAAGCTCCTCATGCGGCAAGAGGAGATGCGTTCTGTCTAAACCCAATAATTAAAGTAGCATTTGCAGATGACAACTTAATATTTGACTTCAAATGGCCGAGAAAATGTATAGCTAAGGGAGCATTAAGAGAATTTGAGCCAGCTGGAGAGAGAGACTTAATTATTCCAGCGGCATAATCTCAATTATTTTTAATTTTATTTTTGGAATTTTTTTTATTTTTTAGATTTTAAATTTTAATTAGAGAGGTAGTATGAATTTTGGAGTTGTTGAATTTAAAGGGCATATAATAGATTCAAACATTTTATCAAAAGTTTTATATAAAATAATATCTATGATAGGGAATTTTAAGATAGAGAAACTTGAAGTAGGAAAAACAAATGAAAATAAAAGCTATGCAAGAATCTTAGTTAAAGGAAAGGATGATTTGCCACTATGGATATTGAATATGCTATTAGAAAAATATAAATAAGATATAGGTTTTTAAATTAAATCTTAAATTAAATTGAGGGAGAAATATGAAAATCTCTATATGTGGAAAGGGAGGTTGTGGAAAAAGCTCAATAACAACTTTAATTGCTAAGGAATTTGCTAAAAATGGTTATAGAGTTTTGGTTATTGATGGAGATGAATCAAACTTAAGTTTGCATAAATTATTAGGAATGGATTTACCAAAGGACTTTATAAATTATCTTGGAGGAAGAAAGGAGTTTATGCAAAAGTTAAAATCACAACCTAAAAAGAACGTTAAGTTATTTGAAGAACTGTCAATAGATTCCTTACCAAAAGATTATATTGTGGAAAAAGATAATATCAAGCTCTTAGCAATTGGAAAAATCCATGATTTTGGAGAAGGTTGTGCATGTCCAATGGGTGTTTTATTGAGAGAGTTTTTAAAATCTTTAAAATTAAAAGATAAAGAGGTTGTTATTGTAGATACTGAGGCTGGAATTGAGCATTTTGGTAGGGGTGTTGAAGGAGGATGTGATGTTATTATTGCTATAGTTGACCCAACATATGAATCTATAAGATTATCTCAAAAGATTGAAGAAATTGGAGAAAAATTAGGCAAAAAGGTTTATTTTATAGTTAATAAGGTAGATGATGATACAAAGGAATTGGTTCTTGAAAATATTAACAAAGATAAAATTATTGCAGTAATTCCAAATAATAAAGAGATTATGAAATATGGATTAAAAGGAGAAGAATTAAATGTTAAAATACCTGAAATTAAAGAAGTCGTGAAATTTTTAACTAAATAACTTTTTTTATTTTTTATATCTTTTTTATGTAGTATATTTTAATTTTTAAGATTATTTTTTGATAAATTACCGAAAAATATATATTTGATATTAAAAATTTTCGTTCATATCATATAATCTAAAATGGTGATAATATGCTAAAAAAACTAATAGGTTTATTAACAATTCTAATTGTAGCTGTAGGGTTTTGTGGATGTATGGAGCAAAATACTGGAGAAAAGCAAACTCCAGCTGTAAATGAAGATACTGGAAAGATAAAGATAGTTGATGCTATTGGTAGGGAGGTTAAGATTCCAAAGGAAGTTAATAGAATAATCTGCTCTGGCCCAGGATGCTTAAGATTAATTGTTTATCTAAATGCAACAGACAAAGTTGTGGGAATTGAGGGCTTTGAAAAGAAAAAAAGCACAGGAAGGCCTTATATAATAGCACATCCAGAACTTTTAAATCTTCCAGTAATTGGAAATGGAGGACCTGGAGATATAGGTAAAGGGCCTAATTTAGAGCAAACTTTGAAAGTTCAGCCAGATGTAATATTTGTAACATATATAACTAAAGAAAAAGCAGATGAAATTCAACAAAAAACAGGAATTCCAGTAGTCGTTTTAAGCTACGGAAAGTTAGCAACATTCAATAATGAAGATATCTTTAATTCTTTAAGGATTGCTGGAAAGATTTTAGGAAAAGAAGAAAGAGCTGAAGAAGTTATTAAATTTATAAAAGATTGTGAAAATGATTTAAAAAATAGAACAAAAGATATTCCAGACGATAAAAAACCAACTGTATATGTTGGGGGAATTGGATTTAAAGGAATGCATGGAATTGATAGTACTCAATGCAAATACCCACCATTTGAAGCAGTTAATGCAAAAAACGTTGCTGATGAGTTAAATAAAGAGGGGCATGTATTTGTTAATAAAGAACAAATCCTAAAATGGAATCCAGATGTTATATTCATTGATGAAGGTGGCTTAAAGTTAGTTATTGAAGATTATAAAAAGAATCCAGAGTTTTACAACTCGTTAAAAGCATTTAAAAATGGAAATGTTTATGGATTGTTGCCTTACAACTTCTATACAACAAACATTGGAACAGCCCTTGCTGATGCTTACTATATAGGAAAAGTTCTTTATCCAGAGCAGTTTATGGATATAAACCCAGAAAAAAAGGCAGATGAAATTTACACTTTCTTAGTTGGTAAGCCAGTTTATGAAGAAATGAAGAAGCAATTTGGTGGATTTAAGAAGTTAGAGTTCAGCAGTTAAATAATACCCTTTTTAATTTTAATTTTTAACTAATAACAACCATCTATTTTTAAATTTTAGAGTATATTGTTATGAAAATTTAAAGATGTGATATTATGGACATTCCGCAAAAATATAGACAATATACAAAAAAGAAGATAACTTTTGGGATTATATTATTAATAATTTTATTTATAAGTGCAATCTATGCTTTATGTGTAGGGGATTACAAATTAACTGTTAATCAGGTTGTAAATGCTCTGATAGGTTATGAAAATAGTAATATAAATTTAGTTATTTGGAATATACGATTACCAAGAATTTTTGCCGCAATAATTGCTGGAGCATCTTTGGCTGTTGCTGGTGCAGTTATGCAGTGCATTTTAAGAAATCCATTAGCAAGTCCATTTACTATGGGAATTTCTCATGGAGCAATGTTTGGTGCATCTCTTGCTATAATTTTATTTGGATTAGGGGGAGCTGAGAGCTCTGGAAAGATATTTATAAACAATCCATACATGATAACAGTTTTTGCATTCTTGGGAGCTTTAATAGGAGTTGTTGTAATATTATTACTTGCAAAGTTAAGGGGATTAACGCCTGAAGCAATGATTTTGGCAGGAGTGGCAATGAGTTCATTATTTACAGCTGGAACTATGCTTATACAGTACTTTGCAGATGACTTGCAGTTAGCAGCAATGGTTTATTGGACTTTTGGTGATTTAGGCAGACCTCTATGGACAGAGATTTATATTATGTTTGCGGTTATGGTTCCTTCTTTGATTTATTTCATCCATAAGAGATGGGATTATAATGCATTAGAATGCGGGGAAGAGACGGCAAAATCCTTAGGAGTTAATACAGAAAGAACAAGATTAATTGGGATGCTTGTTGCTTCACTTTTAACCTCTGTAGATGTTGCATTTTTGGGAATAATAGGATTTGTTGGTTTGATTTGCCCACATATAGTTAGAATTTTTATAGGTGGGGATTACAGGTTTTTAATTCCAATCTCTGCACTATTTGGAGCAGTTTTGTTGTTAATTGCAGATACATTTGCGAGGACAATAATTGCTCCTATTATCTTACCTGTTGGAATATTAACTTCATTCTTGGGAGCTCCGATGTTTCTCTATTTGTTGCTGAGAATGTATAAGAAATAAAGATTGGTGATTTAATGATTCTCTCTGTTGATGGAGTAGAATTTGCATATAAAAGCAGAAAAATCCTAAACAATATAAAATTTGAGGTTAAAAGAGGAGAGGTAGTCTCTATCTTAGGAGTCAATGGAGCTGGAAAATCAACGCTCTTAAAATGCATAAATAAAATTTTAAAACCAAAAAGAGGGACAATATTAATTGATAATTTTGATATTAATAAATTAGATAACTATGAATTGGCAAAAAAGGTTGGTTATGTTCCGCAGAGAGCTGAAGGAAACTATATGACGGTATTTGATGCAGTTTTGTTAGGAAGGAAACCACATATAAAATGGGAAGTATCTGATAGAGATATTGAGATAACTCATAAAGTTTTAAAGCTTTTAAATTTAGAAGATTATGCTTTAAGATACACAAATGAGTTGAGTGGTGGAGAACTGCAAAAAGTGATTATAGCGAGAGCTTTAGTACAAGAACCACAAATTTTATTGGTGGATGAGCCAACAAACAATTTAGATTTAAAAAATCAATTGGAAGTTATGAGAATTATTAGAGATATATCAAAATCTCAAAATATTGCCTCAATTGTAGTTATGCATGATTTAAACTTAGCTTTAAGATACTCTGATAAGTTTATAATGCTTAAAGATGGAGTTATTTACGCTGAAGGAGATAAAAGCATAATAACTCCTGAAAATATTAAAGCAGTATATGGAGTTGAAGTTTATATTGAAAATATTAAGGGAATTCCTGTTGTTGTTCCAATAGGATAATCTTTTTTATAGCATGAATTTATAATATATTCAATGCTATTTTGATGTTTATAATGCAATTTAAAAAATTTTAAAAATTTTTAAGTGATGATTATGGTTGAGTTATTAGCTCCGGCAAATGATTTAACTTGCCTAAAAACAGCTATTGATTATGGTGCTGATGCAGTTTATTGTGGATTGAAAGAGTTAAACATGAGGGCAAATGCAAAAAATTTTACAAGGGAAGAGTTAATTGAAGGAATTAAATATGCTCACAACAATAATAAAAAGGTTTATCTCTGCACAAATACAGTTGTTTATGAATCTGACTTAAAGAAAGTTGAGGAAATTTTAGATTTTGCAAATTCTGCTGAGGTTGATGCTGTAATAGTTAGTGACTTAGGAACTATGCAGTTGGCAAATGAGTTGGGATTGAGGGTTCATGCAAGTGTCCAGTGCAATATAACAAACTCTTTAACTGCCAAATTTTATTCAAAATTTGTTAAGAGGGTTATATTATCAAGAGAATTAACTTTAAATCAAATAAAAAATATTAGAGAAAATTTAAAAAAAGAAAAAATTAACTTAGAGTTAGAGGGCTTTATTCATGGTGCTTTGTGTGTAGCTATAAGTGGAAGGTGTTTTTTAAGCTCTTATCTATTTAATAGAAATGCAAATTGCGGAGATTGCTTACAACCTTGTAGAAGAAAATGGAAGTTGATTAATGAGCATCATGATGGTACTTATGAAGTAGTTTGCGAAGGGAAATATTTATTATCTCCAAAAGATTTATGTATGATTGAATATATTCCTCAATTAATGGAGGTTTTTGATTCATTTAAAATTGAAGGGAGAGCCAAAAATGCCGATTATGTTATGAGAACAACAAAAGTTTATAGAGAGGCAATAGATAGCGTTTTAGATGGAACTTATTATGATAAGCTTGAATATTTCAAAAAAGAGCTACAAAAAATATATAATAGAGAGTATGATACAGGATTTTACTTTAGAGATATCAATAAAAATCATGATTTTCAATATGAAATAGAGGGGAATGCATCAAAATTTAGAAAGGTTGAGATAGGGAGAGTCGTTAATTTCTATAAAAAGGTTAGCGTTGCTGAAATTGAATTATGGAATGACTTAAAAATTGGAGATACAATATTAATAATTGGAAAAACTACTGGATGTGTTGAAGAAGTAGTTACATCAATGCAGATAAACCATAAAGATATTAAAATAGCAAAAAAAGGAGATAGGGTAGGAGTTAAGTTAAATCATTTAGTTAGAGAGGGAGATAGAGTTTATCTATTAAAAGAACTCAAATAATTAGGGAGATATGATGCTGATTTTAGGAGTAGCTTATTTTCTATTGGGGCTTGTTTTATTATATTTTGGAAGTGACTGGTTTGTTTTGGGGAGTGAAAGGATAGCGAGACATTTTAATGTATCAAACTTTGTCATTGGAGCTACCGTCATGGCTATTGGGACTTCTTTACCAGAGATATTAACCTCTGCCTACGCATCATATATGCATGCTCCTGGAATCTCTATAGGAAATGCCATTGGCTCATGTATTTGTAATATTGGCTTAGTTCTTGGGCTTAGTGCAATTATAAGCCCAATAATAGTTGATAAAAATTTGAAGAAAAATGTTTTTGTCTATCTTTTGTTTGTGATATTTACTGCAATAATTGGCTTTGATGGATTTTCATGGATTGATGGAATAATCTTATTAATTCTTTTTGCCTTTTATTTAAGATGGACTATAAATAATGGAAATGTAGAGGAAATAAATGAAGAAGATGAAAAGAAATACAATCCTTCATTAGCATTTTCCTTAGTTTTGTTAATTATAGGCTTAGTAGGAGTTTTAGTTGGGGCTGAGTTATTTGTCGATGGAGCAAAAAAGATAGCTTCTGCTTTAAATGTGTCTGATAAAGTTATTGGATTTACATTAGTTGCTTTTGGAACCTCTGTTCCTGAATTAATGGTTTCTTTAGCAGCAGCAAAAAGAAATCTTGGAGGAATGGTTTTAGGAAATGTTGTTGGAAGTAATATAGCCGATATTGGTGGAGCTTTAGCTATTGGAAGCTTATTTATGTATCTTCCACCAGAAAACTTTCAAATGAGTATTTTATTAATTATGAGCTTTCTGCTCTATTTATTTGCAAGATATTCAAAAATTGGTAGATGGCAAGGAATTTTATTCTTAATTATCTATATAATTGCAATAGCTTCTTTGGGGTTGGGATAATGGTAAAAATAAAGATTAAGAGGTTTAATGGAAAGAAAGAGTATTTTGAAAGCTATAATGTTCCAGAAAATATAACTGTACTGGAAGCTTTAGAGTATATAAATAAAAATTATAGGGCCAACATTTTATTTAGAGCTTCGTGTAGAAATGGGCAATGTGGTTCATGTGCTTTAACAATAAATGGAGAACCAAAATTAGCCTGTGAGACAAAGGTAAAGGATGGAATGATAATTGAGCCATTAAAAGGGTTTAAAGTAATTAGAGATTTGATTGTTGATAGAGAATCATATTATAAAAAGTTATTAGGCATAAAAAACTATATTGTAAGGAAAAACTATCCTGAAGAGCTTGAAATTATTCTTCCAAAATATGTTGAAGAGAGTAGGGAGCTTAGAGGATGTATTGATTGCTTATCTTGCTTATCTACATGTCCAGCGAGGGAAATCAGTGATTATCCTGGCCCAACATTTATGAGGCAGTTGGCAAGATTTGCATTTGATAAGAGAGATGAAGATAACAGAGAGATTACTGCATATTTTGAAAATATTTACAACTGCACAACATGTGCAAAGTGTATAGAAGTTTGTCCAAAAGAGATTGATATTGTCCATAAAGCCATAGAAAGATTGAGAGCTTTAGCATTTAGTAAGGGTTATTATATAGAGAATCACTTAAAAGTTAGAGAAAATGTTTTAAAATACAACAGAAGTGTTGTTGAAGAAGAAACTCCATTATTAAAGCAAGTTGATGCTCTTTATGAAGCTGAAAATGAAAAGTTAAGAGTAGCTTTCTTTACTGGATGTTTAGTTGATTTTAGATTACAAAATGTAGGGAAAGATGCAATAAAGGTTTTAAACGCTCATGGTGTATCGGTTGTTATTCCTAAAAATCAGGTTTGTTGTGGCTCTCCATTCTTTAGAACTGGGCAGAGAGATGTTGCTGAAATGCTAAAAAAGAAAAATTTAGAGATATTTAATAAGTTGGATGTTGATAGTGTTGTAACAATATGTGCTGGATGTGGAAGTACATTAAAAAATGATTATAAGGAGAGAGAATTTGAAGTTAAAGATATAACAGAGGTCTTAACTGAAGTTGGGCTTTTAAAATATAAACCATTAAAGATGAGAGTTACTTATCACGACCCATGTCATCTAAGAAGAGGACAGAAAATATATGAGCAACCAAGAGAGATTTTAAAATCTATCCCTAAACTTGAATTTGTTGATATGGAGGCAAGATGTTGTGGAGCTGGAGGAGGAGTGAGAAGTGGAAAACCAGAGATTGCCAATTTAATAGGAAAGAGAAGAGCGAAGATGATATACAATGCAAATGTAGATGCTGTAATTACAGTTTGTCCATTCTGTGAATACCACATAAAAGATAGTTTAAAAAGGTTTAAAGAAAAAAATAAATTAGAAAAAGATATAGAAGTCATGAATATTGTCTCTTTATTAAGCAAAGTAATTTAATTTTTAAAATTTATATTCCAACGTATATTTTTTTATCTAAAATTTCAATAATTTCTTTATCTCCTTCCGGCATTTCTTCAACAACCTCTATATAATCTCTGTTAGCAATATCATTGCTTAAAACATCCAAGATATATTTTAAATCTTCATCATCGGTATAAATCTTAGCTTTTACTTTAAATTTCTTTGCTAATCTTGCAATATCTCTTAAAGCTAATTTTGCTTCTGTAATTAGCTCTAAATATTTTTTAGCTTTCTTTAAATCTTCATCTTTTCCTATTAATACAGGATATTTCACATTATATAACTCATCTTCTCTAACATCAAACTTTACATTGCAAATCTCTATTAATCTGGCGATTATTGACTGCGGCAATCCTGGAGGAATTGGAATTTCTTTTTCATCAATATCATAGCATTTAAAATTAAAGTTCTCCATATTTTTCCCTCATAATGTTTTAATATATAAAAACTAAAATTTAAGCTTTATTTTTATGCATTTCAAACTCTACTTCTGATTTAGGTTTTATTTTTATTAATATATAGTTTTTCATTACACTTCTTTTAATATCTGCTATATCCTCTAACTTATAGTTTTTGACTTTAACTTCTCTAATTTTATCAGCATATTTATCATAATCCAATTTAACTCTCAACCCATCTAACTGTGTAACAATAGGCATTGGTGATAATATAGAGAAAACTTCTTCAACCTGCTTTTCAATTTCATCTTTAACTACTACTGGTGGAACAATTGGAGGGTCGTAAGATAACTCTCTCCTTCTCTCATTTATAAGTTCTGTTATTACATCAACCATCTTTCTTAAAGCCCTAATCTCTTCTCCATGTCTTAACCTATGGCTCCTCCTTCCAAGATTTCCTACATAAGGATAAGGAATATCTATTTTTTCAGGACCTCCAGTAACCACAACTGGAATATCTACATCAAATAAATGAGTTTTGTCTTTAATACATGCCTCAAAATTACCCATTACATAAACTGCTAAATCATGCTCCTCTATCAATCTTTTTTCTTTCTCTCTTAATTGAGATATATCTTTCCCAACACCTCTTGCCAATCCAATCATGTTTGGTTTAGCACCAAATCTCCTTAAATATTCTGAAATATCACACGCTGTGTGTGGAAGATGATGCCTTGACAAACTTGGGGCTACAACAGCAATCTCTGTCCCCGCTAATGGAGTCTCTATAATCTTACCTTTGTATTTTTTAGCTTCCTCTTTAATATTTTCAAGTTCATTTTGTGGAATTGCTAAAGTCATATAAACATCCAACTGCATAACGTGCTCTTGTATAACAAACCCCCCAATATCCTCAATCCATTCTTTGAAGATATTGTTTTTATAAACTCCTCCTTCATATCTAACTATCTCATACATTAAAATCACCAAACTTTCAGGTTTATTAAAAACTTCATTAAAAACTATTTTATTATATTCCAACTTTTTATTTTTTACCAACCAAATTTTAAGGAAAACTAACACCTAATCTTTTTTCCTTTCTTCCATAAGAAACTTTCTAACTGAATAAGAAACATGGTGAGCTATGTTTATAGCCTCCAACTCTCCTCTTGTCTTTGGAAATATCACATCTTTCTTTAAAATTGCAGATACTATATCCTTGGACAAGTTAAAAAACTCCCCTCTTTCACATAAAATGTAATCAAAATCTTCTCCAATCTTTTCAATCAGCTCTTTAACCTCTTTAACAATATCTCTCAATTTCTGAGTTTTTTCTTCTTTAACCATAATATCTATTTTTTCTACATGTACAATCCTATCCGCATTAATTTCAACTAAAACCCCAGCATAAACCCTAAAAAACATATCATTTTCATGATGCCTTCCAGATATATCTATTGCCAATACTTTAATCATATCACCTCAAATCTTAGATAACAAATATAAAAATAAATTTTTGTATCCCATTATAAATGCTGATAATAGAGGAATTCCATAAGCTTTTGCATAACTATAAATATACCAGTCTATTGGTTCTAATAATCCTGCTATAGAGATAAAGATAAAAGAACAAATCATTAAAAATACTATTTTTTTGTAAGAAATTTTTCTTTTAATTATTGGAAAGATTTTGTTTGATATCTCTACTCCAGCAACAACTGCAGTAGCAAATCCAAAAAACTCAAAAAATCCATGAGGAATAACAGCGATTAAGTCAGAATAATCTAGATTAACTCCAACTAATCCAGTCAAGGGATTCATAATAGTTAAAATAAACAATATTAACAAATATTTTTGATAATTTTTGAAAATTTCTTCTTTTTCTTTTAACGATTTGGCTTTTTTTAAGTCTTTTTTGTATAAATAACCAAGAGTTCCAAGAGCAAAAGCTATTATTAAACAACCAATATAATTAGAAATAATATATGAGAGTGCATAATCTAAGTATAAACTTTTCATCCCAACAGTTTTTGAAACTGTGGAAGAAACAGCTTTAAACTTTACAGTTCCAATATGTTGAGCTATCTTTGCAGGTTGCTCAATAATCTTTGATTTTAAAATAGATGAAAGATATAAAAGAAACTTTCCTACTGAGAAAGAAAATAAAAACCCTATCCAGCATAAAAAATAGGTTATTAAAACCTTTTTTAGAATATTTAAAGAGAGATATTTTTTAAAAATCTCAATTGCTTTTACTTCCATGATTTCCCTTAAGAATTTTTAATTAAATCATTCTTATAGGTCTTATAGCACCACAAGCCATACATTTGAGTAAATGGACTCTTCCCTCTTTAATAATCTTGGTATCTGGCTTACCGCACTCTCTACAGATAACATACTCCCTCAAGAAATCATTGATTCTTGACTTTAACAATTCAGGGCTGATTCTTCTTTGTAATATCAATCTACCTCCCTCTAAGTTACCAGCACTACCAGTCTCTTTTAAGAGATATTTAGCAAAGAATTCTTCATCTCTATTAACTGCTTTAGCTAATTCTCTAAAGTTTCTTATTATTGTTCTATTTCCTTCAATTAAAATCTCAATTTCTGGTAACTCAAATCTATCTTTTTGGAAAACGTAGTCAGGAATTTGGCTTCTTGCTCTCTTTAATAATGCTTTGTAATCATAATAGTCAATACTCTCAAGGTCACTCATTTTATCACCAAAATAAGATTATTAAAAAATTTATATATTAACTCTATATAAAAAACTATCAGTGTAGAATAAAAAAGAAAATAATCATAATTTATCTTATTCTTCTACCATTAACTTTTTTGTTTTGCCATGAGTATTTTCTCATTCTTTTATTTGGAAATCCACATGCAGCGCATCTCTTTTTTCTTACGTGGTATGCTCTTCTTCCGCATCTTCTACATCTTATATGATATGAACCTTTGTTTCTTTTACCCATTGATGGAGTACCTTTTGACATAATTTATCACCTTAAAATCCTTGATTTGTGTTTTACTCTCTTTTTATTATACATTAGATAAAAATATTAATCGAGTAATAATAGCAGATTATTCTATTTAAACTTTACCTATATTATATTTTATTTAACTCTTATTGCATCTAAGTTTATTGGTACATAGGTTTGTTTTTTAAACAATCTTCTTACTGTATCAGCGAAATCTAAGCACTTACTTTCCTCTCCATGGACCATAATAACCTTTTCTGGTGATGGCTTCAATCTTCTAATGTATTTAATTAACTGCTTTCTATCACAATGTCCTGAAAATCCTTCAATTGTATAAACCTGTAAATTGATTGGAATTGATTTTGTCTTTCCATTTCTTGTTGTTATTGGAATTTCTTTCCAACCTCTTTGAACTTTTCTTCCTAAAGTCCCCTCTGCCTGATAACCAACAAATATTATTGCATTTTTCTCATCAGGGGCTAAGTGTTTTAGATATTCAACACTCGGTCCTCCAGTAAGCATTCCAGATGTTGCTAAAATTATACATGGTTCATCGCTATCGATAACTCTCCTTCTTTCATTAGTACTCCCTACTCTTTTAAACACTTCAGATAAGAATGGATTATCTCCTTCATGGAATATCTTCTGCCTCATTTCTTTTGATAAATACTCTGGATATGCAGTGTGTATAGCAGTAGCTTCCCAAATCATCCCATCTAAATAGACTGGGGCATTGAATATACCCTGATTATATCCTTCTTCTAAAACAAGCATCAATTCTTGAGCTCTACCAACACCAAATACTGGGATTAAAACTTTTCCTCCTCTATCTGTTGTTTCACTAACAACTCTTAAAAGTTCTCTTTCTGCCTCTTCCCTCTCTGGCAGAACATCATCATAAGCCCCATAAGTAGATTCAATTATTAATGTTTCTAATCTTGGGAATTGGCAAACTGCTGGCTCTAACAACCTTGATGTCTCAAACTTAATGTCTCCAGTGTATGCTAAATTATACAACCCATCCCCTATGTGTAAATGGGCAATAGCAGAACCTAAAACATGCCCTGCATTGTGTAGAGTTAGTTTTA
This sequence comes from Methanocaldococcus sp. 16A, assembly GCA_049860595.2. GTDB lineage: Archaea > AGJL01 > Methanococci > Methanococcales > Methanocaldococcaceae > Methanocaldococcus. Next base: position 1,484,853 of record CP187551.1, read on the forward strand.
TTGTTGGGCTTATATCAGTTGTAACTCCATAATCAATTGGTATTGTATGCTTAACGCAAGTTTTTATATCTTTTGATGTATAAGGAACTTCCTTACCCTCTTTTTTAGCAATTTCTAAATAATCTTTTTGTAATAAAGTCATTAAATCCCGTGTAGGTCTTGTGCAATAAACAGGGCCGTCATAACCATATCTAAATAAACCAGGAACAAAACCGCAGTGGTCTAAATGGGCATGAGTAACTATAACTGCATCTAAATCCTCAATTGAAAACTCTGGGGCTTCAAAATGGGGAAATGCCTTATCTTCACACGCTACATTAATTCCACAATCAATTAAAACTCTTGTGTCTGGGGTTTGGACGTATAAGCAAGACCTTCCAACCTCTCTCGCTCCTCCTAAGAAAGATACTCTTATCCAATAATCTCCTTTAACAATAACATCCCTATGTATTCTCCTTCCAATTCTTCTTAAAATTTCTTTAACTTCATGTCTTTCTCTATAAAGTGTAGCTCTAATTGCTTTAATTGTCTCTGATTGTATTGGTGGAGCCCTTACTGGTTTAGGTGCCCATCTTATTGCTTTTTTTATTAGCTCTAATGTCTTTCCTTCTTTACCTATAACTAATCCAGGTTTCTTTGATTCTATTATAACCTCTCCAGTGTTTGCATCAAAAACAAAGTTGGTAATCTCTGCCTCTTCAGGAACAATTTCTAAAATTTTCTTTTTAGCGATTTCTGGCTCAACTAAAACAGATGGGTCTGGTCTTATTGAAATTCTTTTTCTCAAATCCTTAGCAAGGTTTTTAATAATCTCATTTGTAAAAACTTCTGGATTTTTTACATAAACTACAACTTCGGGCCCTTCAAACTGAACATCAACTATTTTCGCCTCTTTTGGTGATTTTTTTATTATTTCTTTCGTTATATTTTCTAAAATTTCCTCTGCTGACAAAATAATCCTCCTCCTTAACTTTTAAAAATCTACGGTGTTTTTAAATTGAAAATTTTAATATAGGACTCCCGCAAGAATAAATATATTATTTAGTAGGAATATAGACTCTTAAAGGTGTCAAAGGTCTTTATTTAATATATAAACTGCGAAAGTCCTATAGTAATCATTATAGCTCAATGAAAAAAATTTTAAAATTTAAAAAATCAGTAAAATAGATTTAATATGACTTTAAGGCAGTATGAAAGTCCTATTTAATTAAACTAAATATAGAAAGTTGGTTGTCATCTATTTTTTTAATTTATCAGTTTTTAATTTTAATTTGATTTATTTACTTTTTCTTCTACTTCTTTTTGTAGTTTTTTTCTTAGATTTTGATTTCATACTATCTAAAATTTTTTCAATCTCCTCATCTTCGAATATCTTAACACCTTCTTTTGTAATGACGGCTAATGATATCCCATTTCCTGAAAATGTATCTCTTTCCATAGCTGATTTTAATGCTTTTATAGCTAATTTTATTCCTTCATCAACAGACATATCTCTATCATATCCAGCTTCTAAAACCCCATAGGCTATTGGGGAGCCTGAACCAGTAGCTGTAAAGGTTTTTTCTTCATTCATTCCTCCTAATGGGTCTAATGAAAATAATTTAGCTCCTTCTAATAAATCATATCCACCAATAATTAGCTGAGTTAAAAAAGGGAAGAACCTGCTTGAGTGTAGAATATTACTTAATAGGGTTGCACATGCCAATGGAGAAATATTTTTTCCGGTTCTCATTTTATATAGTTTTGCTTCAGCAGTTAATAATCTAACTATTGCTTGTGCATCGCCAACACTTCCAGCTATTGTTAATGCTATGTAATCGTCAATTTTATACAATTTTTTCGCATTTTTATCAGCTATTAAATTACCCATTGATGCTCTTTTATCAGTTGCTAAAATTACTGCATCGTCACAAATTAAACCAACGGTAGTTGTTCCTTTCATAGCATCCATTTTTTCACCTTTACAAAAGCATAAATGATTTGATTAGTGGTTTATTCTTTTATAGCATATACAATAAAAAATAAAAATAAAGGAGATTAATAAAAGATATATTAAAAGATTATAATTATTAGTAGGTTTTAGCTATTGCTATATATTTGTTACCTTTATATTCTGTCTCCCCTAAAATAGTTGCTTCTACCTTTTCTTCAAGTTCTTCATTATATATTTCCTCCTTAAATGGAATTAAAATTACCCCTCTTTTTTCAGATAATATTTTTTTAATTTCCTCAGGATTTATATCTTCAAGGATGGTTATAAAGTTTTCGAATTTTTCCCATGCTCTATTCTTAATGTTTTCCATAATATTATTTAAAGTTTTTTCTATAACATCTTCCAACTGAGTTTCATCAACTTGGAGCTTTTCCATGGTATCTCTTCTAAATATGGTTATCTTTTTATTCTCAATATCTTTCGGTCCTATTTCAATTCTCAGTGGTACTCCTTTTATCTCCCAATCATTAAACTTCCTTCCTGGTCTTATATCTCTATCATCAATATGGACTCTAAACTTACCTTTTAATTTTTTATAAATCTCTTCTGCTTTGTCCATAACAATATCTTCCTTTCCTTTAAAAATTAATGGAACAATAACTATTTGAATTGGTGCTACTATTGGTGGTAAAATTAATCCTTTCTCATCTCCATGTATTGCTATAATTGAAGCTATAACCCTATCTGAAATTCCATAACATGTCTGATAAGCATAATCTTTATCTCCAGTAGGTGTTTCAAATATAATTTCAAATGTTTTTGAGAAGTTTTGCCCTAAATTATGAACTGTTGCTATCTGCATTGCTCTACCATCAGGAAATATTGTATCAAATGCCATTGTATATTCTGCTCCTGGAAACTTATCCCATTCTGGTCTCTTTGAAATTAAGTAAGGAATGCCTAAAGTATCAAAGAATTTTTTGTAGATAGATATTGCTTCTTTAACCTGCTCTTCTGCTTCTTCTTTTGTTGAATGTGCTGTATGAGCCTCTTTAAATGTCATTATCTCTCTTAATCTAATTAAAGGTCTTGTGTGCTTTGTTTCATATCTAAAGGTATTGACTATCTGATATATTTTTATTGGTAAATCTGTATGAACCTTAACCCAAAGCTTCATCATATAATAAATAGGAGTTTCTGAAGTAGGTCTTAAAGCTAATTTAACATCTAAAGGAGTTTTTCCTCCATGAGTTACCCAATAAACCTCATCCTCAAACCCTTTTATATGCTCTCCCTCTTTAGCTAATAAATCCTCTGGAATTAACATTGGGAATAAAGCTTCATCATGCCCACTCTCATCCAACAAATCTCTTATTATTTCAAAAGTATATCTCCTAATTTTAAATCCGTAAGGTAGATAAACACCACAACCCTTTATTGGGTATCTAACATCATAAATTTCAGCTTTTTCTAATATATCTGAATACCATTCTGAAAATTCCAAGATATCACCTTCATCATTAAATATTATATTTTTATTAATAATGAGAGTAGATATTGCTAATTATTTAAAGTTTTTTGTGGTGACCTTATGATAGCAATTTCTATTAAGCCAAGTAAAATGAATGAAGATATCGTAGAGTTTGGGAAGTTTGTTAGAAGATATTTTGATTATTACATTATAGACGCTGAGAATAATCCAATAACTGATAAAGATATTTTAGAAAGACTAGAAAATATATCAAATGTTGTTTTGACAGTTCAAGCAAAGAAAGAAAATGTATTTCAATTATTAAATCTTTATTCATCCTACAATTTTGATTTATGTATCGTCTTAGGAAATAAATTTTATTTATCTGAGAAAGAGAGAAAATTTAATAATAATAGAATTTTGGATGTTATTACAGAGGCTATGAAATACAATAACAATATTTGGGTGGGAACAGAAGGAGTTGAGAGTATTGTTAAAGATATTATTGAAGAAAACAATCTTATCGCTTATTATCTATATGGGCAAACATGTAATATAAACTCAAAGAGAGCTATATACATTCCATTTACTTCAAAAATTGATGAAAATATATTGAAATCTATGGAAGGTTATTTAAATAGAAGGAAAAAATATAATGGGAATTGGAAGGACTTTATATTATTTTTAGAAGATAAAGAAATTTTAAAGAGAATTAAAGATAATAATGATATAGTTGTTGGCTATCCTATTATTCCTAACAAAAATGAGATATTAAAGTTTAGAGAGAAATTGTAAATTTAATATTTATAGATTTAATAAAGTATTTAATTAATATAATTAATAAATTATTTTTGTCCAAACATTTCTTGTTTCTCCTCCTCAGTTAATAAAGCAACAATCTCTTCTGGCTTACCAACTTTAATTAATTTACCATTTCTCATTAAACCTGCTCTATCACAAACATTTAATACAAAATCCATATCGTGTGAAACTATAATATATGTCTGTTCTAATTCTACCCTTGATTTGTGAATTGATTCAGCAACTGTATTTCTTGTTATTGGGTCCATTGTTCCAGTTGGCTCATCTAAGATAACAACTCTTGGCTCTTTTATTAAAACTTGTGCTAAAGCACATCTATGCCTTTCCCCAACACTCAATTCATGAGGATATTTATCCAAAATCTCCTCTGCTTCTTCTTCACTAAAACCTACTGAGGTTAAAGTATAAACTGCCTTCATCCTTGCAAATTCATCTGGAAGCTCTAAACCTATAGCTTCTGTTAAGTTTTGCAATATGGTTCTATGTGGATAGAGTGCATATTCCTGGAATAATATACCTATATATCTCTTAGCTCTACCCCTCCCATTTATTCCAGGTTGTGTCATATCAACCCATTCATCTCCAACTCTAAACCAATACTTCCCCTTAGATGGAGGAAGTACTCCTGCTATTATTTTTGATAAAGTGGTTTTTCCAGCTCCACTTACTCCAACCAAACCAAAGATTTCTTTCTCTCTTATATTTAAAGTAACTCCATCAACTGCCTTAACAACCCCCCTCTCTACAGAACAATAATGTTTTGAGATATTTTCTAATCTTATTATATCTTCTTTAATTTCAACTTCTGTTTCTGGTTTTTTAAACTCTTTAACTGTTTCCATGAATTTATTAACAATTTCTTCTGAACTACCTTCCATTATAATTTCTCCTTTCTCTAACCAAATAGCTTTTTCTGTTAGTTCAGCAATAACCTCCGGCCAGTGAGAGGTTAAGATTAAGCTTATCTTATTTTTAATAACAAGTTCTTTCAAAGCTGAATGCACTAATTTAGCAGTTTGAGGGTCTAAGGTTCCAGTTGGTTCATCAGCTAAGAATATAAATGGCTCTTTAGCTATTTGTCTTGCTAAAACTACTCTCTGCTTTTCTCCCCCACTTAAATCTCTTGCTATATGTGTTACTCTATGCTCTAACTTGACCATCTTAATTAGCTCTAATGCCTTATCAATAGCTTCTTTTCCTTCATATCCTGCCTGATGTAAAGCCTCTAAGATGTTTTCGAGAACTGATTTCTCCCCATATAAAGCGAAGGTTCTCTGAAGCATTATGGCAATTTTTCTTTTTAAATTATAGGTGTATTTTTTGTCATTCCAAAAATCAACTTCTATTTTTTTAAGCTCTTCTCCACACTTTTTACAAGGAGTTCCTGCCTTTGAAGGAACATCTACATAACCACACTTTTCACAATAAGAGACATGATAAATTATTTGCCCCTCAGTAGGTTCATAACCATCCATTCCTCTTAACATGTGTAATAGAACTGATTTCCCAGCTCCACTTTTACCCAAAATACCTAATGATTCTCCTTCTTCCAATGTAAATGATATATTCTTCAAAACTACCTTATCTCCAAATTTTTTTGTAACGTTTTTAACTTCCAATAGTATCATAGTTCCTCACCATCTAAAGTTCTACAGTGCTTTTTTATGCCAAACCTATGTCTCATACAGAAGCCGCATTCTCTAATTTTGTATTCTCCTCCTTCAATAACTATTGCTTTTCCATTTATTAATGCATCAGCAATCTTTTTCCTGCCTTCTGTTAATAAGCTCCATAAAACCCTTCTTGAAATACCCATCAATTTAGCGGCTTCTTCTTGAGTATAGTCAAGATAATCAACCAATCTAATAGCCTCTAATTCATCTACAGTTAATACAACTTTATCTAAATCTCCAATAGGCCTTCCTTGTGGCTTAAATATCCTAAATTTTGGTTCTTCAGATATAAATCTTGGTATTTTTGGTCTTCCTCTTCTTCTCATATAATCTCCTCATTTTTAAGGCATATTCACTATTATCCCTTCAATAGGGACTTCAATTATTGTATATTTGCAATCAGCTAATTTTTCATCAATTAGTTTTTCAATCTCCATTAGTTTATATTCATCTACAACAGTTCCAATCAATATTGCATTTTGTGCTAAATCGCTAATTGCTTTTATAGCCATTTCTGGGTCTTCATCTAACAAAAATCCCTGCCAATCTTGAGGAGACATACCCTTATAGTCATATAAGAAAAATCCTGTTATTCCTCCCTCTGATAAAGCATTTATTGCCTTTCCAACATTTTCACTTTCAACAAACAGATATAGAAGAACTTTCATTCGTACTCACCTTTAAACTCTATGAACCTTAACTTTTAATATTGGAATCTTCATTACAGTCCATCTCTCACTATCTAATTTTTCTTTTAATAGCTCTTCTATTTTTTTAGCTTTTTCCTTTCTAACTACTGTTCCAATAACAACTGCTTTATCAGACTCTTTCTCTATAATTTCATATACCTTCTCAATATTTTCTAATTCCTCTTTACTTAAATTTTTAATCTTATCTGGCGATAATCCCCTATACTTATGCAAGAAAAATCCAGTAATTCCAGATAATGTCATAATATTTATCGCTTTGCCTACATTTTTTTCTTCAACAAACAATTTAAATAAAACTCTATCTGTCATAATATCCCTCTTATGTGTAAAAGTTATAGTTTAACTGTTAAAATTGTAGAATATAAAGTTTTTCATTTGAAGCCCCAATACTATTAAGTATGTAATGTATGTTATTTTTTACGTTAAAATTATATAATATAGTAACAAAATAATTTATTGAAATATTGTATTGGGGTGATTAAATTTTGGGCTTGAAATCTCTAATAATATTGGGGGTATCACTAATTATATTAGTATTTGTGGGGGCAAATGTTTCAAATTTTTTATATAAGACCTTTTATGGAAAAGATATAGATAATATGACAATCTATATAGATGAAGATTCTATAAAAGAGATAAATCTAAAAGTTGGCGAGTCTATAATGTCAAACACTTCTAAAATAAAAATGACAATAAAAGAAATATACAGAACTCAAAAACTTAAAGGAAATATGGGATATAGAAAAATAAAGGATAATGAAACTTTTATTATTGTAAAAGTTAGGGTAGATAATTTGAAAGATGACAAGTCATATTATATCTCAAATATGGATTTTTATTTAGTTGATGAAAAGGGAAGAAAATATGATTGTGAAATGAATGTACTTGATATTAAGGATGTACTTACAATCACTACAGTACCTCCACACAAATATATTGAAGGATATATAATCTACAAAGTCCCAAAGGATATAAAAACAGTAAAAATAACTTATAATTTTAGAAATATTCAAAATATTTTTGATTCATACAAAGCCGTTTGGGAAATAAATATGTCGGATATACCATATATTGAAGAGTTTCCTCAAAATATTAGAGATTAGACTTATTTTTAACTATTTTTATTACTCTTTTAAAATCTCTGTTAATAACTTTGGAATATCGGATATATTTCTTGCTACATAAGCCCCAGCTTCTTCTAAAGCTTTCATCTTACTTTCAGCAGTACCTTTTCCTTTTTCAACTATAGCCCCAGCATGTCCCATTCTCTTTCCTTCTGGAGCTGACTGACCAGCAATATAACCAACTACTGGCTTTTTCATCTTTTCTATAAATTTAGCAGCCTCTTCTTCAGCCCCTCCACCAATCTCTCCAATCATAACAATAGCTTCTGTCTCATCATCCTTTTCAAATAAATCTAAAACTTCTTTGTATCTAAGTCCAGTTATTGGGTCTCCTCCAATTCCTACACAAGTTGAGACACCAAATCCAGCATTTTTTATTTGGTGAGCTATCTCATAAGTTAATGTCCCACTTCTTGAAACCATACCTATACTTCCTTCCTTTAAAACTTCCATTGGTATGATTCCCAATTTACCTACTTTTGGTGAAGCAATTCCTGGTGTATTAGGACCAATAATTTTAACTCCCACATCTTCAGCATAGTTTATAAATTCCATTGTATCATGAACTGGAATATGTTCAGTAATAACAACAATTAAATCAATTCCTGCATCTATTGCCTCAAAAACAGCATCCTTAGCAAATGGGGCTGGAACAAAAATTACTGACGCGTTTGCATCTGTTTCTTCAACAGCTTCTTTAACTGTATCAAAAACAGGCACTCCATAAACCTCTTGCCCACCTTTTCCTGGTGTAACTCCTCCAACAATTTTTGTTCCACATTCTAACATCTTCTTTGTGTGAAAACTACCCTGTTTTCCAGTAATTCCTTGAACTATCGCTCTTGTATTTTCATCTAATAAAATCATCCTATCCCTCACCAAATTTGCATTAAATTTTCAATTTTACAGTTTTTAAAGCATTTGTTATTATCTGAAAATATTGGTTTGAACTCATATAAAAGTATCTTAGATATCTCATATCGACCGTAAAATTTATATATCCCCTTTTACTTTTTATATGTGTCGTTAATGCGGGGGTGTGGTGTAGCCAGGTCTATCATCGGGGACTCCAGTTGCCTATAGGGCGCTGGACCATGGCAGGAGAAATCCCTGGACCTGGGTTCAAATCCCAGCACCCCCACCATTTTTTGCTAAATAACAATTATTATCGTATGTTTTATTTTTCAGTAATTAATCTGTAGATTTGGATATATTTGTGAAGATAACTTCGATAGGTGTCGAAATTGGATGAACTAGAAATCATAGCCCACAACTTATCAATATTAAAAAGATTCTATACTGACGATGAATGGAAATATAAGATGGATACTTTAATAAATAAAATTTTAAAAGCTAAAAAAATCTTTGTTTTTGGTGTTGGAAGGAGTGGATATATTGGAAGATGTTTTACTATGAGATTAATGCATCTTGGCTTTAACTCCTATTTTGTTGGAGAGACAACAACTTCATCATATGAAAAAGATGATTTGCTAATTTTAATATCTGGTAGTGGAAAGACAGAGACTGTTTTAACAGTTGCTAAAAGGGCAAAGGAAATAAATAATAATATTGTTGCAATTGTATGCGAATGTGGAACTATAGTGGAATTTGCTGAGCTGATAATTCCATTAGAGGTTAAAAAATCAAAATATTTACCAATGGGAACTACTTTTGAAGAAACAACTTTAATATTCTTAGATTTAGTTATAGCTGAGATTATGAAGAGGTTAAATTTAGATGAAAGTGAAATTATAAAAAGACATTGTAACTTGTTATGATTGACTCCCATAATAAATCTTTATAAATAAGGAGTGGTAACTTAATTTAGTTGAATAAGACTTTCGCATATCCTATAAGAGAAATGTCCTATTGAAATAACAAAAAGGTGGAATTATGAAATTTGGATGGGTTAATGTTACTGGAGATAACTGGGAAGATAAAAAGGAGATTGTAAAGATGGCTTTGGAATCATCAATTCCTGTGGTTGTTGCTGAACCAGAAGATATTGAAAAAATTAAAGAGCTTGGAAATATTAAAGTAGCTTCACATAGCTTAGATGCAGATATTGTTTTAGTAAATAAAGATGACAACATAGAGTTTTTAAAAGAAGCTAAAAACTTGGGCAAAGAAACAGCTATTTATATACCAATAGAATCAAAAGAAGATGAAGAATTAGCTTCTGAAGTAGCAAGGTTTGGTTTTGTTGATAACATTATCTTAGAGGGTAGAGATTGGACAATCATCCCATTAGAGAATTTAATAGCCGATTTATTTAATAGAGATGTAAAAATTATTGCAAGTGTTGATTCAGTTGATGAGGCGAAGGTTGCTTATGAAATTTTAGAGAAAGGAACTGATGGAGTTCTTTTAAACCCAAAAAACTTAGAGGATATAAAAGAGTTGTCAAAATTAATTGAGGAAATGAATAAAGAAAAAATAGCCTTAGATGTAGCAACAATAACAAGAGTTGAGCCAATAGGTAGTGGAGATAGGGTTTGTATAGATACCTGCTCATTAATGGAGATAGGAGAAGGAATGTTAATTGGTTCCTACTCAAGAGGTTTATTTTTAGTTCATTCTGAGACTGTAGAAAACCCTTACGTAGCTACAAGACCTTTCAGAGTTAATGCAGGGCCTGTTCATGCCTATATATTATGCCCAGGGAATAAAACAAAATATTTAAGTGAGTTAAAGGCAGGAGATAAGGTTTTAATTGTTGATAAGGATGGAAATGCAAGGGAAGCTATAGTTGGCAGGGTAAAGATTGAAAGAAGGCCATTGATATTAATTGAAGCAGAATATAAAGGAGATATTATAAGGACTATATTACAAAATGCTGAAACAATAAGGTTAGTTAATGAAAAAGGAGAGCCAGTTTCTGTTGTTGATTTAAAACCTGGAGACAAAGTTTTAATAAAACCAGAGGAATATGCAAGACATTTTGGGATGGCAATAAAAGAGACAATCATTGAAAAATGACCATTAAAAATTCTGTGAGATTATGGAAATAAAAATAGGTAAAGTTGAAAAAAAATTGAATCAAATTATTGAAGAGGAGGGAGCTGTTTATCTAACTCTATTAGACCCAGAGGAAGAAAATATTGAAGAGATAGCTGAAAAAGTTAAAGATTATGCAGATGTAATAATGGTTGGAGGGAGTATTGGAGTTGTTAATTTAGATGAAGCAGTGAAAAAAATAAAAAAAATAACTAAGCTTCCAATAATCCTATTCCCTGGAAATGTTGATGGACTTTCAAAATACGCTGATGCTGTATTTTATATGAGCTTAATGAACTCATCCAATACATATTGGGCAATAACTGCTCCAACTTTAGGAGCTATAACTATATTAAAATATAACTTAGAGCCAATACCTATGGCTTATCTCTGCATAGAGCCAGCTAAAAAAACTGCTGTAGGTTATGTTGGTGAAATTAGGGAAATACCTCAAAACAAACCAAAAATAACAGCTATGTATTGTTTATCAGCAAAGTTCTTTGGTATGAGATGGGCATACTTAGAAGCTGGAAGTGGAGCTCCTTACCCTATAAATAATGAAACAATAGCTTTATCAAAAAAGCTCTCTGGGATTAATATAATTGTTGGTGGAGGGATTAGAAAGCCAGAAATTGCCTATGAAAAGGTTTTAGCAGGAGCTGATGCAATAGTTACAGGTAATTTGTTGGAAGAGAATCCAAATGCTGTTGAGATGATGTATGATGCAATTAAAAAAGCTGGAAAAGAGAAGCTTAAAAAATAAATTATTTTTTATTTACTTTTTTTAGCAACAAATCCTATATAAGATGAAAAATGCTTTAAAAAGCTTTTATAAATAAACTTATCCAATGGAGAGTTTGTAATATTTGCTCCAAAGGTATAAACTACCTCAAAGCCATTATCTTCTAAGATATTTTTAACCTCTTTAATATTATAAAATCTTGTTTTTACTTTTATTTTTTCTCCATCAACAACCTTTATTATTGTTCCTTTTCTTTTCTTTAAAGCACTTCTTACCTTTTTGAAGTTTCCTTTTAAAATATTCTTTAAAATCCATTTTATATCATAGACATTTGCTACTGTAAATATAAAAATTCCATCCTTTTTTAAAACTCTATTAACTTCTTTTAAAGCTCTTTTTAAATTGCAATGATTTAAAGCTCCAAAAAATGATATTACTTTATCAAAACTCCTATTTTTGAATGGGAGAAACTCAGCGTTAGCAACTACTACAGGTTTGTTGGTTTTTTTATTTGCTATTTTAGCCATTTCTATTGATATATCTAAACCAATTGCTTTATTTAAAATTTTTAATTGCTCCCCTGTCCCACAACCAATATCTAAGACAAAGTCATCATCTTTAATCTCTTTTTTTAAAATTTCTCTTTCCACAAACCTCATATACTTGTTTTTATACAATTTATCATAGCTTTTAGCTAATTTGTCGTAATATTCTTTAACACCCATACATATCACGGTGAGTAAAATGATTACAGTAGCTACTGCTGAATGTTTTACACATGCAAATATTGGCTTAACATTACATAAGGCAGCTGCTGGCTATGAAGATTTTGAATTTAAATATTTATTTTCTGATGAAGATTTAAAATTAATTAAAAATATTAAAATTATAGCAGCTATGTTTATTCCTTCAATTGTAGGGGCTGAAAAGCTCTTAGATATAAAACTTCCAGAGCCTGATTATAGCTATAGATATGCAAAGGCATATAGTGAAGAGAAGGATTTAGAGGTTGCTAAGCTAATGGCAATGGGATTAAAGAAAAAGCTAAATGCTAATATAGCTATTGGAACTACCGCAGGCATTGGTATGGGAGCTATTTGTATATTAACAGATAATAATTGTTATTTATTTACTTCAGATGTTTATGCCAACCTAATTACTTTTGAGAATGTTAAAGAGAGGCAAAGAAATGGCATTGAAAAAGGAATAAAAAAGTTCTTAGAGATTTTAAAAAAGGAATATTTTTAGATATTTTATACTCTCTTTTTGTATATTGTTAAATAATATCTCAATATTCCAGCATTTAACAACCATGTGTTTATAATATCGGCAATTAAAGCCAAGATTAAGACAGTAGCTATATTAGCCAATATATCTGCAACTGGGATAAATAGCTTTACAACAATTAATAATACTAACATAGCACTAATTGTAGTTAAAGTCATTGTTATACCAGTTTTCATTGCTTCTTTAACAGTTTCATCAAAGCTTTTTGTTAATCTCTTTAAAACTCTTGTTGTTAATAAAATGTTTGAATCTACGCTATAACCAATAACCATTAATAAAGCAGCTATAGTAGCTGAGGACAGCTCAATATTAAATAAGCTCATCGCCCCTAAGGCAACTATCAAATCTGATAATGCGCATAGTATAATTGTTCCACTTGGCACGGGATTTCTAAAGTAGAGGTAGACAGCTATTGCCATAAATAAAAATGCAAATCCAACAGCTTTTAATCCCTCTTCAAAGAATTTAGCACTTAACATCGCTCCAATAGTCTTTTCAGAATAATTTAACTTATCTAAACTATCAACATGGAAAAATTCTTTAATTTTTTGCTTTACAATGTCAGAGTTTTCACTTTTACATCTAACAACTATGTAATATCCATCAGCTGATTTTAATTTCTTTATTTCTGCTATTCCATCAAGTGATTCTTTTAGAGGGGTTATGTCTATATCTTTATCCACTTTAATTGTTATCTCCGTTCCCCCAGTTATATCTATACTTTTAGGAATTCCTTTAAAACCTATTAATAAAATTGATAATATAAGAAGGGCTATTGGTATGGCAATTGATAGCCTATAATCTTTTAGCATCTTTCCAACCCCTTTGTATTTTGGTCTATGCGAAACAAATTTTTATATATATTAAAGGGATATAAATAATAGTAGGACTTTCGCATGAATAAATATAGAATGGCATAACACTTTGAATGCAGAATATAACATTTCTTTTATTGACTTAATTGAAGCCAAAAGCTTCAAAGTACCCTAATACATATAAAAAATGCATTCAGACTGTTATTTGATGCCAAAGGCATCATTATTTCCTTATTAAATATATAAACTGCGAAAGTTCTATAATAATATCACACCAATTAAAGGTGATATACATTAAACCTAAGAAATTTTTAATATTTTTGTTTTTCTTTCTATTGTTGGGAAATATATCTTTGGCATACAGCATTGAAAAGATAGATATCAAATGCATAGTTAATCCTGACGATACCATAAATGAGACAATAACTATGGTAATTTACAATAACGATAATAAAAATTTGAGTAGTATTACATATACAATCCCTCAAAATGTTGAAAATCTTACAATAAACTCTTCTGTAAATATTAAAGGATATAGTGCCCTATACAATGATGGAATTACAGAAATTGCCGTAGAATTTGAAAAACCTATCCCTCCAAATGAGTATGTAAATGTAACATTTAATTGTTTAGTAACTGATGCAATCTGGACGAGAGATGATATTAAGCAACTTATTATGAACTTTCCAATCCCTGCAAAAAATGCTACTATAAAAGTAATTCTTCCACCAGGGGCAGTTATATCTTCCCCTCAAGGTACTTTGCTTGTAACTCCTTCTGGATACAAAATAACTACCGATGGAAAACATCAAATCATTATATGGGATTTGTCCTTAAATAAAGAAATAACTTTCACAATTACTGTAAAATATACCTTTATAACATATCCCTCAAATAATATTGTAGAATATCCATCTATTAATAATAATTTGAAATATCTCTTAATAATTACAATATTTGGGGCTACAATATTTGGGGGTCTATTTATTAGAGAGAGAATTTCTAAAAAGAAGACCATAAAAGATACTGAAAGCATAAAAAATGAATTAAATGAACTAAAAGATAAATTAAAAGAAAAAGAAGATGAGGTTAAAAATTTAACTGCAAAAATAAAAGATTTAGAAGTTGAATTGAGTAAAGCTAATAAAAATTTACTAAGTAAGAATGAGATTATTGGAGTGTTAAATGAAAGGATTTCCGAATATGAAAGTAGAATACAAAAACTTGTAGATGAAAATCTCTCATATAAAGAAAATATTGAATCACTAAACAAATATATTGAAAAATTAAAGAAAGAGAATGAAGAGCTAAAAGACAAAGTTAGAAACTTAGAAGAGATTGCGAAGAAATATATGGAAGAAAAAAAAGGAGTATTGTGGAGATTTTTAACAGAAGAAGAGAAAATCATAATTGATTTGATAAAAAAACATGGACATATAACTCAAAAAGAAATTGTTGAAATTACTGGAATGAGTAAGCCAAAGGTTTCACGAATTATATCTGAATTAGAAGCTAGGAAAATAATAAGAAAGGAAAAAATTGGAAGAATCAATAAATTGGCTCTTACAGAAGAAAGTAAAAAGCTATTATAGAGGGGTAGTATGAAAATTCTTATTTCAGTTTGTGGGGAGGGTTTTGGACATACAACAAGATGTATAGCAATTGGTGAAGCTTTAAAAGATGATTATGAAATCTCATACATTGCCTATGGAAAAAGTAAAGATTTCATTGAGAAATATAACTTTAAAGTTTTTGAAACATTCCCAGAGATAAAACTTAAAGGAAGAGATGGAAAATTTGATATAACTTCAAGTATATTTAATAAAGAATACAGCCCAAAAAAAGCTATTAGGAGAGAAATGGAAATCATTAAAGAATATAATCCTGATTTAATAATCTCTGACTGCAAATATAGTACAATTGTAGCAGCAAAACTTTTAAAAAAGCCGGTTATCTGTATAAGCAATCAAAACTATACAAAATATAAATTAAAAACAGATTTAATTGTCTATCCTACAATGAAAGCTCTAAACATAATAAATGAAAGATGTGAAAGATTTATAGTACCTGATTTTCCTCCACCATATACTATATGTGAATACAACCTAAAAATTATAAAAAATATGGAGTTTATAGGCCCTTTAATTAGATATGACATTGAAGATGATGACAATGAAGAAAATTACATATTGAGCGTTATTGGAGGTTTTGAGTATAGATATAAAATTCTTGAAGAGCTTGGAAAAATTGCTTTAAAAAATAACTTGAATGTAAAACTTGTATGTGGAAGTTATGAAGTAGCTAAAATGCTAAAAAATGATTTAAAATTACACACTTATAAGGATAAAAACATTGAAATAATCCCAATAACAACAAATATGAAAGAACTTATAAAAAATGCAGAACTTATTATATCTCATGGTGGGCATTCAACAATAATGGAAGCTCTATCATTTGGAAAACCGTTAATTGTTATCCCAGATTTAGACCATCCTGAGCAAGGAAATAATGCTAAAAAAGTCCATAATTTAGGTTGTGGAATAGCTTTATCTTATAAAGAGCTATATAGATTAGAGGAAACTATATTTGACATAACAAATATGAAATTTTATAAAAGAAATGCTTTAAAAATGAGAGAACTTGCAAAAAAATACAATGGAAAGAAGAATATTAAAAAAATAATAGATAATTTCTTCGAAACAAGAAGCAATAGAAAAAAATACTACTTAACAGACAGGATAACTAATAAGTTAATCAATAAGCTTAAGTTGAAGATTAGGTGAGAATGTGATTACAGTATTATCTGGAGGAACAGGAACTCCAAAGCTATTGCAAGGCTTAAAAAGAGTTGTTGATAATGAAAAATTGGCTGTTATTGTTAATACTGGTGAAGATACTTGGATAGGAGATTTATATTTATCACCTGATGTTGATACCGTTCTCTATACCTTAGCAGATTTAATTAATGAGGAAACATGGTATGGGGTTAAAGGAGATACATTTTATACTCATGAGCAATTAAAAAATCTTGGATTTGATGAAGTTTTGAGGATAGGAGATAAAGATAGAGCCTTAAAAATGCATAAGACATATTATTTAAAGAGAGGTTATAAACTCTCAGAAATTGTGGATATGGAAAGAGAAGCATTAGGAATTAAAGCAAAAGTAATTCCAATGAGCGATGATAGAGTTGAGACAAAAATTTTGGCAGAGGTTGATGGAAAAATAGATTTATTAAAATTCCATGACTTTTGGGTTAAGAGAAGAGGGAATGTTGAGGTTTTAGATGTTATTTATGAAAATAGTTTATATGCCAAACCTTGTGAGAAGGCGGTTGAAGCTATAGAGAATAGCGACCTTGTTATCATTGGTCCTTCAAATCCAATAACTTCTATAGGGCCAATTTTAAGTTTAAATGGAATTAGAGAGTTATTAAAAGATAAAAAAGTAGTGGCTGTTTCTCCAATAGTTGGAAATTCTGCTGTCTCAGGTCCTGCAGGTAAATTAATGAAAGCTAAGGGTTATGAAGTATCAGTTAAAGGAGTTTATGAATTTTATAAAGATATAGTTGATATCTTAGTTATAGATAATGTTGATAAAGAAATAGCTAAAGAAATACCTTGTGAAGTTTTTATAACCAACACAATTATGAAAACATTGGATGACAAAGTTAGATTAGCAAAAAATATTATTGAGTTCTGTGGTGGCTAAATTTATGAAACCAGTAGCTTTAGTAACAACAAAACCTGGATTCGAGCCTCAATTGAGGGATGAGCTAAATAAATTA
This sequence comes from Methanocaldococcus sp. 16A, assembly GCA_049860595.2. Taxonomy (GTDB): domain Archaea; phylum AGJL01; class Methanococci; order Methanococcales; family Methanocaldococcaceae; genus Methanocaldococcus. The sequence goes on from CP187551.1 coordinate 1,502,214, forward strand.
CCAATAAAAAAGAAAATCCTATGGACTCCATTTAGGGGAATTTTAATAGTTTTTTCTCAAAATTCTCATGAATTTTTAAATATTATTAAAGAAAATAAGGCTAATCTAAAATTTTTGTTGAGATTGATTCCGTTAGAGATAGAATGTAAAACAGATATTAATGAGATAAAAAGAACTGTATCTTTTTTAATCAATAAAAATAAAGAAAAATTAAGAAATAAATCTTTTGTAGTTAGGTGTAACAGGAGAGGTAATCATGAATTTACAAGTGAAGAACTTGAAAGAATAATTGGAATGTATATATTAGATACCTTTAAAGATTTAAATTTAAAAGTAAATCTAAAAAATTGGGATTTCAAAATAAATATTGAAATTTTACAAGATAAAAGCTATATCTCAATATATTATGATGATTTTAATGAACTTGTTATTCAGGAGAATATAAACAATTTAAAAAACTTAAAGAGATATGCTGAAAGACCATTAAACCGCTCAGAGAGAAAAATGAGTGAATTAATAAAAAAATTTCCGTTTATATTTGAAAACTTAAATTGCGTTGTAGATATTGGCTCATCCCCAGGAGGATGGGCGAAGATATTATCAAAAAAAGCTAAAAAGGTTTATGCTATAGATACTGGAGAGTTAAAGATAAAAGCTAACAACATAATCCATATAAAAAAGAGAGCTGAACATGTGGATTTTGAAAAAGATATTAATGAGGAAATTGATTTGATAACTAATGACACTAACCTATATCCTGATGAATCTATCTTTTTAACATTAAAATTTGCGAAATATTTAAAAAGTGATAGATATATAATTCATACATTAAAAGCAAGAAATTCAAAGACCAAAAAGGAAGATTTAGAGCAAGTATTAAAAATTTTAGACCAATATAAAAATATTGAACTATTTAAAATAGTTAATTTAAAGGCCAATACCAAAAATGAACTCACAATAATACTCAAAAGAGCATAGGAGAAAATATTTGAGAATATCCCCGAAAAATATATATACTTCCATTATAAAAAACTAAAAATGTAAAGTTCTGAGGTGGTATTATGGCTGAGCTTCCAGTTGCACCATGTGTAAGAATCTTAAAGAAGGCAGGTGCTCAGAGAGTTAGTGAAGCAGCAGGGAAATACTTTGCCGAAGCTTTAGAGGAAATTGCTTTGGAAATAGCGAAGAAATCAGTTGATTTAGCTAAGCACGCAAAGAGAAAGACCGTAAAAGTTGAAGATGTAAAGGCTGCATTGAGAGGTTAAGCCCAACTTACAATATATCTATAATAACAATACACCTTTTTATTTTTTGTGCATATTGATAGAAATATTCAAATATTTGGAATTACATGGAATTAAAATTAAATACTCCCTATTTTGATATTTTGACAGGACTTTCGCAGGATATAAATACTATAGGACTTTCGCAGTTTATATATTAAGTAATGAAAATATGATGCCAAGGGCATCAAATCTACCTTTTAATATCTATTCCTGCGAAAGTCCTATACTATAAGGCGTCAAAGTACTTAAGTCATATATATGCCAAAAGTCCTGATAACTCTTTTATTAGGAAGTTCTGGTGAGAAGATGAAGATTGTTTTTGATTTGGGAGGCTCGGTTGTGATGCCAAAAGAGGGAGCCAATGCTGAAAAAATTAAAGAATATGCCAATGCCTTTAAAAAGATTAAGGATGAGGGACATGAGGTAGCTATAGTTGTTGGAGGAGGAAAAACAGCGAGAGAATATATACAGATAGGAAGAAAACTTGGAGCTAATGAGAGTTTTTGTGATGAGCTTGGAATAATGGCTACAAGAATGAATGCAATGATTATAATCACTGCTTTAGGAAATTATAGTATAAAAAAAGTCCCTACATCATTTGAAGAGGCGGAGTTTATATTAAACTTAGGAAAAATTCCTGTGATGGGAGGGACTCATCCTGGACACACAACTGATGCAGTTGCAGCTTCATTGGCAGAGTTTATAAATGCTGATTTGTTAGTTATTGGAACAAATGTTGATGGTGTTTATGACAAAGACCCACATAAATATAAAGATGCTAAAAAATTCGATAAGATGAGTGCTAAACAGCTCGTTGATTTAGCATTATCTTCTTCATTAAAGGCAGGTTCATCATCAGTTGTTGATTTATTAGCTGCTAAGATTATTGAGAGAGCTAAATTAAAAGTGGCAGTTGTTAAAGGAACACCTGAAGAGCTTTTAAATGTTAGTAAAGGAATAATAAATGGAACAATAATCGAGGGATAAAATGGAAATTCCAAAGCATAGACACTGTTTAAATTGTGGTATCTCAATTCCTCCAGACCAAGTTTTCTGCTCAGAAAAATGCAGAATTGAATATATGCAAAGAAGGAAAAGGATGTTAAGAACTCAATATATGTTTTTAGCAATTGCTGGGCTCATAATTCTATACTATATTATCACAATAGCATTAAAAGCATAAAACCAAAAATTATTTAAAATATTAAGAGTTCAATTATTATCGCCTATTGTCCTGACTCCTATTTAAGGAGTTGGGACGTGTCGATGACCCAGTTGAGTTTCTACCCCTCTAATCCCCAGAGGGGTAGTAAAATGATGAAGCTGGGGAGGCGTAGGGTGAAATGTAGATATTTATAAAAATACTCTTAAAAAATCTGTTTTATCAAACTTAAAAGTTAATTTAAAAATTTGGAAACTGAAAACAAATAACAAAAATAAAAATATAGGAGGGAATACAATGCCAACAGCAAAATTCGTAGTTGCAGACCCAAAAACAGGAAGATGCTACCAAATTGAGGCAGACAATACACCATTAGTTGGTAAGAAAATTGGAGAAACCTTTGATGGAAAAATTTTAGGTTTAGAAGGGTACAAATTGCAAATAACAGGAGGTACTGATTCAAGCGGTTTCCCAATGAGACCTGACATCCACGGAAGTAGAAAGGTTAGAGTTTTATTAAGTGCTCCACCAGGATTCAGACCAAAAAGAAAAGGAGAAAGAAGAAGAAAAACAGTTAGAGGAAATACAATAGCTCCTGATATCGTCCAAATTAACGTTAAAGTTGTTGAATATGGGGAGAAATCAATTCCTGAATTGTTAGGATTAGAAGGTGGAAATGAAGAGCAATAAAATAAAATTATCCACTCAACTTTTAAATTTATTTTTTTGTTGTGGCTATTTTATATTAATAGTATTCAATTATAGCATTCAATTTTTAAGCTAAACTAAAATTATAAATAATGAAAATATCCTAAGATATTTAAAATTTAAAAAATTAAAAAAATTCTATTGTGAAAGTTGTCAATTGCGTTATTAAATGATTTTTATGGATAAAGATAGTAATTAACAATTCTTTAATAATTACTTATGAGGGATAATTATGGCAAAGAAAAAACAAGCAGCTAAACAGGCAGAAGTAAATATTGGAATGGTTGGACACGTTGACCATGGAAAAACAAGTTTAACAAAAGCATTAACAGGAGTTTGGACTGACAGACATAGTGAAGAGTTAAGAAGAGGAATTTCAATTAGATTAGGTTATGCTGATTGTGAGATAAGAAAATGCCCACAATGTGGAACTTACACAACAAAACCAAGATGTCCAAACTGTTTAGCTGAAACAGAGTTTTTAAGAAGAGTCTCTTTTGTAGATTCCCCAGGACATGAAACATTGATGGCTACAATGCTCTCTGGAGCTTCTTTGATGGATGGAGCAATTTTGGTTATAGCTGCTAATGAACCATGCCCACAACCTCAAACAAAAGAGCATTTAATGGCTTTGGAGATTTTAGGAATTGATAAAATTATTATTGTGCAAAATAAAATTGATTTAGTAGATGAAAAACAGGCAGAAGAAAATTATGAGCAAATAAAAGAATTTGTTAAGGGAACAATTGCTGAAAATGCCCCAATAATTCCAATCTCAGCCCACCACGAAGCAAACATTGATGTTTTATTGAAGGCAATACAGGACTTTATTCCAACACCTAAAAGAGACCCTGACGCTACACCAAGAATGTATGTTGCAAGAAGCTTTGACATAAACAAGCCAGGAACTGAGATTAAGGATTTAAAAGGAGGAGTTTTAGGAGGAGCAATTATCCAAGGAGTATTTAAAGTTGGGGATGAGATTGAAATAAGACCTGGAATCAAAGTAACTGAAGGTAACAAAACATTCTGGAAACCATTAACTACAAAGATTGTTTCATTAGCCGCTGGAAATACCATACTTAGAAAAGCTCATCCAGGAGGTTTGATTGGTGTTGGGACTACATTAGACCCATATTTAACAAAATCAGATGCCTTAACTGGAAGCGTTGTTGGATTGCCTGGTACTCTACCACCAATTAGAGAAAAAATAACAATAAGAGCCAATTTGTTGGATAGAGTTGTAGGAACTAAGGAGGAATTACAGATAGAGCCATTGAGAACAGGAGAGGTTTTAATGCTAAACATTGGAACTGCTACAACCGCAGGAGTTATAACATCAGCAAGGGGAGATATAGCAGATATAAAATTAAAACTCCCAATATGTGCTGAGATTGGAGATAGAGTAGCTATAAGCAGAAGAGTTGGTTCAAGGTGGAGATTGATAGGTTATGGAACTATTGAAGGATAAAATTTGAGGGATTAATAATGATTGAATATCTCTTAAAAAATAAAGAACGGATTATCAAAAAAATGGAAAAAATTAATAAAATATCCTACAACATCAATGAATATTGGATTGAAGATAATTTTGATGATTCAGTTGAGATGAACTTTGCTGGTGGAGATGGGAGTTATAATCATATTGACTATATCTCATTTTCATTTTTTGGTGTTGGAGCAGTTAGTTTTATCCACAAAATTGGAGAAAAAGTTAAAAAAACTAAAGATAGCTACATTTTTGACATTTCTCATCCATTAGATATTGAAAATAGATTAAGAACTTATATGCTCACTTTAGAGCTAAAAACAGCTCTCCATGTTTTAAAAAATTATGACATTGATTATTATCTTTTGGACGGTTCATTATTTTCCCTACTAATCTTTGCAAAGACCAACATTGATAAAGCTGATAAAGATAGGTTTAATTCTATATACAAAGAATATAAAAAAGAATTAGATAAATATATCGAAGAAGAGATAAAAACTGGAGATATTGGTGTTATATCAAAAGATTTAGAATTGGATAGAGATGAAAAATTATTAGTTGAGCATGCTGAGTATATATTAACATTAACTAAACTTTTAAAGGAATTTAAAGATAAATTAATTGGTATTTCAAAAACATCTAAGATAAATATTTATTTTAATGCTGAAATACCAGATATTGCTGTTTTCACAAAATTTACCAATAAGGAAGGTTATTCTATTCCAATAAACTTTATAGAAATGATAGGGGAGAAAAAAGGAAAAGTATATAGCCAATTAAGTAGTATAATAAAAGGAATAAACTTTATAAGTAAATATGATGGGAATATTGAAACAGCATACATACAGTTTGTAAGATTGGAGGATAACTGTGGAGTAGTAGGAATAACAAGCTTTAATGAAATAAATAAGGAAGTCTTATCTTCACTAAAGCAGATATCTATTAACGGCTACCCCTACATATTAAAAAAATCACATGAAATTGTTGAGATAACTAATAAAAAATTGCAGGCAATTGCAAAAATGCTTAATATTGATGACCCAATTGCAAGACACGTTTTAGGAAAAAGAAAAAAATTCTGACATAAAGGAGGGGGATAATGAAGTATTTAATAACTACCGCCTTAGCATACACAAACGGTCCTCTACACTTAGGTCATGCAAGAAGCACCTACATCCCAGCAGATATTATGTATAAATATTTAAAGTTGAGAGGAGAGGATGTTATCCATATAGGTGGAACTGACAACCATGGAGTTCCAATAACATTAACTGCCGAGAAAGAAGGAAAAAGTCCAGAAGAAATTGTTGAAAAATACCATAATGAGATTAAAGAAGATTTAGATTTATTAGGAGTAGAGTTTGATGCTTTTGGAAAGACTCACAGCCAAATACATATAGAAACAGCTCAGGAATTTTATTTAAAATTGAAAGAAAACGGCTATATATATGAAAAAGAGATAGAGCAATTTTACTGCCCAAACTGTAAAAAATTCTTGCCAGATAGATATGTTGAAGGAATCTGCCCATACTGTGGAGGGGAAGCAAGAGGTGACCACTGTGAGGTTTGTGGAAGACACTTAGAACCGTTTGAGTTGAAAGAGCCTTACTGCGTTATCTGCAAAGGGAAGCCTGAGATTAAGAAAACAAAACATTACTTCTTTAAGTTAAGTGCTTTAAAAAAGGAGTTAGAGGAATATATAAAAAATGCAGAGGAAATGCCAGAGCATGTTAAAAATATGGCATTAAATTGGATTAAAGAGTTGCATGATTGGGATATTTCAAGGGACATAAGCTGGGGAGTTCCAATTCCTGGAACCAATCAAGTAATGTATGTTTGGTTAGAGGCACCTATTGGCTATATCTCATTTACAAAAATGTTGGGGGATGTTTGGAAGAAATATTGGTTAGAGAAAGATACAAAGATTTATCACTTCATTGGGAAGGATATAACTGTCCATCATGCTGTATTTTGGCCAGGAATGTTAATTGCTCATGGAGATTACAATTTGCCAACAGCAGTTATTAGTGGAGGTTATTTAACTTTAGAAGGAAGAAAGATGAGTACAAGTAAAAGATGGGTAGTTTGGGTTAAAGATTTTGTAAAACACTTTGATGCTGATTATTTAAGATATTATTTAATTATGTCAGCTCCTTTGTTTAAAGATTGTGATTTCTCATTTGACGATTTCAAAAATAAGATAAATAATGAGCTAATCAATATAATTGGAAACTTTACTCACAGAGTTTTAACATTCACACATAGAAAGTTTAAAAAAGTGCCTATTGTTGATGAAAACAGACTGAAAGAGGAAGATAAAGCTTTATTGAAAAAATGTGAAGAGACTATTGAGGCAGTGGATAAAAACATAAGGAGCTTTAAGTTTAGAGATGCTTTAGTTAGCATATTACATCTTGCTATTGAAGGAAACAGCTACTTCCAAAAGATGGAACCATGGGCAGTTGATAATGAAGAAAGATTAGAGGAAATATTATATACTTGCTGTAAGACAGTAAAAACTCTCTCCTATTTGTTATATCCATACATGCCAAGAAAATCTTCTGAATTATTGGAATTAATGAATGAAGAACTTGATTTGAATTTGAGAGGGAATGAGTTGAAAAAACCAAAGATTATATTTAAAAAGATAGATGATAAAAAGATAGAAGAGATTAAGAAAAAACTTTATGAAAATAAAATAGAAGAAAATGAAGGAGGAGATAAAATGGAGCAAATAGATATAAGTTATTTAGAAAAGATTGATTTGAGAGTAGGAGAGATTGTTGAAGCAGAGGACATACCAAAGTCTAAAAAGTTGTTAAAACTAATTGTTGATTTAGGAGATGAGAAAAGACAGATAGTTTCAGGAATTAAAAACTACTATAAACCAGAAGAGTTAGTTGGTAAAAAAGTTATAGTTATTTGCAACTTAAAACCAGCAAAATTGTGTGGAGTTTTATCTGAAGGTATGATTTTAGCAGCTGAAGATGATGAAGGGAATGTTAGCTTATTAACTATTGATAAAGACATAAAAGCAGGTAGTAAGGTTAGATAAAAAAATAAAAATTTTATTCTGAATAGTTTAAAGTTCTCCCATCATTTTTGGAAATGCTTCATAATATCTCTTTTTAATTTCATTTACATTCAAATCAATAACGTTCTTTTCATTAATCTTTATTTTCAATCTATTTCCTCCAACTTTTCCAATTACATAGGTAGAACTTAGCTTGCTAAGAACTTTATCTTTATTTTCTTCTCTAACAGCTAAAATTATTCTTCCAGAGGTTTCTGAGAACAACAATACATCCTCTCTTAAATTGTTTTTATTATAGGAGGTTAAATCAACTTCTAAACCAATATTGTTTAATATAGCCATTTTAGCCAAAGCTACAGCTAAACCTCCTCTTGAACAATCCACAGCCTCAGTAACTAATCCCTCTTTTATAACCTCTCTAACTTCAGCATAAATCTTCTTTTCCTTCTCTAAATCCACTCTTGGGACTTTTCCTTCTTCAGTATTGTGTATAACTTTATAATACTCACTACCTCCCATCTCATCTTTTGTTTCATTTGTAATTATTAATATATCTCCTTCCTTAATCTTATTATCTAAAACTCCTGGAACTTTTTCAACATTTTCTACTCTACCAAGTACAAATATTGCTGGAGTAGGGTTTATTGGAAACTCTTTTCCTTCAATAATTGTTTCATTGTATAAACTTACATTTCCTCCAACAACCGGAATTTCAAAAAATTCAGCAGCATCTGCTAAACCTCTTATACACTCAGCTAACTGCCAAAATCTCTCTGGTCTTTCAGGATTTCCAAAGTTTAAATTATCAAGCATGGCTATTGGTTCAGCTCCAACTGTTGCTAAATTTCTCACAGCTTCAGCAACGGCATTTACAGCCCCTACATAAGGGTTTAGTTTGCAGTATCTTGAATTACAGTCTGTTGTTAAAGCAATTCCCATAGGATAAATCTCATTTATTCTTAAAACAGCTGCATCTTTTCCTGGCTTTACAACAGTTCTTATTTGGACCTCATGGTCATACTGTTGATAAATCCATTCTTTTGAGCAAATATTTGGACTTTCAAGCAATTTTAATAACACTTCATTCAAATCTTCAGGCATTTTTATTTTTTCTTTATCATCATCTCTTTCTTTTAAATCTTCTTTAGCTTCTCTATCATATAAAGGAGCTTCACATAACAAATCTAATGGTAAATCAACTACAACTTCTCCTTTGTATTTGGCAATAATTCTCTTTTCTGGAATTGTTTTTCCAATAACTGATGCAGGTAGTTCATACTTTTTAAATATCTCAATTATCTCATTTTCACTTCCTGGTTCAACAGCTAACAACATCCTTTCCTGACTTTCAGAGACCATAATTTCGTATGGAGTTAGAGGCTCCCTCAATACAACATTTTCTAAGTAAAGCTCACAACCTACTCCTCCACCATAGCACATCTCAGATGAAGCCCCTGAAAGACCTGCAGCACCTAAATCTTTCATTGCTTTAACTTTTCCTGTTTTTGTTGCTTCTAAGATAGCATCAATTAAACATTTTTCAGAAAATGCATCTCCCACCTGAACACTAGGCCTCTCTTCTTCACTTTCCTCAGTTAAATCCTTTGATGCAAATGAAGCTCCTCCTATTCCATCCCTTCCAGTTGAGCCAACCAATATTAAAGATAAACCTGGCTCTTTAGCTTTCCCTGTAATAATTTCATTCTCCTTAACTAAACCAACACACACAACATTTACTAAGTTGTTGTAATCAAAAGAGCTATCAAATTCACATTCCCCACCAACTGTTGGAACACCTATCCTGTTTCCATAATCTCCAATACCTTTAACTACTCCTTCAATTAACCATCTAACTTTATCTCCTTCCTTTCCAAATATATCTCCAAACCTCAATGGGTCTAATAAAGCTATTGGTTTAGCTCCCATTGACAGAACATCTCTAACAATTCCTCCAACTCCTGTAGCAGCTCCATTGTATGGGTCTATGTATGATGGATGATTATGGCTTTCCATAGCTATTGCTAAGCAGATATCATCTTTCAATCTAATTACAGCAGCATCATCTCCAATTCCTATAACAATGTTTTTGTTTGTTTTCTCATTGATAGTTTTAGCAAACATCCTTAAGAGCTTTTTTGATGTTCTGTAAGCACAGTGCTCACTCCATAAGTTTTCAAACATTGCTAACTCTACGTGGTTTGGTTTTCTTCCTAAAACTTTTTCTATATACTTTAAATCATTCTCATCCATAATTACACCTTATTAATATTATTTGGGTTGATATACAAAAAATGAAAAATTAACTATTAAACCTTTATGCTTATTCACTGAATATTTCATCCTCTTTAAAAAATAGTTTTATCTCTCTTTCAGCACTTTCCTTTGAGTCAGAAGCATGAATTACATTATCTGGAGTTGTTAAAGCAAAATCTCCTCTTATAGTTCCTGGCTCTGCTTCAGTAGGGTTTGTTTTGCCTATCATTTTCCTCACAACAGCTATTGCATTTTCCCCCTCAATAACCATAACTATCATTCTTCCAGAGGTCATAAAGTTTATTAATCTTTCATAAAACTCTTTTCCTTTATGCTCTTCATACCATTTCTCTGCCATCTCTCTGTCTAATTTAATCATTTTCATAGCTATAATTTCTAAGCCCTTATTTTCAAATCTTTCAATAATTTTTCCAATCAATTTTCTTTTTACAGCATCTGGTTTTAAAGCCACAAAGGTTCTTTCTTTCATAGATATCACATTTTTAATTTTTACATTAAACATTTAATCTATTTTAGATGTTCATACTTTATAAAATTTTGATGATGTGTCATTGAAATAGTAATAATATTTATTAATCAAATTCATCTTGTTCTATCCTAAAAATATTTCGCTATTCCATAAAAAATATTATTCCTACATTCTTAGATTAATTTAAATTTATATTCATTTACGCTAAATAAAAACTATATGTGGAAATATATAAAAATTTAAGTAATTTTATAATATCCGCAAAAATTTTATACCCTAAATATTGTTAAAATTTTTATGTATTGGGCTCGTGGTCTAGTGGCTATGACGCCGCCCTCACAAGGCGGTGGTCGCGGGTTCGAATCCCGCCGAGCCCACTATTTATTGTAGATATTTTTATTTCATTCATTTTTATTTAGTTTTTGAATTTTCTTTTTTTAGTCAAAGTTCGATATAGCCATAATTTTGAGGTGTTTTTATGAAACTCAGAATGAAGCCAGAGGATTTTATCGTTGAAGAAATTATCGATTTTGATAAAATATCTGGAGATAAATGTTACTTATACAAATTAACAAAAAGAAATATAGAGAGTTTAAAAGCCTTCTCCTATATATCAAAAAAATTTAAAATTCCATTAAAAGATATTGGTTACTGTGGATTGAAAGATAGGCATGCTTTAACATCTCAATATATATCCATACCAAAAAAATATGGGAAACTAAGCTTAGACGAACCAAATTTAAAATTGAAGTTAGTTGGAGAATCAAAATTTTTATTATTGGGGGATTTAGAGGGGAATAAATTTACAATAACAGTTAGGGGTTTAAAAAAGGATGATATTCCAAAGATTAAAGAAAATTTAAATTATTTAAATTATGGAGCTCCAAATTATTTTGATAGTCAGAGATTTGGTAGTGTTTTTGATAAAAAATTTATTGCTAAAGAAGTAATAAAAGGCAACTACGAAGAAGCTGTAAAAATATTACTAACAAAATACAAAAAATCTGAAAAGAAGATAATAAAAGATTTAAAGAGATTTATAGCTAAAAACTGGGGAGATTGGGACAAGGTTTGGAAGTATATTAAAGAAAATAATATAAAGGCAAGATTATATGTAAATATGGTTAAAGAACTTAAAAAAAGTAATGATTACAAAAAAGCTTTAAGCTATGTTGATGATAGATTGAAGAAAATTTTTGTTGCTGCCTATCAAAGCTATCTATGGAATGAATGTGTAAAAGAGTTATTAAATAAATATATCCCAGAAAAAGATAGAGTTTATTACGAATATGAATGTGGAACTTTTATGTTTTACAAAAAAATGGATGATGAGATTTTTAATATCTTGAGGAGTAAAAAGTTTCCAACAATAGCACCAGATGTTGAATATCATGGAGAAGAAAGAGAAATTATTGACAAAATTTTAAAAAAAGAAGGAATTTCCATGGAAGAGTTAAATAACATTGGAGATTTAGGAAGATTTATATACAACGAGAGGAAGATAATCTTAATACCCAAAAATTTAAAAATTGGAGAATTTGAAGAGGATGAGTTAAATAAAGGAAAATATAAGATAACTTTAAGTTATGAATTAGAGAAAGGAAGTTATGCAACAATTATAATAAAGAGGGCTTTCTTAGGAGTAAAAACTAAAAAAAGAAAGAGATAATTTAAATAGGACTTTCGCAGGAATAAATATTTTATTGAATATAGACACCTTTAAGTGTCTAAATTCCAAAATTAATATATTAAGTTGCGAAAGTCCTATTATATTTAAGTGGTGATTGTTTTGAAACATGTTAAAATATTTAATGGAGTTAATGAATGCGATATCTATTTAATTGGAACTGCCCATGTTTCAAAAGATAGTGTTGAAGAAGTTGAAAAGATTATATCATCTGTTTCTCCAGAAGGAATTGCTGTAGAGCTTGATGATAAAAGATTTTTTTCATTAATATCAGATAATGATGAGAGAAAAGTGGATTTAAAAAAAGTTTTAAAGGAAGGAAATTTCATAAGATTTTTCATATATTTGATTTTAGCTAATTCTCAAAAAAAGATAGGGGAAAGTTTTGGAATAAAACCGGGTAGTGAGATGAAAAAAGCTATAGAATTAGCAAGTTTATATGGACTTCCTATATATCTGATTGATAGAGATATTGATATAACTTTATCAAGATTAATGGATAAAATGAGTTTTAAAGAAAAAATAAAGATTCTTTGGGAGCTATTAAATTCTAATGAAGAAGAGTTAGAGCTGAATGATGATTTATTAAATGAGATGGTTGAAAATCCTGAAAAATTTACTAAATTGTTAAAAGAGATATCTCCAACAATATATGAAGTTTTAGTGGATGAGAGAGATAGATTTATGGCTAAAAGATTATTTGAACTTAGTAAAGGTAGAAATTCAATAGTTGCTGTAGTTGGAGCAGGACATGTTGAAGGAATTGTGAGATATTTAAAACAGCTTGAAAATGGTGAAGATATTGATTTAATGGAGTTAATAATGATAAAAAAGAGAAAAAAATCACTAACAAAGCTTTTAACTTATGGTATTTCATTGGCAATAATTGCTATCTTTTTGTATATTGTGTATTATGCGTTAAGTAATCCTGAATTGTTGAAGATGATTACTTTTCAGTGGATAGTATTTACTGGAGGTTTATCTGCTTTAGGAGTTATATTAGCGAGAGGTAAGTTGATAACAGCATTAATTGCCTTTCTTTCAGCTCCTATAACAACACTTGTCCCATTACCATTAGCGGCTGTAGGAACAATAGCAGGACTTGTAGAGCTAAAATATAGAGAAATAACAGATAAAGATTTAGTGGAAATAATAAATGCTGAATCAATTAAAGAGCTTTTAAACAACAATTTATTTAGAGTTTTGTTAGTGGCAACATTATCAAATATAGGGGCATCAATTGGTGTGTTCTATTGCTTAGGAAAGTTTATAGGTTTTTGCAAAATCTTTTAGGATAAAGTTTGTAAAAACCTATATTGGATTTTTAGGATAAAAAAATAATTGAAAATATTACAACAAATCAACAATAACTTCTGCAACACTAACCTTACTAACCTCTGATAAATATGTATCAGTTCCTACAACTTCTTCAACTCCAGCTGAATAAAGCTTATTTAAAGCATCTCCAATTAAAACAGGATGCACACATGCGGCAATTATCTTTTTAGCTCCCTGCTCTTTTAATAATTTAACTGCTGTAGCCATTGTTCCTCCTGTTGAAATGATATCATCAACAATCAACACATCTCTTCCATTGGCATCTAAGGTTTTTGGAGCTATTTGAATTTCTGTTGGAGAGAGCCTTGTTTTTTCTAAGTAGTCATATTCAGCATTGAGAATTTCAGAAGCTGTTTTAGCAAATTCCAAAGCTCCTTTATCTGGAGCTAAGACAATAGGATTTTCTAATTTATCTTTAACATACTCTGCCAATTTTGGGACAGCATCTCCATAAACAAATGGAATTGTGAAGAAATCTTTTATATGGGTTTCATGTGGGTTTATAGTAATTAGCTTATCAACAATATTTGAGTAAATTTTTGCTAAAGCTCTAATGCTTATTGCCTCTCCAGGATTGAATTTTTTATCTTGCCTTGCATAAGCTAAATATGGAGCGACTAATGTTATTTTTTTAACTCCTTCATCCCTTAAGGCATCACATAACAAAATTGTCTCTACAATTGCATCATTTTGATTTTTTTGTGTATTTATTATAACTGCCTCATCATCGTTTATTTCATCAACTACTCTAACATAAATTTCGTTGTCTGGGAATCTTTTATACTCTACTCTTGTTAATTTTATATTTAAAATCTTAGCTACCTTAAAAGCTAAATTCTGTGATTGACTTCCTGATACTATAATCATTGATATCACCATTTTAATTTTAGTGTTTTATCTCTACCTCATCCCTAAACTCTAAACCTACTTTATCGCTAACATTTAAATTTTTCTCAGTGAAAGCTTTAATGATGTAACCATTATATTTAACAAACACCTTTTTATATTTTCCATAATCTATGATATTTACAACCTCTCCTTCATTTCCATCTTTGATAATTACATCCTCTGGAGCTATGGCTTTATCATCTATTATATTAAATCCTAAAAACTCAGCAACTTTTTTATTTTTAGGTTTTTTTAATATATCCTTATCTCCAAAAGCTATAAGCTCACCATTCATAAAGATTCCTATTTTCTCTCCCAATGTTCTTGCTTCAGCTAAATCATGAGTTATATGTAAAATAGGGATATGTCTTATCTTTTTTAACTCAGAGATAATGCTTTCTTTAATTTTGATATCTACAGCAGATGTTGGTTCATCTAAAAGTAAAATAGAGGGATTTAGAATTAAAGCTCTTGCTAAGGCAACTCTCTGCTGCTCTCCTCCACTCAAAGTTTTAACATTCCTATCCAATAAATGGGAAATATTTAAAAACTCAGCTATTTCCTTAACTTTTCTATCAATCTCTAATTTATTAACTTTTTTTATTATCAACCCATAGGCAATGTTTTTATAAACATTCTTGTTTGGAAATAAAGCATAGTTTTGAGGAACGTAGCCAACATTTCTTTTTTCTGGAGGCAAATTTGTAATATCTCTCCCATTTAATAAAATTCTACCAGAGTCAGGTTTTAGTATCCCAGCTATACATTTTATTAAGACAGATTTTCCTGCTCCACTTGGGCCGAGAATTACGCAATACTCTTTATCCATTTCAAAGGAGACATTCTTTAATTTAAAATCCTTCCAAATTTTTGATAAATTTTCTACTTTAAGCATTGTTTCCCCTTTTTATATTTCCAATAATTCTTAACACTGCAAATAATACTATACTAATCAAAATCATTCCAACTGATATTGGTTTTGAAGCTCCTAAACCAAAACTCATGAATCTCTCTAATATTAAAACTGGGACGGTTTTTGGATAATAAGCAATTATCAATATTGCCCCAACTTCACTGATTCCTCTTGCAAAGCTTAAAATAATTCCTGAGATGATATTATTCTTTATTAATGGTAGGGATATTTCAAAAAACGTCCTTATCTTTGAAGCTCCTAAGGTTCTTGATACATACTCAATTTCTTCATCAACACTCAAAAATCCATCTCTTATGCTATTAATCATAAATGGAATTCCTACAAATAAATAAACAACAACTATTCCCCAGAAGTTATCAACTATATATCTACCAATAAATTTTATAACATCAATACCATAAATGAAAGATAAAATAATAATACCTATAACACTGTGAGGTATAGCCATTGGTAAATCTAACACTGCCTCAAGAAAACTTTTAAATTTAAAATCATACCTTGCCAAAATATAGCCAGTAGGTATTCCAAAAATTAGTGCTATTAAAGTAGCAACAGCCCCAGCTAATAGTGTTGTTTTAAACGCCTCTACAACCTCTTTATCCAATAATAAGCTCAAATCTCCAGGATTTGATAACATATAAATGATGGGCAAAAATATGAACAAGAATATCATTACCAAAAACATTGTCATTGCAATATCAAACTTTTCCATGTCCATCCCCTTAACGTAATTAAATCACCTAATTTATAAAATTTATGTTAATTGAGATTAATAAACAAGAGGAGGGAAGGTATGATAACCGTTGGAATAGACCATGGGACTTCTGGAATAACCACATGCATAAAAAATAATGATAAAAAGATAATATTTAAACTAAAAAGGACAGAGCTTAAAGAGAAATCTTATTTAGAAGAACTAAAGAAACATATTCCATTGGAGGATATTGATTTGATTACCTTAACTTACTCTATGGGTGATGGAATAAACAAAATTCTTTCCATAGAGAAAGTTAAAAATAGAGGAGTTTTGAGTATTGAAGGAGCTGGAGAGAAGGTTGGAGGAGGAACAAAGGTTTATGATGAGATTAAAGAATCTGGATTACCAGCAGTTGTTATCCCTGGGCTACATAGAAATGTTAAATGCTTAGATGAGAGGTTTAGAGCTTTATATTCTCATATAGCCTCACCAGAAAAGGTATCAATTGCTTATTATGCTCACAAGTTATTTGGGTTCAATGATTTTGTTTTATCCGATATTTCTTCAAACACTGTAACTTTACTAATAAAAGATGCTAAAATTTTTGGTGGATTTGACGCTTGCATTGGAGCTATTGGTATTTTACACGGTCCAATAGATTTAGAGATGATTAGAGATATAGATGCTAAAAAAATTACAGCTAATGAAGCATTTTCTAAAGCAGGGGCTGTTAAAATAGCTAAGCTCTACAAAGGTGTTGAAAACACAAAAGAAGAGATAATTAACAACTATTTTAATGATAAAAATTGCAAGTTGGCAGTTGATAGTTTAATTTTAAGTGTCTCTATGGAGATTAATAGCTTATTGCCCCTATTAGATAAAAATAAAAGAAGAGTTATTTTAGCTGGCTCTATAGGAACTTTGAGAAATCCAATAGATATTCCAAAGAGGATTAAAGAGTTTGTTGAGGCAAAAGTATTTGCTTTATATGGAGAGAGTGGAGCTATTGGAGGAGCTTTGATAGCTGAGGACATTTTAAAAGGTAAAAGAAATATTTTAGGTATTGAAGTGGAGTTTTAAGTGATAACTATGTATGCGATAGGTTTAGGAGAAGAAAATAAAAAAGAAATTTTAAAAGCTTATGAAAAATTAAAAGAAGAAGGAATTGAGGTTGAGTTAATTGACAATCCTAAACTGTTAATAGATAATCTATTGGATGGAGATATAAAAGGAGCTGTTAGGGGCTCTCTATCTTCATCAAAAGTTATTCCCTATTTAAGAGAAAAAATAGGAAAATTTTATAGAGCATCTATTTTAAAAAATCCATTTACTAATGAAATTTTTTTACTGTCCCCTGTAGGGATTGATGACATATCAGAGGATAAAAATGAAAGGTTAGAGGATAAAATTAAAATTATAAAATATGCCTCTAATTTTTTAAAGAACCATAATATTGAACCAAAAGTTGCTGTGCTTTCTGGAGGAAGGTTGAGTGATTTAGGAAGAAATAAAGTAGTGGATGAAACAATATACGAAGCTGAAAAAATTGTGAAGTATTTTAAAGGAGAGCTTGATATAATACATAATGGTATATTAATAGAAGAATATTTAAAAGAGGGATATAATATTATTATAGCCATGGATGGAATTACTGGAAACATAATTTTTAGATGTTTAGGATTAATTTGTAAAATTGAAGGTTATGGAGCTGTTATTTTATCAGATAAAAATGTTAATTTTATTGATACAAGTAGAAATGCTGATTGGAAGAGGTATTATAATGCCGTCAAATTTTTAACAGGTGGGAGTTTTGGATAATAATATAAAAAACAAATTAAAGAGTATTGGAAAACGACTTGCTATTGATTTTTATAGATTTTTAGAAAATTCTGGAGTTTTAAAAATTTACGAAAAGATTTTAGAAGAATCAATTGATAAAAACAAGCTACCAAAACATGTGGCTATAATTATGGATGGAAATAGAAGAGCGGCAGAGATTTATGGAAAGGATAAATATTACGGGCATTACTTGGGGGCTGAAAAGGTTAGGGATGTTTTAAGGTGGGCAAGGGATTTGGGAATAAAGGTCGTTACCTTATATGCATTTTCTACAGAAAATTTTAAACGACCAAAAAAAGAAGTTGATAAACTTATGGAACTTTTTGAAAAAAAGTTTTATGAAATTGCAGAAGATGAAGAAATCCACGAGTATGAGGTTAGGGTTAAAGCAATTGGAAGGATTAATTTATTACCAAAAAATGTTCAAAAGGCAATAAAATATGCTGAAGATAAAACAAAAAACTACAATAAATTTTTTGTAAATATTGCAATAGCTTATGGAGGACAACAAGAAATAATAGATGCTGTAAAAAAGATAGCTGAGAAGGTTAAGAGGGGAGAGATAGAGCCAGAGGATATTGATAAAGAGCTGATAGATAAGCATTTATACACTGCTGATTTGCCATTTCCAAATCCTGATTTGATTATTAGGACTTCTGGGGAGGAGAGGATTAGTAATTTTTTAATTTGGCAGAGTTCTTATTCAGAGTTGTATTTTTGTGACATATATTGGCCGTTATTTAGGAGAGTGGATTTTTTAAGAGCTATTAGAGAATATCAAAGGAGACATAGGAGGTTTGGCAAATGAAAAAGAACATAATTATATTATTATTTACTGTTATTCTTTGTTCTGTAACTTTGTGTGGCTGTATCTCTTTTGAAAAAAATATCTCTGAAAAAAATAAAATAGAATATTATAATATAAAAAATAACTCATATATTAATTCAAATACCTCTAAAAATCAAAGTATTCAAAACACTAACAAAAATACAATAGATAATAAAACTAATCTTCCAAAAACATTAAATTATGAAATAATTGCTTATGGAGCTTTTGGAGAAAAAAGTAGAGGATATTATTACTATCATGAAGACAACAAAACTATAATAGTTATAAACTTAGGAGAGATGCCAACTGCAGGATATGAAATAAAGATAATAAATATAACAAAAACTAATAACAGAATTATAGTTTATTATAAAGTTGTTCCACCAAAGGAATTTGCAGCAATGGTTATAACCTATCCTTATATAAAAATATCAGTAAATGGAACATATGAAGTAGAATGTAGAGAGGTAAAAGATTAATAATTGGCTGAATATAATAATTTTACAGTTTAAAACACTAAAAAGGAGATGTGGTATTTTGAGGGTGGAAGTTATTTTTTTAGGATGTGGTGGTGGAAGATGGGCAACAATAACACAAAAAAAGGCAACAGGTGGGTTTAGGATACACACTAATGAACTTAGAATGCATGTAGACCCGGGGCCGGGAGCAATAGTAAGATTAAACGAGTTAAAAATATCTCCATGGAGAACTAACGCTTTATTTATCTCTCATTGCCATCCAGACCACTACACTGATGGAGAAGTTATTGTTGAAGCTATAACCCAAGGAATGACTAAAAAAAGAGGGGTTTTCTTAGGAAATCTCTCAGTTGTTAAAGGTTTTGGAGAGTATGAATATGTTATATCAAAATATCATCAATCTAAGCTTGAAAAAGTTCAGGTTTTATATCCTGGAGATGAAGTAGAGCTGTATGATACAACAATAAAGGCAACACATACAAAACATGGAGACCCATTTGGTATTGGTTTTAGGTTGAAAACAATTTATGGAGATATTGGCTATACATCAGACACTGAGCTAATACCTCAATTGATTGAAGACTTTGATGGAGTCAGAATTTTAATAGCAAATATTGTTAGAAAGAAAAATGAAAGGATTAGAGGACATTTATGTTCAAATGATGCTATAGATTTAATAAACTCAATGAGTAAAAAGCCAGAGTTATTGATAATGAACCACATGGGAGTTAAGATGACAAATCCTCAAATAGAGGCAGAATATATTTCCCAAAATACTGGAATAGAAGTTATTCCAGCAAAATTAGGATTGAAAGTTGAGCTTTTAAATGGGAACTATAAGTATCAGTTAATTAAATAATTATGCTTTTTTATTCTTAAAATAGCAAAAACTCCAAGTAAAAAAACCGCTATTGATGTTATTAGTGTAGCTAAACTACCTCCAACAATTCCATAGGCATTTACCAAAATTAAATTTAAAACAACATTTAAAATTATTCCAAATAAAATTATATAAAATGAGATTTTTGCATATCCCAAACCTTGAAGTGCAGAGGATATTAAGGTATAATAACTCATAAATAAAGAAGAGATTGCTAAAATTCTTAGGCATAAAATTCCTTCTGGATTAGCTATTTTAAAAAATGCTATTAATGGAATTTCTGGAAAAAATAAACAACCAATAACAAAAATTGATGAAAATATAGTATTTTGGATAATTCCTTCTTTTAATAAGCTTAAATCCTTTGTCTTAGATATTCTTGGAAGAAGTGGAATACTAACAGCTGAAGCAAACATAAATATTCCTCTTGATATTAAAGAAGAGTATCCATAAATTCCGCTCCAAAATCCTCCCATAATGGACATTATCACAACATTATCAATATCTCCAAACAATCTATAAGATGATGAGGTTAAAGCAATAGGGATTGAGTATTTTAAAACCTTTAAATTGAAATCTGAAAAGATATTTTTTGTTATATTTTTTATATCTACTAATTTTTTAAAGTCTAATTTTCCTTTTAATGCTTTATAAATTAAATACATTCCAAAAATCCCTGCTACTAAATAAGATAGTGATATTGATAATAAAGAACCAAAAATTCCTAAATATAGGGTTAAAATAAAAACTAAAATAACCTTTACTGTATATTCAACAATCCATGTAAAAGAGAGATATTTAATCTTTAACAATCCTTGCAGTATTCCTCTTGAAAAGGCTATTAATGTTGAAGCAACCACACAAAACCCAATTGCTAAGTATAATGAGTTGTCCAAAGATAAATAATACCCTCCCAATATATATTTTACATAGGGAGTTAAAACAAATCCAAATATTGAGAACAAAATCATTAAATATAATATTGGAATATATTTGTTAATATTTACCTCTTTCTCCTCAGATAAAAATTTTGCTATAGCTGGAGGAATGCCAGAAGAGAATAAAATTGTTAGAGTATCAACTATTGGCATTAAACCTTTTAAAATCCCAAATGCCTCTGTCCCTAACAAAAATGCAGTTATGAAATAAAATAGATATGCCATTCCTTTTGAATAAATATTTGAGATTAATATGTAAATGCTATCTCTACCTAAACTCATAAAAATCATCTTATCCTACTTTTAACTACATAAAATTGTTTTTAATATTTTTAAAATTTGTGGTGAAACTTATGGGAAGAAAAGATAAAAGATGGATTTTGCAAAGAAAGAAAGATTTTTACTATAAATTAGCTAAAAAACTTAAATATCGTTCAAGAGCTTCTTTTAAATTAATGCAATTAAATGAAAAATTTAATGTAATAAAACCAGGAAAAATAGTTTTGGATTTAGGTTGTGCTCCAGGCGGATGGATGCAAGTAGCGAGAGAAATAGTTGGAGATAAGGGATTTGTTATTGGTATTGACTTACAAGCGGTTAAGCCATTTGAATATGATAATGTAGTTGCAATAAAAGGAGATTTCACCTTAGAAGAGAACCTAAATAAAATTAAAGAGTTAATTCCAAATGAAGAAAAAAAAGTAGATGTTGTTATAAGTGATGCTTCTCCAAATATAAGTGGTTATTGGGATATAGACCACGCTCGTTCAATTGATTTGGTAACTACTGCCTTACAAATAGCTACTGAGATGCTAAAAGAAAGAGGGAATTTTGTAGCTAAGGTATTTTATGGAGATATGGTAGATGATTATAAAAATTTAGTTAAAAAATACTTTGAAAAGGTTTATATTACAAAGCCTCAAGCTTCAAGAAAAGAAAGTGCTGAGGTTTATGTGATAGCTAAAAGATATACTGGCAAAAAATGGGAAGAAGAGAATAAGATAAAAAGAATTAATAAAGTTGAAGATGAAGGCAATAATGAGTTATTAGTAAAAAAAATTAAAGAGATGAGGAAATTACACTCTAAGAATTAAGTGTGAAATATTTTCAAAACATAACTATACCCATTTTTGCCTTTTTTATTTGAAAAATATTTTGGTGATAATAATGAAGTTTTACAATAGAGAAAGAGAAGTAAATTTTTTAAAAAATTATTGTCTGTTGGAGCCGAATTCTATATTATTTGTTTATGGACCAAAATCTTCAGGAAAAACTACTGTAATGCTTAGGGTTATTGAAGAATTGTCTAAAAATGACGATATTATATTCTTCTATTACGATTTAAGAGAATACGCAACTCCAACAAAAGAGGAATTTTTAGAAATATTTTTTGAAAAAGGTGATAAAAAATACCTACTAAATAAATTTGAATTTAACTTAAAAATTTTCAAATTTGGAATAGAAGAGAATTTTGATTTTAACAAAGTATCTTTAAATGATGTTTTTACTAAAATAAAAGAAAGTATAAAAGACGTTGTTAAAGATGGTAAAAAACCTGTATTAATTATTGATGAATTGCAAAAGTTAAAGAATATTTACTTTAACGGGGGTAAATCCTTATTAACTGAATTGTTTAATTTATTTGTTTATTTAACAAAAGTTAGACATCTCTGCCATGTTATTTGCTTAACCTCTGATACTTTATTTATTGAAGAAATTTATAGAAATTCAACATTAAAAAATGCCTCAGAATATTATTTAATAGATTGGTTAAATAAAGAAACTATAAAAAATATTTTAAAAGAAGAAAACTTTAATGAAGAGGAAATAAACTATGCAATTAATTATTTATCTCTTCCTTATGAAATCTCTCAATTAATCAACAATAAAAAATTAGGATTA
The DNA here is from genome assembly GCA_049860595.2 of Methanocaldococcus sp. 16A. Lineage (GTDB taxonomy): Archaea > AGJL01 > Methanococci > Methanococcales > Methanocaldococcaceae > Methanocaldococcus. The sequence continues at coordinate 1,525,047 of CP187551.1, forward strand.
ACTGTTGAGGAAACTATAAAACAATGGATAAATATTGAATCGGATAGTTTAATGTATTTAATAGCAAACATTCCTGATGAAACAGATGAAAATAAAATAAATAAAATTTTAAGTATGTTTAAAAATAACATTATGGTTAAAGATTATGAAATTATTAAAAAAGAATATATAAAAGAGTTTAAATTCTTAGTTGAAAATGAAATTTTATTTTATGATGTTATTAATGGCATTATTAAGCCTACTTCTATAATTGAATGGTTTGCCATTAAAGAAATTATAAAATAAAAATAAAAATTATTATTTATCTATGTGCATAGCAACAAACTACTTCACTATCTTTTTTATCCACTCTTACAAATCCAAATCTCTCAAATTGAATAATGTCATCAACTTCAACCATGTTGAAATCTTTTTCAGCAAAGCCCTCTTTTATTTCACCATTAGGCATTAAAACTTTAACCTTTACACTATCTTTTACAGGAATCCAGTGTATAATTTTAGCTTTATTTTTTCTTGCTATTTTAAAGTCATCTGAGTGATATTTAGCTAATGCAATATCATTAACTTTTTCAACAACTATATTGAAGAGTTCCATTAATCTATACATCTTATTCTCTTCCAACTCATCTCCAACAACATAAACCTCTCCATCAAATATTAATTCTCTTTCACCAAACTCTGGTCTATCTGGATGCATTCTAAGCTTTAAAACTCTCTTTTCAACATTTTCAATAACAAGCTTTTTTGGATTCCAGACAAAGAAGAATCTCCTTGCATCTTTATCTATAAATTCTTTATTTATTGCATATAGGTTTTCCCATGAAAATTTAACATCTGCCTGCTTAATTCCAATTCTCTTCATTATTTCATATATTGCTTCAGCTTTAATCCCCCTTCTTCTTAAAGCTCTTAATGTACCTAATCTAACATCATCCCATCCACTATAAAGCCCTTCTTTAATTCCTTTGTACATGGAGGAAGTGCTTAATACAATATCTTCTATCTTTAAAATTCCATAGTGTATAAATTCTGGCATTTCCCAGCCAAAGTATTTGTAAATATAAGCTTGTTTTTCAGTATTTACAATGTGGTCTTTTCCTCTCAAAACATGGGTCATTCCCAATAAATAATCATCCACAGGCACTGAGAAGTTCATTAATGGGTAGACGCAATATTTATCTCCAGTTCTTGGATGTGGAGTTTTTTCTATCCTAAATATTGGAAAATCTCTTATAGATGGGTTTTTGTGCTTAATATCTGTTTTTAATCTAACAGCAACATTTTCAAGTTCTCCATTTAACATTTTTTCCCAAAGTTCTAAGTTATCTTCAACAGCTCTATCTCTACACTTACATGGGATTCCTTTATTTCTTAGCTCTCTAAACTCTTCTGGATTGCAGTCACAAACATAAGCATGTCCCATTTCAATCAATTTTCTACCATATTCATAATAAAGCTCTATTCTATCTGATTGAATAACTACTTCATCAACTTTAACTCCTAACCAATCTAAATCTTCTTTAATCATATCATAAGCTTCTGGTAAAACTCTCTTTGGGTCAGTATCCTCTAATCTTAAAATTAATCTTCCATTATATTTTTTAACAAAGTAATCATTTAATACCGCTGCTCTTGCATGTCCTATATGTAAAGGCCCTGATGGATTAGGAGCGAATCTCATAACTACCTTATCTTTTACATTTGGTAGCTCTAAACCTTTCTCTTTCTTATCTTTCTTTTTCTCTTCTATATTCAATTCTTCCAACTTTTTTTTCATTTCTTCTAACGATAGTTTATTGACATCTTCAACAATTTTTTCTATAATTGGCATTACTTCCTTTGCTTTACTTCTATATTCTGGATTTTCTGACAAAAATATTCCTAAAACTGCCTTTGGATTAGCTTTTCCATTATATTTTATGGCATTTCTTAATGCAATTGCCAAAATCTTCTCTTCCACATTACCACCTTTAGAACCATTAACTTTAAAAACCTTAACTGATTATTATGGAAAGGATACTTAAATGTAAGTAACCATATTATAATTATGCAATTTTAAAAAGCTCATCTTCAATATTAAAGTAATCTGAGCAGTAATAGTTAAATATATAAATATTGTAAAATATTATTGTGGTGGATATTGATGGAAAGTATTGAGAAAGTTATGGTTTTTGGTTCTGGGCCGATAGTTATTGGACAGGCAGCAGAGTTCGATTTTTCAGGTTCTCAGGCGTGTAAGGCTTTGAAGGAAGAAGGAATTTATACTATTTTAGTAAATTCAAACCCGGCAACTATCCAAACAGATACAGACATGGCAGATAAGGTTTATTTAGAGCCATTACATCCAAAAATTGTTGAAAAGATTATTGAGAAAGAAAGACCAGATGCTATTTTACCAACTATGGGAGGTCAAACTGGACTTAACTTAGCTTTAGAGTTACATAGAAGAGGGATTTTAGACAAATATGGAATAAAACTTCTTGGTTCAAATATAAGGACAATTGAAATAGCAGAGGATAGAGAGCTTTTTGCTAAGGCAATGGCTGAAATTAATGAGCCAGTTACAAAGTGTAAAGCAGTTAATTCTGTTGATGAAGCTCTTGAGTTTGCTGAAGAGATTGGCTACCCAGTTATTGTAAGACCTGCATTTACATTAGGAGGAACAGGAGGAGGAATAGCACACAACAAAGAAGAATTAATAGATATTGCTTCAAAAGGTTTAAAATATTCAATAATTAATCAAGTTTTAATTGATGAGAGTGTTTTAGGATGGAAAGAATTTGAGTTAGAGGTTATGAGGGACAGAAAAGATACATGTATAATTGTCTGTGGTATGGAGAACATAGACCCTATGGGAATACACACTGGAGAGAGTATTGTTGTTTCTCCAATACAAACATTACCAGATGAGTTTTACCAAAAGCTAAGAAATGCGGCTATAAAGATTATAAGACATTTAGGAATTGAGGGAGGATGTAATATACAATTTGCAGTAAATAAGGAAATGACTGAGTATAGAGTTATTGAAGTTAATCCAAGAGTTTCAAGAAGTTCAGCTTTAGCAAGTAAAGCTACTGGTTACCCAATAGCAAGGATTGCTGCAAAAATAGCTATAGGAAAAACATTAGATGAAATTTTAAATGATGTTACAAAAGAGACACCAGCAAGCTTTGAGCCAACTTTAGACTATGTTGTTGTAAAAATCCCAAGATGGCCGTTTGATAAGTTCAAGACAGTAGATAAGAGATTAGGAACAAGTATGAAATCTACTGGGGAAGTAATGGCAATTGGTAGAAGCTTTGAAGAAGCTCTGCAGAAAGCAATTAGAAGTTTAGACATTGGTAGATTAGGTTTAATTGGTGATGGGAAGGATAAGGACTATAGTGATGAAGAAATTGAAAACATATTGAAAAATCCAACTGATGAGAGGATTTTTGTTATAGCTAAGGCATTAGAGAAAGGATGGAGTGTTGAAAAAATCTGCGAATTAACAAATATTGATGAGTTCTTCATTAAGAAGATTAAAAATATTGTTGATATGAAAAAAGAGTTAGAAAAACTTAAAGAAGAAATTAAGGAATTAAATTTAAGTAGTTAAAATAATTATTAGGTGAAAAACTATGGATATGGAAAAATTAAAGGAAATTTTATTAAAAGCAAAAAAAATGGGTTTTTCTGATAAACAAATAGCTAATTTATTTGGAATGGATGAGATGGAAGTTAGAGAATTAAGAAAGAAGCTCAACATCATCCCACTATATAAAATGGTAGATACCTGTGCTGCAGAGTTTGAGGCAAAAACACCTTATTATTATTCAGCCTATGAAAATTATGTCTATAAGGAGCAGGATGAAAGCAACCCATCAGACAGAAAGAAAGTAATTATATTAGGTTCTGGACCAATAAGGATTGGACAAGGTATAGAATTTGATTACTCAAGTGTTCATGCAGTCTTAGCTTTAAAGGAGATGGGTTATGAGGCAATAATTATAAATAACAACCCAGAGACAGTTTCAACTGACTATGATACCTCAGACAAGCTGTATTTTGAACCAATAACATTTGAAGATGTTTTAAATATAGTTGAAAGAGAGAAGGAGAAAGGAGAGTTTTTAGGAGTTATAGTCCAATTTGGAGGACAAACAGCAATAAACTTAGCTATGAAGTTAAAAAAAGCAGGTGTTAATATATTAGGGACTTCTCCAGAAAATATAAACGTTGCTGAAGATAGGGAAGAGTTCTCTAAATTATTAAAGAAGTTAAATATTCCTCAAGCTGAAGGAGGAACAGCTTTTACAAAAGAAGAGGCTTTAGAAATAGCTAAAAGAATTGGATATCCTGTTTTAGTCAGACCTTCCTATGTTTTAGGAGGAAGGGCGATGCAAATTGTCTATAGTGAAGATGAATTAATTGAATATATGGAAGAAGCTGTTAGAGTTTCAGAAGAGCATCCAGTTTTGATAGATAAATTTTTAGAAGATGCCGTTGAGTTAGATGTTGATGCAGTATGTGATGGAGAGAGTGTTTTAATTGGAGCAATAATGGAACATATTGAAGAGGCAGGAGTGCATAGTGGAGATTCAGCAACAGTAATTCCTCCTCAGACACTACCTAAAGAGATAATTGATACTGTCATTGATTATACTGCAAAGTTAGCAAGGGAGTTAAATATAGTAGGATTATTAAATGTGCAGTATGCAGTTAAGGATGGAGTTGTTTATGTTTTGGAAGCAAACCCAAGAGCTTCAAGGACTGTTCCTTATGTAAGTAAATCAGTTGGAATCCCATTAGCTAAGTTAGCTACAAAGGTTATGCTTGGTAAAAAGTTGGAGGAGTTAATTAAAGATTATGATGTTGATGAAGTAGCTAAAAAAGTTTGGATTGCTAAACCAAAGTATGTATCAATTAAAGAGGCAGTGTTCCCATTCCAAAAATTGCCTGGAGTAGACCCTGTTTTAGGTCCAGAAATGAAATCTACTGGAGAGGCTATTGGAATTGATAAAGACTTTGGTAGGGCATATTATAAAGCCCAATTATCTGCAAATATGGAATTGCCAATTGTTGGGAATGTGTTTATAAGTGTTAGGGATAGAGATAAAAAGCATATTGTAGAAGTGGCTAAAAAATTACATGAGCTTGGATTTACAATATATGCAACAGAAGGTACTGCAAAAGTGTTGAGAGAAAATGGCATTCCAGCAATACTTGTTAAGAAGATATCTGAAAGCCCAAATGATAACATCTTAAAGTTAATGAGAGATGGAAAGATACATTTAATAATAAACACATCTTCAGGAAAAAAGGCAAAGTCAGATGGGTATTATATAAGAAGAGCAGCAGTAGATTTGGGTATTCCATACATTACAACAATTCCAGGAGCTAAAGCGGCAGTTAAAGCAATAGAAGCTGTAAAAAAAGGAGAGCTAAATGTATATTCCTTAGATGAGCTTGATGCAAGTATAAAAAATAGGTTTTAAGCTTTAGATTCAACAATTAATTTATAATCTTCTTCAGGAATTTCTCTCATAGCTTTTCCCATTAAATGACCGCTCCATTTCTTTTTATTGGTGATAAATTTAAGTTTTGGAATTAAATCTTTAAAGTTAATTGGTGGTTCAAAAACTTTAATTTCTTTTAATTTAACTCTATATGGAAACTTCTCATTAGGATTTTTTGGTGTAGGTTTGAATATTTTTGTAGAATCCTTATAAACTTCAGTAATAACTTCATAAACGCCTCTAATGTATGGAGGTTTATAATCCTTTCCACTTCTCTGAATTTCATAAATAATTAATTTCATACAATAATTAGTTTGTCTCCAACTTTAACTTTATTTATTGTATTCTTATGTCTCTCTGCAATGCCCCAAATCTTTTTATCTTTTCAGTTATCTTCAGTTATTACAAAGCCAGTATGCCATATTATCTCCCACTTTAGTTTCCCTACACATTAGTGTTAGAATGAATAGAGGTTGTCAAGATAAGGAAAGGATGTAGTTATAGAAAGAGAGGAAAGACTTAAGCCAGCTAATAACGGTTGAGAATTTAGAATTATTTGAGAATCGGTTATAGAAAGATTTAGTTCTTCGTTTGAGTAGGGAGAAGAAACTTTCGACACAATTTCTTAAACCGAATCGAACTCTTTCGAATTTTAAGCCTAATCTCTGTAGTGCCCACGGGTACCATTTACCACCATCGACTAAAATCTTTGGTTTATTCGAGCAAAATTTTAATATATTTTTTACGAATAAGATTGTATTGAGGTAGCATCTTGTTTTAGAGACATAGATACCTAAACATTCTTTAGAATCCACATCGATAGCAGACCATACATAAATAGTTTCATTTCCAAGCTTTAGTTTAGTTTCATCGATTGCTATTAGGTTTCTTGTCTTTCTTTCAGGCTCGTTTAGAATCTTCTTAATCTTGTGGTAATATATTCTAACCGATTCATGGCTTATGCTCTCAAACTGTGAAAGAAACAAACTAACCTTTCTTAACGATAATCCCAGATAATACAAAATTCCTGCTAAAATTTTAATCTCTATCGACTTCTTATTCCTTTTAACTATCTTCTCAATCCTTTCCTTTAACATTTCTATCGTAAGTTTCATATCTTTCTTTATTTATACATATTTATTTAATCTTTATCTTGACAACCTCAATGAATAAAATAAAAAATAAAAAAAATTTATTTATTCTATATTTAACTTAAACAACTCTATAGCATTTTTATGAGATACTTTATTAATAATCTCTTTCTCAATACCATTAATCTTCATTTTTAAAACAGTTCTTGGAACAGCTAAGACATCAGATGCATTTGAAGAGCTATCACTATTTAATAAAATCTTATCAGCAAAATCTTTATTTTCTTTAACTATCTCAACAGCTTCTAATGGTGTTAATTTTCCTGGCTGAACTGTTAATCCTATATAAAACCCTTCATCTAAAACCCATTTTGCAGTTTCTTTATTGCAGTGTTCAATGACAATATCTCTATTTTTTAAATTTAGTGTAGAAATTTCATCTAATATAGTTTTAGTTACTTCTTCTTTATTTCTTCTTGGAGTATGAACTACAGCAGGCATATTTAATTCCTCAGCTAACATCAACTGCTTTATAAAAACTTCTTTCTCTTCCTTTGTAGCTTTTTCTAAACCAATCTCCCCAATACCCACAACTTTATCATAGTTTATATAGCTCTTTATCTTTTCTATAGCTTCATCAATCTCTGGAGGAATAGCCCTTGGATGCATTCCAACACATACAAATAAATTTAACCCTACCTTTTTAGCCCTCTCCAACTCATTGATTAAGAGTTTTTCAACATGTGCCTCCCAAACTTTAATATTTTTCATCTCAAATGGGTCATGGGCTAATGTAATAACAGCATCTAAGCACATTGCCATTAGCTCTAAATCCTCTAATCCCCTTGTATCTGAATGGATGTGAGTATCTATCATCTCCCCCACCTCAATTAATTAAACTAAATTAATTTAATATACAATGATACCAATGATATAATTATATTAATCTATCTTTCTACCTACGGGCATTAATAATAAAGGATGCTCATCTATCTTTAAAATTTCTTTTATTTCATTATCATAAAATGCCCCAACAGCCACAGTTCCCAATCCCAAAGATGTAGCCATTAAATAAATATTCTGAGAGACACATCCAACTTCCATATAGACATATCTAAAGCCCCTATCCCCATAAACCCTTGTAGTTCTTTCATAATCAGCAGCTATAATTAAAACTATTGGAGCTACAGCAATAAACATCTGCTTTAATGCCGCTAATGCTAATTCATAACCTACTTCTTCATCTAAAACTCTAACAATTGAATGCCTCTCAGGAATGTATTTATAAACCCCTTCCTCTAAACCAACAACATCCTTCACATTAACATAAATCTCTAATGGATAAGTTGCTCCAGCAGAGGGAACAGTTTTAAAGCCATCTTCATTAGTTACTCCATAAGCGGCAAATAAAATATGAGATAGCTCCCTTAAAGTTAAAGGAGAAGAGCTATACTCCCTTACTGACCTCCTCTTTAATAAAACATCTTCTAACTTTATTTCCTCTATATCAGGTAGTTGGATTTCCATGGATATCACTCCATTTATAATTTAATATTATTTAATTTTGTTTTTCTCTTATAACTACTTTTCCATGATTTGATGGAACTATTTTTATCTTTGCATTTTCAAACTCTCTATAGAGAGTTTTACCTTCAAACAACCTATCTAAAAAAATTGCTAAAGCTGCAACCTCAGAATGTGGCTGATTTCCAACAGAAATGTTATAATCTGCCAATTCATAAACTTCCTTTGGCACTTTTTCAGCTCCAACAATAACCAATATATCTTTCTCTCCACTCAATTCTCTAATTTCTGGCATTATCTCATTAATATTAGCCCCATACATTGTTAAATGAACTACAATCCCTCTTTTTTTAAATTCTCTAATGTATTTTTTCCAATGTTTCTCAACAACAAACTTAAAATTACCTCCCCAACTTTCCACAACTTTTTTAACACTATTTTCAACGTGTTCATCTTCAGTAGTAAATATTATTTTTTCAGCTCCTAATGCCCTTGCTGTTAAAGCAACGTGTGTTGATATCCTCTTATCTCTATCTCCTCTATGTCCTAATCTCAAAACTTCAACAACCATAATATCCCTATTTTTAAATTTTAAATATAAAAAATTTTAAAGATTTAATTTTTTAAAATAAAATAGTACAGCTCTTTCAATGGAATTTTATATTTTTTAGCTATCTTTTTTAAATCTTCAAATTCTGGTTTTTTAGATATTATTTCATCATCTATTTTCCCAATTTTTATTTTAACAGGCTCATTAAGCAATTTTATAGTTTCAAATTCTCTATCTGCAGTTATTCTCCCTATATTATAAATTCTAATCCCCAAAGTCCCTGTTTCTCTCATTATAATCTTAGCTACCTCTTTAACTTTATCTCTTTTAACGATTGCCCTTATTGTATATGCAGGTCTATTCTTTTTCATATACGTTGGAATAAAATGTAAATCTCTAACTTTCCCATCTAAAACTTCATATAAATAGCCTAATATCTCTGCTGAAATGTCATCAACATTAGTTTCCAATAAAACAATATCTTCCAATTTGATATTTTCAATTTTAAACACCCTCAACACATTCAATATCTCCAAATCTTTATCTCCCGCTCCATAAGAAACTTCCTTTATTGTAAAACTTCCTTTAATCAATTTTGGGTTTATATATTTAATAATAGCCGCTCCAGTAGGTGTTGTAAGCTCCTCCTCTATGTTTGAAAAAAATATCTCAAGCCCTTTTAATATCTCAGCTGTTGCTGGTGCTGGAACTGGTAATAATCCATGCTCTGTCTTTACAAAACCCTCTCCAACATTTATTGGTTTATAATAACAGTTATTTTTTAAATTTAATTCATTTATAATATATGCCGCTCCAACAATATCAGTTATTGTATCATAATTCCCAATTTCATGAAAATGAACCTCCTCAATATCTACATTATGAACTTTGCTCTCTGCCTCAGCCAATATCTTTAAAATTTCTAAAGCAGAGATTTTAATATTTTCTGGAATCTCAGCTTTTTTAATAATTTTTTTAATATCTTTGTAAGTATTTGCTTTATAATCAACATTATCCTTTGGAATTATATTAACTTTGTTTGCAATTATATGGCATTTTTTAACTTTTTTTATCTCAATATCAACATCAATAACTTTTTTAATTGTATTTATAAGCTTTTCTTTATTAACAAAATCAATCATAGCTGCTAAAAACATATCTCCACTAATTCCAGAAAATGGGTCTAATAGAAACATAAAAAATCCCCTTTTTAATTCTTTAAATAGAACTTTCACAGTTTATATGTTAAATTTAGAACTTTAACACATTTAAGTGTCTATATCCAATAAAAAATAAAAAATTAATTACTGCAAAAGTCTAATTAAAAATAAAAGTTTTAGTTTAGATAGTCAGTTCCATAATCTACTTCATATATTTTAAATCCTGGCTGAACGCCAAAGTTTGTTGGGTCTATTGTTGCTTTAACCAATTTTATATGCTTCAATCCATAGCCATCTAAGAAGTGCAGTTTAGCATAGATACTATCTTCCAAGTTTCTTGTTGATAGCCATGCATAACCTCTTCCATCTGCTTCTATTCTAATAAACTCTGATAACTGCCCATCTTTATTTAATACAATTTCTTTAACACCTAAAGGTGTTTTAATATACAACTTATGTATCTTAAATGTTCCAATAATTCTTGTCTGACCATTTATTTTTTGAACTACTGCTGTTGAAATATTTGTGCTGTTTATTAATGTAACATAGCTATTTCCATAAACATTTACATTTGCTACTATTGTTCCATTTCCTAAGTAATATGAAGTTCCTTTAAAGAACATTCCCTTATCTCTTTTCTCATTTGGTGTGTTCGGAGGTAAAGAGAAGTTCCAGAATCCAAACATACTCCAAACTGGAGCAATATCTGTCATTCTGTTGTAGGTTATTAAATAGTCTGGATTTGGATGCTCTGGATGTGTTGCATTTAAAACTAATTTTGCTTCCTTAGGAGTTAAACCATATTTCTTAGTTAATATTTCATAAGCCTTACTTCTACTTACTGGAAGAATTTCATTCAATATCTCAACGGTCTTTGAGACATTGTTATGTGTAAAGTTCATTAAGACACTTCCCTTTTTAAATGCCTCATCTCCACTTGTCGCCAACATCCTAATTATTCCAATAGATAGGTTTTCATTTGATGTGGCAAAAGCTCTACCTACCCAGTAAGCTCTTGGACTATTTTGAGAACCTCCATCAAATGTTACCATTCTTCTTGCTTCATATGTATAGATGTGCCCGTTGTCCCACCAGCAGGTTATAACTGCATTTTTTGGAGCATTTGCCTTTATCCAATCTAAACCCTCTTTCCATCCGTTGTTAAATGTTGGAGCAGTTGTAAATGGAATTACTGCAGATAGTGGTGGAATTACCACACCAATACAAAGCAATACTGCAGAGAGCTTTATTATAGTCTCTTTTTTATCATTTATTGCTGTAACGATATCTGAGATTTTATAAATAGCCAATAATGCTATGACAATTAAAAATCCGTATGCTATTGGAGGGACATAGGTTGTTGGCAATAATATTTCAGAAATTTTTGTAGCGTATTTTGAAATTACTAATAATCCAAATATTCCTACTGGAATTCCTAATCCAAATATTGCCATGTCATTTTTCATCTTTAATAATCTATCCAACTGCCCTATAAATATCCCAAACCCTATAGCTAATGGAGGAGTTGCTAAGGATGCAAATCTAACACCTTTTGTTGCTGCATATAAAGTTATTAATAACCATAAAACTAACAATAAAGCATATTTTACATCAAACTTTATTTTATCATATCTCAATGAAATAAAAGATAATATTACTCCAAATATCCCTAAAATTGCCATAATGTTTGAACCAATAGCATTTATAAATATCTCTTTATATGAACTTGGCTTTGCAAGCTCTGCAACCGTTGTATATACATTAGGCCAACCAGTGGTTTGAGTATAGGTTGAAAGTATTTTATTAATCCCAATAGGTGTAGTAATTGGTGATAATGCCATTCCTATTCCATATACTGCTGTTAATAATATAAATGCCCCAATTATGTAAAAGATAGCTAAATTTACAACATTCTTAAAGTTTCCAATTAAAATAAAATCTTTTATTTTTACTTGTGATTTTAGTAATGCCAATGCAACAACATAGAGTATTAAAAATCCTACAATGACATCAAATCCATACCACCATGCACCCCACATTTTTGGAGCTACAACTGTTAAGATTACTGCCAATAAAGCAAATAATTCAAACTCTACTTCATTACCTTTTAATTTCTTAATTCCTGCTATTACTAAACCAACTAATATGATTAATATTGAGATAGTGTAGAATAATATTGAAGCAATAACTACACTTTCTCCTGATGCAATATTTAGATAAGCTCCAATTATTAGTTCAGTTATCAATGCAATAATTACAAATAATGAGATTGGATTTTTAATATCTTTTTTAAATAAGGCTGTTTTTTCTTGGCTGTGTATAGCTTCAAGGATGAACCACACTATGAATAGTATAGGTAGAACTTCAAATATTGGAGTGTCAGCAAAACCTGCTGATGTTTTGTATAATAAAGAAGGTGCTGATATTAGAGCTATAGCTCCAACAATCCCTCCAATATTACTATTTGTAACTCTCCTAACTATGAAATAAATTGGAATCCCTAAAAGCATTCCTAAAACTGCTGGAACCCAGAAGGCAGCGTTCATAATGGTTACAGTTGCATCAATAGAATGCCATATGTAATAGATTGCTAATGTTGCTAAACAAATTATAGGAGGTTCCCAAGACATTGGATGTCCTGGAGGTGCATATTGGTATAAATCATAAGGCACTTCTTTTCCATCAATAATTTTTGTTGTATCTCCACAATGTCCGTTGTTGTAAAGGTTCTCAGATAATCTTAAGTAGTAGTAAGGGTCTAATGCTAAAAGATACATCCTTCCATGTTCATCTGAAAACATCTTTTTTAAAAACTCGTTATCTTGAGCAAATTTCATATCTGCTGTTTGAGCTCTCAGCTGGAAACTTATAAACATTAACATTAATACAATTAAAAAGACTTTTATCCAGCTCTTTTCTTTAAAGAAATTATTTATTTTTTCTAATACGTTACTCATGATTTTCACCTTTATACACATAGCCATCAGTTACTACTATCAACCCATTATCTTTGATAATTTCATGTAATTTAGGCAATACCTTATTTATATTTTCTTCAATATCAATGCATTCAATAATCACTGGGAGGTTTATGGACAATCTAAATATATCTACTTCAGCTATCCCTCTAACCCCATAACCGCATATCCCCTTATAAACGGTAGCTCCACTAACCCCCTCCCTTTTCAGCATTTTAACAATATGTTTATACATCAATTCTCCTTCAAATTTATCTCCTTCCCTTAAATAAATTTTTAAAATTTTTACTTTTATCATGGATTCCACCTATTTAAAGATAACTAAAACTACAATTCTACCAAGATAAACCATAATTAAACAGCCAATTATATTGAGTAATATATTTAGCAGAGCTTTAAATAACAGTCCTTCATCAACTAAGGCAAAGGTTTCATAAGAAAATGTTGAAAATGTTGTTAAAGCTCCACAAAAGCCAGTTCCAATAAACAATTTATATTCACTTGGTATTGAAGTTAGTAGAGAGCTATACATCAAAAATCCTAAGATAAAACTACCTATTAAATTAACTGCTAACGTTCCCGTAGGCAATCCAAATTTTACTGGGACAATTCCGCTAATTAAATATCTAAAAATAGCCCCAAAAAATCCTCCAACCCCTATTAGCAAGAGCTCTCTAATCATCGTTTCCCTCATAAACACAGACGGTTAGATATGAAATATTTTCTTTAACAATATCCTTTAAAGATTTTAAGCTAATTTTCTCATTAGGATATGTTAGATTTTCAAGCACCCAAATTTTCATATTTGGATTTACACCATTATCTATCAAAAACTTTGCATCTTCCTTTAAATTGTTTGGTAAGAATATAACTTTCTCATGATTTTTTATTAACTTTAAAAGCTTTTCCTTATTTTCTTTTTTTCCATGGAGGGTTACTATATTATAATCTTCCCATGAGATTTTTAATTTTGCTGCTGCTATTTGTATAGATGAAATTCCAGAGATAACCTCAATATCTTCTTTTTTAGCACCAATCTTTAATAGTGTTTTTAATAAACCACTAAAACATGGGTCTCCTGTGGATAATATAGCAATTTTTTTATTTACTGTATCTTCATTGTTTATTATTTCTTTCAATTCATCAATTAAATTTTTTGTTAGAATTATTTTCTTATCTTCATCTATATTAAACAATTTTAAAGCTCTTTTACTGCCAACTACTAAATCAGCATTTTCAATGATTTTTATTGCTTTTAGTGTTAGATAATCTTTATCTCCAGGACCAACTCCAACTATATAAATCATAGTTTCACACATTATAATGAAAAATTTTATGTTAAAAATTAAGAATTTTTTAGAGAATTTCAATATTACAGGACTTTCGCAGTTTATAATATTAGTTTTGGAACTTTGACATCTTTAGGTATTTCATAATAATAAAAATATATTTATTCTTGCGAAAGTCCTATATTATGAAGTTGAGGTCTTATTTTTCAACAATATATTTGCTAATGGTTTTGCCCATGAAGCTTCTAAAACAACACTAACTATTATTGTCATAAAGGTTGCTACTAATATAGTCCCAGCTAATTCTGCTGGAGGCATCAAACTTGCTATACTTTTTGGGACAATATCTGGATGTTTCATAATTTCAGTATAAACCATCGCTGATAACGTAGCTGGAACTACTCCTCTCGGCCCCTCTAAAGCTATATAAATTCTTTCAGCAAGTGGTCGAATTGGTGGAATAGCTGTAGCTATTAAAACACCAACAGGTCTTGCTAAAAGTATAGAACCTAATGCACACATAAACGCTGGAGTAGCGTATTTTTCTAATAGAGGTATTGAGATACTTGCCCCCAATAATATAAAGATTAATATTCTAATAAATATTGATAACTCATCCAAAAACATGGCAACCTTTTCCATATCCGCTCTATGTTCTTTTTTATGCACTATAACATTTCCAATGTAAAGACCCATAATAGCCACAGCCATAAATCCACTAATTTCATAGCCAGTTATTGATGGGAAAATTCCCTCAGCAAAATACCAAAAAGCAATAGCCAAACCTAATGTAAATGGGGCAATATAATCTTCAAACTTAATTTTTGATATAATAGATTCATAAAACTTACCAGCAATTAATCCAAGTATAATTCCTCCAACAGCTAATGAAACAAACTCGAGAATAGGATTCTCAGCTTTTGCCAAACCAAGAGCTGATAAACATATTAACGTTATAACAATCCCTAATGGGTCGTTAAATACACTTTCTGCCTCCAATGTTATCGCCACTTCAGGATTTATATCCATTTTAGAAAATATTGGGATTAGAGTAGCTGGGTCAGTGGCAGAGACAATAGCTCCAAATAACAAACCTATTAATGACAAAATTGGAAGGTGGAAGACGAAGTTAAATACAACTCCTGATATAACCCAAACTATTAATAACGCCAATATATCAAGTTTTAAAATAACATCTAATACTTTCTTCATAATGTTCCATTCCATTTCAAAAGAACCTATGAATAATAAAATTATTAACCCAAAGTTTCCAATAAAATCAAATGAGTTTGTAACAATATTTTTTGGAATAATATTTAGAGCAGATAATATAAGTCCAAATATTAATAATAGAGGTATATCTGGAATACCTATCTTTTTAGCAATTTTTGCTATTATAGCACCTCCAGCAAAAAGAATGGATAGATATCCAAGGAACAACACAATATCCATGATATCACCAATCTTTTAATTTTGAATATTCATACATTATAGAAAGCACATATAAATCTTTCTATTTGGTGGTAAATGTGAATAGCAATGATTATGATGTTGTTATTATTGGTGGGGGACCAATTGGCTGTATAACAGGAGAAAACATAAAAAACGGCAAAGTTTTGATTGTTGAAGAGCATCAAAGTATTGGTGTTCCTTTGCAGTGTGCTGGTTTAATTAGCAAGAATGGAGTTAAAGAGCTTGGAAATCCCAAAGGAGTTGTTAATAAAATTAAAGGGGCATATATATATTCAAAAAATAACTCAGTGAAAATTGGAAATGAAGAAATTAGAGCTTATGTTTTTGAGAGAAAAGTTATGGATAAAGATATTGCTATAAGGGCTTCAAAAAAATGTGATTTTTTGTTAAAAGCTTATGGAGAAATTGAAAAAGATAAAGAGAATTATAAAGTTAAAATAACTCACTTAGGAGAAGAAATAGAATTAAAACCAAAAATTATTGTAGGAGCTGATGGAGCTAAAACAATAACAGGTAAAAAATTGGGATTAGTAAATAATAAGAATAGAGAGATTTTATCAAGCTGCCAATTTGAGATGGTAAACGCTAACGTAGATGATGATTTTGTCTATGTTTTTTTGGATAAAAGATATTCAGAAAGGTTTTTTACTTGGATAATCCCAATGGGAAATGATAGAGTTAGAGTAGGTTTGATAGATAAAGGTAACTGTTACAACAAACTCACGAAATTTATAAATGAAAATGAAATAGCAAAGGAAATTTTAAAAAAAGCAACAATAACGGAATTCTCAACAGGCTCTTTACCAATAGGATATTTAGATAAAGCTTTTAAAAATAATGTTCTATTGGTTGGAGATGCCGCTTGTCATGTAAAACCTCTAAGTGGAGGAGGATTGTACTTTGGAGCTATGGGAGGGAAAATAGCAGGAGAGGTCGTTAGTAAATATTTAAACGACGAAATAAATAGTTTGGAACTTTACGATAAAAAATGGAAAGAAAAATTTGGAAATGAAATAAAAAACGGATTATTAGTTAGAAAAATCTTTTTAAAGTTGGGAGATGATACCTTAGATAAGCTTATTAGTAAATTAGCAAGGAGTGATTTGATTGACTATATAAATAAGCATGGAGATATGGATAAGCAGGCATTTTTAGCAATGAAAGTTTTAAAATCATTAGATTTTGGACTATGCATGAAATTTTTAAGAGATTTGTTGTAAAAATTAATTTTTAATAATACCAAAAAATAGGATTATTTTATACTCAAAATCTCTTCATGTAAAGCTTTTAGCACTTCCAAATAATCAACATCCCCATTTTCAATTTTGTCCATAATTTCCTCTAACTCTCTTGTTCTCTCTTCAGATATTAAGTTAGGATAATTATTTATTAGATAATTATAAACCTCAATTCCCAATTTTGTTGGAATTAATTTATTTTTATCTTTACTTTTTATAACATACCCTCTATCTAATAACTTTTTAATAATTTGAGCATAGGTTGATGGTCTTCCAATACCTCTCTCTTTCATTAACTTAACAACTTCTCCTTCATCATATAATGGAACTTTTGGAATTTTTCTAATTTTTTTCTCTAATATTTTTAAAGAGTTTTTCTCAATCTTTGGAAGTTTTTTTAGCTTTAAATTATAAATTCTGCTCCATCCATCAAACTTTATATCTACATAGCCCTCAACTTTTTCATCCAAATCTTTTATATAGATTTCCTCATAATCTACAACAGCTTCTTTCATTTGAGATGCAATAAATCTTCTAAATATTAAATCATAAACTTTTATGTGATTTTTGGTTAATTTTATATTATTTTCCTTTAAAAACTCTATAAGCTCTTCAGTATCCATTGGTTTTGTAGGTCTTATACATTCATGAGCCCCTTCCATAAAATACTCTCTATTTTTTAAATAATCCTCTAAATTGTTTAGCTTTAGATATTCTCTTGCCACTCTCATCCCATCTAATGAAACTCTTGTTGAAGAGGTTCTGTGATATGTGGAAAAGCCCAGTTCAAAGAGTTCTTGAGCTATAGCCATTACTTCATCTGCACTTAACCCAAATCTCTTTGTAGCTTCTTCCAATAATGTATCTGTTGTAAATGGTGGTAGTGGAGGAATTTCTTTCTCATAGATATTTACTTCAACTTCAACTTCATCTTTATCAAATTCTTTTTCCCAAACCTTTCCAATGTAGATGTCATTTTCCAATTTTAAAGATAAATAAGGAACTTTTATTTTATGTTCATTGTATCTCTCTATAATCCATCCTAAGACAGGAGTTTGAACTCTACCAGCTGAGAGGTAATGTTTATTAAATACCTCCCATAATTTTTGACTTAATCTAAATCCAATCCACCTATCTTCTATTCTCCTAACTATTTGGCCTTTAACTTTATTTTCATCTAACTCTAATTTTTCTCCTTTTTTAAATGATTCTACTGCCTTTAATATAGCCCTCTTTGTAATTTCATTAAATCCTACTCTATAGATGTTTTTATTAAATGGAAGGGCATTTATGGCTATATCATAACCTATTTTCTCCCCTTCTGTATCAATATCCGTTGCTATAAATATAGCATCAACTTCATCTGCAATCTCTCTAATAATTTCTATATTCTCCTTTGCATCCATTGCATTTACTTTTTCTCCTCTTTCAATTAATTGCTTTATTAACTCTTCAAAATTCTTCTGGTCTGTAAATTGCTCTCCATTCACTTTTTTAATTGATGTATATATTGGAATATATAAGTTATTTTCTATCTTGACTCCATAAAAGCCCTCTTTTGTAACTAAATCAAATACATGCCCCCCACTTGCAGTTATAATTAAGTTTAAGTCCCCAACACAAACTTCATAAACATTTCTATTGTTTATTTTTCTAACAGAAGGCTTTCCAAAGAAATTAGCGATAGTTCTAGCTTTGTTAGGACTTTCTACAACCATTAAAACAGATTTTAACAAATCAGGAACTTTCCCCTTAGCTCTACCTAATTTTATCTTTTCCCTAATTTCATCAATCTCTTTAATTAACTCCTCTAAGTTTATCTCATCAATCTTTTTAAATTCACTTTCATACATAAACAGCATGTATTTTTTAAGGTATTCAAAAATCTCTTTTTCATCCACCAATACAATACTTGCTCCTTTAGTTAAACCAAACTCTGTCATCCTTGATGTTCTTCCAGAAGCTTGAATGTAGGTTTTTACATCAGGGATTAATAATAGATATTCGTTATCTTCTTTTCTAAGTGAAAAATTCTTTATTTTTAATTTTTCTGTAATTATTTGCCTAATTTCTTCTTCTGTTTTTCCTTCAATGTCAATATCTTCCTTCAACTCCCCTTTCTCTTTTAAATTGTTGATATATTCCTTTAGTTTAATTTTAAACTTTGGAATTCCATAGAATATTGCATATCTAACTCTTTCAGGCATATCTAAACCTCTAACCAAAACTCCATAGTATGAAGCTACACCAATCAAAACATCTATCTCTCCATTTCTAAAATCATCAAATCCTTTTTTATCTTTTGAATGAATTAATTTTGCTTTAATGTTGTTTTCTAATAGGAATTTCTCAATTTCTTGTGCTTTTTCAATACCATAATCAATTGAGACAAATACAATTCCCCCACTACCAAATAATTTTATATATTCCAATATTTTCTCTTTGCTAAATTCTTCATCATAAATATCTACAACATCTCTAAGCTTATTCATTCCAAATCCAATTTCAAAATTCAAAAGTTCTCTATAGAGTTTAACTCTATCTCCATAACTTTTTCCAGTAGCTGAAGCAATTATTAAACAACCATGTTTTATTTTTTCTAATTTTTTCTTTAAAATTTCTCTCTTTTTTAATGCATCATCTATTTTTCCAATTTTTATTAAATAGATAATTTTATATGCTTCATTTATAATCTCTTCATTAAATCCTAACAACTTCAAAGTTCTATCAATGTTTTTTGATGCTTTTAATAGAGCATCGACATCATCAACGAATATAAAGTCAAATTTCATATTTGGAGTGTTTTTTGCTAAAAAATTAGATGTTGTTATTAGTATATCATAATCGTTATTCTCAATTCTCTCCTTTACCTCTCTCTTTTCCTTTGTTGATAATTCTGAATGATATGCCACCACTTTAATGTTTAATTTATTTTTCTCTATTAGAGATAACATTTTTTCATACGTTTGTTTAACTAAGAGTGTTGTAGGCAGAATTATATAGCATTTCTTTCCTTTTTTAGCTAAAAATAGGCTCATTAATATACCAAAGAAACTCTTCCCCACACCAGTTGGTGCAACAATTGAAAAACTTTTGTTTTTTAAAACTCTCTTTGCCCACATCTTTTGTATGCTTAAAAGCTCATATCCTAAATCTTTTACAAATCCTTCAAATTCTTTAAATTCATTCCACATAATACAGTAATTCTTTAAGTTATCTAAAGTTTTTTCTTCTCTAAGTTTTTCACATAATTCTAATTTTTCAAAGACCTTATCTTCTTTTAAACATTTTTCACAAACTCCAATTTCTAACCTTTTGCTTGTTATATCCCCACCACAGTTGGGGCACATCTCTTTATATATCATCGGTATCATAAATAACACCACATTTTGGTAGAACATAATAATTATTATAATATTATTTTTTTAATGTTGATTTGACATAGAAGGGATTTAAAAACTTTTTGCCTTATTTATTGTTATTACCAAAGTAATCGTAAGTGGTAATTATGGGATTTTTAGATGATAAAAAGAGGACATTAATGAATTTAGAGCTTGCTATAAGGGAAGGTTTGGTTGATGAAGAGATAATTCCAATATTAAATAAAATTAATGAGCTTGATGATTATTATACCACATCAAGTTGTATTGGCAGAGTAGGAATAATGGAAATTCCAAAAGATAAAAATCCAAAACTGTATTCAAGATGGCTTGGAAAGTGGCATCACTACGCTACTTATGATGAGATGTTTGATGCATTAAAAGAGAGAAAAGAAGGTTATTTAGTTTTCGTTATGAACTCTCCTATATTGCATATTGCATGTAAAGACATTGATTCTGCAAAAAAGATGCTTGAATTAGCCATACACTCTGGATTAAAAGCTTCTTCAATAAAGTCAGTTTCAGAGAAAAGGGTTATTGTTGAAATTTTAACAACCTATAAGGTAGATGCCCCAATAGGTGAGGATGGAAAAATATTTGTTGATAATAATTATTTAAAGTTTTTATTGGATTATAGTAATTCTAAACTTAAAAAAGCAAGAGAAATTTTAATGAGATGGGCAAATAGGTTAGATGAGCTAAATAAATAAACTAAATTATTATTTAATTATTTCAACTATCTCTCCATCTCTCAACTTAATAATCTTAGAAGCAAACTTTAACAACTCTTGCTCATGTGTAACCATAATTATTGTTATTCCATTATCATTCAACTTCTTCAAGATATTCATAACAACCTCTCCACTTTTACTGTCTAAATTACCAGTAGGTTCATCTGCAAATATTATCTTTGGATTGTTAGCTAAAGCCCTTGCTATAGCAACCCTCTGCTGTTGCCCTCCACTCAATTGATGAGGATAATGATACATTCTATCTTCCAAACCAACCAACTCTAAAAGCTCCTCTGCTCTCTTCCTTCTATATATTTTATTCTTCTCATCCAATATCATTGGTAATTCAACATTTTCTAATGCAGTTAGTGTTTTTATCAAATGAAACTGCTGAAATATAAACCCACAAATCCTTCTTCTAAATATTACCCTCTCATTCTCACTCATTGAGCTTGTTTTTCTCCCTTTATAATAAACCTCCCCTTTTGTAGGGACATCTAAAAGAGCTAAAATATTTAGTAAAGTGGATTTACCACAACCAGAGGGACCAATTATCATTACAAACTCCCCTTCTTCAATTTCTAAATTTATATTTTTTAATGCAATTGTTTTTGCCTCCCCTCTTCCATAAATTTTCCAAACATTTTCAGCTTTTATCAATTTTACTCCCCTCTCAATGTTTCTATTGGATTCAACTTAGCCCCCCTCCTTGCTGGGAAATATCCGCTAACAACTCCAACCAAAAACGAAAATGCCAAAACTCCAACAATTAACTCCCAAGAAATCCAAGCATTTACCATCAAATATCCCATTTTATGAGCTAAAATTTCAACGACTTTTGCTATCAAAATTCCCAAAATTAAACCAATTATTCCACCAAATAATCCTAAAAATCCAGATTCAACAACAAATATTGCTAAAATGTCAGTAGTCTTTGCTCCTAACGCCTTTAATATACCTATATCTTTCCTCCTCTCCAAAATACTCATATGCATTGTGTTTGAGATTCCCACAGCTCCAACCAATAAAGATATAGCTGCTACTCCAACAACGAATATTGTTATAACTCCAAGAATAGAGCTAACAGATTCAGCCAACTGCTCTGATGTTAAAACAGAGAACTCTTCATCTCCAAAGCATTTTTTTAAAGCTTTTCTGATGTCTTCAGAGACTTTTTTTACATCTTCACCTTCTTTTACAGTCACCATAATAAAGTTATACTTTTCCTCATTTCCAAATAATTTTTCTCCAACATCTATATTTAGGATAATTGAGTTATCATCCTGTTGATTACCTACCTGTTTTAATATTCCTACTACTCTAAATTTTTTGTCCTTTATTTTTATTACATCTCCAACCTCTATTTCCCTATCAAATAAATTATGCGCAACACCATAACCAATAATACATGCATATTTGTCATTATCTTTTAACCACCTACCCTTTTCAAGCCCATAACCACTATTCTCATAAGCCTCTTTCATTTTTGTAGGAATTGCATAATAGTAGGATACATAAGCCTTTTTACCATTATACTCAATCTCACATCCTCCATACCAACCATACATCACTGTTTCAACACCTTTAACATTTTTAACAGTTTTAACCTCTTTTTTTGTAAATAGATGTGTGGGAGGAACGCCAAACTGTTTTATTGGTAGAATTGTTATTTTATTAGAACCTATTTTCATCATTTCTTCATGTATATAAGTTTTAACTCCATAACCCAAAGAAATTAAACTAACTATGGCTAAAACTCCAATTACAATACCTATAATAGTCAATAAACTCTGAGTTCTTTTTTGTTTTATATTTTTAAATGCAAAGATTATGATGTCATCAAATTTCATAAATTTCCCCTAAAATTATCAGCCATATTATACAGTGTCTATAGTGTCTTAATAAATAATATAATATATAATCATCTCTTAATAAATAAATATTTATAATAAAATTGGTGATATGATGTTAAAAAAATTTTTAACAATTTTAATAGGATTAGTTATTTTTCTCATATTATCTCAAGTATCAGCTATTCAAGTAGATGAAATCCAGTATCAGCCAAATATTATTCATCCAGGGGATGATGTAGATTTGTGGATTAAAATAACTAATAATAATTATGATAATGAAGTGAAAAATATAGTTGTTGAGATATCTCCACATTATCCATTTGAGTTAAAGCAAGTAAATCCAATTAAAGGGAGAGCAACAATTAGCCATCTAAATCCTGGAGAATCAGATACTGTATATTTCAAACTACATGTAGATGAGAATGCTCCTTCAAGAGATTATAGAATAGATGTAAAAGTAAGTTATGATGAGGTTGATAAAGAAAATGGTGAAGAGATAACTCATCACTATGAATTTACTAAACCTTATTATCTCCCAGTTTATGGAATTGCAAGTTTTCAATTAAAAATAAATGATACTTCAATAAATCCTGGAGAAACAAAAAATATTATGCTAAATATAAAGAATGTTGGAACCGGAAATGCAAAAAATATAAATATATATTTGATTGGAAATGATAAAATCAACATTTTAGGTGGAAGCTTAATTTTCATTGGATGTTTAAAAGCAAATAGTCAATATACAATCCCTATAAAAATATATGCAGTTCCAGAGATTGAAAATGGAATATATCCAATTAATGCAAAATTATTTTGGATTGGAGAAGATGGAAGGAATTATAATTTAACAATCCCTTTAAACATAAGGGTTGTAAAAAAAATCTATAAAAATCAACCGTACATTTATTTAGATGATGTAAAAAATAAAGGAGATTATGTGGAAATAACTATTGGAATTGCTAATAGAGGGACAACAAAAATTAGACATTGTGTAATGATTTTAAATGCAAATGGGAAAAATTATACCAAATATATTGGAGATTTGGATGAGGATGATTACGATACCTCAATCTTTGAAATTAATGATTTTGGAGAGATTCAAATTAAAGTAGCTGTTAATTACTTTGATGATTACCACAATTCATATAATATCACAAGAACATTCAATATACATGTAGAAAAATTAGAAAATCATGAATCATTAAATATTATCTATATAATCAGTGGTGTGATTGTTATTGTAGCAATTCTCTATCTCATCATAAGAAAAAGACGTAAAAACTTTGAAGAAATTTAAATTTAAAACTTTTATATTTTTAAGAAAAAAATTTAAAAAAATTAGAGATATATGAGTCGGATGGTTATGTATATTGAACATCCACTAATAAAACCAAAAACTTTAGAGGCAAGGTTGTATCAGCAGATTATAGCGGCAAATGCTTTAAAGATAAAAACTTTATGTGTTTTATCAACAGGTTTAGGGAAGACTGCTATTGCAATTTTGGTTATTGCAGGTATATTAACAAAAAAAGATGGGAAGGTTTTATTTTTAGCTCCTACAAGACCATTAGTAGAGCAACATTATAATAGGTTAAAAGAAGTTTTGAATATTGATGAAGACAAAATAATTGCTCTAACTGGAAAAATTCCTCCAAACAAAAGGGCTGAGCTTTATAAAAAGGGCAAAATATTTATTGCTACACCACAAGTTATAGAAAATGATATCATAGCTGGAAGAATAAATGTAGATGAGTTTGTTTTGTTAATAGCCGATGAAGCACACCACACAGTTGGAAACCACGCCTATGCCTTTGTAGCAAAAAAATTTAAAGATAAATGCCATGTTTTAGGATTAACAGCATCTCCTGGCTCAGATATAGATAAAGTAATGGAAATTTGTGAAAACTTAGGAATTGAGCATATTGAAGTTAGAACTGAAGATGACGAAGATGTAAAGCCATACATTGCCAAGGTAAGGTTAATTCCTATTAGAGTTGATTTGCCAGCTGAATTTAAAAAAGCATTAAAGTTAATAAATGAAGCATTAAAGGAGAGATTGAAGATATTAAAAGATTTTGGAGTTATAAATTCTATTACTAATGTAACAAAAACAGAACTTATTGAGTTAAATTCTAAACTATTTTCTTATGATGAAGAGATTAGATATGAGCTTATAAGGGTTTGTTCGGAGGCTTTAAAGCTTATGCATGCCAAAGAGTTATTAGAGAGCCAAGGAAAGAATGTATTTTTAAGTTATATAAATAAACTATCCATGCAGAGAACAAAATCGGCTAAATCTATTGTTAATGATGAGAAAGTTAGGGAAGCAGTTTCTCTTTTAATGAAATCTAATGTTGAGCATCCAAAATTAAATAAAGTTGTTGATATGGTTAAAAATATTCTACAAAAAAATAAAGATGAAAGAATTATAATTTTTGCTCAATATAGAGATACTGTAGAGAAGATAGTTAATCTTTTAACTCAAAATGGGATTAAAGCAATAAGATTTATTGGTCAAGCAAATAAAGAAGGTAAAGGAATGACACAAAAACAACAAATAGAGGCAATAGAGAAATTTAAAAGAGAAGGTAGTGTTTTAGTATCAACAAGCGTTTCTGAAGAAGGGATTGACATTCCAACAGTAAATTATATTATATTTTACGAGCCAGTGCCTTCAGAAATTAGGCTTATTCAGAGAAGAGGTAGAGCGATGAGAGGTAAAGGAGGGAAAGTTTATGTTTTAATAGCTAAGGGAACAGCTGATGAAGCATATTACAGAAGTGCTTTGTATAAAGAGAGGGAGATGAAGAGATTATTAAAAAATATGTGCTATTTGATAAACAAAAGATTACAGAAAAAATTAGAAGAAAATGAAGAAAAATCTAAAGAGAAAATAGATATTGAAAATCTAACAAAGGAAAAAGATAAAATTGAAGAAAAAACTTCAATAGAAGAGAATAAAGAAGAAAATGAAAAAACTAAAAAGCCAGTAACGATATTGGACTTCATTAAACAGATAGAAACTAAAGAAAAATCAAAATTAGAAGAACGTAGAATAAACCAAGAACTAAAAATTACAAAAAAGCCAATAAAAATTATTGTAGATGTTAGAGAAAAAAATATGGCTAAACTTTTACATAACTATGCTGATGTTGAGTTAAAAACCTTAGAAGTTGGAGATTATATTTTGAGTGATAGAGTAGTTGTTGAGAGAAAAACTGCTGATGACTTTGTAAATTCAATAATTGATAAGAGGTTATTTAACCAGTTAAAAAATTTAAAAAAGGTAGAAAAGCCATTGTTAATAATTGAGGGAGAAAACTTTAGTAGATTGCATGAAAATGCTATTAAAGGAGCTATTTTGTCAATAATCTTTGACTTTGGTATTC
This sequence comes from Methanocaldococcus sp. 16A, assembly GCA_049860595.2. GTDB lineage: Archaea > AGJL01 > Methanococci > Methanococcales > Methanocaldococcaceae > Methanocaldococcus. The sequence goes on from CP187551.1 coordinate 1,551,201, forward strand.
CAATATTATTTACAAAAAATGCTGAAGAAACTGCTGATTTATTAATAAAGATTGCAGAGAAAGAGCAAATAAAAGAGAAAAGAGCTGTTATGGTAAGATATGGAAAAACCACTATGAGCTTAAAAGAACAGCAAAAATTCATCGTTGAGAGTTTGCCAGATGTTGGTGGAGCTTTAGCTGAGAGGTTGTTAAAGCACTTTAAAACCGTTGAAAATGTATTTACAGCAAAAGAAGAGGAATTAATGAAAGTTGAAGGTGTTGGAAAAGAGAGAGCTAAGAAGATTAGAGAAGTTTTAACAGCAAAATATGAGGGATAAAATGAAACTCTCAATAATTTTAGGGACGAGACCAGAGATTATAAAACTCTCACCAATCATTAGAGAATTGGAAAATAAAGATTTAGATTGGCACATTATTCATACCAATCAACATTATTCCGAAAATATGGATAAAATATTTTTTGAGGAGCTAAATTTACCAAAACCAAAATATAATTTAAATGTAGGCTCTGGAACACATGCTCAACAAACAGGAAAGATGTTAATAGGAATAGAAGATGTTCTTTTAAAAGAAAATCCTGATATTGTTATAGTTCAGGGGGATACAAATACTACACTGGCAGGGGCATTGGTAGCATCAAAATTAAAAATAAATATAGCTCATGTTGAAGCTGGATTAAGGAGTTTTGACAGAAACATGCCTGAAGAAATAAATAGAGTTTTAACTGACCATATTAGCGATTATCTTTTTGCCCCTACAGAAATAGCTAAAAATAATTTATTAAGAGAAGGTATTGAAGAGAATAAAATATTTGTTGTTGGAAATACTATTGTTGATGCCACCTTACAAAATTTAAAAATTGCTGAAAAAAATGAAAATGCTACAGCTTTTTTTAATAGTATTATTGATGATGATTATTTTCTTTTAACTTTACATAGGGCTGAAAATGTTGATAATAAAAAAAGGTTAAAAAATATCATAGATGGTATATTTAAGATAGCTGAAATATATAATAAAGATATTATCTTTCCAATCCATCCGAGAACTAAGAAAAGACTTAAGGAGTTTAATTTATTTGATAAATTAAAAAGTAATAATAAAATAAAAATTATTGAGCCAGTTGGTTATTTGGAATTTTTAATGTTAGAGAAAAATGCTGATTTGATTTTAACGGATAGCGGTGGAGTTCAAGAAGAAGCTTGTATATTAAAAACTCCATGTATAACTTTGAGAGATAATACAGAAAGACCTGAAACCGTGGAAGTTGGCGCTAATATATTAGTTGGAGATAATAAAGAAAAGCTAATTAAAGCAGTAGAAATAATGCTTAATAAAGAGAGAAATTGGGAAAATCCGTTTGGAGATGGGAATAGTGGAAAGAGAATTATTAAAATTCTTATGAAAAGTATTAAAAGATAATCTTTAAATATAAGGATATAGTTAGTTAATGTCAATGCCACAACCATGAAGGTGATAACATGAGCAAACTTTTATTAAAAACACCATGCACAACGTGGACATTTGATAGTTTAATGGCATGTGTTTTTGGTATAAAAGTTTCTGATGTTAAAGTGTATTTTGATATTTTAAAAAACGGACCATCAAAAATAAATGATATTGCTGAGAGAATTAACAGAGATAGAAGTACAGTTCAAAGGTCTGTCCAAAATTTAATGAATGCAGGTTTAGTTAAAAGAAAGCAGGTAAATATAAAAGATGGAGGATATTACTATATTTACGAGGCAATTCCATTTGAAGAAACAAAAAAGATAATAAAAGAGACAATGGAAGAGTGGTGCAACAGTATGAAAAAATGGGTTGATGAGCTGGAATTTGAAGATGTTGTTAAGGAATATTTAGAAAATATAGAATAATGGATGATTATTATGAAATTGGTATTCTTAGGAACTGGAGCTGCAGTTCCATCAAAAAATAGGAATCATATTGGAATAGCATTTAAATTTGGTGGAGAGGTTTTTTTATTTGATTGTGGTGAAAATATTCAAAGACAGATGCTTTTTACTGAAGTATCTCCAATGAAAATTAATCATATATTTATAACACATCTACATGGAGACCATATATTGGGTATTCCTGGACTTTTACAGAGTATGGGATTTTTTGGAAGAAATAAGGAAATTAATATATTTGGTCCTGAAGGAACAAAGGATATTATTGAGAGCTCATTAAAGCTTGGAACTCATTATATAGAATTTCCAATAAAAGTTTATGAGATTTCTGCCAAAAAACCCATAAATATTTATCAGCAAGAAAATTATGAGATAATTGCCTATCCTACTGAACATGGCATTCCTTCTTACGCTTATATATTTAAAGAAATTAAAAAACCTCGTTTAGATATTGAGAAAGCTAAAAAGCTTGGAGTTAAAATAGGGCCAGATTTAAAAAAACTAAAAAATGGAGAAGCAGTTAAAAATATCTATGGAGAAATTATAAAACCAGAAGATGTTTTATTACCTCCAAAAAAAGGATTTTGTTTAGCTTACAGTGGAGATACTCTCCCATTGGAAGATTTTGGAAAATATTTAAATGAATTAGGATGTGATGTATTAATTCACGAAGCAACATTTGATGATTCAGCCAAAGATATTGCCAAAGAGAATATGCATTCAACAATTGGAGATGCTGTAAATATAGCTAAATTGGCAAATGTTAAGGCGTTAATTTTAACTCATATTTCAGCAAGGTATGATAAGGAGGAATATTTCAACTTATATAAAATGAACGTTAAACAGTATAATGAGAGCTTTAAAATTATTATCAGCGAAGATTTAAAATCTTATGATATAAAAAAGGATATTTTAGAGGTGAAAAAATGAAAGTAGCTATATTGGGAGGTACTGGAGACCAAGGATTTGGTTTAGCTTTAAGATTGGCTAAAAACAATAAGATAATAATTGGTTCAAGGAAAAAAGAAAAAGCAGAAGAAGCAGCTAAAAGAGCTAAAGAGATATTAAAGCAGAGAGGTATTGAGGCTGATATCATTGGATTAGAGAACAAAGATGCAGCAAAAGAGGGAGATGTTGTTATTCTATCTTTACCTTATGAACACACTCTATCAACAATAAAACAGTTGAAAGAAGAACTAAAGGGGAAGATAGTAGTCTCTATTGGCGTTCCTTTGGCAACAGCTATTGGAGATAAACCAACAAGATTATTGTTTCCACCAGATGGCTCTGTTGCTGAAATGGTTCAGAATGTATTAAAAGAAAGTAAAGTAGTTAGTGCATTTCAAAATGTTTGTCATGCTGTTTTAGAAGATTTAGATAATCCTGTTGATTGCGATATCTTAGTTTGTGGAAATGATGAAGAAGCAAAAAAGGTAGTCATTGATTTAGCCAACCAAATTGATGGTGTTAGAGCAATTGATTGTGGTAATTTAGAAAAATCAAGGATTATAGAGGCAATAACTCCATTACTAATTGGATTAAATATAAAATATAAGTCAAAAGGGACTGGAATTAGAATAACTAATTTAGATATTTAATAGGACTTTAACTTAATATCAGTTCTGTAAGTTTTTCTATTTTTTTAATTCCTATGTTAAAATCATTTAAATTTAAATACTCTTCTTTAGAATGTGCAAGCTCTAATTTTCCTACACCATAAATAATAGTATCAGCGTTTAAAAATTTGTTGAAGTAATATGCTTCACAGGTGGCATTGAAAAATGATATTTCAAACTCTTTAGATAATTTATCTATTAGTTCTTTATTTTCAAGCATATAGAAATCTGCATAATGTCTTCCCGAATTTAATCCACTTTTTATATGCTTTGAATATTTTTTTTGAGATAAAAAGTTGTCTATCTTTTTTATTATATCCTTCTCAACACTCCTAACATCAAATAAGACATAAGCATAATCTGGGATAATATTGCTTTGAATTCCACCATTTATTATTGTTGGAGTTATTGAAGAACTGTAAATTTTATCAACTTTAATCTTTTTTAAAGGGAGATTTTTTAAATCTAAAATAACATAACTCAAAATTTCTATTGGATTTATGCAGTTAGATGATGAAGCATGCCTCGCTTTACCAAAACTTTCTACAATGTATTCAAACCTTCCTTTATGCCCAATACAAACTTTTAAATCAGTTGGCTCACCAACTATGCATTTAATATCTTTTTTAGTTTTATATTTATCCTTCAAATGTTGGCAAAAATTATAAATACCATTTGATTCTTTTTCTTCATCAGGAGAGATAACTAATAATGATTTATCAGTGTTTAAAAAAGCATGAATCATTAAAACAACATTTCCCTTGGCATCTATAACTCCAGTTCCATAAAAGTTATTTTCATCTTTTTTAAAATTTGATTGAACTTTTACAGTGTCTATATGTGAATTTAATATCAAATCAAAGTTTTCTTTTTCTTTATAAGCTACAAAACATCCCTCAATGATAGTATTTTTTATTCCTAAGTCATTGAAAAGATTGGACAAATATTTAAATGCCTTTTTAACACCAATTCTATTGTCAGTTTTGATTTTTACTAAATCCTCTAAGATTGTTAAATAATCCATAATTATCATCTCATAAATTCTACTTTTTCCCCAACAAGTTTATCTAAGCTGATATCTATACACTTAAATTCAAGCATTGCCGTTGAGTAATTTTTGCATTTGTATGTTTTCCATGGCTTTAATCTTACTGCTTCCACTACTTTATTTTCATCAATAAAAAGTACATCAATGGGATAAAGCATAAAGAAAGTATGCATAGATATCTTTCTTCTTTTGTATAGGAATAGCATGGCTTCATCTCCAATATCCCTAAGCATTAAACCAAAAGCTCTTTTGATAAAATTATCGGCTAATATTACTTCAAATTCTAACTCTCCAACTTTAACTTTTTTAATTTTTTTATTTTGCATTCTCTCCCTTATCTTTTTTACCATATGGAACAGGAATATAATAGACAGATGGCTTTGCTCCCATAGGTTGTGGATAAAGCTCCAATAACTCATAAACCTTTCTTGGGACATTTGTATTAACTTCAATTCCAAGTTCTTTTAATTTATTAACTGTTAAAGGATAATCATGAGTCCATCTTCCCTCAGTAAGTTTTTTTGCAATATCTTTAGCTTTTTCATCTCCATATTTATCTTTCAACAACTCATAAACAAATTCTTCCATCTGTTTAATTGCTTTCTTTGATATATCAACCAATATTAATGTCTCATCATCTACCTTATCCCCTTTCTTATAGTATGCTTCAAGAATCGAGGCAGCTGGATATTGCCCAATTTGAGGGTCTACTGGCCCCATTACAGCATTTTTATCCATAATTATTTCATCTGCAGCTAAAGCTATTAGAGAGCCACCACTCATAGCATAATGTGGAATTATAACTGTTGTTTTTGCTTTATGTTCTTTTAAAGCTAAGGCAATTTGCTCACTCGCTAAAGCTAAACCTCCAGGTGTATGGATGATTAAATCAATAGGCATATCTTCTGGTGTTAATCTTATAGCCCTCAAAATCTCTTCACTATCTTCAATAGTGATAAATTTGTATATTGGAATTCCTAAGAATGTTAAAGCTTCTTGTCTATGTATCATAGCTATAACTCTACTTTTTCTTTCTCTCTCTATTTCCCTTATACATCTCAACCTTCTCATTATCCTATATCTCATCATCATCTCTGGATAAATAAACAATAGGAATATGAATAAGAAGAAAAATATATCCATGGATGTCATTCCATCCCCCTATATTTTTGGTATAGTCGATTATAAATGCCTAATAAAGTAAAGTATTAATATCACTTCATGGATATAAATATAGTTGCCTTATTATTATCATCAGTTATCATCATTTAAATTGGTGAGATATTATGAGTAAAATTGGATTAAATCCAATAAAAATAAAATCTTTTTCAAAGATTAAAACTTATGATGATACATTACCATCATTGAAGTATGTTGTATTAGAGCCTGCGGGATTCCCAATTAGGGTTAGTAGCGAGAACGTTAAGGTTTCTACTGATGACCCTATATTATTTAACATCTATGCGAGAGACCAGTGGATTGGCGAGATTGTTAAAGAGGGAGATTACTTATTTGATAACTCAATCCTTCCAGATTACGCTTTCAAAGTTATCTCAACTTATCCAAAAGAGGGAGGAATGATTACAAGTGAAACAGTATTTAAACTTCAAACTCCTAAGAAAGTTCTTAGAACACAGTTTAAAAAAGCTAAGTTCAGCGAGATTATTGGGCAGGAAGAGGCAAAGAAAAAATGTAGAATTATTATGAAGTATTTAGAAAATCCAAAGCTCTTTGGAGAATGGGCTCCAAAGAATGTTTTATTCTATGGTCCTCCAGGAACTGGAAAGACATTAATGGCAAGAGCTTTAGCTACAGAAACAAATTCATCATTCATATTAGTAAAAGCTCCAGAGCTTATTGGAGAACATGTAGGAGATGCCTCTAAAATGATTAGGGAGTTGTATCAAAGAGCTTCTGAAAGCGCTCCATGTATTGTGTTTATTGATGAGTTAGATGCAATAGGGCTTAGTAGAGAGTACCAATCATTAAGAGGAGATGTTTCTGAGGTTGTTAATGCTTTATTAACAGAATTAGACGGAATTAAAGAAAATGAAGGAGTTGTAACTATAGCAGCAACAAACAACCCTGCAATGTTAGACCCAGCAATTAGAAGTAGATTTGAGGAAGAGATTGAGTTCAAATTACCAAATGATGAAGAAAGATTGAAAATTATGGAATTATATGCTAAAAAAATGCCTATTCCTGTTAAAGCTAACTTAAAAGAATTTGTTGAAAAAACCAAAGGATTTAGTGGTAGAGACATTAAGGAGAAATTCTTGAAACCAGCACTACATAGAGCGATATTAGAAGATAGAGATTATGTTAGTAAAGAAGATTTAGAATGGGCTTTAAAGAAGATTGTAAGTAATAGAAGAGATGCTCCACAGCATCTCTACCTTTAATCCATATAATCAAAGTAATTGTCATAATGAATAATTAAATAATCTCCTACAATCCACAACTCTTTTTTATGCTTTCTATATAAATTTATAAGCTTTTTTATAATTTCTTTGTTATCTCTTTTAAATATTTCATCCAATATTATAGTTAATGCCTCAATAACATTAGAATTATTAAAATCTAAATCTGCTTTTATCATTTCATCAATAACCTTTATTAATTCCTCATCATCAGCATTTTTGACAAACTGATTCCGTAAGAATGATTTAAATGTGTGAATATTCTTTTTTTCTAATGGAATTAGCTTTATTAAACCAATGGCTTTATTTAATAAACTATCTATATCTAAAAACTCACCCCATAGGTAATGTTTAATAACTAAATTTTTTAAAATTTCTAAAATCTCATCTTTACTTTTATTTTCTAATTGTTTGAAGATTTCTTCTGCATCTACATAGTTGTTGTTTTTGTATGCCTCAATTAAAGCATAAGCATGTTTGCAGTTATATTTGTATTGGCATGAGCAAGAGCCAAAGTAATTGTTTAAATCAACTTTAACTCTATATACATCAGAGCCTATAACTTCTCCAAATAAAAAATTTTTATACTTTATACAGTATTTTACCAAATTGTTTTTATAATATAATTTCCCTCTTTCTATTATTTTTGGGTCATAATTCATTTTATCTCCTTAATTTTTTATTTTTCAATTTTTTTTTTGGAAATATTTTAAAAACACTGGAAGAATATAAAAAACACTAACAAATCCTGCAATAAAGCCAGTTATAAATCTCAACTCATTAAAGCTTTCTCTTAAACCTATTAATTGGGTAGTTCCATCAATTGCCATAGGGATTAGAGATATAATTAAATATTTTTTATGTGGGAGTTTAAAGTCATTTAATTTCTTTATAAAAGGATATATTAACATCCCTATCAAAACTCCTGTATATATACCAAAACACCTTGCACAAACGGCCATTTTATATCCAAAAATAAAATAGCTTCTTTGTGGAAGTTGATGACATATTGGAGAATATACAGAATATAAGAAAATAGAAATTATCTTAAAAATTTGTGAATGCTCTCCTAAATATGCAGTATAGGGTGCTAAAAAAATTCCAATGTAAAAAATTAAAAATAGAAATAAAAAAATGAGATAAACGTTATATAACTTCATTTTCTTACCTTATGCGTAATATAACTTTATCTATTCTTTATTACAACATATAATACTCCACCAATTGCCCCGATTATAGCTCCAACAATAATTCCAGCGATTAATCCAATAATCCAAAAGGTTCCAATAAAAAATTTTTCCATCATAGCTGTTTTAAATAATAAAGTTGAGCTTAATACGATGTTTAATATAGTGGCTAATATTCCCCCTATAACACCACTAATTGCTCCAACAAGACCACAACTTTCGTAATCCAACCTACCCCCTGCCTCAACATAAAGATGAGCCGCTATTGCTCCCCCAACAATATAACCCAAACAACAAATAACTCCTAATATTGTATTAATAATCCCCCCAATAATTGAAGGATTTAACATTTTTTCTTTATCAAATTCTACCATTATTTACCCCCTCTCTTTAAAGTTTGGTAATATTATGTTTATGTATTACCCTATATATATCTATATTATTTTCATAAATTTACTTTAAAATTTAAAAAAGAATAGTAAATTAAAGCACTTTACCAATCGCTTCATGCATAACTCCATTAACTACTGTATATATTGGAAATCCTTTAGTCTTCCAATTATCAAAAGGACTAAATTTTGCTTTTGATTTAAATAAATCAGCATCAATTTTTCCTTCCTTTTTTAGATCAATAATAGTTAGATTTGCCAAATTACCTTCTTCAATTTTGTTGTTTATATCAAATATTTTTGCTGGATTTTTTGATAACATATTAATAGCATCAAATAAAGTTATCAATCCTTTATTAACTAAATTTAAGGTTAAAGGGACTATTGTTTCAATTCCAGGAATCCCTGAAGGGCAGTTTTTTACATCTTTAAGTTTTTCTTCCAATAGATGAGGAGCATGGTCAGAGGCGATGATATCAACATCTTTGTTTATAATTCCTTTAATTAATGCAATGTTGTCTTCTTTTTCTCTTAAAGGTGGATTGAATTTTCCAAAACCTTTTAATTCTTCAGCTATTTCTTTATTTAGATAAATGTGGTGAGGAGTAACTTCAACAGTAATTTTTACATTCTTTAATTCATATTTTGCTTTTTTTATTAAATTTAATGCTTCTTTAGTTGAAATATGGCAAAAGTGGATGTGTGGTTTTTTATCATTCAATTTATCAATAATTTTTAAGTTTTTTATAATTTCTTTAACTGCTTCAACCTCTGATTTCTTATCTCTAATTTTACAGTGGTCTATCCAACTATCTAAGGAATATTTTCTTAAATTTTCTTCTATTATCCCTTTATGTTCTGCATGGATACAAAAAATTTTATTTTGGTTTAATATATCCTTTAATTTATTATAATCCTCTATAAACAAATCTCCTACTGATTTAACCATAAATATTTTGTATGCTTTTGCTTCCTTTATATATTCAGTGTAATTTTTCTCTGTAATTCCAAAATTAAGGAATATATTTATCTTACTGCTTCTTTTACAATCTTCTAATTTTTTATAAAAAAGCTCTTTTGTTGTTATTGGAGGTTTGTTATTTGGCATATCTATGGCAAAACATACCCCTCCATTTATCCCAGCTAAACTTCCACTTAGAAAGTCCTCTTTTTTTTCTTCTCCCCATCTAAAATGAACATGGGCATCTATAACTCCAGGAATAACAAGAGAGTTTTTTATATCTATTATTTCGTCATCTACTTTAATATCCTTACTAATTTTTTTTATACTGTTTTCTTCAATTAAAATATCTCCTTCAATGATTTTGTTGTCTTTTACTATTTTACAATTTTTTAAAATCATAGTAGCACCACATTATAACAGTCTATACCTCCCTGGTTTTGGTTCATCAATATCTCCATACTTTATCAACTTCTTAATAATATTTTCCAACTCTTCCTCTTTAATACCTTTCTTTTTAGCTTCTTCGACAATATCCTCATGCTCAACAAGCTCAGATTTTTCAGACAATTCTTTAATTATCTCATAAACAGTTGTTAATTTGTCTCTCTCCTTCTTAGATACTCCTAAAATTTTGTCTACATCAAATATTCCAGTTTCTGGGTCATAGGCAATTTCTTTTAAGCATTCAGTGATTATATTTATTGCTTCTTTAGCATCTTCCTCATCAACGATATCCTTTAACTTTGCCTTTGCATGTGCTTCAGCTATTCTTATCGCTGCCTCTAACTGCCTTGCAGTTATTTGATGCTTTTTTCTCATCTCCACATAATAATTGACGAACAATTCTTTAGCTTTTTCACTAATAACTGGTTTTTTCTGTCTTGCGTAGTAGATGTATTTTATTATAAACTCTTTGTCAATCTTAACTCCATCAACTTCAAAGTAATCTAAGCCAATCTTTTTATTTATCTCCTCATCCAAATAAGCCCTATGCAAATCCACAATGTATTCAGCTATATCTTTATCCTTATTCTTATCAGAAACATCTCTAATTGGGAATATCAAATCAAACCTACTTAATAAAGGGGCTGGAATGTTTATCTGTTCAGCTACAGAAACATCTGGGTTAAATCTTCCCCATCTTGGATTGCATGCTGCAAGGATGGCACATTCAGCTGGCAATTTAGCATTAATCCCTCCTTTACTAATATGAATTGTTTGGCTCTCCATAGCTTCCAAAACATAGCTTTGCAGTTCTTTATTAACAGTTAGCTCATCAATACATGCAGTACCTTTGTGAGCTTTAACCAACAAACCTGGTTTAATAACCCATGTATCTTCACCAATCTCTGTTTTTTCTCTAACAACTGCAGCAGTTAAACCTACTCCAGTGGCAGTAGTAACAGAACCGTATAAATTACCTGGAATTTCTGCAATTTTTCTTAAAATAACAGTCTTCCCAATCCCAGGGTCTGTGATTAATAATATATGAATATCAGCCCTTTTTCCTGGTTTTTTAACACCTTTTATCTGTTGTAAGAAAACAGCTTTTTTTATTGCTGAATGTCCTTTAATTTCTGGAATTAATCTATCTGCCAATAAATCAACAACATCTTTTCTCTTAGCTATTTTTTTAATCTTTTCAATATCAGAATTCGTTAAATCAATTTTCACTTCTCCATCCAAAACTTCACAGTTTATTGCCTTAACATAAATATCATAAATTGGCAGTTTTTTGCTCTTTTTAACTCTTATTGGAATTCCAGTTATCTTTACCCTTCCAGCATATATTCCAGGGCTATTTTCTAAGAATGTTGTAATATACTTTGGAGGGTCGTCAGGATTTTCCATTAAATCTGGTGGTTGCTGAACTTTAATCTCTTGAAAATCTGTATAACTGCATTTGTCATCAATTAAATTTAATTCAGCTCCACATTCACATAAGGCTTTTTCAGGATTTGTTATAAATATATCAATTTCTTTAACTACTTCTCTTCCACATTTTGGACAAATATAATAAGCTTTTTTTAACATTGGCTTTATTTTTGATGCCTTAGCAATAATTCCCTCAAACTCTATCAATCTTCCTAAAGTATCACTTTTAATGTCTTCTATTGTAAAAACTTTCCCTTTTTTTGTAGTTTTAAAGATTTCTGGAAGGTTTTTTACAGCAATTATTATATTTGACGGATATTCATTCCTCAATGTATAGTATGCTTCATTATAACATTCTTTTATAAAATCAATCCCCTTCTGCGGATTATTTATCAAAAATTCTACAAATTCCATTAGTCCAGAGTTGTAAAGCTGATTTAAATCAATTACAATCCTTTCATTATCTAATATAATATCTTCTTGATGAATATTTCTTAGATAGGCAGTTAAATAATCTCTAACTTCTTCTAAAATTAAGTCTTCATCCCTCAATTCCATATTGACATCCCCATACAATGAAATCGTGTTTTAGAGAAATTTTAAAGAAAAATGGATAATTTTGCTTTTTTAATTATATTATTTTAGTGGTTGTTCTATTTATCCATTTGATATATTTAATAGGACTTTTGTACTTTATATTATTTAATTTGGCATCAAAAATGTCTTTAAAAATTTATTCATGCGGAAGTCCTATTTAAACTATTTATATAATCAACAACCTTTAAAACTCCCATGGCTATTCCCTCAACCTCTATTCCTCCTCTCCCTTTAGCTCCATCTCCAACTAAATAAAGCTTATCATTAACAATATTGCCAATATCAGTTCCATTAGATGCATGATTTACAGGCCAATCATCCCTATATGACTGAATATGTAATATTTTGTAATCTTTTCCTTTAAAGAGATTTTCAATATCCTCTAATCCCAAATCAATTTCCTTTTTTACATTGTTGGTTAGTTGTGTTTGATGAGTCATAACTAAATGCCATCCTTCAGGGGCTAAGGATTTATCTACATTTGTTACTTGATTTAAACCATTTATTCTTTCACATTCTGGAGTAAAGAGAACTCCTCCATGCTTTATAATTCCTTCCTTTGTAGCTATGCTTATTTTTATTCCTTTAGAAGGTTTTGGTTTTGATTTTAAAAATTTTATGTTGCATATCTTTTGTGTTTCAATTGGAGATATATTGCTTACAACTACATCAAATTCATAATCATCAATATATGCTTTTTCACCAATCTCAATGCTTTTAACTTCATATTCTTTAATAATTCTTCCATTGTTCTTTTCAATAATTTTTGAAAGTTCGTCAATAATAGCTTTACAACCACCTATAGGAATTCCTGGCCCTCCAAATTTGTGATAGTTTTTAGCTATCTCTATGATTTCACTCATTGGTGTTTCATAAGCTGTTAGACTCAAAGCCCATCCAGTAAATGCATTTCCTACTTTTAGAGCTAAATCAATATCCTCTAAAAACTCTCCAAATGAAATATTTTCATCAACTTTTTCCAACTTTAATTTAGCTGCCATAGTAAGTGCTTTTGCTTTCTCTTTGAATCCTAAGAGTGAAAATAGCTCTCTATATAGATACTCTTTTCCATTAACTAAAAATGTCCCATCTGGTTCTGAATTTACAATCCTTACTTTAGCTCCTGCTTTTTTTAATAACTGAGCTAAATAACCATCATTTCCGTGTGGTATCATATGTAAAGCTCCCGTTGTTAGTTGAAATCCTTCATACTCTAAGTTTGTAAATCTTCCTCCTAAAAATGGAAGTTTTTCAAAGATAACTACTTCATGATTCTTAGATAACAAAGCTCCAGTTAATAGACCACCTAATCCAGCTCCAACAATACCAATTTTCATAATATCAACCATTTTCATTTATAATTTATTTTATAATTCTCCTGTTTGCAGATATTTTGATATTTTCTCAGCTAATATTTGCTGGTTATGCCATGTTCCATAAAATATTCCTTTAGGAATCTCATGTCTCATAGCTCTTATTATTTTTTTATCAACTACTCCCGGATTTGCCTTTGCAAATGGAGTTTGAGGTAGTGGCATAAAGGTGTGTGCATGTATTTTAGCACCCATTTTTATTAAATCTTTCATAACTTTTATCGTCTTTTCTATATCTTCTTCAGTTTCTCCTGGAAGCCCAAAAATAAAATCTAAGCTAACACTAATACCTTTTTTTATTGCAGTAGTTACTGCGTTATATATATCTTCAACTGTATGCCCTCTGTGGCATAAATCCAATATTCTTTGACTTCCTGATTGTGCTCCAACAACTAAGCTTTTATTGTCAGCATATTTTAAAATTAAATCTATTGTCTCATCATTAACATGTTCCGGTCTAACTTCTGAAGGGAATGTTCCAAAGAATATTCTTCCATTTTTACCTAAAATTTCTCTAATATTTTCCAACAACTTTTCAATCTTATCAATATTTAATGTTTTTCCATCCTTAGAGCCATAGCCAAAAGCATTTGGAGTTATAAACCTAATGTCTTTCAAATTCCTTTCAGCCATTATTTCCACGTATTTGCAGATATTTTCAACACTTCTATGTCTAACATTCTTTCCAAAGATTCTTGGTGTTTGACAGAAATAGCATCCATAAGGGCAACCTCTTGTTATCTCTATATGTCCAAATTTATTATGTTTTACAGGAAATGGTGGATATTTATTTAAATCAATAGGTTTTCTTTTTCCAGTGTAAATAAATTTATCATCATCTAAGTATGCTATCCCTTTAACTTTTTTATAATCTTCATTTTCATTAATTGCTTTAATAAATTCTGGAAAAGTCTCTTCTCCCTCTCCAATGCAAATTATATCAAATCCTAACTTTAGTGTTCCTTTTGGGTCGCCTGTTGGATGAGGACCTCCAGCTAAATAAATAATTTTGTCTCTATAATTTTGATATTTAGCTTTTAGTTCATTAATTAATTCATAAGTTTTCCAGAGTTCAGTTGTAAAGAAAGATATAGCAATAACAATTTTATCGTGCTTTTTTAAAACTCTCTCTAAATTAAAAATGTCTTTTTTATTGGCAAAATATATTGGGTAGTTATCAAAATATTCATCAACTTCTAAAGCTCCAATCAATGCGTTAAAACTATTTTTATGTAGTTTTGTATAATAAACCACCAAAGCTGTGTTTTCTTCCATATCACTCCCTAGAAACATTTAATTTCTCATAAGTGGTTTAATGTCGTATATAATAACTGTGGTAATATTATAAGTAAGTATAGCGAAATATTTTCAGGATACAACAACACACTATATTGAAACGAAAACTATATATACCCCTTATGCCCAATTAGTGTTTGCTTTTAGTGCGGGGGTGGCCCAGCCTGGTACGGCGCGGGACTGCTAATCCCGTTGGGCATCGCCCAGCCCGGGTTCAAGTCCCGGCCCCCGCGCCATTCTTTTTTGTGTTTATTATTTTCCAAATTTAGACAAATTGTGGATATTTGTACCCAATTTTTACACAGGACTAAATCCCGCATCATTTTTAAGTCCAATATAGATGTATTATCAACAGGACTATTAACAACCATAAAATTAAAGAATCTTTTTTATCATCCTCAAACGTCTTTCAACCTTCTCTTTTGAGTGAGAAATAAAACAAAGTAGTATCCAACGACCTATGCCCAAGATACTACTTACTATACCATTATGAATACCCTTTTCTAGCTAATCTACTCACATACTATGCCTCAAACTATGCTAAGTAATTTTCTTTCCTTAGGAATCTAATTTTACTCTCTCTTTTAAGTTCTTTATCAATCTTATTAATATTGCAAAATATATCAAGAGAAAATCAAGATAAACTGTTAGAAAATAGTAAAAAATTAGGTATCAATTAGCAGCGACATATAAATATTCTATTTTGGATCTATACCTATAATGAACCCTTCAATTGTTGTAGTATTAGTTGTTATTGATATACTTTTTATTTCATTTTCGTTTATTGTATTAAATTTGAACCAATAGACACTATTATAAGTTCCATTTTCATCAAAATCTCCAGAAATGTTTATTACATTTATATTATCTGGTTTATACCAATAAACATAGACATTAGTAGTATTCTCAAAACTTTTAACAGAAATAACGTATTCGTTAGGTAATACAGAAATACTTGAAGTTATGTTAATTTTCTTATTGGATATTACAGTTATCGTGACATTCTTATAATCATTAGAATCCCAATGGACATAGTCGTTTGTCGCATTTACAGTTATTGTATAACTTCCAGGATTCAAAGGAGCAGATAATGTGAAGTTTAAAGCAACAGTTTGATTTGGTAATATATATGGAACAACTTTATTAGTTTCCCCACTCCAGCCATTTGGAAGCGTTATATTTACAGATACGTTTGACATATCCATAGTTCCTGTATTTTTAACATATACTGTAATATTAAATGTTTCTGATGTATTAACCAAAGATTTGGCAATAATATCAACTATTGATAGATTATATCGTGGACTACCTGAAAGAATTCCTGTTTTTGTTGTTGTGACTATCTTATAAACATTTCCTCCACTTAGATAATCATCATAATCTTTTATTTCATAAATAACAATTTTCCAGACACCATAATTTTGATTAGGATTGCTTACATTGATTGTATAATTATACCAAATTTCATCTCCATATGCTGTGAATTCTTTATATTTTGTTCCATTTGGTAAATATATAGAAACATTTATTGCTCCATCTCCATCATATATAGATAGATTAAATGAAGAAAGTCCTTTTGGTGTTGAGATATACCATGTTTTCTTTCCCAAATTAGATGTATCATCACCAACAATCATTGTGTCAGGAGTTCCGTAGTATCCATTATTATAGGACTTATTCAATTTTAAAACTGGAGAATTTATAGTTGATAAGGAGTAATAATTACCATTACTACTAGGCCAACTATTCTCAAAGATATCTACAATCCACCAACCATATACATTATTTGTATCAATTTGGAAGTAATTTGGAGGTTCTCCATTTTGTGCATCATTTGGTGCAGTATATGAGTTATATAATGTTCCATTTGGATAAGATACATTGACAATCAATCCATCACCATCATAGATACCAATAGTATAGTTTGATATTCCATAAGGTATCATTGTATAGTATCTATGTACCATATTAGTTTGATTATCCCTACATATTGTTGCTGATCCTGAATCTGATGATGAAGGTATTAGTATCTTAAACCACAATCCATTTGATATATTAGTTGCAAGGATTATTTGATTGTCTCCATAACCATCATCATAATCTTGTTCTTGAGTTAGTTCTATTCTCCACCATCCAATATGCCCGTGGATTGATATATTTTGAATAACCCATGTTGGATTGTCATAGCTATCGTATCCATACCATAAATAATATAATAATGACCCACTATTATCATATGGATAAAACGAATAATATAATGTACCATTAGGATAATAAACACTAACCTTTAGTCTATTCCCATATCTCCTACTAATGTCGTTATTATTGTCCGGGTCAAATATTGCTATATTAAAGTCTGATGTTGCATAAACATAGAAATCATGATGGTTAGATGTTTCTATATCCCAAAAATTTAACAATGTTGCATTTGGAGACCCATAGTAGGTATTTCCATTTATAATATAGGTCATATTTACTTTAAGGTCTAAACTATCACTACCGCTAATATTTAAACTGTAAAAATTTCCTCCAGGATATTGTGATAAACTATTATTAATAACAATTTTCCAAAATCCAAAAGCCTTATTCGTATATATCTCGGTATAGTTCCAATTATTATTTGCAGATTCATTTAATGTTGAGTATAATGTCCCATTTGGATAATAAATATCTACAATAAGACCATCCCCATCATAAACTCCAAAACTAAAATTATTAATACCTTCTGGAACATAGAGCCAGTAAGTATGTATTTGCTGATTAAATAAGCTACCTATTACTACATCCCATTCACTATAATATCCTACCCATCCAACTCCCCCATCATCTTCTATAACACCATTTGTTTTATTATCATCATCTCCTAGTCCTCCATCAATTAAACTAATTGAAATGGTAGTTCTATTAACTAATGTCATATTTACTGAATACCATTTTAGAGTATTAGGATTAAATTTATAATAATAAATTTTAGTGTTGTCCAATATTTGTAGAATATTTTTGGAATAAGTTATATTAACATTAACTCTTTCTCCCTTTGAAATGTTTGAGATTCTAAATTTAATTAAATTATATGGTAAATTAGCGTTGATTTTAATAGGGATATTTTCTTTATCAATGAATTTTATATAATCAAACATTCCTTTATCTATTTTAACAGTTATATTATATAATTCATTTCCTTTTAAATCCATAACATGTAAAATTCCAGTTTTATTGTTATTTTTAAATTCTGTTTTTACATAGTATTTTGGAATGTAGAACTTAAACGGATCAACTATAACTCCATTCTTTTTACCATCTTCATCAGCAACTCCACCATCTTTTAAAGTAAATTTTAAAGTTCTCCTATCCTTATTTATCGTGTAATTTACCGGTACTGTTTTATTGTTTATCTTTTTCCAATAGTAGATATACATTCCTTCTGGAATTTTAAAAGGTAATCTAACCATTAGATTGACAGAACCTCCAACTGTTAAGTTAGTTATATTTAAAAATACTTTCCCTCCTTCAAACTTCAACTCCTTAAATTTGCCTTTATTAATCGTAACATTTATCGAATAAGTTTTGTTTCCAATAGAAACGTTGACAACTCTAAAGTCCGATATTTTGGTAATAATAGGCAAACTAACATTAGCATTACCGCATCTAATTTTTACGACCTCTACTCCCTTTGGGACTTCTATTACAAAACTACTACTGTTTTTAACTTCAACTTTACCGCTAATATTAACTGGCATAAATGTATAATTAATGTATTTTGGAGGGATGTATTTCCAACATATATTACCAACAATTTTAGAACCATTTAAAGATGCATTTATAGTATAATTATCAACATAAACTTCTTTTATTATATTATCTACAACAATTTTATAAACTCCTGTATTATTGACAACAAAAGTTGAAACAAATTTTTCTGTGTTAAACCTTGAAAAGTTTAAAGTTAAGTTTTTATATGGAGCGATGATTTTAGCATTTTCTGGTTTAAAGTTTGCAGCTATTTTGATTTTATTGCCTACAAACGCAATTTCTGGAACTTTTAATGATAACTTTTTAATTCCAAGGGGAACTTTCGTTATAGCATTTCCGCACTTCAAAATTACCGTATAATTACCATCTGTAAGATTTATAGGTACACAAAAACTACTATTCTCAACCGTAACATTTCCACTTAAATTTATCGGCATAATTGTATATTCAACAATCTTTGGCATAACGTAATAATAACTTACATTACCAAAAATATAACTATTATTAAATTTAGCGTTAATTTTGTAGTAATCTACAACAAAGGTTCTTTTAATTCCATCAACTAAAACAGAATAATTTCCTAATATAACATTTTTATTTAGCTTTGCTGATAAATAGTAATATCTTCCTTCTTTATGGATTTTTAAATCGATAGTTTTATTATTTGGAGTTATTATGTGTGCTTTATTTGGTTTAAAGTTGATTTTTATAAATATTTTTTCTGCTGGAAAATATACCTCTTTTAAAATTATTAATTTCTTTGTGTTGTTTAAACTATTATTTTCAGAATAATTTAAATATATTGTCTTATTTAATGTTTCATTATCAAATTTTGCATAAATTTCGATTGGGATATTCAAAATAACTGGTGAAATAATATAAGTTTCATTATTTATCTTAACAAATTTCAGAGATATTTTATTCGCAAATCCATAAGGAATTCCATTGGTTTTTATAATAATTTTATATTCTTCTACTGAAACATTTAAATAATATATATCTTTTTTATAACTCTTATTCTTATTTTTTGTTTTATTTATTGTATAATTTGTTATATTTTTTGGAATATTTATAGTATTATTTAGTTTTGTATTGATTTTTTTAAGATTTTTAGTTATATTATTTAAATCGATAAAATTAGTTGTATTTAAATTTACACTTTCATCATGTTTTTCATTTAATTGACTAATATTTGAAAAATTTCCAATGATTGTTGAATTTGAGTTATTAAAAGTTATAGATTCATTTAATGTTGATATATTAACTCCCACACTAATATTTAACCACAATAAGATTGTAAATATGAATATTAAAATATTCTTTAAATTAAATGTCATAACAATCCCATTATAAACTTTTTTTATTTTTTTATTAATTAAGTTAAGGAAATATACTTAAAGGAAATATTTAAAATTTATAGAACAATTTTTTGATAATTTTCAAAAATTTAAAAAAAGAGATTTGTATTATTTATTTTCATTTTCCTCCTTTTATCTATTTTTCAAACGTAACTCAATATAAACTATCGTTACTACAAAAATCACCAATATTGTAAGCCAGAATAATATCTGTCCATAAATTGGTAGTTTTGGTAGAGGAAGAACTGAAAACTCTGCTTTAACAATAAATAATGTATCTTTTGGTATTTGGGAACTTATCCCATCTGGTTCCTGATAAGTTAAATGATAAGGTGACTTAAAGTTTATATTAAATTTTCTTACATTTAAATCGCATCCAACAGGAATTGAAACAGTTTTAAATAGAATTCCATTAGCAACTATATCTGCATCATATTCAATAACTAAGGTTATATTTTCTCCACTTTCTATTGGTTCCCATATTTGATACTCTATAACTGTGTATGTATCTCTATAAATTACATTGACATCCATTGGATATTTTTGATTTCCAATTATATAATATCCTTTTAAATTTTTAATCTCTACTGGTTTTTTTTCATTTGTAGAGGGGATGGGAATTATAAATATCTTTTTTGATTCTTCTTTTTGTAATCTTAATTCCCCAATACCAGGAACTATTGGATATTTAACAATATTCTTTATTGTTATTACATTTGTTATATGTGTTGGGTTTTTGATTAAATCTACTGTCATTTCATAGTTTGAAATTTCTTCCACATCTGCAAATACAGGCGACATTAAAACTAAGAATATAAAAAATACTATGACCTTCTTCATTTTCCCCCTTTTTTTGTTTATTTTTTATATCCATATATAATCAGACATATAAAAATTTAGTTAATAAAATTAATAAAATTAGAAGGTTTAAAATTAAAAGTATAATTATCATGTTTAATTAAAATTTAAAAATTCAAAAAAGAGCTAATTAGAGGGCATATTTCTTCAATCTTATTATTGTTCCTAATCCTACCATTGCTGTTAGTAATGCTAATAATGGCTCATAGTTTTTATCAATAGCTCCACTTACAGCAGTTATTTTCGGTGAGGTTCTAGGTAATAGAGAGTTTCTAGGGTCAATACCAACGATGAACACATCACTTGGATAAAAATTTCCAGTTCCGTTTAATGTATAGTGAATTACTACTGTTTGGTTGTTATTTATTTCATCTCCATCTGTCCAACTACCATCTCCATCTGCTCCAGGATATATTGAATGTAATGCATATATTAAACTGTAGTTGTATCTATCATTTGTTGTTATTGTTTTAGTTGTGTTATATATTTCCATTTCTGATGTATTTACCCAATCGTTTGACCTTGTGAAGTTATTTGGAATTAGGTCATAGACATATACATACTCAGGAGTCTTTGCACTACCTATGTTTTCAACTACGATATATATATCGTAAGTCCCATCTGAATTTGGAACTATATGTTTAGTTACTTTAAGTAAGTATCCTCCTACAACATAGATTTTTTCAATTATAGTGTATGAACTTCCGTATTTGCTATCATATTGTTGAACTGAGTAATTTAGTAAGGTTATATTATCATCTACTACTTTAAATGTGCAGTTTGCCCATACAACAGGAACTTCTTCAAATGTGAAGCTATACTTAGATGTGTTCCAGAACTCTCCTGGATTTAATATTTTAGGTAATGGACTACCAAATATGTGTTGTGAGCCAGAAATTAAAAGATTTGTATTAAATGGGTCTGTATTTGTTGGGTTACTTCCATTCACTGCCCATAAAGTAACATTTGTTAAGTTGAAGCTGTAAGTTTTAGCTAAGTTTGTGAAGTTTGCTCTTTCATACCAGATATTGAATGTTCCACTTGATGAATTATAATAAGGTCCTTCTTTGTATGCTTGTATAACACCATTCCCTGTAGCATAAACTCCTAATATTGTAGTATTACTTATTGTTCCATTGAATCTGAATTTAATCACAGCAAAACCATAATCTACATTTAGTACGATATTACTCCTATTAATAGGGAATGTGTTACTTGTATTAATTGTTATGTTTATACTTGCATTTTGTGAGTTATTTAAAATAACACCTGTCCAATTTAGGGCATCATTTGCAGTTCCTGTAAAATAAGGTCCATTCCACAATATATAACTACCCGTGCTAGTTTCAACTTTTGTTATGTTCAATAGTGTCCAGTTGCCATCTCCATAGTCTGAACTGCTATTACTTAAATATTTTGTTAATTCAACATAAACTTCTGTATTTGGAGAAGGTAAAGCTGAGATATTTCTTGTTAGATTTATATAAATTGTCCAATTCCAATCCCTCTGAGCAGGTACTTTTGTTGTAGAATAACTTTCACTTAAAATAATTGGAACTCCCTCAATAGAATCATTAATATCAAACTTTAATACAACCCATGAATTATTAGGCAGAATTGGAATGTGTATGTATGTATTAGCATTGGTGTTAGTTAATCCAGTATATGCAGGAGGTTTTGAAACTATACTTATTGAATCTGCCTTAGGAACTGTAGTCAATGCATAATCCACACTTAAAGGAGAAACATTATTAGACAAATTCACAGCTATCCACACATCGGACAATGTATCATTAATATCATTTGCTGTATTGTTTATAATTATATATCCTGTTATATCGTAGCTTTCAATCTTTACTCCTTCTACGGTTGCATTAGCTGTTATATTATACTTTTCTATATAGTTTATATATAAAGGCCCATTATCTCCATAAGCAGATACTATAGACAACATTCCTAAAACACATAATATCATTCCCAACAACGAAATAAACTTTTTCATATTCATCACTATCCCTCCATCTATATAAAGTTTAAATAAAGTTTAAATTATATTTTAAATATATTTACCTTTCGAAACTGTTTAATTTTTTATAGATAAAGATAGACATTAATGGATTTTCATTACAAAATATTTATATATAAGTATATATAAAGAAATAGAAATTATAACTGCCCCAGATGCGGGAGAAAATGATGTCCCATGAGGAGCAATTATTGTCGAATTTTAACTAACAGGCGGAGCCGAGGTCCCTGTGGCTGGAGCTGAGGTCGATGGTTTACCCCACAATGAACCCAGAGGGAAGTTGAGACCGAGAAAGCCCAAATTCTACATGGATGTTTGTCTATAATTGTCTGTTGGACAGACACCACATAGATATAGATGAACAGAATATATATGCTTTATAGATACAATCTTTAGACACTACAAAAATAATAACAACTCAATATATGAATATTTTGGTATTAAAATTACTGATATCCAAAATTAGAATATAAAATAATTAGGATTTTCACAAGAATAACTAATAATAATGAACTTTGATACTTTTAGCATCATAACTACCTTAATAAATATACAAACTGCAAAAGTCCTACTATAGTTTTGTGCAAAATAAACTAAACTTTATAAGGAAAATTTGAATGTCTTCCAAAAAGAAGACATTCATCAATGCTTTATTCATTATAAATCCTTTTGCACAAAAGTATAAATTTTAATTCAATAGCATATTAATTCCTTCCATAACTGCATCTACAGAGGCTCTTATTATATCTGCATCAGATTTTCTAACTTCAACAATTTCAGTTCCTTTTCTTAATTTAACAACAACCTCTATTAAAGCATCTGTTCCTCCCCCAATTGCCTCAACTCTATACTCTTCTAACTTAATATCTGCTACTCCACTTATTGCTTTTCTTACAGCATTTATTGCTGCATCTACCGGCCCTACACCATAAGCAGTTTCGATTAAAGTTATATCTTCCCCTATATAATGAAGTTTAACAGAAGCAATTGGAGTTATTTTATTTCCAGAAACAACAGTTAATTCGTCTAATTTAATTTTCTCCTCTACTACTTTTCCAGTAACTTCCCTAACTATGGCTAACAAATCAGCGTCTGAGATATATTTACCTAAATCTCCAAATTCTTTAATTCTTTCATAGATTATGTTTAATTGCTCCTCACTAACATCTATTCCCATTAAATCAAGTTTATATTTTAAAGCTTTTCTTCCAGAATGCTTTCCTAAGATAATTCTTCTTCTATTTCCAACCATTTCTGGTTTTATTGGTTCATAGGTCTCAGTATTTTTTATTAAACCATCAACATGTATTCCTGCTTCATGAGCAAATGCATTATCTCCAACAATTGCCTTATTTGGTGGAACAGGAAGTTTCATCAATCTTGAAACAATTCTTGAAACTTCATACAACTTCTCCATCTTTATATTTGTATCATAACCATAGAGTATTTTTAAAGCAGTTACAACTTCTTCCAATGAAGCGTTTCCTGCTCTTTCTCCAATACCATTAACCGTTACATGGCACTGAACTGCCCCTCCTAAAACAGCTGAGCAGGTATTTGCTGTAGCCATTCCAAAGTCGTTATGGCAGTGAACTGATACTGGTAAATTAACGTTCTCAGTTATTTTTTTAAATAACTCTACACTCTTTTGTGGTGTTAAAACCCCTACTGTATCACAAACACAAACTCTATCTGCTCCAACCTTTTCTCCTTCATTAAACAATTTTATTAAGAAATTTACATCACTTCTTGTTGCATCCTCTGCAGACAACTCAACTATCAATCCATGTTCTTTAGCATATTCTACAGCTTTTAAAGCAGATTCCAAAACCTCGTCTTCTGTTTTTCTTAGCTTATATTTCATATGGATTGGTGATGTAGGCACTACTAAATGAACACTATCTACATCACATTCTAAGGCTGCATCTATATCTATTGGTAAAGCTCTAACAAATGAACAGATTTCAGCATTTAATCCCTCTTTTGTTATTAATTTTATTCCTTCTCTCTCCCCTTTTGAAGTTATAGCTGAACCTGCCTCTATAACATCAACTCCCAACACATCTAACTTTCTTGCTATCTCTAACTTATCATTTGGTGTTAAAGAAACTCCTGGTGTTTGTTCTCCATCCCTCAAAGTTGTATCAAATATCCTCACTTTCATAACAATCCCTCATAAAAATAATATTAATAAGTAGGAGGTTTGGTTGATTTAATGAATTTAATACTAATAAAAACTGTTTCAAATATTGGTTATAATATATTTAAAATTTTAGGTGAAATATCTAAAAACTAAAATCTGAAAATAGTATCAGTGCTGAACTACTTTTCTCATCCATAGGAGAAAACATCCTATTGGGATACCACCTAATACCTCTGCCTTTGGCAGAGGTATAAAATTTAAATTCTATTTATTAACAACTTTCCCAGTTATCGACCTTCTTCCATAATCAACAATTTCAACATCAACAAATTCTCCAATTTTAAGATTTTTATCTAAAATTCCAACTAACAATGGATAGCTTCCAAACTGCCTTCCAAAATATAAGCCATCTTTCTCTTTAACTTCAACAAATACATCTCTTAATATTGTTCCTTTTGGTACAACCCTTTTAAGCATTTTATTATCTATCTCTTCTCTAACTTTTTCTTTAAACCATAAAAATAATTTTTTTCTTTTCTCTGCTTTTTTTATATCTTTTAGAGTTATTTTAGTTCCAAAGAATGGAACAACTTGCCTTATGTTAATCCTTCTAATCATAAAGCCCCTATCATAAATTTCTTTTAAATATTCAAAATTTATAGTAAATGTTTCTTTTCTCTCTCCCTTTAATCCAAACAATAGATTTATACCTGGCAATAAATATGGCAATCCTGTTTCTCCTCTTTTTTTTCCTATAGAGTTTAAAATTTCTACAGCTTTTAAAACATCTTCTGGTGTTGTTAACAAATTATTTGCTTTAATTACTTTTTCATCAAAACTCTCAACACCAAAAGCTGCTACATTTCCAGAAGTGCAGTATTTAACTAATATTTTAGCTACTTCTCTACTCTCATTTTCATGCCTTGCTATCACTGCAGGATTGGCATTATCTATATGCAAGACCTTTGGATTAGAAACATTTCTAATGCCTTCAAATAATTTTTCAATTGCCTCAACATTTGGTTTTGGAACCTCTTCTTTTTCTGAATCAATAGCTTTATAAGAAAACATACATGGCTGTCTTCCAATTCTAAAATATCTTATTCCTTCATCATACAATGCCTTAATCTCATCAACAATATCTTTCTCCTCTCTAAATTTAGGTAGTCCAAACCTTCTCGGCTCTGTGCAGAAAGAGCATCCTCCAGTTAAAGCTCTTGAACAACCCCTATAAGTCTCAATCTCAGCTATTATATATGGATAATTTGGATGCTTTTTAACAACTTTAGCTCCTCTAATAGCATATTCTCTCAACTCATTATAACTTCTACATCTATTAAAATCAATTTTTTCTATACTTCTCTCTCTTAATAAATCATTTAAAACAGCTTCCAAATCACCATCAACAATTACATCAAAAAATGCTTTATATTTACTCTCATCTTCTATCTTTCCTCCAATCATTGAAGAACCATATTTTGTTGCTGCAGGTCCCCCTAAAATTTTTAAACCATCATATCTATAAAGTATAGATACAAACTCCTTTAATGTGGCAGGATTTGCATTTAAATACTTTCCTGGTGTGTGAAAGCCACATATGCAAATTATTGCATCGTATTTATCTAAACTAAAGTTTCCCCTAATCTCTCTAAATTTATCGATAGTTATATAATCCACTTCAACATTATATTTATCTAAGACACCATAGGCATATCTTGGATAAGTGCCTATATAAGGAGGAACTCCCAAACCCGCTGGTTCATCTGTATAGCCATCTAAAATTAATGCTCTTTTTATTATCATAATATCCCCGCAAAATTGCCGATGATGAAGATTGGCTTTGCTGATTGGTGTGATGAGCCGTATGAGCACTGAGGCTGTAAATAATAAAATAAAAAAGATTTATTCTTCAAACAAACTAAATATATGTTCACTCCAATTTATCCACAAATCATTAACTCTCTTACTTTTTTCAAAAGTTTGCATAATTATATAATAATTCCCAACCTTTCTATAATAGCAGTAACTAACAGGAAGAAGTTTATCTTTTGGAATGAATTCATAATAGGTATAATAACCAAATGCATCTCTTTGTGAGTATTTTTTAACATCATTATATAAATAAGCATAAGAGAAATCAATAGGTTTTGTGCTAACTTCAAATGTAACATTAAACCCTCCATTATTGTATTTTTTTATTACATATCCATCAGATTCTATCGTCTTTTCATAAGAAAGATTTAAAAACATATCATCTATATCTATATTTTTTGAAAAATCGTATTTTTTAGTTTCTTTTGTATTATTTGTCATATTATTTGCAATACTTTCATTGTTTTTAATCTTGGTTTTGTTATTATCTTTTAAATTGTCCATTTTTAGATTCTCTATTGATTTGTTGTTGTAATTTTGCATATTTTCATTTTTAGTTGATATATATAATTCATTAACCTCTTTTTTTTCATAATTTAAGCATCCACAAATAGAGACAATTAAAATCAAAGATAAAAAAAATATTATTAGCTTTTTCATAAGCTATCCCTTACTAAATTTTTAACCAAAAAAAATTATAAAATTATTCTAAAACAGCTTTCTCTAAATCTTCTGGTCTATGTAACTCTCCACCAATTTTATCAACTAAAACTACTTCATCAGCTTTTTTACAAACTCTTTCGACTTCATAATATATTTGTCCTAAGTTCATCTCTGGGACTATAACCTTTTTTGCCTTTAACTTTTTCAACAACTCATCTGGGAATGGATAGACGGTTATTAATCTTATGTATCCTACATCCAGTCCCTTTTCCATTAATTTGTTAACAGTGTATTTTACAGTTCTTGAAGGAGTCCCATAGCAAATAAACATTATTTCTGCATCTAAATTCTCAGCTTCGTATTTAACTATATCATCCTTATTTTTTCTTATTTTATTGACTAATCTTCTAACTAACTTATCATGAGTTTCTGGAGAAACATCTGGGTATCCTCTCTCATCATGAGTTAATCCAGTTATATGCACATTATAACCCTCTCCAAATACTGGCATTGGTGGAACATCAACATCAAAAGGATAAACTTTCTTTAGAGGTTTTTCTTCTGGCTTTTTTCTATCAATTATTTCTATGTTGTCATGTAAAACAACCTTCTCTCTCATATGTCCAACTACCTCATCAGCCATTACAAAAACAGGAACTCTGTATTTTTCAGCATAGTTAAATGCCATTATTGTAAAATCATACATCTCTTGCACTGAGCTTGGAGCTAAAGCAATAACTTCATAATCTCCATGGCTTCCCCATCTACACTGCATCATATCTCCTTGAGAAGCCATAGTTGGCTGTCCTGTTGAAGGACCTCCTCTTTGAACATTGACAATTACACATGGTGTTTCTGTCATATACGCATATCCAATGTTCTCTTGCATTAAACTAAATCCAGGACCTGAAGTTGCTGTCATTGATTTTAATCCACCCCAACTTGCACCAATAATTGCTGCTATACTCCCAATCTCATCTTCCATTTGAATATAATATCCTCCAACCTTTGGCAACTCTCTTGCCATTGCCTCAGCTATCTCAGTGGAAGGGGTTATAGGATATCCTGCAAAAAATCTACATCCTGCTTTTATAGCTCCTTTTGCACAAGCTTGGTTTCCTTGCATGAATTCTATTTTCATTAAACACACCCTCCATTCATAATTTTAATTTTAGAGCAAGGATTTTCGAAGTTTATATATTAAATTTGGAATTTTGACATCTCTATGTATCTACATTCAATAAAAAAATTTATAATAAAAATTAATTCCTGCAAAAGTCCTATTGAAAGTTAGGAATATTATATTGAATATTAATTAACTTAAAATTTTAAAACTCTTCAACAGATGTCTTCTCTCTTATCTTTTTAATCTCTTCAAATTCAGGTTTTTTAATCTTTGGCTCAACCCTAATTGGTTGAATTATATTTGTTAGTTTTCCACCTGGTGGAACCATTGGTAAAGCTTCAGCAGGGTCTATGACAATATCTAAGAGATATGGCTCATTACTCAATATTGCCTCTTTTAATTTCTCTTTAATCTCATCTGGGCTTGTTATTCTATCAGCTTTAACACCATAACTTTCAGCTAATTTAACAAAATCTGGACTCTCTCCCAAATGCACTTCACTCTGTCTCTGTC
>CP187552.1:0-27218 GCA_049860595.2 Methanocaldococcus sp. 16A
CTTCTCACTTTGTGGTATGCTATCATCTTCATTTAACTTTTTTACAATTTCGTTAAGAGTCATTTTTTTTTCTTTACTCAAATAATCAAGTATTTTAAACGTCAAGTTTATCGCCATGTTTTCACCTCCCTTGTTGTCCTCGTTCTATAATATAGAACTACTACTATATATACTTTTCGGTTATCGAATAATTACAATTTATCAATATAGAGCAGGAAAAAATAATTCACTTCACATTTCTAAACCTCCACATTAATACATTATCAATATTAGAACTGCCAAATTTATCAAATTCTAGGTCGAATAAAGTTACGAATCTCGTTTTATCCCAACCTAAAATAGGACAATACTTATCGTAATAACTCAGATACGGCAAGTTGTTGCTCACAATATAAGCCCAAACATCCTTCCAGCTCCAATCTCTAAGAGGATAAACATTAGTTATTTTTTTGTATTTATCATACTCGTAAATTTCCTGTGTTCTCAATCTTCTTTTTACTGCCTCTTCTGCTCTAAGCCCAACAAACGCTAAATCATATCCTTCTTTTACCAATTGTGGAACTAACTTTCCAAGATAATCCACACCTAACACATTAACAGCATTCCTTTTCAATATCCAATACTTTTTTGATGTTTCAACTCTCAAATTCTTTGCCCTACATTTTTTAGCAATCTCTATTATCTCTTTTTCCAAAGGTCGTGGCAGATAATAAGGACCATAATCCCAATGTAGGACCATAATAGAATCATCAAATGATAATACTAAATGCATCAATGCTGTAGAATCCTTACCTCCTGAAAAAGCAATATACGGTTTTTTAAACTTCGATAGAGCTTCTTTAATAATCTCTTTTGTCTTTTTCAGCTTTTCTTGAAAAACTTCACTCTCGGCCCATATTAAAAAATACTCTCTCCATTTTTCATCCATAACTTATCCCTCTAATGCAACTTTAGCTCCTGGTGGAACACATGGAGCAACATTTCTTTTAGCCCAATATGGAATTTTATAAGCCAATAATGCAATATCTTCAGCTTCCTTGCAAGCTTTTATTGGTATTGGTCTCATTGCTTTTCCATCCTTGACAAGAGAATAATCTTCATCAGCCTCATCAATTGAGAATTCTTTTATGAAGCCGTAGCCAATAGCTGTTTTCTTCCCAAGCCCTGGAAGCCCTTTTAAAAGCTCTTCAAGTTCTTCTTTATCCCCACACACATAGAATGTTACAGTTTTTGCTGGAATGTAGATATGATTAATCATGAAATCTCTAAAAAATCCACTACCCCTCTGTATCTGCTTAACTCTCATTTTTTCATATCTCAAATACTTCTCTGTGAATCGCTTGTAGATTGTAGCAGAATAGTAATCTGAAACATCAAAAATAGACACTGATGCGTGATAAACAAAATCACATCCAAATTTAAACCTCTTTAAAGGTAAATCTATTTTTCCAATGTCATATATTGGATTGCACGACGGCAATGCTCTATAATCTGGATAATCTCTCCTCAACTTCAAATGAGCAATTAAGCTATCGAAATTAATCCACGGATGCCCTAAACATATCGGTGTTATCATCCTAAAAACTATTTTAAGTGGCTGAAAAGCCATTAAACCACCTCTTGCAGTTCATCTAAAATAGCAACAATCTCATCTTTATTCTTCTGCAAGAAATTGAGATATTCTTCACTCGTCTTATCAAACTTGTATCTTATCTCTACTTCTCCAAATCCAATACTTGATTTTGCTCCAATAAATGGCTTCATTTTCCACAGTTCTAAAATTCTTGCCATTGCTGATAATTCAATAGGTTCTGGGTCCTCAAGCCTAAACTCATGATAGAATACAGTCCCAGCTACAAAGGCTTCATAATCAATAATCATCTGCACTGCTTGCTCTCCCCTCTCCCTCTCCATCCTCAACTCATCTTTCCTCGTCTGGAATGGAGTATCAATCAGCTCATAAAAACTAACATTCGGATTATACCACTCTGGAAGCTCAATATCCTCTGGAATATATGTTCCTTTCAATTCTCTACAGATAGGCAACAGCATCATTGGCTTTAATTTGCTCTCAATCATTTGATTTCCAAATGAAAATCCAAAAATCGTAGCTGGAATTAAGTATTTAACAACTTTCTTTTTGAAATTAATGTCAATGACTCCGCTCTTGCTACTGTCTAATGATTCCAATAGCCCTCCTGAAAATAGAGCATGATGTAGCCTAACTCCTCCTTTTTTAGAATAGTCAATTTCATACCCAATTTGATTTAAGAAATCTTTCATAAACAATCTTCTTAAATAGCCCCTTACAGCATTTCCAGAGATAATTGGAACATCTACAGGTTTTCCATTCACAATAAACTTTCTCCTATTCAACATTATTGTAGAACCAGTTTTCTCATTGCCTCCATGCATAATTGGAGTTTTAGCAATGACTATCCCTTGAATTCTTTCCAATCCAAAAGCCATTATTGACCACCTCCAATAAAGTCGGTTAATTTAGCAGTTTTGTTTTTAGGAGAATTTGACTTCAATAAACCAGCATTTTGAGCAGCTTTCAAAATTATAAGTTTAGGCATCTCTCTTAACACATCTAAAGCTTCTTCTTCATGCTCTCTCAAAAACTCAATATCCTCAAGTGGGAGTTCTGGAGCTTGTAAAGAAAGATGATTTGCAAACTTTTGAATAACTCTTGGAACAGAACATTCATGCTTTGAAAACTCTAATCTGTGTTCCATCCAATCCAACGCCTCTTTCTTACCCCTCGACTTAATCACACTCCCGAGAGAACCCTTCCTCCCAGCATCAACAATGCAAGCTGCTACTACATTAACCCACGCTTCTTCAAGCATTTTCCTCAATTCCTTATTTGACTGCATAAACCACAACCTCCCAAAGAGGATTTTTTCTAAATCTCTCAATTTGTTTGCATAAGTCATCATAAATCCAGTTGTGAGTTTTAGGACCTTCAAGTAGTTCAGTTTTGGAGAATTTTAATTTTCTTGCCTTTCTTGCTACATCAACCATTTCTCTTAGAACATCCTGCTCTACAAAAATCAAGCTATCTTCAAAAGCAGTGAAATACTGTTTTTTTGAATATGCAACCCTATTAATCAATTTTAAAAATCCCTGCTTTTTCCCTGATTTTGTGAGATATATTGCAAAAGGAGGCTGTGGCGGATTCATTAGGGTGTCCAAAATCTCGTCCTTCTGTAAAAATCTAACCCCTTCCTTATTAGCTACCCACGACTTTCTTCTATACTGTTGCTCTCTGACAAGTGTATAGCAATATTCACAAATTACATTCCCTTCTTGTAACTCATTCCACGCTGTGAAGTTCCCTGAAAAATCTATTTTATGCCCTTTCTCGGTTTCAAATCCACATACTACACAAGTCCCTTTCTTATCTCCGTGTGTTGGAGAAAATAGTTCTGACACTCTTAGCACTTCCATGCTATCCCTCAATCCAAATGTATGAACCCACACCTATATAAACTTAACCATTATATTAACATACATAAAACTACAATATAGACATGGTAAAATCAGACCTCTACGAGGATTGAAATTTATACTAAC
Organism: Methanocaldococcus sp. 16A; assembly: GCA_049860595.2. GTDB lineage: Archaea > AGJL01 > Methanococci > Methanococcales > Methanocaldococcaceae > Methanocaldococcus. The sequence continues at coordinate 3,580 of CP187552.1, forward strand.
AAACATACGGCTAAAAATAGCCCACACAAAAAAAGAATCATTGCTACGGTCCTATAAAAATTAGTTAATTAGAATTAATAAAAACAAAATAAAAATATGTCATCTCATATTGGGGAAAAAGGAAACATTTTTAAATTAAAAGAGAAGGTTTAAAAATTCTCCATCTTTCATTGAGGTCACCTCTCCAGCGTGCTATTTTATTTGGAGATATCAGGTGTTTCTTCTAAGATTTCTTTTAATAATTAATGCCTATTTTTTGAAGAACCAGCCCTGCCCCACAATTACGACATTTAAAATAAATATGGTCGGTTCTATCTACAGATACCTCAGGTTGATATGTCCTCTGAAGTATAATATTGTAAATATCATCATCTATGAATGTAATAATATCCTTGAATACTTCTTTATATCTACCAAACATTCTTTGCACCTCCCCCAATGTCTTTTATCACTCTAAAAATTAATAATTACATAATCCCCCAATATCCTGATTTTGGACTGTATATATCTCCAGCCTTTTTTAAATATTCTAAAGCATTTTCAACATCTTTTTCGGATAAACCAATACTCTTAGCTTTCTCATATATCTCTTCTTCTGGTGCTAACCCATCATTCCTTAATTCAGCAATCTCTCTAATAATATTTAGGACAGCATCCATCTTATCTCTTCTTGATTTTGGAGTTCCAGCTATTTTATCAATATCAATATTTCCTGTTTCTGGGTCATAAGCAATTTCTTTTAAGCAGTAATCTACTAAATCAATAGCTTCTTTTGCATCTTCCTCATCAACAATATCCTTTAACTTTGCCTTTGCAATAGCCTCTGAAAGTCTTAAAAGAGCTTCTAATTGTCTTGCAGTTATAGATATGGTGTTACTATTATTTCTCATCTCCTCATAATAATTTGAAATTAATTCAATAGCCTCATCACTAATAACAGGCTTTTTTTGTCGTGCATATAAAATATACTTAATAATAAATTCATCATCAATCTCTATACCATCTAACACCAACTTATTTTCTTCCCCTAAAACTTTCTTTTTCTTTTGCATAAGTATATGTTTAGCAATTTCTTTATCCTTTCCTTTTTCAGGTATATCCATTAATGGAAAGATTAAATCAAATCTACTTAACAATGGAGCAGGTATGTCTATCTGCTCTATGACGGTTAAATTCCTATCAAACCTTCCTCTCTTTGGATTACATGCTGCAAGTATTGCAGTTTCAGCTTTCAATTTTGCACTAATCCCCCCCTTATTAACATGAATAGTCTGTTGCTCCATAGCTTCAAGAATATCGCTTAAAGAATCTTTTTTAACACTAATCTCATCAATACATGCAGTTCCCCCATTTGCTCTAACAAGAACTCCTGGCTTTATGACCCATGACTCACTCCCTAAAGCTACTTTTTCCCTAACAACAGCAGTAGTTAAACCAACTCCTGTCGTTGAAGTCATTGAAGTATATTCGTTCCCTGGAATTTGAGCAACTTTCCTCATCATCACAGTTTTCCCAACTCCAGGGTCTGTAATTAATAGAATGTGTATATTATGTCTTTCTCCTTCTGCAGGAACTCCTTTTATTTGTTGCAAGAAAATTGCCTTTTTAACCATATCATGCCCTTTTATCCTATCAAAAAACTTATTTGATAATACATCAATTACATCCTTCCTCTTTGCTAATTTCTCAATTTTTTCAATATCTTCTGGTGTTAAGTCAATATGTGTATCATTATCAATAACTTCTATGTGTGTGGCTTTTACATATATGTTAAATCCTAAACTATTCTTTTTCATCCTTACATTGAAAGGAATACCAACTACTCTAACTCTCCCAGCATATATTCCTGGTGTATTTTCATAAATTACTGTAATATATCTTGGAGGCTCTTCTGGTTTCTCCATTAAATCAAGAGGTTGTTGAAGTTTAAATTCTTGAACATCTATAAATTCACTTTCATCTTCTAACAGCATACATTCATTTTCACAACATTTTGGAGCTGAAAAAGGTTCAAATATATTATTATATTCTTTTATTATTTTACTTCCACATTTTGGACATATAAATACTCCTTTCTTCAGCATTGAAATTATCTTAGTTGCTACGGTAATTACCCCCTCAAATTCCACTAACTTCCCAACAATCTTTGATTTTATATCTTCAATTGTAAAAGGTCTTTCTCCAAATGGTGTTTCTATAACCTTATAAGGTTTTGGTAAGTTTTTAAATGTCAAAACTCTAAGGTCTTTTGGATTCTCATTATTAAGCTTATAAAATGCCTCTTCATAACATTCTTTAAAGAATTTCAGAGCTTCTTCTGGATGGTTGATAATCCATTCTATAAAATCTAAGTCTAAACCAATAACAACACAATACTCATACAAATTAGCTAAGTCAATCTCAACTCTTTCAACATCTTTTATAATATCTTCCTTATGTATTTCGCAGAAATAATTAACAATAATCTCTCTATACGTATCAAAAAACTCCTCATTAAAATGCATCATTTGAGGCTCAATAAGCCTAACATATTTTACTCCATCTCTTTTAAACTCTTCTAAGATTCTTTCATCAATAAGTACCCTTTTTGCGTGTGATACAGACGATGCGTTATATCCATTTTCAGTGAGTAATTTATATATACTATCCCAGTCAGATGTATAGTTAGGCTTACTCCTTAAGATGTTAATAATTTCATTTTTGATATTTTCCCTTGCCATGATGACCCCTCAAGTATAATTTTATTTTTTCATTACATTATTAGATATTCAACAACACCATATATAAATTTTTTGGATATCCAAAATATATATATAATCTTCACAAAACATATAAACTGCTATCAAAAAATATACTATTGAGGTGATATAATGAAGGTGTATGCTGTTAGGAAAATTCAAAGAAGAACATGGAAACACGATGATACTTGTTACGAAACTTATTTTATAAATTTGCCAAAGGATTGGATGGAGGAAGTAGGGGTTAGTAAGGGTGATGAAGTAGTATTAATTAAAGGAAAGCATGGAGAATTAATCATCAAACCTCAAAAATCTGAAGAAGAAAATATGACTACAGGTTAAGTTATTTAATTATTTTTAAATATATTAATACCTTATCAGAAATTTACACTTTTTTGTCAAAACTATATGATAATATGCTATTTTTGCAATAGGTCTTTTTTCAATATTTACAATATATTTTTTTACTTTTTTTAGGAAATCTCATTGCAAAATGGTTATTTACGAATCTCAAATATTCATGCCCATTGCAAGCTATACTCTTTTAAAATACCTTATTTTTCATTTTGCAACATTTTGCAACAATTACAACAAATCCGTTGCAAACCGTTGCAAATTTAAAAAACAAATAAAATAAAGCTCTATTAAACAAAATAACAAATATAATAACTTTTTTATAAATAACCGTCTGCAATGCAATTAACCAAACATTTGAACTTATTTTTTAAAAATAAGAACAAATAATTGTTATTGCAAAAATGATGCTTCCCTTAAACACATCTAAATTTTATTATTGTATTCACTGATACCGATATTGGTTTTTATAAATTGGATATCCAAAGATATCCAAAAAATTTATATATGAGTTTTGTAATAGTATTACATGACAATATAAGATATCCAAAATACTAAAATGACCACCCAAGCAAGATGAAGGGCAGGTAAAAGACCTGCTCTGATTGGGTGGGATGCAAGCCCCCAGATAGGACCTGGTCCATATAGGACCTGGGGCAGGGAGGACTGCCCCACCAGTTATTCATATTCAGATAAAAGAGGGGGAAAATGAGCTTAGGAATCTATGTAGTCAGAGATAAGAGTTTTTGTGGAGGTTTAATAATATTGACAGATGAAGAAACGGAAGAACTTAGAAAAAAAGGATATAATGTCAAATTTATTAGAAGAGCAACTGAAGAGGATATTATTACTTATCTTTTTATGTCTTAAGCCAGGCAGGGGGCTTAAGCCCTGCCATTAGTTATTCCTTTAAAACTTTTGAGGTGGGAATATGGCAGAAAATAAGGTAGATTTATGGGCGTATGTTCAAAAAAGAGATATCCTGATGGTCTCTTTGAAGAACATCTATAACTATGGCATGAAGCTATTTAGTGGAGGAGAGACTGTAAAAACTGCTGAAAAATATCTTCATGAGATTAGTTTATTAGATTTACAAAAAGATAAAGGAAAAATCTCTTTAGAAGAGGCATATAGGGGATTATGCAAGATTGAGGAGGAAATAAAAGAAGATGAAGTTTTAGGATGGTTTTATAGGGATGAAGAAAGAATCAAAGCATTTCTTTAATTTTAAAACTTTTGAGGTGGTTGCAGATGGCAAAGAGGTTTAAAAAATTATTGAAAGCGAAGAGAGAGGATTTAGATGTGAAGAGATTTATTAGCAGGTCAGCATTGAGAATAAGGCATTTATCTCCTTCAATAGTTATGATGCCACTTAACAAATGCTTACCTTTATTTAAAAAACAATTTTGAGGTGATGTTATGGCAGGGGAAGGATTTCCAAGAGCTACACTCAAAAGAATAATGCAACACTATGTTGATGGAGGACAGAACAATTTCAGAATATCTAAAGATGCTGTGGAATTTATGAATTTCGTTTTAAGTGGCTATTTGAAAGACATTATGGATAAAGCGAGATATCATGCAAAGAGGAATGGTAGAAAGACAATCAAGGAGGAAGATATCAAAGTAGCACTTGAGCAAGTTTTAAAGTTTGTGAGGGCTTCTGAATTAGAGGCTCAGAAGGTGAAGGCTCATGAGTGAAGTTATTATTGAAGCTAAGAATCCAAAAACATTTATTCAAGCAATCCAAGAAAGGCTCAAAGAAGGTTATGTATTAGTTTCTGAGGCTGGAATCTTCAAAGAGAATGGCTGGGAGTTTATAGCAATCTTGGAACCAGCCCATGTATAATTTCATTATAATTATTTATATTTTTTATACTTCGGACTTTCGAGGTTTCGAACACTTTCCAATAGAATAGTATAGAAGGTTAGAAAATGAGAGGCAGGAGATGGGATGTTCCAGATTTGAAAGACCAATTGGAGGGGATGTTAGGTAGAGAGAGGTTTGAGAGAGAAATTAAGCGGATAAAGAAAGAATGGCTGATACTTAACGAGAAGGGAGCTATAATACTACTTGCGAAGGAGTATAAACTTATCTAAAATGGTGAGGAGCATGGACATAAGGCAGAGAACAATAGAACAAAGGCTGGAAGCCTTGAGAACAGAAAGACAAGAGCTTGTTAAAAAATTAGAAAGGCTCACACAGATTAAAGAAAGATGCAATAGGGAGATTGAGCTAATACTCCAAGAAATTTTGAGGATTGATAATGAATTAAGCTATTGGAATTCTAATTTAAAGGGACTTGGAGAGGGAGAGAATGCGATGTAAATGTAAATGGAGAACGGCTTGCGGGAATTGTTCTTTTCCTTTATCGGTGAATTTTTCGAGAGAATGTAGATTCCCCAATTGTCAAAATAAAGAACTTAAAGAAAAATTTGAACGGAAAGAAATTTTTTATACTGAAGATTTAGCAAAAAAGGTTTGGGAAAGGAGATATTCTCATGGAGGCGAGTAGGTTAATTTTTTGGTGGTATAATGGTTTCAGCAGTTATTGATTTGGAGACCAATGGAACTAATCCTTTAGAGCATAGGATTATTGCTATTGGAGTTAAAATTGTAGAGACTGGAGAAACTAAGGTTTTTAGTGATTATTCTGAAGAGAGAGTTTTGAAAGAGTTTTGGGAGTTTGTTAGGAAAAAGAGAGTTAAAAAGCTAATTGGGTTTAATATAAATAATTTTGATTGGCAATTTATCAAGTTAAGGAGTTTGAAATATGGTATTAAAATCAAACACTTTAGAAAATACAAAGAGAGAATAGATTTGAGACAGATTTTAAATTCAAATCCTTACGCTAAAGGAAGATTAGATGACTATTCAAGATTTTTTGGTTTAGAAGTTCATGATTCAATTACTGGAAAAGATGTTCCAAAATTGTGGGAGGAGTATTTACGAGGGGAAGAAATGGCTTTGGATGAGATTATAGACCATTTGTTAGCAGATTTGGAGAGAACTAAGTATGTCTATGATAGGTTGGTTAAATGTGGTTTAATAAGGGAAGAATACGGAATTTTTGAAAGGTTAAAAAGAATATTTTCTTTTATTTTTCTATAAAAAATTTTTGGTGGAACCATGAAGGTTATAAGATTTAGGCATGATTATTATAAATTACAAGAAGAAACCTTTACAACGATTAGAGGAAAACGATTCTTAAGATGGATTGATGTAGATGTTGGAGATGTTATAAGGATAAAATCTCCAAGTTATGATTTTTTTGCGAGAATTATTGATGTTCAATATAAGAGAATATGTGATATTCCAATTGAACTATTAAAAAAAGATGCAGAATTCGAAGGTTTTGAAATTAAAACACATGAAGATTTTGTAAGGTTAATAAATTCTTTTACTCGCTGGAAAAATACGAAGCTAACGACTGAAAAGGCAATAATTTATCTAAAAAAGGTAAATATTTAATGGTGGGGATTATGAGAGCCATACATAAATGTAGAACTGAGAGAATAGAATTAATAATAAAGATAAACAAACTAAAAAAAGAAAATAGAGAGCTAAAACAAAAAATATCAGAGTATAAAAAAACACTAAATATGTTAAAAGGAAAGGGTTGTCATTTTACAATAGAATTATTAAAAAGAGAAATTGAGAATTGTCATAAAAAAATAAGATTCAATGAAGAAACTATAAATGAGATAAAGAGGAAATATTTAGGGGGATGTTGATGAAGGCTATAGAAGCATGGGAATTTGCGAAAAAGATTGCTAAAGATATAGGCAATGTTACTGAAAAACATCAGTATGAGATTGTTTTAGAAGCTGTTATTGAGTATGCAAAAAACATAGCATCTAATGGGAAATTGAGTGAAGAAGATAAGAATGCACTGATATTTAAGTTGAAAAAATATGAAAAACACGGAATTAAAATTATTGATTAGTTTTTTTGTAATTTTACAATTTTGCAAAATGTTTATTTTTTTATTTTTTTATTTAATTTAAAAATCGGAATGTATAAATAAATGATTTGACAAAATGTCAAACTGTTAATTATTTTGTTGAATAATGATATCAAAATAAATAAATAAATGTGGGAGCATGGACTATAAATCAGCTATTAACAGGCTGAGAAATGAGTTTGGGATAAATTTAGACGACCCTGCTATATCTGATGAGGATGTAAGGTCTATTTTATGGGACATGAGAGTTACAAGAAGTGTAAGAAAAATACTAATGTGGGCTTTTAGGAAATATAGAGAAGAGAGGGGGTTGCCAGTATGTTAGTGTTTTTAAATGGGAGGGGAAAAATGGAAAAATTACTAAATAAATTAACTAAATTTTGTAAAGTAGGATTGTTATTTGTTTGGATAAGTAATATTTATGTAGTGTATACTCTGAATCAAAATAGCGCTGAGCTCACAAACAACACTTTAGCTCTATTGATTACATTCTCAACGATAACAATTATGCTGTTTATGTCATTAAATAAAGGTTCATATTCGAGACAGCTATAGGGAGGAGCAGGGATTAAAATGTTAAATGTCATTTATTTTATTAATCTCATCTTGCTTTTTTTATTGGCTGTGAAGGACATAAAGACTATGAAGGTTGATTTACGTTTATATGTTTTAATATTTTTAATAAATTTAATTGCTGGTGTTTATTATTTTGGATTTGATGCGTTTGTTGCATTTTTCTCTACATTCATATTATGTTTGATATTAAGTGTTGGACTTGGGGGAGGAGATATAAAAGTTATCTCTGCCCTGGCAATGACTATGCCAATACCAACATTCTATTACATACCCATCCATGCCCTGATAATATTGTTTCTTTCAATGTGTTTTGCGAGCATATATTACATATATTTGATTATTTTTAAAAAGAGGAGTTTCAAAGAAGTTATGACTTTAAAAATTCCTTTTCTTCCGTTTATTTTACTAAGTTATATAGTGGTGGGCATATGAACGATGCAAAATTGTTTATTTTAAGATTCTATTTTTATATTGCAAGTTTTATGGCTTTTTTAGGGCTTATGGCATCACTGTATTCTGCATGGGATGCTGGAGTTATATGTGTAGAGATAGCATTACTTACATTTGTTTGGATGTGGGTGTTATACTACCTTCCAGATGAGTATTATACTTAAGCAATTATAATATTGATATATTTTTATTTTTTATTTCCATATTGGCTGCTGGCTGGTTTCTCACTTCACAAAATGTCTATTTTGTGAATTCTATTCATATTTTTAAATTTTTTTGGTTTTTACTTCACATTTCGGCGTTTTGTGAATGGTTGTTTTTTATAAAGCATAACCAAAGCGAAAAACAGTTCCTTTAACCGAAACCTTTATGGTTACCAACTCACACAGAAAAACATGTGGAATTATGAGTGTAGATATAAAGACTGAGCTGGCGAGGAGGGCATTGTTGATAATACAAGATGCAATATCTCAAAATGCTGTGCAAGTGGCGGTGCAACAAACAAAGTTTCTTGTTTCAATATTAGCTCCAGAAATAGAAGAATGGGAAGAATCTGAAAAATCCCTGTTAGAGGGATATTTAGAAAATCTTGACAAAAAATTTGAAGAGTTTTTAAATCCGAAACTTGAAATTGAAAATGACGTTGTCCCAGCAGAGCTTCAAGCAGCACTTGCAGAAAGAAAAAGAAGAGAGCTTGCAAATGACATATACAGCTGTGTTAATGATGTTGTAAAAAAACTAATTAAAAATTGTAGGGGTGTTTTTGGATGATATCTAAGACAATTTCAGATATTGGGCTAAAGTTGTCTTTAATGTATAATTCAGCAAAAATTATCTCAGAAGATTATGCAAAGTCAATAGTTCATGGAATTTTAGGATGGGAAGGAAACATCGCAGGATTTGTTGTAGCTTTGATATCTTCAGTCATTATTGGTATTGTCATTATGTTATACATGGTCAATGCAGCTAAAGAAGCAGCAGGAAATGACACTACAGCATTAGCACAGATTGATAAAATTACAAACATTGCTTACATTGCGTTATTCTTCGCAGGGTTCGTTGGTTTCGTTGTAGCTGCAAAATACATACTTGATATAATATCTGGAGGAAATAAAGGTGGAGGGGGAATGTAATGGCTAAAAGAAAAAGTTCAAGGAAGAGAAGAACTAAGAGGAAGACAAGAAGAAGGAGAAGATAACTAATCTTAATTTATTTTTATTTTTTTAGATTCACTACTTAACAAAAAGACATAATGTGAAGGCGATACAATGACTGACTGGCTCTCAAATGCAATAAGGCATCCAGGAAGAGTCAGAACATACTTGAAAAGAAGATATGGAGATGAGGCGTTCTTTAGAGATGGTAGAATAAAAAAGACATACATTGATAAGGCGATTCAGGAAATAAAAAGTAGGCCTCCTTCCCATAGACCTAAAGGGCTACTAAATGCTTTATATCTGGCAAAGAGATTAAAGGACTGGTAATATGGATGCATATATTTACATTGCATTATTAGCAATGGGAATTGCATTTGGATTAACCGGCTGGAAATTTAAACCTTTAAGATTTCCTTTCTTTACACTTTCTTCAATATTGTTGATTGTATTATCATTATTTAAAGATGTAGAAATTACAAAATTGGTAAAAACTCAAGAGATTATTGTTAATAGCTCACTAACAGCTTATAACTACTCTACAATAACAATTACAAAAAACATTGAGCCCCTAAATTGGCTTGTATTCTTTATTGGTGTAATTTTCTTAATGGGGCTCTTTGCAGAGGCATACTTTGCCATGAAAAGAAGATGGAGAGAAATTTATGGTGATTAATTATGTTTGAGGAGGACTTACCAGATAAGGCAATGATTGCTGCAAAAATTCATGCATCACTACCTCCAGCGAGAGGTATGCCAGCTCCTGAGAGGGGTGAGTTCCTGACGTATATAGCATCTTCAGCTGAAGTCCCAAAGGATATCTTAAACGAACTATGGGCGTTCCATAACAAGGATATAGCTACAACGAGGCTAAATCATGACAACATTTTAGGATTAATGAATTTACAGAGAGCAATAAAATTAATGATGCTTAAAGACTTACCACTTTCGAAATTTACAGAGGATAACTTGAGAAAATTAGCTAACTTGTCAGCATCAACATATATCAGAGGAATGAAGTCAATAGGTGGATTTGTTGTCAAGAAAATATCAGAAACAACTGACGTAAAAGTTTTAAAAAGAGAAAAAGACGGCTTGTTCTAATTTCTAATAACAAATTTTTGGTGAGGATATGGGGCATGCAATTGAATTCTATAAAAGATATATGAATGTTAGGGCATTGAAAAAAGGAATTTCTGCTGAGACATTATTTTATTTATTAAATGGATTTGGGATTGTCAGCGTATTTATCTCTGTGGTGGCTATAATTTACAGATATGACATAGTAGCGGCTATTTTTGCGATGCTATCTGCCGTAGTAATTGTTATAGATGTATTTTTAGCTGTAATTTTTAAGAAATTAACGTTTCCATTCGTGTTTGACATTTTCAAAATGAAATGGAGGAGGGAAGGGGGAAAATGTATCTTATTTACATTAGATAGCTCAGGAATGTTAGATGCAAGGATTGGATATGTTGATGCAAACATGAAGAGAGTTTATGACCCGTATAGCAGGTTTTATTACAGATACACTGGAAAGGAAATTTTCCTCTTCCATGGGCTTCCTGCCCTTATCGTTTATAGAGGTATTGGGCAAGCAATAGACCCAATAATGTTGAAGGCTTTACAGAAGATACATGAAATGGGATTTGAAGATAAATACGACTTTTTAAAAGCTATGAAGCAACTGAATAAAGATATTTCAAGACTTAAAGAAGAACTTAAACTTGCAAAAGCGAAAAATGATGAAGACAAAATTAAATTAATTGAAGAACAGCTAAAATCTAAAGAAACTCAGTTAGACAACATCAAAAAAGTTTTAGAGATTGTCCCTCTCTTCAACATAAATTTAGAGGCTGTTATGAATTTCTTATCAAACCAAAACGCACATTTAGATTTACTTGCGGTTGAGACGGCGTTTACAGCTGGTCAACAAATGGCGAGAAGAGATGACTACACATCAATGAGCGATATAATGAAGTGGATGCTCCCAATTGTGGTTATATTTGGAATAATCATGTTTGCATACATGTTCTTTAAGTGATGACTATGGAGGTCATAGACTTTAAAACAGGGGAGAGAACTGTTTATATGACTTTAGATGAATTGAACAAAATAATAAACGCACTTATTGGGCTTTATAATATAACATTAGAAGATAATTATCTTAGGGATGCTTTTATCTTCTCATTTTTATTTTGGACTGGAGTAAGAGTTGAGGAATTATTATTGACTCAGAAAAAGTGTGTAAATTTGGAAGAATTGACATACAAAGTTCCACAACTTAAAAAGAATTACTGGAAAAGAGAACTCATTTCAAAATTAAAAAAAGACTTTGAAAAATTATCAATTAATGAAATTTACGATAAATACGAAGGAGTTATTAAAAAAGAGACTTTAGAGGAAATTAAAGAACTCATTGAAAATGGGAGTGAAAAAGAAGCTATGAAAAAACTAAAATTAACACCAAAAGAGAGGGCACTGCTGAATCTTATTAAATATGTAATAATTCCATTAGACCACATTCCGAAAGAGCACTTTAGAATTTGGGAGCTCTACTTTGATGAATTCAATTTAAATGATAATGATTTCTTAGTGAATGTTTCAAGACGATGGTTGCATGAGATTATCAGAAAGCATTCAAAAGAAATCCTACAAAAAGAGTATTTTCCACATGCTCTAAGACATAGCTGTGCTGTCTATTTACATCACAATCTAAACTTAGACTTAATGGACGTTCAAGCAATTTTAAGACATTCTCATTTAGGACACACTGAAAGATATGCAAGAATAACTTTGAAGGATTTAAAGAACAAAATTAAACTTATGGTGGGGGAACATGTTCAAAGACATGGCTGAAAGGAGAACTATGGAGATGTATCTGAATAAGGCAGTAATTATTGACAAACTAATAGCATCTATGATAGAATACATTACAACACTTGAAAATTCAAAGTTATCCTCATCAGTATTGGAAAATAAACTAACATTAGCTTCAAATCTACTATCAAAGTATTCTCTAAGCAAAATTCATGGAAATTGGTATGATACGTTAAAGGAAGCATGTAAATCAATTAGAGAGAAGAATATTATCTACTCTTGGAGGATAAGAACGAATCTTTGTTTAACAGCAATAGATGCAGTTAATTATTACATTGTTCAAACATCGACTAATAAGCATGTCCCAATTTTGGTTAAGTTTGTTTATGCACTTTCAAATTTGATAACAAACATTGATGAAGACTCTGAAAAAGGAAATGTTGAAGATTTAATGAAATTAGTAGAAATTTTACACATGAAAAATGCTTTACCAAAGCCTCAAGTTGAGGTTGAAGCAAAATTGAAAGATGACGATGAACTGTGTCATAATACTTTCTTTGATGATTTAAGGAGCAGGCTAAAGAGAAAATCAAATAATGTTATTTTCATTGGTGGGGAGCATGGAGCTGGAAAATCATACACAGCCTTACAGCTTGCTTTAGAGCTTGATAAAACATTCGACTTAGAAAAACAGATTGTATATTCAAACAAGGATTTCGTAAAATTGTGTAATTACTTCCATGAACAAGGATTGTGGGGGAAAGTAATAATTTACGATGAATTTGGAGGAGGAGCTAATGCATACAATTGGTATGACGAGAGTAATAAGCTACTGGATGAATATCTACAAAAATTTAGGTATCTAAGACTCACTGTGATTTTTACAGCGAGAGATGTAAAAGATGCAATTTCAAGGGCGAGAAAGAGATACACTCACTTAATTAACATGACTGATGTGCAACAGTGCGAAATCTACAAACTGAAAACTTACTATGACATTGAGAAGGACAAATTAACTACTCAAACAGAACCTTATGAGTTTGAAGATGAGCATAATAAGTATATTATCAAGAGATGGCATGTTCCAAAGGTAGATAATGACATTGCTGAGAAATATGAAGAAATTAGAGATAAATACATAGGACAAAGTGATTTAAAAAGAATAGAAGAAGAGTTAGAGCTTTTAGAAAGCGGAATGACAATAAAAGAGATTATTGATGATTTCATAAAGAATTATGCACACTGTGAAGAAGCATACACACAAGAAGGGGACATAAATGTATCATTTTTAATGGCTGCTTATGGAATTGGTAGAGCAAAAGCGAATAGAGTTAAAATGATTCTCAAAAAGCAATTGGTGGGAGTATGAGCGGATATTTATTCGTAAGAACATTAAGAGGTATTTTGATAGTATCAATGAGTTGGTTCATCTGCACGCCAATATTTAATTACTTCTACGAATTTGGTCAGCTAAATGGCGTTAATCCTCTACTACTTAAAGTTTGCTGGATATCGTGGTGGTATTCTCCAGTGATGTTTATCGTTGGAACAATAATATGGTATTTCTTAGAGATTCAAAGGAAGGAAGAAGTTTCAAGACCTATTTAAGGTGGCGTTCCATGAAAAAAGCAATATTACTTTTATTTATTTTAGGCATTGTAGGAATTGGAGCTGTTTATGCTACTGAATATCCTTATTGGATTGAAAATTCTACAGATGGTTTATGGATTTGGACAAAAGTAAATATCTCTGCAAATTCAAACATAACTCTATACATTCAGAAAAAACCTGGCTATCAACCTGATGGTAATAAGGTATTCCTGTTTTTTGATGATTTTAATGGAACAAGTTTGGATACAAACAAATGGGCACTCAGTGGAAGCGGAACAGTAAGTGTAGGTAATGGAACTCTTACTGTATCCCCTCCAGGTGATGGTTCAACAGAAGCCGTTTACTCGATTGATACGTTTTCACCGCAGATTGTTGTCGGATTTTACCACAAAAAAGGTTATGGAGCACTCCTTGGATGGGAAGACCCCACTAATTTAGGGGCGGGAACCGGGACAGTCGATTGGCATACTGCAAGCTCAGTAAATACATGGTATTTAGCCGTAGGGGATGGAACAAATTGGATAACAGCAAATTTAGGTTCTCCAGATACGACAAATTGGCATCTTGATGAAATTGTAGTAAAATCTGATGGCGCAACATTATATAGGGACGGAAATCTAATGGGTTCTGTAAGTCAAAATCAAGCAATAGCAAGTGGTTCAATTGATATTAGAGCTTGGATTGGCAGCGTATATGTGGATTACGTCTATGTCAGAAAATACGCAGACCAAGAACCACAAATCTTTGTTGAGCAAATTTCAACAGATGCGTGGAAAGTCATAATCAGCAATCCAAATAACTTCAACTTAGTAGATTTTCAAGTAAAAATAAACGGTTCAGGAATTGTCACAGATACAAATGACAGCTTATTAATTACAGATACACTTGCAAATGCAACAATCTCATTTAATATAACCTCTACAGAATTAAGACCACACCAACCAATTACAATTAATATAAGCAACTATACTGGAAATGTGTTAAAATTCATAATTAACTGGGGAGATGGAACTACAACTGAATTAAATTCAACTGAAACTATTGCAAATCATACGTATAATTGGGAGGATAACTTCAAAATCATTGTTTCTTCAATAGATAGTGAAGGAAATGTTCTGGCAGTAAATTCAACAACTGTAAAAGTCGTTTATAACATTAGTGAAATTCCTTACAAGTATCTAATTAAAGTAGCAAATCCTACGAGCCAAAACTACATAAACTATCCACTAAAAATTACATTGGACGCCTCAAACTTTGATTTCTTTATACCAAAGCCCCTTGGAACTGACATTTACTTTAGAGATGAGAACGGAACTATTTACAAGCATTTTATAGAAAATTATTCAATTGCTGACCAAAAAGCAACCATCTGGGTGCAGATTCCTTATATAGCTCCAAATAGTTATGCAGAATTCTATTTGTGTATTGATAGAGATGGACATGATAGACCACAATACACTTTTGACACATCAACAACCTCTCCATACATACTTTACACTGTAATACCTGAATTTCAAAATACTCAATCTGAAAATTTAGAATTTGGAAATATTACAAGAGTTTCATCAACAACTAACGATTATCAAAACTGCACAATTTTAATTTTAGATGAACTTGGCTATATTAAAGAGAACAAACACAAAGGAACAATTAGAGTCATCAATGAAAAAGGAGATGAAGTTATCTACACATTCAATGAAGGATACATCGGAGGAATAATCCAAGTTCCTGCCTCCACACCAGATGGATTGTTAATTTTCTTAACAGAGGACGGTATAATGAGAAAAATCCACTACAATGTTTCAAAAATAAATATAATTTTAGTTCCAAATGGAGCGTTTGCTCCTGTCCTACTTAAAGGAGCTAATGGCAAAAAGTGGCTAATATACAAAAATGATGGCTCATTTGTAACAGTCGCAAATGATGAAAGTGTAGTTCAATTAGCTGTTGGGGGAGAGTATGATTTCTACATTGAAGGAAATCCAAATCCTGTTAAAAAAGATTATATGATTACTGGGAATGGAGATGTTATTTATGCAAAATTTGTTCCTACTTACGAGCCAAATTTGATTCTAACGCAACAAATCTTCCAAAATGATAGTGTAAAATTCACAGTTGTTACAAATGGTAATATAACAATAGAATTTAGCTATAATGGAACAAAAGAAAATGTTTCCGTTGGGGCAGGAACTTGGACATTCATAAAACCAGATGGAACTAATTATACAATATATGTGAATGGACAAATTTATAAAACAGGAACACTCGGTGGAGAGAATTGGGGGCTTTTAGGAGAATTCCCAAAAGAATATCCTGATTTAGCCAAATGGCTTGGATTTGGAATAATCATATTAGTATTATTGGCTGGAAGCTTCATAACGATATATGTATCAGTGCCTCTTGCAATTATTGTTGCATTAATCCTCATAAGACTTGGCTGGATAGAGTTTGACCTTTTAACTACTTCAATATTCATATTGATTGGATTGGCGTCATTTGCATACTTCTACCTTAAAAGAAACTGGTGATGAGGATGAATTACACAAAATATGTAATATTTTTAGTGATTTTCAACTGTGTTCTTGCGGTATTGGATAATATTAACACATTCTCTGGAGAGGTTCCTCACTATGATTTAGCAACAGCACAGGAAATTGGAAATGACACTTCCAGCTCTGCATCTTCATTAATTTCATCTGCAACATTCTTGGCAGATACTTTATTTCTAATTTTTAAAGTTGTAGTTTTAGCACCATTTTATTCTGCATTGCTACTATACCAGCTGGGAGTGCATCCTGTTATAGCAGCAGTTTGGGGAGTTGCAAATGCTGTATTGTATGCTATGTGGATTATTGATTTGAGAAGGAACGTGCCTTTCCTCAGGTGAGATTATGCAGCAGTTGTATATGCCTTCGAATTTCACAATTTACACGCCTTCAAATCCTCCAAACACATCTTTAATAATTGATAGATTCTCAAATATCACATTCATTTACAAAACTCCTATAGATTTTCTATCTATGGGCATTGGAGATTTCTGGCCAATGTTTATTTATGCATTAGTTATGATTGCTGTAGTGGTTAAATTCAAAAACCCTCTTCCAATTGCATTTGCAAGTCTATTGACATCATTAATGCTTATCCCAATTAGCCCAGACGCTTGTAAATACACACTTATGTTTGTGTGCGCATTTTCATTAACAGCAAGTGCGTTCCTCTTTGTAAAGAGATAAAATGGTGGAATTATGGGGCTGTTAGATTGGCTAAATGATTTATCTGCAGCCAGACAATCAGATAACATAAGCTCTTCAAACTATACTAACTCTGCAACTGAATTAATGTATCCAAGCTCAATTACTGTTAGTGTTTATGAAGGAGAAGGAACTGGTATAGATGGAGGGGGTGGGGTAAATTATTACACTGATGGATATTCAACAAACTTACAGAATGGAACATACACTTTACCAATCAACGAAGTAGCTACATTTAGCAGTGGATATACAGATGCCTCACTTTTTGATAATTGGGAAGATAAATGGGTAGATGTGTATTATGGAGGTGTGCAAATTGCACATGTACATATTGGAAACAATACTCCAGACGCTGTAATGAGTTATACAATACAAATTAATGATTTAATAAAATACATTGCAAACAATCAAGATAACATACCTAATCTCCCTATTCCAGATAACATCCCTTATCCAGATTATTCAGAACAGAATTACTACTATGGTCAGGGAACTTACAATCCATGGGGAGCATTTGATTTATATGATGTAACTTATGATGAACAAGGAAATGAAATGTATATTGGACATTATTACGATACATATTATACACCAGATTGGGTTCGAGAAACTTGGAGAGAAGATTATTACTACTATAAAGAATTCGAAAATGACGGATTGCCTATTGGTGGGAATTGGGCTCTTTGGGGGGATTATGCATATAATTGGATTAGCTCAGGATTAAAAAGTGTAGGTGTCCCTAATACAGCTGCAGAAGTTATAGGTGGAACTGCGTCGGTAATTGTTGGAGGTCTACCAAGTCTAATTTATGGGACCGGTTGGGCGTTGGGGAAAGCTGCAGCTACTAAAGATATAGGTTATTTGACATGGTGGGGAGAACAATTAATAGGTGGGACTGTTCAAATGGCGACCACTCCAGTTAGAGCTCTTGCTGGTGAAAATGTTACACCAAGAGAATGGGGAGAATTTACAGGACTTATTATAGGTCCTAAATTAGGAAAAGCAGGCTGGAAGAGTGTTGCAAAAATTGGAGATTGGTATAGGACAAGAACCCTCCCAAAACTCCCAGCCACAGAATACATCCATCCAGAAGCTATGGACGCTTCAAAGCCTATCTTTCCTGCGGCAAAAAGTTTTGATGAGTTAAAAAAATCATTTGAACAGGCAAATAACAAAGTCATTACTTTTACACCAGATAAAATAGTTGGAAATGTCGTTGGGGATTCAAGAAAAGGAGCTTTAGGTCTTGAAGATTCAGGTATTTATGTAGCTCCAAAAGGATATGGAAACCCTTACTTTACAAGAAAAGCAGATTATACTGGAAACTTATTTGAAGAATTGAATAAAGGTATAGAATTCAAATGGAATTTAATTGAAAATCTTAAAGAGAAATGGAATAAATATGGAACGACAGGTAGAGTATATGAAACTCAGGTAAAAGGTGTCGTTAAACCTCCAGATGATGTTCTGAATAAACCAGGATTCTCTGCAGTTAATGAATGGGGACAGAAAAATTTAGTAGGAACGGGGTATATTAGATTCACAAAAAGAAGTTTAATAGGGCAAGGTGTAGTAAAACCTCAAAAATACTGGAATCCTGAAATGAAAAAATGGTCAATTGAAAAAGGAACTAAAGAATTTGAGGCTATAATAGATAAAGGCTATAGATTCGTAGATGAAGGACCAGTAGGATATATAGAATGGGGTGGTAGAAGAATTATAGTGAATAAAGTTAGCTTAGTAGATAATTTAGGAAGAAAAATTGGAGAAGGATTTATCGATGAAAAAGGAAATTTCTTAAAAACTTCTGGAAAAATCATGGATTACAAAGAATTTGCAAATAAAATAAAAGAATATACAAAACCATACTATGAAGAAAAATATTCAATCAATCTCGATACTTCACTTCACTATGTCAAACCCAATACAAATATAAATTACAATTCTTATAAAATCAACAATGATGCCAATTATATAATTAATTACAAACCAGATATGACCTATAATCCAAATATCACTCCTTATTTTAATTCAGACATAAAATACTATCCGGATTATACTAACTATAATAAAAACTACAATACTCAACCAAATTATAAACCTGATTACAAACCAGATACGAACATTAAACCAAATCCTAACTATAATACCAACTATAATATAAACTCCTACCCGGACATTAACCCTAATCCAAATATCACCCCTGATTTTAAACCTGACGTCTATCCAAATGTTAGCAGTAATCCAAATGTCAATATCACTCCAAACATTAGTTATCCTATTAGTTATACTATAAGCACCTTAGTCCTTCTCCCATATATTCCAGGCAATATTCCAGAAAAATATAGATTTTATAAAACTGGAGAAGGTAAAGGAAAAGGTAGAAAAAGAGATTATAAAAACTATGCAAAAGTATTTCCTAAAAACTTTCCACAAGGAGCTGCAAAAACTAAAAGAGATTGGTATGTTAATGATTTGGAGAAAATGTTTAAAGACGTTGAAAACATTCTTAAAAAATATTGGTGATAGATGTGAGCCCAGTATGGAAAGTATTACTAATCTTATACGGATTATATTGCTTAATAGTCATCTTTGAAAGTGTTGCAGGTTTCATCTCTCCTGGAGCTGCTGGACAGGCTGTTGGAAGCATGTTAGCCTTGGTAATTATGGCAGGATTAATCCTCAACTACATCTACAAAAAATTAAAAAATTAAATCTAATTTGCAAGATATACATATATTCTACCATAACCTCCTTTATCATCGATTTTTACCCAAATGTATCTCCAATCTTCAAAGTTAATTTTATCTATCTTTTCTCCTTTTAGTTTTTCTGTTAAAGTTAAGTGTCCAGTTAATCTCCTATCCAACCATCTTGCATATTGCTCTCCAAATTCAGGATATAAATTACACTCATAAGGTTGATAAACAGACATTCCTTTTTCAAATCCAGAAGGAAGGTATTTCATTTTTTCCATATTGTTAATTTTAGCATTAGGAATTAAGTGGTATTTTTTTGAAAAATAATTAAGAATAGCATTTTCAATCTTCTTTTTTTCTTCTGGAGTTAGTTTTTTGTTTATTGGATGATATTGCCATTTGAACATTTTAGCATGAACTTCATAAACTTTATCTTCAGGTATGTAGAAGTGATAAACTCTAATTTTTGACGGGTCTAAGTCAGGATGCTCTTTTAAGAACTCTTTTATATGGCTATCTACATCAGTTATTGGAGCATGTTGGTCTATGGCATAAAACCTTCCACTGATATTTACAGCACAAAATGCATGCCCAGGAAGCTCTGGATTTTTATTATCTATAACAAATATGTATGCATCCTCATGAAGTCCTAACAGCAAACAGGCTGTTAATAAAGCATAATCTATACAAACTCCTGATTTCTTTGAATATGTTTCAGTAGGAGATTGAATTTCTCGGTCTTTTTTATCTATTGATATCATTATCATGTTTGGAACTAAAGATGTTCCATAATAATCATAAGCGATATTATCTTCCTGCCAAAATATTATATTCCAGATGGTTTCATAAATATCCTTTCCCTGGAAATGATAGGCCCATGATTGTAAGCTAATAATCTCATCTTCATTAAGTTTTGAATACATCTCTTTCCCAAGGTCATCTAAATATACATGGGGCGAGGTAATAAATTGATATGCTGCTATAATTAAAGCCCCAATTAAGAAATATTTCTTTAAACCCAATATTATCACCGATTAATCTATTTAATCCTATATCTATTTATACATGATTTTTAAGCCTTTTTTTAAATATCTATAAAAGTAATCAAAGAACCATTTGATTACTTTTGGTTAATTATTTTCGGACACTAAAGGGATACTATGAGAGACAACTGGGACATGGAACTTGACTACGAAGACACAAAAAAACTCCTCATAAGTTATATTGAGTATTATAGACACAAAAAACCTCTTTATAAAAAAGATAAAATAGCTCTCTCTTATCTTATCGCTGGCTTAATCCAATTGAGAAATGGAAGCAGAATAGGAGAAGCTATTGAAGGGCTGATTAAAATAATCTCAAATAATGAGAAAGAAGTTAAAGTTAGAGTAGAAAAAAGAAAAGGCAACACTATGAGAAAAATAATCCTTCCTAATGAAATTACAGATGAGGATTTAAAAACTATTAAGGAGGTGGTTGAAAGTTGGAAAGGAAAAGATTTGAGAAGGTTGGCTAACAATGCTTCAAAATGGTTCTTAACCAACTTAAAGATTAATACGCACTCTCTAAGGTATGCTTACATCTCCTACTTAGGAAAGCAACAAATCCCAGCCCAAATTATTGCATCAATAACCAAACACAAAAATATGAACATGGTCATGAGATATACCCAAGAAAAAATAGCTGACGAGATTTTGAGGAGATTAGGATGATTGAAATTAAATTCTCTAAAATCCCAAAATGGGAGGAGATTAATAAAATTATCAAGCAATCTAAACACTCCCTCATCTTATTAAAATTCCCTAAAAGCGTTTATGAACATCCTAAAATGCAATACAAACTCGAAGTTTTAAAACAAGAGCCAAATATTTTTATTGATGTCGAAAATTCAAAAAGGGGGAAAAAGAGAGTTGTTGATGACAATACAAGAGAGAAGATAATTACTTTACTGAAAGATGGTTATCCAATTAGAAGAATTGGAGAAGAATTGGGATTGGCTAAATCTACTGTTTGGGATTATGCAAAAGAATATATTAAAGAATTGAAAGAAGAGCATCTTAAAAATCTAATCTGGAAATATAAAGAAAAACTTATTGAAGAAGATTTATGGGACAGCATCGTTGAAATGCTGTTTTTAGAATTAGAAATGCACATTAAAAATAAAGATATTGAGCAGGCTAAAAAGAAGCTTGACGAGATTATAAATTATGTTAATTCAGAAGAAGATTATATAGTCTCTTAAAACAATTCTCAATCTTTACATATGTACGAACAAGTGCTACGATAATAAATGCGATGACTGGGATAATACACACATCTAAAAAAGTATAAATGGCTCTTTTGAGTTTTGGGATAATTTTCTTCTCCAATATATCTGTTATAATGTCAAATACATATAGGAAAAATATCACCAACTGAATAAACAATATTATGGACAAAATAACATTCATCATTCTTCACCTCTGTACAATTATTTTTCAATTTGTTTTAATATACTTTCAATTATTATTCCAATCTCGCTCCCTTTCGCAATCATTCTCTCTCTTCCTTCACTTTTAAACTTTACAAAATAAGTTTTTTCGCTTTCATAAAATGCAATTAACTCATCTTCAAAAAGCAGTTTTTTATTTTTATATTCATTTTGAACTTCTTCCCATGTCAGCAATATCCCACCTTTTTTAAGCCATTCATAAACTCCCCTTTCTATATTATATTATTATATTGTATATATGACAGAGGAGTCATTGCTACGGTCCTATAAAAATTAGTTAATTAGAATTAATCAATTATTAGGAGTAAAAAAGAAAAAAGAGAAGCTGGAGGAAATTATTCATTTGAATAGCAAGGAGTGTATATTCTTACATTTATGTCTAATTCACTTTGCTTTTTTAAGAACTTTACAATTTCTATGAATATATTGTCTAAACTTCTATATAAAAATTCATCGTTTTTCTTATCGTATGTTCCTATACTATATATTTTTAATTTATTATTTATATCATTGTCAATGTCTATTGGTTCATATTTTTCTTTATTTCTTTCGATATGCCCTATTATTTTGCTTAATATCTCTTTATTGGAGGAGATTGTTATTTGAGGAATACATCTATCATCATATATTATATTAACTTCACACCTACTATTTACCATATCCTATCACCTCTTTATAATCATATCTTTGGGGCAAAAGCCCCATACCGCATCGGTCTGATTTTAAAAAGGAAAAAGGATTTTAAATAATTACGGAATGGATGTTATCTTCCTCGTCAATTATGTTTATTACAAACTCTACTTTATCTGAATATTTTTCTTTTAGGTAATTTTCTATCATTTCAGTGTCAATTTCATCTTCTTCTTTATCATATTTCTCAGAGATTTCTGCTTTTATTTCTTCTTCACTCAAAAACTCATCACTATATTTTTTAATTAAATCTATGATGTTCAGATAATCACTTACAAACTCAATATCTAATAAATCTCTAATAATTTCAACGAGTGAGAAGTCATCAAATACTGAGTTTAATGCTACATAGTCATAGTCAAATTTAGTTCCTGTCATACCTATGTCGTCCCATTTTTGCCAAGATGTAGAAAATCTGCCATATGAGAGATAGTAATAATGAACTCCCCTCTCAAGTTCTATTTGCCATCCATAACAATTCCCAAAACCTTGATTTCTTAACGGCTCAACTCTGTGAATTATACTAACTTTTTCTACATTTTTATCTGCATGTTTTATTTCTTCAAGGAATTCTTCTTCTGAAACTTCTTTATCGTTTATCTTGTATGTTGCTTCTACTAATTTGAAGTTATCTTCATCTGGAACATAGACTTTTATTACTTCTGCTTTCATTTCTCCTCACCTCATTTTTTGTCCTCGTTCTATAATATAGAAGTCATCATATATAAACTTTTCGGTTGTTCATTCTTTTAGCACATATACTCCCCTGGCAACTCTCTCGATATATCCTTCAGCCATTAAAGATTTAACATAATTAAACACTCTATCTCTCGAAATTGG
>CP187553.2:0-6562 GCA_049860595.2 Methanocaldococcus sp. 16A
TACCTTAGGTTAAAAATTTTCGGACACCGACATTTTGGATAAAATGTTAAGGGGGTGTTGAATTTTTTTGAAGTTTTGGAGAGGGTACTGCTCTATGGAGGTGTGTATTCACAGATTAAATAAATATATTCAAATATACAAACATTAGATTTTGAATATAAGCAAAACTGGGGAAGGCACTTTATTATAATATAATTAAGGGTAACGGTAGATTACTATAAAAATTAATGGGTGTGAAAATTGCCGAATTCGTGGAAATTCGGCAATTTTAGGCGTTATCTTTAAATATGAGAAGAGATAACGCTATTTAGTGTAAATCAATTGGTTTGTAAGGTGGGGAAAGATGTCAATAGCAACAGTTGTATCAAGAGATGCATCTATGAAAGGTTTGGAAAAATTAGTTAAAGCGGTTCAAGGAGATGATACTACATTTATTGAATTGATTACCGATACAAGACAGTTTATAGGGGGTTATTCATTCGGGCTAATGAGCTTAATGATAATATCAAATGCAAGATGGTTAATTAATATATTACCAGCCAGATTACCCGCCACTGTAGAAATTGCAGTTTCAGCAATTGTTATTTTAGTTGCTTTAATTATAGGAATTTTAATAATGACACAAATAAAAGGAACTGTGTTAGATGTGGCTACTGCTGCAAATGATACCGATGCTGTTGATTTAGTAAATACCATATTCCAAACAGGAAAATCAGGTTTAATCATATTGGCGTTATCTACTTTGGTACTGGGTGCGGCGACGATTATCGCCTTCTTAAGAGGGGTTGGACATGCCACAAAATGATGAAAAGAATGAGGTTAAAATTTTTAAGTGTTTAATTAAAGATGGACAGCTTTATTACTCCATTGAGTTTCTTAGCTATGTGTTAGGCGTTTCTGGGCAAACTTTAAGGAACAAGATTAAAAATCAAAAAGGTTTTTTACATAAATATGTGTTAAAAATCAAAAAAGGTAGCGGGAAATTTGAGTATTATGTTCCCGATGAGATAATCAATATATTACAAAATAAATGTCTTGTTATCGATGGTGAGGTTTTATATTATGATAAAAGCACTTCAGAATTAATAAAATTACTTTAAAATTTCGGTGTAAAAATAACCGTAAAAAATTTGTTGAGTTTTAGGGTTGTATGAATGTATGCCCGACATTTTGTTCAAAATGTCAGGTTAAAATTTTCGGTATAAAAAAATAAGCATAAATTATTTATAATGTAATTGATAAAAAAATAGTGTTAAACCAAAATAAACCCGACCCGACCCACAAACTAAGCTTAACTGTACTGTTAATTGTAGAAAAATAGATTTACTAATTTACTTTTAATTTTTGGGAAAGGTAGAGGGGGCCTCTAAGTGGTTACCCCTCTACCCCCAACCCCCAAGAACTAAAAAGTATTGAGGTGATAACCTATGAGTAATTATATAGCCACTACTATAAATGATTTACTCAACTATCCAGAGGATGTATTGAGGGCAGTTATAAAATTATTGAATGTTAGATATAATCCTAACACTCTCAAAGAATATGAGATTTTTAAATCTGAACATATTGATTTGGACTTTATGAATATTTGGCTATTTTCAATAAAATACCTATCCGACGATGAGAGGGCTATTTTAGAAAAACATGGTTTATGGGATATATCCTCAGGTATGCCTTCCGATGAATTCTATAAATTGGAATATTTAATTATGAACTCATTAGGTTGGAATGAGTGGAGACCTATAGACCCTGCAGTTGCAACCAAAAAATTAAAAGAAAAAAGTTGCGGTTGCAACTTTGGTAATGGAGGCCAACTAAATGGTTGCATGGAAAGTTGCAATGCAACCTCAAGTAACTATGTGAAAGAAGGTGCAACTTCAGATAATTTTGATGAAGATAATGCAACCTTAAGCAACTTTTATAATATTGAGAAGTTGCACAGCAACTTTTTAAAAGTAATTGAGTATGATGAGTTTTGGGAGAAACTCGCAGAAAGAATTGAAGCACTTAAAAAATCAACACCATATAAAAAGAACACAATAGGAAAATACATAACTCAATTGAAATTCTTAAAAGAGCCACAATCTAAATCCCAATATATCGATGTAGTGTGTAGAGAATATCAAATATCACACACAACCGTAGAGACACACATAAAGATATTAAAACATCCAGACATTGGATGGGTAGAGGTTTATAAAGGAGAGTATGACAAGCCATGCCTAAAATTAACTTACAAATTTTACGAAGACATAAGAGACCTTATAGACCAATATTTACCTAAAAAGGAAATATCAGATAGTGAAGATAAAGATAAAACCATAGAGGAGTTAAGAAAACAACTAAAGAAACTTATAGAGAAACACATAACACCAGAGGGATTTGAATTTGACATTAACGAAGTTGATGAGTTGGAAGGCATAGAGAGAGTTGCAGGAGCATACTTTAGAGATAAACTATTAAATGAACCATACACAGCCATAGAATGGATTTATAAAGTTTATTATGAAAAATACTTTACATATAAGCCGATAAACATAAACATAGTAGGTTTAGAAACACTTGCAGGAAGTAGGATAATAACGAAGGTAGAGGATTGGGGAGCATTTAAGGATAAATTAGTAGTGTTAAGAGGAGATATAGCAGGGATTATAAAGCATAAAGTAAGGAGGGACATTTTACTAACTTACAAATGTGAGGATTACGATAAAAATGGAGAAAAGAGGGGCTGTGGCTATGAATTGAAGAGATTATATAGACCGTTAGAGGGGACAGCAGACCATAAGGTAAAGTGTCCAAATTGTGGAAGGGAGATAAAAGCCGTTGAACCAATATTAAAGGATGTAGAAGGGGATGAGGTAAAATTAGAGAAAGATTTAACAGTTATATTATTGCAGTTAAGAGGGAGTGAAGAGCTGTATAAGGTATATCTTCCATACACACCAGAGATAAACAACCTAAGGGATGTAGAGATAGTAGGGATTTTAAAAACGAACTATAAAGGGGAGTATTACATTGAAGGGCTGAGCATAAATCCACAAAAGACAATAAACTTTAATTATGATGCATTTGTTAGAAAGGTAAAAAAGGAAGGATATGATAATGCCTTAGATTACATAAAAGATAAGGTATTTTATGAGATTAAGAGAATATATGACAAAAATGGAGAAAATCCAACAATAGACACATTAATAGAGATAGAGATATTAGCATCTTCACATATTTGGTGGGATAGCAATAGGAAGGGATACTTAAAGCCAGAAACAATTGATGCCTTATTTATTGGAAGTTACGGGCAAGGGAAGAGTTTAACCATAGAACCATTAGCAAAATTACACAACACAACAGAGGATACGATAAGAATAGATATGCCTAATATTGAGAACTTAATAGGGCTGATAACATCAAGAGACAACATAAAGTATTTTAAGAAGGGATTAATTCCGATGAACCACAACAGACCGATAATATTTGAGGAGTTTATTGATTTTATCTTAAGATTGGGGAATGACATAGACCTACTAAAGGCAGGAAAGACTGCAGGAATATGGAAGAGAGAAAGAGAAGGATATAACATACCAATGATAGGAGTAAGTCCATGGATAGGGATTGGAAACATAAAAGATATTGAGTTAATGGAGTTGTGGGAAATATACCACTTAAAAGGAGTTAATGAGTTTAGAGAGGCATTAATTAATTATTATACTAAAAAATTATTAGAACAATACGAATACAATAGAGAAGAAGCAAGGGAGAGAGCTAAAAAGAGAGTAGATAACATATTAGGAATACATCCAGAATTTGGAGGGTTGGATTGGCTATTAACGAATATATTGGAATTTACATTGAGGAATATGAGAGGGATGACAGATAGAATACCATTAATTTACCTATTAAAGCCATACACTAATGAGGATTGGAAAGAGATAAAACTACATACTTATTCAGTAAAAAAATCGAGAAAAGACAACAATTTTATAAAATATAAGGAGTTAGAGGCTTACGAATGCTCATTATTCATAAACTACATTAAAAACAAGGATATAGAATTCAATAAAGAGGCATTAGTAACACTTTGGGACATAGAGGAGAAGTTAAGGGAATTATTGAGAGATAACGACTTATTTAAAGGATATTCCGATAGATTACTTAATCAAATAGAGTATATGGCAAAAGCTTATGCAAAACTAAGATTTAAGGAAGAGGTAGAGTTAGAGGATGTAAGGGATGCTTTAAAGACATGGTTTAAGAGTATATTAGGAGTATTGTTGAGGATTAAAGCTCCAGAGAAGGTTAAAGAACTATTTAAATTAGTTGAGGATGAGAAAAAAGAGAACTTAGATGAAGAGCAAGAATTAGAGGAGATAGATAAACTTATTGAAGAGAATAAAAAGATAATGGAATTGAAAGGGAAGATATTAGATTATATGCTACAAAATCCAGAAAAGGTTTATACAACGATAGAAATTTCGGAAGTATTTGAACTATCGGAAGATACGGCGGATAAGATATTGAAAGAATTATGGAAAGTTGGGGATGTTATGAAAATTGGGGACGGACAATGGAAGCCCGTATAATGAGGGGGTAGTATGGATAGTAGGGTAGCATACTATAAACTAACATCCAGATACTTATATTATTTTTGCTTAGATAGGATGCTAAGTTGCCATAGGTTGGATTTAGATAGAGATAGGAAAATCAATTGGAGACATCCGAAGTATTGGAACTATAACAATATTCCGAAAGGTAATAAGCCATACCTTAGACATATAGATTTATGGGACAAGAGAGGATATTGGGATAGATGGGTATTGGAGAACCTTAGGAGTATTTACTGCTCTCCATACTACTTTAAGACACCAAGATATGAGTTGGAGTATCCAGAGGTAGATTATACCTATTGGGATTGGGTATTGGATATTGACATTAAGGGAGATATTGAGAAGTCGAAGGAAATATGCAGGGCAGTATATGACATCCTCAAAGATTATGGAGTTAAAGATATTCCTATAAAGTTTAGCGGAGGTAAAGGGTTTCATATTTGGATTAATGCAAAGCACTTAACGAATGAGATATTAGAGAAGGGCTTTATAGAGGGCAGTAAAATTTTAACACAATTCTTAGAGTTTAAGTTAAGGAATTACTTAGATTTTTTAGATAAAGACAAAACTACGGGGATAGATTACACTATTTACAAAGAGAACATTTGCATAACTGCACCGTTTAGCCTATACTACAAAGATGTAGAGGGCAAGACACCAATAAGCATACCATTCCCAATAAACAAAATAGAGAAGTTTAAGCCAATAACACTACAAAGGATTAGGAAGGAACTTTTAAAGAAATTACTAAAATATTATGAAAACTTTGGAGAGATAAGAGGAGATTTAACGGATTTTATAGAGGATGCATTAAATTATTATAAAGCAACTAAAAAAGACAACTCCAATACTCTAATAACAATTGATATAGAGCAACGAAAACCTATGAAAAAACCTAAGAAGGAAGATAATAGAGGGAACGAATACATTAAGGCAACAATAGGGGATAAGGAAGTAGTCCTAAATAAGAGCAAGTTAGAGGACTACCTTAGGGAGTTGATAAATTCAGATTGGACTGATGGAAAAATGAGGGCATGTTATTATTTAACTTCACTGTGTAAGTTACTGGGTTATGATAGAGATAAGGCAAAAAAGGTATTGGATGCATGGGCTTCCAAGTATGGCAGTAAATACATGAAACACATAGAGTATGAGTTAAAATATCTCTATGATAGGAATGGGAAGGTATGTAGCATAAAATGGATAAAAAACAACATTCCAGAGGCTAAAAATCAACTCCTCATTTATGAAAGGTATTATAAAGAATGAAAGATAAAGATAATATATACTGAAAATAAGAGGTTGTGATTATGGAATTAGATACATTTACCATAGTGTATATTGCGGTAGTAATTACACTTATGTTATTTACAACAGCATTTGGAATATGGTTTTGGAAGCATAAGAAAAAGTTACTCCATTCATAGAGTTTTGTAAATGTGGTATAATGCACCACCAAATATTAATGTAGTGTATGCCATATATCCAATGTCTAATAGCACTAATCCTAAACCATTTATAGGATTACCTTCGGAGAAAGCTACTTTAACAACAATAGCAACTAATAAGGTCAATCCTGCTCCAATAAATAATTTATACAAATCAAAAATTGTATTGTAAAGTAACTTCCTTTTTTCAAATTCTTTCTCATTGTTACTCATGTATAGACACCACGATTAATCCTTAATAATACATTTGGGGCTTTATTTTTCTATTTTTCAAGAGTGTATATATTAATTTCTTACAAAATTACAAAATTGTAAAAATGTGTAATTACAAAACTTATAACAATTACAAAATTGTAAGTTACCCCTATATTTATTTTTTCGACAAATTATGGCATGAGCAGAGTTAAGATTTAAAATTATCTTTTAAAATGAGAATAACAAAATAACAAAGTGCCGATTGTCAGCTCGCGCTGTTAATCGGCACTTTGTAAAGTAATCAAACAACCAAAAGAT